>NZ_JADOVA010000001.1:0-1762952 GCF_015752255.1 Flavobacterium sp. CAN_S2
GTGCAAAAGTACAACTTTCTTTTTAAATGGCAAGAAAAATTTGAAGTTTTTTTTAAGATAAATTTTATCTCGTTTACTTCTCTTTTCTTATCAATCTCTCAAGGAACTTTGCGCGTTTTGCGGGGTGCAAAGGTAACATCCGTTTTCTAATCTCACAAGCTTTTTGAAATCTTTTTTAGAAAATATTTTTTCTGTTTTGATTAACTTTGCTTGCCAGTATTTGAAAGAACGTCTGCGTTGTTGCGGGTGCAAAAGTAGCTCCTTTATTCGCTTTTACAAGCTTTTTCAAACCTTTTTTTTGATGTTTTCTTAACCCAATATTTAACTCGCTGAAAACGTGAATTTTGAAAGTAAATTATTTACCTCTCCCCGGCCCTCTCCAAAGGAGAGGGTGACGAAATGGACAAAAACTATGGATGTCTTTATATATAAGTGAACTTGTTCTTTCGAAATTCACACCTTATGCCCATTTTTACAGCTTACGCATTCGATTTGCATACTTGAAAAAGTCATCGGTTACTATCATTAGAACAAAAGCAAAAGATTTAAACCAGTTAAAATGATTTATCCTCTACCATACATATAGAAGGGCAATGCTTTTCTATTCCATGCCATGTATAAGGTATCATAATATACATCAAAACAACAAAAAACTCCTGATTACCTAAGTTTGCGTTAGGGATAGCAGTGGAAAGCCCGCAGCCCCGCCTTTTTTTGGCGGGACGAGGACTTGTAGCGGATAGCCCGACTCATTATATAAAGAAAGGCGGTTATCTTTTTTTTGATAAACGCCTTTCTTTACATAATGAGGAACGCCCAAATGGATTTTATTTCTGCAGATTTTCGATTGTCCTATTAGAAATTACGGATTTATCTTGAAGTAAGATATCCTCATTGCCCGCATATTTATCTTTTGACTTTATTAAAAGCCAACTGTTTTCCTGTTTCGTTTTAAGTTTCACCAATGCGAACTCGCCTTTGAGTTTTTTTCCATTAAGAATAAAGCTAAGATGTCCTTTTTGCAAATTGGATTTTGCTTTGCTTTCAAGTTTATCTGACGGATCTTCATCAGCTAATGCATATGTTCCGTTATCCCACACAATAACATTTCCCGCACCATAATTACCTTCAGGAATTGTACCTTCAAAATCTTTATAAGTATATGGATGATCTTCTACCATGATAGCCAATCTTTTTTCAGCTGGATTCATAGAAGGCCCTTTGGGTACAGCCCAACTTTTTAATACACCATCCATTTCCAATCGGAAATCATAATGCAAATGTGAAGCAGCATGTTTGTGCACCACGAAAATCAATTCGGATGCTGTTTTCTTAATTTCTCCTACCGGTTCAAAAGTAGCTTCGAAATTGCGTTTTTGATTGTATTCCTTTAAAGACATTATAATACGATTAGCATTTACATAACAGAATCCCGATTAAATCAACTCTCAAATCTTATTTCCTGTATTTTCCTCTAAATCATTATGGTCATCACCTCCTATACTGTAATGATTATTTTCCTCGTCTTCATTTCCGGAGTTTTCTTGTTCATCATCCAATTCTGAACCCGGAATGTCTAGATCAGCCCCGGATACGTCTTCATCAAAATCTTTCTGATTCAATTCTGTGGTATTATTAATTTCAACTGGGATCTTATTTTTAGACACATCTTCTGGATCTAGCTCTGATTCCTTTTTTAATTGACTATAAATATCTTCATTTGGAGGATATAAAAGAGAATCTGGGATTGTACTTTTATCTTTCTTACCCGGTTTTCTTTTATCAAAATTTAATTTATCGTTTTTATTATTCATTTTACACTTATTTAACTGATTTACAATACACTAAGTTAATCAATTTTAAATAAAAGCGCCCTGATTTTTTAAATTATTCAATATAAATAACTAACTTTAAACTACTTAACTACTATTCAAACAAATATATCATACCAATTCCTAATTTTTAAAAAACAAAATCATGAGCTTACTAACAGAAAATGTAATTCCCGGAAATCATGGTAAAATATTTGGAACAAATGCTATCGAGGATTTAGATTTATTAGCAATAAAATCCAGTCTTTTAGAATTAGACGGTATAAAAAAAGTCATTTTTAATACTGATATTTTCCCCCGAGAATTTACGGTTCACACTTCCAAAATAGTTTCTATCGGTGATATTGAAAACAAAGTTAAGTCAGCAGGATTTCATGCCATTCCAAAAGATTTATTTGAGCTTTAACTTTTAAATATAAAAAATTCAAAGCTTTGCCTTTTACAATCTTTATAAAAATAAACACAAATTCAATTCATATCAAATTATTAAAACACAACGAAAATGGAAACTAAAAAAACAATTTATCAGTTACACGAAGAACACAAAACGTGGCTAAACAAACTTTTATTCTATAAAGATGAGCTCAAAATTATGACTGATCGAATTATCGAAGTTGCAGAAAAGAATACTTCAAATGAAGTCCGTTCCTTAGCAGATCATTTTCAAAATCAGTTAATCATTCAAAAGGAACAAATTGATATTTTAAATCATGATATTAAAAGCCACGAATCGTATCTTCAAAAAGCCGTGCAAAAAAATCCAAACACTATTGAACATGAAAAATTTTCAGACCATATAAACCATCGAGAAAGTATCGCCGTTTTTGAAAAGCTATTTAGAGAATTAAGAGAAGAGTTGATTGATTTTCTATCGAAATGGATGTAAATTTTAAAGACTTTTAAAAATTTACTATCCTAGATTTGCTTTTTAAATACCTATATCGTAATATTGCAATATAAATATATAACGATGGGAATTACTAAATCAGAGCATTTCACAGATGAGCAAAACGAATTGGCAACTTTGGCAAAAGCCATAGGTCATCCAGCCCGAATTGCCATTATTCAGCACCTCATCAAAGTAAACAGTTGTGTGTGCGGCGATATTGTAAACGAACTACCTCTCGCCCAACCTACTGTTTCGCAACATTTGAAAGAACTAAAAAATGCCGGACTTATAAAAGGCAATTTTGAAGGAAATGCCATTTGCTATTGCCTCAACGAAGAAGGTTTCAATAAAATAAAGGGCTTTTTTCAGCATATCAATAGCTATTTAGAAAACAAGAAAAATCAATGTTGTTAATTTTTAAATTACAAGAATCATGAAATTATCAGAAATTAAAAAAGAGTTAAGCACGTTAGAAAATGTTGCTTTTGTATTACCAAACGGTACTTATGTCCCAGAACATTTCCACGTAACTGAAGTGGGTCTAATCACCAAAAACTTCATTGATTGCGGTGGAAAAGTTCGAAAAGAAACTGTGGTAAACTTTCAATTATGGGATGCCAATGACTTTGAACACCGTCTAAAACCTCAAAAACTTTTGAATATAATTGAATTATCTGAAAAAATATTGGGTATTGAAGATTATGAAGTTGAAGTAGAATTTCAAGCAGAAACTATTGGCAAATACGACATTGGTTTCAACGGAACAGCATTTACGCTACTTAACAAACAAACGGCCTGTTTGGCAGAAGACCAATGTGGAATTCCAGCAGAAAAACAAAAAGTAAAATTATCTGAAATTCCAAGTCAAACCAATAGCTGCACTCCTGGTGGAGGCTGTTGCTAATTTTAAAACTATAAAATGACTTTAACCAAAACCATTCTATTTCCAGAAATTGCAAAAACAATTTCTTGTTTTAATTTCGAAAATATTTCTGCTGAACGCAAAATTGTTTTGCAACCGCTTGTTGATTTTATTCAAGCAAAAGCATCGAATCAGCAAGAAATTCGGTTGAACTTGATTTGCACCCACAATTCGAGAAGAAGCCATTTATCGCAAGTTTGGGCACAAACTGCAGCGGCACATTTCAATATTAAAAATATATTTTGCTATTCTGGCGGTACCGAAGCAACGGCTTTGTTTCCAATGGCAGCAAAAACATTGGAGCAATCTGGCTTTAAAATCAAAACCATTGCAGCGGGAACCAATCCTATTTATGCCATAAAATATGCAGAGAACGAGCATCCAATCATTGGTTTTTCCAAAACGTATGATGATGATTTTAATCCAAAAAGTGAATTTGCAGCAATTATGACATGTTCCCAAGCGGATGGTGGCTGTCCATTTATTGCTGGAGCTGAAAAGCGAATTCCAATCACTTTTGAAGATCCAAAAGCATTTGACAATACGCCGCAACAAGCAGAAAAATATCAGGAACGCAGTTTGCAAATTGCAACTGAAATGTTCTATGTATTCTCCCAAATAAAATCATAATAATGGCTTCTAAAAAAAGATTAAATTTCCTCGATAGTTACTTGACACTTTGGATATTTCTGGCAATGGCGATTGGAGTTTCCATTGGCTATTTTATCCCTTCCAGCAGCGGCTTTATCAATTCGTTTTCAAGCGGAACGACCAATGTTCCTCTGGCAATTGGATTGATATTAATGATGTATCCGCCTTTGACTAAAATTGATTTTTCGAAAACCCCATTAATGTTTGAAAAGCCAAAATTACTGACCGCCTCTTTCTTTCTCACCTGGATTGTTGGTCCATTTTTAATGTTTTCATTGGCAACATTTTTTTTAAAAGACTATCCGGAATACATGATGGGTTTAATCATAATTGGGATTGCTCCTTGCATTGCAATGGTAATTGTCTGGAATGAATTAGCTGAGGGAAACAGAGAATTAACGGCGGGCTTAATCGGGATTAATAGTTTGCTTCAAGTGTTTTTCTTTAGTTTATATGCTTATTTTTATCTGGAAATCATGTTGCCGTTATTCGGAATAAAAGGCTTGGAATTAAATATTACCATTGCTGAAATTGCTGCAACAGTCGGAATTTATTTAGGAATTCCATTTGCATTAGCCGTAATTAGTCGTTATGCCATCAAGAAATTCATTGGAGACAAATGGTTCAATCAAAAGTTTATTCCTTTTGTTTCTCCAATTACTTTGATTGCGTTGCTTTTTACAATCGTCGTCATGTTCAGTTTGAAAGGGGAAATGATTGTTGATTTACCACTAGATGTCATTAGAATTGCCATTCCACTTGTCATTTTCTTCACCATTATGTTTTTCCTGATGTTTTTTGTTTCTAAAAAAATCGGAGCCAATTATAGAGATGCCGTTGCACTTTCATTCACTGCTTCGGGAAATAATTTCGAATTAGCAATTGCAGTTTCCATTGGCGTTTTCGGAATCAATAGCGGACAAGCATTTGCAGGAGTTATTGGGCCATTAGTAGAAGTTCCTGCTTTGATAATTCTGGTAAATGTGGCTTTTTGGTTAAGAAAAAAATATTACACCCCAACAAACTTAAAGTAAAATTCCAATGCAAAAAATTCTGGATGTTATTGTTATTGGTGGCGGACAAAGCGGATTGGCTTGCGGATATTATTTACGACGCCATAAACTCAACTTTCAAATCTTGGATAAAGAAGAAAAGTGCGGCGGCGCTTGGCTTCATGCTTGGGACAGTCTGACGCTTTTTTCTCCTGCCGAACATAGTTCTTTGCCGGGTTGGCTGATGCCAAAATCTGAAAATCTGTTTCCTTTAAAACAAGAAGTAATCGATTATTTATGCCAATATGAAAAACGTTATGAATTGCCAATAGAGCGCTCCATAACTGTAGAAAACATAACTTCTGAAAATAAAGTATTCAAAGTTTACACCAATAAAGGAATCTATTTTTCAAAAACTATTATTGCCGCAGCGGGAACTTGGAACAATCCTTATATTCCAAAGATTAAAGGAATAGAAACTTTCAAAGGAATTCAAATCCATTCTGCTAATTACAAAAATCCGGAAGAGTTTAGGAATTTAAAAGTTCTAGTTGTAGGCGAAGGAAATTCAGGTGCGCAAATTGTATCAGAAGTTTCTAAAGTTACCACCGTGAAATGGTCTACCAGAAAACCACCACACTATTTACCGGATGAAGTGGACGGGTTTTATCTTTTCAACGTAGCAACCGCCAAATACAATGCTGAAAAAGAAGGGAAACCATTTAATGCCGCCAATTATGATTTGGGAAATATTGTAATGGTGCCACCAGTGAAAGAAGCTCGATCCAGAGGAGTTTTGACTTCAAGTGGCGGTTTTGAAAGCATGTACGAAAAAGGTGTGATTTGGTCTGACGGAACCAAAGAAGATTTTGATGCGATAATCTGGTGTACGGGTTTTGGTTACGCTACGTCTTTTTTGAAAAATATTGTTTCAGCAGATGAACGCGGCATCGTAAAAACCGAAGAAAGCAAAGCAACTGAAATTTCCGGATTGTGGCTGGCGGGTTACGGCAGTTGGACGGGTTACGCATCAGCAACTTTAATTGGAATAAACAGAAATGCCAAACAAACCTGTAACGAAATCATAGAATATCTACAGCAAATCTAAATCCGTTTATCATAAAAATTAGTTCATTCCAATAGTTTAAACGAATTTATTGTCTTTTATAAATTTCAACAACATCCGTTTTGAATTTGTTCTTTAGCCATGCAGTCAATTTTTGTTTTTCGGCAGTATTGATATCTTTTTTACTTTCATAAAGCACAACCGTAATCACTTTTTTGGTGGTTTTATTTTCATTGAACACATGATTCGCAATAGCAATATTCTCAATCTCAGGAAACAGTATTCGTGTTTCATTCAGAATAGCATTGTTATCGAATTTTAAAGAAGTAATTTGACTTTGTAGCTTGGCGATAATCAAATCTTTCTCACTCATCGTTTTATTGTTGAACGTGATTTCATTCAAAATATCCTGCTTTAAATCTGTTGTATCTTGAATAATATTTAAAACCGTATTATTCAATTCATATGTTTTCAATTTTCCGTTAAGTTCTTTTATTTCGTCCTTATCCAACCTTTTTCGTAAAAAAGCAATATCTATTTTTTTTGGGTTTGACGTAAACTGCGTTTTTTTGTACAGAACAGTAAATCCCTTATCAATAAACTCTACTTTTAAAAATTGTTCTACTTTTTGCTTGTATTTTTTTTCTTGAAAAAGCTGATAAGCAAAGAAAACACTTGGGACAATCAAAGCTAAAGTCAAAAAAGAAATTATATACTTCACTCGCTTTTCTGTCTTTGCATTGGTTTGTTTAACAATTGGATATTTTAAATATTTGACAATTATGAACGTTGCAATACAGATAAAAACACAATTAATAGTATACAAATACATAGCACCAAAAAAGAATTTAAAATTCCCCAAGGCTAATCCATAACCCGCCGTACACAAAGGTGGCATTAAAGCCGTTGCGATTGCAACTCCGGGAATAGGATTTCCTTTATCTACCCTTGTAATGGCTATTACACCAACTAATCCTCCAAAAAAAGCAATGAAAATATCGTAAATATTAGGTGATGTTCTAGCCAAAAGTTCCGACTGTGTATCTTTGAAAGGGCTTAAATAAAAGTAAACAGTGGAAACCACCAAACTCACTACCGTGGCGATAAGTAAATTTTTAAGCGATCTTTTTAGCAGATTAAAATCATAAATTCCCAAACCAAAACCCGCTCCAACAATTGGTCCCATCAAAGGTGAAATTAGCATAGCTCCAATAATTACCGCAGTAGAATTTACATTCAAACCAACAGAAGCCACTACAATAGCACAAGCTAAAATCCACAAGTTGGATCCCCTAAAAGAGATGTTTGATGTTACATTGTCTAAGACTTTCTTTTTGTCTTCTTCTCCGCTATGTAGGTCAATAAAATTTACTACTTTATTCATGCTTGTTTGTTTTTATTACTTTTCAAGATTAATTGTTTAATCCTAATTTAATGGCCGTAATGATTAGTCAAGTCAGCAAGATAAACAATTTTGAAGTAATTAAAGGTTTCAAAATTCATCTATTAAAATATTTAAGCTTAAAAATTTTCATCTAAATCCTGATCCTAATAGTCCGTCAAAAACATAGTAAAAGCTTTTTTTAATTCTTCGCATTGATTTTAAGTATGATTTTCTGAAAGGCAGATGACATATCAGATACCATATCAAATTTAGAAAACAGCTATTTTTATGGATTTAATTTTTTTATCGATTAAATTTTAAATTATCAGTAATAAAATAACATTCAAACATTTTTATTAAACATAATACATCATAATTAACATTTTATTTAGATATTTGACACAACTAATCTTAAATAATCCAAAAATGAAAATTAAATTCAAACATTTTTTGAGTTTACTAATTGTACTCTCCGTACAATTGACATTTGCTCAAGAAAGTACAGTGTCAGGTAAAGTTACCGACATGGGCGGCCTTCCCGTTCCAGGTGCTAATATTGTAGTAAAAGGAACTACTACCAGCGCACAAACAGGTTTTGATGGTGATTTTACCATTAACGCGAAAAAAGGTCAAATTTTAATTGTCAGTTTTATAGGAATGAAAACGGTAGAAATTCCTGCATCTTCTGCAATGCTGATAAAGTTAAGTGATGCCTCCAATCAATTAGAAACTGTAGTTGTTGTGGGTTATGGAACCCAAAGCAAAAAGAAACTAACGGATAATATTGCTCGTGTAACAGCAAAAGACATCCAACAAATTCCTGTATCAAATGTGCAAAATGCTTTAGTTGGTAAATTAGCGGGTGTTCAAATCACGCAGACCAATGGTAAAGTTGATGGAGGAATAAATATTCGTGTACGCGGTGCTGCCAGTATTAGTGCGGGAACACAACCGCTTTATGTATTGGATGGAATTCCTTTAGTAACTACAAATGAATCCAGTAACGGTGCACCAACCAACCCGCTGCTAACCTTAAGCCCAAACGAAATTGAATCTATTGATGTACTAAAAGATGCATCATCAGCGGCAATTTATGGAGCCAGAGGTGCTAATGGTGTGGTATTGATTACAACTAAACGAGGAAAAGAAGGCAAAGGAACTTTCTCTATCAACCTCTCTCAAGGAGTTAGCCAGGCTACTAATAAAAGAAAATGGTTGAATGCAGACCAATACATAGAATTATTTACAGAAGCTTCCATTAATGGACTTGGTGATGCGGTGGAAGCCGAAGATACTTTCGATTTCTTGGCTCAAGGTACAGATTGGAGAAACAGAGAAGTAGACACCGATTGGCAGGATACTGCATTTCAAGACGGATTCAATACTGATGCTGATTTTTCAGTATCTGGAGGAGATGCTAATACTCGCTATTTCTTTTCTGGAGCTTACAACAATACGACAGGAATCATCAATAGTAATGCATTAGAGAGAGTAACTGCACGTACAAATGTTTCGCATAAGGTTTCAGACCGATTCACTGCAGGTATGAATTTAAGTTTCTCCAGATCAGAAATTAGTCGTGTTCAGGATGACAACTCTTTCACAACTCCTTTACAAGCTGTAGCGCAATCTCCACTGTCTCCTGATCGTTTTGAAGATGGAACGGCTAATCCAAATACGTTGTATGCTAATTATTTATTAGCCATTGACAATTCATTTTGGAAAACATTAATGAGAAGGGTTACCGGAAAAGTGTACGGAGAATTTAAAATTATTCCTTCCTTAAAGGCTAATTCTGATTTTTCTTATGATCTTTTATCACAAACAGAAGATGCTTGGTACGGTAAAGATTCTCCTTTTATGGCTACCGATGGTGAAGCTTACGCCACTTCTGTAAATAATGAGACCTATATTTTCAGTAATTATTTGACCTTTGACAAAACCTTTGGAGAGAAACATGACATAAATGCTGTTGCAGGTATGGAATTCAATAAATTCAATCGCAGGTTTCAAAGTGTGACCAGTATTTATTTTCCCAATGACTCATTCCAAACCGTAGATGGTGGAGCTGAAGTATCTGCAGGATCTGGAAATGAAACGGATTATACCTTTGTTTCTCAATTTGGCCGAATCACCTATTCATTCGATGATAAATATATTTTCAAAGCAAGTATTCGTCGTGATGGCTCTTCTCGTTTTGGTAAAAATGAACGATTTGGAACTTTCCCAGCCTTCTCAGCTGGTTGGATTATTTCAGAAGAAAGCTTCTTAAAAGACAATGCTACTTTGACTTTTTTAAAATTAAAAGGAAGTTGGGGTAAATTAGGAAATGCCGAATTAGGAAATTTTGCTTCTCGCCAATTGTACGGTTCAAATCCTTATAACTTAAAATCAGGACTTTCGTTCACGCAAGCCGGAAATGATAATCTTACTTGGGAAAAATCTACGCAAATCGATTTTGGTGTTGAATTTGGTTTATTAAACCGAATCAGCGTTGAAGCAGATTATTACAAAAAAAATACTGATGGATTATTGTTTAGCGTACCACTAGCTTTAAGTTCTGGTGCAACTTCCATTAATCAAAATATTGGTGAAGTTCAAAGTAGTGGTGTCGAATTTACTTTAAACACAAAAAATATTGATTCTGATAAACTAAAATGGAATACCAGCTTAAATATTACCACAAATCAATCTGAAGTAATATCGATGCCAAACAATAACAAAGACATCATTGGTACATTTACTATTAACAGAGTTGGAGAAAATATATCTTCATTTTTCTTGGCAGAATATGCCGGAGTTGATCCTGCTAACGGTGACGCTTTATATGTAAAAAACACTCTTCTTGCTGATGGATCTTTAGACAAATCAACTACAAATGATTATGCCGAGGCGTCAAGAGTTGTTTCAGGAAATCCATTCCCAACCTTGATGGCTGGTATGACTAACACTATTAATTATAAAGGGATTGATTTTTCTTTTACTTTCCAAGGAGAATGGGGTGCCAGTATTTACAACTCAGCTGGTAAATACCAATCTGTAGCTGCTGATTATTTTGACAACCAAACTGTTGATCAATTGGATCGTTGGCAAAATCCTGGAGATATCACTAATGTTCCTCAAGCCAGATTATACGGCAGTAACGGAACTGGGGAATCTACACGATTTTTAGATAAATCTGATTTTGTACGTTTAAGAAATCTAACCATAGGATATTCACTTTCTGGGAATGCTATTAAAGAACTTGGAATGAGCAGCGTTCGTCTTTACGCAACGGGTGTCAACTTGCTTACATTCACCAACTATTCTGGATATGACCCAGAAGCAAGAAGAGATGATACAGGTATTGGAGAAGAATTTTATTCTGCACCACCTGCAAGAACAATTGCTTTAGGAGTAAATATTAATTTTTAAAAATTAAAAAAATGAAATCAAATAAATTAATCTTATTTATTCTTTTCGCTACTTTTTTTGCAAGTTGTGATAATGAATTAGAAATTGATCCGAAACAAAATGAGGATGCAACAGTAACATTAAGTACTGAATCTGGCATCATTAACATATTAACAGGCGCGTATGCTATTGCAGCTGACGGCGATGTGTACGGAGGTCGAATACTGACTTCTGCAGATTTATTAGCACAAACCGGCGTAACTGCAACTACTGATTTTAGATGGAGAGGAACCTTTGGCGAATGCCGACAACTGTATTCTAAGAGTATTCTTGTCAACAATGCGTTTGTTCAACAAATCTATGCCAGAAATTATCAAATAATCAATGCAGCCAACACTGTTATTGAAAATATAGATAAAGTTCAAGATACTGAGAGACAAACAACAATGATTGCCGAAGCGAATTTCCTAAGGTCAATGGCGTACTTTGATTTGGTTCGTTTCTTTGCAAAACCATACGAAGCAGGTCAGGCAAATCCACAATTAGGTGTGGTTATACGACCAAATGCCATCTATGATTTTACTATTGATTTAGCAAAAGAAAGAAGTAGTGTTGACGAAGTGTATGCGGTAATAATTGCAGGTTTGAACCTAGCCTATAATGACCTTCCGGAAGACAATAGTTTTTATGCTAATAAATATGCTGCCAAAGCTTTATTAGCAAGAGTTTATCTTCAACAAGGCAATTATCCCGCGGCAAGAGATGCGGCTCATGATGTAATTGAAAATAGCGGACGCAGTTTATCTGCGAGATATGCTAATGCTTTCAATCATGATGAAAACCAAAGCGAGGATATTTTTGCAATCCAGATCACAAAACAAACTGGAGAAAATGAAATGACCAATTTATATGCTTCTGAAAATAACGGTGGTCGTGGTGGCGATATCGAAATCAGATCTACTTATTTAGCTAAATTTACAGATCCTGCTGATGAAAGACGCAACTTTAATTACATCAACCCGGACAATGGCAGAAGATTAACTTCTAAATATACCAATCAATTTGGAGATGTTCCGTTAATTCGTTTGGCTGAAATGTATCTAATCAGAGCAGAAGCTAATTTTAGAGCTGGAACTTTTGTAGGAAACACACCGTTAGCTGATATTAATTTGTTGAGAACACGTGCTAATGCTACAAACTTCCTTACGGTAAACTTAGCAACAATTTTAAGAGAACGCGAATTAGAATTAGCGATGGAAGGTTTTGCTATCCATGATTTAAAAAGAACAAAAGCTTCAATTGATGTTTTTGCTGATGGAACAGAATTAATTCCATATAATGACAACAGTTTGGTATTCCCTATTCCTTTAAGAGAAATGGATACCAACAGTAAAATCAGTCAAAATCCTGGATACGGAGGATAATTAAACTTCATTTATCAGATAAAACCATTACCTAAAAAAGCCCGAAATCAATTTTAGATTTCGGGCTTTTTTATACATTTTAAAAAATTATTCAGTAGGAATAATAAGCTCCGCGGTAATCGCTTCTAAAACTTCAAAAGCCGTTTCTGCCATTTTATTTCCTTTGGTATCCAATAAAGGATTAATCTCAACAAACTCGATACAAACTACCTTTTTGGTTTGGATAATTTGATTGATAATTGCAATAATTTCATACTGATCGAAACCTTTTGGAACCGGAGTTCCCGTTCCATAGGAAATCATATCGCAATCCATAGAATCCACATCAAAAGAAATATACAAAACTTCACAATGCGATAATTTTGACAATGCTTCAGTAACACATTTATGTAAACCTCGGTAACGCACTTCGTCTACTTTATAATTTTTGATATGCAATTTTTCAATTTGCTTATCTTCCTCTTCTTCGGTATCACGAACACCAAAATAAATCAGATTTTCGGCTAAAACTTTCGGTCCTTGATAACCTATATTTTTCATGTCCTCCCAATGCTGTTGGGTTTCAGCTGGGACTTCGTTATTCTGACAACTCAAATTATCATCACCAAGCGCAGCAGATAAAGGCATTCCGTGAATATTTCCAGATGGCGAAGTGTAAGGAGAATGCAAATCAGCATGGGCATCAATCCAAAACACACCAATATTTTGCTCCGGATACGCCGCTTTGATTCCACTTAAAGTTCCTAATGCCGAAGAATGATCTCCCGATAATACTATTGGAAAATAATTCCCTTCTATATTTTTTTTGACCGCATTACAAACTCGGGTGCATTGCTCAACAACGTGCTCAATCCTTTTGGCCGAGGAACTGCGATTTTTATCATAAATCGATTCGTTATGCGTTTTTACATCTTCAAACTCAAATTGATTAAAATAATCACTGTTTTGATTTATTGCAGCAATTTCGACAGCATCAATTCCTAAATCGGAGCCACGTGTACCTGCTCCAATATCGGATCGGTTTTTTATTAATTTTATCGTTTTTCCCATTATCTGAAATCGTTTAAAGCTCTTTCAATAATAGCCAAACATTCGTGTATTTGAGATTCCGTAATTACTAATGGCGGTGCAAATCGAATTTTGTTTCCGTGTGTTGGTTTTGCCAATAATCCATAATCTCTGAATTTCATACAAATATCCCAAGCTAAATCAGATTCTTCATCACTGTTGACAACTATGGCATTCAATAATCCTTTTCCTCTCACCAATGTAATTAATGGATTTCTGGAAGCAATCTCATTCAGTCCCGTTCTTAAAACCTCTCCTAAGTAAGCTGCATTTTGCGCCAAATTTTCATCTTTTACTACTTCAAGTGCAGCAATAGCAACGGCAGCGGCAATTGGATTTCCTCCAAAAGTAGAACCATGTTGTCCCGGTTTGATAACATTCATAATGTGATCATTCGCTAAAACTGCCGAAACAGGATACACACCACCAGAAATTGCTTTTCCAAGAATTAAGATATCTGGTTTCACTTCAGGAGTATTTTCACAACCTTTTTTACAATCGCAATTTCCGCAAGTGGCCAATAATCTTCCCGTGCGCGCAATTCCTGTTTGCACTTCATCCGCAATAAATAAAACATTATGTGCTTCACAAAGCGCTTTGGCTCTAGCCAAATAACCTTCAGATGGAACATAAACTCCTGCTTCACCTTGAATAGGCTCTACTAAAAATCCTGCTATATTTTTTGTTGATTTTAAAACATTTTCTAAAGCTTCAATATCGTCGTATGCTATTTTTATAAATCCTTCTGTAAAAGGTCCAAAGCTTTTGCGTGCATTTTCATCATTCGAAAATGAAATGATTGTTGTTGTTCTTCCGTGGAAATTGTTTTCACAAACGATAATTTGTGCTTGATTTTCAGGAATTCCTTTAACTTCATAAGCCCATTTTCTACATAACTTCAAAGCCGTTTCTACTGCTTCTGCACCAGTATTCATGGGTAATACTTTATCAAAATCAAAATACTTGGTCACATATTCCTCAAAAGGTCCTAATTGATCATTGTGAAAAGCACGCGAAGTTAACGTCAATGTTTGCGCTTGTTTAATCATAGCGCCCACAATTTTTGGATGACAATGTCCTTGATTTACGGCAGAATATGCCGATAAAAAATCGTAATATTTTGTTCCGTCGACATCCCAGATATAAACGCCTTCGCCTCTTTCCAAAACTACAGGTAATGGATGGTAATTGTGAGCTCCGTATTGATTCTCTTTTGCTATCAACGCTTCAGATTTTGAAGAAAGGTTTTGTTCTGTATGTGTCATGATGTTTCGGATTTACTATTTGAAAGCACAAAATTACTACATTTTTTTAATTTACCAATAAAAATAAATATTTTGACTTTTAAAAAGCATTTATTTAAAAATATTTACCTAATTTAGATTAAAAATAAGTCATTTTATAAATTCCCGATTCAATCTACAAATGAATTTTGAAATAAATAAAAATAAGTACTTTTATACAAACAGAAAAAGCATCATTATTCAATTAAACCAACATGGAAATACTGGACGAATTCGATATTAATATTATTAAAGAGTTAGAAAAAGATGGAAGAATGGCGTATTCAGCCATTGCAGCTAATTTAAAAATATCAAATACGATGGTGCATCAGCGCATCAACAGATTAATGGATCAAGGAATACTTACCGGAATAAAACCTATAATCAATGAAAAAAAAGTAGGATATGATTGGGGATCTTTTACGGGAATCACGTTGAATAAAGATCAGGATTCGGATCGAATTATTGAAGAGCTTAAAAAAATACCTGAAATAACTGAGTGTTATTTCATTACCGGCTCGTTTACCCTTTACATAAAAATTATTGCCAAAGACCACGAACACATGCGCAAAGTCCTTTATGAAAAAATTGATACTATTCCCGGTATTGCCAAAACAGATTCTATAATTGAATTGGGTTGTGCTTTCAAAAGAAATGTTTCTCTGTAATCTTCATTTAAATAATGAATTAACTTCCAAAAAAAATAACCGATGATAAAGACGAACCATTCCCCAATCTATTTCAAATTTTTTATTGCCATGCTTGCATTCCTATTTTGTGGCAGTTTACAAGCTCAAAATACGAAAGGAAAGTTATTCATCATTGGTGGTGGACATCGATCTGATGCATTGATGACGCAATTAGTAACACTGGCGGATTTGGGGAAAAAAGATTATGTGGTTGTGTTACCAATGTCAACCGAAGAACCGGATAGTGCTTATATTTATTTCAAAAAGCAATTCGAAAAACTGACTCCAAATCCAATTGTAATGTTAAATTTTGACAATACAACAGCTTTTAATAAAGTGCTGAACGATTCCTTGCAAAATGCCAAACTAATTTTCATTAGCGGAGGCGATCAATCCCGGTTTATGAATGTCGTTAAAAACACTCCTACATTTACAGCAATTCACCACGCTTACAAAAACGGAAGCACAATTGCTGGCACCAGCGCCGGAGCGGCAGTAATGTGTGAGCACATGATTACGGGAAATCAGAAATTAGAAACCAAATACACCGAAACTTTCAACAATATCAGATACGATAATCTGGAAACAACTATCGGTTTGGGACTTGTAAGAAACGTGATTATCGACCAACATTTTCTAAAAAGAAGCCGCTACAACCGTTTACTCTCTGCTTTGATTGAATTTCCAACTCACATAGGAATTGGAATCGACGAGAGTACTGCGCTGATTGTTCGCAATAAAGAAATAGAAATTGTTGGCGAAAGCGAAGTTATTGTGGTCAAAAAACCGAAAGGAATCGCTAAAGCCAAAAAAGAGAATTTAGTAAGTATCAAAAGCTTAGAAATGGCTGTGTATCACGAAGGTCAAAAATTTAAAATTCAATAAAAATGAAATATTTTAAGAATCATTTTCCGCTAATAATGCTAGTTTTTTGTTTTAGTTTCTCGATGTTTTCACAAAAAATATCAAACCAAGAAATAGAACGATTAAAAAAACTCTCGCAACAAGTCACCATCATCAGAGACAATTGGGGAATCCCACACGTATATGGAAAAACCGATGCTGATGCCGTTTTTGGAATGTTATATGCCCAATGTGAAGACGATTTCAAACGCGTAGAAATGAATTACATTGAAAAACTCGGGCGACTCTCGGAAATCAAAGGACAGTCGGTTTTATATAATGATTTGGAAATTAAACTTTTGATGGACACCGAAGAAGCTAAAGCCGATTATAAAAAAGCGGCACCTTGGTTAAAAAAATTATTGAATAGTTATGCTGACGGAATCAACTTTTACCTGCACAATCACCCCGAAGTAAAACCCGCTTTATTGACTCATTTTGAACCGTGGTTTCCGTTACTTTGGACCGATGGAAGCATTGGAGCCATAAGCACCGCTGATCTTTCAACAGGAGAATTGAAAGCTTTTTATTCTGGAAATACCGATGAAGTGTCTTACATAGAACGCGAAAAAGATGTGCAAACCGGATCAAACGGATTTGCAATTGCTCCATCAAAAACGGCATCGGGAAACTCTATTTTATACATTAATCCACATACTTCATTTTATTATAGGCCAGAAATACAAATGAGCAGCGAAGAAGGATTGAACGCTTACGGAGCAGTGACTTGGGGACAATTTTTCATTTACCAAGGATTTAATGAGAATTGCGGCTGGATGCATACCTCTTCAAATGTGGATGTAGCGGATATGTATGCCGAGAAAATCGTGAGCAAAAACAACAAATTATTTTACGAATACGATAATAAGTTGGTTCCGGTTATCGAGAAAAAAATAACCCTCAAGTATCTGGAAAACGGGAAATTGATTCCTAAAACATTCAACACCTATCATACCAATCACGGTCCGATTATGGCCAAAAGAGATGGAAAATGGATTAGCTTAAAATCTAATAATCGTTCGATGAAAAGTTTGGAGCAAAGTTGGATACGAACAAAATCGAAAAATTTTGAAGAGTATAAAAAAGCGATGGATTTGAAAGCCAATACCTCTAACAATACCGTTTATGCTGATAAAGAAGGAAATATTGCCTACTGGCACGGGAATTTCGTTCCTATTCGGGATAAGAAACTGAACTGGTCAAAAGTGATTGACGGCACAACACCAGCAACACAATGGAAAGGATTGCACGAAGTTTCAGAAACGGTACATTCCTATAATCCTATAAACGGTTGGTTACAAAACTGCAATTCTACACCTTACACCGTAGCGGGTGACAATAGTCCAAAAGAAGAAAACTACTTGCAGTACATGGCGCCTGATGGTGAAAGTTTCAGAGGATTAAATGCCGTTCGATTACTGAGCAAAGGTGATAAATATACCTTAGACAAAGTAATTGCAGTCGGTTACGACACGAAACTGACGGCTTTCGAATTTCTGATTCCAGCGTTAATTTCCAGTTTCGAAAAAAATATAAGCGTTGAAGATCCGCTTTACGCAGAACTTTTAGAGCCAATAACGCTACTAAAAAATTGGGATTATTACTCCAAAGAAAATTCTGTGGCTACAACTCTGGCTGTGGAATGGGCTTATAAATTAGATCCAATTATTCAAAAAGTGTATACTGATGAAGGAGAACTCGACCAAGTGGAAAACACCATTAATTTTACAAAAAATGCTTTTCCGGATCAACTAATTCCGCAATTGCAAATGGTGGTCAACGATTTGAAAATTAAATTTGGAACCTGGCAGATTCCTTGGGGAGAAATCAATCGTTTCCAGAGAACTTCCGGTGACATTAATTTGATATATAATGATGCTCTTGAAAGTTTGCCCATAGGTTACGGACCGGCACTTTGGGGAAGTTTACCCGCTTACAAAAGCAATTACCAAAAAGATACTAAAAAACGATATGGAACAAACGGCAACAGTTTTGTGTGCGCAGTTGAATTTGGACCAAAAATAAAAGCCAAATCAATACTTGCAGGCGGAAACAGCGGTGATCCAAAATCAAAACATTTTTACGACCAAGCTGAAATGTATCGAAAAGGGCAGTTCAAAGACGTTTTGTTCTACAAAGATGATGTCCAAAAAAATGCCGAAAAAACCTATCATCCGGGAGAATAATAACTCCTCGGTTCATTATAAGAATTAAAAATACTGTTATCAATTAAAAAAATCACAGTTATAATTTCAGAATAAATTAATTGAGATATTTGTAAAAATAAAAACAATCAATATGAAAAATATTTTCTTTGCCTTATTAGGATTTCTTTTGTTTTCCAATGGCGCTTTTGCACAATTGAAAGCAGTTAAATACACAGACGGAAATCAAAAATTAAACGGACTATCAATTGCGCCAAAAAAAGGAAGCAAAACTAAACCTGGAATCTTGATTCTTCCTGCTTGGAAAGGTATTGATAACCACTCCAAACAATCAGCAGAAAAACTATCAAAAATGGGTTATTATGCATTTGTAGCTGATATTTATGGTGAAGGAAACTACCCAACAAACACTCAAGAAGCCGGAAAGCAAGCTGGTTTTTACAAAACTAATTTTTCTGATTATCAAAGACGCATTCAATTAGCTTGGGACCAATTAGTGAAAGCAGGGGCAAATCCGGACAATATTGTAGTAATTGGGTATTGCTTTGGAGGAACAGGAGCACTTGAAGCAGCAAGAGCAGGAATGAAAATCCAAGGAGCAGTTTCTTTTCACGGTGGTTTAGGTCGTGATGCTTCGAGAGTAAACAATCCAATCACTGCAGAAATTTTAGTTTTGCATGGCGCTGATGACACGTATGTGCCAGCTGCGGAAGTAGCCGCTTTTCAACAAGAAATGAGAGATACAAAAGCAGATTGGGAAATGATCTATTACGCAAATTCCGTACACGCTTTCACTGAAATTGAAGCTGGGAATGATAATTCTAAAGGTGCTGCTTACAACGAGAAAGCTGCAAAACGTTCTTGGGAACGCATGAATTCTTTCTTAAAAGAAGTTTTGAAATAATTGAGAAAATATATTTTTTTCAAAAACAGTATAAGTTCCATTTTTTTGTTAGTTTTATCTATTGAAATTTAACAGAAATCTAGAATTTATACTGTTTTTTTATGTCAAAAAGTAAAATCAGAACCGACAAAACCTGCCTCAATTGCAGGTACGTGGTTGAAAATAGATTTTGTCCGAATTGTGGACAAGAAAATACCGATACCCGAAAAACGTTTCACCACCTCTTTATCCACTTTTTTGAGGACTTGACACATTATGAAAATGCTTTTTGGCGCACCATAAAAAATCTTTTATTCAAGCCCGCAGCACTAACCAAAGAATACCTTTCCGGAAAAAGATTGTCTTATTTAGCTCCTGTTCGGCTTTATATTTTTATCAGTTTTATCACGTTTTTAATAGTTGCAATTTTCCCCAATACCGTTAATTCTTCAGATAGCACTCCAAAAAAGGAATCAACTATAACCACAAAAAACAAATCATTCCAGAGTACGATTTCCAAAAATGATTCTATAAAAAATCATCAAACTGAAGTCGAAGAACAAAATCAAATATTCAATTTTGGATACGAATCTGTAGAACAATTAGACTCCATCCAAAAACATGCACCCGAATCTGAAAAATTATCCGATTTTAATTATTGGATGAATAAAAAAATTCAAATCGTTAAAGAAAACAACACACAAAGTGAAATTATTGAAAAATTCATAAGCTCCTTTACCCACAATTTGCCGAAAGTTCTGTTTGTATTCATGCCTCTTTTCGCTTTTTTTCTTTGGCTATTCCATAATAAAAAACATTGGTACTACTTTGATCACGGCATTTTTACCTTACATTACTTTTCATTTTTATTGTTGATTTTTCTGCTTTTGTTTCTCATTAACAAAGCGTTGTCCGCTTTTACAGAATCAAGTTTTGTTACTTTTATTCAGATTGTAGTTAATTTTATTGGTATCGGATGGATGATTTATTATTTTTATCCCGCGCACCATCGTTTTTATGGCGAAACGCGCTTGATATCTTTTATAAAATGTAGCCTGTTATTTTTTATAAACTTTATTCTTATCATAATTATTTTATCAATTTTTGCTATTTACACCTTTATTAATTTACATTAAAAAAATGAAAAAAATCCCTTTATTAGGTTTAATGGTTGTTTTGACCGTAAGCTGCACCACTCAAAAAGCGAGTGTTACTCATGTCGACCCAACAAAATACATGAATACAATTACCGCTGATGAACTAAAAACACACCTTTACATTGTTGCTTCAGACGAAATGGAAGGCCGTGAAACCGGTTCAGCTGGTCAGAAAAAAGCAGGTGTTTATCTCATCAATGAGTATAAGAAAAACGGCATCAGCTTCCCGAAAGGCGCATCTGACTTTTACCAAAAAGTTCCCGCAGCTTTCCTGAATGCGAAACGAAATGAAAACTTACCCGATTCTGAAAACGTTTGGGCTTACATAGAAGGATCTGAAAAACCAAATGAAGTCTTGGTGATTTCAGCTCATTACGATCACGTAGGGACAAAAAACGGTGAAATTTACAATGGTGCCGATGATGATGGTTCCGGAACTGTTGCATTATTAGAAATTGCTCAGGCATTCCAAATGGCAAAAAAAGCAGGACATGGCCCAAAACGTTCTATCTTGTTTCTACATGTAACTGGCGAAGAACACGGATTACACGGAAGCCGCTATTACTCGGAAAATCCGTTGTTTCCGTTAGCGAACACTATTACTGATATCAATATTGACATGATTGGACGTCGTGATGAAGCGCATGCTGGCAGCAACAATTATGTATACGTTATTGGAGCAAACCGATTATCAACTGATTTAGATAATATTTGCACGATTGCAAACACTAAATACACCCAATTAGAGCTGGATTACAAATACAATGACCCAAAAGATCCAAACCATTTCTATGAGCGTTCTGATCATTACAACTTTGCTAAACACGGTATTCCATCGGTATTCCTTTTCAACGGAGTGCATGCTGATTACCACAAACCTACGGATAGTCCAGACAAAATTGAATACGATGCGTTAACCAAAAGAGCAAAATTTGCATTTGTAACCGCTTGGGAATTGGCAAACCGTACCGAAAGACCTATTGTTGATAAAAAATAGTTTTCTTCTTTGGGCACATCCACACTTTCACTAGCGTTACAGTGTGGTCGGGCTATACGTTACAATCTTTATTATCTCGTTAAAAAACGAGATAATAAAGGATTTCCACTCCTATCCCTTGTGCAAAACAAAACCTCATAAAAAAAGAGCTTTGAAATACTTCAAAGCTCTTTTTTATTCTTCATTTATTAAACTCTTTCGTCAAATTGTATTTTATCCGCGCTATCAATTTTATACAAAGGTTTTTCAAGAGGTAAAGTAAAGTAAAAAGAGGTGCCTTTTCCTTCTTCACTTTCAACCCATATTTCTCCATCATTTCTTTCTAAAAATCCTTTCACCAATAACAGTCCAATTCCGGCACCTTTGTTATCTTTCCTAGCTTTAGAAAGTGTACTCATTTGCGGGGTAAAAAGTGTTTTTTGAACATCCTTAGACATTCCAATTCCACTATCTTTTATCTGAATTATAATTATTTCAGCTTCAATTTTCGCTAAAACCGAAATTTCGCCTTCAGGCAAAGAATGCTTTATTGCATTAGAAAGTATATTTTGAAAAACCGATATTAACATTTTTCCATCTGCAAACACAGTCGTATCGGGTATGATTTCATTATTGAGTTTAATCGCATTCAAAGAAGCCATTTCGTGCAATGATTCAAAAACCTTTTCTACATAATCAAACAGCACAATTTTTGTTGGTGAAAATACCTCCGATGCATATTTGATTCTAGCCCATTCTACTAGATTATCCAGCATGTTCAACTCATCAACAGCTGTTTTCTGAAGTAAATCAAGCATTTCTTTTGCTTTACTGGATTCTAATCTGTCGAGATTTTTTTTCAAATATTCCGCCGTTCCTATAATTCCGGATAAAGGACTTCTTAAATCGTGGGAAACAATGGCAAGCACATTCTCTTTGTGTGTATTTAAATCTTCCAGTTCTTTTATATATTTTTTTATAGCATCCTCCGATTTTTTTCGCTCCGTAAGATCTCGCAGAATTTTAACGTATCCTAACATCTCTCCTTCACTTCCAATAAGCGGAAAAACCAAACCATAAGCATAAAATTCGCTCCTATCTTTACAAATATGCAATCTGTTGTCTGTTGCTCTTCCTTCTTTTAATGCTGTTTGGATTTCTTTTTGCGGAATACCATTATTTATATCTTCTTCCGTGAAAATCACATCAAAAGGCTTTCCTATAATTTCATCTGTTTCATATCCAAATATTTTTGTTGAACCTGAACTCCAGCTGTTAATTATAAATTCATTGTCAAGAGTAAAAATCGAATAATCTTGTAAACTATCTATTATCTGGCTATAAAACTCAGCGGTTGGAATGTAATTACTTTTAAGAATTTTAGAATTGATTTTCTCGTTTTCCATTAAATTATATAAATAATATTTAAAATTTTGAAAGCTTATTTTCGATTGATTTAACTATACAATGCGTTCAAAGATACACAAAAGGAATCATTTTTCTGAAAAACAAATACAATTAGCACTACCCGACGAATTGAAACAGTATAAGCTTTTCCATATTTGTGTGAATCAAAATTCTGTAAATCTGCTTTAGTTGTTCACTGACACTTCACCCTTTTACAATATTCAAGCCAATAAAAATCGTAGCATAATTTCACGAGACTTTATTCCACAAAAAAAGCCTCGAATTTCTTCGAAGCTTTTGCTTTCTGGGTGGGAGACGGGGCTCGAACCCGCGACCCTCGGTACCACAAACCGATGCTCTAACCAACTGAGCTACAACCACCATTTGCTTAGCGGTGGCAAATATACGACATAAGTTTACTTCTGCAAATATTTTTTTCAAAAAATTACATGAAATTTACATCAAATCTGCTAAGCTATTGACTGCCAAATATCTTTCTACAGTAAAACCTTCTGCATGATCTACACCTGTGAGCCTTCCTAAATCCCTGGAACGGTAATTCAGGCTTTCCAAGAAGTTTTTACTTGAAATTGGCGACTCCGGTTCTTTAGAATTTGCATCATAAAACTGTGAACTGTACGCCAAAATAGATTCAATTTTTTTATCGGTGAAACCAGTAATGTCAACTACAAAATCTGGTTCTATATTTTTCCACTGTATGTAATGATACACTAATTTTGGTCGCCAAGCCTTTTGTTGTTCTCCTTCTAATGAAGTTTCAATCTTAATTAATCCAGACAAAAAACAAGCATCAGAAACTAATTTACTTCCCTTTGCATGATCAATGTGTCGGTCATCAATAGCATTACACAAAACAATTTCCGGTTGGTACTTGCGAATCATTTTTATGATTTCTAATTGATGCTTTTCGTCATTGACAAAAAACCCATCACGCATTTCCAGATTCTCACGTGCTGAAACTCCTAGAATTTTTGCAGCAGCATTGGCTTCCTGATCCCTGATTTCCGCTGAACCACGAGTTCCTAATTCACCACGCGTCAAATCTATAATTCCCACTGTTTTCCCTAAAGAAATTTCTTTTAAAATGGTTCCTGCACAACCCAATTCCACATCATCAGGATGCGCACCAAAAGCAAGTATATCTAATTTCATCTAAAATTCGTTTAATGTTTTTTTTTAATTTTTAAGTTGCGAATACTACTTCAAATCCAATATTTTCTTCATAGTCATTGATTTATTGACACTTTCCTTCCATTCGTTTTCAGGAATACTGTCCTTTGTAATACCACAACCCATATATAAATGCGCTTGATTATCTTTGATTTGCATACATCGCAAATTCACATACAAATCTGATTTTATTTCTCCTTTATTAAATCCTTCTTTGTTTAATTCGCCTAAAAAACCGGTGTAATATTCACGGTCATAACCCTCATTTTCCAAAATAAAATTTTTAGCAACCTCTTTTGGTAATCCACACACAGCGGGTGTTGGATGCAAAACAGAAACAACTTCCTTCAAACTTGAATTGTGATTAATAACCCCTTCAATATCGGTTTTAATATGTGCTAAAGTTCCCGCTTGCGCAGTATAAGGGCTTGAAACGGAAACTTCTGAAGTCAATTCCTTTAGATTATCCAAAATAAAATCGGTAACAAATTGCTGCTCTTCCATTTCTTTTTTCTCCCAGACAACTTCTTTATCACCTTGAAGTTTTTGCGTTCCGGCTAATGACATTGTATAAAAAGTATTCGTATTAGCCTTTAGTAATCGCTCCGGTGTAGCGCCAATCCATAAACCTATTTTTGGGTGAAACCAGCAATAGCAGAAAGCGGTGGGATAATTTTGAATTAATTTTTCGAAAATTGAAACTAAATCAAAATTTGACAAACCAACAATTTCTTTTCGTGACAAGACCACTTTTTTCAAAGTCCCTTTTGCAATAGCATCAATTCCTTTTTGGACAAGACTTTCAAAATGTTCTTTCGCTTGAATGTCTTCTGAAGCTATGAAATCTGAATCCTCATTTTCCTTTGAAGAAGTAATCAGGGTTTCCCATTTTACCGATTGATTTCTAGGAATCAGTATCATCTGACTTCCTTCAAAAGGAGCAAAAACAAATCCCGTCTCTTCAAAATTCTCAGCAAAATATACGTGGTCGTTATTTTGAAAAAAACCTATTAATTTGATGTTATTTGGTTTTCGGTATAATACAAAAGGTAGATTCTGAGCTTTTTGTTGCTTTACTTTTATAAAAAAATCGATCATATATAATGTATTAAAATATAAATTCCACTAAACCTAAAGGCATTTTGATTTGCTTAACAGTATCGAAACCATCTTGGTCAATTTGACTGAAACTGATTTTTGGCTTTAGCTAAAATTAAATTCAATTATTTATTTTCGCTTTTTCTTTTTGGTAAAACCATATTCGTCAGCTTGCAAAGTGAAATTAAGTTGTTGTTTTCATCCGTAATTCGTATTTCCCAAAGATGAATGCTTCGGCCCTTGTGGACAATCTTAGCGGTTGCTGTTACAATTCCATCCCGTTTTGCTTTCAAGTGATTGGCTGAGATTTCAATTCCGCGGACTTCGCTTACTTCTGAATTTACATAAATCATAGAGGCGGCGCTGCCCACACTTTCTGCTAAAGCCACCGATGCACCGCCATGCAATAATCCCATTGGTTGATGCACGGAAGGATTCACAGGCATTGTAGCAACCAGAAAATCTTCTCCTGCGTCCGTATATTTAATATTCAACGTTTCCATCAAGGTGTTTTTAGAAACGTGATTACAATAATGAAGTATTTTTTCTTTGTCGAATGTCATGTTTTTGTCTTTAAAAATGTAAAAATAATTAAAAGATAAGTCACATAACAGTAAATACAACTGTTATTCTGATTTCGAAATAGATTTTTCCTATTTTTACAAAAAATATAACCAAATGCGTCCCAAAATAGTATTGTTTTTTATTGGAATGATATTGACTATCTGTTCCTGCCGTTCTGATTTTGAGACCGTAGCCAGCACAGGAGATTTAGAATTTTCCAAGGACACGATTTATCTTGACACTGTTTTCTCTAACATTGGTTCCAGCACATACCGACTCAAAGTGTACAACAAAAGTAAAAATGACATTACGATTCCAAGCATTAAATTAGGGAAAGGTTTGAGTTCAAAATATCGAATCTCTGTTGACGGAATGCAGGGAACAGACGGGAAAATTTTTAACAATGTGGATCTTTTAGCCAAAGACAGTTTGTATATTTTCATAGAAACTACTGCTAATACTGCTGATGCTAGCCCAAGCGATTTTTTGTACACCGATCAAATTCAGTTTGACAGTGGCGAAAATCTTCAAAATGTAGAACTGGTAACACTTATACAAGATGCTGTTTTCCTGTATCCAAAGCGTTTTGCTGATGGAACTACTGAAACACTTCCTATTGGAAACGAAAAAATTGATGGATTTTATCTAGATGAAAATGATCCTGTCAATGGAAACGAATTGCAGTTTACAAATGACAAACCCTATGTAATTTATGGCTACGCAGCAGTTCCTTCAAATAGAACAGCCACTTTTGAAGCAGGAACCCGAGTCCATTTTCATGCTAATTCTGGACTTATTGTAGCCAATAATGCCTCAATCAATATTAATGGAACTCGATCACAAACGGATAAACTAGAAAACGAAGTCATTTTTGAAGGAGATCGTTTAGAACCTGATTTTTCGGATGTTCCCGGACAATGGGGAACCATTTGGCTGACTGATGGTAGCACGAATAATACCCTGAATCACGTCACTATTAAAAATGCAACGATTGGATTGTTAATTCAAAACAATGACGGCAAGAATGTTTTTGTCAAAAACACCCAAATCTACAACAGCAGCAACTACGGAATTTTGGCGCAGACCGCAAAAATAAATGGCGAAAATGTAGTCATTAATAATGCCGGATTAGCCAGTTTAGCCTGTACTTATGGTGGGAATTATAGTTTTACTCATTCCACTTTCAATAATAATTGGAACAGCTCGCAACAGGTGGCCGTTTTAGTAAGTAATTATATTTTGGGAGCAATTCCGGAAGCGAAAGATTTAACCGCAGCCACGTTTAACAATTGCATTATTTATGGTTCTTATTCCAATGAAATGAGTTTAACCAAAAAAACGGGAGCCGCTTTTGAATACCAATTCAACAATTGCCTTATTAAATTTGATAACGTATCCAATCAATTTACGACCAATCCCGATTATCAATTCAATACGGATACCGCACATTACAATGCTATAATTTTGAATAAAGATCCAAAATTCTTCAATATTTCACAGAACAAATTTAATATCGATGAAACTTCCGCCGCTTTCGCAAAAGGGAATTCGGGGTATCTGATTCCACTTGATATTATAGGAAACACTAGAACTTTACCACCTGATTTAGGTGCTTACCAAAACAAAGCTTTTCCAAAATAAACAACTCTGAATTAGCGCATCCTAACTATTTAAAAATAAAAAAGAATCTTTATCGAATTAAACATTTAGTAACTTCCAATATCAATTTAAATAGTAGTTTTGTCAAAATTTCAATCCATAAATCAAATTAATTTTAAACTAAGTAATCCAATTAAAGTATGAAACAAATCTACTCGCTACTCTTTTTATTTCTTTTCGTTGCAGGTTTTGCGCAAGCGCCAGATGGCTACTATGCAAATGCCACAGGGACTGGATACACGTTGAAAACTCAATTGTACAACATTATCAAAGACCATACAGTACAAACGTACGGAGGATTGTATGTTACTTATGAAACGTCAGATATTGATAATTTCTTTGAAAACGACGGTTCTGTACTGGACATGTATTCGGAGAATCCATCAGGAACAGATCCTTACATTTACACTATAGCAACTACGCAAAGATGCGGAAACTATACTAATGAAGGAGATTGCTACAATAGAGAACACATTATACCACAATCAGTGTTCAATGAACAATCACCAATGGTTTCTGATGCACATTTCATCACTCCTACAGATGGAAAAGTGAACGGGATTCGGTCTAATTATCCACATTCTGTAGTAGCAACTGCTACTCAAACTACTTTAAACGGAAGTAAACTTGGAGCCAGTACCACAGCAGGTTATTCAGGTCCTGTTTTTGAACCAATTGATGAATTCAAAGGGGATATTGCCAGAATGTACTTCTATTTTGCAACTCGATATGAAAATACAGTTGCGGGATACAATTACCCAATGTTCAATAATTCTACGGGGAAAGTATTTACCACAGCATTTTTAAATCAATTACTGGCTTGGCACAATCAAGATCCGGTTAGTGCTAGAGAAATTGCTCGTAACAACGCAATTTATGCGCGTCAAAACAACAGGAATCCTTACATTGACAATCCAAGTTATGTAGCAGCCGTTTGGACTACACAACCTGCAGATACAGAAGCTCCAACCGCCGCAACAAATTTGGCGGTAACTACTACTACATCAAACGCTATAACATTAACCTGGACAGCCGCTACAGATAATATTGCTGTTACTGGCTATGACTTGTATGTTGATAACACTTTAAAATCTACTCATACTGGACTTACTGCAACTGTTTCTGGTTTATTAGCTTCCACTAGCTACAACTTTTACTTAATTGCAAGAGATGATGAAAGAAATTCATCTGTAGCAAGTGCAATAGTAACCGGAACAACAACTGCTACCCCAACAAGTGGATCGGGAGCTACAGAGTTATTCTTTTCAGAATATGTTGAAGGAAGCGGATTTAACAAAGCGTTAGAAATTGCTAACTTTACTGGAGCAGCAGTTAATTTAACAGGTTATTCAATAAGAAAACAATCAAATGGAGCTGGAGCTTGGAGTGCAGGACTTAATCTAACAGGAACACTAAACTCAGGTGCTGTATTTGTGTTAGTAGATCCACAAATGGCTACAACTTGTTACCCAGTGGCAAATGCCAATCTATCATCAGCTCAAGAAGCATATAATGGAAATGATCCTATGGGATTATTTAAAAACGGAGTATTAATCGATATAATAGGAACATTTGATGGAGGAACAGCAATGTTTGGAGAAAATGTAACATTAAGAAGAAAATCGAGTATTACAGGTCCAAACACTACTTTTAATAAAGCTGGTGAGTGGGATTCATTTGCTAGTAATACTTGTGATGGAATTGGTAGTCATTCATTGGCAACCCTTTCTAATGTTGATTTTGATACAAATGAATTCAATATCTATCCAAATCCATCCAATGGGAATGTCAAAATAAATTTTGAAAATTCAAATGAAAAATATTCTGTTCAAGTTTTTTCAGTATTAGGACAAAAAGTTTTTGAAAAAGAATACACAAACAATTCTTCTGCTACTGTCAACAATCTTCAAAAAGGAGTTTACTTAGTTAAAATAACAACCGACACAAAATCAGTTACTAAAAAACTTATTGTAAACTAATTACAACTGAATTATTTATTTAAAGCGGCATTTATTGCCGCTTTTTTTGTTTACAATTATTCAATAAGAAATACTTCTAAATACCAATACAAATAGATTCCTTTTAATATAAGAATAAAACTACTTTCATTAAAATGTTAATAATTTTGTTAAGAAAATCATAATTACCTTCATAATTTCTTAACACTAAACATATTAAAAGTTATAAATTTGCGCGTCTTCAGTATTTTAAAATTTACAAATTAAGCTTTGAAAATCTGAGATTAACCCCAAAAACCAAAACAAATTTAAATTATGAAAAAAATCTACTCTGCCTTATTATTGCTATTCGTCACCGTTGGTATTGCCCAAATACCCAGTGGCTATTACACTACCGCAACAGGAACTGGCTACGCCTTAAAAACACAATTATACAACATTATCAAAGGCCACACTGATAACGGATATGCTGGTTTATACACCATATATCAAACATCGGACAGGGATTATTACTTTGAAAATGACGGTACAATTTTAGACATGTATTCTGAAAATCCTGCCGCAACAGATCCTTACAATTACTCCGCGGGAACAACCCAAAGATGTGGAACGTACAGTGTGGAAGGCGATTGTTACAACAGAGAGCACATAATTCCGCAATCTACTTTTAATTCTGCAGCACCAATGGTATCGGATGCACATTTCATCACACCAACAGACGGCAAAGTGAACGGACAACGTTCTAGTTATCCCCACGGAAATGTAGCAACAGCATCTTGGACCTCTTTAAACGGAAGTAAACTTGGATCCAGTGGAACTGCCGGATACACTGGAACAACTTTCGAACCTCTCAACGAATTCAAAGGTGACATTGCGAGAATGTATTTTTATTTCGCCACACGATACGAAAATACTGTCGCTGGATATCCATATGCTATGTTCAATGGAACTAGCAATCAAGTTTTTACCACTGCTTTTTTAAACTTATTGATTACTTGGCATAATCAAGATCCGGTTAGTAACAGAGAAATTGCTCGTAACAATGCAATTTATAATTCTCAAAACAATAGGAATCCATACATTGATCATCCAGAATATGTACAAGCAATTTGGAACCCAACAGCTGATGCACAAGCGCCTACTACTCCAACGAATTTGTTAGCTAGCGGAACAACATCAAACTCCGTTTCATTAAGCTGGACGGGTTCAACTGATAATATTGGAGTGACCGGATATAATGTTTACATGAACAGCGCTTTAAAAACGACTGTTACGGGAACAACAGCTACAATCACTGGATTAACAGCTGCAACAGCTTATTCGTTTTATGTTGTCGCTAAAGATGCGGCAGGAAATTCTTCGGCTTCAAGTAATGTAGTAAATGCTACAACTGCTGCCGGAACATCAATTACGTATTGTGCTTCTCAAGGAAACAGCACCGCAGATGAAAAAATAGGAAAAGTCGTTTTTGGTTCCATAAATAACACCAGTACAGGAACTGCCGGTTATGAAAATTTCACTGCTATAACTACAAATGTAACTTCAGGATCTGCAAATACCATTACGATAACACCATCATGGACAGCTACAGCATTCAGCGAAGGATACGCCGTTTGGATTGATTATAACAAAAACGGATTATTTACAGATGCAGGAGAATTGGCTTGGTCAAAAACTAGTTCAACAACGACTCCGGCAACAGGAACAATCACGATACCAGCTTCGGCGACATTAGGAACTACGAGAATGAGAGTTTCAATGAAATACAATGCCATTCCAACTTCGTGTGAAGCGATCCCGTATGGTCAAGTAGAAGATTATACTGTAAATATAGTTGCCGGAACTGCGGATACAACAGCTCCATCTGCACCTACAACTTTGACAGCATCAGGAACAACTCAAACTACAACTACTTTATCTTGGAATGCTGCATCTGATAATGTTGGAGTAACCGGATACAACGTGTATAGAGGAACTACATTGTTAGCTACTGTTTCAACGACATCGTATAATGTTACGGGATTAACTGCTGCAACAGCTTATACTTTTTCAGTAAAAGCTAAAGATGCAGCCGGAAATGTTTCTGCTTCAAGCAATGTTGTCAGTGTTACTACAACTAGCGGTAGTTCCACTGCAACGGATTTATTGTTTTCAGAATATATTGAAGGTTCTTCGAATAATAAAGCGTTAGAAATTTCAAATGCAACTGGTACTGCAATAAACTTATCGATTTACAGTATCAAAAAACAAAGCAATGGTGCCGGTGCTTGGAGTACAGGATTATCGTTAACAGGAACTTTGAATAACGGAAGTAAATTCACTATTGTAAATAGCTTGATGGCATCTACTTGCTATCCTATAAGCTCGGCTAATCTTTCTACATCAGCTGGTGAAATGACTTTTAATGGAAATGATGCTGTAGGTTTATTCAAAAATGGCGTTTTAATTGACATCATTGGAACTTTTAACGGCGGAACAGCAAATTTTGCAGCTGATGAAACCATCCGAAGAAAAGCAACCGTTACCTCTCCTACGACTACTTTCAATAAAACAACCCAATGGGATTCATTTGCATCAGACACTTGTAACAATTTAGGAAGCCGTATGGTTGCAAAAGAGTCTAAAATTGAAACAGTTTTAGATATTAATGATATTGCTATCTATCCAAATCCATCCAATGGAACTTTCTCTGTCAATAATTCGAATAAAATGTATTCTATTGAAATTTATTCTATCATTGGTCAGAAAATTTACAGCGAAGAAAACAGCACCAAATCAGAAATTACGCTTCCAAACATTGCTAAAGGAACGTACTTAGTTCGTGTTAGCATCGATTCGGATTCAGTCATAAAGAAATTAATAATCAACTAATTCAAAAAGCGGCAAATTTGCCGCTTTTTTTATAGCCAAAATTTAATCTTAATTGTCTAAATTTGCACCGCAATACAACAAACTACATAACAATGATCCATTTCTTTGAAAACCAAAGCAAAACTGTTTTTGCCGTACACACGCAAAACGAAATTTCGGCTCAAGACATTTCAAAACTTAACTGGCTTTTTGCCGACTCAAATAAAATAGAAAAATCCGTACTGACGGATTTTTTTGTTGGTCCTCGCGCCACTATGATAACGCCTTGGAGCACTAATGCTGTAGAAATCACCCAAAACATGGGAATATCCGGCATCATTAGAATTGAAGAATTTCATAAAGCAACAGCTGATTTTTCGGATTTTGACCCGATGCTTTCGCAAAAATACAGCGAACTAAATCAAGATATTTTCACTATCAAAGTATTACCAGAAGCCATTTTGGACATCGACGATATTGCTGCTTATAACAAACAAGAAGGATTGTCTTTAAGTCCGGACGAAGTGGAATATTTAGATAATCTAGCGATTAAATTAGGACGAAAACTAACGGATTCTGAGATTTTTGGTTTTTCACAAGCCAATTCAGAACACTGTCGTCATAAGATTTTCAACGGAAAATTCATCATTGACGGTGAAGAAAAAGAATCTTCTTTATTCAAATTAATCAAAAAAACATCTCAGGAAAACCCTAACGATATCGTTTCGGCTTATAAAGACAACGTTGCTTTTGTAAAAGGGCCACGTGTACAACAATTTGCTCCAAAAAGTGCTGATAAACCTGATTTTTATGAAGTAAAAGAATTTGATTCGGTTATTTCATTAAAAGCAGAAACGCATAATTTCCCAACAACAGTAGAGCCTTTCAATGGTGCTGCAACTGGTTCTGGTGGAGAAATTCGGGATCGTTTAGCAGGTGGACAAGGTTCTTTACCAATGGCTGGAACTGCAGTTTACATGACATCATATTCTCGTTTAGAAGGCCCATTCGACTCCGCTCAGGGTAGCAGACCGTGGGAAAATGGTATGACCGAAAGAAAATGGTTGTATCAAACGCCAATGGATATTTTGATTAAAGCGTCAAACGGAGCTTCTGATTTTGGAAATAAATTTGGACAACCGTTGATTACAGGTTCTATCCTGACTTTTGAACACGAAGAGGACGCTCGCAAACTAGGTTTCGACAAAGTGATCATGCAAGCGGGTGGAATTGGTTACGGAAAATTAGATCAAGCAATTAAGAAAAAACCACAAACAGGTGATAAAATTGTTATCCTTGGTGGTGAAAATTATAGAATTGGAATGGGTGGAGCTGCAGTTTCTTCAGCAGATACCGGAGCTTTCAGTTCAGGAATTGAATTGAATGCCATCCAACGTTCGAACCCGGAAATGCAAAAACGTGCTGCCAATGCCATTCGTGGTTTGGTAGAAAGCGATATTAATCCAATTGTCTCGATTCACGATCACGGAGCTGGAGGACATTTAAACTGTCTTTCGGAATTAGTGGAAGATACCGGTGGATTAATTGATTTAGACAAATTGCCTGTGGGAGACCCTACCCTTTCGGCAAAAGAAATAATTGGTAACGAATCTCAAGAACGAATGGGATTGGTTATCGCCAAAGAAAACATTGATTTATTGCAAAAAATTGCTGACCGTGAGCGTTCTCCAATGTACCAAGTGGGAGACGTAACCGGAGATCACCGCTTTACTTTCGAATCAAAATCAACTGGTGCTAAACCTATGGATTTTGCGTTGGAAGACTTTTTTGGAAGTTCTCCAAAAGTGGTCATGACGGACAAAACAATCGAAAGAAATTATACTGATTTAACATACGATAAGAAAAACATTTCAACTTACTTAGAGCAAGTTCTTCAACTGGAAGCAGTAGCTTGTAAAGACTGGTTGACCAACAAAGTAGACCGTTGTGTGGGTGGTAAAGTGGCCAAACAACAATGTGCGGGTCCATTACAATTGCCATTGAACAATTGTGGTGTAATGGCCTTAGATTACCAAGGAATACAAGGAATTGCCACTGCGATTGGGCACTCGCCTATCGCTTCATTAATTGATCCGGTGGCAGGAACAAGAACTGCTATTGCTGAGTCTTTATCAAACATTGTTTGGGCACCAATAAAAGACGGATTAAAAGGAATTTCACTTTCGGCAAACTGGATGTGGGCTTGCAAAAACGAAGGAGAAGACGCTCGCTTATACGCTGCAGTTGAAGCTTGTTCGGATTTTGCAATCGAATTGGGAATCAACATTCCAACCGGAAAAGACTCCCTTTCAATGAAACAAAAATATCCAAATGAAGAAGTAATCGCACCGGGAACGGTAATTATTTCGGCAGGTGGAAATTGTACGGACATTAGAAAAGTAGTAGAGCCTGTTTTACAAAAAGACGGTGGCTCTATTTATTACATCAATTTGTCACAAGACAACTTTAAATTAGGCGGTTCTTCGTTTGCACAAACGTTGAATACTATTGGAAAAGAAGTGCCAACGATTAAAGACGCTGCATTTTTCAAAAGAGCGTTCAATACCGTTCAAGAATTAATTTTAGAAAACAATATCCTTGCAGGACACGATATAGGAAGTGGTGGTTTGATCACGACTTTATTAGAAATGTGTTTTGCAGATGTGAATTTGGGAGCAAAAATAGATTTCTCTACTTTCGAAGAAAAAGACTTGGTTAAAATCCTATTTTCTGAAAATATTGGAATTGTTATTCAAGCGAAATCAGATACTGAAGTGGAATCCAAATTAAAAGAAAATAACGTTTCTTTCTATAAAATAGGGACTGCTACGAATGAAGAAACTTTAGACCTTGGACTTTCGACTTTTGAAATAAAAGAATACAGAGATATTTGGTTCAAGACTTCGTTTTTATTAGACCAAAAACAATCGAAGAACGGAACGGCTCAAGCGCGTTTTTACAATTATAAAAACCAAGCTTTAAATTATACTTTCCCTGCACATTTCACAGGAAAATTACCTGTCATCTCGAGCGCAGTCGAGAGACCAAAAGCAGCTATCATCCGTGAAAAAGGAAGTAACTCGGAGCGTGAGATGGCGAATGCGATGTACTTAGCCGGTTTTGATGTAAAAGACGTTCATATGACCGATTTGATTTCAGGACGTGAAACTTTGGAAGACATTCAGTTCATTGGAGCTGTTGGTGGATTCTCTAATTCAGATGTATTGGGTTCTGCCAAAGGTTGGGCCGGTGCATTTTTATACAATGAAAAAGCAAAAACAGCTTTAGACAATTTCTTTAAAAGAGAAGATACGTTGTCTGTTGGAATTTGTAATGGTTGTCAATTGTTCATGGAATTGGAAGTGATTAATCCGGAGCATGAATTACACGGAAAAATGTTGCATAACGAGAGTCATAAACACGAAAGTATTTTTACATCGGTTACCGTACAGGAAAACAATTCGGTGATGCTTTCTTCATTAGCAGGAAGTACTCTTGGAGTTTGGGTTTCGCATGGTGAAGGAAAATTTAACTTACCAATGGGTGAAGAAAATTACAATATTGTTTCTAAATATGCCTATGAAGGCTATCCTGCTAATCCAAACGGTTCACATTTTGATGTGGCGATGCTTTGCGACAAAACAGGACGTCACTTAGTGATGATGCCACACATTGAGCGTTCTACATTTCAATGGAACTGGGCACATTATCCAAAAGACAGAAACGATGAAGTTTCGCCCTGGCATGAAGCTTTTGTCAATGCCAGAAAATGGATGGACAAAAAATAATTTTTTGATTATAATATTGAAAGCGTTCTTGAAAAAGAGCGCTTTTTTTGTTCTAATCTAATACTAAAATTTCACTTCAAGAAAACGATTTCGTTGATAATCAACAATGCGTTCAAAATTTTGCGATATAATTTCCAATTTTTAAAATTTATCCCTATTTTTTTTTTAATTTGCAAGCAAATCCAATATTATCCATAATGATAAATATCACCCGCCTCTTCGATTTCCCTTATTATCAGCAAGAAAAATACAATAACATTCCGGATGCTTTAGTAAGCAAACAGAATGATGTCTGGGTAAAAACATCGACCCAAGAATATATAGCTAAAGCAAATGCCATTTCGAGAGCACTACTCCGATTGGGCGTTCAAAAAGACGATAAAATTGCCATCATTTCCTCTAATAACAGAACCGAATGGAATATTATGGATATTGGTGTGCTGCAAACCGGAGCGCAAACTGTTCCCATTTACCCGACTATTTCCGAAGAAGATTATGAATACATTTTGAACCATTCCGGTTCTATATATTGTTTCGTATCGGATGTTGAAGTACTTCGAAAAGTAAACCTAATCAAACATAAAGTTCCTACGCTTAAGGAAGTGTATTCGTTCAACGAAATTGAAGGTTGTACCAACTGGAATGATTTGTTGGTTCTTGGTGTAGACACCGGAAATCAAGACGAAGTGGAACAACGCAAAAACAATGTAAAAACGGAAGATTTAGCGACTATTATTTATACTTCGGGAACAACAGGAAGACCAAAAGGAGTTATGCTTTCGCACAAAAATATTGTGTCAAATGTATTGGACAGTGCTTCTAGAATTCCGTTTGAAGCCGGAAAAAGCCGCGCATTGAGCTTCCTACCTATTTGCCATATTTTCGAAAGAATGATTTTGTATTTATACCAATATTATGGTGTTTCCATTTATTTTGGAGAATCCATTGAAAAAATCAGTGACAACATCAAGGAAGTGAAACCAACAGTAATTACAGCTGTTCCAAGACTTTTAGAAAAAGTATATGATAAAATTTATGCCAAAGGAACGGAGTTAACCGGCATCAAAAAGAAATTATTCTTTTGGGCGATTGACTTAGGTTTAATCTATGAGCCGTATGGCAAAAATGGATTTTGGTACGAATTCCAACTTAAAATTGCGCGCAAACTGATTTTCAGCAAATGGAAAGAAGGTTTGGGCGGAAACCTCGATTTAATGGTTTCCGGAAGTGCTGCTTTGCAACCAAGATTAGCCCGCATTTTTGCCGCTGCAGAAATTCCGGTTATGGAAGGCTACGGATTAACTGAAACTTCTCCCGTAATCTCTGTAAATGACATCAGAAATGGTGGTTTCAGAGTAGGAACTGTGGGTAAAGTAATCGATAATGTAGAAGTTATTATTGCTGAAGACGGCGAAATCCTTTGCAAAGGGCCTAACGTAATGATGGGGTATTACAAAGACGAAAAACTGACAAACGAAGTAATCACGGACGGCTTTTTCCACACGGGAGATATTGGAATTTTTGACGAAGACGGTTTCTTGAAAATCACCGATCGTAAGAAAGAAATGTTCAAAACCTCAGGTGGAAAATACATAGCGCCACAATTAATTGAAAATACGATGAAGCAATCGCGTTTCATTGAACAAATCATGGTTATTGGTGACGGACAAAAAATGCCGGCAGCCTTTATTCAGCCAAGTTTTGATTTCATCAAAGAATGGGCCGTTATACACGGAATCAACATTGGACAAAGTAATGAAGAAATAATTGCCAACGAAAAAGTAATCGAAAGAATCCAGTTGGAAGTGGACAATCTAAACGAAAAATTCGGAAACTGGGAGAAAATAAAACGTTTTGAGTTAACACCGGATTTATGGTCTGTAGAAGGCGGACAACTTACCCCAACCCTGAAACTGAAACGAAAAATAGTAATGGAAAAATACATTGATTTATTCCATAAAATCTACAACTAGCCGTTATAAAACCGTTCCGTTATGAAAGTAAAAATCTTAATTTGCTCCGTTATCAGTGTGTTCTTTTTTTCTAATTGTCAGGAAAAACCAAAGGAAGATTCCATAAAAGCAAATTATTTAGATTTCTCCAAACGGGACGACCAACTCACGGGCGGTATCAAAATGATTCCGATTCAAACACCAAAAGGCACGTTTAAAGTCTGGACCAAACGAGTGGGCAACAATCCTAAAATAAAAGTGTTGTTGCTACACGGCGGTCCCGGTTTGACACATGAATTGTACGAGGCCTTTGACGGTTATTTCCCTAACGAAAGCATTGAATACATTTATTACGACCAGTTGGGCTCGTATTACAGCGACCAACCCAATGACAATAGTTTGTGGACTAATGAACGTTTTGTGGAGGAAGTCGAACAAGTACGCATCGCATTAGGATTGGACAATTCTAATTTTTACCTGATGGGACAATCTTGGGGCGGAATCCTGGCAATGGAATACGCTTTGAAATACCAAAAAAACCTGAAAGGCTTGATTATCTCGAATATGATGGCGAGTGCTCAGGAATATAACGCTTACGCAAAAGACGTTCTGGCACCGCAAATGGATCCTAAAATCCTAAAGCAATTGCAGGATATCGAAAAAAATAATGATTTTGATAATCCAAAATACAGCGAATTACTGTTCAAACATTACTACACGGAACACATTTTGAGAATGCCTCTCGAAGAATGGCCGGAATCCATCAACAGATGTTTCAAGCACATTAATCCTAATGTATATGTGTTTATGCAAGGCCACAGTGAATTTGGCATCACTGGAAATGCAACCCTTAAAAATTGGGATGTCAAAGCTAGACTAAAAAACCTTACGGTTCCTACATTGAGTATTGGTTCTAAATACGACACGATGGATCCCGAACACATGAAATGGATTGCAAACGAAGTCCAAAACGGACGTTTCTTATTTTGCCCTAACGGAAGCCACCTTTCGCAATACGATGACCCAAAAACCTATTTTCCAGGCGTGATTAAGTTCTTGAAAGATGTGGATAATGGGGAGTTTAAAAAGTCTTAGAAAAAATATTTAGTTTACAAAAAACCACGAATTGATTTTCGTAGTTTTTTGGTTTTATTTAGTCGCTATTGACCTAAATTATACTCAATCAATTAACCAACTTTTAGGAATTAGTGCCTTATAATCTTCGCTATAATTCCCATCATTCTCTTTTCCCCGCCATTCATCTACTACGTTTATATTATTAATTCCTGACCATGTTTCTTGTGGAGCATGTTCAAGAATAATTATCTGAATTTCATTATTTGTTCTTTCCATAAATGTTGAACATACTTCAAAGATATTTCTTGTATTTTCCAAATCTTCAGAATCTTTTTCTTCAAGTTTTTCTCCATTTTCTTGTTTTTTCTTGAGTATTTCAGGATAATAAACCTGACTAGGTTGATCTAAAACTAAAAAAGATGGTACATAGTTAAGTTTTCCCGTTTCTTTAAGTTTGTAAAAATACTCATGAAGACCCAACATTGTCGCCATGTGATAACACATATAATTAGATCCGCTGCCTATTTTATTTAGGAAAGTAATTGATTTATTTTTTTCATCTTTAATTTTAATACCTAAATATTTTTCAGGATCTATTAATACGTCACAATGATTTTTGTGTTCAATAGGTAATAAATCTACATACGTTTTAATTGATTTTGTGACTTTAGAAAGTATATGGTCTTTATCATACTTTAATTTCAATTTATTTAATTCAGTTCTTTTTTTATTAAGTTCTTCTTCAAGCTTTTGTAATTTTTTTATTAGTGCACTATCCGGGGTAATTAAATTCTGAATAAAATTTGAAACCTTCCCTACAAACTCATATATTTTTTGATAAATAAATTGTTCCTCTTTAGTATCCGCAAGGAGGATACCAATGTTTTTATCAAATTCTTCAATAATTATTTCTTGCTCTTTAATATTCTTTTTAAGAATACTTTTTTCTTTTTCGAATGACAAATCGTTTGATTTATCAACTCCCATTAGCTTTGAATTTATTTCTCTAGCCTCTTTTAACCTTTGCAACTCAACTAAAGCTTTGTCTGATTTGGAATCACAAAACGGACAAATATCTGTTCCTTTTCTATTGAGAAACCAATCGATTGGTTTTAATCGATCTTTTATTTCAACATATACATTTTCTAAATATTCTTTTTTTGTATTTTCAAATTTTAGAATCTTAGTAAATTCCATTTTCTTTGAATTTAACTCTCTCGATAAACTTACTCTACTGTTCTCTAACTCTTCTATTTTTTCAGAAAATCTAAGCGAGTTTCCTCCCTTAAATAAAATATTTTTCTTAACATCTGATATAATCCCCTCTAATTCCGCCTTAATTAAATCGACATTTGATAAGCTTATATCAATATCTCTATTTGTTAATCCAAGCTTAATTGATTCAATGTAATATTCATATAAATCGGATTGCCAATTCTCATATCTAACTTTTATATCTTCAATTTTTCCGGATAATTTACCCCAATCATTTTCTAAATTTTTAATTTCTTCTTCAAGTAATAACATCTCGTATGACTTGTAACCCAACACCAACGGAAATAATTTTTTTAATCGGTTTTGATGATAAAAATCATCTGTATTAAAAAATATTGTATTCCCATTTGCAATTATACTTTGTGATTGAAATTGGAATGCCGTAGTATCTCTAAAGCCAACTGTAATACCTTCTTCTTTATTAGCAATTAAATCGTCTAAATTTTGAAAATTTCCATATGAGTTTAATTTATTTTTTATACTCTCTCTATTATGACTAAATTCTTCTTTATTTAATATCCATGCATTGGTCTTTAACTGCTCATACTCACCAAGCTTATCAATTTCAATAAAATACATATTAGTTGAATTCTGTCCAGAATTTCTAGGGCTATCTCTACCAATAAAAAAATCTTGTCCATCAATGCTTATTTTTAAAGCAAATACATCAACAAGGTTTCTTATTTCACCAATCGGAATTCCACATTCAGTATTACCTAAACAATAATCTATTATTTCTATAATTGAAGATTTTCCTCTTTTACTATATCCTGTAATTATATTAATTTTACTGCCATCAAAAGTTAAATTTCTTGGCTTTAACTTTTTATTTACAGGATATAATAGAATATTTTTTATAATTAATTTCATAATTTAAAATCTGATATTAAGGTCAATTTGTAGCATTTTCTCATCTCTTTTAGCAAAAATATTACCTAATCTTTTAGAATATATCTGAATATCCTTTATGGTGCCATTACTAAATTTGAGTAGTTGTGAGAAATCTTTATTGCAATCAGGATTTAATTCAATAGTATAATTTTCTTTATTTAAAATAAATATTAACTTACTAAATCCAAGGTTTAAACTATCATAAGTTTGTTCTCTCATTTTAGTTGCTCTTTCTTGTAATCCTAAAGTTAACTCCTTATTTTCTTCAATTGAAGTATATAACTTCTGTTTAATTGAGCTTAAAGATTTATAATCAAAGATTATTGGCAAAACAAAAAAAAGATAATCAAGCCTTGGATAGCTTTGTTTTTCTAATTTATGCTTTGCAACGTTATTATATCCCAATATAAAGCTATGAATTGCAATAACTCCTAATGAAGAATTTTGTAAAATATCAAATAAATTTAATTCTCTTTTCATATCTATTTATATAATTTTTCCCAATCTGGTCTCCAACCAATTTTAGGACTATTTGATAATCTTAAAAAAGTACCATTTTGAATATATCTATTTGAATCATTAAATTTTTCAGAATCTTGAAACTCCAATATTACATCTTGCATTATTTCATCATATATATTACAAGCTACTATACTTAACTCTTCATTACTGTGTGCTTCAATGTTTTTCCGAATATGTTTTTTCTTAATGTTATTCCATTTATCTTCACACCTGTCTTCAAAATCTTTAAAATCATATTTAGTCAAAAAAGTACCGTTCTTATTAGTTATTAAATAAGCAATTTCGATATCAGCAAGAATGAAATCAATTATCGCGTCTTTTATTATCTCGTCATTAAATGGTCTCTCAATTTCCTGTAATTGTTTTATGAATAATTGATTTCTATTTACTTCCCCTATATTTATAAAATTGTTTGTTTGAATCTGTTTCTTAGTCCTAAAAATACCTTCAACTAATGTATGATCACTAACTATTAATCTAAATTTCTTCTCAAATTGTTTCTTTGAAAATACTGCATCTTTTTGATTTTTCCAACTTTCCTTGCTTGAATCCGTAATCCAACCTAAGAAAATTTGATAAATAAAATCTTTTTTTTCATTAGACTCTAATGTTCCCATATTAATTTTATTTAAAAACTCTTCTTTAGTTTCTATAGATTCTCTAAATTTAAAATTTTCAATAATAATTTTCAGCTCTATAGGATTTGCTAATACATTGCCAATTCTATCAATTGTCTTTTTCATAGTATGACCTTTACCTTTTTTATGTATTTTTTTTTGATATTCAACCTCTTGTTTTTGCTTTAAATATTTAATTTCCATAAGAACTTCATCATAAGGCTGTTGATTAAAAATTCTAATAATTGAATTGCTAGGTACTTTTTTATTAGTTATTGCTATAAATTCATTTTTTTCTTTCAATATTCCCGATTTAATTTTACTTATCCAAATATTCATTGTTTTCCAGAGATCTTCAGAAGTGCTGCCAAAATTTGTACCAGATAAAGTAATGCTATGCTTAGCCTGAATTGTACAGATATATGTACCATTTTCATCTTCCTTAGCAATATCATCCATTTTCTCTATTGAAATTGATTCATCTATCCCAATTTGAGCTAATTCCAATAATGCAATTTCAAACTGAAAAATAATACCCGCACTTGGTCCCTTCGCAGAATCTAACATATTTAAACAAATTATTTATTTATTTTCACTTTTCTTGTTCTCAAATATAACTATAATAAACTACTTACAATTACGTAAATCCATAATCCCAACAATTAAACTAAAATCCCCAATCATTCTCCTTAGCACGATTCGCGTAAGGGATGGAAGTGGCATCCTTTTATGAATTCCCAATCCCGAAGCCTCGGGATGGGGATTTATAAAAGATACAACGAACAGCCCGACCCGGAGGGAAACGCCCAAAACAATTAATTACTCTTAAAAAACGGTATAATCTCCTCTATTTCAGCGGGGATTTTTTATATTTAATGCTTTTTAACAAAAAAATATTTTAATATATTATGCATGCATAGTATTTTTTATTATATTTGAAATCGATATAGTTACTTATGAAAGATAAAACGATAGATTATATTTTACGTGCCACCTGGCAAGCAGTGGCCAGAATGTATAATGAAGAAGCATCGAAATACGATGCTAGCATGGCTACTGGTTTCGCTTTATTGAGTATTGATAAGGAAGGTGGAACGCCATCGACCTCGTTAGGTCCAAAAATGGGAATGGAAGCTACGAGCCTGACCAGAACCCTGAAATCTATGGAGGAAAAAGGCTTAATCATTCGCAAGAAAAACCCTGTGGATGGCCGTGGGGTTTTGATTTACCTGACGGATTTTGGTAAAGAAAAAAGAGAATTATCAAAAAATACGGTGTTGAAATTTAATGAAACGGTCAAACAAACTATTTCGGCAGAGAAGCTGCAGCACTTTATAGAAGTTGCGGAAACCATCAATGAATTAATTCAAGACAAAAATATATTTACACATACGAGCGTCAGCGAACTGGCGGAACAAACTGAAAAAACAGATAATGATACCGCTAAAATTGATTCCCATCAATAAAATAGCGCTGTTGTTTTCTAATGAAAATCAAATATTATTTATATGAAACGCACAATTAAAAAAGTTGCAGTAATTGGATCCGGAATTATGGGTTCAGGAATTGCCTGCCATTTTGCTAACATTGGAGTTGAAGTCCTATTATTAGACATTGTTCCAAGAGAACTTACCGAAGCGGAAGCTAAAAAAGGACTAACTTTAGAAAGCAAAATCGTTAGAAACCGATTGGTAAATGAGCATTTGGCCAATTCCCTGAAATCGAAACCCTCTCCTATTTACAGTCAAAAATTTGCCAGCAGAATCACAACTGGAAATACTACTGATGACATGGCGAAAATCGCTACTGTGGATTGGATTATTGAGGTTGTAGTGGAACGTTTGGACATCAAGAAAATGGTTTTTGAACAAATTGAGAAATTCAGAAAACCGGGAACTTTAGTAACTTCAAACACGTCTGGAATTCCAATTCACTTTATGAGTGAAGGAAGAAGCGAAGATTTCCAAAAGCATTTCTGCGGGACACACTTTTTTAACCCTGCGCGTTATTTGAAATTATTCGAAATCATTCCTGGACCACAAACAGCAACGGAAGTTTTGGATTTCTTAACTGATTATGGTTCAAAATTCTTAGGAAAAACTTCGGTCGTAGCCAAAGATACTCCGGCGTTTATTGGGAATAGAATCGGTATTTACGGGATTCAAAGTTTATTTCATTTGGTAAAAGAAATGGGACTGACGATTGAAGAAGTGGATAAATTGACTGGTCCAGTTATTGGTCGTCCAAAATCGGCTACTTTCAGAACGGTTGACGTAGTTGGATTGGATACTTTGGTACACGTTGCCAACGGAATCTACGAAAACTGCCCGAATGATGAGCAACACGAGTTGTTCAAACTTCCGGACTTCGTCAACAAAATGATGGAGAATAAATGGTTGGGAAGCAAAACGGGTCAAGGTTTTTATAAAAAAGTTGACAAGGATATTTTGTCTTTGGATTTAGATACTTTGGAATACCGTGCTGCTAAAAAAGCTTCTTTCGCTACTTTGGAACTGACAAAAACGATTGATAAACCAATTGACCGTTTTAAAGTTTTGGTAAAAGGAAAAGACAAAGCGGGAGAATTTTATAGAAAAAGTTTTTCTGGCATGTTTGCTTATGTTTCCAACAGAATTCCTGAAATATCAGATGAATTATACAAGATTGACGATGCAATGAAAGCCGGTTTTGGATGGGAAAATGGTCCTTTCGAAATTTGGGATGCCATCGGTGTCGAAAAAGGAATCGAAATAATGAAAGCAGAAGGTCTTGAGCCAGCTGCTTGGGTTACTGAAATGTTAGCTTCGGGAAGTACTAGTTTTTATTCTATAAAAGAAGGAGCCACTTTTTTCTACAATATCCCTACAAAATCACAAACTAAAGTTCCAGGTCAGGATGCCTTTATTATCCTGAACAACATTCGCGAAAGCAAAAAAGTGTGGAGCAATAGTGGAGCGATTATACAAGACTTAGGAGACGGAATCTTGAATTTAGAATTCCAATCTAAAATGAATACTATTGGTGGTGATGTTTTGGCAGCTATCAATAAAGCGATTGACTTATCTGAAAAAGAATATCAAGGATTGGTTATTGGAAATCAAGCAGCGAATTTCTCTGTTGGAGCTAATATCGGAATGATATTCATGATGGCAGTCGAGCAAGAATACGATGAGCTGAATATGGCTATCAAAATGTTCCAAGACACGATGATGCGCGTACGTTACTCCGGAATTCCAGTTGTGGTTGCGCCACACGGAATGACTTTTGGCGGTGGATGCGAAATGAGTTTGCATGCTGACAAAGTTGTTGCTGCAGCGGAAACGTATATGGGATTGGTAGAATTTGGTGTTGGGGTAATTCCTGGCGGTGGAGGATCGAAAGAAATGGCATTGCGTGCAGCTGATTTATTTCATAAAAATGATGTTGAGCTGAATGTTCTTCAAGAATATTTCTTGACAATCGCTATGGCAAAAGTATCTACTTCAGGTTACGAAGCTTTTGACACGGGACTTTTACAACAAGGAAAAGATATTATTGTGGTGAATAAAGACCGTCAGATTGCGGAAGCGAAGAAACATGCCTTACTTATGGCCGAAGCGGGGTACACACAACCAATTCGCAGAAGCGATGTTAAAGTTCTTGGAAAACAAGCTTTGGGAATGTTCTTAGTAGGAACAGACCAAATGGAAGCCGGAAAATATATCTCGGAACACGACAAGAAAATTGCTAATAAACTAGCGTATGTTATGGCTGGTGGTGATTTATCTGAACCAACTTTAGTAACCGAACAATATTTATTGGATTTGGAACGTGAAGCTTTCTTGTCATTGTGTACCGAAAGAAAAACATTGGAGAGAATCCAGTTTATGTTAACCAAAGGGAAACCGCTTCGCAATTAGAAATTTGAGTATTAAGATTTGAGTATTAAGTATCAAGAGTAAGTAATTAAAGTAAAACAATTATGCACCAATTTGAAAAGTTAAAAATCTGGCAAAAGGCAATGGACATTACTGAAAATGTTTACCGTGCTTGCATTACTCTACCTCAAGAAGAAAAATTCAATCTTACAAGTCAAATGAAAAGATGTTCTGTTTCAATACCTTCAAATATTGCTGAAGGATCTGGAAGAAATTCTAAAAATGAATTTGCACATTTTTTAGGAATTGCAAATGGTTCAACTTTTGAATTGATCACTCAATTAATGATTTCTAAACGTCTTGGATTAATAGATGAAGTAATAATTACACCAATAATAAATGAATTAGTCGAAGTGAGTAATATGAATTTCGCACTTCAAAAAACACTGAAAAACCAATAATTAGAAAGAAAAAGTATTAAGGAAATAGAATTAAGTATTAGTCCAAAAAGTCTAAACTACTTCCAAAATCTTAATACTTAATACTTAAATCTTAATACATTTTAGAAATGAAAACAGCCTATATAGTAAAAGCATACAGAACAGCCGTGGGGAAAGCTCCAAAAGGCGTGTTCAGATTTAAACGTCCTGATGAATTGGCAGCAGAAACGATTCAGTTTATGATGAATGAGTTACCTGATTTTGATAAAAAACGTATTGACGACGTGATGGTAGGAAATGCGATGCCAGAAGCAGAACAAGGATTAAACGTGGGACGATTGATCTCTTTGATGGGATTGAAAATCGAAGATGTTCCGGGTGTAACCGTAAATCGTTATTGCGCGTCAGGATTAGAAACTATTGGTATGGCTACAGCCAAAATCCAGTCGGGAATGGCAGATTGTATTATTGCCGGTGGTGCTGAAAGCATGAGCTTTATTCCAATGGGAGGTTACAAACCAACTCCGGATTATGCTGTTGCAAAAGCGGGTAACGAAGATTACTATTGGGGAATGGGATTAACTGCAGAAGCGGTTGCCAAACAATTCAATGTATCTCGTGCCGACCAAGATGAGTTTGCGTACCAATCACACATGAAAGCCCTTAAAGCACAAGCTGAAGGCAAATTTGACAAACAAATAGTCCCGATTACTGTTGAACAAACGTTTATCAATGAAAATGGTAAAAAAGAAACTAAATCATATATCGTTAATAAAGATGAAGGTCCTAGAGCAGGGACTTCTGTAGAAGCTTTGGCAGGTTTAAGACCGGTTTTTGAAGCGAACGGAAGCGTAACTGCAGGAAACTCTTCTCAAATGAGTGATGGAGCAGCATTTGTTCTAATCATGAGCGAAGAAATGGTAAAAGAATTGAACCTTACTCCTATTGCTCGTTTGGTAAACTTTGCATCAGCTGGGGTGGAACCAAGAATCATGGGAATTGGACCGGTAAAAGCAATCCCAAAAGCATTGAAACAAGCTGGATTAACATTGAATGATATTGATTTAATTGAGTTAAACGAAGCGTTCGCCTCACAAGCATTAGCAGTAACGAGAGAATTAAACCTAAATCCTGATATTATCAATGTCAATGGTGGAGCGATTGCATTAGGTCATCCACTGGGTTGTACCGGAGCAAAATTGTCTGTTCAACTATTCGACGAGATGCAACGCAGAGGAAGCAAATACGGAATTGTGAGTATGTGTGTGGGAACTGGGCAAGGTTCAGCAGGAATTTACGAACTTTTGTAATCATAGATTTCCATGCGTTAATTTAGGATTTAGAACATTAACAACAACATCAAAAAAATAAAAAAATGGCAGATACAATTGAAAAAAACGTAACCCGTGGCGGTCAGTTTTTGGTTAAAGAAACAAAATGCGAAGATATCTTCACTCCAGAGGATTTTTCAGAAGAGCAATTAATGATGCGTGACTCTGTAAAAGAGTTTGTAGATAAAGAATTGTGGGCGCACAAAGATCGTTTTGAGAAAAAGGATTATGCGTATACAGAAGAAACCATGAGAAAAGCAGGAGACTTAGGACTTTTAGGAGTTGCAGTTCCTGAGGCTTACGGTGGATTAGGAATGGGATTTGTTTCCACAATGTTGGTTTGTGATTATATTTCGGGAGCAACGGGTTCGTTCTCAACTGCTTTTGGAGCACATACCGGTATTGGAACGATGCCAATTACTTTATACGGAACAGAAGAACAAAAACAAAAATACGTTCCTAAATTAGCTTCAGGCGAATGGTTTGGTGCGTATTGTTTGACAGAACCAGGCGCAGGATCTGATGCTAACTCTGGAAAAACAAAAGCAGTTCTATCTGAAGATGGAACACATTACAAAATCACAGGACAAAAAATGTGGATTTCAAATGCAGGATTTTGTTCTTTGTTTATCGTTTTCGCCCGTATTGGCGATGACAAAAATATCACTGGTTTTATCCTTGAAAACACTCCAGATAACGGAATTTCAATGGGTGAAGAGGAGCATAAATTAGGAATTCGTGCTTCTTCTACACGTCAGGTTTTCTTCAGCGAAACGAAAGTTCCTGTTGAAAACATGTTGTCAGAAAGAGGAAACGGTTTCAAAATTGCCATGAACGCTTTGAACGTAGGTCGTATCAAATTGGCAGCAGCTTGTTTGGATGCACAAAGAAGAGTGATTACAGGTTCAGTGAAATATGCTAATGAAAGAATCCAATTCAATACAGCGATTTCTCAGTTTGGTGCTATTCGTTCAAAACTAGCAGAAATGGCTACTAGTTGTTATGCTGGAGAAAGTGCTTCTTATAGAGCTGCAAAAGATATTGAAGATAGAATTATTGCTCGTGAAGCTGAAGGAGTTTCACATCAAGAAGCAGAATTAAAAGGAGTTGAGGAATATGCAATCGAGTGTTCTATCCTAAAAGTAGCGGTTTCTGAAGATGTACAAAACTGTGCCGATGAAGGAATTCAAATTTTTGGTGGAATGGGATTCTCAGAAGATACTCCTATGGAAAGTGCTTGGAGAGATGCGCGTATTGCACGTATTTACGAAGGAACAAACGAAATCAACAGAATGCTTTCTGTAGGAATGTTGATCAAAAAAGCGATGAAAGGTCATGTTGATTTATTAGGACCTGCAATGAAAGTTTCTGAAGAATTAATGGGAATTCCATCTTTTGACACACCTGACTACTCTGAATTATTTGCTGAGGAAAAAGAAATCGTTAGAAATTTAAAGAAATCATTCTTAATGGTTGCAGGAAGTGCTGTTCAAAAATTTGGCGCAGACCTAGACGCTCACCAACAGTTATTGATGGCAGCTTCAGACATGCTAATCGAAGTATATATGGCAGAAAGTACCATCTTGCGTACTGAAAAACTAGCTAAAAAAGAAGGAGAAGATAAAGTGCAAGAGCAAATTGCAATGGCAAAATTGTATTTGTACAAAGCGGTAGATATTGTGAATCAAAAAGGAAAAGAAAGCATTATTTCTTTTGCCGAAGGCGATGAACAACGTATGATGCTAATGGGATTACGTCGTTTTACAAAATACACCAATATGCCAAATGTAGTGGCATTAAGAGAAACAATTACAGCAAAATTAGTAGCTGAAAATGAATATTGTTTCTAATAAAAATTAGTTTTTAGTTTTTTTTTTAAACCGCCTTGTTCCTGAAAACAAGGCGGTTTTTTTATTTCTACAAAAGTTTATAATCTATTTTTTCTCAAAACGCATCATTACAACTTCTCCCATTATGAAATTCAGCGTTTTTCCATCTTCAGAAACAGAATAAGAATCTATTTTTTGAAGGGTATTCATGTAAACATTCTCCCCTTCTCCCGGACAAAACATTTTAGTTATCATCATTGGTTCTTTGAAATTGATTTTACTACCATCAACATTTAATTTCCCAGCATAACTATTACAACTGTTTTTTCCGGAAACGCTTGTATCTTTTAAGTTAAAAGTGATGGTTGGTTTATTGTCTGGATACAATCCAGAAAAGGCGATTCGTGGTCCTGATATAAAATTCAATTCCCAAGCACCTTGCAATGCAGCTTTTTGACTATTAGCCGTTTTTAAGGAATTACAAGAAATAAGTACCGAACAAAATAGGGTCAGTGATAAAATTATTTTTTTCATTTGTTTTATTTTAATATTTATATAGAATTTGTTTATTGACCAAAATTAAATTTCTTATTTTTCATCTTCAGGAATGACATCGGTCTTTTTCTTCTTTATCTCTGTAACCTCTACTTTTATTCCAACAGCATAAGCATTTGGAATAATTTTTTTTCCATGGGCATTGGCATACACTTTAGTAAATTCGGCTCCAAAATATAAGATTATAGCTGAATAATAAACCCAAATTAAAATAATGATTACGGATCCGGCCGCACCGTAAACAGTAGCAACGGTTGAGCTTCCTAAATAAAAACCAATAGCAAATTTCCCTATCATAAAGAAAAAAGAAGTAAAACTGGAACCTATTAATGCATCTCGCCAAGCAATATGTCCATCAGGCAACGTTTTAAAAATAATAGCAAACAAAATAGTTGTAGTTACAAATAATATTAAAATATTAAAAACATAAAATATGTAAACCGTTGTATCTGGAAAATAAACTAACAATCGCGTATTGACAACGTCCATTACCGTATTGACCATTAAACTCACCATAAGCAAAAAACCAACAGAAGCGATCATAGAAAACGACATTAGTCTGTTTTGAACGAATTTCACAATTCCTTTATTCGGTTTTGCTTTTAATCCCCAAATAGAATTAATAGAACTTTGTATTTCAGCAAATACACCCGAAGCTCCTACTAATAACATAATTCCTCCCAGTATTGTTGCAAATGTAACGCTGTCAGACAATTCAATATTCTTGATGGTTTCCTGAATTTGGATAGCAGCTTCGTTACCTACCATTCCGTTAATTTGACCAAAAAATCTTCCTGTAACAGCTTCTCTTCCAAAGAAAAAACTAAAAATAGATAAAATAATAATTAATAATGGAGGTAATGAAAAGATAGTATAATAAGAAAGTGACGCACTTAATTTAAATCCGTTATCATCATCAAATTCATTATAAGTTCGCTTTAATAAACCCCAACTCAAAACTGCTATTTCTTTATGTTTCATTTCTGTAACTATTTTTAATATTTTATTTTCAATAAAAAACCTAACTCTTACACTTGTTTTTAATAATTGAAAAGTATGGTTAACACCTTGAATTATCTCCAATGGTATTGCTTTCAAAATTACAAAGATATTATTTACCAAATAGAAATAGATTTTATAAAATTCCTTTGCTCTTTGTATATCCTAAACATAATAGAAGCAAAAACCTAACCAAATTTTAAGTCTTTATTAACCCATTCCTATCATTTAATGTTTAAATTTATATTCTATTTTAATAACCTTTTTAGGATAAATTTTCAAATTATGGAAAATAACAATACACGAAGAAATTTTTTAAAACAAACAGCAATACTTTCAACAGGAACAATTATTGGTTCTAGCTTATTTAATTCAGTATTAGCTGCTGAAAACAATTTGAAAACTGAAAATCAAGTCTTGGAATCGGAAAATTTCGACTTTCAAGGAAACTACAGCCTTCCAAAATTACCGTATTCGTATGATGCTTTAGAGCCACATATTGATAAAGCTACAATGGAAATTCATCATAGTAAGCATCATCAAGCTTATGTGACGAATTTGAATAAAGCCATAGAAACTTTGGACAAAAATTTAGTGGAACATTCAAAATCATTAGAAAATATCTTTGAAAAAATGTCCAAATTCCCTGAAGCGATTCGTAATAATGGTGGTGGGCATTACAATCACAGTTTGTTCTGGAGTTTAATGAAACCAAACGGAGGTGGTACTCCAAAAGGCAAACTAGGAGATGCTATAATGAGTACTTTTGGTTCTTTTGACGAATTCAAAAAGCAATTTAGTGATGCGTCCATGAAACGATTTGGTTCAGGTTGGGCTTGGTTAGTGGTACAAGAAGGAAAATTAGTAATAGGTTCTACAGCAAACCAAGACAATCCATTGATGCGATTAAGAGGAAAAGGACTAAAAGGAAAACCTGTTTTAGCATTGGACGTTTGGGAACACGCGTATTATCTTAAAAATCAAAACCGACGAGCGGATTATATTGCTTCTTTTTGGAATGTTGTCAATTGGGATGAAGCAGAAAAATTATTCAATTCATAAAAAATACCTAAACAAAAGCCCTGAATTATACATCTATATTTCAGGGTTTTTGCTTTTAAAAAACGAAAATATAGCCTCATAAATTCCTATGATTATCCGCAATAAATTATTCCTCTTCAAAATCTAAAAAAACAGCGCTACTTAAATGTAATATATGTGTTAAACTAAAATACACCCGTTAAAACTACCGCAAAAAAGTATAGCTTTGTACCTTCAAAATAAAGCAATGATTAACCCTTCAGCATCCGGTTGGATAGATAAATTTTTTATTGAACAAAAATTTTCAAAAGATACTGTTTCTAAAACTACTGATGTTTTTTATCAAAAAGTGAGAGATACAGGATTTATTTATGGACATATAATTGCTTTTGAAACCGCAACTACGATACAAACGAAAGGTTGGTTCAAAGAAGAGATTTCAAAAGTTGCGCTTTTGAACACTTTATATCAAGTTTTTTGTTTGACTAATGAAGATATCAGTCCCGAGAATTTTATTGAACAAGGAAATGCTTTTTATAATCAAATGAATCCTCAAGGATTTAATTTATTTAAAAAAATTCTTCCGAAAAACTCTCCCGCTTTAACTTTAGAAAAAATCATTGATGAACGTGTACAGACAAATGACAGCATCATCAGCAAAAGTTTCTCTCATCTGGTAACAAACGCTTTATTATTCATTGATGTGCTCGCTTTTCGTCAATATTTGATTCACGGTGAAATTCCAGAGAAATATCTAAAAAAGATTGAAGAAACGGTCGTTAATATTGTAACACTTGCGTTAAAAATCAAGTCGAAAAAATCACAATATGATGATTTATTAATCAAACTTTTTGAGGCTTCAATTCGCTATAGCAAATTCTCTAAAGTTGCTGTTCAAAGTTTGGAAACGTTGCATTTAGATTACTTTACAAATGAATTGGAAAAATACTATTTGATAGATATTGCCGGAATGGCTTTGTGGAGCGATGGAAAAGTAGAAAATGACGAGAGGTATTTTTTGCATTCGTTGGCTGAAATTGTATCGGTTTCAGATACTTTTGTTGACGAAAGTATCAATAGTACCAATGATTTTATTACTACACACAAAAAAGAAATTCCTTATTTCAATTACTCAAATCCTGTCAAACATTTTTATGATCAAACTACACAAAGCGTGGTTACACTCATTGGCAGGAATAAAAACCGATTGATTAAGGAAATTGTGCAAAGCAAAGAATTGATGGTGCTCCTCGCCTATTCCACTCGCAGAGATTTGGACGAAAAAGAAAAGAAAAAAGTCAAAAAACAATTACTGGAGATTTGTAAAACCATTCCGTCACTAACCATTTTTCTGCTTCCTGGCGGCAGTTTATTGTTGCCTATTTTAATTAAATTTATACCTACGTTATTGCCTTCTGCTTTTAATGAAAATCTGGATACTGAATAAATAAGCAGCATAAAATATGCAGTCTGAATATTTATCATCAAAATTTACATTGTAAAATTTATTTACACAAAAAAAGTCCTCGAAATTTCGAGGACTTTTTTTATATCATTATTTTTCAGTTTAATATTTTCTAACTTTAAACCTTAAACCAAAGAAACTTTAAACTTTCTTTTAATCATTCATCGAGATTAAAAACTCTTCATTATTTTTGGTTTTCTTGAAACGATCATTAATGAAATCCATTGCTTCCACTGGGTTCATATCAGAAAGGTATTTTCTCATAATCCACATGCGTTGCAATGTTTTTTGGTCTAATAACATATCATCACGTCGTGTACTTGAAGAAGTCAAATCGATTGCAGGGAAAATACGTTTGTTGGCAATTTTTCTATCCAATTGTAATTCCATATTACCAGTACCTTTAAATTCTTCGAAAATAACTTCATCCATTTTCGATCCAGTTTCTGTCAATGCAGTAGCAATAATACTCAATGAACCACCGTTTTCCACATTACGTGCCGCTCCAAAGAAACGTTTCGGTTTTTGCAATGCATTTGCATCCACACCACCACTTAATACTTTACCTGAAGCAGGCTGAACCGTATTATACGCTCTGGCCAAACGTGTAATGGAATCCAATAGAATTACCACATCGTGACCACATTCTACCAATCGTTTTGCTTTTTCAAGAACGATATTTGCAATTTTCACATGCTCTTGTGGTTCTCTGTCAAATGTTGAAGCAATTACTTCGCCACGCACACTACGCTGCATGTCTGTAACCTCTTCCGGACGTTCATCAATCAATAAAACAATCAAATACACTTCAGGATGATTCGCCGCAATTGCATTGGCAATTTCCTTCAGCAACATGGTTTTACCTGTTTTAGGTTGCGCCACAATCATACCACGTTGTCCTTTACCTATTGGCGAAAACAAATCGATAATTCTGGTTGAAATCGTGCTTTGTTTTTCGGCCAATTTAAATTTTTCAGATGGAAAAACCGGCGTTAAATGTTCGAATGAAACTCTGTCACGAACAACTTGGGGATCGTGTCCGTTTATTTTTAAAACTCTAACTAATGGGAAAAATTTCTCTCCTTCTTTTGGCGGACGAACCACACCTTTTACGGTATCTCCTGTTTTAAGACCAAACAATCTGATTTGTGAAGTCGATAAATAAATATCATCTGGCGAAGCCAAATAATTGTAATCTGAAGAACGTAAGAAACCATACCCATCAGGCATCATTTCCAGAACTCCTTCACTTTCTATAATTCCGTCAAATTCAAAGTCAGAAGCAGCGAAATTGCTTTTCTTATTTTTGAAATTTGGATTTTGATTTCCATTTCCGTTCCCATTTCCGTTAGGATTTGGATTCAGCTTATGTAATTGATTTGGATTTATTTTTTTGACAGGAACAACAACCTCACTTTTTTCTTCAGTGGAAGTTTCTGCTGTAGCCTCATTTTCTTTTGCAGTCTCTTTTACTTCTCCTTTATCCTTTTTCAAGGCTATTTTTTTCTCGTAAGCTGATTTATTAAACTTAATCACCTTGTCTGCTTTTTTCTCACTAACCACAGGCCCTTGAACCGAAACTGTTTCTTGTTCTTTTGGCATTTCTTCCAAAGAAGAACTATTTTCAACAGGAGTACTTTCTTCTACATTACTATCTTCGTTTTCAAAAAGAGATTTTTTTACCACTTTTTGAAAAGCAGCTTTTTTTACAGGAACAATTCTAGCTCTTTTCGGTTTATCGTCTTCAAGATTACTTTCTGTTTTTGTATCTAAAGTAGATTCCGCGGTAGCCACCTGATGCTCTAAAATCTGACCGATTAAAGTCTCTTTTTTTACACCGTTAAATTTTATGGTTTTAGCTGTTTTAGCTATTTCTTGAAGCTCAGAAAGCTTCATTTCTTTTAATGCAGAAATATCAAACATGAATGTTCTATGAGTTTAATTAATTTTTGGAAATAATGTAAAAGATAGGTAGTGAACTTTAAATTGAATCAACCGCAGTATGAAGTGCTTACGGAATTATGATGCAATAATACGAATAAAATTTAATCAGACAATAGTATTTTTAAAAAAGAAAATATATTTTTGTAAAACATATTTAACAAATGATACAAAGAATTCAGACCATTTATTTACTACTTGCTTTTGTAGTTACCGGCATCTTACTATTTTTTATTCCGTTATGGACTATGAGCGATGGTAAAGAGTTTTATTTCATGCAAAGTCAGGTGTATACCATACTATTAGGATTGAGTACTACGCTGACGTTGTTAAGTGTTGTTTCTTATAAAAAAAGACAAAATCAATTTGTTATTGGCAGATTGAATATCATATTAAATTTGATTTTATTAGGATTGTTTGTTTATCGTTCACTAAATCTATCTGGAGAAACACCTGCTGTTTCTGAGAAAGGTATTGGGATGTTTCTACCTGTAATTGCTATCGTGTTATTAGTCTTGGCTAATAAGGCCATCAAAAAGGATGAAGATCTTGTAAAATCTGTGGACAGATTGAGGTAAACCTATAAATTTTAGTTTATTAGTGCGAAGGAAACCCGAATGTAACAATTCGGGTTTTTTTGTGGATTTTACTATTATTTATTTTAACAGTAAAAAACAATAATAAAGACTTAACAAACTAACAATCTGTTGTTTTTTTTATAAATTTGGCAATAATAATCCCGATATGTTAAACAAAATACGAATTCATCTTGCTGACGACCATCAAATCCTTATTGACGGCATCAGAACCTTACTACATACCAATCCTAGATTTGAAGTGGTGGGTTTTTCCATTAATGGTACCGATTTATATGATGAAGTAATCAATAACAAATCGGATATCCTAATTCTGGATATTAACATGCCGGAAAAAGATGGAATTGAAGTCATTAAAGAGTTTGCTGAAAAAGGATTTCCCTGTAAAATTATTATTTTATCGAGCCACGATGATTTGAGAATAATAAAAGAAGTCATGAAATTAGGCAGCAGCGGTTATTTGACAAAAAAATGTGCCGGTGAAAATATCGTCGAAGCAATTCAAGCTGTTTACAATGGTGAAGAATATTTTTGTAAATCGGTTCGTGAAAAAATATTCAATACCGCAACTAAGGATAATCCAAAATTAAACAAGCCTGACTTAAAAGGAAACTTAGCTTTAACCGACAGAGAACTAGAAATCATCACTTTGATCTCACTTGAATTCAGTGGAAAAGAAATTAGCGATCAGTTATTCATTAGCGTAAATACAGTGGAAACACATCGAAAAAACATAATGAAAAAATTGGATGCAAAAAACTCCATAAGTCTCGTAAAATATGCCATTAAACATCAGTTAATTAAATCCTGAGTTAGTAATCTAAGTGTGGTTCATTTTCAAAAAACACCTGTAACAAAGTAATAAAACCCAATAAAATAAAAGTATCTATGTCATACAGACAAATTGTTATCGTATTGCTTGTATTACTTAGTTGTTCCACAAATACAGTTTTCGCACACAAAAAAAAGCCGACAAAAAAAGAAGTTACCACACTTTCTAACGAAGCTATTCTGCTAATGAAAGAAGGCAATTACGAAAAATCACTCATAAAGTCACGACTTGCTTTAAGTCAGGCTATTCGTCTAAAAGACAATAATCTCATTGCGGGTTCGTATAACACTATTGCTGCAAATTTTGATCAATTATCTGAATTTGACAAAGCATTTTATTATTATCATAAAGGCTTGACCTATGCCAACAAAACCAATAATGATGTTTTAAAAAACTGGCTCAACAATAATTTAGGGAACATTTACTGCTTTGACAAAAAGCAATATGAAAAAGGAATTTATTACTATAAAAAATCGTTAGAATACAGTACAAGAATCAAGGACTCTGCACAAATTGTTTTTACAAAGCTCAATTTGACATGGGCGTATTTTGATATTGGCCGTTATGAGGAAGGACTTCCCTACCTGAAATACATCAATAAACATCATGAAAAACATGGCGATACCTCAACTATTGTTGCACTAAATATGCTCAATGGGATGTATTATAATTATAAAAATGACCCTGAAAAAGCAACGTTCTTTTTTGAAAATGCAATAAAACATGGAAATGAAGGAAACGAAAAATCGGATTTGTCGTATTCACACCATGAGTATTCTAAGTTTTTATTAAAAAATGGAGATTATAAAAATGCTTATAAAAATCTCGCTATTTTTAATGCCATAACGGATGAATTAAACGACGAAGAAAAACTCAACAAAGCCAATGTTGCCGGTATAAATCTTGAAATTGACGAATACAAACGAGAAATTGACAAAATAGAAAGTGAGTTTAAAACCAAAGAATATGTGTTGTTACAAGAGCAATCCAGAAACAAAAAAATTGTAATTGTATTAAGTGCGATCCTATTATTATTGTTCCTGCTTTTTTACCTTTATTCCCAAAATGCGCAACTTAAACAAAAAAACAAACTGAAAGATTTGCGTAGTAAAGCTCAGGAGAACATGATTAATGCGTCTATAAACGGACAGGAATTAGAACGAAAAAAAATCGCTGCTTTTTTACATGATAATATCAGCGCTTTACTGTCATCCGCAGGATTACATTTGCATGCCTACACGTCACAAAACCAGTCCTATCCGCAAGAAATAATAAAAACAAAAGCAATTCTGGAAGAAGCGCACGATCAGGTTCGGGATTTGTCACACGAACTGATGCCTTCACTTTTGGCACGATTTGGATTATTTGATGCCTTGGATGATTTGTGTGAAAAAAATTCTAATTCGATTCTGCACTTTGAGTACGCCAGTTCCATAAACAGAAAAACGCGTTATGATGAAGATTTTGAAATGAAAATTTATTTTATCATCATGGAACTTCTCAATAACATCATAAAACACAGTGATGCAAGTCAGTCTAAATTAAGTATAGATGAAAATAACGAATCCCTGAAAATAACGCTTATGGATAATGGAAAAGGATTTGATTCTAGCAAATTTCATGTTCTGGAAGGTTTTGGTCTGAACCAAATCAAAGCACGTATCAATAATTTAAAGGGAAATATTTACTTCAACTCAAAACTAAACGCTGGAACAACCATCACTATTGAAGTCCCAATTACGTATCCAAAAAAGGCAACTACACCCGTTTTTCCATCTCAATAATTTCCATATCCTTAATTTTATCACCTTCAATAACAAATCGTAACATCGTGCGTACTTGGTGAAAACCACTTTTTCCGGCAGCTCCAGGATTCATGTGCAATAAATTATGTTTCTTATCAAAGATGACTTTCAAGATGTGCGAATGTCCACAAATAAATAATTTTGGAGGATTCGATTCCATTTCTACTTTAATATTCGGATTATATTTCCCAGGATAACCGCCAATATGCGTAATCCAAACATCAACTTCTTCACACATAAAACGATTGTGCAACGGAAATTCCAATCTGGCTGTGGCATCATCAATATTTCCATACACACAACGCAACGGTTTTAGCTTTTTTATCGCATCCGTAACCGCCAAATCACCTATATCGCCCGCATGCCAAACCTCGTCAGCCTGAGCAACATATTTCAAAATCGTATCATCAATATGGCTGTGCGTATCAGAAAGCAGAAGTATTTTTTTCATATTTATAGTGTCATTACGAGGTACGAAGTAATCTGGAGCAAGTTCCTGCTATCCGTTACAATCTTTATTGTTTTTGGCAGCAAAACAATAAAGGATTTTCACTTTTATCAGGGCTAGGATTTTGCGGTAAAAATAAACATTCGGATTCCAAATAAAAAATGAAATCGAAACTTAACAAAGTTTGCGCCTTGGCAACTTCGTGGCAAAAAAATTAATAAGTATCTTTGTGGCTTCAAAAAAATTCACTTGAGATATTTCATCAAATTAGCATACAACGGAACCCATTATCACGGCTGGCAATACCAACCCAATGCTGCTTCCGTTCAGGAAACAATGAACAAAGCGTTTTCGGTGCTATTGAATACAACCATCAATCTTATGGGAGCCGGAAGAACAGACTCCGGAGTTCATGCGAAAGAGATGTTTGCTCATTTTGATTTTGAAAACCCGTTGGATATTCCCAGTTTAGTGCACAAACTCAACTCTTATTTACCCAAAGACATTGTTATTTATGACATTATACTGGTTCACGATGAAGCGCATACTCGTTTTGATGCCACAAAAAGAACCTACGAATACCACATCAATACGTTCAAAGATGTTTTTTCGCAAGAGCAAAGTTGGTATTTCCATCAAAAGTTAGATATCAATTTGATGAATGAGGCGGCGCAACTACTATTCAATCATACTGATTTTCAGTGTTTTTCAAAAGTAAATACAGATGTAAATACTTTTGACTGTACGATTTTTGAAGCCTATTGGAAGCAAGAAAAAGGCAATTTGATTTTCACCATTTCGGCCAACCGTTTTTTACGCAATATGGTGCGTGCCATAGTGGGAACATTAGTAAACATAGGATTACACAAAATTACATTGGCTGATTTTACTGCCATCATAGAAAGTAAAAACCGAGATAAGGCTGGTTTTTCGGTTCCGGCGCATGGTTTGTATTTAACCAAAATAGAATACGATTATTTATAGCTTCAGGCTGTAAGCTTTACGCATTATGCATAAAGCCGAAAGTATAAGGCTTAAAGAAAAATTATGAAAGCAAAAGCATTTGATACCAGATTATTCAAACGAATATTAAAATTTACCAAACCCTATCAATGGCGTTTTAATGGCGTGATTATTTTCGCCATTTCACTATCTATTTTTGCGGCATTACGTCCGTATTTATTGAAACAAACCGTCGATGGTTACATTGCAACCCAAGACCAACAAGGATTATTGATGTATGTAATCTTGATGGGAATTGTACTTTTACTAGAGGTATTTTCGCAATTTTACTTTGTTTATTGGGCGAATTGGCTCGGTCAGGACATTGTAAAAGACATTCGAACAAAACTGTTTCAACACATTCTAAGTTTCCGAATGAAATATTTTGATCACGTTCCTGTGGGCCAACTCGTAACACGTTCGGTTTCGGATATTGAATCGATAGCCCGAATTTTTAGTCAGGGATTATTTATGATTATCAGTGACTTGATGAAAATGGTTGTCGTACTGGCTTTTATGTTTTACATGAACTGGAAACTGACTTGGATTGTGATTGTTGCGATGCCAATTCTGGTTTTCTTCACCCGAATTTTCCAAAAGAAAATGCAAGTCGCTTTTGAAGAAGTACGAACCCAAATCGCCAATATGAATTCCTTTGTGCAAGAACGCGTTACGGGAATGAAGATTGTCCAACTTTTTAACCGTGAAAAAATTGAGTACGAAAAATTCAAAAGTATCAACGACAAGCACAAAAAAGCATGGATAAAAACCATTCTTTATAACTCCATCTTCTTCCCTATCGCGGATATTATTTCGTCTTTAACGCTTGGTTTTATTGTGTTATATGGCGGAATCAAGATATTAAACGGGGATAATTTCACCACTTTTGGAGATTTATTTTCATACACCATGTTCATCGGAATGCTGTTCAATCCCTTGCGTCAAATTGCGGATAAATTCAACGAGATGCAACTGGGAATGATTGCGGCGAACCGTGTTTTTGACATTTTGGATACCGAAGATCAAATTCAGGATACCGGAACTATCGAAGCTCCGATTTTTAAAGGAGATATCAAGTTCAAAAAAGTTCGTTTTGGATATATTCCGGATGAAGAAGTGATAAAAGGAATTGATTTAGAGGTGAGTGCCGGGCAAACTATTGCTATTGTAGGCTCTACAGGTGCAGGAAAATCTACGATTATTAACTTGCTGAATCGTTTTTACGAAATCAACAGCGGTTCTATTTATATTGACAATCACAATATTGAGAATTACACTTTGGATTCTTTACGCAAACAAATTGCGGTTGTTTTGCAGGATGTATTCCTTTTTGCCGATACTATTTTCAATAACATCACTTTGAATAATTCTGAAATTAGTCGCGAACAAGTTTTGGCTGCAGCCAAAAAAATAGGCGTGCATGAATTCATCATGAGTTTACCGGATAATTATGATTTTGACGTTAAGGAACGTGGCGTTATGCTTTCTTCCGGTCAACGCCAGCTGATTGCTTTCTTGAGAGCGTATGTGAGCAATCCAAGTATTTTGATTCTGGACGAAGCGACTTCCTCAATCGATACGTATTCTGAAGAATTGATTCAGCGCGCAACGGAAACTATTACCAAAGGCAGAACATCTATTGTGATTGCGCACCGCTTGGCAACGATTGTTAATGCTGATAAAATTGTGGTAATGGATAAAGGTTTAATCGTAGAACAAGGAACGCATCAGGAATTAATCAACCGTGAAAGTGGGTATTACAAGAATTTGTACGATTCACAGTTTTCAGTAGCGAATTAGTTTTTTGCTGAAAAGGAAATAGAGGAAACAGAGGCACTGAGAAGCAAAGGTTTCAAGGTTAAAATCAGTTTTAATCCGCTGAATCCGTGTCATTCGCGTCCCATTTTTCAACAATGAGACTAAGAGAATTAAGAGTGAAATCTGTTGAATTTATGTCCATAAATTTCACTTTACTTTTTTATAAAGATGCAGCAGTTAAAAAAAATCTAGATTTACACATTTGCAATTCGTTTAAAACAAAGGTATTTTTCTGAAAATTGGTTAGTTTGCCACTTTATTACTTTGAAACTTTCTCAAAACAGAATAAATCCTTAAATTCGCCCAATCAATTAAACAAGAGAAACACAAAAAATGAAATGAGTTTTTACGAATTCATTTTTACAAAAATTTAAATAAAAATAAAAAAATGAAATACGATATTATAGTTTTAGGAAGTGGTCCAGGTGGTTATGTTACAGCTATTAGAGCATCACAATTAGGCTTTAAAGTAGCCGTAATAGAAAAAGAAAACTTAGGCGGTGTATGCTTGAACTGGGGTTGTATCCCAACAAAAGCGTTATTAAAATCAGCTCAGGTTTTTGATTACCTTAAGCACGCTTCTGATTATGGATTGACTGTTTCATCTTTTGACAAAGACTTCCCTGCTGTGGTACAACGTAGCCGTTCAGTAGCTGACGGAATGAGCAAAGGTGTTCAATTTTTGATGAAAAAAAATAAAATCGACGTTATTGATGGTTTTGGAAAACTAAAACCAGGAAAGAAAATTGATGTTACTGATAAAGATTCAAAAGTTACTGAATATGAAGCAGATCATATCATTATTGCAACTGGAGCACGTTCTCGTGAGTTGCCAAACTTGCCTCAAGATGGTGTAAAAGTGATTGGTTACAGACAAGCAATGACGTTACCAACACAACCAAAATCGATGATTATTGTTGGTTCTGGAGCGATAGGAATTGAATTTGCACATTTCTACAACTCAATGGGAACTGAGGTAACTATTGTAGAATTTATGCCAAATGTAGTTCCAGTTGAAGACGAGGACATTTCGAAACAAATGGAACGTTCTTTGAAAAAAGCAGGTATCAAAATCATGACAAATTCTTCTGTTGAGAGAATTGATACTACTGGAGCAGGTGTTAAAGCATTTGTGAAAACAGCAAAAGGAGAAGAAGTATTAGAAGCAGAAATTTTACTTTCAGCAGTTGGAATCAAAACTAACATTGAAAACATAGGATTAGAAGAAGTGGGAATTGCTACTGACAAAGATAAAATTTTGGTAAATGCATACAACCAAACGAACATTCCCGGTTATTACGCTATTGGTGATGTAACGCCAGGACAAGCATTAGCGCACGTAGCTTCTGCTGAAGGAATCAATTGTGTGGAGAAAATCGCAGGATTACACGTAGAACCTATCGATTACGGAAACGTACCGGGTTGTACCTATGCTACTCCAGAAATTGCTTCAGTAGGTTTGACTGAAAAACAAGCTAAAGAAAAAGGATACGAATTGAAAATTGGTAAATTCCCGTTCTCAGCTTCAGGAAAAGCAAAAGCTGCAGGAACACCGGATGGTTTTGTAAAAGTAATCTTTGATGCTAAATACGGTGAATGGTTAGGATGCCACATGATTGGTGCCGGAGTTACTGATATGATTGCTGAGGCAGTTGTAGCGCGTAAACTGGAAACTACAGGACACGAAATTCTAAAATCAATTCACCCACACCCAACCATGAGTGAGGCTGTTATGGAAGCTGTTGCTGATGCGTATGGTGAAGTAATTCACTTATAGATTTCAGAATTTAGAATTAAGATTTCAGATTATATATTAATCCGATTTGTGAAAGCAAATCGGATTTTTTTATGTCCTTAATGCATTCGCCAAGAGATAAAGTAGTTATAAGAATTATGAAACTTTTATACAGAATTACGTAACAAAAATTTTCTGTCTAATTCCGTAATTTGAATAAATCAAAATAGTTAAAATAAACGGATTCAATTTTCTTTTTGTAATTATTTAAATCGCTGCCTTATGAAAAATATTTACCTAAACACCGGAACACTAAATGAAGTTTTTAATGAACTTGAAACTTCTTTTGACGGCGTATTAAATTCAAGTAACAACGAATTTAAATTAGCCTTAGATACTGATTTCATTAAGGGAAATATCAATGCGGTTACTTTTATAAACGGAATTACATCCTTTCAGGTAAACATGACATTTTTGGATGACATCGCATTAAGCATCGAATCACCAAGTAAATCGTCTATTTTATTTGCGTATTGCACCGAAGGATATTTCAAACATAGTGTTGGTATTTCTGGACCTAAATCTACGCTTAGAAAACATCATTCAGCAGTAGTAACCAGCACAGCAAGCGTAAATACTATCTTGCATTTCAAAAAAAATTCAGCTATCCAATTCTCTTTGATACAAGTGGAAACTGCAGATTCAGTGCATAGTATCAATGATCCATTGATATCCCATTTGAAAAAGACGTTTTTAAATAACCAATCCAATTTTAATTATCAAGGTCTACAAAATATAAAAATTGCTAAAAAATTTAGTCAGATGAGTTCAATTTCTGACAAAGGAATGATCTGTCACGTACAGAAAAAAGATATTATACAGTCCATCCTTAACATGGAAATTGACAATCATACCGACACTTTAATTAGAATAAAACGCGCGATCAAACGTTCGACTGTGAATCATATTAATGACTTGAAAACAAAATACAGTGTTATCAAAAATTACGCAGCGGATTCCATTTACAGTAAAGTAATCACCTCAAAAAACCGAATCTTTATTAAGTAAGCACCAAGAAAGATATAGTGTCACAATTATTAAAAGAGTTTTTTCCAAAAATTGGAAAGATTAAAAATATTTTTAAAGCTCTTTAAATTAATTAATCTGTGCGAATCTGTGAAATCTGTGGCTAAAAATGAAGAGCTTTATCAAAATAATAATCGGATTTTTTATCGAAACATTTTCAACACAAAACATCCATTTTGTGGGAATTTAACATATTAACATTTATTTACAAAGCAGCATTATGAACCTATTCAATTCTGCTCTATATTTGTATTTCGAGCCTTTTTTCTCGTTTAATTCTGATTTTATTCCATTATAAATGAATACTGAAACCAACCGTTTTTCAAACACATTACACGAAAACCAAAATAAAAATTGGGTAAGAGCCATCGATTCTTCTAAAATTATCACTTGGATTGATGATTTATTCAAAATATTATTCCCCGAAAAAGCTTTGGAAACCATCCAAATCGAATTGCTTTTGGACCAAAACAAAGCCAATTTTATTGCCATTCTTTCTGAGATTGTAAAAGACAAAACGGCAAATGAAATTCTGGATGACGCCGAATCTTTTTATACCGGACTTCCTAAACTATATGATTCGATGCAAAAAGATGCACAAGCCATATTAGATACAGATCCTGCAGCTGATTGCATTCAGGAAATTATCAATTCCTATCCCGGTTTTTTTGCCATAGAAGTCTATCGTATTGCCAATGCAATTGCTTCCCGAACTACGTGCTTGTTGCCGCGAATTCTCACTGAATATGCACATAGCAAAACCGGAATCGACATTCACCCCAGTGCCACCATCGACGTCCCTTTTATGATTGATCATGGAACCGGAATTGTCATTGGCGAAACTACAATCATCGGGAAGTATGTCAGCATTTATCAAGGAGTGACATTGGGAGCGTTGCAAGTTGAGAAAAGCATGCAAGAAAAAAAACGCCACCCTACCGTAGAAGATCATGTGATTATTTATGCCAATGCCACTATTTTAGGAGGAAGCACCATCATAGGAAACCATAGTATTGTAGGCGGAAACACGTTTATCACTAAGAGTGTGAATCCATATTCATTTGTGATGCAATCCAATAAAAATACAGTTTTAAACCAACAGGAAATAAAAGATATTAATTTTTTCTCTATATAAATACTATGAAATACAACAACATACTCGAAACAATAGGCAACACGCCACACGTAAAAATCAATCGCTTATTTGGTGCCAACCACAATGTTTGGATCAAACTGGAACGTGCTAATCCCGGAGCCAGCATCAAGGACCGAATCGCTCTTGCGATGATTGAAGATGCCGAAACTAAAGGATTATTGAAAGCTGGAGGCACTATCATTGAAGCAACATCCGGAAATACAGGAATTGGTCTCGCAATGGTCGCGGCCGTAAAAGGCTATAAATTAATACTGGTAATGCCAGAATCGATGTCGATAGAAAGACGCCGACTCATGAGCCTTTATGGTGCCGAATTTGTCTTGACGCCCCGCGAAAAAGGAATGAAAGGCGCATTGGAGAAAGCACAGGAATTAGTTGCCGAAATGCCAAATGCCTGGTCACCGCTTCAATTTGAAAATCCTGCCAATATCGAAATTCATAAAACAACCACCGCGCAGGAAATCATAAAAGCGTTCCCTGACGGACTGGATTATTTGATAACCGGAGTAGGAACCGGCGGTCACATCACGGGTTGTGCCGAAATATTGAAACAACATTTCTCCAACCTGAAAGTGTATGCTGTAGAACCTGAAGCCTCACCCGTTATCAGTGGAGGTTCACCGGCTCCCCACCCTATTCAAGGAATTGGAGCAGGATTCATCCCTGCAAACCTGCACACGGATTTACTGGACGGAACCATCCAAGTGAGCAAAGACGAAGCATTTGCATACGCCCAAAGAGCAGCCAAAGAAGAAGGAATGTTCATAGGAATCTCATCTGGAGCATCACTAGCTGCTGTAGCCAAAAAACTATCCGAAATCCCTGAAAACGCCAAAGTGCTGACTTTTTGTTACGATACCGGAGAGCATTACTTAAGCATCGAAGGCTTATTTGTATAAACCAAAATCCCCTTTTACTACGAACCGATTTGTGAAAACAAGTCGGTTTTTTTATGGCGTTTGTTTTTTGGGCGTGTCCTTGTTGCAGTGCTATTGTATAAATCACATTATTTAGTGCAGCAACAAGGTCAGGCTATCCGTTATAATCTTTTATTGCGTTGCGCTTCATAAAAGGATTTTCACTGCCATCCTTCACGCAAAATAGGAACAACAACAACTAGAATCTTCCCATTAATATTCAAAAAGCATCCAGATAATAAAAAGTTCTTTTAATGATTTGTAAGAAAATTTTAATATATTTGAAAGAAATAAAGTCTGACCGCTATCAAACCTATCTCTCTAAATTTAGGGTGATAGGTCTGATTTTATGAGACCTATATATAAGTTAGGTACAATACTCACGAAAATCTCTATAAAATGACCAACGAAACATTTTACGACATAATTGACCACGAAATTTTGGGACTTAACAAAGCATTTAAAAATAATGACTTTTTGAAAAGACTTAAGACAGAAGATGGACAAAAATCTTTTGGTTTTTTATTGTGGTTTCTTAAAAACTATTTACCCAAAGCTGATCTCGCCGAATATGATGATTTAATTACAGAAGGAGAAGATGACAATTCTTGCGATCTAATCTTCAGTAATAACGATCATGAAGGTAAAGAAGTTTATTATGTAGTTCAAGCCAAATGGTTTAGAAAAACAAACATTAATAAGACAAACGAAATGTCAAAAGAAATCAGAGCTTGTCTTACTGATTTTAGACTAATTCTTTCAGGAAAAAAAACAGATAATAACAACAATGAAAAGTTTAATTCCCAATACGAGAAGTTCATTAAACATAAAAAGAACAATGGTATAATTAAATTTTTGTTTGTGTCCTTGTGTCAAGGAGTTGAAAGTATTAATGAGCATATTTCAGACTTTGTTACCGAATTAATTTCATTTGAATTATTAGATTTAAATAAACTAAAACAAAATCACATAGAGATAGTATATAAAGAAGTTAGAACTCACAATCCAATTGAAACACCTTATATTCCAAACTCGGAATTTGATTTAACCTTTGAAGAGAAAAAAGCAATTAAGATTCCACAAAATTTACCGCATGAATCTTATATTTTTCTAGTTAAACCAATTGAAATTTATAGATTATTTTCAAATTATGGTTTTTCGTTATTTTATAAGAACATTCGAAATCCACTACCTAAATCTTTTTTTAATACTGAAATTTCAAACACGATTAAAAACAACCCACTTAATTTTTGGTATTTCAACAATGGTATAACAGCAATAACTGATAGCATAAAGCCATTTGATTCAGACAATGGCAAAGTAACACTTAAAGGAATTCAAGTAATAAATGGTGCTCAAACTGTATTTAGCATTTATGATGCATATCAGTTTTCTTCTGAAACAGTGCGTAAATCAATGAATGATAATGCTCTTATTTCATTGAGAGTTTTAAAAACAGGTGGAAAAGATTTTGATTTAAATGTTACAAGATACACTAATTCTCAAAATCCAATTAATGATAGAGATTTTCATTCCAACGATGAAATCCAACAGAAATTACAAAAACTATTTTACAAGGAAACAAGCGTTTGGTACGAAACCCGAAGAGGCGAATACCGAAAAAAAATAAGAGGTGTTTCAATAATTCCAAATGAAACTTTTGCACAGACATATTTAGCTTATTTTTTGCAAGATCCTTTCAATGCCAAACAGAACAAAAAAAATATTTTTAAATCTTCAATTATATTCCCAAGCATTGGTTTATATGAAAAAATTTTTAATGAAGATACAGACTATGTTGAAATGTATATTTCTTATTACGTTTTTCTACTTGTAGAAAGAAAACGAATGGAAACAAAAAATAAATCAATACTAATAAAAGGTGTTAGTCAAGAAGATTTGACCGCGGAACAAAAAATACTTTTAAGTTATTCATTTGTTCAGTACGCCTCTTTTGATATTTTAGCATTATTTCATTATACTTTTATTACAATAAATTCAGATAATATTAAAGGTGCAAAAGGTAAGTTGCGAAATGATATTGAAGGAAGCAATAGCAAAACAATTTTATACTATAATTTTATTTTGAAAACTTTAGATAATTTAATGAAAGATGAATTAACTAAAAACAATTCACTTGTTTATTCTGTTTGGTATAAAAGCAAAGAAAGTTACGGACAAATGAAAGATAAAATTGCAACCGAAATTAATAAACTAACCCAAATTGAAAAGCAAAATTTGAAATACTAGGAAGTACTGTGCCTAACAGCCGTTTGGCAAGATTGCGAATTTTGTGGTAAATTCACGTTTGCGTTCCGCAAGAAATTTTATCTTATTGGAAAATAAACGGTTACGAAGTTCGCAACCTCGCCAAGCGGCGGAACGTTAAACGACTGCTAAATATCACATAAAATACAATTCTAAAGATTAATCTAAACAAATATTTAATACTATGAAAAAGTTACAATTCAAAGTAAGCATCAATGCACCTGTAACTAAGGTATATGATTTTATGCTTGGTATTAACAGTAAGTCAACTTATGAGCAATGGACGTCTTTGTTTAACCCAACATCTACCTATGAAGGCAGTTGGGACAAGGGAAATAAAATTCTATTTATTGGAATAGATGAGAAAGGAGAAAAGGGCGGGATGGTTTCCAAGATAGCTGAAAACATTCTCAACCGCTTTGTTTCTATTCAACATTATGGTCTTATAAAAGCTGATAAGGAAATTACAGAGGGACCAGAAGTAGAAAAATGGGCAAACGGATTCGAAAACTATACTTTCGAAGAAAACAACGGGACAACAACCGTTATTGTTGACTTAGATACCACAGAAGATTTTTTAGATTATATGAATCAGACCTACCCAAAAGCACTCGACAAGTTGAAAGAACTTTGTGAAAAATAATAATTTCAAGAATATCTTAAAAAAGACAAAGAAATAAACACAGCCTTTAACAATTAAAATTTCGTTGCGTGCGTAGCAAGAACAATGAAACTCCAGTTGAACAACCTGTCCCATTTTTTCGGGATAACCTGTCACATGCAGCCACTATGGAGTTTTCATAAAATTATGAATGAGAATATCAAGAGGATTCAGTATCCTCTTTTTTTTCGAAGTATTTTTATTTTGATATTTTTTTTGGTCACTTTTAAACGTTCTAATCTCATTTTAAATTATTAAGAAGAACCATATTCAGTGCTCCAAATCAATGTTTATTTTATTAATTGTTTAATTATTTGTTAAATAAATTAAACAAACAATATAAATGTGTATCTTTGAATATCTTAATTTAATTTAAACTTAAAATATTGACTATGAAATTAGTAAAAACAATTGGTGCATTTGCATTGTTAGGAGTAATCGCTACTTCTTGTGGAGAGAAAAAAACAGCTGAATCAACAGACATGGCTGACACAACAACTGTAGTAGTAGATACAATGGCTGTTGCTGAAACACCAAACATTGTAGGTGTAGCTTCAGGAAATGCAGATTTCTCAACATTGGTAACAGCTGTTAAAGCAGCAGGATTAGTGGAAACATTAAGCGGTGATGGACCTTTTACAGTTTTCGCACCGAACAACGCAGCGTTTGATAAACTTCCTGCAGGAACTGTAGACGGGTTATTGAAACCAGAAAGTCTTGACAAATTGAAAGCTGTTTTGACGTATCACGTAGTTTCAGGGAAATTTGATGCTGCAACTGTAATTGATGCAATCAACAAAAACAACGGAAAATACACTGTTACAACTGTTCAAGGTGGTACTATTGTTTTGAGCTTGAAAGACGGAAAAGTGATGTTGACAGATGCTAATGGTGGAACTGCAACAGTAGTTCTTGCTGATGTAGCTGCTTCAAATGGAGTAATTCATGCAATTGATACTGTGGTTATGCCTAAATAAGGTTTTAACTTTTAAATTTTAGAAACCGTTGCAGCAATGCAACGGTTTTTTTATGCGGTGTCACGAACAAATAACTTTTATTTTTTGTACAGACAATAGCTTTAATTAACTTTGAAATGTAAACGTGTCAAATAATTATTGAAAACAGCAATTATTTGTTGTCATTGTCCCGGAAATAGCAAAAGTTACAGGACACGAATACTTCAAAAAAGTTAACCACTAATTACATTAATTTTCACTAATTTTTTAAATAAAATAAGAATTCGTGGCTGAAACAATCAGCTGCAATTTCCAGAAATTCCTAATATTTAAAATGGTTATTTTAAAACTAAACAAACTCAGCTAAAAAACATAATATGAAATCCTATATCCTTTTAATTCTTCTTTCCGTAATCGTAATCGGTTGTCAGAACAAAGACAATAATACATCTAAAATTCCAGTAACACCCACTATACAGGACACCGTTTCCAATATGGAAGAAAGCAAAGAAAAGATTCCAGATAGCATAGCAATTGTCGAAAGTAAAAGCACGCACGGATTGATATTGACCTCTAATGCGTTACAAGTTATAAATAAAAATACGGGTTCTACCTCGGAAATCCCTTTTGGCAAACCATTGGACCAAATGATTGAAATCATTAATAATGTTCTCCAATCTAAACCAACAACTATTGGGATAAATAATGAATGTGGTGCCGGACCTTTAAAAATGGCATCTTGGAATAATGGTTTGACAGTGGTATTTCAGAATAAAAAATCTGAATCTAAAACATCCGAAACCAATTGGCAATTTGCGGGTTGGTTCGTGGGAAACAATTCTAAAAATTCAAAAGAAATCTCAACAATGGCTGGAATCGGCATAGGATCCACAAGATCCGAAATGGAAAGCGCCTATGTTCTATCTATTTCTAAAACCAGTTTAGGATACGAGTTTTCGACTTCCTCCGGATTGTTTGGTATTTTTGACGGGCCAAAAAAAGAAGCTAAAATTACAAGTTTATGGAGCGGACTTAGTTGTAATTTCAGATAATTCTGCATCAAAAATGACCGTTGTTTCATGACCTTAGAATTATATAAATTATAACCGAAAATAGAATATATTTACTTTAAAGTAAGTTTTACAAACGTATTTTGAAGTTGTATCAATCCTTTTATTTAAAAAACTAACCGAAACTATAACCATTAACCACAACAATACTATGAAATGGAAATTATCTTTTTACCTTATTTTCAGTACAATGCTTTTGACTTACGGTCAAAAAAAAGATGAATCTGCCAAAATAATAAGCCTTTTGGAAAAAGAATCGGCAACATGGAGATCCGGAGACGGAAAAGGCCATGCCGATTGCTGGCACATACAACCATACAGCCGAATTTTGATTTCAACCGGAAACGGAACAGCGCTTGATATTCCACCTGCGGCAATGAAAAACACAGATGCAGCATCGATGGGAAATGGCGGTTTTTCTGTAAATACAAATTACAAAATGAGTATTCAAAAAAACAGTGCTTGGGTAAGTCACGACGAAGTGTCAACCTCAAAAGACGGAATAAAAAGTTACTCTTATGAAATTCGGCTTTTAGAGAAAATCAAAGGGGAATGGAAATTAGTAGGGCAATCCATACATGTTTACAAACCAGAATAGTAAGCCTCATCTGTTGTGAATTTAGATAAATTTTAATTTTTTTTAACGTAAAATTACAAACAGTATCGCAGAATTAGATGTACTTATGCAAAATGATTACAGCAACAAGAAATTCTTTATTAGTCCGATATTTTTGGGGATTTATGTCCTTATATCTGCTAAATTGTTGTGTTGATTCTCCAGACGTACAGTCTAATTATTTCCCTGAAAACCTAACCTACAATGATCAAGAAAGTGTTATTGAAATAATAGTAGAGAAATTGTTGGGATTCGAAAATGCAATTCCTGAGTATGATGATACTGACACTAACGAAAATATCTTGGGAAAAAGTACTTTTAACTTAGACCTTTTTGTTTTACCAAGCATGCATTTTTACATCAACCAAAAATTTTTAGTTCTTAAAAACCTGGATTTGGCGGGACAAAATCCAATTATTTTGATCCCTTTTTTTGAAATCAACACTCCTCCTCCCGAAGTTTTATTTGTTTAAATGATATCTCCTCTATTTTCATAAGAAAGTAAAGGATTACCCTTTTTTAATAAAAATAAAACAAATAAAGATGACTACCCACTGTTTAAAAACAAAGGTATGGACCTTGTTATTAATAACACTTACCGTTTATACCACTCACGCACAAACAAATACAAATCAAAGTAATACTATAAAAGATAGCCTTTACATTCAAAAAGTTGAAGGTAAAAAAGACAGACCCAAAGTCTTGCACGCCGAACCTCTATATATTGATTTGATTAGAGATCTAGGCGCCAGAAAAGGGGAACGCGAATGGAATGTAGGACTAGGATTAACAGACAACATTACGCATGATGAATATACTGCATTAATAGAATATGAATGGGCGCCAATTGACAGATTAGGACTTGAAGTCGAATTACCTTTTTCAATATATTACCCTACTATCAGTGATGCTGCGACTCCAGGAAGTAGCCTACACAGTATAAAACTCGCAGCACAATATACTTTTTTTGTATCCGAAAAAAAGAAGCTGTCCATGGCAGTTGGTTATATTCATGAATTCCAATTAACCGATTTTAAAAATTACCAAAATGATACTTTTTTTACTGGAAATGTTTACAATCCATTTGTGGTAGTTGCAAAACGCTGGGGTCAAAATTTCCATACACTTTTATATACTGGTCCGCAATTTTCAACTCGTTATACCGATAATACACAACGAACAGATTGGCAAATCAACTCTAATTTTCATTATATGATTCCGGGAAGCAGAAATTTTATTGGGATTGAGTTTAACAAAGAACTCAAAAAAAGCGATTTTGATATGACTATTCGGCCACAAATGCGAGTGGAAGTAACAGAACATTTACTTGTGGGAATCGTCACTGGAATTCCTATAAAAAGAGAAAATGAAAGGTTTAGCACTTTTTTGCGATTAATCTACGAACCGTCACATTAGAAAAACTGTTTAACTCCTATTAAAAATAGAAACCTCGCCAATATAACATTGAGCGAGGTTTTTTTTGCGATTAGATATAATTTAAACTTCAAGTATTTAATACCGATTTAAATCTAAAAATATATTTTACTATTTCCTAAGCAAAAGACGCTTCACTCTAACGGACAATTCATTAGGACTAAAAGGCTTTGTTATGAAATCATCTGCTCCAAGCTCAAAGGCCTCCAAAACCGTTTTCTCCAATCCTACAGCTGAAAGAATGATAATTGGGATATCTAATTTGAGTTCTATTTTTACTTTATTTACAATATCTAATCCCGTTATGAAAGGCATCATAATATCAGAAATTATTAAATCTGGATTTTCTGAAACTATTTTGTCTAAAGCAACCTGTCCATTTGGACATAAGATCACGTGATATCCTTCTTTAACCAATCTGAATTCCATGGTTTTCAACATCATCTCGTCATCCTCAGCAATTAATATCTTCTTCATACAAATGGTTTTATAGGTTCATAATTATAACAATTCTACTAATTATTTGATTATCTATTAAAAGCAAATATCTTAAATTATTATTTTTTTTTAAAATTATCCAGATAAATAGAATATGCTTTTTTACCAAAAAATTAAGTTCAATCAAGAAAATTAATATTCTTCCACTAATTCCAGTTCTTTGATGGCCAACTGACAAATTTCATTTAAATACACAACTTCCTCTTTTCTTTTTTCACTCAAAGGATTTGTTTCAATTTCATTTTCGATAATCGCAATACTGTCCGAAGCCTTTGTTATTCCCAATAAACTGATGGAAGATTTTAGTTTATGAATCTCTTCTTTCAATGTTTTGATATCATCATTTTTGTTCGATTTAAGAATTATTGCCATAGTTTCAGGCGTGTTTTCTAAAAAAATGGAAATCATGTTTTTTATGAAAGAATCATCTCCTTCTGCAAAATCCTTCAAATATTTAAAATTAATGAGTTTTTCTGTTGTCATTTCTGGTGTTGGTAATTCAGGAGATTTTATCGTATTTCCTTTATTTTTATTCAAATTCTGATATAATTTCTCCAATAATACATTGAAATCATACGGTTTCGATAAGTAATCGTTCATTCCGTTTTGCAAACATCTTTTCTCTTCTTCCAATGTAGCATGAGCTGTCAAAGCGATAATAGGAACTGCAGATTTGTCTCCCATTTTGGTTCGAATGTGATACGTAAGCTCATTTCCATCCATTTCCGGCATTTGGATGTCCATCAAAATAATATCGTAATCGTTATTCGTGATCTTTTCAATCGCTATTTTTCCGTTATCGGCAATATCAATTTGTTTGTCCCATTTTCCAAAAACTTTCACTGCAAGAAGCTGATTCAATTCATTATCTTCCACTAAAAGTATTTTTATGTCTTTCAAAAAATCAGGAGCGATTGCTACATTTTTTAATTTAGTGTTATTTGCGGTTCCTTTTTGAGCTTTTTTATATTCTAACGAGAAAGAGAATTCACTTCCTTTAGATACAACACTTTCAACAGTAATTTTTCCGCCCTGCAACTCCACCAATTTTCTCGTTATAGTAAGACCAAGTCCGGTTCCTCCATATTTTCTGGTAGTTTCATTTGAAGCTTGATTGAAACTTTCAAATATGGAATCTATTTTATCTTTTGGAATACCAATTCCGGTATCAATTACTGAAAATTTTATTAATGAATCGGTTTCGGTTTCCAGCATTTCAGTAACGACCACTTCTACATATCCTTTTTCAGTAAATTTCAGAGCATTCCCAACCAAGTTCACTAAAATTTGAGATAATTTTGTAGGGTCTCCAATTAAATTGTCATTTATATCTGGATCAATATCGTAGAGCAATTTTATTTTTTTCTCTTTTGCATTTGGACATAGCAATTCAATTACAGAATTGACTGTTTTTGACAAAGAAAAATCTACGGCTTCAAAAGTAACTTTATTAGCTTCAATTTTTGAGAAATCAAGAATATCATTGATAATAAACATTAAGTTATGGCTGGCTTTTTTTATCGCTTCTACACTCTGTTTCTGGTCATTATCAAGATTTGTGCTTTCAAGAATTCTGGCAAATCCTATAATTCCATTCATAGGAGTCCGAATTTCATGGCTCATATTAGTAAGAAACTGCTCTTTTATAACAACCGCTTTCTCCGCTAATTCTTTCGCTTTTATCAACTCTGCTTCGGTACGTTTTTGCTCACTGATATCTTGAATGGTTCCCAAAATTTTACAAGGTTTGCCAGTTTCGTCATTCAAGCATTTGATGAATACACTGATATGTTTTAAAGTTCCTTTTTTACTGGTGATGCTGTGCTGGAACTGTACTTCTGCATTTGTATTTTTTACATGTTCGAGATTATCTTCATAAAGAGCTAAATCTTCGGCATCAGTAAAACATGATTTAAAAAAATCAATGGAAGCAATCGCCTGATTTTCTACTTCAAAAATAGTAAAGAATTCATCTGAAAAATACGCTTCGTTATTACTTAAATTAATTTCCCAGCTTCCTATTTTAGCGAGTTTTTGTGCTTCCAGAAGTCGGTTAGCATTTACTTTCAAAGCTAATTCAGTATCTTTTCGGAGCTTTATACTTTCATGTAATTTCATTGCATTCCTTATACTTTGTGAAACTCCATCAGGAGTTAACAAGGTTTTTGGAATATAATCTGAAGCTCCACTTAATATGGCCTGACTGGCAATTTTTTCGTCACCTTGTGAGGTTACAAAAATGATTGGTGTTTCAATTCCTGCCGTTCTTACTTTTTTCAAAAAAGAAATTCCATCCGTATCCGGCATCAAATAATCTAAAAAGATTAAGTCATAATACATTGATTCAATCTTTTCCATGCCTTCTTTTGCTGAAAACACACTATCTACCTCAGCAATCATACCAGATTGAGATATGGAACGACTGATGGTAATAGAGTCGATTTTATCATCATCGATTATTAATATTTTTAAAACAAGGGCCATAATATGCTGTTATTTTTGACTTGAAAATTCGATAATATTCCAATAATCATTCAATACTGAAAGAAAATAATTCAATTTGTGACTTTCAAATGACAATGGAATATAACCGGCAATATTCAGGTCCAAAGCTGCTGCTTTATTTATATCTTCTTCCGAATCTGTAATTACAAAGATTAAAATCGATTTCAAATCCGGATGATTTCGTATTGCATTCAATAAATTTATTCCTTTTTTCTTTGTTCTGTTCACATCAATCAGTACGATTTTAGGGACAGGATTCATTTTATGAGTTCCATCTAACATTAACCATGCCTCATTTTCGTTTTCTGCTGAAAATAAAGTATGCTTACTATCAATTTCTAAAAAAGACTTTTTGATATTTTCAATTGTGGTCTTTCTATCATCAACCAGCAAGATGTTTGCGTTTCTCATAATCAAAACAATTTAAATAAATTACATTTCACATAATTGCCAGAAATTTTTGAGCGTAGCCACTGAAGTCAGGAATTTTTCGAAAGAAAGCGGTTTAAGAATGTAACCGGCAACATTCAAATTATAAGCATTGATCTTGTCACTGTCCTCGTTTGAAGTGGTCATCACAAAAACCGATATGTTTTTAAGTTTCTCGTTTTCCCTCATGATTTTCAAAAACTCGATTCCATTCATTTTTGGCATATTAATATCCAAAATAATGATTTTAGGCAAAGGAATTATCTTATCATCGAGCATTTCAAGTGCTTCTACTCCGTTTCCAGCAACAAAAAGCGGATTCATAATATTGTTTTTAGAGAATGCTCTTTTTACATTCATCACGTCTACTTCATCGTCTTCGACTAATAAAATATTTACCAATTTTTGGTTCATAATATTAATTTTTTAATGTTATTATTTTGGGCCAATTTATTGTAAAAACCGAACCGCTGCTTAATCCCGGAGCATATTCTAATTTCCCTCCAACCAATTTCATGATTTTACAACTTATGGCTAATCCTGCTCCAGTTGTATCCAATTCGTCCTTAGAATTAACGGTATAAAAAATAGAGAATATTTTATGAATTGCCTGTTCCGGTATTCCCGGTCCGTTATCGCTGATTTTTATTTCATAATCATTCTCATTTTCGATGACATCAACAGATACCTTTCTATTTTCCTGATGATTAAAACGCACGGCATTATCAAGAACGCTCATTATTACTTTTTGCATTTTCAATCCTAAAGTAAAAAAATTCTCCTGCTGGAGATCAGCCTTAAATTGAAAATCTACATTTGCTGTGTCATCAAATAAAGAGATGCAATTCGCAATCATTTTAGGAATATTCAATTCGTAAAATTCCAATTCTGTTCGTTCAACCCGAGAAAGTTCAAGTAAGGCATTCATCATGTTTTCAAGACGTTTTACCCTATTTTTCAACAATCCTAAGTTAGTCAAAACATCTTGGTTAACAACACTTCCCAGATCTTCTTCAATCCAGGTTGTTATATTTGATATCGCTCTCATTGGTGACTTTATATCGTGTGAAACAATATAAATAAACTCTGCAAATTCTTTTTTAAGGGCTACCAATTCTTCTTGGCACTTTTTTTCAGATTCCTCCATTTTGATTTATTTAGGGACGGTAAAAATGAAACTACACCCTTTATTTTGTTCAGATTCAATATGAATTGTTCCTCCTATTTCTTCAATAATTTTTTTGACAATAGATAATCCAATTCCGGTACTCTCTTTTACATCGCGCGCTTCAATGGTTTGAAAAACTTTAAATACTTTTTTGTGGTACTCTTCCGCAATCCCAGGACCGTTATCTTTGATACTAAATTGGTGAAAACCGGATATTGATTTATAATGACATCCTATCTTTCCCAAAGGTTTATCGTTGTATTTTACAGCATTACTAATCAAGTTACTAAAAACCTGTTGCAACAATATTAGTTCTGATACAATAACCGGAAGATTGTCGTCAATAGTAACTTCAAACCCTTCCATTGGAACAATCGAGTCTACTATTTGACTTAGCATCACTTTCAAATCAATAGTTTCTTTCTCAATTTCAACCCGTCCAATACGCGAGTATTCTAAAACTCCATTAATTAAATTTTCCATTCGCAGCACACGACCGCGCAGTAAATCAAAGTTTGCGCTTACCTCTTTTGGCATATTCGGCATATCTTCAACAATCCATTCCGAAAGATTATTAATTGCCCTGAGCGGAGCTTTCAAATCATGCGAAACTACGTAAGCAAACTGGTCGAGTTCTTTATTCTTTTTTTCAAGATTAAGTAACGCATAATTTAGGTTTTCCTCTGCGTTTTTTTGGTCTGTTATATCAGTACTTATTGAAATATATTGATAGGGTTTATTTTTTTCGTCCAAGAAAGGAACAATAGTGGCTTTCTCCCAGTAGTAAGAACCATCTTTCTTTAAATTTCGCGTTTCTCCTTTCCAAATATCTCCCTTAACAATAGTTCGCAAAATGTTTTTAGCAAATTCTTTAGGAAAATGTCCCGTAATGCTGCGTTGATCTTTACCTATAAGTTCGTCCTTGGCATACTTAGAAATGGTACAGAAATTATCATTCACATACGTCAGAATTCCCTTTTGATCTGAAATAGATACAATTGCAGATTCATCTAGAGCCGATCGGATATCGCTAATTTCTTTCGATTTTTGAATAATTTTCTTTTCGGCCATCGTTATTTCAGTGATGTCCTGTATAATCCCTTTTAATTCTGTAACCTCGCCATTTTCATTTTTAAAAGGCTGGCCAATCTCTAATATGTGTTTGACGCGTTGATCCGGAAATACAATTCGGTATTTGATTTTAAAATCTTTTCCCGTTTTATTCACATTCCTGCTGACTTTATCCAGCTTTGCTAAATCATCCTTATGAACTCTACTCCTATAAGCTTCATACAATTGATCCGTTGGCAATTTCTCTAATTCAAAAATACGATAATGACCTTCCGACCAAATGAGGTTATTGGTAAGCAAATCAAATTTCCAACTTCCAATTTTTGCAATACTTTGCGATTCATCCAGTAACCTGTTCCCGTCTATTAAGCTTTGTTCTGCCTCTTTCTCTTTTGTTACATTTCTGGCTATGCAATACAAATTTCCAGTGACAGGATCTGGAGAGGTATTCCAGCTTAATACAACATATTTCCCATTTTTACAGAGATATCTGTTTTCAAAACTAATGGTCATTTCCCCGTTAGATAGTTTTTCTACTTCATTGTACGTTGAAGCCAAATCATCAGGATGAACAAAATTCACAAAGGGACTTCCTTCCAGTTCCTCCTGAGAATAACCTAAAACGGATGTAAATGCAGGATTTACTTTGTAAAATAATCCATCCACATTTGCAATACAAACCAAATCTTTAGAGAGTTTTATAAAATTCTGAAACTCTCTCTGCGATTTATTAAGATCTAAATTTTTCTTACGAGCATCCAGCAACAACACAACCTGATTGGCCAGTAATTGCAATGCATTTTTTTGTTCTTCAGTAAGTATTTTGGGTTTTGTATCAATAACACAAAGTGATCCCAAATTAAAACCATTTGCGTCCTTAAGCGGTGCCCCAGCATAAAACCGGATATTGGCAGATCCCGTAACGAAAGGACTATCGGCAAAATTTTCGTTTTCTAAAGTATTACTGACCTCGAAAACACTATCACCCATAATAGTATACTGGCAAAAAGAATCATCTCTCGAAGTTTCTGTAACGTCTATTCCAATGGTAGATTTAAGCCACTGTCGTTGATCATCAATTAAGCTTACTAAGGCAATAGGAGTTCCACAAATGTAGGAGGCAAGCTGGGTTATAGCATCATACTCTTTTTCTGGTAATGAATCCAGTACCGAATATTCTTTCAGCGCTTTTAGTCTTTCTACTTCATTCTCCGGTTTCGGATATATTTTCATCAAAATGGGACTTTCATTAGTAGTACTGGTAAAGAATAATAATTTCTGGCGGTCGAATGATTATTTTTTTCAATTTTCACTAATGACCTTACCGTAATTCTATTAAAATACTAATATGTTTCATCACAAAAATAAAATTAAATTTGGATTAAACAGAAGTTTCACAACTTAAAATTACGTAATCCCGCAAAGATTTATATGTCTTTTTTTCCGTTTTTTGTTTCTAATAAAGTTTAAAATAGTGACCACAAACTTATTTTGAAGTGTTTTTCAAAATCTTAAATCTGATTTATTAAATTTCAACTAATAAATACTCCAATAAAAAATTCCAACTTTTTACCTGAAAAAAACTTCAATCATTCCATCTTTTTAATAAAAAATAAAAATTTATTAAATGTATTCGACAAAAGACACATTATGCTGATAAACAGTATTTTACAAAATAAAATAATAATTATTTTTCAAAATTTAAAAAAATAATTAATTAAATTTACACTATTGGTTTTGTCAAGCAAAAACTCCTACTTAATTGTATATCAAACTAATAAAAACGATTTGTAAATTTCAAACCTACAATTGAAATAAAAAATTAACAATCGGATTAACGTAATTGCCCCATTCCTATTTTATAATGTTACGATTTTGACGGACTCAAATAAGGGTCTGTAACAACTTAAAAAAATACGAAATGGCACAGTTCAAATACATCCTATTTTTCAATCAAATTAGTATTGAATCTCTTGGGGAAGTTGGAGGCAAGAATGCCTCATTGGGCGAAATGTACAATCAGCTCAACCCAATTGGCATAAGTATTCCAAATGGTTTTGCAATTACCGCAGAAGGATATCGACTCTTCCGTAAAGAAAATAATCTGGAGCAAACGCTTCAAGAATTGCTACTTTCATTAGATACCAAAGAGTATTCGAATCTTTCTGCTATTGGAGAAAAAGCCAGAAACCTAATTATATCTGCAACTATTCCCTCCGAAATTCGGGACGAAATAAAAACAGCCTATCAATTACTCAGCGAACAATGTGGCATAAATAATCTTGATGTAGCAGTCCGCAGCAGCGCCACTGCGGAGGATTTACCAACCGCCAGTTTTGCCGGAAGAATGGAATCTTTTCTAAATATCAACGGCGAACAGCAATTGCTAGAAGCCATTCGGAGATGCTACGCTTCCTTATTTACAGACCGCGCAATAAAATATCGTTACGATATGAATTTTGAAAAAATAGATATCGCTATTTCCGTTGGCGTACAACAAATGGTTCGCAGTGACAAAGCGTCTTCGGGCGTGGCTTTTACCATAGATCCGGACAGCGGTTTCGAAAACACAATCATCATCAACGGATGCTGGGGACTGGGCGAAAATATTGTTCAAGGTACCATCACGCCCGATGAATGGATGATTTTTAAACCCACTTTACAAAACCCGGATTTGAATCCCATGCTAAAAAAACAGTGCGGTAGAAAAGAGTTCACGATGATTTACTCGGACAAATCCGAAAGTTCATCCGCAGAAAATACCATCGTAAATACGGAAACAACTTTAGAAAAACAGAACCAATTTTCCTTAACCAATCAAGAAGTCATTCAACTGTCCCGATGGTGCGCTAAAATTGAAAAACATTATCAAAAACCAATGGATATCGAATGGGCAAAAGACGGTTTGAATAACCAATTGTACATTGTTCAGGCCCGTCCGGAAACCGTTCACGGCAAATCAAACAAACAAGTTCGGGAAATATATAAACTCCAGGAAAAAAGTACACTTTTGACCAAAGGAATTGCTCTTGGTGATAAAATTGCGTCCGGAAAAGCCCGAATTCTAAACAATCCTCAAGAAGGTGCTTTGTTGCAAAACGGAGAAATCATTGTCACTGATTTAACAAATCCAGATTGGGATCCCATCATGAAAAGAGCTTCGGCAATTATCACCAATAAAGGCGGGCGCACCAGCCATGCCGCCATTGTAGCACGTGAACTGGGAACTGTTGCCGTTGTAGGATGCGGAAATGCTACTTCGACTATAAAAAATGGACAGGAAATCACCGTTTCCTGCGCCGAGGGCAAAGAAGGGAATATTTACGATGGGAAATTAAAATGGGAAATAACAGAACAGGATTTCAGTACTCTCAAAATGCCAAACACAGACCCGATGCTGATTCTTGCTGATCCTGAAAGAGCTTTTGAATTAAGTCATTATCCCAATCAGGGTGTGGGTTTAATGCGAATGGAATTTGCGATTTCCAATACCATCAAAATCCATCCTTTAGCGTTATGTGAACCTGAAAATATAACTGATTCAAATATCAAATCTGAAATAGCCAGATTGACAAAAGACTATGATGACCCCAAAAAATATTTCATTGATAAACTCGCCGAAGCGGTAGCGATTGTTGCTGCAGCATTTTATCCAAAAGAGGTAATTGTTCGAATGAGTGATTTTAAAAGTAACGAATACGCCAACCTCATCGGAGGGAAATATTTTGAACCAGACGAGGAAAATCCGATGATTGGATTTCGTGGTGCTTCGCGTTATTACAGTAATTTTTATCGAAAAGGTTTCGCCTTAGAATGCGAAGCGATGAAAAAAGTACGCAACGAAATGGGACTTCACAATGTAAAACTGATGATTCCGTTTTGCCGCACATTCGAAGAAGGAGAAAATGTACTGGCCGAAATGGCTAAAAATGGTTTGGTACAAGGCATCAACGGATTACAGGTTTATGTCATGATTGAAATCCCAAGCAATGTATTGATGGCGGATGATTTTGCTAAACTCTTCGATGGTTTTTCTATTGGGTCCAATGATTTAACGCAACTCACTTTGGGGCTGGATCGCGATTCGGCTTTAGTGAGTTACTTATTCAACGAAGAAAATCCTGCTGTCAAAGCACTGATAAAAGAGACAATTCGGGTGGCCAAGCGCTACGAAATAAAAGTGGGATTGTGTGGACAAGCACCCAGCGACATCCCAGAATTCGCTACCTTTTTAGTAAATGAAGGGATTGACAGTATCTCGTTTAACCCAGATGCATTGATAAAGGGAATCGAAAATATTTTGGAAGCAGAACAAAAAACAAAAAGGAAAATCATAATCTAAGAAAACCAAACCATGGAAACAACATTCAAGAATAAAGTAGCATTAGTAACCGGAGGTTCATCAGGAATTGGCAGAGCCACAGCACTTGCTTTCGCAAAAAAAGGAGCCAAAGTAGCCGTTGCGGACTGGAAAGAAAATGATGAAATGGTAGACCTCATCAAAGAATTGGGCAGTGAAGCTATTTTTATCAAATGCGATGTCTCAAAAACCGATGACGTAAAAGCGATGGTGGCGCAAACTATTGCCGCATTTGGCCGATTGGATTATGCGTTCAACAATGCCGGAATCGAGGGTTCTTCTGCTGCTACCCAAGATTGTTCCGAGGAAAACTGGGACAAAACCATTGGTGTAAACCTGAAAGGAGTTTGGCTGTGCATGAAATATGAAATCCCGGAAATACTCAAACAAGGAAAAGGAGCCATCGTCAACTGCGCTTCGGTAGCAGGATTGGTAGGTTTTGCAGGGCTACCGGCTTATGTAGCGTCTAAACACGGAATTGTTGGACTGACAAAAACCACTGCTTTAGAATGTGCTACACAAGGAATCCGAGTAAATGTGGTTTGTCCCGGTGTAATTCAAACACCAATGATTGATCGATTGACCGGAAAAACAAAAGAAGGTATCGAACGATTTAAAGGCTTTGAACCTATTGGACGTTTTGGTCTTCCGGAAGAAATAGCCAATGCCGTGGTGTGGATGTGCTCTGATGAAGCCTCATTTGTAACAGGACATGTGATGGCTGTAGACGGCGGATTTACAGCTCAGTAATTAAAAAAATAACCAAAAAACCATATTAAGATGCACACGTACGAAGTCAACCTAAAATGGACCGGTAACACGAAAGGGCTTTTGAGTTCTCCGGTTTTACCACAGAATATTGAAGTCACCACACCACCGGATTTCCCAAAAGGAATGCAAGGAATCTGGTCGCCGGAACACTTATTTATCGCATCAATCAACAGTTGCGTCATGAGTACTTTTTTGAATATCGCTGAAAATTCTAAACTGCATTTTATCAGTTTTGAATGCAAGTCTTCTTGTACCGTTGATTTAGTAGAAGGTGCTTATTTGATTACCGAAGTCTTCTTACATCCTAAAGTGGTCATTCCCTATTCCCAAAAACCAGACCGGGCAAAACGGATTGTGGAAATGAGTGAAAAGGCGTGTTTGGTTTCCAATACACTAAAAATACCCGTACGATTGGAGCCCGAAATAATTGTGGAGAAAAGTCTGATTCCTATTGGTGAATCTTTTTGACGAATACAAAACAGAAAATTTTTATTCGAACCCATCATTTTTTAAACGTTCTACGCCATGATTTCCATCAAAAATAAAACCACGCACCACCTTTTGGACTATGAAAAAGTGCAAGCTACTTTCTCGTGGGGAAATGTTGCCCGGGAATTAGATGGTCTTCCTAACGGAAAAGGGCTGAATATAGCGCATGAAGCGGTTGACCGTCATGCACAAACGCATCTGAAAAATACGGTGGCATTGCGTTTTATTCGAAAAGACAACCGTTTACAGGAATTCACGTATGCAGAATTGCAAAAACAAACCTCAAAATTTGCCAATGTACTTCAAAAATTGAAAATCCAGAAAGGGGAACGCGTTTTTTCTTTTGCTGGCAGGATTCCGGTACTATACATCACCGCTTTGGGAACCATGAAATACACCGGAGTATTTTGTCCATTGTTTTCTGTCTTTGGCCCTGAGCCAGTTTATCAAAGACTCAGCAAAGGCGATGCAACTGTTTTGGTAACCACCTCTATTTTATTCGAACAAAAAATAAAACAAATCCTGGAAAAACTTCCTTCGCTCCGCTATATCATTCTTACCGATGCAACGGAACATGTTTCTAAAAAAATACGCTCTTTTTCCAAACTCATGGACGAGGCTGAAACGGAATTTATCATTCCGGAAACCAATCTGGAAGACCCCGCTTTATTGCATTTTACCAGTGGAACAACCGGAATGCCAAAAGGCGTACTTCACGTTCACCAAGCCGTACTCACGCATTACATAACAGGAAAATATGTGCTCGATTTTCATGAAGGTGACCACTATTGGTGTACCGCGGATCCGGGTTGGGTTACCGGCACTTCGTACGGCATTATTGCTCCGCTGCTTCATGGAATCACAAGCATTATTGATGAAGCGGAATTTGATGCTTCCCGATGGTATTCGCTCCTTGAAACACATAAAATAAACATTTGGTACACCGCTCCCACGGCTATCAGGCGACTAATGCGGATGGATATAAAACCCAAAAACATATATAATCTCGAAAATCTCAGGTTGATACTGAGTGTGGGCGAACCGCTTCATGCTGAAGCCGTGATTTGGGGACAGGGAAATTTTGATATTCCCATTTTAGACAATTGGTGGCAAACCGAAACGGGAGGAATTATGATTGCCAATTATCCGTCGATGCCTGTAAAACCGGGTTCGATGGGAAAACCGATGCCCGGAGTAGAAATTGCGATTGCAGCAATAAATGACGAACAACTGACACTTATCACTAAACCTGATATTCACGGCCATTTGGTTTTAAAGAAAGGATTTCCGTCGCTGTTTCGGGGATATATCCATGAAGAAGAACGCTATAAAAAATGCTTCATTGGCGATTGGTATCTCAGCGGCGATCTAGCCAAGAAAGATGCAGATGGGTATTTTTGGTTTATCGGTCGGGCCGATGATATTATCAAAACTTCCGGACACATGGTCGGTCCGTTTGAAGTCGAAAGCACGCTGATGCGCCATCCTGATGTGGCGGAAGCTGCTGTGATTGGAATACCGGAACCCACCATTGGAGAATTGGTAAAAGCCTTTGTCGTACTCAAAACCGGAAAAGAGTCTAATGAGACAACCAAAATGGATATTATGGCTTTCGCCCGAAAAGAAATGGGTCCGGCGGTGGCTCCAAAAGAAATTGAATTTGTGGAAAATATTCCCAAAACTCGCAGCGGAAAAATTTTAAGGCGATTACTAAAAGCCCGAGAACTGGGTTTGCCCGAAGGAGATATTTCAACATTGGAATCCTCTTAAAATAAAATTAGCATCAAAAATTAATTCTTACTAATGAATTTCAGCCATGATACCTTTCCAAAAAATAAAACTACAAAACCAAACCGTTTTTCTGTTTGTACTTCTTATGCTATTTCATGGATGCGAAGCTCAAAATAAGAATAATGAAACGGACATAGAATCCATCCAGAAAAGCGCCGCCCTTGTTCCCGAAAAAATTTCCTATTCAGGCAATGTCGATTTCAGAATGGCAGCCAAAATAGCTACGCCTGGAGTTGTTCATATCAAGTGCAGTTTCAAACCACAAACCCTTCAATACGAGGGTGAAGATAAATTTTATAACATTCCGGACCCACTCAAAGATTTTTTTAGGGACGATCCTTTTTTCAGGGAATTTAGGTTTCAACTACCGCAGTCACCGCAATACAATTCCGAAACTGTGGTCGGGAGCGGATCTGGGGTAATTCTGACTCCTGACGGGTATATTATTACCAACAATCATGTGGTGAAAAATGCCGATGAAATAAATATCACTTTATTCGACGGACGATCCTATCCGGCAAAAGTTATCGGAAATGATCCTCAAACTGATCTTGCTCTCCTTAAAATCAAAGAAAGCAACCTTTCATTTATACGCTACGGTGACAGTGATACTATTGAAGTGGGAGAATGGGTTGTTGCAGTAGGAAATCCATTTAATCTGGCATCGACGGTAACGGCAGGAATTGTCAGTGCTAAAGCCCGAAACATCAACATTCTCAGCGATCAAGGCGCCATAGAATCCTTCATACAAACTGATGCAGCGGTAAATCCAGGGAACAGTGGCGGCGCATTAGTAACACTGGAAGGAAAACTCATTGGTATAAATACCGCAATAGCAACGCCAACAGGAGTCTATGCTGGATATGCGTTTGCAATTCCTGTAGATATTGTAAAAAAAGTAGCGGATGATCTAATGAATTTTGGCTCCGTTCGCAGGGGAATTTTAGGAATAAGCATTCGCGATCTGAACAGCACATTGGCGAAGGAAATAAAAATCAACCGTGCCAATGGCGTTTATATTGACAGCGTCACTGTAAATGGTGCAGCGAAAGAAGCAGGTGTAAAAGAGAAAGATGTCATCATCAGCATTGATAATATAGAAACCGCTTCGGCTTCAAAATTACAGGAAATCATCATGCGAAAACGTCCGGGTGAAAAAGTAAAAATCACACTCATCAGAAACGGTAATGAGAAAAAAGAACTGATTGCCACACTGAAAAAACAGGAAGCAACCCCAGAACTTACAAAAAGTAAAAATATAGAATTACTGAAAGATTTGGGAGTTGAGTTGAGTCCAATTACTAAGGAAGACCAAAAAATGTATAATGTAAAAAACGGACTCAAAATCACCAAACTATTTGATGGAAAAATAAAAAGATTCACCGGTATACGTAACGGATTCGTAATTACATCAGTCAATAACAGGGCAGTTTCATCAGTTCAATCCTTCATGGATGCCGTTGCAGCACAAGAACGCGGCATCATGCTCGAAGGAAAATATGCCGGCGATCCTACGTATTACTATTATGCTTTTGGATTATAAAACTATAAAAAATGGTACAATCAACGACAGAACCACAACCGATGGATGCCAAAAGAGGATTACTTTTTTTGTATCAAATGCTGCTCATAAGACGCTTTGAGGAAAAAGCAGCAGAGCAATATACGAAAGCGAAAATTCGTGGTTTTCTGCATTTGTACATTGGCGAAGAAGCGGTTGCTGTAGGCGTAATTCAGGCGCTGAGGGAAGATGATAATTTATTGTGTACGTATCGGGAACACGGTCATGCATTAGCTAGAGGTATTGATCCTGATAGTATCATGGCCGAAATGTATGGTAAAATGCAAGGCTGCTGCCGAGGTCGTGGAGGCTCGATGCATTTGTTCGATGTGGCAAACCGATTTTATGGTGGCAATGCGATTGTGTCCGGCCATCTTCCGCTTGCTGTTGGGATGGCTTTGGCAGCCAAAAAACAAAAGAAAACGAACCTTACGTGTTGCTTTTTTGGAGAAGGAGCAGCTGCCGAAGGTACCTTTCACGAAAGCCTAAATTTAGCGGCAATTTGGGAAGTTCCTGTTTTGTTTGTTTGTGAAAACAACTTGTATGCGATGGGAACTGCCATAAAATATTCGCATGCAGTAACAGAACTGGAAAAAAAAGGAGCTGCTTATGGGATTGAATCTGTTGCCGTAGATGGAATGGATTTGTTGGCTGTGATTGCTGCTGCAAATATTGCTACCGCGAAAGTAAGAAGCAGTGGAAAGCCATATTTATTAGTTTGCAATACGTATCGTTTTCGGGCGCACTCGATGTTTGATGCAGAATTATATCGGGATAAAAAAGAAGTCGAAGAATGGAAAAAAAGAGATCCTATTCCACAATTCGAACAGTTTCTTTTGCAAAAGCAATGGATAACAGATGAAGAAATTGCTGCTTTTGAAAGTAAAATTGAAAAAAAAATAGCTATCGCAGTCGATTTTGCGGAAGCAGGAACATGGGAGCCATTAAACCAACTAACAAAATTTGTTTACAGTGAAACGGGAAGTTAAAAATTTAGAATCATGGAAAATAAAATAATCTGTCAAAGTTGTGGCATGCCACTAGACACCGAAGCTGTGAAAGGAACGGAGAAAAACGGTTTAAAAAGCAATGAATATTGCAAATACTGTTATGAAAACGGCGCTTTTACGCATCCAAAAATGAATTTGGAAGAAATGAAAACTAACGTGAAAAATCAAATGAAAAAATTAGAGCTGCATGAATATGCAATTCAAAAAGCGGTAAACATACTACCAGCATTAAAACGTTGGAAAAGTAATTAACCCAGAAGTTAAAAGTAAAATCCAGAACGGAGTTCCTTTTGCGGAAGCCGGAATCTGGTCCTTATGAGCCCATTGACAAAATGGTGTACACGAAAAATAAATTAGAGACTACATAAAGAAAGAAAACTAACTATTTAAATCAACACACATGGAAAATACACATTTTTGTCAAAGTTGCGGAATGCCACTAACTACAGAAGACGCGAAAGGAACCGAAAATAACGGCCTAAAAACAAATGATTATTGCCGGTATTGTTATGAAGACAGTCACTTCAAAAACCCGGATATGAATTTGGAAGAAATGAAAGATGCAGTAAAAATGCATATGGAGAAAAAAAAGCTTCCTGCATATATGGTTCAAAAAGCGTTGAATATTTTACCCGCATTGAAACGTTGGAAAAACAAACAATTTGTTATTTAATCCCTAATCGATTGGCATCATGGACAACAGTATCAGCACAATAACCCTTACGTATCGCGAGGCTTTAAAACAAGGCCTTCGGGATGCATTGCAAAATGACGAAAAAGTCTTTTTGATGGGCGAAGATGTGGGCCGTTACGGAGGCGCTTTTGCGGTAAGCAAAGGATTATTGCAGGAGTTTGGTGCGGATCGCATTATGGATGTCCCACTATCTGAAGCAGGTTTTGTCGGAGCCGGAATCGGGGCGGCTATGGCGGGAATGAAACCCATTATTGAGGTAATGACCGTCAACTTCAGTTTGTTGGCCATGGACCAAATTGTGAATAATGCGGCGACTTTGTTGCACATGTCAGGCGGCCAAATCCATGTCCCAATGGTTATCCGGATGGGTTGCGGAATTGGCCGTCAACTGGCAGCGCAACATTCGCACAGTTGGGAACCGTTTTATGCACACATTCCGGGATTAATTGTTTTATCAGTTGGAACACATGAGGATGCACGAGGAATGTTACGTGCTGCTTTGCAAAGTCCGGATCCTGTCTTGTTATTTGAATACACGCTGATGCTTAATCTCGAAAAAGAAATTGCTGCAGATATAGGATTTATAGATATTTTAAAAGCCAAAGTGTTGCGCGAAGGATCTGCTATCACAATTATCACATATGGAACGGGCGTTTATAAAAGTCTGGAAGCTGCCACCGAATTAGCTTTGGTGGGAATCGATGCCGAAGTTATTGATGTGCGTGTGTTACGACCTTTGGATGAACGTACATTTCTGGAATCGGTTGCAAAAACGCATCGGGTTTTGATTGTTGAAGATGCATGGCGTTCGGTCAGTATCTCATCAGAAATTAGTGCACGAATTATGGAAAAGGCATTTTATGATTTGGATGCTCCAGTACAGCGATTGTGCGGTGTCGAAGTTCCCATTCCCTACCCTGCCCATCTGGAAGAAGCTGCGATTCCGCAGAAAAATGATATTGTAAATGCAGTAAAAAAAATGATCCGTCATGATTGAATTTCAAATGCCAAATTTAGGTGCTGATATGGAAGCCGGAACTCTCATCGAATGGAAGAAAAAACCAGGCGATACGGTACACCGTGGCGATATCATTGCCGAAGTAGAAACACAAAAAGGGCTGATCGAAATTGAGGTTTTTGATGAAGGAACAATCGGAGAATTATTGATACAGGAAGGAACCAAAGTCCCTGTGGGAACGGTAATGGCATTGATTCATCCCAGCGCAGCGGCATTGGAAACCAAAAAAGGAAAAGCATCATCAGAAAAGCCAATTGCCTTACAACCTATAGAAGAAAAAACAGCAGTGTTTTCAATAAAAGCTTCCCCACTGGCAAGGCGAATTGCTGCAGAAAATCATATTGATCTTTCGCAAATAAAAGGAACGGGGGAAGATGGCGTGATTACAAAAGATGATGTGGAACAAGCATTGGCAACTCAAAAAGAGCAACTTCCAAAAGTGGAAAAATTTCCTCCTGATGACGCAAAAACACTCGCACAAATTGAGGCGGTTCGTACAGCAATAGCGTCGGCAATGAGTAAATCGAAACGAGAAATTCCACATTATTACCTAGAGAAAAAAATAGATATAACAAAATCAATTGATTGGCTGATAGCCAAAAATAAGGAAAAATCAGTTCAAGAAAGATTACTTCCCGTTGTGCTGCTCATCAAAGCAACTGCAAAAGCGCTGACTGATTTTCCGGAATTGAATGCGGTTTGGCAAAACGGTTTACAGCTAAAAAAAGAAATTCATATTGGTTTTGTGGTTTCGCTGCGCAACGGAGGAATTATAGTTCCCGCGATTCACAATACAGATTTAAAAAATCTAGATGAAATCATGGCTTCTTTAAATGATATTATTCCCAGAGCTCGCGCCTTGAAACTACGCAGTTCAGAATTGAGTGACGCTACAATTACGGTAACTAACATTGGCGATGGTGGCGCCGATACCATTTTTGGGGTGATTTATCCGCCACAGGTTGCGATAATTGGTTTCGGAAATATTTCAGAACAACCCTTTGCGGAGAAAGGAATGTTAGGAATTCGAACTTCAATTTTCGCAACTTTGGCGGGGGATCATCGTGCCACCGATGGATTAACCGGTAGCCGCTTTCTATTAGCCTTGAACAACCATTTACAAAATCCTGAAGCGTTATGAATGAAGAAGAAATCAAAGAAATTGTTTTTCAATTGTTGAAAAAAATTGCACCTGATACGGAACCATCAACATTAAAACCGGATGAAAACATCAGAGAAACGCTCAATATTGATTCGTTTGATTCGCTGCAATTTATAGTTGCGCTGAACAAAAAAAGAGGAATCGAAATTCCGGAAGAAGATTATGGAAAAATAGCCACATTAAAGGCACTAACAGCTTACATTAAAAATAAAAAACCATAAAATGAAAGTATTAGTCTACAGCATCTTTGGCTTTGATAAGCCATTTATGGAAAAAGCGGCCCATGGAAATCATGAATTGGTTTTTACGGAGCAGCATTTGAATGAAAACACGGCGCATCTAGCCCAAGGATTTGATGCTGTCTCGCTTTTCACTTCAGATGTGGCTTCAGAAACAGTTTTGCAAAAACTCTATACCTGCGGTGTGAAATATATTGCGTTGCGTGCTGTACACTCCGATTTAATTGATGTTCCAAGAGCAAAATCCATGGCGATGAAGGTGGCGAATGTTCCGGTTTATTCTCCTTATTCGGTTGCTGAACATGCTGTTGGTTTGGTATTGGCACTGAACAGGAAACTGGTTTTAGGACAGCGATTAATGGACATTGGAGATTACCGAATGGATCATTTGGTTGGTTTTGATTTGCATGGGAAAACAGTGGGAATCATTGGAACCGGAAAAATAGGTGCTGCTTTTGCACGGATTATGCATGGCTTTGGTTGCAAAATTGTTGCGTTTGATAGCGAAGAAAACAAGAAACTGATGAATGAAATCCCAATTTCATATAAGACTCTGGAGGAAGTTTGTGCCGCTTCAGATGTATTGTCTGTAAATGCAGCTTGGAACGAATCATCCTATCCTTGGTTTGACAAAAATACCTTTTCATTATGCAAAAAAGGAATGATTTTCATTAATACTGCAGATGGAAAATTGGTAAATACCGAAGATTTAATAGAAGCAATAGATAACAAAATCCTTGCTGCTGTTGGTTTAGACGTATATGAAAAAGAAAATTCTATACTTTTTCAGGATCATACGGAAACTCCTATTTCAGACACCTTATTTTTGAAACTACGCTCCTATCACAATGTCATGATTACCGGACATCAAGGTTTTTTGACTAATGAAACGCTTGCAGGAATTGCCCATACTACGATTGCCAATTTAAATGCTTGGGCGTATAATGGCATTTCTGAAAATGAAATAAGTTGATAAAATATGCTGTTTGTTTTCAGGTTTAAATAGAATTCTCGAGATTATTTTTCAAAATAAACTACTAAAAAAACACCAAATGAAAGGCTCCTTTAAACTCGGAAAAATAGCAGATATAGGTATTTTTGTTCACTGGACATTCTCGTTACTGATTCTGTTTATCATTTTCATTAATTACCGATCAGGTCAAAGTGCGACTCAGATAGTATGGTCAGTTGTGTTTATTTTGAGTATTTTTATCACCGTTGTAATGCATGAATTGGGTCATGCTTTGGCAGCAAAAAGATACCATATAATTACCAAAGACATCACACTGTTACCTATTGGCGGTTTAGCCCGACTCGAAAAAATTCCTGAAAAACCCATCGAAGAGTTAATCGTGGCTATTGCAGGACCTTTGGTCAACATAACTTTAGCATTTATTACCGGAATTTTTATCACTATTCCTGATACTTCGGAACAACTAATGGCCGAATTAGAAACAGGCGTAAATGCCAATAATTTCTTTCTGAATTTCTTTTTAGTGAATTTTTGGCTGGCACTTTTTAATTTGATACCAGCGTTTCCAATGGATGGTGGCCGAATTTTACGTGCCTTGTTATCCTTCAGAATGCAGCGAAATATAGCTACCCGCATTTCGGCACGGATTGGTCAATTTCTTGCTTTGGGATTTATACTTTTTGGTTTTTTTACCTCCCCTATTTTAGTTTTTATTGGTATTTTTGTTATCATAGGTGCTCAGGTTGAAGCGGATTACACCGAATCGAAATTCATACTGAAAGGGTTTAAAGTCCATGACGTCGTGATGAAAGACTATCCAAAAATTGATGCCAATGAAACCGTAAAAACTGCCGTTGCATCAGTTTTAGACAGTCAAAATAAGAATTTCCTAATAACCGAAGCAGGAACTCCGGTGGGAACTCTGAACCGTGACCAAATCATAATGGCGCTTACAAATAAAGGAGAAGACGAATTTATTTATAATGTGATGGATCGGAATTTAATTTTTCTAGATGCAAATTCGCTTCTGGAAAATGTTTTTGAACTCATACAGCTCAATAAATCAAGGTTAATGCTTGTCATGGAAAACAATGAAGTTGCCGGAACTTTGGATATCGAAAATTTAATGGAGTTCATTTTGATTAATGAGGTTACTACAAATAAAGCACATGATAAAAAGTAACGATAGCTTTACTAATGCCAAAAACTTAGAGCTAGTGTACAGTGGCGAAGATTATTTTGCCCGTTTAGAAACTATCATCCGGGAAGCACAATCTCAAATACAGCTGCAAATGTATCTTTTTGAAAATGATGCAACGGGAAAAAGAATCGTCAACGCACTAAAAGAAGCTGCGCTCCGCAAAGTTGAAATTTATGTACTCTTAGATGGTTTGGGTTCTTTAACCTTTCCGGCAGAGCTAATCAAGGAACTGAAATATAGTGGTGTAAATATTCGTTTTTTTGCGCCTTTATTTTCATCTTACACCTTTTATCTTGGACGAAGATTGCATCGTAAAGTTATTGTCGCTGACGCAAAAGTTGCGCTGGTGGGCGGCATAAATATAGCGGACAAATACCACGGTTCTGCCACCCAGAAACCTTGGCTGGACTATGCGGTTCAATTAAACGGGGAAATTGCAAAACCGCTTCAACAGCTTTGCCACGATATTTATTTTAAGAAAAGACACTTTAAGAATAAACAAATAAAATCCGCATACCGAATCCAACAAGACACTTCCGTTCGCATCCTCCAGAATGACTGGTTGAAAGGGAAAAACGAAATATGTGACGGTTATATAAAATCCATACGGCATGCCAAAAAAGAAATCATCATCGTAGGCAGTTATTTTCTTCCCGGAATTCGAATCATTCGAGCCTTAAAAAAAGCGTCTAAAAATAAGGTAGTCATCAAATTGATTCTCTCCGGAAAATCAGATCTCCCGCTGACAAGACGGGCAACTTGCTTTTTGTATGGCAAACTGCTCAGTTATAACATTGAATTGTATGAATGGAACAAATCCATTTTACACGGAAAAGTAGCTGTAGTAGATGGCAATTGGTCCACAATTGGTTCTTTTAACCTGAATAATTTGAGTTCTTACGGAAGTCTGGAAATGAATGTCGAAATCCAATCAAAATCCTTTTCAGCACATTTTCATGCGCACCTAAACGAAATTATTTCGCAATGTCAACGCATCACTTTGGAATCATTGAAAACAAAAACCACTTTAATGACAAAATTGATAAACTTAGTTTCGTATGCTATCACAAGAATCGTAGAATTAGTAGTCACTTACACGCCTTATAAACGGTTCTATAATTGAAAAAGCAATACATTCATTCCTATTAAAACTTATCAAATTTATAAAGAAGCATTTTTTAAAAATAAAAACTAAAAAATTTAATATTTTATGCGGTTACTACATTTTTTTTTGTAAATTTATAAATGTAATTACCTAGTAAATAAGTAGTTATAAATATTGGATGTTGATTTTAATTTTTTAAAAATGGAACCATACCGAATTAAAACCCAAAAAAAAGAGGATTGGATCCAAAAGGATTTTGAAAGACAAATCCCTAAATTGGACTGTAAAAAAATATTTGTGCCTAATCAGGATGAACTGTTTTTTTAATTCATTTTTAAAAGAAATTTGTTAGCTTAGGCTAGCGACGGAGCCGTGAGTCACTGTTCTGTAATTGAATGTTCTTTCAAGCACCAGGTTTAAAAGATTCTCCGCAGAGCTCCGAACTTTTAAACCGGTATTCTTAATTGGGGTTAGGGACGCAAAAGTCCCTATCCCATTAATGACTTAACCCTATGGATTTTAACCATTACAAAGAAGCTTTTATTAAGGAATCGCGAAAAATGGGCTTTTCGCTACCTAATATTCAGCGTTGTCTGGATTATGCCGAAGTTTTATTTTCGCATCAAGTCCCGGTAATTTACAATCCTTCGCATTTATCAGCACTTGTGGGATATAAAAAAGAATACTTGAAAAAAGCATCGCTGTTTCCTAACTATTTTTATCGTGATTTTGAAGTCGCAAAAAAAAATGGCAGCAAACGACTGATTTCTGAACCACTGCCTAGTTTGAAAGAAATCCAAATCTGGATTCTCAGAAATATACTGTATAAAGTACCCATCAGTCCTTTTGCGAAAGCCTACAAACCAACCGTAACCCTGCTGGAAAACCTAAGATTTCATAAAAATCAACCCAAGATTTTCACGCTGGATTTAGAAAATTTCTTTCCTTCAATATCAGTTGAAGTTGTTGAAGCAGAATTTCTGGAATTGGGATATTCTAAAATAGTATCCAAATTACTTTCCAGATTATGCACCAGAAATGGAAATCTACCGCAAGGTGCGCCTACCAGCCCCTATCTTTCCAATCTGATTTTTAAACAGGCTGATGCCGAAATTGCTTCGTATTGCAAAGATTATAAAATTCGTTATACGCGATATGCGGACGATATGAGTTTTTCAGGAGATTTTGACCATGAGGAATTGCTAAAAAAAGTAACAGAAACGGTTGAAAAACTAAACCTGCACATCAATGCCAAAAAGACCAAACTGATGACGCCAAATATGCGGCAAACGGTTACTGGAGTTGTGGTGAATCAAAAACCGCAAGTAATTTTCCATAAACGCAATGAACTAAGACAAGCCTTATATTACATTCAGAAATTTGGTTTTGAAGAACATAAAATCTTCAAAAAAATTAATCAGAACAATTATTTGGAGCATTTGCTGGGGAAAATAAATTTTGTACTCCAAATCAATCCAAAAGACGCGGAATTTATAAAGTATAAAGCTGTGCTTTTCGATTTGAAACACAAACAAGATTTAATGGCGATAGAAAACGAATTATTTCCTATTTAAATTGTAAAAAATAATTTAGAACAAGCTCCATTTTGGGGCTTTTAATTTTCATAACTAACTGTTATAAAACAAGTTATTATTATTTTATGACCTAAAAATTGATTAAATTTGGTAAATACATTCATTGAGAATTATAATTCTGCTTATCGCAAAAAATTCCGTCTAAACTTCGTAATTACTTATTAGAGAATCTTTTTAAAATTAAATTAAATAAGCCATGAAAAACATCGCTACCATCATTACTACATTATTTTTATCCACTTTTCTGTTTTCACAAACAACATGGAAAGCTGATCCGATGCATTCTAAATTAACTTTTAGCACGGTACACAATGGAATTTCTGATATTACAGGATTGTTCAAAACATTTGAAATTAGAGCAATTACGACCAAAACTGATTTCAGTGATGCTGTTTTTGAACTTTCAACTGATGTTGCGTCCATCAATACCGAAGTGGAAATGCGAGATAAGCATTTACGAAGTGACGAATTTTTTGATGTAGAAAAATATCCTAAAATGACTTTCAAAAGTACGTCGATACAAAAAACAGAGAAAGATAAATACAAACTAACGGGTCAACTTACCCTGCACGGAATAACGAAACCGGTAATCATCACCATGTGGTATAGAGGAACTATTGAAAATCCTCAATCAAAAGCACCAACAGCTGGTTTTAAATTTAGTACTGTCATAAAACGTTCTGATTTTAATATAGGTCCAAAATTCCCTGAGCCAATGATTAGTGATGAAGTAAAAATTAAGGCTGACAGTGAATTTATAAAACAATAAGTATCGAAAAATCATTTTTTATATTTCCAGATACTACAAACCTAACCGAATAACCACAACATAAAAATAATCACAATGGCATTCATAGACTATTACAAAATTCTTGAAGTGGACAAAAAAGCGACAGAAGCCGAGATTAAAAAGGCGTATCGCAAACTTGCGCGTAAATATCATCCCGATTTAAATCCAAATGATAAAGAAGCCGAGAGAAAATTCAAGGAAATCAATGAAGCAAATGAAGTCTTGAGCCATGCGGAGAATCGTAAGAAATATGATGATTACGGCGAAAATTGGCAACATGCGGAAGAATTTGAAAAATCAAAACAGCAACGTCAATACCACGGAAATGGACAACAAGGAGGTTTTGGCGGTGGCGGATTCGGTGGTGGTGGGTTCAGTGGTGGAGGTGATTTTTCTGATTTTTTTGAATCGATGTTTGGTGGTCGAGCCTCTGGTGGCGGTGGCCGGAGAAGTGCGCAGTTCAAAGGACAGGATTTTAATGCTGAACTGCATCTGGAACTTAAAGATGTCTACACGACTCACAAACGCACATTGACTATCAATGGCAAAAACATTCGTATTACCATTCCAGCCGGAGTCGAAAACGGCCAACAAATAAAAATCAGCGGTATGGGTGGCGAAGGCTCCGGTGGCGGTCCCAAAGGCGATTTATACATCACGTTCACGGTCGAAAATCACACGAAATTTAAACTAGATAAGCACAACCTTTACGCAACAGTGGACTTGGATTTGTATACTGCGTTATTGGGCGGCGAGATTACCGCAGACACTTTTGACGGGAAAGTAAAACTGACCGTAAAACCTGGAACCCAGAATGGAACTAAAGTCAAATTGAAAGGAAAAGGATTTCCAGTGTATAAAAAAGAAGGAGAATTTGGTGATTTGTACCTAACTTATCAAATACAAATCCCCACCAATCTTTCTGAAAAAGAAAAAGAACTATTCACGGAACTCGCTACACTAAGAAAATCATGAACATGGAAAATCTGATCCCGATACCTGAATTGTGCATTCATTATACTGTGGAAATGTCTTTTTTTACTAAACTCAGCGAAATGGGTTTGCTCGAAATAAAAACGATTGAATCCAAGCAATATATTGATTCAGATGCAATTTATGAAATCGAAAAAATGATTCGCATGCATCAGGAATTAGACGTAAACATAGCAGGAATTGATGTCGTGTTTAATTTGTTACAAAAGATTGATGGATTGCAAAATGAATTGACCGCACTCAAAAACAGATTGCGTTTGTACGAAAGTTAACAACAGCCCCAATTGAATCTGCCCTTAAAAAGTTATGGTTTACAATCTTTAGAAAAGAGAACGTTTCACTGCTTTTTAGTAATGCTATTATTTCTGGAACCTAAAAAATTTCAAAATTGATACTTTATGACATTGCTAACGTATAAATTTTATAGCTATGAAAACAATACTTGTACCCACAGACTTCTCCATTGCGGCAGATTCCGCCATTCATTACGCTATCAAGATGGCTTTATTTTGGGATGCTTCATTGATTTTGTACCACAGTTTTATTCCATTCGAAAGTGGTTTTTATCTGCTTTCATTGAGTGAGCAAGAAAATATGGAAGCCCATAAAAAATTAACGGACAGACTTACAACAATAAAGAATTCCATTGTAAATAAAAACCCAAATCTTTCTGTTTCGATTCACGTAGATCAGGGTCCGGAAGGCATTAAGATTATTGATTTTTGCAAAAAAAGTAAATCAGACTTGATTGTGATGGGTACCAAAGGCGCCAGTGGTTTGAAAGAAAAACTCATAGGAAGTTTTACCGCCGAAGTTATGACTAATGCGCCTTGTCCGGTCTTAGCTATTCCAAAAAAGTATAAATTCAAAGTCCCTGAAAAAATTACTTACGCCACTAATTATAATAAAAAAGACAAAAAGGTACTGCAATCGCTATTAGAGTTTAATAGGCTTTTCAATGCTAAAATCACAATTTTACACATCGATTGGGGAATCACTTTTTTTACAGCGGATGAAGATTATGAACACTATAAAAAAACAATCCAAAATCATTTTAAAGATTTTGAATTCACTTTTAATCATACTGTTGGAAAGGATGTTTCGAAAACTATTTTGGAGGAAACCTTACTGGACAAGACGGATATAATAGTAATGAATCCATTGAAAAGAAAAGGAATCTGGAATCGTATTTTTTACAGAAGTGTAACCAAAAAAATAGCGTATCACATTCCTGTTCCTTTATTAAGCATCCCAACCAAATAATATCTTTTCACTCCCCAAACTGCTCAATAGTTATAGCTAACGAGTAGAAATAATTTAATAAAAGTACCTACTAAAAAAATTTTATTCCTTCTGATTTATAATAATTAATCAGGAAAACCAAAGACACTAACGAAGTAATTGTTTTATATGAATACTTTATATCTGGATAGTATTGGGTTTCTAATTGCAACAGCGATAATCGTAACAACTGGTTCCAGACTTTCCAAATATGGAGATTTATTGGCTGATATGCTGGGCTGGGGAAAAATGTTTATGGGTCTTATCCTGATGGCATCTGTAACTTCTATGCCTGAACTAATGAACGGAATAAGCGCAGTTGTTATTCTAGATGCTCCTGACCTTGCCGTTGGCGATGTTGTGGGAAGTTGCGCTTTCAACATCCTTATTATTTCCATTATGGATTTTTTTTACGATCATAAAAAACCATTAACATCCGTTGCACAACCGGGCCATATAATTGCGGCCTCTTTTGGAATCATACTGTTATGCTTAGTTGCTTTTGCTATTTTGATGCCTAATTTTTTTGGAACTATTCTTTGGATTGGAGAATTCAGTATTCTATTTCTGATATTTTACCTCGTAGCCATTCGTGTTATTTTCCTTTATGACAAAAAAGAAAATAATCATCGGGAAGCACAAAAAGATACTTACACTTTAACCTTAAAACAAGTGGTTCTACGTTATGCTTTGAACGCAATCATTTTGATGGGTGCTGCTATGCTATTGCCTTATTTTGGCGAACACCTTGCAGAAGCCAGCGGATTGGGACAAAGTTTCTTTGGTACATTATTCATTGCGGCTTCCACATCACTTCCGGAAGTAGTTGTATCTATTGCCGCCATCCGCATGGGAACTATCGACTTGGCGATTGGTAATATTTTTGGAAGTAATATTTTTAACATTGCCATTCTTGCGCTTGACGATATACTGTATACCAAAGGACCTATTTTTCAATTTACAAGTCCCAATCATATTATTCCCGTCCTTGGCACCATTATTATTACAGCAATAGGAATTATCGGAATTGTTTTTAAAGAAGAAAAAAAATGGAAACTCGCCATTGATACTGCATTAATTGCTGTCGTTTATGTACTCATGATGGGGCTTTTATATTACAAAAAATAAAAAAATAAAGCGATGAACTGGCATTTACTCCCACTTTCCGAAATTACCCAGTTGTTGCAAACAACTCCAAACGGTATTGATGAAATTACGGTATCAGAACGTATGTGCGAACATGGGAAAAATGAAATTGAAGACACGAAAAAGAAAAGTATTTTACAAATGATCCTTTCTCAGTTATCTGATTTCATGATTCTGATTCTGATCGCGGCCGCAATAATTTCGGGAATAATAGGCGATGTAACGGACACGATTATTATTCTTGCCATCATTATTATCAATGCCATTGTGGGATTCATTCAGGAATATCGAGCCGAAAAAGCGATGGAAGCATTGAAAAATATGGTTGCAAACCATGCGCGCATTATGCGCGAAGGAAAAATGATTGACATTCCGGCTTCGGATCTGGTTCCGGGCGATGTTGTAGTACTCGAAGCAGGCAATGTTATTCCTGCAGATATTCGTTTTTTTGAAACCCATCAAATAAAAGTGGACGAATCAGCGCTTACCGGGGAATCCAACAATGTAGAAAAAAATACAGAGGAACTTCCAGAAGGAAATTATGCTCTAGGCGACCAAACCAATATGGGCTACAAAGGCACTTCGATTACAAACGGAAGAGCACTTGGTTATGTTGTGGCCACAGGAATGCATACTGAACTGGGACATATCGCTAAAATGATACAAACGGATGAAACTACAACACCGCTGCAAAAAAGATTAGCTGCTTTTGGCAAACGTTTGTCTGCTGTTATTCTAATCATCTGCACTGTCATATTCTTTATCGGATGGTTGCGGGGAGAATCTGTAATGACGATGTTGATTACTTCCATTTCCCTTGCTGTTGCTGCAATTCCTGAGGCTTTACCAGCATTAGTGACTATCGCTTTGGCTTTTGGTGCCAAGAAATTAGCCAAAAATAATGCGCTTATTCGCAAATTACCCGCTGTGGAAACGCTGGGGTCCGTAACCTATATCTGTTCTGATAAAACAGGAACTCTCACGCTGAATAAAATGACCGTACAGGAAATTTTTGAAACTTCAGATACAAAATACAATGCCGCTTTTGAAGAAAAAAACCGACTGCTTCACGCCATAGCTTTAAATAACGATGTCTCGAAAGGCGAAAACGGAAAATGGCTGGGCGATTCAACTGAAGTCGCATTAGTGCAATACGCTTTCGATAAAAATTTAAACCGTGCAGATTTAGAAGTTGCATTTCCACGAATAGCAGAATTGCCTTTTGATTCCAAAAGAAAATGCATGACAACCCTGCATCAAACTAAAAATGCTGATAATGAAGTGATCGCCATTACAAAAGGAGCGGTCGATGTGCTATTTCATAAACTGAGTGCCGAGCAGCAATCACATATTCCCGAATTGGAACGCAAAGTAAACGAAATGGCAGAAAAAGGCTATCGGGTTTTAGGATATGCCATGAAAACGCTCTCTTCTTTACCAGAAAATTTAGATTCAGAAACAATTGAAACAGAACTAACGCTTATTGGTTTTGTTGGGATGATTGATCCGCCACGCGAGGAAGCAAAACAAGCGGTTTCGGAATGCAAAGAAGCGGGTATTATTCCCGTGATGATTACCGGCGATCATAAACTCACCGCAAAAGCCATTGCCGAAAAACTAGGAATAATTTCTTCCGAGGAAGATATGGTGCTGACGGGTTCTAAATTATCCGCATTAACACAAACAGAATTTGTAAAAATTGTGGAGAAAGTTCGCGTGTATGCCCGTGTCAATCCCGAACAGAAATTAAGAATCATTAATGCGCTGCAGTCTAAAAATCATTTTGTGGCAATGACTGGCGACGGTGTGAATGATGCGCCAGCACTAAAAAACGCTGATATTGGAATCGCTATGGGAATCAACGGCACCGAAGTTTCTAAAGAAGCGTCGCACCTGATTTTACTGGATGATAATTTTGCCACAATTGTAGTTGCAGTCAAACATGGCAGAAAAATATTCGATAATATCCTGAAATTCATCAAATACATCATGACCGGAAATTCAGGCGAAATCTGGGCGATATTTTTGGCGCCATTTTTTGGTTTACCCATTCCGTTATTGGCCATTCATATTCTTTGGATCAATCTAGTGACAGATGGTTTACCAGGATTAGCCTTGGCCTCCGAGCCATCAGAAATAAATATTATGAAACGCCCGCCTAGAAATCCAATTGAAAGTATTTTTTCAAATGGTATGGCGGTTCACATATTGTGGGTGGGGTTTTTAATGGGTGTCGTCACAATAGGAATGCAGGCTTATGCCATACATGTGGCAAACTCACATTGGCAAACTATGGCATTTACGGTACTTTGCTTCAGTCAATTGGGACATGTAATGGTGATCCGTTCCGGACAGGATTCAATTTTTAAAATTGGTTTTTTCTCCAATAAATCTATGATTGGCGCTTTATTAATAACAGTTTCGCTACAACTTATGATTGTTTACACGCCTTTTTTTAATGAAATTTTCAAAACACAACCACTTACTTTATATGAGTTGCTGCTAACCTTAGCTGTGTCAAGTATTGTTTTTTGGGCGGTAGAAATCGAGAAGTGGATTAAAAACAGAAAAAGATAAGACTAGCGGAAATATAAAAAATAAATATACGATTTACCGTATATCAATAATTAACAATGTCATCTTCCTAAAGCTCAGATTGATTCACCTTTCTTTTTTATCAAAAATTACTTCTACACATCCCATTTTACAATCCTAATTATTCGCCCGAATAAAAATAACGATTACAAAAATGCTGTTATTTTTTAAAATTGATATTTTCTCGATAAAACCGTCAATATAATAGGCAAACAACACTTTTTGCAGTGCTGATAATCAGATAAATAACTATATATTTGAGTAGCTGTTTTCTGTTAAAAACTAATTCATTTGCTTATGGATACATTTTCAAAAATAAGGGAATTATTCAAAGCTTTTTTACTCGAAATTGGCGAACTCTCCTACTTTGCTGGACGTTTTTTTCAAGAAACTTTCAAACGTCCAATGGAGTTTAAAGAGTTTTTGCGACAATGCTTTAATATGGGAAATCGTTCCTTGCTTCTGGTTGCGGTTACGGGATTTATTATTGGATTGGTATTCACCCTGCAGTCGCGTCCCACACTGCAGGAGTTTGGCGCTGTTTCCTGGATGCCATCAATGGTTAGTATTTCACTGATTCGAGAAATTGGTCCTATCATAACGGCATTGATTTGTGCGGGACGCATTGGTTCTGGTATTGGCGCTGAATTAGGTTCGATGCGGGTTACGGAACAAATTGATGCCATGGAAGTTTCCGGTACTAATCCGTTCAAATATTTAGTAGTGACCCGAGTTTTGGCTACCACTTTTATGTTACCCGTTTTAGTTTTTTTTGGCGATGCTATTGCAATTTTTGGTTCTTTTCTGGTCGAAAATATAAAAGGAAATGTCTCTTTTTTATTGTATTACAACAAGGTTTTCGATGCCTTGGAATTTGGTGATTTGATACCTGCAACCATCAAAACGTTCTTTTTTGGTTTTGCCATTGGATTAGTAGGTTGTTTCAAAGGATATTATTGCAAAAAAGGAACAGCAGGTGTAGGTTTAGCAGCTAATTCTGCGGTGGTTTTCACCTCGATGTTGCTGTTTATTATTGATTTTATTGCTGTTTTTGTTACTGATATATTTTATGATTTATGACGATTATGAGTATCCCGAAACCCAATCAAAACCGAATTATAGAAATCAAAGACTTGCGAAAAAGTTATGGTGACAATCATGTTTTGGATGGTTTTAATATGGTGCTGAATGAAGGGGAAAATCTGGTGATTATGGGGAAATCCGGTTCCGGTAAATCAGTGATGATCAAATGCTTGATTGGACTAGAGCAGCCGGACAGTGGTTCTATCATTGTGATGGGCAAAGATATTACCCAACTTAATCGCGAAGAACTAGACGATTTACGGACAGAAGTTGGATTCCTTTTTCAGGGAAGCGCGCTCTATGATTCGATGACCGTCAGGGAAAATCTGGAATTTCCGCTGCGTCGTCACAAAAAAAAGTTTGGAGTCATTAAAGATACCACGCCATTAGTGATGGAAGCTTTGGAAAACGTAGGACTGGCTCAAACCATCAATTTAATGCCGGAAGAACTATCGGGTGGAATGAAACGCCGAATAGCTTTGGCCAGAACATTGATTTTGCAACCCAAAATAATTTTATATGACGAGCCTACAACAGGATTAGATCCCATTACTGCAAAAGAAATTTTGCTCTTGATGATGACTATCCAACAAAAATACAACACCTCGGCAATAATTATCACGCACGATGTGGATTGTGCGAGGGTGATTTCGAACCGAATGATTTTATTGGTTGACGGCATCAATTATATCGAAGGCACTTTTGAGGAATTATCCGTTTCAACTGATCCAAAAGTGCAAGCTTTCTTTAAATAAGAATAAAAAATGGAAAAAACGGCATCACAAAAATTGCGTCTAGGACTTTTTGTAATAATCGGGTTAACGCTGTTTATACTCGCGGTGTATTTCATTGGCGATAAGCAACAAATGTTTGGAAAAACCAATCAGTTATCAGCAGTTTTTAATAATGTGAGCGGCCTGCAACTGGGAAACAATGTACGCTATTCCGGTATAAATGTGGGAACGGTTAGCAGCATTACAATGATTAATGACACGGCAATAAAAGTCGATATGCTGATTGACAAAACCATTTTTCCGCATATCAGGAAAAATGCCATTGCCACAATAGGTTCTGATGGTTTGGTAGGCAATATGATTATTAATATTATTCCCGGTAAGGAAAAAGCAACCTCAATATCGCCCGGAGATGAGATTCGTACATTAAGTCGAATTCGCACCGATGATATGCTGAATACCCTTGGCAAAACCAATAAAAATGCGGCACTACTGACATCCGATTTACTTAAAATCACGAATGAAATTAATCAGGGAACTGGAACCGTGGGCTTGCTAATTAAGGATTCTAACTTGGCAAATGATTTGAAACAAACCGTTCACTATTTGAAAATTACAGGGCAAGGAAGTTCACAATCAATCACGAAAATCAACCAACTCCTTTCATCATTAGAAAATAAAGACAATGTAATCGGTGTTTTAAAAGATACGGCTGTTGCCAATAATCTTAGAAAAATAGTACTGAATTTAAAGCAAACCAGTACACAAATAGATAACGTTGTCAACAATCTCGATACTACAATTGTAAATATAAAAAACGGTAAAGGAGCAGTAAATTATCTTTCTAATGACCCCGAATTAGTTCGAAAAATAGATTCAACGATGACAAATGTTAACGAGGCAAGTTTGCGTTTGAATGAAAATCTAGAAGCTTTGAAACATAATTTTTTACTACGGGGATATTTTAGAAAACAAGAAAAAGCAAAATTGAAACAAGAAAAGAAAGCGGAAGAACAAAAATAGTTTTTTGGATATTAATTTGATTTTAGAACTACATAAAAGACGATTACAACATGGTTACAATAGAAAAATTAGGAATAATTCTAAGTCCTACCGACCATCCGTTTGAAAATAATGGCGTGTTCAATCCCGGAATTTATCAGGAAGGAAATACCATTCATGTTTTATACCGAGCGGTAGAACATGGCAATTATTCTACGATAGGTTACGCCAAGTTAGATGGTCCCATGAAAGTAACAGAACGCCATGAAAAACCATTAATTATTAGAGATTTTGATTATGAAAAACACGGTGTGGAAGATGCGCGTATTGTAAAAATTGAGGATACCTATTACATTACCTATACCGCTTATGACGGAGTCAATGCGATGGGAGCGCTTGCCACTTCAAAGGATCTAATTCATTTTGAAAAGCACGGTGTCATAACTCCACATGTTAATTATCAAGAATATGAAAATTTTGTAAACTACTGTGACAGTAATAAACTGAATCCAAAATACCATCAATATTACAATCTTTTTGCGCAAATAGGATTGGTTGCCGATGAGTTCAGATTGCTTCGGGATAAAGATGTGGTGTTGTTTCCAAGGAAAATAAACGGAAAGTTTATGCTGTTGCATCGGATTTGGCCGGGAATTCAGATTGCCGAATTTACCGATTTCAAGAATTTAACAGAGTCATTTTGGAAAGAATATCTCATTAATTTGGTGGATCATATTGTACTGGATCCCAAAGATATATATGAAGTCAATTACATTGGCGCTGGCGGTCCGCCTATAGAGACCGAAGACGGCTGGTTGATTATTTACCATGGAGTACAAGAAACAATTAAAGGGAAAATATATCATGCTAAAGCCGCATTATTACAATTAGATAATCCGAAAATTGAGATTGCCAGATTGCCATTTCCGTTATTTTCACCAACAAAACAATGGGAAATTGAGGGAGAAGTGAGCAATATTGTTTTTCCAACGGGACATGCTTTATTTGGGAATGACCTTTACATTTATTACGGTGTGGCTGATAAACACATTGCAGTTGCAAAATTAGAACTAAGCGAATTACTTCTCGAATTGAGAAAACAACCTTAAAAAATAACGCTATGAAAATCGAGAAAGGAATTAAAATGCTTCTTGTAAGCTCCTACCCGCCCAGAGAATGCGGAATAGCAACTTTTACAAATGATATTGTAAATGCATTGGATGTTGTCTTTGGTGACACGCTTCCTGTTGAAGTATGCGCACTGCAAACCAGAGAGCAGGATTTCCAATATCCTGAAGAAGTGAGCTATGTTCTGCCGGTAGATTCTTTGGTTCATTATAGGTTGGTTGCCGAGAAAATAAATGAACGAAACGATATTGGATTGGTTTGTATTCAGCATGAATTTGGTCTTTTTAGAGGGGAATATGGCGATCATATTCTTTCCTTTATTCTGGCACTTAACAAACCCATTGTCACCGTTTTCCATACGGTGCTGCCTAATCCGGATGAAAAAAGAAAAAAAGTAGTCTATGCACTTACTGATTTATCGGACAAAGTGGTGGTACTGACCAAAAAATCAAAAGAAATTTTGACTGATTATTACAATTGTCCTCTTTCTAAATGTATGATTATTCCTCATGGTAATCATACCGTGCTTTGGGAACAAAAAAAAGTTCTTAAAAATAAATATGGCTTTAAAGATAAAGTGGTATTATCAACCTTTGGATTGATTAGTGAAAATAAAGGAATTGAAAACGTATTATGCGCTTTACCAGAAATCGTAGCTCAACATCCTGAAGTAATTTATCTTGTTATAGGGAAAACTCATCCTGAAGTTATAAAAAGAGAGGGTGAAAAATACCGCAATTTGCTTACCGCTACAGTAAAAAAACTCGGTCTGGAAAACAATGTGATTTTCGTCAATGAGTATCTTCAATTGGACCAATTACTGGAATTTTTAACGTTATCCGAAATTTATTTATTTTCGTCCAAAGATCCCAATCAAGCTGTAAGCGGAACTTTTGCGTATGCAATGAGCAGCGGCTGCGCAGTAATTTCTACACCGATACCGCATGCCGTCGAATCGTTAGGAAACGGCAATGGAATCCTATTAAAAAGTTTCGATAATCCTGAAGAATTTAAGGAAGCAATTCTTTTTCTCATCGAAAATAAAGAGCAACGAATAGCAATGGGAAGAAATGCTTTTTCTATGGCTCGTGCTACAAACTGGGAGAATATCGCCATACAATACCGCCTTTTATTTGACCAATTAACGAATAGAGAGGATGATTTGAGATTCAATTTTCCTCCAATAAAGTTAGACCATATCAAAAAACTGACTACCGATTTTGGAATTCTTCAGTTTTCCAAATTCAGTCAGCCTGACCCTGAATCTGGCTATACACTAGATGATAATGCCAGAGCATTAATCAATATGGTCCTGTACAACAAAGCTTTTCCCGATAAGGAAAATTTAAAATTAGCGAATACTTATTTGAATTTTATTGAAGGAATACAGCAACACGATGGTTGGTTTGATAATTATAAAGATTACAACAAGAAATTGACCAAGCAAAACGAAGAGGTAAATTTGGAAGATGCAAATGGTAGAGCGTTATGGAGTCTTGGAACAGTGATTTCTCACAGACAAAACTTACCGCTGGACATGATTTGCCAAGCAGTAAAATGCTGGGATAAAGCCATCAAAAAAATTGATAATTTTAAATCTCCAAGAGCCATAGCTTACGCATTAAAAGGACTTTATCTTTACCATGAAATGTATGAAGACGGGGAAGTAAAAAAACATATCGAGAATCTTGCCGATGAACTGTTGCGTCATTATAAAATCAATTCGGCTGAGAATTGGTGTTGGTATGAAGATTACATGACGTATGCTAATAATGTCCTGCCAGAAGCTATGATGTACAGTTATCTAGTCACCAAAAATCCGAAATATAAAAAAATTGCTGTAATTACGTTCGACTTTTTGCTTTCTCATTATTTCATGAAAGGGCAGTTGAAGGTTATCTCTAATCGAGGTTGGTTTAAGAAGCAAAATGAAAGGGTTTTCTATGGCGAACAACCTATTGAAGTGGCTACAACCATTATTGCACTTGATTTATTTTATGAAGTAACGCAAAATAAAAAATATAAAGACCAATTAAAACTTGCTTTCATCTGGTTTTTAGGGAACAATCATTTAAAACAGATCATGTACAATCCGGAAAATGGTGCTTCCTATGATGGCTTGGAGGACAAACACATCAATATCAATCAGGGAGCTGAATCTACTTTGTGTTTTTTTAAAGCGCGATTAATCATGGAAAAATATATGGAAAAACCATCTAATCAAACAAAAATATCCAAAACGAAGTCCTTAATTACTTAAATTCCACTAAAAAATCTGCTTTTCAGCAGATTTTTTTATATCGTTTTCAATGCTTCAATAAGCATATCAATATCCTCTTTTGTATTGAAATGACTAAACGAAATTCGCAAACTTGGTTTTTTTAAATCTTCATTCGAAAGCATTTCGGCTAAAACATGTGAAGGTTTGATACTTCCGGATTGACAGGCACTTCCGCGGGAAACTGCAATTCCTTTCATGTCTAAATGAAATAAAATCATAGCAGTTTTATCCGCTGTAAAAGGCAATAAAACATTCAAAACCGTATAAAATCCATCAGAAGTTCCATTGATTTCAAAAGCTGGAAATTCGATTTCAAGTTGAGTAATAAGATAGTTTCGCAATTCAGTAATATGTTCTCTCTCCGTTTCTAAATTGCTGTATGAAAGTTCTAAAGCTTTAGCCATTCCGGCAATTTGATGTAAAGCCTCAGTTCCCGCACGCAATCCTTTTTCCTGTTCTCCGCCAAAAAATAGCGGTTGCAATCCGGAATTTTTTCGGATGAAAGCAAAACCAGCTCCTTTTGGTCCGTGAAATTTATGCGCACTGGCCACAATAAAATCGACAGGAATTGTTTGTAAATCAATAGTTGCTTTCCCAATAGACTGCACCGTATCCGAATGAAATAAAACATTATGTTCTTGACAAATACGTCCTATTCGCTCTAAATCTAATACGGTTCCTGTTTCATTATTCACGTGCATCAAGCTGACTAATGTTTTCTTTTCCTGCGACAATAATTCTACTAAATCTGTGATATCGATTTCACCATTTGGTTTTATCGCAACATAATCAACCTGAATACTGTACTCTTTTTCTAATGCTAAAGCGGTATATAAAACCGCATGATGCTCAATTTTACTGGTAATAATTCTCTTTACTTTCAAATCCTTAACCGCAGAACGAAGAATCCAATTATTAGCTTCAGTTCCGCAAGACGTAAAAATTATTTCTTGAGCCGTAGCGTTCAAATTTTTAGCAATTGATTTTCTGGAAAGCTCCAAAATATTTTTTGCAGAACGCCCTAAACTATGTGTTGACGATGGATTTCCGTACTCTTCAGTTAAAACTTTAGTCATTTCCTGAATCACTTCTGGACGAAGAGCTGTGGTTGAGGCGTTATCTAGATATACTTTTTTCATTTTTTAAAATATAAAATTATTAAAACCCTTTGATTTCTGTTGGTATCTCTTTCGTTTTTTTGGAGAAGAGAATTCTTTCATTGAAGACAACTATCGAAACCAAAATTAGAAAATAAGAAAACAATTGAAGGAAACTTACTTGCTCATTGTAATAAAATATGGCCAGTAAAAAATTAATAATCGGGTTAATATAAATCATAATTCCCACTGCGGAAGAGTTAATTCCTTTGAGCGCATAGAGATTTAAAAACAGTGGAATAATAGTAAAAAACACCACAATCATGAACATACAAGTGTAAAATAGAGGTTCAGTAGGGATAGCTCCGCTGTATTTTGGATAAAAAGGAATCAAAACAAGCGCTGTAAAAATCAATTGAATCGTCAGCCCCAGAAATTTATCTAAATCGTTGTTTTTTCGTTGACTCACTAAATAGAGTGCGTAAGTAGCCGCTGTAATAAGGCTATAAAAAATATCTTGAAAATGGTTGAATGATAACAAAATACAACTAAAAAAACTGATTGAAACAGCAACCCACTGCCATTTACTTAATGTTTCTTTCAACATAAAAAAGGCAAATACAGTAGTCACAATTGGGCAAATCAGATAGGCTAAAGATGCCGCATTAACACTGACATGATTCATCACATAAATGTAAACAAACCAGTTTGAGGAAAGAAATACGCCACCGCCAAGTGTCAATAACACAACATTTTTTTGTTGTTTTGAAGAGATATTTTTGAAATGATTCCAATTTTGTCGCATTACCTTTCTACGAAAGACAACATTGATTAATACCATCGTAATCACACTAAAAAATACCCGATAAAACAAAATATCCAAAGAAGGATAATTATGCAACGGTTTCAAAGCAAAACTAAAAAATCCCCATACAAAAAAAGCTAAAAAAGCAGCCGAATAATATTTGTTAAGCCTCATGACCAGTATTAAATTAGTGCAAAGATAACGAATTCCAGTGGCTTTGAACGACAGCTATGCTGACAACTCCGGGCGGTTATTTAAATCTATAACATTTCGATAGAAAACCCAAAATCCTGTTAAATAATCTATTTTTAAACGGTTATGTATTTGGAACAAATTAAAAATTCTATTTTTGTTAGAAATATTATAAAAAATGAAAAGAGTCCTTAGCTTGTTGGTTTTTTCCATGTTCTTAAATGGGTGTGATGATGGTGATTTAATTCAGGAAGACATCAATTTTGAAGATGTTACCGCACAAAAATGCACTACAAACAACATCATTTACAAACTAAAAGACAGTGAAGCGCTTATTTTTGAAGCTACAGGAGTTACGTTCCCTACCGAAACTACTTCTCAAGAATTAAACATCAGCAGTGCCAATCGCGTGATTTACCGCTTTTATAATGGTACCGTTAGTGCATCAACAATTTGCGAATCAATACCGCCTGCAACTCCTATTGTCACAGGACAATGGACCGCTACAGGTGGAAATATAGTGATAAACACTACCGCTGTTAAAACAACGAATGAAACAGATAACAGCACAAAAATTACAGGTTATAATCACAATATCACTTTCAAAAATATCACTTTTGACAAAGGAACTGGAACACAAGTTTACGAAACATTCGCTTTTGGAGACTATTTGATTTCGGCAACTCCTTTACCATTAGCATTCAATAAAACCCTTGAACAATGTCCTTCTTCTAAGCAATTATACGATTACAATAGTAGCGAAGCGCTGATTCTTGATGTGGATTCTGCTTTGATTGTTAATGAAGCAACACCACTAAATGTACCAAGAACAGGATTGATAAGCGATACAAAAAACAAACTTACCTACCGATTATTCTCTGGTTTAGTAACTGGTGCATATTTTTGTAACACCACTTTTCCAGCAACTCCCGCAGTGACCGAAGAATGGATCGCAGTAGCTGGAGTTGCAAATATCAGTGGTATAGTTGAAGTAACAACTACTGCTTTTGGTAATGGTTTTAAGCACACCGTTGTCCTGAAAAAAGTCAAAATGAAGAAAGGAAACAGCGATTTTATTTTGGGTGATAATTACATTTACGGTGAATTATTGACCACAAATTAAAGATCGAAAAGACATAAAAATCGACCGCTAAAACATTTGTTTTTTAGTTCAAAAAGAGACCCATTTTTAAATGAATTTCAATTAAAAAATTCATTTAAAAATGGGTCTCTTTTTTTATTTTTTAAAGCTAAAACAAAAACTTACATGGCACTTTGCTTAATGAAAACTTCCGTTGCGCCTTGTCCATATTTTTGATAATTGCCTTCTTGAAAAGCGATGTTATCGTATCGTCCCAATAAGAAATCCAACTCCGCTTTCAGCACTCCTTCGCCAACTCCATGAATAAAAACAATCTTCGGAATTCTATTGCGAATGGCAAATTCTATGTGTCGTTTTGCCGTTTCTGTCTGCAATGTCAGAATATCATAATTTGACATTCCGCGTTTATTTGGCACCAGTTTTTCAATGTGTAAATCAAACTCCGGAGCGGGAATTTCGTGCTTTGATTTCTTTTCTTTTACAAAACTTCGTGCTTTTGGAATCTCTTTTTCCTTAGAAACCTCACTTACATTTATTCTTCTGATAGAATCAAGTAAGTTACTGGAATCGTTTACTTTAATTAGCTCTTTGACAAAAAATGTCATCATGAATCCATCCTCAGTTTCTATAGTTACTTGCTGTTCTTTTACTGAAAGTACTACTCCATTTATGGCTTCATCCAGCACTGAAACCTTATCTCCTTTGTTAAACATTTTCGTCTTCTTTATCTTGATTTTTACTTGGTGTTTTGGCACTCAATTGCATCATTCCAATCATAAATATTACAATTGCAACGACCATGATATACACATTTTTTTCGGCACTCACCTGCTCATACAAAGCAACAATGATAGCGACAATCATTATGGGAATTATAAATTTTTTCATCTTTTAAAATATCAGATTCCAAAAGTAATGAATTTAAAATTGCATCAATTATTATGACAAACCTTTCTTATTTTTTCGTACAATTGTAAAAAGAAAAACCATTGGATTTAGAAAAATATATGCTGCCGTGTTTAAGTAAAACACTCTTCGGAATGGAGTGTTTGGGCTGTGGTTTTCAGAGGGGATTTTTATTGCTTTTGCAAGGTGATTTCGAAGGTGCTTTTAAGATGTATCCGGCGATTTTTACCACCCTTTTATTTCTGGGAATTTTGGGTTTTAATTATATTGATAAAAACAGGAATTATAAAAAACTCATCATTGGCTCCGCAATCTTAAATGGTGTTTTTATGATTGCGGGCTATTATTTCAAACACTATTAACGGGTTCCCTTTTTTAACTTTTTAGAACCAAAAAATTATTTGATGCGTGTCAAAATATCATTCATCATTTCGATTTGCACTTTTTGGATTTGTATTAATTCTTCTTGTTGATGCATTATTAAATGATCCAATTTTTCATGAAGCATTCTAATTTCAAGTTCGGATTTCAGATTGATCATATAATCTTTTTTAGCTCTCTCGCGGTCTTTTTCTTCCTGACGATTTTGGCTCATCATAATTACCGGCGCTTGAAGTGCGGCAAGGCAAGACAAAATTAAATTCAACAAAATAAACGGATACGGATCAAATCCTTTATTCAAGAGAATATAGATATTAGCCAAAATCCACAACAGAATAAACACCCCGAAAAAAATGATAAATTTCCAGCTTCCGCCAAAAGCAGCTACTTTATCCGCCACTATTTGCCCAAAGGTTCGAATACCGGCTTCATCTTCTACAGTACTCACTAAGGATTTATCCTCGTTTAGCGAACCAATAACTCTGGTTTCCAGATTGGTCAACTCCCCTATTTCAACTAATAAATAATTCGAAATGTATTTCTCCCGATACATGTTGAGTTCACTAATCGACAAGAATTTATCGGCATCAAAATCAGGATAATCATTTTGGATAAGCGCCAATATTGGATTTCGAATGGTTTTAGCAGATACTTTATCCGAAATTGGGAATTCCTTTTTGGAAATATCACTTATAAAGGTTGCATTACTTTTCATGGATTGTTATTTATTGGCTAATTTAAAAAACACTTTCATCAAAACTACTAATCGGTTTCTGTAGATTGAAAATAAAAAAATGAAACCGCTCTTTCATCACAAAAATTTAAAACAATAAATTCTGTAGCATTTAAACAGTATAAATTTAACAAAAGTGTCGCAATAACCAAGATAGCTTTGTACATAAGAAAGAAATAATTCGAATTAGTTCAATATCTTTGTGATTCGTTTTAAAACCCATGAAAATGTCACTAAACTTCGAAAACATTCCTTTCTATTGCTGTTGTTGCTGTTTTTAAAATTCACTTAGTATAAACAGTTTTCAAAAAAATTCTTATTGTAATTAAATCCAAAATTGGGTAATTACAATTCAAACAATAGAAATCGACAGCATGAAATCATACAAAATATTAGACTTAATAGGAAATACACCTTTAGTTGAATCTACTCATTTGATACAAAATAAAAACGTAAAACTTTTACTAAAGCTGGAAGGAAATAATCCCGGAGGAAGCGTAAAAGATCGTGCAGCGTACAATATGATTAAATCCGCGCTGGACAGAGGTGACATAAAGAAAGGCGATAAACTTATTGAGGCAACAAGTGGCAACACCGGAATTGCTCTGGCGATGATTGCCCAATTATTCAATATCGAAATTGAATTGATTTTACCAGAAGATTCCACTATAGAACGTACGCAAAGCATGCGTGCTTATGGCGCAACCGTAATTTTGACACCCGCAGCAACCGGAATAATTGGTTCCAGAGATTATGCAGATAAAAAAGTAGCCGAAGGCGGATATATTATGCTCAATCAGTTTGCAAACGACGACAACTGGAAAGCACATTACAATACCACTGGACCCGAAATATGGAATGACACCGAAGGAACTGTAACCCATTTTGTCTCAGCGATGGGAACAACGGGGACAATTATTGGAACTTCCACCTACTTGAAAGAAATGAATCCTGCTATCCAAATTGTAGGCGCACAACCCAGCGAGGGCTCACAAATTCCTGGAATCAGAAAATGGCCTCAAGAATATTTGCCAAAGATTTTTGATGCCAAGAAAGTAGATACAATCATTGAAGTTTCCGAAGAAGAAGCACGAGCGATGACCAAACGTTTAGCGCTGGAAGAAGGCGTTTTTGCGGGAATGAGCAGTGGTGGTTCAGTAGCAGCTGCAATAAAAATAGCTGAGAAATTAGAATCAGGAGTGATTGTCGCTATCATTTGCGACCGAGGCGATCGGTATTTGTCTTCTGATTTGTTTGACTAAATTGAAACAAAATTAAAAAGCAACCTTCCTTTTCTGTATCTTTCGGATAGGAATGGAAGGTTGTTTCATTTTATTTCGGCATCCCATTTTTTCTGTTTTCAAAATTTAAAATCAGGTTCCAAATGAAAAATATCAAATTAATTTACAGTATACTATTTTTATCAATTGTTATGGCAGGAAAAGCACAGGCGCAAGATTGGCCGAATTTAAATAAATATCAAGAACAAAATGCGCAACTAAAACCAACGACACCCGGAGATAAAAGAATAGTTTTTATGGGCGATTCCATAACCGAATTTTGGAGTGTAACAGATTCAGAATATTTTGCCGGAAAACCATACGTTAATCGAGGTATCAGCGGTCAAACAACTCCTCAGATGCTCATCCGTTTTAGAGCGGATGTCATTGCATTAAAACCAGCCGTTGTAGTTGTCTTGGCAGGAATAAATGACATTGCCGGCAATACGGGTCCCGCAACATTAGATATGATTGCAAATAATATCTTCTCGATGACCGAATTGGCAAAAGCAAACAACATTAAAGTCATTTTATGTTCAGTATTGCCAGCATATGATTTCTCTTGGAAACCCGATCAAAATCCGGCTGAAAAAGTGGTCGCTTTAAATAAAATGATAAAAAATTACGCTGACGCCAATGACATTCTTTATCTTGATTACTTCTCGGCTATGAAAGATGATCGTAACGGATTGAAAACTACTTATTCCGAAGACGGAGTACATCCCAACAAATTAGGATATCAGGTAATGGCTCCGTTAGCTGAAAAAGCAATCACGGAAGTTTTAGCTAAGAAATAATCTACTATACAGAAACAAAAAGGCTCGATTTAAACTAAATCGAGCCTTTTTGTTTTATAAATTCGTGTTTATGCTAAAGTTGCTGTACTTGAAATTGCTGCATTCAACACTTTAGAAACCGGACAATTTTTCTCTGCTTTGTTTACCAATTGCTGAAAAGCATCCTCTGTTATTTCTTTAACTTTTGCTTGAACAGTTAAGTGTGATGTTACAATTGTTCCATCCACAAAATCAATATCACATTTCGTTTCGATACTTTCAATTTCAAAACCTTCTTCACTTATGTAAGCAGAAAGTTGCATCGTAAAACAGCCTGCGTGAGCCGCTGCGATCAATTCTTCAGGATTGGTTCCAACTCCTTCTTCAAAACGGGATTTGAACGAATATTGCGTATCTTTTAATGTGGTAGTTTGTGTGGTAAGTTTTCCGGCTCCTTCTTTCAGTGAACCATTCCAGACTGCGGTTGCATTTCTTTTCATATTTTTCAGTTTTCTGTTTTCTCAAATTTAGTTCTTTTATCAAAAAATACTTTCAAACAAATGATAATTTAACTAAAATTTAAAGTTCGTTTTGCTACTGAAACTCTTATCATCACTCTCAACTGAAATTATATTACGTGTTCGAAAAAAATCTGATTCTAAGAATTTTAAGTTAAGTTTAAAAACAATATTTATGTTACTTTTCTTATTTAATTCATTATGTTTGTAGCTAAAGAGTTTGAAAACAAAAGCTAAAAACTAAAATATTAAAATTAAATATGAGCAACAATACTATGCTGGACAACCTAAAACAAACTTTTACTAATTTAATCTCTTTTTTAAAAAACCCAAGAGATGAAGCGGGACCCGAATTATCAGTAGCTCAAAAATTTAATACTGTTATCTCTTTATTGATAATTGAAATTCCTCTTATGGCAGTTTTGATACTTCTGATAAGTGGCTTGGAAACATTGGGGCTTGTTGATCCAGACAACCACAAAATTCTGGACATGATCAAGTCCTATCCAGTTGTATTGCTATTAGTATTAACCGTTGTAATTGGTCCTTTAATTGAAGAATTTATATTTAGGCTGTATCTGCGTTATAAAAATAATTATGCGCTGCATTTTTTAATTTCAATAGTTTCCCTCACGGGTGTTCGAAATGAACAAAAAGCAGAAACTTTTTTTATTTCTCTTTGGAAAAAAAGATACAAGTTCATATTCTATTTTTCTGCTATAATTTTTGGGTTAATCCACATCAGTAATTTTGAATTTTCGTATACAATTTTACTTTTATCACCAATCTTAGTAGCACCACAAATAATATTAGGTCTGATTATTGGGTATTCAAGAGTTCGCATGGGATTTATTTCAGGATTACTGCTACATTCACTTCATAATGCTTTTTTTATCGGTATTCCTTTATTTTTCATGTTAAACGATACGGAAAAATTAAACGCTGAAACCAGTTCATTTGCTATTAAAATAGAAGAAACTAACGACATTTCTATTCCAAGCACCTTAAAAAATTACCCGGACAGCCTTGTTTATAAAAATGTAAGTATGAAAACTACCCTAACCTATTTATTGAATACAAATGAAATATTACTAAACACCAATGACACCGTAATGTTAGACAAAACGTTGCACTTAAACTTCAAAAACAAATCGAAAGACAGTTCTCAAACTAAAAGTATTGCCTTGAATCAATTGGCAAAAAGCTATGATTTTAAAATCAAAAAAAGCACAATCCCAACTGAAGTTTGGAATTTAGAAGTTGTAAATCCAGCCTTATTATCAAAATATAAATCAAACAATAACGCTTTCGGAAACATGATTACTATCAATTCAGAAGAAATCATAATCGAAAAAGCAAAAATTAGTGCGCTCGTCAATGCTTTAATTCCAAAAAGTAATAAAATGATTTTGGATAAAACAGGTAGCGACGACAATTACAATTTAACTCTAAAAACTAAGGATTTTGAAAGTATAAAAAAGGAATTAAAAGAAAAATATGGACTTTCCTTAGTCAAACAAAAAATAAATTTAGAACATTTTACGGTTGAATTTCAAAAGCCAGAATAATCGAGAACCTATAACAAACGTAAGATTAGCAATTTTCTAAGTTTTTAAATATTCGTAAATAATTAAAATTAAAAAATCGGCATAAAATAAACCTTATCGAAGGTTAATTTATGCCGGTTTTTATTAATTACTCATCGTAAAAGAGTATCATTTGTAATTAGTTACTACTTTTACCTCTTACAAGAGCTACTATAATTATTATAAAAACTGCAGCACCTAAAACCATAATCCATGGCTCTGCGTACCAGTCACTTCCTCCTTTATCTACATTCAAATTCACATCGACCGTTTTATCTTGTGCCCAAATAAGACTTTGAGAAAATAAAAGTGTAATTAATAATAAAGACTTTTTGAAAGTTGTGCTAATGTTTTGTAATTGTTTCATGTTGAATAGTTTTAAATTTATACTAAAATTATGTTAATCATTTCGTTATGTCAAATATATTGATACTTTAAAAACGAAATGTTATTCAATTAAACAAAAAAATTGCATAATTCACATTTTTAAAATTTCATATATAAAAGCATTTTAGATGAGTTAGTGTTTACATTTATTAACTAAAGCACGGTAGTACAACAACGCACTTGCAGCGAAAAGCAGAACTAGCATCAAATAAAAAACATCTAAAAGTGAAAATATTTCACAATTTGAATTTATAAAACCATTCAAACACTTATTTTTGCGCTATGGCTAAGAAAAATACAGACAAAGTTGTCTTTCATCAAATAAAAGTCCTTGATGCTGGTGCAAAAGGCGTTTCGGTAGCAAAGGCTCCCGATGGAAAAGTAGTTTTTATCCCGAATGTGGTTCCGGGTGATGTGGTTGATGTGCAGACTTTCAAGAAGCGCAAAGCTTATTACGAAGGAAAAGCAGTTCATTTTCATGAATATTCAGAGCATCGTGTAGAACCTATTTGCGAGCATTTTGGTGTTTGTGGAGGTTGTAAATGGCAGAATATGAAATACAGCCAACAGTTGTATTACAAGCAAAATGAGGTAAAAAACCATTTGCAACGCATTGGAAAAATAGAACTTCCAGAATTTGAACCAATTTTAGGTTCGGAAAAACAGTTTTTTTACAGAAACAAAATGGAATTTTCGTTTTCGAACAGCCGTTGGTTGACCGAAAAAGAAATTGACAGTACCGAAGATTTAGGAAATAGAAACGCACTTGGTTTCCACATTCCAAAAATGTGGGACAAAATTCTGGACATTAATAAGTGTCATTTGCAGGAAGATCCATCAAACGCAATTAGAAACGAAGTGAGAGATTTTGCTAATGCAAATGGACTGACTTTCTTTAATCCAAGAGCGCATGAAGGTTTATTGAGAACTTTGATGTTGCGTACAGCTTCGACTGGTGAAATCATGGTTTTGATTCAGTTTTTCGAAAATGACAAAGCCAACAGAGAATTGATTCTAGATCATCTTTACGAGAAATTTCCGCAAATTACTTCGCTACAATACGTAGTAAACAATAAAGCGAACGATACTTTATACGATACTGATATTAAATTATACAAAGGAAGAGATTACATTTTAGAAGAAATGGAAGGTTTAAAATTTAGTATTAATGCAAAATCTTTTTACCAAACCAACTCGGATCAAGCGTATGAATTGTATAAAATAGCGCGTGATTTTGCTGGATTGACAGGAAATGAAATTGTGTATGATTTATACACAGGAACTGGGACGATTGCGCAGTTTGTTTCGAAAAAAGCAAAAAAAGTAATTGGTGTAGAAAGTGTTCCTGATGCGATTAAAGACGCCAAAGCAAATGCGGTGCGCAATGAAATTACCAATTGTGAGTTCTTTGTAGGAGATATGAAAGTGGTATTCAATGATGATTTCATCGCTCAACACGGTCATCCTGATGTAATTATCACGGATCCGCCAAGAGACGGAATGCACAAAGATGTAATTGAACAGATTATGAAAATTGCTCCTGAAAAAGTGGTTTATGTAAGTTGCAATTCGGCTACACAAGCACGTGATTTGGCATTAATGGACGAAAAATATAAAGTGACTCGTGTGCGTCCCGTAGATATGTTTCCGCAAACGCATCACGTGGAAAATGTTGTACTTTTGGAAAGAAGGAAATAGTAGTCAGTTTGCAGTTTTTAGTATTCAGTGCGAATTTTACTGAATACTAAAACTGAACACTGAACACTGAATATTATTATATGAAAAAAACATTTTTATTATTGTTGCTTTTTGCTTTCACTCTCTCCAGCTGTGAGAAAGATGACATTTGCGATGCAAATACTCCCACAACGCCACGATTAGTAATAGAATTTTATGATTTTTTGAATCCTTCTGTTTTAAAAAACGTATCTAATCTGAAAGTTGTTGGCGAAGGAATGACCGATGGAATCCTTTTTAACGGCAGCCAAACGACTAGTGGAAATACTATTTCTATTCCGTTAAAAACTGTTGGAACAAGTACGACCTATAGTTTCACATTAAATTCAGGAAATCCTAATCCTATATTGATTGACGAAGACATCATAAAATTTGATTACACCACACAGGAACTTTTTGTTTCCAGAGCGTGTGGTTACAAAACAATTTTTACATTAGACCCCACAAATCCATATACACATACTGATGCGACAGCTGCAAATCAAAAATGGATAAAATTTATATCGGTTGAAAAAAGTAACATCGAAAACGAAAATGAAACACACATTAAGATCTTTTTTTAGTATTTGTCTCGTATTGTCGTTGACTTTGGTACAGGCTCAGGAAACTACTCCTGTCAAAAGTGATCCAAAAACTGCCAAAACAGAACAGATTATTCCTGAAGCGCCATTGCCATTAGTCAAAATTAGTCCTGAAATTATAAAGAACGATTCGATTCCTGTAAAGACAGATCGTTATGGCGTACGTGTGGGTGTCGATTTATATAAACTGACGCGCGCTCTTTATGACAAAGATTACAAGGGAATTGAGTTGGTGGGAGATTATCGATTGACTAAAAAATATTTTTTGGCTGCTGAACTTGGGAATGAAAATAAAACGACAGATGATGACCGTGTCAATTTCACCACCAAAGGTTCCTATATAAAAGCGGGTTTTGATTATAATGCATATGAAAACTGGCTGGATATGGAAAATATTATTTCTATAGGAATGCGTTACGGTTTCAGTACTTTTAATCAACAATTAAATAGTTATCGGATTTACAATGCGAATCCGTATTTTGGAGAAGTTCCTCTAATTCCTTCCGGTAAAAAGTTTGATGGCTTATCCGCGAGCTGGATTGAAGTTGTGGCTGGAGTAAAAGCCAAAGTATTTGATAATGTGTTTGTAGGTTTCAGTCTTCGATTGAACCGATTGGTAACTAATAAAGAACCGGAAAATTTCTCTAACTTATATATTCCCGGATTCAACAGAACTTATGATGGTAGTTTTGGAGTCGGATTCAATTATACGGTAACTTATTTTGTTCCTATTTATAAGAAGAAAGTAAAGCCTGTTGCAGTTCCAAAAAAGTAGAAAAAAATAACCGCCAATTTGCTAATTTTTATTTTTGGTAAAAATTAGCAAATTAGCGGTCAATATTTTAAAATAATATCTTAGGATTTCTAAGCTATCCTATTTCCTTAATTCCTTTCATGAAAATCCACTTCATGAATAATTTCTCTCCATCTTTGGTTTTTATCGCATGAAATTTTGGTGACAAAAGTGTTCCTATAACAAATGCGGTTAACGGAATCCCAAATCCCCTTAAATTAGTGTAATGTTCCACTAAATACCTGGCAGAAATAAATAATATTGCAAAACATCCCAGTTGGTAAAGGAATGCTCGTATTTGTAATTTGGTCATTTTTTTTAAGTCTTAAAGTTTTAAAGTCGAAAGTGAAAAATTCAATATTGCTTATTCAGCACTATCAGTTGTTACCTGAAACTTCGTTCTTTTACTTCCTTCGTACATTTCGTATTTTACCAAACGTGCTTCTAAACCAGCATTAAAAAGTTTGATTTTTCTAGAAGGTTTTAGTCCAACATATTTCAGTGCTTCCAAGTTCGCTGTAATCATCCAAGCATTCGTTCCAGGATAATTTTTCTTCAAAGTATCACCAATATTTTTGTAGAATTCTTCCATGTGAATGTCCAAACGCTCATCATACGGCGGGTTGAAAACAATATGCAGTTTCCCTTCCGAAGTTTTTTCAGTATCAAAAAAGTTCTGTTCTTCAATAGAAATATACTCGTCAAGATTGGCATTTTTGATATTGTCTTTGGCTTTTTGAACCGCACTTGGTGCTTTATCGTATCCTTTTATGGTGTAATGAAACTCACGAACACGTTTCAATAAACTGTCCGAGATATTATCAAACAAATCATTGTCCCAATCGTTCCATTTTTCAAAAGCAAATTCCTTACGATTGATATTTGCCGGAATATTACAGGCAATCATGGCTGCTTCGGCTAAGAATGTTCCCGAACCACACATTGGATCCAAGAAATCCGTTTGTCCGTCCCAACCAGAAAGCAATAGAATTCCTGCTGCCAAAACCTCATTTATAGGAGCAATATTGGTTGCAGTCCTGTATCCACGTTGATTCAATGCATTTCCTGAAGTATCCAGTGCCACTGAAACTTGGTCCTTATCAATATGAATGTTGATTCTTAAATCAGGATGTATTTTATCAATGCTTGGTCGTTGCCCAGTTCTTTCTCTAAACTGATCTACAATTGCATCTTTACATTTTTGGGAAACAAATTCCGAGTGATTAAAATATTCCGAATGCACCGTTGTATCAATCACAAATGTCTGATTGGCATTCAATAATTTAGACCAGTTCATGCTCGAAATTCCTTTGTATAAAGCCTGTTCGTTATTGGCCTTGAAAAAATAAATAGGTTTCAGGATTTTTAAAGCGGTACGCAAAGACAAATTCGCTTTGTACATAAAGCCTTTATCGCCTTTAAAACTTACCATTCTTACCCCTTGCTCCACATCTTGCGCGCCAAGGTTTTGCAACTCTTTTGCTAATATTTCTTCAAAACCAAAAAAGGTTTTGGCAACCATTTTATAATTATTTTCCATTTGCCCCTTTTGCCCACTAAAGCGGGAATTGTTATCGTTATATTCGGCAAAAATACACTAAATTTGCATCAATCGAATTAATTGAAAAATAATAAATGTCCGAATCTAGCAAATCCTCTACCGATAATCAACCGCAAACACCTGTAAACTGGTACAGTTCGTGGTTTGACACTCCTTATTACCACATACTTTACAAGGACCGAAACTATAGAGAAGCCCAGATTTTCATGGACAATCTTACCCATTATCTGAACCTTCCTGAAAAGGCAACATTATTGGATTTAGCCTGCGGAAAAGGCCGTCATTCTATTTATTTAAATCAATTAGGTTTTACGGTTCTTGGGGCAGATTTATCCGAAAACAGTATTGCCGAAGCTACTAAAAATACGAATGAAACCCTTCATTTCAAAGTGCACGATATGCGCGAACCTTTTGAAGAAAAATTTGATGCCATTTTCAATCTATTTACCAGCTTTGGCTATTTCGAAAATGACGAAGACAATCTGACCACGCTAAAAGCCATCAAAGACAGCCTTTCGGAATATGGTTTTGCCGTAATTGACTTTATGAATGTTGCCCAAGTTCTCGAAACATTAGTTCCCGAAGAAACAAAAACAGTTGATGGAATCGATTTTCATATCAAACGTTATTTAAAAGAAGGTCATATCTATAAGGAAATTGACTTTGAAGACAAAGGTCAAAAATTTCATTTTACCGAAAAAGTAAAAGCCTTAACGCTTAAAGATTTTGAGGAATTAATGGAAGAAGCAGGAATTTATCTGTTGGATATTTTTGGCGACTACAAATTAAAAAAATTCCATAAAACGGAAAGCGAACGTCTAATCATGATTTTTAAATAATTGTTGGGTTAGTCGGCTAATCGAAAAAAAAATAAACCGTGAAGCAGATTTACGGTTAAACGAACATACAAATAAACGGTTAAGCAAATAACATGAATTACCTTTTACCTTTACTTTCCGTAATTATAGGATATAGTATCGCATTGGTTTTAAAACCAAAAAACAAAACGAATCTCAAATTGCTACTAGCTTTTAGTGGTTCTTTTTTACTTTCCTTAACGGTAATGCATTTATTACCTGAAATTTACGAAAGTGCAAACCCAAACATTGGACTCTTTATCATGCTGGGGATATTATTCCAAATCATATTGGAATTTTTCTCTAAAGGTGCTGAACATGGGCATGTTCACGGGCATCCTACAATGACCCAAATACCGTGGTTGCTATTCATCAGTTTATGTATTCATGCATTCTTGGAAGGATTTCCAGTGAGTCATCACCATGATTTAGCAATCGGAATTGCTATCCATCATTTACCAATAGCCATAATCCTGACCACCTTTTTTATCAATGCCGGTCTGAACAAAAAAGCCATTTTTATTTTCATGATAACCTTTGCAGTCATGACACCGCTTGGTACCATTTTATCTGATTATTTGCCAGTATTAAACGTGTATTACACTGAAATTACCGCCATAGTAATAGGAATATTATTTCATATTTCATCCACCATTATTTTCGAAAGCAGTGAAGGACACAAGTTCAACATTGCCAAAGTTTCTATGATTGTCATAGGAATTGCGTTGGCCTATTTTTTATAATTTTATAAAGTTAAGAAACAGAAATAAAGAGATTTCTGTTTCCCAACTTTCAATTTTCTAATTACCTCCAGTTCTTTTATTCTCCTCCTTATTTCCAAAATCACGCTGTTGTACATTGATCTTTTTGTTTCCAAAATTATAAACCACAGATAAACGTTCAAATCGATTACTTTCTTTCTGCTCATATACCTGTTTCACACCGTTTATAACTGAAGTAAAATCTTTTAAATAAGAGGTATTAAAAATATCATTTGCCAAAAAGGCAATCTGCATGGTTTTATTAAACAAATCCTGTTTGAAGCCAATATCAAAACTTGAGGCATATCCTACTTCATATAAACCGCTCTTAAAAGGAGTTGTATACGTAAAATCGATTTGCAATTTTGTCGTTTTACCGAATAAAAAAGTATTATTTGTCGAAAAATCAATTTGTAAACTGTTTGATGGTGTGGCATCTATATCTTTAATAAATTCTGTTTTTGCTCCCAAAAGGTACAATGAATTTTCACTAGACCACCAATCTGCAAAACTTGTGGAGTAACTTTCCCCTATTCCATAATTTAAGTTTTTAAAATAATTCTCACGGGTTACAATCTGCGTATTGGTTTCCGGATTTGAGGTAAACAAAACACCATAACCGTTTGTAATTGCATTGACAAAAATACTTGTTCTCAAAACTTCTTTATAAGAATGTGACAACTCAAAATTATCACTAAATGAAGGTCTTAAAAACGGATTTCCTTCGGAATAACTATTGCTGTTGATGTAAATTCTGAACGGATTTAATAAGTCAAAACGTGGTCTGTTGATTCTTTTTCCATAATTCAAACTAAAAGTATTGTTTTCGTTTTTCTTGTAAGAAGCATAAAACGTTGGAAATAATTTCAAATAATTATTTTCCGTTTCCTGATTCATTGTTTCAGACAATCCATTTGTTTGAGTGTTCTCCAATCTTAATCCCATTTGGAAATTCCATTTTTCATTGAGTTTTTTATCCGCATTTACATAAAATGCCTGATTATTTTCAGTGTATTTAAATCGGTTGGATTGGTTCGAATCTAATTCCGGAGTTCCTGAAATTGTACTGAAATAAAGTACATCACTTACACTATTTGTAAAACTCATTTTTGCACCATAAGACAAATTCAGCGCTGGAAACGGATGTTCCATATCTGCCTTAAAACTCCAATTGTCAATATCCTGATTCGAAATGTTTCTTCCCGACTGATTTATATCAACAAATGTCATATCTGGTGTAAAATTATTAGCGACAAAGTTTCTATCGAATTTTGAACTGTAATTAAAATAGTCCACATCAAAAGATAACTTCCTTTTTAAGGAATCTAGTTTGGTAATCAAATGTGCATTATACGTTTGATTTTTTGATCCTTTATCAGTGAAGCTATTGTTCAGTGTAACATTATCCAATTCATTTTGAGTATTATAATCCTCAATTCTAATATCCGATTTAAAATCAGGGTTATTTCTATCGTTTAAATATTGAAATCCAATAGTAGTACGTTCAGAAAGATCATAATCTAAAGCAAATTTCCCGGAAAGATTTTCAGTTTTTACCTTTGTCACACTTTTCATATGGGAAAGTCCATCAGGAAAATACATTTTTAAATCATCTGTAGCATTCAAATAACCTGTTTTTGCATTAATGCTAGCAGAAAATCTAAACTTGTTTTTATTGTAAAAAAAGTTATCTCTTAAAGTATAAATACTATATTTATTTTGATCATAAGAAACTGTAGTCGTGTTTTTCCAGGAATCACGAACTCCTTTTTTCATAATAATATTAACCAATCCACCAGTTCCTTCGGCATCATATTTTGCCGGCGGATTGCTGATAATTTCAATATTTTTAATATCACCAGCCGAAATTGATTTCAAAAAATTATTCAGTTCCTCACCTACTAATTCAATCATTCGTCCATCTATCATAACACGGGAAGTTCCTTTCCCTAATATATTAATTGTATTATTCTGAACGACAACTCCGGGAGCCGTATTAATAGCGCTTAAAGCATCTCCGCCAACTGTTGCAACATTGTTTTCAAGATTATAAACCAAACGATCCGTTTTCTGTTCGATTGTTTTCTTTTTAGATTGAATGATTACCTCTTTTAAATTGGTTGCGCTTTCTTTTAAAATGATTATTCCTAAATCAGTATTATTTTCTATTGTAAACTCTTTTTCATAATCTGTAAATTCTAAAAGGGTGATTCCAATTCTATAAGATCCTTTTTTAAGATTGATTTCAAAACTACCGTCTTGTTTAGAGGTTGAACCGTCTATAATTTTTCCTTCTGAATTCGATATGGAAACATCTGCCCATTCTAATGGAATTGTTTCGCTTGCTATTTTTCCTTTTAATATAAATGATGCTTGTGCTAAACAAAATAAGGGCAATAATAAAAAGATAAGGAGATTTGCTTTTTTCATGATTTCTAATTTTAAAACTTGTTTCGATTAATTTGAAGCAAAGTTGCCTTAGAAATTTTCAGAATTCGACCGACAAAAAAAAGTCGAACCAATTTCTATTCAGAAAATCAGTTCGACTTTATCAGGTATGAAGTACGACTTTTTACAAACCACTTATTATAAGGTGTTTCTATAAGCAGTAGGTGTTAAATTAGTGTGTTTTTTAAAAGAGGTATTAAAAGAAGATTTGGAGTTAAAACCAACTTCATATAAAATTTCCAGAACGGTAAGCTGACTTCTAGCCTGATCTTTCAAAATACCCATTGCTTTTTGAATACGATATTCATTGACAAAATCAAAAAAGTGCTGGTCCATATGATGATTAATTAAAACTGATAACTCTCGAACCGGAATATCAATTTGATTGGCAAGCTCCTGAATGGTAAGTGACGGATCAAGAAAAGGCTCTTTCTCTGCCATATATTGTTTCAATGTCGAAATTTGACTGGAAATAGCATCATCTTGAACATCTTTAGATTCAGTTTTTTCTTCTACTGCAGGCAGAATATCTTTTGTCAATCGTAATTTAGAATTAATTCCCCTAAAAAGTTCCGGATGATTCAATGCTTTCATTACTAACCAACAGGTAATAAATAAAGCTACACTTCCTACTACTACATTTAACCAAAGAAACATTTGTCTGTAATCGCTGTACCGTAGCAGGTTTTTTAATGCAACCAAACAGTGTGCGATTAGAAAAACAGTAGTCATCTGAAAAAGATACTTGTATGTTGAAGTACTTGGATTGGTATAGTTTTCCAGATAAATTTCTCTGTATTTCTTCAAAATTAAAAATGCGCCAACAATATAAAACACATATTGAAATTCAATTAAAATCTGGATTAAGTAAATTTCAGGCATATGATCAAGATCTCCGGATAAGAGTTTCATATCTGCATCACTGGCTAAATAAAGTCTTGGAAGAAAAACTAAATTAACTAGTATAATAGGAAGTAAATGCACTAAATGCTTCCACTTTAATTTAAAATCAGAATAACAAACTGATAAAACATAAAGATAAAATAAGGGAATTGCCAACAAACAGATTGTCCATCTAAAAATTAACAAATCAATATAATCCTGAATATAATTAGTAACAAAAAAACCACTAAGATCAATAGCAGAAACAATAAAAAACCAGGCAAATAAACGGTTGGCCAATTTATTTTCAGTTTTAACAGTCAGTAAAAAAAATGCCATCAATAAAGACACAAAAACCGAAATCCGTGCAATCCCTTGCAATAAGATTATTCTATCCATTTATTTTTTAATATTTAACAAATATAATATTTTAGTTCATCTAACAAAGATTCAATACCCTTTCTCCACATGAGAAATTAAAAACTGAAAAAAGTAAATCAACATACATCAAATTTAAAGAAAATAGACCGTGAAAATCCTGAAACTAAAAATAGAAAATTTCGAGATTGTGATAAAAAAGGTTAATTTTGGACTTGTCCAATTATACGAAAAATGACCTTCACAAAAACCACCGAACAATCCTCAAAATACGAACATTTAGAAAAAATGTCAGTTCAAGAATTGTTATCTAATATCAATCAAGAAGACAAAACTGTTCCGCTTGCCGTAGAAAAAGCATTACCACAAATAGAAACTTTAGTGACTGAAATCGTTGCCAAAATGAAACTCGGCGGACGATTATTCTACATTGGTGCAGGAACATCAGGACGTATTGGAATACTAGATGCTTCGGAATGTCCGCCAACCTTTGGCGTTCCTTTCGATTTAGTAATTGGCCTTATTGCTGGTGGAGATAGTGCCATTCGCAAAGCCGTAGAAAATGCAGAAGACAATGCTACTCAAGCTTGGATTGATTTGAAAGATTTCAATGTAAATGAAAATGATGTCGTAATCGGAATTGCCGCTTCAGGAACAACACCTTATGTTATTGGAGGATTAGAAGCTTGTAACGAAAATAATATTACCACAGGAAGTATTTCTTGTAATGCAGGAAGTCCGCTTTCGCAAAAGGCAAAATTCCCTATTGAAGTAGTTGTAGGACCTGAATTTGTAACGGGAAGTTCCCGAATGAAAGCAGGAACAGCTCAGAAACTGGTACTCAACATGATATCAACCGCAACCATGATTCAACTGGGGAAAGTGAAAGGCAGCAAAATGGTAGATATGCAACTCAGCAACAGCAAACTCGTGGATCGCGGCGTGAAAATGATTATGGAAGAAATTCCAGTTTCCTACGAACAAGCCGCTGAATTATTAAAAAAGCACGGAAGCGTAAGAAAAGCTGTTGATAATTTTACAGCTCAATAAACAGATTTCAGAATACAGGCGAATGTTTTTGAGTATATCAACAAATGCCGAACCTTAAACTTTAAACAAAACAATGGCAACCAACAAAGAACTATTATCTAAAGGAATCAAATATTTATCAGGAGCTTTACCGCTGATCTTCATAGGTCCTACCTTGATATATAATGCCTTTATGAACAAACAAAATGTGTGGCATTATTTGGTTTTAGCGATAGGAATTGTTGCTTGTATTGCTGCCATGTATTTGATGTTTTTGGGGTTAAAAACAATTATGAAAAGCTTATTTAACGACTAATGGAAAACCTAATTCACGTTCAAAAAACATTTGAAAAAATCGTTTACGTCGATAAAAAAGTAAACAATAGAGAATTTGAGGATTGCATTTTTAAAAACTGTGATTTATCAAATAGTGATTTCTCGTACAGCACATTTATGGATTGTGAATTTATTGATTGCAATTTGGCTATGACTAAATTATCCGGGACAAGTTTAAAAGGGATTCAATTTAAAAACTGCAAATTGCTGGGAATTCAATTTGAAGAATGTGATGATTTCTTGTTTAATGTCAGTTTTCAAGAATGCGTTTTGGATTATTCTTCATTTGCCAATAAAAAAATGCCGAAGACAAAATTCAATTCCTGTTCATTACGAGAAGTAAGCTTTGTTGGAACCAATCTTACAAGCGCCGTTTTTGACAATAGTAATTTAGATGGTGCTATTTTCAATAATACACAATTAGCTGGTGCCGATTTTTCAAAAGCTACTGATTTTAAAATTGATCCCGAATTCAATCCGATGAAAAAAGCAAAATTTTCGACACAAGGAATTATTGGACTTTTAGATAAATACAATATTAAAATTGTGTAATTAGATTTCTAACTACAAGCCTTCGATTGAATCAGTAAAATTGATTTACTTTATAAAATTAAAAATAAACCTCTTACTAATGAAAAAAATAATATTCCTCCTCCCACTACTGCTACTAATGTCGTGTTATGATGCGGAGCGCAATTGCAAAGACTTCAAAACCGGAAAATTCAAGTTTGAATATGAAGTTGACGGTGTGAAAAAAACCACTCTTTTTGAACGTAATGACAGTATTGAAATAGAAACTTTTGAAGGCAAAACTGATACAGCTTCAATTCGATGGGTAAATGATTGTGAATATGTGTTACAAAAAATACATCCTAAAAATATGGCTGAGGAAAAAGCTATTGGTATGAAAATTTTGACAACCTCAAAAAATTCCTATACCTTTGAATTTGGAATGGTTGGATCAGATGCCAAACAAAAAGGAACTGTTACCAAAATTGCCGATTAAAAATTATAATTTATAACTGAATAAAATGGAAGTATTTTTAAATCCCGACGCTTGGATCGCCCTTTTAACATTGACATTTCTGGAGATTGTATTGGGAATCGACAATATCATTTTCATATCAATTGCTACAGGAAAATTACCTGTTGAACAACGCAAAAGAGCCACTAAAATAGGAATGTTCCTTGCCATGTTCATGAGAATTGCACTTTTGTTTGGTATCAATCTGTTGATACAAATGAAAGAACCTTGGTTTAATATTGATTTGAGTTGGTTTTCAGCTGGAATTACGGGTCAGAGTCTTATATTATTAGGTGGTGGATTATTCTTAATTTACAAGAGTACGAATGAAATCAGAGAGAAAGTTGATGAAAAAGGACATGAAGAAAAGGAATTAGGTAAGACGGCAACTAAATCATTTCAAAATGTACTTCTCCAAATTATCATGATTGATTTAGTTTTCTCTTTTGATAGTATTCTTACCGCGGTAGGAATGACAAACGGTGTGGAGGGCGCTTTGTACATTATGATTACAGCTGTCGTAATCTCAGTTTTAGTAATGATGCAATTTGCTGTTCCTGTTGGGAATTTTGTCAATAAACATCCTTCTATACAGATTCTGGGATTATCCTTTTTGATTCTTATTGGGATGATGCTACTGACTGAAAGTGCCCATTTATCAAATGCTTTAATCTTCGGAAGTCATGTTTCGCCAGTTCCAAAAGGATATTTATATTTTGCAATTTCATTCTCATTATTAGTTGAAGTGCTGAATATGAAAATGAAGAAAAATAAATAATCAAAACCTTGTTTAAATACAGAAGCTCCTTTTCAGGAGCTTCTTTTATTCTAAACTTAAAGTAATCTGACCATCATCATCTAATTGAATGGTAGCATCATCAGCATCCGTTTCTCCTTTCACTTCTAAATCCTCAGCAATTACCTCAACCGGAACTTCATAAGCCAAAGGCTCTAATAGATTTACTTGTTTCAACTTATCAGCTGTCAATTGATTTCCTAACGCTTTAAATCCTTTCAAGGCAATAAAGGATTCAATGTCCACCGTCATATTTTCTTTCTGTACACCTTTTACTTTTGTAAAAACTAGTTCCGCAACTGGACGATAATCTGTTGATACAATTTCAAGATGTGAATTAGCATGTTCAGTGATAAAACTTTCTTCTTTATTCTCCGTTTCCACTAAAAAACGTTTGATATAATACCGCTCTTTTTCTCCATCATAATAAATCGCAGAAATTGGTTTTTTAGGAATCCATTTTTCTAAAACTACCATATCTTCATCAAAATGCGTAGACAATTCTGGCGTAATTACTTTCGCTTTCCCCGATTGCGAGATGATTAAAATCTTATCACTTGGTCTGAATTCACCCAACAATTCTCCTCTTCCATCTACATTCAATCGTTGAACAGTATCATCAAACCAAACTTTTCTTGGTAATAAAGTAGAAATTCCTTTCTCCTTCAATTCTATTTTTTTAATTGGGTATTTAGTTACCAAATTCCCTTTGGAAGCACGTCCTTTTATCGCTAAACTGGCAAAATCAATATCGAATTTTAGTTTTTTCACACTTCCGACCTGACGTAATAATATTGTAATTACTTCTGCTTCTCCATTGGGATTACAAGAAAAATACAATACTTGAGAACCAGCAGTTTCATTGGTTAAATCGTATGCTTTGTCTCGGGTAACTCCCGAAACATTGAATCGTTTGATATAAGAAGGCCCAGATTTTCCATCGCGGTAAATCATATTATAAATGGTACGCTTATCACTTTTGTCAAAAATAGCAATATGAATAATGTCTTTACCAACGAAGGTTTTAGCATCTACTTTGGTAATCATCATTTTTCCGTCACGAAGAAAAACAATTACATCGTCAATATCAGAACAATCCGTAACGTACTCGTCTTTTTTCAAGCTCGTACCTACAAAACCTTCTTCTTTATTTACGTATAATTTAGTGTTTCTTAAAACTACTTTCGTCGCTTCGATATCATCAAAAATACGAAGCTCTGTTTGGCGTTCCCGTCCTTTTCCGTACTTCTCTTTTAATTTGGTAAAATAAGCAATAGCAAAATCAATCAGATGTTCTAAATTGTGTTTTACTTGTTCGATATCACCTTCCAATGATTCAATTTTATCCTGCGCTTTATTACTGTCAAATTTGGAAATACGCATGATTCGAATATCCAATAAACGTAGAATATCTTCTTCGGTAACAGCGCGTTTTAAGTGTTTCGTATGTGGTTTCAAACCATCATCAACGGCCTTAATTACCGATTCTCGAGTCGTCATTTCTTCAATGTCCCGGTATATTTTATTTTCGATAAAAATACGTTCCAAAGAAAGAAAATGCCATTGTTCTTCGAGTTCACTCAATTGAATTTCAAGTTCACTTTTCAGTAATTCAACGGTTCTGTTCGTTGATATTTTCAACATTTCAGAAACCCCAATGAATAACGGTTTGTTGTCTTCAATTACACAACCCAATGGTGCCACCGAAGTTTCGCAAGCTGTAAAAGCAAATAATGCATCAATAGTTTTATCAGGGGAAACACCTGGAAAAAGATGAATTAATATCTCAACCTCAGCAGCAGTGTTATCTTCAATTTTCTTGATTTTGATTTTACCTTTCTCATTCGCTTTCAAAATACTGTCAATCAAAGTCGTCGTATTGGTCGAAAACGGTATTTGGGTAATCACCAATGTATTTTTGTCCAGCTGACCAATTTTGGCACGAACCCGAACACGTCCGCCGCGCAATCCGTCATTATAATTAGACACATCGGCAATTCCTTGCGTCATGAAATCCGGATATAGTGTAAAAGGTTTCCCTTTTAATATTTTTATCGAAGAATCTATTAATTCATTGAAATTATGAGGTAAAACTTTGGTCGAAAGACCTACAGCAATACCTTCGGCTCCTTGTGCCAAAAGTAACGGGAACTTCACCGGAAGATTGTTTGGTTCCGCACGTCTTCCATCGTAAGAAACTCCCCAATCAGTAATTTTTGGACTGTAAATAACTTCCAAAGCAAATTTAGACAAACGCGCTTCAATGTAACGAGAAGCCGCAGCACCATCACCTGTTAGGATATTTCCCCAGTTTCCCTGACAGTCAATCAGTAATTCTTTTTGTCCAATTTGCACCATCGCATCACCAATACTCTGATCTCCGTGAGGATGATACTGCATGGTGTGTCCAACAACATTAGCCACTTTATTATAACGGCCGTCATCTAATTCTTTTAGAGAGTGCATGATACGACGTTGCACGGGTTTAAACCCGTCTTCAATCGCCGGAACGGCACGCTCCAGAATTACATACGAAGCATAATCCAGAAACCAGTCCTTATACATTCCCGTAACTTTGGTAATGGTATCGTTTCCATCTTCTTGATTATCGTAAAAATGTTGGCTTCCAGAAGAAATTATATCTTCAAAACCTTCAGCACCATTTGTATTTTCGTCTTCTTGACCTTCCGGTAATATGTTTTCGTCTTCTTCGTCTTTCATTATATTGATTCCGAAATTAATTGTATTAAATCTTCTCTGCTTGGCAGAATCGTTTTGTATTTGCTAGCAAAAATTTGCTCATTATTTTCAGGTAAAGTATATTCTACAACCAAATCACTTTTGTTTTGGCACAATACAATTCCTATGGTTTTATTCTCATCTTCCAAACGCATTTCTCTGTCGTAATAATTGACATACATTTGCATTTGCCCTAAATCCTGATGTTTTAATTCGCCTATTTTCAAGTCAATAAGTACAAAACATTTAAGAATTCGGTTATAAAAAACCAAATCGATTCGAAAATGTTTATCGTCAAAAGTAATTCTATTTTGTCTGGCGACAAAAGTAAATCCGTGACCTAATTCTAATAAAAAATGTTCTAGTTTATTGATAATTTCCTCCTCTAATTCCGACTCGGAATACTGATGTAATTCTGGTAAACCTAAAAATTCTAAAATATAAGGGTCTTTAATAAGGTCTTTTGGTTTCTCTATAATCTGTCCTTGTTCCGAAAGTTTCAAAACTCCTGCTGCATCTCGACTTAAAGCCAATCGCGTATAAAGAGCTGAATCATATTGTCGTTTTAATTCCCGAACACTCCAGTTGTATTTCTCAGATTCTATTTCGTAGAAACGTCTTTCTTTGTCATCGTCAATTCGCATTAAGAATGAATAATGAGACCATGTCAATTTAAAAAATGAAATCAGCGATTGCATTTTTTGATTTTCAGAAAACCCAGTCAGTGGTTGAGGGATCTTAATATTCAATTCCCCATTCAGTGACTGGGATTTTTGAATTTGTAAAATCCGAGACACTGTCTCGGAAATTGAGTAAGTTAAATAAAACTTTCTTATATTCTCTAAATTAGCTACAGAAAACCCTTTTCCAAACTCAATAGTCAACTGCTGAGAAAGTCCTTTTAGTAGTTGTTTTCCATATTCTGCTCGTTCTTTTCCGCTTTGCTCTTCTTCCACAATCATTCTTCCTATTTCAAAATAGGTATACACCATTGTTGAATTTACAGTACGTAAAACCTGTTGACGGGCATTTTGCAATAGCGCGACTACTTGAGAAAATAAAATTTTATTTTGAGAATTATCTGAAACTGTATTTTCTTCGTCTTTCATTAAATATATTCTATTGAATAGTAGTCAACTTTAATTTTTCGTTAAAAATGCTAAAAAGAATATTTTTCTTTACAAACATGCTCTTCATTTGCAACCTCAATTCCATTTGTATCCAACTCTTTCTTTATAACGATATCACATTCTTTATGATCATTACTACTTTTAATAAAAAAAATAGTTGAAAAACTAATGACAAATAGTAAAGCGATAAGAATTAGTGTTCTTGTTGTAACCATTTTATAATTATTTAAACTTTCTCAATTACATCTAATTCCACTTTCAAATTCTTGATGATAAATTCTTGTCTGTCGGGAGTATTTTTACCCATATAAAAAGAAAGCAATTGTTCTATCGAAGTGTTTTTGTCCATCATAATAGGATCAAGACGAATGGTTTCTCCAATAAAATTCTTGAACTCATCCGGAGAAATCTCTCCTAATCCCTTAAAGCGGGTGATTTCCGGTTTTGGTTTTAGTTTTTCAATAGCATCTTTACGTTCGTCGTCAGAATAGCAATAGATTGTTTCTTTCTTGTTTCGAACCCTGAAAAGTGGCGTTTGCAAAATATACAAATGTCCTTCTTTTATCAATTCAGGGAAAAATTGCAGAAAGAACGTAATCAATAGCAATCGAATGTGCATTCCATCGACATCGGCATCAGTTGCAATTACAATGTTATTGTAACGTAATTTTTCTAACCCGTCTTCAATATCCAAAGCAGCTTGCAATAAATTGAATTCTTCATTTTCATAAACAATTTTCTTGCTCATTCCATACGAATTCAAAGGCTTACCACGTAAACTAAAAACCGCTTGCGTATTTACATCACGTGATTTGGTAATCGACCCAGAAGCTGAATCTCCCTCCGTAATAAAAAGCGTGCTTTCTAAATTTTTAGGATTTTTAGTATCCGGAAGATGCGCCCTACAATCTCTTAATTTCTTATTGTGTAAGTTCGCTTTTTTGGCACGATCAGTGGCTAGTTTCCTGATTCCAGATAATTCTTTTCGCTCTCTTTCGGCTTGAAGAATTTTGCGTAATAATGCGTCTGAAGTTGCAGGATTCTTATGTAAATAATTATCCAACTTCGTTTTCACAAAATCGTTTACAAAAGTACGCACCGAAGGTGTTCCCGGTTCTGAACCCATATCAGTCGAACCTAACTTAGTTTTGGTTTGCGATTCAAAAACCGGCTCCATTACTTTGATACTTATCGCTGTAACAATCGATTTTCGAACATCTGAAGCTTCGAAACTTTTATTATAAAACTCCCGAATCGTTTTTACAATTGCTTCCCGATATGCCGCTAAGTGTGTTCCTCCTTGTGTGGTGTTTTGTCCATTTACAAACGAATGATACTCCTCGCTGTACTGTGTTTTACTGTGTGTTAAAGCAATCTCGATATCCTCGCCTTTCAAATGTATGATTGGATATTCTAGATCTTCGGCGTGAATGGTTGCCTCTAATAAATCTTTTAGCCCGTTTTCAGAGTAGTATTTTTCTCCATTAAAAATGATTGTCAAACCATTGTTTAGGTAACAATAGTTTTTAACCATTTTGATAATATATTCAAAACGGAATTTGTAATTTTTGAAAATGGTTTCATCGGGCGTAAAAGTAACTTTCGTTCCTTTTCTTTTAGTAGTATCAATTATATCTTCTTCTAAAATCAAATTTCCGGCGGAAAATTCAGCCGCCTTTTGCTTCTCATCACGAACGGATTCCACACGAAAATAATCTGACAAAGCGTTGACAGCTTTAGTTCCGACGCCATTTAAACCAACCGATTTTTGGAAAGCTTTAGAATCATACTTTCCTCCTGTATTCATTTTCGATACTACATCAACAACTTTCCCAAGGGGAATTCCACGTCCATAATCACGAACCGTAACTGTTCTATCTCTAATGGTTACTTCGATGGTTTTTCCAGCTCCCATAGCAAATTCATCGATACAGTTATCGAGTACTTCTTTAACCAAAATATAAATACCATCATCCGGAGAAGAGCCATCACCCAATTTCCCAATGTACATTCCGGGACGCATGCGAATATGTTCTTTCCAGTCGAGCGACCGAATATTATCTTCGGTATATTGATTTTGTTCGGACATTGTAAAATTTGTGGATTTTGTGCTAATGTAGTGTAATTCGATAAAATTTAAAAGAGGAATCAGCCAAAGTTATCAAGAATGATATTGACATTTTCTATTGAAAGTTTTAAAGATTGAAAAATTAAAAGATTAAAAATTTTTGATGATTTCTTTCAGTTGATTATCCAATTCAGGATTGGAAATTTTTCCTTTTTCTACATCAAAATTAATATCAAAACTAGGCAATGAGAAACTTGCTTTTACATTTCCTCCATAAAAAGGAAAAGCATTTTTTGCAATTCCTAAAACACTTGCTCCACCTTTGGCTCCTGGCGAAGTTGCCATCAATAACATTGGTTTTTCCTGAAAAACCTTAGCATTTATTCTAGTACACCAGTCAAAAATATTTTTGAAAGCCGCTGAATAATTACCATTATTTTCCGCCATTGAAACTACCAAAACATCAGCAGTAGCAATTTTAGCCAGAAATGCTTTTGCTAATTCAAGTTGTCCCATTTCTTTTTCGATATCTACCGTGAAAATTGGCATTTGAAAATCGTTTAAGTCCAAAACCTCCACTTCGGCATTTTCAAATAAATTGGCCGCGTAAGTCGCTAATTTTTTATTGATTGAGTTTTTGCTGGGGCTTGCGCCAAAAGCTATTATTTTCATGAGAATTAGTTTTTTTTTAAAAGTACTAAAAATTGGCTCCGCTGCAAAATATTTAGTCGGAGATTCACCCATTCTGAAAACGAATATGAAAGTGCAAAATCTGATATTAACAAAATCGATTTTACCCCAGATTGCAACGGAAAGCATTTTTTTGATCAATATCATTTTTTATTGACATAAAAGAGCGACCAAAGGAAGCTTCTTTTTTGTCTTATAAAAAAGAGATTGATGGAAAAATCTTGTAGTGGAAAGCTGGAATAGGTCCATAAAAAAACTGTCCAATTGCTTGAACAGTTTTCTCTATTTTCTTTAGTCTATTTTCTTTAATCTAATATTAAACGTTGAATCTAAAGTGCATCACATCTCCATCTTTTACGATGTATTCTTTTCCTTCTACTTTGAATTTTCCAGCTTCTTTACATTTGGCTTCAGAACCGTAATGAACGAAATCTTCGTAAGCAATAACTTCAGCGCGGATAAATCCTTTTTCGAAATCAGTGTGAATCACTCCCGCAGCTTGTGGCGCAGTTGATCCAACATTGATGGTCCAAGCACGAACTTCTTTGACACCGGCGGTAAAATAGGTTTGCTGCTTCAATAATTTATAAGCGGCACGAATTAAAACCGAAGCTCCTGGCTCTGTCAATCCCATATCCTCAAGAAAAACTTGACGCTCTTCATAGCTTTCTAATTCGGTAATATCAGCTTCCGCACCTACAGAAAGCACGATAACTTCTGCATCTTCATCTTTTACCAATTCACGAACTTGGTCTACATATTTATTTCCGTTAACTGCTGAATTTTCATCCACATTACAAACGTACAATACTGGTTTTGCGGTAATCAATTGGAAACCTTCCATCAAAACTTCTTCGTCATTGTTTTGTGGAGTAATCGTTCTAGCAGATTTTGCCTGAAGTAATGTTTCTCTAATTCTGTTCAACAACGCTTCCTCAACGATTGCTTCTTTATTACCAGTTTTGGCTGCACGCTTTACTTTTTCTAAACGTTTTTCAACATTTTCCAAATCTTTCAACTGCAACTCAATATCAATTGTTTCTTTATCTCGAATAGGGTTTACATTTCCGTCAACGTGAACAATGTTGTCATTATCAAAACAACGCAAAACATGAATAATCGCATTACATTCTCTGATATTTCCAAGGAATTGGTTTCCTAAACCTTCGCCTTTACTAGCTCCTTTTACCAACCCTGCAATATCAACAATATCAACAGTAGCCATTTGTACACGTTCTGGTTTTACTAATTCTTCCAATTTTTCTATTCTGGAATCCGGAACATTTACAACTCCTATATTAGGTTCGATAGTACAAAAAGGAAAGTTGGCACTTTGCGCTTTTGCATTGGATAAACAATTGAATAATGTTGATTTTCCAACATTTGGTAATCCTACAATTCCTGCTTTCATATGTAGATAATATTTGTTTTTTAATGGAATATTGTATCGTATTCTTTCTGTATTTTAAACAGAATTCGTACTACTTTTTTCTGCAAATAACACGCTAAGTTTAAATATAACGTTTGCTCTAAAAGTTTGCAAATATAAGATTTTATAAATGTTTTAAATAATTAAAAACTATACATTAAATAGGTCTAATATGTTTTTTATAAAAAAATAAAAAAAATACTAATTTTATGTTAAAAAAAATTATATTGCGTATTATTTCAAACCAAACCAAAAATTAAACACAACTTATTATGAAAAAATTCGCATTATTATTAATCCTCTTAAACGTCTCGTTTATTTTTGCTCAAAAGCAAGTCTCGGGCGTAGTAAAAGACAACACTGGCAATGTTTTACCAGGAGTAAACATTGTTGAAAAAGGAACTCAAAACGGAGTTTCGACTGACATGGACGGAATGTATATCATTAAAGTAAAAGAAGGTGCTACTTTGGTTTTTAGCTATGTTGGTTTTTCTAAATTAGAAAGAGCAGCTACTGATGCGGTTATCAATGTAGTTTTATCCGAAGAAGGCGGGCAAAATCTTGACGAAGTTGTAGTTACAGGAACTAGAACGGCTCCAAGAAGTAATACAACATCAGCGTTGCCTATTGATGTATTGTCGGCAAAAGATTTAAATTCAACCGGACAAGCTTCATTTGACAAAGCACTACAATACAAAATTCCATCGTTTAATACGGTTCAAACTCCAGTAAATGATGCAACTTCATTATTAGATCCTTATGAAATCCGAAACATGGGGCCAAGTAGAACTTTAATTCTTATCAACGGAAAACGTAAAAACATGAGTTCTTTGCTTTACACGCAAACTTCTCCGGGACGTGGTGAAACGGGTTCAGACATTTCTGCAATTCCTACTGACGCTATTGAAAGAGTAGAAATACTTCGTGATGGAGCATCGGCTCAATATGGTTCTGATGCGATTGCCGGAGTTATGAATATTATATTAAAAAAGAATACTAATTACGGATCTGTAACATTAAGAACTGGTGTTACATCTGAAGGAGATGGTGAAATGTTAGGTGTGAGTTTAAACAATGGATCAACTGTTGGTGATAGAGGATTTGTAAATTACACGATAGATTTCTCTAAAGTTAACTTGGCTAATAGACCCGGAAAAGTTGATGCAGCTGCTGAAGCTAATGGAAACACAGGTTTTGGTGCTCCTTTAGCAGATGTTCAAGTCTTTCTTGCAAAATATCCTGATGCTGGAAATATTAATGGTTCACCAGAAACTGCCGCTGCAAAATTCTTAGTAAATGGTGGAATTAATTACACAGAAAACACTCAATTATATTACAATGCTGCTTATGTGTACAAGAAGGTAAACTCATTTGCAAACTACAGAACTCCTTATTGGAGAACATTAGATGAATTTCCTTATTTATTAGATTTATTTGGAGACGGAACAAATCCAAGTTCTTATGTAGGTTATGTTCCTACTTTTACAGGAGATTTGAATGATTATAATGCTACAGTTGGTTATAAAGCTACAAAGAATGACTGGAATACAGATGTGAGTATAACAACAGGCGGTAACAAGCAAAGTTATACTGTTGATAATTCTCATAATAGATCTGTGGATTCTAATGGAGATTTCGTTTATGGCGGTTTAAGCCCAATTTCATTCAGACCAGGTGGAACATCGTTCAATCATATCGTTGGTAACTTGGACATTTCAAAAGCAGTTTCTGATAAAATTAGTATTGGTTTTGGATCTGAATTTAGAACAGAAAATTTTGAAATTATTGCTGGAGATGAAGCATCGTATTTTGGTGTTGGTGCAGATTCATTCCAAGGAAATACTCCTGAGAATTCAGGAAAATTTAATCGTTACAATTTAGGTGGCTATTTTGATGTTGCATATGATGTAACCGAGGATTTCTTGGTTAACGGTACAGTACGTTATGAAGATTATAGTGATTTTGGAGGAGCAACAGTTTGGAAAGTAAGTTCAAGATATAAATTTTTAGATGACAAAATTACTTTAAGAGGTTCGCTTTCAACTGGTTTTAGAGCGCCGTCATTACACCAAATTTATACTCAAAAATCACAATCCTCTTTCGAAGCTGGTGGAGCTATTGTTGTAACAGGATTGATAAACAATGTTTCATCTGCAGCAAGACAAAACGGAATACCAAAATTAGATGCGGAAAAATCGAACAACTTAACTTTAGGTTTTGGATTAAAACCTTCTAAAGATTTCACTTTTACTTTAGATTACTACAACATTAAAGTAAAAGACAGAGTATTGCTAAGTAATGAAATCGCTTTTGAACTTAATGATGATGGAGAACCAACTAACAAACAAAGTTTTTTTGTAAATGGTATGGATACTAAAACTTCTGGACTTGATGTAGTTGCCAATTATAGAAATATTGAATTAGGTTCTGGAACATTAGGTTTTAATTTCTCTGGAAATTATACGTTTGTAAATGAAAGAGATGGAGCAGTAAAAGATCCTCAAAGTGTTAAAAACTTATCCGGAGCTTTAGCGAATCAAACTATTATTGATGCAACTCAAGAAGCGTTACTTTTCACATCAAGACCAAAATTCAAATACATTTTGGGAGGAGATTACGAAGTTGGTAAATTTGGTTTTTCTTTGAATAATACTGTTTTTGGACCAACAAAATTCAAAAATGCAGGTATGAGCGATGATTTAAGAATCGAATTTTTAACAAAAGTTGTTACTGATTTGGGAGTTACATTCTCTGCAACTGAGAAATTAACACTTTCTTTAAATGTGAATAACTTGTTGAATGTACTTCCTGAATGGAATTTTAAAGCTGAAAATGCTGCTGGAACTGCACTTATTAATGATGCCGTTGCAATCAAAGAACAATCTGACTTGATCACTTTCAACCAACGTTATTCTCAAATGACTTATGATGGTTATCACTTCAGCCAATTAGGAACTATGTTTAATTTATCATTGAACTATAAATTCTAATTCAGTTATCGAATAATTTTAAAAGGCTGTCAATGACAGCCTTTTTTTTGTTTCGTTTATTCTTTGAAAAATTGAATAATTACTGCGCAGCTATAATTGACGAAAAAAATTTACTGACGATGCGTTTAATATTTTGATAATAAAACAAAAAAAATCCCGAGCTTACACTCAGGATTCAAGTTTGTTAATATCCTAATATTTATTATTCGTTGTGTAAAAACGCTTGTCTGTTCAACAAAGTCTCTTCACTTTCCACGTGATTGTCATCCGGAATACAACAGTCTACAGGACATACAGCCGCACATTGTGGCTCATCATGAAAACCTTTACATTCGGTACATTTTCCTGGTACAATGTAATACACCTCGTCAGAAATTGGAGTTTGAGCTTCATCAGAATCAATTTCGGTACCATCAGGCAAAATCACTTTTCCTTTTAGTTTTGTTCCGTCTTTGTATCTCCAATCGTCTGCTCCTTCATATATTGCTGTATTTGGGCACTCGGGTTCACAAGCACCACAATTGATACATTCGTCTGTTATTATAATTGCCATCTTTTTAATTTAGGATATTAAGGAAATAAGATTTTGGATTTAAGATTCTCATATCTTTCCTCTTTAATCTTTTAACTATACGTTTTATAGCTTATTTTTGTGCAAAATTACAATCAAAACTATTCATAAGCAAACATTATGACATTAGAAACAAAAAAAAGTGTTTTTGTTGGATTAGGAAAATTTTTAAGTCAGTTTTCCGAAAATAACACTTTAAAAAATCCGGCTGTTTTGCACAACGAAACGTTTTTTGATGCTTTTGTTGACTTGATACATTTATCGCAATCACATAATGGTTGGTATACTCCTGAAAACGTCTATTTCTCCATACAATCATGGGCAGAAGCATTAACAGAAGAAAACCTGAATCAATGGCTTTCAAGTTATACAATTCCAATTCAAGAGCCTAAAAAAGTCGCTTTAATACTTGCAGGTAATATTCCGTTGGTGGGTTTTCACGATTTCCTTTCGGTTTTGATTACAGGAAATACTGTTTTGATAAAAACATCCTCAAACGATCAGCATTTGTTACCTTTTTTAGCGAAATACATCATTGCTGTTCAACCAGAATTAGCTGGGAATATTACTTTTGTAGAGGGAAAATTAGAAAATTTTGATGCTGTTATTGCTACAGGAAGCAACAATACAGCCCGTTATTTTGAATATTATTTTAAAGACAAACCATCCATTATTCGAAAAAGCAGGAATTCAGTAGCAGTTTTGACCGGAAAAGAAACCAAAGAACAACTTACCGCTTTGGGCGAAGATATTTTTCGCTATTTTGGATTGGGTTGCCGCAATGTTTCTAAACTTTTTGTGCCAAAAGGATATTCCTTTGTTCCGTTTTTTGAAGCGATATTTGCCTACCAAGACGTCATTCATTACGAAAAATACGCAAACAATTACGATTATAACAAAGCCGTTTTCCTGATGAGTAATTTCAAATTATTGGACAATGGATTTTTGACTTTAAAAGAAGATCAAAGTCATGCCTCACCTATTTCGAGTGTTTTTTATGAGTTTTACGAGGATATAAACGAATTAAAAACAAGATTGGAGTCGGAAAGTGAGCTATTACAATGTATTGTTGCTGATGAGACTATAGAAAACAGCGTGGGGTTTGGAGAAACTCAAAATCCCCGATTATGGAATTACGCGGATAACGTCGATACTATTTCGTTTTTGTTAACAATATAGTTGAAAAAAGTGCAATTATTTCGAATTAATTAACGCTTTTTAAACTCCTATTGTCGAAATTTGCACTTTAATTTTTTGGACATAAACTACACCATGAAAAAACACAACTACAGCGCAGGACCTTGTATTTTACCGCAAGAAGTTTTTGAAAAATCAGCACAAGCAATTTTAAATTTTAATAATTCCGGGTTATCTCTTTTAGAAATTTCGCATAGAAGTAAAGACTTCGTTGCCGTTATGGATGAAGCTAGAGCAATCGTTCTGGAACTTTTAGGCCTTGAAGGCAAAGGCTACAGTGCCTTATTTCTTGCTGGCGGAGCGAGTTTAGAATTTATTATGGCTCCTTATAACCTGATGAAAGAGGGCGGGAAAGCGGCTTATCTTGATACAGGAACTTGGGCAGCAGCAGCTATAAAAGAAGCCAAACTTTTTGGCGAAACTGTGGTTGTCGCTTCTTCAAAAGAAGAAAACTACAATCATATTCCAAAAGGATATACTGTTCCTTCAGATGCTGATTATTTCCATTGCACGAGTAACAATACTATTTTTGGTACACAAATGAAGGAATTTCCATCAGTTGAAATACCACTTGTATGTGATATGAGTTCTGATATATTTTCAAGAGAATTGGATTTTTCTAAATTTGATTTGATTTATGCAGGAGCACAAAAAAATATGGGACCAGCAGGAACTACGTTGATTGTTGTAAAAGAAGAAATTTTAGGTAAAAGTGGTAGAATAATCCCAAGTATGTTGGATTATGCTAAACATATCAAAGCAGAAAGTATGTATAATACACCACCTGTTTTCCCTGTTTACGCCTCATTATTGACCTTACAGTGGTTGAAAAACCTTGGTGGAATTGCTGCTATTGAAAAAATAAACAATGCCAAAGCGGCGTTGCTTTATGGAGAAATAGACAGAAACCCTCTATTCAAAGGAGCTGCAGCTGTTGAAGACCGTTCGAACATGAATGCTACTTTCTTATTAAATGATGAAGCACATGCTGAAACATTTGATGCAATGTGGAAAGCTGCGGGAATTTCAGGTTTGCCGGGTCACCGTTCTGTAGGTGGTTACAGAGCTTCTATGTACAATGCGCTTCCGTTAGAAAGTGTTCAGGTATTAGTAGATGTTATGCAGGCTTTGGAAAAAGCAATTTAAAATTAAAATATTGAATGATTTAAAGATTTGAAAAATCAATTTTTAATCAATCACTACATTAAACAACACAGATTGAATCTTTAAATTTTTCAATCTTTAAATATAAAATACAAATGAAAGTATTAGCCAATGACGGAATTTCTAAAAGTGGAATTCTAGCTTTAGAAAAAGGTGGATTTGAAGTGATAACAACAAAAGTAGCGCAAGAACAAGTGGCTAACTTTGTTAATGAAAATAATGTAAGTGTAGTTTTGGTAAGAAGTGCGACTAAAGTTCGTAAAGATATCATTGACGCTTGCCCAGGATTAAAAATTATAGGTCGTGGTGGTGTAGGAATGGATAATATTGATGTGGATTATGCTAAAAGCAAAGGAATTCACGTAATCAATACTCCGGCTTCATCCTCAGAATCAGTGGCAGAATTAGTTTTTGCACACTTATTTTCTGGTGTTCGTTTCTTGCATGATTCGAACAGAAATATGCCGCTTGAAGGCGATACCAACTTTGATGGTTTGAAGAAAGCCTACGCAAACGGAATTGAATTAAGAGGAAAAACACTTGGAATAGTTGGAATTGGCCGTATTGGTCAGGCTACTGCTAAAATGGCGCTAGGACTAGGAATGAAAGTTATCGCTGCCGATAGTTTTATCCCGCAAGTGGATGTTAAAGTGGAATTTTTTGACGGACAATCCATCACGACTACAATCGCTTCACAATCATTGGAATCTTTATTCAAAGAAGCTGATTTCATTACATTACACGTCCCTGCGCAAGATGGTTATATCATTGGTGAAAAAGAATTGGCAATCATGAAAAATGGTGTGGGAATTGTAAACTGTGCGCGTGGCGGAGTTATTGACGAAGTGGCATTAGTAAAAGCATTAGACAGCGGAAAAGTATTATTTGCAGGGTTAGACGTTTTTGAAAACGAACCAACTCCTGAAATGGCTATTTTGATGAACCATAAAATCTCGTTGACACCACATATTGGTGCTGCAACTGGAGAAGCGCAAGACAGAATTGGTACTGAATTAGCTTCACAAATTATTAGTTTGCTAAGTTAATTTTTTCATTTTCAAATATTTAACGAGAGGCTGTTTGATAAAAACAGCCTCTTTTTTTTGTTAAAACAATACCAGTCAATCATTTGTTTTTGTAACTTTATAGTTCAATTTTTCCGTCATGAAAAACATTTACTACACTATAATCGTCCTTTTTTGTGTGTTTTTGAGTTGTACAACTTCAAAAACTGCATTTCCAAGTACTGAAAAATCTGTTGCTGCTCAAGGTGATACAGTCCGAATTGCTAATGATGAACTGGAATATGAGGTGATAATTATTGATCCCGGTTTTAATAGCTGGCTTAATTCAAGAGCATTGCCACGTGGCTATCATTCACAATCCTTTTTGGAAACCAAAAACCAACTATATGTGACGGAATGGAACAGTCGGGTTTTGCAACCGCAACGATATGACCCCAATTTATATGAAATGACGATCAATTATGACCCTAATATTGATTATGGGTATGAGGTAAATTATTTGATTTACAATTACATGATTTATTTTCAAAACACTTACAAACAAAAACTTTTTGGTTTTGTCCCCATCAGATAATGTCACTATATTTGTATTCATTATAAATAAAAATGAACAAACTGAAACAACGTTGGGGAATTGACAGCAATTTTCAACTTACCATCATATTTATTGTTTTTGCAATAACCGGATCCGCTTCGGCATGGCTTTCTAAACCTTTTTGTTTTTGGCTAGGAATTACAAAAGAAGATTTAGGCTATTGGTTTACTCCAATTAGATTAATTCTAATCTTTCCAATTTATCAAGTCTTATTAGTATTGATAGGATTTTTGTTTGGACAGTTTAAATTCTTTTGGGCTTTTGAAAAAAAAATGCTGAAACGTATGGGACTAGGATTTCTTTTTAACGACTAACAAAAAATGCCTCGAATTACGAGGCATCTTTGTTTTTAATTACATAATTATAAATCCAGGTTAAGGTAAACGTTGGAATAAAATCCGAAAATGGTAAAATTTCTTCCAGAAATGTAACTACTCCTCCTACTCTTCCTATTGTGCCTTTATACATCCAAGTCATTAAAAAACCGGCTAAAGGAGCCCAGATTACATCTGAAAATTCACCGATGAAAGGAACGGTGAACGAAAGCATTCCAATGGCATCAAATAGAATTCCCAATACCAGGTTTCTGATTTTGTTATTTACTGCACTAACGGACACTTGTTCTGTCATAGTATTTAGATTATTATTTTCCAGAATACGTACAAATCTAATGCCAATTATTTTTTGAGCTTATCCTGATATAATTTTTTCAATTTATCAATTTTGGGTGTGATCACATAACTACAATATCCTTGCGTTTTATTCTGATTGTAGTAGTTTTGATGATAATCTTCGGCTACATAAAACTTAGACGCAGCAGAAATCTTAGTGACAATTGGTTTTCCAAACGTATTCTCAGTAGTCATCAAAGCGATATAATCTTCGGACAATTGTTTTTGGAATGGATTGTGATAAAAAATTTCACTACGATATTGCGTTCCAATATCATTTCCTTGGCGGTTCAATGTCGTAGGGTCGTGTGTAGCAAAGAATATTTCTAATAGTTCCCCAAAACTTATTTTATTGGGATCAAACGTAATCTCAATCGCTTCGGCATGACCAGTATCACCAGTACTTATTTCCTGATAAGTAGGATTCACAGTGTTACCACCTATATATCCTGAAACTACCTTACTTACACCGTCCAGTTCTAAAAAAACTGCTTCAGTACACCAAAAACAACCTCCCGCAAAGGTTGCAACTTCCATTCCGTTTTGTATTTCCATATTTTTTGTTTCTATACTTTTTGGCAAAGTAATATTCTTTTCTTTTGCACAAAATGAAAAAGGCAATAGCGCCAAAAAAATCCCAATTATTTTTTTCATAATTTGTATGATTTAGAATCAAATTTATTCAATAAATCGTTGTGAATATTCTCTGTTAACTAAAGTTTATAGTTTGTCAAAGGAAAATAATTGGAGTTCCAATTCATAATCATTAAAATCTTTGTTTCTTTGTAAAAACAGTTTCAAAATGATACAAGCCAAAAATCTACATAAATATTACGATCAACTGCATGTGTTGAAAGGAGTTGATTTACATATTCAAAAAGGAGAAATAGTCTCTATAGTAGGTGCTTCCGGTGCAGGAAAAACAACACTTTTACAAATTCTTGGAACTTTAGACAAGCCAACCGTTGAAAACGGAATTGAGTTGCGCATCAATAATGAAGACATTCTGACGATGAATGACAAAACCTTATCGAAATTCAGAAACTTGAATTTAGGTTTCATTTTTCAATTTCATCAATTATTACCAGAATTTACTGCCCTGGAAAATGTGTGCATTCCCGCTTTCATTGCCAATAAACCCAAAGATGAGACTGAGACTGAAGCCAAAAAATTATTAACCTACCTTGGTCTTTCACACCGAATGAATCACAAACCCAACGAACTTTCGGGTGGAGAACAGCAACGTGTGGCAGTGGCCAGAGCGCTGATTAATAAACCAGCTATCATTTTTGCTGATGAGCCTTCGGGAAATCTCGACACGGCTTCTGCAGAGAACCTGCATCAATTATTTTTCAAACTGCGCGATGAATTGGGGCAAACTTTTGTCATTGTGACACACAACGAGGAATTAGCGAACATGGCCGACAGAAAACTAATAATGGTAGACGGTCTTATTAGTAATTAGGAGCTATTTCCAGCTATACACTCTATCTTTTTATTTTTAAAGAAAAAATAAAAAGGATGCCGTTTCTATCTGGGCTATACCTTGCAACAACAAGCTGTATTTCCTAAAATAAATTAGTACTCAAAGTCATCAATCGAAAATGAATCCATCAGAACTTAAAGATTTCCTTGACGAAAAAGTCCTGCAATACAACACACTCGACTTTATCGAAAGTGATCCAGTACAAATTCCACATTTATTTTCACAAAAAGAAGATATTGAAATTGCCGGTTTTTTGAGCGCTACCATTGCTTGGGGAAATCGGACGATGATTATCAAAAATTCGCATCGAATGATGGATTTGATGGGAAATGCGCCGTTTGATTTTGTCATGTCACATACTGAAAATGATTTGGAACGATTGGAAACTTTTGTTCACCGCACGTTCAACGGAATAGATTTTACTAGTTTTATTAGAAGTTTACAACACATCTACAGCAATCATGGCGGTCTAGAATCGGTTTTCAATAAACATCAGGAAACCCATTCGATGCAAAAAAGCATCCATGAATTCAAGAAAATATTCTTCGAAATTCCACACCAGTACAGAACCCAAAAGCACATATCAGATCCGCTGAATAATTGCGCTGCAAAAAGGATCAACATGTATCTGAGATGGATGATTCGTCAAGACAATAAAGGCGTCGATTTAGGAATTTGGAAGAGCATTTCGCCAGCTTCGTTATCATGTCCTTTAGACGTACATTCTGGAAATGTAGCACGAAAATTAGGCATTTTGACACGGAAAAAAAATGATGGAAAAGCCTTGTCAGAATTGGATATAAAACTTCGTGAATTAGATAGTATAGATCCTGTTAAATACGATTTTGCTTTATTTGGATTAGGTGTTTTCGAGGGATTTTAACTTCCCTAAAAGTAAATTTATTGTTTGTATAATTTTTATTTATATATTTAGACCGGAAGTTGTTATAGAATAGTCCCCGCTGTTTTATTTACGACAAATGCCCTTACAAAAATTGAACTTAAAATGAACAAAAACATGAAAACCTACTTGAGTGTTTTGCTGCGAAATAATATTGACATCAATACTATTTTCCGAACTAAATTAGCATTTTTTAGTGTCCTGAAAAATGGTAAACCTGAATTTAATTCTACAAATAATCTCTTTTATATATTCAAATTATCCAATGATTTGATTCGGTATTTTGCCAAACATCATTCGCTTTTTTACTTTCCTAGCTTTCAGTTGTTACGATATCGTAATGATAATGATTTTGGAAACAAAGACGAAATTAATGATTTATTCAAAAGAAATTTTTCTTTGAACTGCGTGTATTAGTTCAAAACAAAATTTATAATGAAGTCTTCAACACAATGGGTATAATCTTTGCGTGTTACTTTAACAATTTACTTAAACCCACAAGTTGTAAATAACTTCATTAATTAATTAAAAGTCAGAAACTATTGTTGCTGACTTTTCGTAAGTATAGATGTTAGATCAATCATTCCTATTTGGTATTCCTAAATAGAACAAATTAGAGATTCAATCCATGATGAACAAATTACTAAAAGAGAAACTACAAAATAAAATTGCAGAGCTTACAAACTTCTACCAATCAATTTTTATTTATATATCATTTACTTTTTTACCAAAACTAAAATTAATGCACCATGAGTGATGCCAAAAAAATTGTCTTAGCAGAAGATAATTCTATTTTTTTGCTATTGCTAAAATTCAGATTGGAAAAAGAGGGATATAAAATCCTGACTGCAGTGGATGGAAAAGAAGCAATTGACTTAATCGAAGAACACAGTCCAGAATTAATTTTGACTGACATTATGATGCCATTCATCAGCGGTTTAGAGGTCATCAGTCATGTAAGGAACAAATTGAACATGAAAACTCCAATCATCGTTTTTTCATCAGCTGGTCAAGAGGAAATAGTCCTTAAAGCATTTGATTTAGGAGCTACTGACTTTATGAGTAAACCTTTAAGTCCCAATGAACTTGTCATTAGAGTAAAAAGATTATTGCGTTAATAGTTCAAATTGCCCAGATTATTTTATGAATATAAATTACTTTTTGATTGATTATTTTAATGAATCACCATCTATTATTCAAGTAGCATGGAGTATTAGTGTTGTGTTTTTTATAATTATCATTCCATTAATTCTTTATCTAAAATTTCTGAGGGCACATTTAAGAAAAAAAGAAAGGATAACAGCTGAATTAGAAAATGATTATGAATCTTCTCTTATTAATTATTTGTATTCTGGAAATGAAGAAGAGGAAATCAGCGCAGAGCAACAAGTAATTATCAATCAATTAAAAGAATGTATTAAAGACCCTTTTAGAAGAAAAATTTTAATTGGTGTTTTGCTGAAGTTAAAAAATGAAATTTCAGGGGAAATTGCTGAATCTATTCAGAAACTCTATTTTCATACGGGTCTTGTCCATTTTGCTTTATCACGATTAAAACATGAAAAGTGGTTTGTAATTGCGAAAGGAATCCGGGAATTAAAGCAATTCCATGTGAAGGAAGCACATGATGAAGTTATTGTTCACATCAATCATCCCAGACGTGAGGTCCGAAAAGAAATGCAATTGTACATGGTCAATTTATTTTATTTTGAAGGACTGGATTTTTTAGATGTTTTAGAAACGCCATTATCAGAGTGGGACCAGATTCAATTATTAGAAGTATTACAACGAATGGAAAACCAAAATATTTCCAACATCAAATCTTGGTTGAATTCTTCTAATGATTCCGTTATCATTTTTGCTTTGAAACTTGCTAAAATCTACAATCAGTTCGAAGCAAAAGACGAACTCATTAATTTGTTATACCACATTAATAAAAAAATCAGACTGGAATCAATACATGTATTAAGTTATTTAAATGCTTTGGAAGCCAAAGAAATTTTGAAAAATAATATAGAAGAACGTAGTCCGGAGGAGCAAATTGCTTTTTTTAAAATGATGGAGGATTTGTATGAACAAACGGACGAATCTTTTGTAGTGAAATACATCCATCACGAAATTTTTGAAATTAAGGTCTCTACTTTAAAAATTTTAAAAGTACTCAACAGAGAAAGATTCAATCTTCTTAAGTTTGAGTCTTCAGAGCCTAAATTTTTGAGAATCGTAAATTTTATCGAAAATAATTAAATATGGGAGCAACTACGTATCAAATTATTCTTGAGATAATTCATTATTTATTTTTTATTTACAGTATTGCGGCAATAGGATCTTATCTTGTACTTGCAGCAATTTCTGCTGTGGAAACGGTTGAATACAAACGGAAAAATAGCTTTGTTAATTACAAAGAAATAATGTCCTCAAACATTTCACCTTCTATTTCCATCATAGCACCAGCGTATAATGAAAGTTTGAATATCGTTGAAAACGTGCGTTCCTTATTGTCTAATCATTATGTAAATTATGATGTAATTATAGTAAATGACGGAAGCAAAGATGACAGCTTAGAAAAACTGATTGAAGTTTATGACTTGGTACAAATAGATTACCTAATCAACGAACAAATTCCGACCAAACCTCTCAGAAAAGGGATTTACAAATCAACAAATCCCGCATTTGAAAAATTGATTATTGTAGATAAAGAAAACGGAGGAAAATCTGACGCTTTGAACATGGGACTTAATATAAGCAACAGTAAATATGTAGCTTGTATAGATGTTGATTGTTTACTATTAGAAGATTCACTTCAAAAAATGATAAAACCATTTCTGGAAACGACTGGCAAAAGAGTTATTGCTGCCGGTGGAGTGATTAGAATTTCGAATTCCTGCGTTGTAAAAGACGGTAAATTACATGACGTTAATTTTCCTAAAAAACTATTAGAGCAAGGACAAATTCTAGAATACATTCGTGCTTTCTTATTAGGAAGAATGGCTTGGAGCAGACTCAATGGTTTGTTGGTTATTTCTGGAGCTTTTGGTCTTTTTGATAAAAAAATTGCAATTCGGGTTGGCGGTTACGACACTAAAACTGTAGGCGAAGATATGGAGCTTGTAGTCAGAATGAGAGGCCACATGGAAGAGCTGAAAAAAAAATACAAAGTAGCCTATATTCCTGATCCGTTGTGCTGGACCGAAGCTCCTGATAATTATAAAATATTTATTTCTCAAAGAAACAGATGGACTCGCGGAACAATAGAAACCTTGAGAAGACATAGAAAAATTGGGTTTAATCCAAAATATAAAGCCCTTGGAATGCTAAGTTATCCGTATTGGTTTTTTTTCGAAAGATTGGCTCCGGTAATCGAAGTAGTTGGTCTGTTTTATTTTGGAATCCTTATTTTATTTAATTTTGTGCGATGGGATTATTCCTTTGCCTTTATTACTTTAGCTTACTTATTTACCGTTTTCTTTTCGCTGATAGCCTTAATTACCGAAGAATTAACGTACCATCAGTATAAAAAGAAAGGAACGGGTTTTCGTTTATTACGGATTGCTTTTTTAGAACCAATTGTTACACATCCCTTTATTTTATATGCCGCAATTCGAGGAAATATAGATTACTATTTTAACAAAAAGAAGAAATGGGGAGAAATGACCAGAAAAGGAATGACAAAAGCATAAAACAATAAACCACCGATAAATGGAAATAAAATTTACTTATAAAGACATTTTAGAATACCTATATGCAACGATTTCGTTAATCCTTGTTTTTTGCTTATTAAGCTTAATTGAAGTATTCAAAAATTTTGACACACTACCATTCGCCTATAAAATATTAAATGATTTTTTCACGGGAACAGTAATCGGATTATTGTTTTTTCCGTTGTATTTAGTATTAAAATACCTCAAAAATTCTTTAGGAATAATTGTCATCAAAGTACTATTTTCGGTTATTGCACTCATTCAACTTGGATTAATAGGATACAGCCTGACAACTCATATCAATCTTGGCGCAGATCTTTTGGGGTATTCTTTGAGTGATATGTACACTACTGTGACTGCATCTTTGTCCATTTCATTCCTTTTATTTTTACCTTTTATTATTTTGCCTCTTGTCTATTTAGGACTCAATTGGTTGTTACATTTCTTTGGACATAAAATCAACCCTAAAATTTTACTTGTAGTTATATTTTTCTTTGGGAGTTTGACCTTAGTACTCGCAGGAAGCCATAAGCCTGCTACTCAAAACAAATTAAATTTTTTGTTGAGTGACATTATCCGAGCTGAAAATGATAAATCTTTGGCTTCTCAAGGGAATACTACTTTTAAAAAGGAATATCCTTTAGAACAATCCGCATTAAATACTAAGGATGTTCTGGCTCCATTTTTCAATATTAGTAAAGAAAAACCAAATGTTGTTTTTATAATTGTTGAAGGATTGGGAAGTGATTTTACGGATGATGGTGACTATAATGGTTTCACGCCTTATCTGGATTCCTTGACATCGAAATCGCTGTACTGGGAAAACTTTGTAAGTAATGCTGGCCGAACATTTGGCGCATTACCTTCTTTAATAGGTTCATTACCGTTTGGCGAAAACGGTTTCATGGAATTGAATCCTTTACCCAAACACAATTCACTTATCAGTATTCTGAAATCAAATGGTTACACTACTAATTATTTTTGTGGTGATGAATCCAGTTTTGATAGAAAAAGTAATTTCTTAGAATACAATGGTATTGATAAAATTATTGATATCAATAAATTTGGTCCTGGATATGTTAAAACAAAAGAGAATGCCGGTGGTTTTTCTTGGGGTTATCCGGATGCCGAAATATATCGTAAAACATTAGCTGAATTAAAAGATAATAAGCAACCCAGATTGGATATTATAATGACGCTTACTAATCACGAACCCTTTGATTTCCCTTCTAAAAAAGCGTATTTAGAAAAAGTAGAAGGCATTTTAAAAACCAAATCATATTTCGAAAAAAACAAACTGAATGAATATAAAGACATATTTGCTTGTTTGCTGTACACCGATAATTCTATCCAAAATTTCATGGAAGCCTATGCTAAGCGACCTGATTATGCCAACACCATTTTTATAATCACAGGTGATCACAGGCTAATTCCGGTTCCGCAAAAAGATAATTTATCGCGTTTTCATGTTCCCTTTTACATTTATAGCCCGATGCTAAAGAAAACGGCAAAATTCAAATCCATTTCTTCGCATAGTGATGTAACGCCTAGTTTAGTTTCTTTTTTAACCAATAATTACAAATTCAATCCATTAGAAAAAACAACCTGGCTTGGTCAGGGACTGGACACTGTAAGACAATTTAGAAACGTTCACAGTATTCCGTTGATGCGATATAAAGGAAGTATCAATGATTATATTTATAAAGATTATTTCTATTCGGATGGAAATATGTTCAAAATTGATGAAAATTTCAATCTGAGTGAAACGGACAATGATATGACGGAAACAGTAAGCAGTTCTTTTATGGATTTTAAAAAATTAAATGCTTATTTGACTACAAAAAATAAAATTACTAATGCTGCCTCCAGTTTTAATAAACCTACCTATACATTTACTGAAGAAGAATTCTCGACCATTAAAAAACTAACAAAAGGACTGGATCGCGATCAGATTTTCTTTTTGGCAAGAGATTTAGCATTCAAAAAAGAGCGGGAAAAATCACGATTATTATGCAATTATATTTTGAATGACCTTCCTAACTATGGAGACGTTAGAACATTGAAAGGCAGAACATTAGCTTGGGATGGTGATTATAAAAATGCAGAAAAAGAATTATTGGAAGTAATCAGCAGAACCCCTTTTTATGGGGATTCCTATTTAGCACTGATGGATGTGTATTGGTGGTCAGGCCAAAATAAAAAAGCAGTAGCTATTGGCAAACAAGCATTAGGGAATCAAATAAATGATGCGGAATTGGGTTATAAACTGGCTCAAGCATACAATAGAATGCAGAATTTTAAAGATTCAAACAGAATGATAGATAGCCTTCTGGCATTATATCCTAAAAATAAAGAATACTCAAATTTTAAAAAATCCTTAAAAAAATGATGGCAAAAATAATTATAAAACTAACTTTTCTAGTCGTATTTTTTGGTAGCTTTCAAATGTCAGGACAAGAAATTAAATTTGATGGCGATCCAGACGCTTCTTTCGAAAATGCCCGTAATTTAGCTTTTAACCTACAACGGAAACAAGCGCAGGATACCTTATTATTTATCCTGACAAAATATCCTGATTATCATGATATAAGATCATTTTTGGCAACAACATATTCATGGGACGGTGAATATAAAAAAGCCAGAAAAGAATTTAATTATGTTCTCGAGAAAGACAAAGAAAATAAACCAACTTGGATAGCTGCCATCAAAAATGAATTGTGGGCTGATTTGCCGTATGCCGCAATAGATATGACAAATAACGCTTTAAAAACATTTCCTGATGACTCCGAGCTGCTGTTATTGAAAGCTAGTGCGCAAGAAAACACAAATAATCCGCTAGAAGCATTAAGCACAATTGAGTTAGCATTAGAGAAAAATCCTGACGATCAGAAAGCCAAAGATTATAAAGCAACTTTAAACAATGGCTTGAGCAGAAATGCCATTGGAATAACGGCATCGGTAGATCTTTATTCCGATGTTTTTGATCCAATGCAATATTATGCATTGATGTACAGGAGACAAACTAAATATGGAAGCATTATAGGAAGAGTAAATTATAACAGGAGATTCAACGAAAATGGACTGCAATATGAAGTGGATTTATATCCAAAAATTGCCAAAGGGCTTTATGCGTATGTAAATGTTGGGATTGCGAATACTTTCCTGTTTCCTGACATAAAATATGGCGCTGAATTATTCAAATCATTGCCTAAAAGCTTCGAAGTTTCATTAGGATTCCGAACCTTAAAGTACAGTACTACAACTAATATTTACACAGGATCAATAGGCTGGTACACAGGAAACAGTTATTTATCGTTCCGTCCTTATTTTACTCCGGGAGAAACAGGAACCAGCAAATCCGGAACTTTCACGTACCGAAAATACCGAAGCGATGCTGATAACTATTTAGGTGTAGCTGTCAGTGTGGGGTTTTCTCCGGAAATTAATCAATTCAACATCAACGAAAACGCGGCAAAATTCGTTGATTTAGAATCTCAAAGAATCAATATGGGTTATTATTTTACCTCTGCAAATAAACAAAACGCTTGGGGAGCACAATTTGCAGTCTCACACCAAGAAATAATATTTGATCAAGGGAATTTCTTTTGGATTTATTCATTAGCGCTTTCATGGGAATTGAAATTTAAATAAAAAATAGACTTCTAATTTGACTTTTTAAATCCTTCTTTTGTACACTCAAAGGAAGGATTTTTTATTTACAATGAATTATACTAAGTATAGGTTTTAGCACGAAATTAGTATTAAAAATTGAATACAAAATTCAGTTTTAAGATTTGTTAAAAAGCAATTCCTCTCCCAAATTTTAAACTACAGAATTTTATAAAAAAAGCAAATTCTGTTGAAAATAAAACTACTTTTTTGGGTTTAGGTCTTTTTAAAGGATTTAATTGTACTACGTCGAAAATATTTCTTTACCCTTTATTTTATTTGTAATATTATATTATAAAATACTGCTAATCATGGACTTAATAACTAACTACCTGCAATATTACATTATTCCATTCCTATTGTTTTCTACCTTATTATTGACAATTTTTTTATTGTTAAAAAGAATACGCTACGAACACAACAAACCGCGCAGAGAAGCAATAAGCAATAAAGCAGAGACTTTTTTGACGGAAATCATTCTCTCAGATCGGAACGACAAAAAATTCAGGACTAAACTATCTCTCTTTAAACAAAAAATACCGCTGCATAAAACCTGGTGCAAAGAAATGATCATCAATGACATGATTCGTTTTAAGCACAGTTTAAAAGGAAAAGCAGCGGAACAAATCAATGTTTTTTACCAAGCTTTGAATCTTGATAAATACTCCGCACGATTAATCCGTGATTTTAGAAGTTTTTATAAATGCGAGGGCTTTTATCATTTTCAGGCTTTAGATTATAAAAAAGGAAGTGCTTTGATAAAACCTTATCTGAGACACCCAAATATTGTGATTCGGTCTAATGCTAACATGGCTTACATTTCCTTATCCGAAAATCACATGGAAAGTTTGAAAGAACAATCGTCCGCTATATCGCATCTGAACATGATAAAAATAATGGATGTTTTACATGAAAAAAAAATAGCTATTCCTAAAAATATTGATGAATGGATTGAAACAGAAAACAAGTCAGTCACGAAATTAGGGCTAAAAATAATGGTGTACTACAATTATAGAAAACAGGCCAAAGGAATTATTGCATTACTTTACAATGATGATGATACTTTAAAAAAAGAGGCAATTATAGCGATTCGAGAGCTGTTTCTGACAGAGGCTAAAACGGATTTGATACAACTTTTCAATAAAGTATCTCCCGATATTCAATTAGAAATTCTAGAAACACTAATGGTTATAGGTGATGAAAGTATAGTTCCTTTTTTAGAAAATACAATTCGGAAAGCGACCAATAAAGATGTAAAACTAAAAGCGGTTGCATGCCTGAACGAAATAGACAAAACAGAACTGGATTTAGTAGCAACTAATGATTTTGATATTACAAAAATGACAAAGCATGTCAGAGAAATATACTTATAATGATAAACAGTCTCACATATCAGCTTATCCATTATTATGAAATATTCATTTCACTTTTCTCACTTACCTATATTTTATTCTACGTTGTTCTGTCCATTCTTTCCTATTTTGCTATACTAAAACATCTTAGGTATCAAAAATATATTTCGGAAGATATTCTTACAAGATCAAATCATTTGCTAGGCGTATCCATTGTTGCGCCCGCTTTTAATGAGGGAGTGAGCATCGTTTATAATGTAAAATCATTATTGTCACTGACGTATCCAAAATATGAAATCATTATTGTCAATGATGGAAGTACAGATGACACGTTAACCAAATTGATCACGGAATTTGAATTAGTAAAAATTGATTTCTATTATCAGGAAAAAATTGTGACCAAACCCGTTCGGGGACATTATAAATCTACTAATCCCATATATTCTAAACTTATGGTCGTGGATAAAGAAAACGGAAAAAGTAAAGCGGATGGATCCAATGCAGGAATAAATTCGTCACAATACCCTTTGTTTCTCTGTACTGATGTCGATTGTATTCTCAAAAGAGATACAATACTAAAATTAGCAAAGCCATTTATGGAAAATGAAACCCGAGTAATTGCAACGGGTGCCGGAATCAGAATATCGAATTCCTGTGAGGTAAAAGATGGATTTTTACATAAAGTGCATTTCCCTAAAGACTGGTATCCCAGATTTCAGGAATTAGAATATGTTCGCTCGTTTCTTTTTGGCAGAATGGCTTGGAGCCAAATCAACGGTTTACTTTTAGTTTCTGGCGGATTAGGAATGTTTGACAAAGAAATAGCCATTAAAGTAGGCGGTTATTGGCATAAATCGTTAGGCGAAGATATGGAACTGATCACCCGAATGAGAAAGCACATGCATGAAAACAAGCAAAAATTCTTAATTAAATACATTCCGGAATCTTTGTGCTGGACTGAGGTTCCAGAAACAAGAGAAGTATTGCTAAGACAACGCACCAGATGGGCCAGAGGACTTGTTCAAACGCTGTTCCTGCATCGAAAAATGTTTTTAAATCCCAAATATGGTAAAACAGCATTCTTGATTTTGCCCTTTTTCTTTGTGTTCGAATTCTTAGTACCAATAGTTGAATTACTTGGAGTGATAGCACTGATTGTAGGATTTTTGAACCACTCCATAAATATCGAATATCTGGTCACTATGGGCTTGTTTGTCTATATATTTTATTTACTGATTACGCTGATATCCATCCTAATTGATGATTTATTGTACAAAAGCTATGCTAATTACAAAGAATTAACAATCTTAATTTTCATGGCCATTATAGAACCATTTGTATACCATCCTTTGAATGTTTACGCATCATTAAAGGGTTATTGGTTCTTTTTTAGACAAACAGAACAAAAATGGGGCGTTATGATTCGAAAAGGATTTGCAACAACTGAAAAAGTAACATCATGATTCTAAACAAAATTTTGAATACAGCCAGTTTTTTAATTTTTTTATTGTTTCTGTCTACCCCAGATTTATCAGCTCAAAAAATTGATTCTGATAGTCTGCTCACGGTTATTATAAAAGACATGCAAACCAACAAAAACTATGAAAAAAACATTGAAAGAGCTTTATTAGGAAAAAAAATTGCACCTGCGTATTTAGACTACTATTTACTTTTGGGAAGAAACTATGATTTACTTCAAAAAAGAGACAGCGCTAGGTATTATTACAACTATTATATTGAAAAAAATCCCGACAATGAAGACACTTTCAACTATTTAATCAATCTTGAATTAGAAGATAAAAATTACAATAACGCTTTAGTTACAATAGACCAAGCCATTGCGAAACATCCTGAAAATAAAAACTTCGAACAAAAAAAACTCACTGTATACCAATTACAAAAGGATAGAAAAAAAGAATATGAATATTTAAAAACATTACAAGCAAAAAATCCAAATGATGATGCCGTAACACAACTTATTTATCAGCTGGAATCAAAGCTCAAATCAGATCGAGCAGGTATCAATTACAGTTTTACCACTTTCGACAGAAAGGGCTATGGCCCTTGGCATTTACTGGGTTTTCAATACATAAGGGAGCGTCAGTGGGGTTCTTTGATTGGACGAATTAATTATGCTGATCGCTTGTCATCTGGGCAAAGTATTGCAAATGGAATTCAATATGAAGCCGAATCGTATTTTTTTACCGGCAAAAACAATTATTCCTATGTGAGCGCAGCATTCAGTAACGATCTTGTTTTTCCAAAAATAAGACTGGGGTATTCTTTTTATCAGAATTTTAAAAAAGGTTGGGAAGGCGATTTAGGTCTCCGTTATTTAAAAACCCAAGATGGCACTGAATTTAATACTGTAGTTATTGGTCTCGGGAAATACATAGCATCCTACTGGATTAATCTGAGAACTTTTATTCAAAAAGACCAACAAGAGTACTATCCTGCAGTAACCTTGACTATGCGGTATTATTTTGATACCCGATTTGATTACGTAACTTTAACCTCTGGTTATGGTTCTTCTCCAGAAGAGCGAACTACTTTAGGACAATTCAAAGAGCGAATTTCACTAGATTCGTATCGCATAGGTGCCGGATATTACAACATGTTCAACAATCATTACATTATAGGAATTCAACTCACCTATAATCAACAAGAATACGTTCGAAACTTAACACAAAATGAATTGGAGCTATCGTTAATGTTCCAATATAAATTCTAGAATATGTTTAATAAACAGCTGAACTTGATTTACTTTCTGTTTTTTTTGGTTCTTTTTAACTTCAAAACTATGGCTCAATCTAACATTATTATTGAGAATAAACCTGGGGAGGAAAATGCTATTCAATTCATGAGCGAAAATGCAAAACCAGCTGCAAATATTTTAAAAAAGTATTTAGACAAAAGCTTTTCCAATCCTTTTATCATTCAAGGCAATAGCGAAAATAATGGAAAATTGAAAGCAGCTATTCATCTCGAAATTACAAATTCGAAAAATAAAAAGGACAAAAATAATTTTAGCATAAAAAGTAATGATACCGCTATTTTTTTGGCTGCAGCCAATGAAAAACTGCTTCGATACGCCGTTTATACTTTACTTGAAAATTGGGGATTTAGAAAATTTACTTCGAAAGATCTTTATATTCCAAAATTAAATCGTGTTGTTTTCCCAAAAAATACAACTCAAATACATAATCCTTCATTTGAATATCGGGTACTTTTTTATCCAGATGCTTTTGATGATGATTTCCGCGATTGGCATAAATTAGATTGGCATTTGGACGATTTCAGTATTTGGGGTCACTCATTTAATACACTTTTACCAGCAAAAGAATTTTTCAAAACAAATTCTGAATTTTTTGCTTTATACGAAGGGAAACGAAGACCGGAATCGCTTTGTATGACTAACGAAACTGTCGTTAATAAGGTCATAAAAAAAATGACTCAAATTATTGCTGACAATCCAAAAGCATCATTTATATCAGTCAGTCAAAATGATGATGCCGTATACTGTGAGTGCGATAAATGCAAATCATTGAATGAAAAACATGGAGGACCGCAAGGCTCTCTTTACTTTTTCATGAATAAAATTGCAAAACATTTTCCGAAAACAAAAATTGCAACACTGGCGTATCAACACACCTACAAAGCACCTACTAATCTAAAAATTCAATCTAATATTTATACTTTATTTTGCCCTATCGAATTGAACAGAGGAAAATCGATACAGAACGATCCTGCAAACAAATCCTTTATCAAAATATTACAAAACTGGGGCAAAACGGCTTCCAACTTGTATTTATGGGATTATACGGTGCAATTTTCAAACTATTTATCTCCATTTCCTAACATCAATACCTTTTCAGATAATTATAAACTTTTCAAACAAAATAATGTCAAAGGATTATTTGTTCAAGGTTACGCTGATGTTCCCGGAGATTTTTCGGAACTAAGACAATATCTTTTAGCCAAATTATTATGGAATGCCGAAATAGATATCGAAGCAACCACCGATGATTTTTTAAGAGGTTTTTACGGAAATGCGGCGTCCTCAATTAAAGAATATTTAAATCTCTTGTCCAAAAACCAAGAAAATTCGAATCGTACATTAGACATTTATTCTGGACCTATTCAAAGTAGAAATACCTTTCTATCTCCAAAAGCGATGGATGAATACGACCAATTACTAGATGAAGCTTCCGTATCCGTGAATGAAGATCCTGTTTTATATTCCCGAGTAAAAAAATTACGTCTTGCATTAGAATATGTGTTTTTTGAGCAATCAAAGTATTACGGCAAAGAACAACACGGGATGTTCATCGTCAATGCAAATGGTGAAAAGCAAGTAAAACCCGGCCTCAATGAAAGAGTGTCGAAATTTGCTGAGGCATGCAATGAATTTGGAATTTACGAACTGAGCGAAGACGGATTATCACCTGACCAATATTACAAGAATTGGTTGGAAATAACTAAAAATACGGCAACACATCTTGGAGAAAAACTAGAAATTAATTTTCTGACACCGCCAGCAACAGAATACTCAGGAAAAGGAAGTGCTGGACTTGTTGATGGAATAAATGGCCACAAAGATTACAACATCAACTGGATAGGATGGTATGGAAACAATCCTGAAATAGAGATATTTACAAAAAATTTAGATTTTAATCTTATAAAGATGCACTTTTTAGATAATCAAAGAAATTGGATTTTTCTACCACAAAAAATCACAATATTTGGATATAAAAACAAAAAATGGAACCTGATAACTGAAAAAAAATTCGTAAATTTAGTAGAAAATTATGAAGTAAAAACTAATGAAATAGAGATTACGGATAAAAGTTTCAGCACTTTTGAAAAAATAAAATTGGTCGTACAGAATCAGGAAGATTTACCAAGTTGGAGAAAACGGAAAAACAAAAAACCGATGGTAATGATTGATGAGATTGAACTTTACAACAAATAAAATAGCTCAAATGAACAGCGATAAAAAAATACTAATTATTGAAGATGATGAGTTAATGATTAAGATCCTCACATTCATACTAAATAAAGAAGGATATCAGTTGAGCGTAATTAGAGACGGTCTGAGTGCTATTGAACAATTACACACCATAAATCCTGATATGGTAATCACTGATTTATTATTGCCGTATAAATCAGGATTAGAAGTAATTAGCTTTGTAAAAAGTAATTACGAAAATAAAGCTATAATTGCGTTATCTGCTTTGGGCGAAGAGGAACATTCTGTTAGCGAAGCATTTAAACTTGGCGCCGATGATTTCATTGCAAAACCTTTTAATCCAAACGAATTAGTATTACGAGTGAAGCGATTACTAAATCATTAATTCAAATATGATCCTGAAATAGCGCCAGAAAAATGTTGATTTTGAGCATTACTTTCAAAAAGACTATCTTTGCAAAAAATTTAAGCAAATGACTACTTTTGAGCAATTCAACCTTCCGAAATCCGTACAAAAAGCGATTGATGATTTAGGATTCACTACTCCCACTCCAATTCAGGAAAAAACTTTTTCTGTGATCATGTCCGGAAGAGATATGATGGGAATCGCTCAAACTGGTACCGGTAAAACATTTGCTTACCTATTGCCTTTGTTAAAACTATATAAATTCACTCCCGGACATACTCCAAAAATAGTAATTCTGGTTCCTACACGTGAACTTGTTGTTCAAGTTGTGGAAGAAGTTGAAAAACTGACAAAATACATGTCGGTTCGAACTATTGGAATTTTTGGTGGTGTAAATATTAATACTCAAAAAACGACCGTTTATCAAGGATGCGACATACTTGTGGGAACTCCAGGAAGAATCATGGACTTAACACTGGACAATGTCATTCGTTTTGAAGAGATGCAAAAACTGGTAATCGATGAGTTTGATGAAATGCTAAATTTAGGATTTCGTACGCAATTGACCGCTATCTTAGCGATGATGCCAAAAAAACGTCAAAACATCCTTTTTTCGGCTACGATGACGGATGAAGTAGATGCAATTTTGAATGATTATTTTGATTATCCAGAAGAAGTTACGCTTTCCGCTTCAGGAACACCGTTGGAAAATATCAAACAATTGTCCTATCAAGTTCCTAATTTCAATACCAAAATAAACCTTCTGAAACACTTGTTACAAAATAACGAGGACATGAGTCGTGTTCTAGTATTTGTCAATAATAAAAAGATTTCGGATATGGTTCTAGAGCGAATCGAAGAAGATTTTGACGGTCAGTTTGGAGTAATTCACTCTAATAAATCACAAAATTATCGTTTGAGTACGATGGCTTTGTTCCAAGAAGGAAATTTACGTGGTTTGATTACTACTGACATTATGGCCAGAGGTTTAGACATTTCAAATATTACACACGTAATCAATTTTGAAATGCCAGAAATGCCAGAATTATATATGCACAGAATCGGTAGAACTGGTCGTGCTGATGCTTCAGGAACCGCCATAAGTTTTATTGCGCCTCGTGAAGAAGAGTTCAAAGTAGAGGTCGAAGTACTGATGAATATGGAATTGCCAATTGAGCCTTTCCCGGAAACCGTTGAAGTTTCATCCAAATTAATCGAACCTGAAAAAGACAGACAACCGATTAAGTTTTTGATGAAAAAACAGAAACTTGACGGAGATGGCGCTTTTCAAGAGAAAAGTAAAAAGAACAAGAAAGTCAATTTAGGTGGACCTGGTGTTACCAAAAAGAAAACACATGGTTCTGTAAATAGAAACATGCTAAAAACCAGAGACAAAAAGAGAAAAGACAAGAACAAATAGTAAAGTAAAAAAGGCTAAAAATAACAATTATTTTTAGCCTTTTTTCTTGAATCATACTATTTAATTCTTTGTGAAAACCAAACAAACTGGAGAGCATAATGCTATTTTTTTTCCAGTATCAATTAGTAATCCGGTCTTTTTACTTCTTTTAAAAATTACCACGTCATTGGTATATTGATGTGCTACCAAAAGAAAATTACCCGTTGGATCAATCGCAAAATTTCTAGGTCCTTTTCCTAAAGTACTGGTTTGTCCTTTCAATAGTAATTTTCCGTTTTTTAGAATTTTAAAAATTGTAATGTTATTGGCTTCACCGCGATTAGTCGCATATAAAAACTTCCCATCAGGCGAAATATGGATATCTGCGGAACTGAACGTTCCTTTGAAATCTTTAGCTAAAATAGTCGTTTCATCAATCTTCTTTAATATTCCGTTTGAGTAACTAAATACCGTTAACGCACCGTCGAGTTCTTGTAATAGGTAAACAAACTTTCCATTTTTACTGAATGTCAAATGTCTGGGACCACTACCCGATTTTACTGAAATACTATCTTTCAGTTCTAAAACAGTATGTTCAGCATTAGTATTATAGCCATAGGAATACACTTTATCATTCCCTAAATTATTGGACAAAACAAACTTTTTATCTGGGGAAAAATGAACCATATGCACATGAGGACCTTCTTGTCTTTGCTTGTTAATTCCTTTTCCGTAATGCTGGATTACTTGCTTTGCTGCAGTAAGACTTCCATCATTATTTTTACCAAAAATGGAAATATTCCCACCAGAATAATTGGCAACAATTACATTTTTATCATCGTTTATAATGTAACAAGGATCAGCACCTTTTGAACTTTGCTTGTTGATTAAGTCTAATTTTCCGCTTGCTGGATTATAACTAAAAGAACTTACCGTACTTTCGGCACCAAATTCATTTACAGAATAAACAAAATTATTATCTTTTGAAACCGTCAAATAACTTGGATTTATAACTTTTTCACTCGCATTTTTAAAACTGAAATCACCTGTCTTTGAATCAAAATCATATACATAAATTCCTTTGCTATCACAGCTTTGAGTGTAGGTTCCAATGAGTAAATTGAATTTATTTTTTTGTGCCTGAACACTTGTAAAAATGAAAATTAATAGAACAATAGCAAACGGCTTTTTCATGTTTTTAAATTTTATTGAAAAGCTAAAATACACATTATATCCATAATGAATGTCAATTGTTTATTCCTATGAAAAATTATAACAACTTCAACTAAAACTGTCAACAAATTTGTATTTTTGACTAATAAAATTCAATGAACACCGTTGAAAATAAAATCCAGTGAAGTAAACTCAACCTCAGAATGCATTTTAAACATCCCGAAATTTTATACTTTCTGTTCTTGTTGATTGTTCCAATTTTGGTTCATTTATTTCAATTACGCCGTTTCAAAAAAGAATATTTCACTAATGTTCGTTTCTTAAAAGCACTTTCGATTCAAACCAGAAAAAGCTCTAAAATCAAGAAATGGCTGCTTCTCGCCTGTCGATTATTGCTATTAACTTGTATTATTATAGCATTTGCACAGCCTTTTTTTGAATCCAAAGACAATAAAAATGCCAACAATGAATTGTATATTATTTTGGACAATTCTTTTAGTATGCAAGCCAAAGGCAAAAAAGGCGAATTGCTAAAACGAGCTGTTCAGGAACTACTAGAAGAAACTCCGGAAAACGTCAATTTTTCTTTGCTCACCAATTCCGAAAATTATTGGAACACAGATATAAAATCGGTTCGTGGTGCTTTGCAAAATCTGAAATACAGCGCAACTCCGTTCCAATTGGATAATATAATGGCAAAAATAAAAGCGCATAAATCGGCTTTTAAAAAAGATATCGTTGTCATTACCGATGCTGCAGGTCTTGATGAAAAACAATTGAAAAATAGTGATGCAACTGATTCGCCCTTATTTATAATCCCAAAAGCAGAACAAAAAAACAATGTTTCTATTGACAGCGTTTTCATCAATAAAACATTAGAAAATTTCTATGAAATTAGTGTGCAAATATCCGGTTATGGAGATGATTTCAAACCGATTCCAATTTCTCTATACAATGAAAATAAGCTTATTGCTAAAACGATAGTAACTTTAGAAACAAAGAAAAAAAACCTCAATTTTACGATTCCAAAACAAGCTTTTCATGGCTATTTTTCGATAGCTGATAATGGTTTGTCTTATGATAACACCTTGTATTTTAGTATTTCTAAAACTAAGAAAACCAATATTATCAGCATTGGAGAACCGGCAAAAAGCAACTTCCTTTCCCGAATTTACACCAGTGAAGAATTCAATTTTAACAATTATACTTTAAGCGCATTAGACTACAATAAACTGGAAGATCAAGATGCGATTATTTTAAACGAATTAGATGAAATTCCGCAAGCTTTGGCGACCACTTTGAAATCTTTTGTAGAGAAAGGCGGCAATGTAATTGTGATTCCTTCGGTGATAAATTCCATTACCAATATGAATTCTTTCGTATCGAATTTTGGAAACCTGAGATTCAATTCTTTAGAAAATAGAGAAAAGCTGATTACTAAAATCAATTTTAGTCATCCAATATTCAATAGCGTTTTTGAAAATAAAGTGACTAATTTTCAATATCCAAAAACAAAAAAATCGTTCGTATTATCAAGTTCAAGTCCTGCTGCTTTATCTTATGAAGACCAAAGTGTTTTCTTGACATCGATAGCAAATTCGGTTTCAGCGGTTGCTGTTTTTGCAGCTCCTATCAACATCGAAAATTCAAATTTCCAGCAATCTCCATTAATTGTGCCTACATTCTACAAGATGGCAATGAACAATCAAAACAATGGCGTAAATGCTTTGATAATTGGAAATAACAACCCACACTTAACAGAAGCATCGCTAAACAAAGACGCTATTTTAACGGTAAAAGGCTTAGACGAACAATTCATTCCTATCCAACAAATTCTGAATAATAAAGTCAAAATGACTTTCAATGATTATCCGGAACAAGCTGGAAACTTTACCATTTTCAATAAAAAAGAATGGGTTGAAAACATCAGTTTTAATTACAACAGAACTGAAAGTGATTTGGCTTCAGCCAATGACAATATTCTTTCTGACTATAAAACAATCGAATCAATCCAATCGCTATTTGATACTTTACAAACTGACAGAACTGACAATCAAATTTGGAAATGGTTTGTTATCTTTGCACTGTTATTTCTGATTAGCGAAATGGCAATTATACGATTCGTAAAGTAAATAACGGAGGTTAAATACTTGAAAAATCAATGTGAAATTTGTCTGGAAAAGTTAATACAGTAATCCGAATTCCATATCCCATAAAAAACAAATATTATCTACATATGAAATTAATCATCAGAGGCGCCAAAATTATCGATTCAAAAAGTCCTTTTCATAATAAGACTGCAGATATTTTAATTGTTGATGGTTTTATAAAAAAAATTGGAACAGCGCTTCCAAATCCTGATAAAGCAGACGAATTACAACTAGATAATTTGCATGTTTCACAAGGCTGGTTTGACAGCAGTGTTTCTCTAGGAGAACCTGGTTTCGAAGACCGAGAAACCATTTCAAACGGACTTACTGTTGCTGCAAAAAGTGGTTTTACGGCAATCGCTTTACAACCCAACTCCTTCCCTATTATTGACAATCAATCCCAAGTGAATTTTGTCTTGAATAAAGCACAAGGATTTGCCACTCAACTGTATCCTATTGGCGCTTTGAGCAAAGAAAGTGCAGGAAAAGATATGGCTGAATTATATGATATGAAAAAAGCCGGAGCAGTTGCTTTTGGAGATTATAATAAAAGTTTAGATAATGCTAATTTGCTAAAAATCGCATTACAATACGTTCAGGATTTCGATGGTTTGATTCTCTCATTTTGCCAAGACGAAAATATAAAAGGAAACGGAGTAGCGAATGAAGGTATTGTTTCTACCCGATTAGGCTTGAAAGGAATTCCAAATCTTGCCGAAGAATTACAAATCGCAAGAAATTTATTCCTGTTAGAATACACTGGAGGAAAACTTCACATTCCGACAATTTCAACTAAAAAATCAGTTCAATTAATCAAAGAGGCTAAAGCGAATGGACTACATGTAACCTGTAGTGCTGCTGTGCATCATTTGGTTCTAACCGATGAAAAACTGGAAGGTTTTGACACCCGTTATAAAGTTTCGCCACCACTTAGAACTGAAACCGACAGAAAAGCATTGCTGAAAGGAATAAAAGACGGAACTATTGATATGATTACATCCGACCATAATCCGATGGACATTGAACACAAAAAAATGGAATTTGATGGTGCCAAAAATGGAACGATTGGATTAGAAAGTGCTTTCGGTGCTTTGATGAACGTATTACCACTAGAAACTGTAATAGATAAACTAACCTCCGGAAAAACAACTTTTGGCATCGAAACAGAAACGATTAATGAAGGTTCAAAAGCAAACATTACCATATTTAATCCGGAACCAAAAAGCATTTTTACAAAATCTTCCATTTTATCAAAATCAAAAAATTCTGCTTTTTTAGGTACTGAAATAAAAGGAAAAGTATACGGAATTGTGAATCAAGGAAAATTAATTTTAGCATAGAAAAATGAATACTAGTAATAATAATAATTCAGAATCTGGAAAAACTGCCGCGATTACCAGTTATATCTTGGGAATTGGCGTTTTTATAGCGATGTCCATGAACTCCGAAGACAAAAATGCATTTGCTTCCTTTCACATTCGTCAAGGATTGGGAATCACCTTAACTTTTATATCATTGGGATTAATCATTAGCAATTTTGACAGCTTAATGATTTCAGCTCCAATGTGGATTTTTGTGTCCGTATTGTGGTCTTATGGCATTTTCAATGCTATAAAAGGAGAAACAAAACCCGTTCCTTTATTGGGAACATTTTTTCAAAAATGGCTTAAAAACATATCATAATTAGATGAATTTATCTTTAGAATACAAAATACGCGAACCTAAAATAAAATTAGACAAAAATCCACTGATCCTTTTATTGCATGGATATGGCAGCAATGAAGAAGATTTATTTTCATTTGCCACTGAACTTCCGGATGAATACTATATCATTTCAGCACGCGCACCTTACAATATGCAATACGGGGCTTTTGCTTGGTACGCCATCAACTTTGATGCAGACGAAAACAAATTTTCTGACCACGACCAAGCTAAAATTTCAAGAGATTTAATTGCTGGATTTATTGATGAGTTAATTGCCAATTATCCAATTGATGAGAAACAAATTGCTTTAGTTGGCTTTAGCCAAGGCGCTATTTTGAGTTATGCAGTTGCACTTTCATATCCTGAAAAAGTTCAGAAAGTAGTTGCTATGAGTGGGTATTTGAATTTAGAAATTGTCGCTGAGGATTATCTCAAAAACAACTTTACTAGCCTGAAAATATTTGCTTCACACGGAACGGTAGATCAGGTAATTCCAGTAGAATGGGCGAGAAAAACGCCTTCAGTATTAGAGAATTTAGGAATAAATATAACTTACAAAGAATATCCAATTGGTCATGGAGTTGCTCCACAGAACTTTTATGACTTCAAAAATTGGCTTCAGGAAAAATAATTTTCAGTAATCAGTCGCAGTTGTCAGGGTATACTATCTGAAAACTGCGACTGCTTATTTATTTCTGATACAACAACGATTGATTCACTTCAAATGAAATGCTTTCATCAGGATTGACAAAATATTTCAACAAAACTTCGCCCCAAATTTCACCATCACTATAATCCGCAATAATCCATCTGTGGTTTAGTATTTTCACTTTGTTAATAATAAATTTATTAGTCCCAATTTGGTCTTGACCGGTGTAAGGATTTCCTTTTGGATTAGCGTTAAAATCCATTAATTTTTCAGTAACAACAGGAATTAATTTTTCAAATTGAATCATTTTATCTCCATTTCCTGAATCAAAATAATTTTGGGCATTTTCATTCTTTTCTAAAGAAAAATAGTTGGCATCCACTAATTGATTCGAAACTAAGTTTAAACTGTCTCTTAATTTTTTTGTGGTTTTATCGTATCTATTTTGTTCAAAAGTTACCTGTTTGCTTAAGAACATGTAGGTAAAAACAGTTGAAAGCACAGCCAAAATAGTTAGATAAAGGAATAATGATTTTTTCATTTTAAATAAAATTAAATTGTAATTTCTAAATTATCGTAGGCCAGAAAAACGTTATCAGGAAGATTTTTTTGAACTTCTTCATGATATCCCATAATATGACTAATATGAGTGAGATACGCTTTTTTGGGTTGCACCAAAGTTATAAAATCCAAGGCTTCTTTCAAATTGAAATGCGTATCATGAGGTTCTTCCCGCAAAGCATTTATAACCAATACTTTTAGATTTTTCAACTTGGCAATTTCACTATTTTCTATAGTTTTCACATCTGTTAAATAGGCAAAATCATCAATTCGGTAACCAAAAACCTGAAGATTTCCATGCATCACATTTATAGGAACAGCTTTTTTATTTCCAATAGAAAAGGATTGATTATTGACCACTTCGATTGTTTCCACAGATGGCGCACCGGGATATTTATTGACTGTTTCAAAAACGTAATCAAAACGTTTTCTCAAATTATGAATCACTCTTTGGTGTGCATAAATTGGGATTTCTCCTTGCTTAAAATTAAAAGGACGAATATCATCAATTCCTGCAGTGTGATCTGAGTGTTCGTGGGTAAAAAGAATTCCGTCTACTTTCTGACAATTTGACGAGAGCATTTGTTGTCTGAAATCAGGTCCGCAATCGATAACGTAAGAGTAATTTTCCCAAGAAATCCATACTGAAACTCGTAGTCTTTTATCTTTAAAATCAGTGCTTTTACAAACGGGATGATTACTCCCGATAACAGGAATCCCTTGTGACGTACCAGTTCCTAAAAAATATACCTTCAACTTTCTTTATTTTATTTGCAAAAATAGGGTTAATTCTCTTTCATTAGAAACCTATTTCATTAACTTTGCAAAATATTAGCCATATTAAAAGAAAATGGATACAGAAATAAAATTAAAAGGTGATAAAATCATCCAACAAATCCCTTCAATTAAAGATAAAGCACTTCGTATCAATTTGAACGAAAATATTTATGGAACTTTTGCTGAAATTGGAGCTGGACAGGAAACTGTAAGACATTTTTTTAGATCTGGTGGTTCTTCCGGAACAATCGCAAAAGCAATGTCAGCCTATGACAAAGATTTTAGTGATGCCGTTTATGGTATTGAAGAAGATGGCCGTTATGTCACTGAAAGCCGACTTAAAAAAATGCTTTCTCATGAAGTTAACCTAATAGAAAAAAGACTAAGTAGAGAAAAACATCCTAACAAAATGTTTTTTAGTTATGCCAATACCGTTGCCACTATTGATTTTGCCAAACAATTTAAAGGACACGGCTGGGTTGGAATAAGTTACCAAATTGAACCAGACGAAGATTACAACGAAATCATTCTTCACATTCGTTTTAAAGAAACTGATGTTCGATTGCAACAGGAAACTCTTGGAATCCTTGGTGTAAATTTAATTTATGGCGCTTACTACAAATACAATGATCCTAAACGTCTTTTGCGTTATTTATACGACCATTTAGACAAAGATCAATTAGAAATTGATACGATAAATTTCTCTGGTCCCCGTTTTGCTGATGTAGACAATCGTTTGATGAGTTTACAATTAGTCAAAAACGGAATGACTGATGCGGTAATGTTTAATCCTGATGGAAAAAACATACTTCCTGCAGCTATATTATATAAAAAGAACATACTTGCTTTTAGAGGAAGTTTTCGTCCGGTTACAAAAGTAAACATGGACATGTATGAAAAATCATTGAAAATGTTCTTGAACGAGAATAAAGTAAATGCCGAAAATACACTGGTAGTTTTTGAAATCACACTTTCAAATTTACGTTCCGATGGTGAGATTGATGAAAGAGATTTCATGGATCGAGCTGAATTATTGTGTTCTCTTGGACAAACAGTAATGATTTCAAACTTTCAGGAATACTATAAAGTCGTGGAGTATTTTGCGAATTATACTAAAGCCAGAATGGGATTAGCCATGGGCGTAAATAATTTAATAGATATTTTTGACGAAAAATATTACCGTCATTTAAGTGGTGGAATTCTGGAAGCTTTTGGAAAATTATTCTACCGCGATATGAAAGTATTCTTGTATCCAATGATTGGTGAAAATGGAGAAATTATTACATCCGAGAATTTGAAAGTACACCCAAGAATGAAAGAACTTTATAAATTCTTTAAATTCAATGGTAAAGTAGTCGATATTGACGATTATGACCCTTCCATTTTAGAAGTTTTCTCCCGTGAAGTTTTGAATATGATTAATCATGGAAAACCAGGTTGGGAACAAATGCTTCCTTCCGGTATTGCTGAAATAATTAAAGAGCACAGACTTTTTGGATTTGATCCAAATAAAGTCTTGAACGAAAGCAACTAGTACATTAAAATTATAAAAAAAGTCCAGAATTGCGGTAAATTATAAACTCAACTCTGGACTTTTCTTTGCATTTAAAATCTGATTTCAGTTTTTAGAAACGTATTTTAAATTAAACCGGTAACTGAATACCAAAACGCAACACTAATACTTATTTAAGTATTTGAGCAGCATGCGCCTTCGTTTTTACATCAGAAATCACTTCTTCGATAATTCCTTTTTCATCAATTACAAAAGTGGTTCTGTGGATTCCATCATATTCTTTACCCATGAATTTTTTAGGTCCCCAAACACCAAAAGCCTGAATTACAGATTTATCTTCATCAGCAAGTAATGGAAAAGGAAATTCATACTTGTCTTTGAATTTCGCTTGAGCTTTAGCTGAATCAGCACTTACACCTAACAACGCATAATTATTAGCTTGAAATCGTTCAAAATTATCTCTTAAATCACAAGCTTCAGCAGTACATCCCGGCGTATTTGCTTTTGGATAAAAGAAAACTACTAATTTTTTTCCTGAATAATCTGCTAATTGATGTGATTTCCCGTCTTGATCTACGCCTGAAAAATTAGGTGCTTTATCTCCTTTTTTTAATGTTGTCATTATTTGTATTTTTTACTTATTTGAATTGAATTTGAATATTGCTATTGCCATTGAAATTGTTTTTCTTTACAATCAAATTTAATGAATAATGAATAAACAAGAACGTGTAACTTTTGTTATAAATACGTTAAAAGAATTATACCCTACGATTCCAATTCCGCTGGACCATAAAGATCCATATACATTATTGATCGCTGTTCTGTTATCAGCACAATGTACAGATGTGCGAGTAAATCAGATTACGCCTTTGCTTTTTGCAAAAGCTGATAATCCGTACGATATGATCAAAATGTCTGTGGAGGAAATAAAGGAAATTATTCGTCCGTGTGGCTTATCGCCAATGAAATCAAAAGGAATTCATGGTTTATCACATATTTTAATTGACAAACACGGCGGAAAAGTACCTGAAAGTTTTGAATTTCTTGAAGAATTACCGGCCGTAGGACATAAAACAGCCAGTGTCGTCATGTCACAAGCATTTGGTGTTCCTGCGTTTCCTGTGGATACGCACATTCACCGCTTGATGTACCGCTGGAATTTAACCAATGGAAAAAACGTAGTCCAAACGGAGAAAGATGCCAAACGTCTTTTTCCTGAGGAAATTTGGAATGACTTGCATCTTCAGATTATTTGGTACGGAAGAGAATATTCTCCAGCTCGTGGATGGGACTTAGAAAAAGATATAATTACGAAAACGATTGGCAGAAAAACCGTACTTGACGCTTATTATAAAAAATAAATTATCTAAACACAAAAAACCGCTGATTCCCATTAAGAATCAGCGGTTTTTTTTAGTTAATACTTATTAGAAAAGTTAAACTGATTTTTCATCAATCAAAACAATTCTAATTCGATATAATTTCGAAACTTTTATTATCTACTTTTATTATGGTTAACGCTTTGGAATAGCCTAATAAAAAAGAAATTGTTTCTTTACTTGGTTTCATCGTTTGGTAAACTAATGATTTTTTTGAGTAAGTTTTTGCCATAAAGTAATACATATTTGTTTTCTATTACAACGCAGCAAATTTCAAGATATTGTTAATTGGTTAAAACAATTTGGTGTTTATCAATTACTTTTCTCAAATTCATCAAAGCATAACGCATTCTTCCTAAGGCGGTATTGATGCTTACTCCGGTAGATTCCGAAATTTCCTTGAAACTCATATCTTGGTACATTCGCATCACCAAAACTTCTTTTTGATCCGCTGGAAGTTCTTCAATTAATTTTTTCAAATCCATTTCGACTTGTTCCGAAATTATTTTATTTTCTATCGTCAAGGAATCATCAGACATAATTGAGAAAATAGAAAATTCCTCTGTTTCTCTGAACATGGGCATTTTTTTCGTTTTACGGTAATGATCAACCACCAGATTATGGGAAATACGCATTACCCATGGCAAGAATTTACCTTCTTCATTATAGGAGTTTGATTTCAAAGTCTTAATCACTTTGATAAAAGTATCTTGAAAAATATCGTTGGTAATATCTCTGTCGGGGATTTTAGAATAAATGAATCCATAGATTTTTGATTCATGCCTTTTTATTAGTTTAGCTAAGGCATCCTCATTACCTGCGACATATTCCTTAACTAATGACGCGTCTGGGAGTTGTATATTAACCATAATAATACTTTTTAGTTTTAATTAAAATTGGAGAGTTTTCTCTAAAAAGTAGTTTTCTATTATAGGCTAAATTGGATTAGGTTCGTTAAGTTTTCAAATTTAACTAAATATTATTTTAACATGCAAGTAAAATTAATGAAAATTAACATATCATGAATAAAATTTGTTAAAATTTTTCTTCTTTTTTTCACATTTATTATACAAATAGCATGCCGTTGAACAAAAAGAATAGTTTATGTCAAGGAATTCTTAAAAATATAAAAACTAAAATAAAGTCTGATTGTTAATGGATTAGAATCAAACTTTATTTTAGTTTTAACTATACTACTGATTATCTACGATTATTGGTAGACTCTGACGTAATCAACTATGAACTCTTGCGGTAAAATATTGTCATCAACTTCTGGCCCACCAAAGTTTCCTCCTATTGCCATATTAATGATAAAATAAAAAGGCTGATTATAAGGCCAAATTGCCTCTGTTTTATTTTCAGGCTGAAACGTATACACTAAAGTATCATCTATAAAAAAATCGATTTTGTCTTTCGTCCATTCCATAGCGTAAATGTGAAAACCTTCCTCAATATCATCAAATCTTGTTTTCTTGGTATTTATCGTATTTCCATGGCTGTCCTGCGTGTGCAAAGAAGTAAAAACCATATTTGGCTCTTTCCCAACATATTCTAAAATATCGATTTCACCACATTTTGGCCAGCCAACTTCATTTATATTAGAACCTAACATCCACAAAGCAGGCCAAACTCCTTGACCAACTGGCAACTTTGCTCTGGCCTCAAAACGACCGTATTGAAACTCTTTTTTACCTTTGGTAGTAATGCGTGTCGAAGTGTATTTATCACCTTCTTTTTTACCTGTAATGACCAACTTGTTTTTAGCAAGCTTGTGATTTTGTTTCGTGTACAATTGTCGTTCGTTATTTCCCCAACCGCAATTAGGACAACCATCGCCAAGTTCAAAATTCCAACTCTTTTCGTTTAACCTTTTACCGTTGAAATTTTCTTCCCAAACCAGTTTTCGTTTGTTCTGCTGTGCAAAAGAAAAATTGACCACAAGCAATAATACTAGTATTTTTTTCATTTTATTTTAATTTGAATATTGAAAATCACCTTCCAACTTTGTTACTGAACTGCCTCCAATGAATACTTTAAAATCTCCAGCTTCTGCTTCCCATTTTCTATTGGCTGTAAAATACTCAATTGTTTTTTCATCGATTGTAAATACCACTTTTTTAGTTTCGTTAGGCTGCAATTCGATCATTTCAAATCCTTTCAGCTCTCTTACCGGACGCGTTATACTTCCTATCAAATCTCTAATATATAATTGAACGACTTCTTTTCCGGTAACTTTTCCAGTATTTTTTAAATTTACAGAAACTTCAATTTTACCATTTTTAGCAAATGTTTTGGATGATAATTGCAAATCGGAATATTCAAATTTAGAGTAACTTAAACCGTGACCAAAAGGATACAAAGGCGTATTTTTTTCATCGATATAATGCGACCAAAACACACTTTCGGGTTCATTCATAACTGGCCTTCCCGTATTTTTATAATTGTAATAAATAGGAATCTGACCTACATTTCTAGGAAAAGTCATTGGCAATTTTCCACTGGGGTTGTAATCGCCGTATAAAACCTGCGCAATTGCATTACCGCTTTGTGTTCCTAAATGCCAACCTTCAACTATTGCAGGAATATTTTCATCGGCCCAAGGAATTGCTAATGGACGACCATTATTTAAAACCAAAACAACATTAGGATTGACCTTATAAACTGCTTCCAATAATTCTTGCTGAACGCCCGGCAAACCAATATCGGTTCTGCTTCTTCCCTCACCTGATTGCAAACCGTGTTCTCCCAAAACCATAACTACCACGTCAGCTTTTTTTGCAGCTGCAATAGCTTCTGCAAATCCACTCTTATCCGTCGTATTGATTTTAGTTTCCCAAATGAACTGCGTTCTTCCTTCAGTTACATCAGCTCCTTTTGCATAAGTAAGTTGATTACCCGAATATTTTTGTAATCCTTCCAAAACCGAAACCGCTGAGTTATCATCAGCTGCGATTCTCCAACTTCCCAATGGACTCGTTTTATCATTTGCCAAAGCACCAATTAATGCAATTTTTTGACCTGATTTTTTAAGAGGCAATAATTCCTTTTCATTTTTTAAAAGCACGATAGACTTTTTGGCCATATCCAAAACTCCTTCATGAAAGGCCGCTTTTCCTACTGTTGCTAATTCTCGATTTTCATCACAATATTTGTATGGATCGTCAAACAAACCCAATTCGAATTTTACTTTCAATATTCGTCTTGCAGCATCATCAATAACACTTTCTTTGACTTTACCTTCTTTAACTAATGCCACTAAATGTTCCACATACGCACTGGATTCCATATCCATATCTGAACCTGCATTAATCGCTATTTCAGCTGCCTGTTTACTGTCCTTAGCAAAACCGTGCGGAATCATTTCATTGATAGAACCCCAATCCGAAACTACAAAACCATCAAATTTCCAATCTCTTTTTAAAACTTCTCTTTGTAAATAGGCATTTCCTGTTGCGGGAATTCCATTTAGTTCATTGAAAGAGTTCATAAACGTTCGTACACCTGCATCTACAGCCGCTTTAAAAGGTGGAAAAATGGTATTCTGCAACACCGTTTCACTTATATCAACCGTATTATAATCTCTTCCTGATTCGGCAAAAGCATATCCTGCAAAATGTTTGGCGCAAGCCAAAATAGTATTCACAGCGGCTAAATCTTCGCCTTGAAAACCTTGCACACGGGCTACCGCAATTTTACTTCCTAAAAAAGGATCCTCACCGGCACCTTCCATAACTCGTCCCCAGCGAGCGTCTCTGGAAATATCAACCATAGGTGCAAAAGTCCAGTTCAGTCCCACGGCAGCGGCTTCTTCAGCAGCTATTGCAGCCGACTTTTTCATCGCATCTAAATCCCAACTTGCTGCTTCAGCGAGCGGAATAGGACTAATCGTTTTATAACCGTGAATAACATCAAATCCAAAAAGCAAAGGGATCCCTAATCGGGTTTGTTCCACCGCTATTTTTTGCAGCGCTTTTACATCTTTAACACCTTTTACATTCAGCATCGATCCTACTAAACCTTTTTTCAAGTCCTCGTATTTTTTAGCTGCTTGACCTTCTTTTGGTGTCGGACCTGTGATATCCCAAAAACCATTGTACTGATTGAGTTGCCCTACTTTTTCTTCGAGAGTCATCAATCGGAGAACCGAATCCACTTTAGTCTCTAAAACATTTTCTTTAGAATATGAAACAGGAGATTTCAAGATTTTATTACTGCAACCTGCAACTATTAGAGCTGCTATAGCAAATGATGCTAACAGGGATTTATTTTTCATCTTTATCCATTTTATTATATTTAAAAGGCCGAAATAAATTCCGACCTTTTTATATTAATTCCTTATTTTATTGATAAATCCTCACATAATCAATCTCCATTGAAGATTGTGTAAAAGCAGGATCAATAGCTCCACCAAAAGTTCCTCCCATTGCCACGTTCAAAATCATGAAAAAATCACTATTGAAAGGTACTGAACTACTGTTGGTAAACGAATGGAATAACTTATCATCTACAAAAAACTGAATCGAAGTAGGACTCCAAATTGTTTTATAAACATGAAATTCTGTCGATGCATTTGCTATAGTTGTTTTTGCGGTGTTTGCATTGCCACCATTATTACCTGGATAATGTAGTGAACCATGTATAACATTTTGATCATTTCCTCTGTGCTCCATGAAATCAATTTCACCACATTTTGGCCATGCATTTGTTTTATAATCTTGTCCTAAAGACCAAATCGCTGGCCAAGTTCCACCACCAACTGGAAGTTTAGCTCTTACTTCAATCTTACCATAGGTGAATTCATATTTATCCTCTGTCTTTAATCGTGATGAAGTGTAACCTGTCCCTACCTTTTTAGCAGTAATTTTTAGATTTCCACCTTGAACAATCACATTATCAGCAGCACTTGTATAGGTTTGAGCTTCGCCATTACCCCAACCGCCAGCGCCAAGATCATAACCCCATTTTGTAGGATCTGGAGCACCGTCAGTATTGAATTCATCCGAAAATTTCAAAACAGTATAATTTGCTGTAGGAGGAGGTGTTACAACTGCACCGGGAGGCGAAGTGGTGAACGTATGGTACCATGCTAAAAATGGATTTCCAGATTGAATCACACGTACGACCATTCTATTATCAGTAATTGATAAGATTTCGTAAGAACTTGTTCCCACAAAGTAACCCATAAAACCACCATCTGCAAAATTCATTGTAGTTCCTCTAGTTTGTGTAGCGCTATCCGGATTCTTAGTTATAAATGAATCTGACTTGCTCAAAGTAACAGTTTTAGCACCGCTGGTGTTTAAGTCATAGCAAGCATCATCGCCACCGCCTTTGAAAGCACCATTATAATATGTTTGTCCTTTGTTATCCAATTCAAATTTCATTTGTTGGCCTACTATAGAAAAAGTCATTACGCTATTGTATAAACACGTAGCTGATTTTTCATTTGCTTTAGCAGAATAAAAATCAGGGTAATAATTTTTAGTTCCAAAAGTAGGATCGGACCATGCAACGTTTGGACCAACACCCAAATGACCATCTTCGGATTGTGCCCAGTACCATTTTTTGGACGCACCACCAGTTAAGAATTGCACCGCTTGCTCATCTTTAAAATCACTAAAAACGGTTACTTCCAGAGTCATATTAGTAGCAACTCCTCCCGCTCCTGAAGCAATTACAGTCACTGTATATGTATTTGTCCCTGGTGTAGCAAAGGTGTTTTCAAGAATCCCACTTGGAGAATTCTGAGAAGTTCCATCGCTGAAAATGTACTTATACGAAATTGCATTTTCTGCCGTGCTGGTAAATTTAACTTTCCCAGAACCATCTCCGTTTGGCAAAGCTGCTGTTTTACCTACTATTTCTGCCGTTACCTGAAGATTGGTTGGCGTGTCTAACGCTCCAAAACCCAAATTATCTTCCTGACAATTGACCATCAAAAGAAGGACAAAAACAGATACTATGTTTATTATTATTTTTTTCATTTTTACTATTTTTTAAAAAATATAACTGTGATACTCGTTGTATACCAATTCATTTTAAATTCATAATTAGTTGCTAACACTTATCTTTCATTAATTATGAAAATAAACATTGTCAATATAAACGGTGTTATTTCCAGCAGGCGCACCCACATAAATTAACTGTGCAATGTGTGCTCTGGTTGTTAATCCTGTAAAAGAACTCAACGGAATATCTAAGCTTACCCAAGATCCTTTCGCTGGCGATGAAATAGTAATTTCATGCTCAACGTCATCACCTCCGCCAAAAGCTCCATTAGCACCAAAATCGACTAATTTTATTTTGAACTGTGTGAAATCTGACGACCAAACGTCAGTATGAAAATGAGTCATTGCAGTAGCATTTATAGGAGTTGAAGTCGCTTCGATACCAACAAAATCCAATGCACTGTATTTTTTAGTCGCATTTCCATTAATACTCAAATCCGTCAATGTAGCACTTGACCAAGAAGTTCTCCAAGTGTTGACAGGAACATTAGTATAAGCGTCGCTGAACATAGAAATCACTTTAGATGCCGCTACAGTTGGAGTTGGCGCTGCGGTGATAGAACCGGCTTTATTATAAAAGAAAACGTTATCAACATAAACCGTAGTATTTCCAGAAGGAGCACCAACTAAAATTAATTGAGCAATATGAGAACGCGTTGTAAGTCCAGTGAAGTCGCTTAATGGAAGATCTAAACTTACCCATTTTTCCTTTTCAGGATTTGCAATCGTGATTTCATGTTCTTTATCATCTCCACCACCAAAGGCTCCATTAGCTCCAAAATCGACTAATTTAACTTTAAACTCTGTTAAATCTGATGACCAAATATCAATATGGAAAAAGGTCATTGCAGACGCGTTTATTGGACTTGTTGTTGCTTCAATACCTACAAAATTTAAGGCACTGTACTTTTTTGCTTTGTTACCACTAATATCAATTTCTTCCAGATTTGCCTGTGACCAAGATGTTCTCCACGTATCAACAGCAACATTTGTATAACTATCGCTAAACATAGAAATCACGTTCGCAGCAGGAATCGTTGGAATTGGAGCAGCAAATAAATTAGTTACCGTTACACTTTGCGTTTTTTGCGTTGTAGCAACTCCACCACTTAAGGCAACCACTTTTACTTGATACGTTCCCGGATTTAAATACGTGTGCGTAATCACTTCACCTTCCATGAAATCTACAGGAACTTCATTCGCTACATCTCCAAAATAAACTTGAAAGAAAGTTTCTAATTCTGCTTTAGCGGTTACATTAATCGAAAGATTGCTTCCTATTGTTATAGCCGGTTCAAAATTTGTTGGTGCTAAAAATGAAACTGTTACCTCTTGAATAGTTTCTGTTTTTTTCCCATTTATAGTTACTCCTACAATTTTTGCCTGAAATTTACCCTCTTTATATTTATGGGTAATGGTACCACCTGGGTTTACAAAAACAGGCGCTGTAGTGGAATCACCAAAATAAATTTCGAACTGAGTAACTCCTTCGCCACGAGGTAAAAAGGTAACATTTCCTGAGTTATCTTGTGTAATGGTAGTCAGAGCAGATATATTTGAAGGTGCATTTACACCATCCAGATCTACGTCATTATTTTCGTCTGAACATCCCAAAAAGATAGTTAGAACAAAAAGACTTAGTATTAATTTTAAGTTTTTCATATTTAAATAATATTAGTTTTTAGTATCCAGGATTTTGTGGCCAATTTCCATTTGCAAATTGAATTTCCTCAATAGGAATTGGAAACAATTCATTTTTGTTGGCTGTAAATCCAGTAATTTCCTGAGCTGCTTTACCAGTTCGTACTAAATCGAAGAAACGGTGTCCTTCACCAACTAATTCCACTCTTCTTTCTGCTAAAATAAAGTCAGTCAAAGCCGCTCCAGAAGAAGAGATATCATGATTCAAATCACCAAAAGCGCGTCTTCTAACTTGGTTCAAATAACCTCTTGCTTTTGCATCATCTATTCCACCGCGATTGTAAGCCTCAGCTGCCATCAATAGAACATCTGCATAACGAATCGCTCTGTAATTATTAGGATTTGTAAGGTTTAAATCACCTTGCGCTAAGGCACTTCTTTTTCTTGGAATGTATTTTCTGTTGAAAAAACCAGTGTGTTCGTATCCTTTTCCAAAAGTTGCACCTGAAGCTGCTGCCCAAGCCTCGATATCTAATATAGCAACCGCTTCTCTTCTGTCTCCTGCTTCAAATGCGTTTACGACTTTCTGAGTTGGAACATTAAAACTAAATCCTGACGTAAATAAATCGCCTGAATAATTTCTTGGCCCACTAAAACCAACCGCTACATTTCCTTCGCTACATTGGAGACATCCAAAACCTGCTCCTTCAACATCTGTGTATTGTACTTCAAAAACCGATTCTGAACCATTTTCTCCAGCATTTTCAAAAATAGTATTGTAATCTGAAACTAATGAATAGGTTGATGATCCAATTAAACTTTCGAAGGTTGTTGCTGCTTGCGCATATTTATTTTGGTACAAATAAGCCTTTCCTAATAACGCTAAAGCTGCGCCTTTGGTCGCTCTTCCTTTTTGTGCTGCTGTTGCAGATAAGTTTTCGGAAGCAAAGATTAAATCTGCCTCAATAGAAGCGTATACTTCTGAAACGGATGAACGCGGAATTATTTTCTCGTCACCAGGACTGAATCTTGCATCCCCTTTCAATGGGATTCCACCAAACCATTTTACTAATTCAAAATGATAATAAGCCCTAAGAAAACGAGCTTCACCAATGACTTGATTCTTTCCTTCAAAATCAGTTTTGTCTTTGAATTCCAAAATATAATTGGCTCTTTGAACTCCAGCGAACATCCAGTCCCACAAGTTTTTTAAATTGCTGTTGACTGGCGTATGTATCATATCATCAATTTGCTGAAAACCTGGAGTATCTGATTGACTTTCGCCTCCGGCCAAAGTATTGTCAGAAGCTATTTCTCCCAAAAGTGAATTAAGATATGTGGTTTGCAACAAATCATACGCTGCAATTAAAGCATTGTCATAATCTGATTTCGAATTAAAATAATTCTCAGAATCAATCGAATATTCTATAGGTCGATCCACAAAATCATCGCTGCAAGAAATGGTTACCGTTGAGAAGATTGTTAAGGATATGAGGGTAATAAATAGATACTTTTTCATTTTAATACGAATTAAAAATTAATGTTTAAACCTAACAAATAGGTTCTTGGGATTGGATAAAAACCATAGTCAATTCCCCCTCCAATTGGAGCTCCATTTGAAGCACCCGGATCAAAACCTTTATATTTTGTAAACGTGTACAAGTTATTTACACCTGCATACAATCGTAGTTTTGTGATTCCTGCTTTCTCAGAGTATTTAGAATTTATTGAATATCCCAATTGCATATTTTGGATTCTCAAATAAGAAGCATCTTCAACAAAATAACTGGAGAAAGTAGAATTTCCCGTAGCACTTGTAGTTACTCTTGGTGTAGAATTAGTACTTCCCTCGCCAGTCCAACGGTCCAAAACATAATTTAGACGATTGACATCTGTAAGGTTTCTTTCATAATTTCGTACCATATCATTTCCTACAGAAGCAAAAGTATAGACTGCAAAATCAAAGCTTTTGTAGTTCATTTGTAAATTGAATCCCATTGTAGCATCAGGAATTGGATCTCCTATGTTCGTTCTGTCACTCGCATTAAGAACTCCGTCTCCGTTTACATCTACAAAACGTAGATCACCTGGACTCGCATCAGCACCTAACGATAATTGAGATGGATGTGCATCAACTTCTGCTTGATTTTGAAAAATTCCATCAGTTTTATATCCATAAAAATAACCTATCGGCAATCCTACTTCCATTCTTGAAGGTGCTTGTTGGCCTACGCCAAAGGAACCTCCTTCAATATATCCTATTCCGTTGTTTACCTCTAACACTTCATTTTTAAGGAAAGTAACATTATATCCTACGCTCATCGAAAAATTCTCCGAAAATTTATTTTTGTAATCAATAGCAAACTCTAAACCTGAATTTCTAACTGTTCCCGCATTTACCGTTGGAGAACCTGCACCTGGAGCTGCAGTTCCGTTGATTCCTGAAACCGGTATAAATGGAATTAGCAAGTCAGCACGCGTATCTATGAAATAATCCGCAACGATAGACACTTTATTTTGTGCCAATTTAAGATCTAAACCAACGTCAAATTTTCTGGCTTCTTCCCATTTCAAATTTGTATTTGGAATCTGACCTGTAGCTAAACCATTTACTAAGGCATCATCAAAAACATAGGTAGCTTCCCCATTTAATTGAGATACATAACCATTATTAGGAATCTGGTCATTTCCTAAAGTACCATAACTTCCTCTTAATTTCATGAAGTTGATTACTTTATCTTCTCCAAAAAAGCCTTCATCTGAAATTACCCAACCTGCCGTAAAAGATGGGAAATAACCCACTTTGTTTCCAGGTCCAAATTTTGTAGATGCATCGCGGCGTATCATTGCAGAAAAAAGATATTTCCCTTTGAAATCATATTGAGCTCTTGCAAAATAAGAAAGTCTTCTTTCATCATAATTATAAGCACTGTTTGGAACCGTTTCAGAAATTCCTCTGGTAAGTGCTATATCAGCAAATTCCCATGAATTATAAGGAACATCAAATCCAGTTGCAAATAATCCGTTTCCGTATTGTTTGAAGATAGTATTTCCTACTGTAGCCACAACATTATGGTTTTCTCCAATTTTCTTCGTGTAAGTTCCAAATAAATCAAATGAGTAGTCATTATCATTGATGGTGCTTTGAGAAACCGAACTTCTCAATACATCAAATACTTTATCCGAAGGATTTATCCAATACAAAATTTGCTTTGCAAACGATTTAGACTCGCTGTTTGACGTATTAAAACCAATAGAACTCGAAATCGTAAAATCTTTGAAAACCTTGTAATCCAATCCAAAATTACCATTGACTTTCTTAAAGTTGTAGTCATTATAAGTATTGGCAATTTGTGCCAATGGATTTATAATTTCTATTCCTAATCCTGTATTTGTAGGCACTTTTGTAAAATCACCATTAGCATCATAAGGCGTTAGCGTCGATGGCGTGTTCAAAGCATTAAACAAAATAGAACCCAAACCACCTTCGTTTAATGATTTTCTATTAAAATAAGTATAGATTACGTTTGTTTTCAGTTTCAATTTATCGGTAACATCAGCCCCTACAGAAACTCTTGCTGTATTTCTTAAAAAACCAGATTTACTTTCTCCAATAATTCCTTCCTGATCTAAATGAGAACCACTGACCGCATAGGTAATTTTATCAGATCCACCAGAAAAAGAGATGTCATGATTGATAATAGGTACACTGGTACTGAAAACTTCATTTTGCCAGTTTGTTCCTTTACCTAAACCAGAAACATTAGGAAAAGGAATTGCATTCCCGCCATTAGCATAACTTTCATTCAACAATAAAGCGTATTCAGTAGCATTCAACATTGGTAATGTTCTTGATGTTTCCTGAAAACCTGTATACGTATTGTAACTAATTTTTGATTTCGAATTCTTTTTACCCGATTTTGTCGTGATAAGAATAATTCCATTAGCACCAATAGTACCATAAATAGCCGCCTGAGCATCTTTCAAAACGGTGATAGACTCAACATCATTTGGATTCAATAACCCAAGTTCACCTATATATCCGTCGATAATAGTAGTAGGTCTATTTTCACCATTAGTTGCAATACCCCTGATACGAATATCCAAAGCAGCACCTGGAGCACCTGAAGTTGTTGTAACATTGACCCCAGAAACAGTTCCCTGTAAGGCTTGTTCAATTTTTACTGGTTTTAAAGCCTCTAAAGTTTTGCTATCCACAACAGAAACCGCTCCTGTTACTTCACGCTTTTTCTGACTTCCGTAACCAATTACTACAACTTCATCCAAAACTTTAGAATCTTCCTGAAGTGAAATAGAAAGAGTATTGCTGCTAGAAACTACTTTATATTCTAAATTTTTGAATCCTAAGTACGAAAAAACTAGAGTTGAGCCAGATGAAACTCCTTTTAGGGAAAAACGACCATCCATATCTGTCGCTGTTCCAATTGTTGAATTTTTAACTTGAACATTTACTCCTGGTATCGGTAAACCAGAACCTGCTTCTTTAACAACTCCTCCTACATCATATCCTTGGGCGAAACCAAAAGAGGACAGAAATAGAAAAAGGATTAGTAGATAGTTTGACTTCATAATTTATGTTTTTTGTGAATGATAAAATTAATCGGAACAACTAATAATAAATCAAAAAGAACCTCAACAAAAAACATACAATGCAAAAAATTCACTGTTTAATTTACAATACTTAAAAAAGCATTGAAAATTAAGAAGAAATTATGATATCCACTTTTTCAATAAAACAAAAAAACCACAACAATAACGTTAATGTTGTGGTAATGTATAGTTCGTTTTGATAAAATTGAAGAAAACTATACAGCTAATATGTACTCAACAAGCCCCTGTTCATGCGACAATTCCATTTTTTTACGCAAACGATATCTTTTTATTTCAACACTTCGTACTGAAATATTTAACAAAGGCGCTACTTCTTTGGAAGAAAGATTCAATCTCAAGTAAGCACATAATCTCAAATCGTTTGGCGTTAAGGATGGGTGAGCCACTTTCATCTTTTTCAAAAAGTCTTTATCGGCATTGTCAAAAGCTTCCTTAAAAACATTCCAACTATCGCCTTCTGTAATGTTCTTGTTAATTGTAGAAATAACAGATTTAATACTTCTGTTACCATCATCGGGAGTTTTCTTCAAATCGTCTTTTATGAAAGCCAGCAACTCATTTTTACTATTCAAACTCATCGTCGAAACAGCTAATTCTCTATTTTTAGTATCTACATCTTGCGAAAGTTGTTCGTTTCTGATGCGCATTAATTCCTGCTCATTCTCCAATTCTTTAATTTCCAATAACAGATTATTCTCTTCTATCAGTTTTTCTTTTTGTTTTTGATAGTAACTTTTATATGCCTTATGGATAAATCGAGCCATTATAATCATAAAAATTAAATATACTAACAACGCAATATGTGTTAAATAACATGGTTTTTCAACAGTAAAAGAATATACCGCTATATCTTCAAGAGTAGAATTAGCAAATTTAGCTCTAACCTTAAATTTATAGTCTCCAGGAGGTAGATTTTTGAAATTTACCGTTGATTTCGCACTCCATTCGCTCCAATCGTCTTGAAATCCTTCTAATAAATATTGAAATTCAGCATTGATGTATTTATTAAATTCTGGAACCGTATAATTGATAGTAATATTATTTTCATCATACTTAAAACTTCCTTCTTCCTGAATGGAACGATTTTCGAAACTTTCATTCAACTTATTTGTAATAATAGCGGAAATAGAGACATTATGATTTTTAAAACTCAACTCGTTAAGATTTAAAATATAATATCCGTCAGTAGTTCCAATCAAATAATTAGAATTAGAAATTTGAGTAATATTTTCATAGCCCAACATAGAATTCGTTAAGGATGCGGGAATAGGAATCACGTTTTGCTTCAGCTGATTACTTAATTTACTCAATGAAAAATAATGGATATAATTTTTTGAAAACAACCATATTTTGTTGGAATTATCCACAATCAATTTTCCAGAAGTATATTCATCTTTTTCAAAAACAGCACTTAGTAAAGCATCTTTACTGAATTGCTTTGTCTTTTCATTCAATTTAAAAATACCTTCTTTATTTGCATAATAAATACTATTATTAAACTTTGTTAAACTGGCATTTTTCCCTTTTGTGGGTGTTTTATATTTTACAAAAGGTTTTGTTTTTAACAATTTACTGTCTAATTCAAGTCGGTAAACTCCTTTGTATTCATGACTTACAAACACATTTAAGTCGTTTGTAATTTCAAAATATTTAGCAGAATAATCAAATCCGGCAATTTTATTTCTAAAAGCCCATTGATTATTAGTTTTTGCCAAAACTGAAATTCCGTAGTAATTCCCTTGAAGCAATAGCCCTTTTTGATTTGGTACCGTTTCAAATTTCCAAGTTCCTGATGCAGAAAATATATTTCTCGCTACAGCATTTTCAATTACAAATGTCCCCGAATCGTGACCGCAAAAAAGTGTTCCATCGTGTTCAAACAATGACCAAACCTGTCCTTTGGTTCCTGTGACAAATTTGAATTCATCATTAGTCAGGTAGCTTTTATAAAATAAGCCTTGATTTGTTCCTACATATAAATTGCCGTTGTACAGTTTTGAAGTGTACACCGTGCCTAAAATTCCTGTGTCATCAACAAAATTTTGTATTGGAGATTGAAGGTTTATGCAATTGATTCCGTTGTCTAATCCCACCCAAAGATTTTTATCAGCATCTTCATATAAAGAAAGTGCGGTATTGTTACTCAACCCTTTATTTTGAGTGATGTGATATTTAATTTTTCCGCTATTGTTTAAAATAAATATCCCATTAGAAACGGTTCCCAAAGCAAAACTCCCGTCCGAAAGCAATTGACTGCTATACACACTACTCGCTGCCAATTCCGAGTCAACATCAGTAGAAAATTTAGTTAATGAACTTCCTATGAGTTTATAAAATCCATTCTGCTGTGTTTGTATCAAAAGCCCTTCATCAATCGCAAAAACATTGACAATTTTATTACTTTGCAAAATTGGATTATTAGAAACTAACCGTGCTTTTCCGCTTTCTATTTCAAAAAGTCCTTCATTGATTGTTTGAAAGTAAATCGCGTTTTTTGTTCGAAATGATTTGGTTATATTATTTTTGGGAGTAATAATTTTGAAACCACCCGTTTTAGAATCGTAAATATAAATTCTGTTCAAGGATTGAAAAATTACCCATTGATCATAATTTAATATGTTCCAAAATTGTTCATCATCAAGAATCTTATTTTTTAAAGTTTTGCTTAGAGAAGTGTATTTTAATTTTCCATTTGCTTTTCGTGTCCAAAAACCAAATTCCATATAACAACCCGTGAAAATTTTATTTCCAATTACTTTCACGGAACGAACAATCGTTTCATTTGGCGATGGATATAACTCCCAATTAGATCCATTAAACTCTAATAAACCTTCATTGTTTGCAAAAAAAACATAATGATTTTGATCTTGCGAAATCATCCAGTTTTGGTTTCCCGCACCGTAAGTAGTAGACGTATATTTTACAATTGGCGGTAACTCTTGCGAAAACGCACAAAAAGAAAATAAAAAAAGAATGAAGTAAAGTTTTGTTTTCAAAGGGTCTTGTTGTTAATTTTTTTTCAAAAATAAACCTAAAATTAGTATTTATTTACGGGATAGAAAACATAAAAACCATACAACAAGGAAAAAGAGATTTCAGACGGCCTTTTAAACATTATTTGTGAGTTGTTCAATCCCTTTTCTCTGTTGAAAATTGATTACTTTTGTAAAAATTATTATTTTTATGCAAGTTGACCTTTCGAAATTAGATCCAAAGAAAAATATCATCATAAAAGGCGCACAAGTACATAACTTAAAAAATGTAGATGTTGCCATTCCCCGAAATAAATTAGTGGTTATCACAGGACTTTCCGGTTCTGGAAAATCGAGTTTGGCTTTTGATACTTTATATGCCGAAGGTCAGCGTCGTTACGTAGAAAGCTTATCGTCCTATGCGAGACAATTTCTTGGACGATTGGACAAACCAAAAGTGGAATACATTAAGGGAATTGCTCCTGCGATTGCAATCGAACAAAAGGTAAATACTACAAATGCACGTTCTACTGTAGGAACCTCAACAGAAATATACGATTATGTCAAATTGCTTTTTGCCAGAATAGGACGTACTTATTCCCCTATTTCCGGTCGTGAAGTCAAAAAAAACACGGTTACTGATGTGGTTTCCGATGTAAAAACGTTTGAATTAGACAGTAAATGGCTACTTCTTGCGCCGATTCATTTGGAAGAAGGACGAAAATTGGAAGACAAACTGAAAGTACTTTTACAACAAGGATTTGCCCGAATATTAGTGAATAATGAAATGGTCCGTTTGGACGATTTACCGGATTCATTAGATAAAAAAGAAATTTTCTTAATCATTGACAGAATTGTCATTAATCACGATACATCAGGCGAAGAAGAATTTTATAATCGATTGGCTGATGCGGTGCAAACTGCTTTCTTTGAAGGAAAAGGAATTTGCCATTTACAGGAATTGAACTCCGATAAAAAGTATTCCTATTCCAATAATTTTAAATTAGACGGCATTACATTTCTGGAACCAAACGTTCATTTATTCAGTTTCAACAATCCGTATGGAGCGTGTCCCGTTTGTGAAGGTTATGGAAATATTATTGGAATTGATGCCGAATTAGTGGTGCCAAATACCACTTTATCCGTTTTTGAAAATGCAATTTTTCCTTGGAGAGGCGAAAGCATGAGTTGGTATAAAGATGAACTGGTCAACAAGGCGTACAAATTTGATTTCCCGATACACAAACCGTATTACCAATTATCTGAAGATCAAAAAGAGCTAATCTGGAATGGAAATAGCTATTTTCAAGGATTAAATGATTTCTTCAAAGAATTGGAGGAAAAGAATTATAAAATACAAAACAGAGTCATGCTTTCGCGTTATAGAGGCAAAACTAAATGTCATTCCTGTAAAGGAAAACGTTTAAGAGTTGAAGCTTCCTACGTAAAAATAAATGAAAAAACAGTTTCTGATTTAGTTGATTTGCCTATCAAACATTTGGTTACCTTTTTCAAAAACATTGATTTAGATGTTTATGAAAAACAAATTGCGAAACGCTTATTAGTGGAAATCAACAACCGTTTGTCATTTCTAACCGAAGTAGGACTAGATTATCTGACATTAAACAGGAATTCAGCAACGCTTTCGGGAGGAGAATCGCAGCGTATCAATTTAGCGACTTCACTTGGAAGCAGTTTAGTTGGTTCTATGTATATTCTGGATGAGCCAAGTATTGGTTTACACCCAAAAGATACCGAACGCTTGATAAAAGTTTTGCTTTCCTTACGAGATTTAGGAAACACGGTAATCGTGGTAGAACACGATGAAGATATTATGAAAGCTGCTGATATGATTATAGATATTGGTCCAGAAGCGGGAACTTTAGGCGGGAATTTAGTCGCTCAAGGAACCTATGACGAGATATTAAAATCAACTTCACTTACTGCAAAATATTTGAACGGAGATTTGGAAATTACCGTTCCTAAAAAACGAAGATTATTCAAGAATTTTATAGAAATAAAAGGAGCTCGAGAAAACAATCTTCAAAATATTGATGTTACTTTTCCATTGGATGTATTAACAGTAATTACTGGAGTTTCTGGAAGCGGAAAAAGTACATTGGTAAAGAAAATCCTTTTTCCGGCCATGCAAAAAAAACTGGAAAACGTGGGCGAAAAAGCAGGACAGTTTACTGAAATGACTGGTTCTTTTTCGCAAATTAAACATATTGAATACGTAGATCAAAACCCAATAGGAAGAAGTTCCCGTTCTAATCCTGTGACCTATATTAAAGCGTATGACGATATTCGGGAATTGTATGCCAAGGAAAAATTATCAAAAATAAGAGGCTATCAAGCCAAACATTTCTCTTTTAATGTTGATGGTGGAAGATGTGAAACCTGCAAAGGAGAAGGATCTATAAACGTAGAAATGGTTTTCATGGCCGATGTGCAATTACCTTGTGAAACCTGCAATGGGAAACGCTTTAAGAAAGAAGTACTGGAAGTCGCTTATGAAGGTAAAAACATTCACGATATTCTTACGATGACTATTGACGATGCCATTGCGTTTTTCATTGCGAACAAACAAACTAAAATCACTCAGAAACTACAGCCGTTGCAAGATGTGGGATTGGGTTATGTTCAGTTAGGACAATCCTCTTCTACCCTTTCCGGAGGAGAAGCGCAACGCATAAAACTAGCTTCCTTCCTGGTTAAAGGATCAACAAAAGACAAAGCCTTATTTGTTTTTGACGAACCTACAACCGGATTACATTTTCATGACATCAAGAAACTACTGGCTTCCTTTGATGCATTAATTGACAAAGGACATTCGATTATTGTTATCGAACACAACCTTGATTTGATAAAATGCGCGGATTGGATTATTGATTTAGGACCTGAAGGAGGAGAAAACGGAGGAAAATTGCTTGCTGTAGGAACTCCGGAACAGGTTGTAAAAATAAAGGAATCTGTTACAGGAAAATATTTAAAGGATAAATTATAAATATTACCCCATATAACATTTCTCTTCAAATGGATTTCCGTCTTCATCAATTGCTATTAGTATTTTTTTAGCTTTTGATGAAACTTGTGTAATATATATCCAGGCTATTGACCAAAGTCCAAGGGTAGCACAAAAGATGCAAAAATTAAAAACATGGTCTACCTTCTTTTTCTTTTTTAGTAATACCGCATAAGGCAATTTATCATTTCGTTCTAAAACTACAAATCCATTATTGGTTTTATCATTTAGAATAGATGTAAATTTAATTAAATCAGCATCATTTGCATTTTTTGGGGAAGAACTATTTTTCATTATGATTCGTCTATTTTTTGTTGTTATACTTTTAAATAACTTTTACAAAAATAATAGCAAAATTAAAATTCTACAATACCCACTTTTAGTGATATTTCAAATATTTAAATAAAAAAGACTTTTCCTAAATAAAAGAAAATCAAAGAGTTATTTTCTTTAAGAATCAAAGAAAAATACTAAGACTTAATTTTTAATTTCCTAAAAACAACATCAATAGCTTGATTGATTTCGACAGAAATAACCAATTTGTAATTAATATAAACGTACAAAAGGGTTATTAAAACCGATTTCAGTGCAATATTAATCATAGGAATAAAAGGAAATTCCCAGAAGTAAAACATCAAAAACAACAACAGTGTTATTGCCAGAGAATACAATGTTTGTTTTGTAAATGGATATAAATGCAATCGTTTCACCACAAAAAGCAACTTGGCAATACTGTATAAAGTTATCGATAATAAAGTAGCAAATGCCGACCCCATAATACCGTAAAGAGGAATAAATATTGCATTAAAACCAATCGCAACAACTACTAGGAAAACCCCTAAAAATAGTACTGCCCGATAATACTTTGTATTAAAAATAATAGCATTGTTATTCCCTAATATTAAATCAAAATATTTAGATAATCCAATCATAAACACAACTAAAATTCCGCCGCTGTATTCTTTAGGAACAATTTCATACAACTGATTGATATTGACAAAAATGCCCAACATCACAAAGCCACCAACGACTTGTAAATTTATTGACGTCTTTTTGTACAAAACATTCAACTCCTCGAATTTGTTATCATGCATCAGTTTTGCAGTAATAGGATAAACAATTTGATGCATCGCCCGACTTGGGACTGATATTACCAAAGCAATAAAGGTTGCAATTGAATAATAGGCTATATTTTCGATAACCATATACTGATTCAGCATTATTTTGTCACCATCCAAAAGCAAATTAGCCACACTGCCAGATAAAATAATATAAAAAGTATACTCCATCAAACCTTTTACGTTATGCGGAATTGCAAATTGAAAACTTGGTCTTTTGATATAGAAAGCATATCCCATTGTAATAATCAGTGCCAAAAAATAAATACCAGCCGTAATGTAAACAAAATCTACAACCGTTATCCATTTATAATAAACACCAATCAACGCCAATAACGAAAACAACCTCAATCCTACTTCTTTGACAAAATTCCCAAAAACCGAATGCATGTGAACTCTGGCCCAAGCGTAAAAAATTTCGAAATAAGCCATACACAATCCGATAAATGGAATCAGCCAAATAAAATCCTTGACCACCGGATTTTTCTTTGAAACAAAGAATAAAATATCATCGAAGAAAATATATCCAATCAAAATTAAAGGAATCGATAAAAGTAACGGAAACAAAACGGTAAAAGATAAAAAACGAGATCGCTCTTCATCCGTTTCATATTGTGAATAAAATTTTACTAACGTATTTTGCATTCCTATTGCAAATAAAGGCATGATAACATTGGCAACAGAAAGTATATAATTTGTTAAAGCATAATAGGTAGCGCCCAAAAAAATAGGGTACAAATACAACGTATTTATGGCACCAATTCCAAAACCCAAATAGGTAATTATCGTATTCTTTAATGATTGATTTAATACTATTCCCATTATTTTATCATTGCGAGGTAAGAAGAAACCACGCTTTTAATTTAAACTTTTAAGCAATTCAACCAATTGTTTGGTTAGATTTCTTCTGGAATAGTTTTGTAAACCAACTCCATTAGATTGTAATTTCCCTTCCAAAAACTGATTATAAAAGTCCAAAATTACACTTTTAAGTTTCACTTTCTCCGAATAATCAAAAAATACGCCTGTATTGGTATTCGTAATAATTTCTGCAAAGTCAGAATCCTTTGGTCCAATGGCAATAATTGGTCGGTTTGAAACCATATATTCAAATAGTTTCCCTGGAATGATGCTTTTAGTATCTTCAGAATTGATTTCGATAAGTAATAGGACCTGCGACTTTCTTTGGTATGCAATGGCTTCTGCATGAGAAATATAACCCAAATTATTCAAATACGGTTTTAACCCAAATTGAGAAATGGTTTCTAAAACTTCCTGACTAACCGCTCCAATAAGTTTTATTTCTAAATGCGATTTGAAATCAGGAATCTCATTTGTCAGTTCAATTAAACTTTCCCATAAAATCGAAGGATTTCTTTCGGAAAGAAAAGAACCAATATGTGCTAAACTAAATTTAGTATCTAATGTTTGTTTTTCGACCTGTTCCGTATCGTACCCATTCGTTATTACCGCAATTGGTTTACTGGTAATCGCTTGAAATTCAGTTTTGGTAGTTTTACTGGTGACTATAATTGTGTCCGCTGTATTCAAAACCTGATGCTCTAATGCTTTGTGTTTTTTAGCAGCAAAACTGGATAGTCTCAATGATTTATGATAACCAATAGTAGTCCACGGATCACGGAAATCGGCAAACCACTTCAAATCTAATTTTTGTTTTAATTCTAATCCAATAAGATGCAGACTATGCGGTGGTCCGGAAGTTATAATAGTATCGATATCATTGTCTAAAATATATTTCTCCAAATAAGCAACCGATGGTTTTACCCAAAAAACGCGCGCATCCGGAATAAAAAGATTCCCGCGAATCCAAAGAAAGGTTTTGTCCAGAAAAGATTGCTTTTTCTGATTTGGAATAATTCCTGAACTGATTTTTTTGGTCTTATTTTTCGAAAGAAAAGAAGCCAATTGATAGGGTTCAAATATTTTCTGTTTCAAAATAATCGCTTTATCCGAAACTTCTTTAACCAAATTTTCATCAATAATAGGATATGTAGGATTCTCCGGAATATAAACAATAGGCTGAACGCCAAAGTCTGGTAAATATTTAACAAACTTAAGCCAACGCTGCACACCTGGCCCGCCAGCCGGTGGCCAATAATAGGTAATTATTAAAATTTTGTTTGGTTTCAAGTTCAAGGATTTGCTTTTAATACGATAATTTAAAATCTAAAATCAAAATTCGTTAATTAACAATCTTAAATCTTTTTCTTTCTTTCGAAATAAATCCCGCCAACTAAAAGCAACAGCATTCCTACTGAACTAATCAAAGTTATGGTGCTTCCGGTTTTTACGACTTGCGGCTCAAACTTAAATTCTATCGTGTGTTTTCCTGCCGGGATTTGCAATCCTCTTAAAACGTAATCAACTCTAATGTGATCTGATTTTTTACCATCGATATATGCATTCCAGCCTTTTCCATAATACATTTCGGAGAAAACGGCTAAACCTTCTTTTGCGTTTTCCGAAGTATATTTTAAATAATTAGGTTTATAGTTTTCTAAAGTTATAGTCGCTGAACTGTCTTTGGCGAAAGCCGTATTTTTAATTTCAAAATCTTTACTATTTACAACCGCCATATTTTTAGAATCCAAACTATCCAACGCTTTCATCTCTTCGTCAGCAGAATTGACCAATTTTACTTTGCTTACAAACCAAGCATTTCCGTTGGCATTTGGGTTTGAAGTTGGAAATTCTTTTCCTTCTTTATTAGTTTGAATCACATATTTTACGTCCAGCATATTAAGGATTTCCATATTGTTATTGGCAATTTGGTAATCAAATAATTGCTGCATTCTTCTTGGTTTTACGGCACTGTAGCCACCAATTGATTTATGAAAATAAGAAGCTCTAGCACTGGATAAATTCCCTGAAACCTCAAATACTCTATAATGTGAGGTATCTTTTAGAATCTCAACATCCGAAGGCGACTCTTGAAAAGGTACTTCAACTTGACTTCCGCTAACAAAATCTTTACCTGAAACGTAGTTTTTATCTACAAAAAACAAATCAGAAACCATCAATAATCCTACGATTATAATAGCCGTATTTTGGGCAAATCTGTCCTTAATTGCTAACCACAAAACTCCTGCAGTTACCAAGATAAAAAAAGCGGAGCGCAATAAATCAGCGCTATACAAACTCATCCTGTCTTGTTTTAATGCATTTACAAAATCCGGACCGTACGTTTCTTGAAAATAAGCATCATTTCCACCAGAGAAACTGAATAAGCTTTTGCTAAAGAACAAGATTACAATGACTCCAAAACCCAAAATAGCTGTTTCATACAAGGCTTTCCATTGTAATTTTTTATCCAATTGAAAGAAAGACTGTAATCCCATAATAGCCAAAACTGGAAAACACAATTCAAGTATAACTTGGATGGAAGATACCGCTCTGAACTTATTGTACATTGGAACATAATCGATAAAAAAGTCTGTCAATAAAGGGAAATTTTTTCCCCATGAAAGTACTAATGCAACGACAGCTCCCGAAAGAAATACATATTTTATTTTGCGTTTATCAATGAATAAAGCCAAGATTCCCAAGAAGAAAACTACCACTCCTATATACGCCGGAGCCGCAACAATAGGCTGATCGCCCCAGTAAGTTGGCATTCCTGAAACAAAATCAACAGCTTGGTCTTCCGGCACGCCCTGACCAATCATAAATTCGAACATATTGCTATTCCTCCCTACAGCTTCATTATTAGAACCACCAAAAAGTCGAGGTGCTATAAGATTGAAACTTTCGGTTATTCCATAACTGTATTCCGTAATGTAATCATGCGTCAGCGCACTGCTATTTGTATTTTTTGAACCATCAGGATTGAAACTCAATTCGCTTTTTCCACGTGTACTGAAATCTGCATATTCCGCTGTGGCCAATAAATTAGTTGCATTTGCACCAAGCGAAAAAATTCCTGCAACCGCTAACGTCCCAAAAGAATACAACAGCGATTTATATTCCTTTTCTTTGATTTGCTGATAGATAAAATACCCTGAAAGAATCAATAAGAAAATCAATAAATAATATGTCATTTGGAAGTGATTCGCATTGATTTCTAGTGCTGTCGCAAAAAGCGTAATCAAACCTCCCAAAATATATTTTTTTTGAAACACCAGAATAAATCCGGCAATAACGAGCGGCATATACGCAATTGCATGCGCTTTGGCATTGTGACCAACTCCAAGAATAATAATTAAATAAGTAGATAAACCAAAGGCTAATGCACCAAAAAAAGCTTTCAAAGGATCCACTTTTAAAACGAGCATCAAACCATAAAACCCAAGAAAATACAAAAATAAGTAATCTGCTGGACGAGGTAAAAATCGCAAAGCATCATCTAAAGTGCCAATGTAATCGTGTGGGTACTTTGCTCCTAATTGATACGTCGGCATTCCACCAAAAGCTGAATTAGTCCAATAAGGTTCTATATGATCCGTGGCTCTAAAGTCATTTTGCTCTTTGGCCATTCCGGTATATTGCACAATATCCGATTGAAAAATTTGTTTTCCTTGTAATACAGGATAAAAATAAAGAACAGAAACGAGTACAAAACCAAGTATGGCAAGGGCGTGCGGATAGAACTTATTTATTATTTTCAATTTAAAAAAGTTTGGATTAGAATAAAAAACGTGCAAATAACGACAAATTTAATCTATTTCTTCGTAATCAACGTAATCTCCCACTTTTTTGGTTTCGCGTGGGTTTTTAGCATTTGCGGTATTGTATATTACTTCATCCTTACTTTGTGTTTTTTTCCAAGTATTGTCTTGCGCATATTGCTGTTGCTTCTGCATATTTTCACCTGCTTTTTGGACTACTTTTTTAACAATTAATGGCAAAAATAATTTCGCTAAAAATCTAAAAATATAGTAGAAAGCGATCATATAAAATATTGCTTTTATAAAACCAATGAAAGAAGCTGTTTGCATATAAGTGTAATTTTTTTCAAAATTAATAAATCAACCGTTCAAAATTAAAATATCTCTCTTAAATAAATAATAAAATATAGTACATTTGAAAAGCGTTATTACTTTTTAACTCAAAAAAAATAATATGTCCAAAATCAAAATCTCACTTATCGCTGCAGTTTTAATGATTCCTGGTATTCATTATGGCCAACATACTGATCAAATAAATTCGAACAGACCTGGAGAAACGATGTCGGCTTTCGCAGTTGGAAAATCAGTAATACAGCTAGAAACAGGCGTTTATGGTATCAAACAAAATCATAGTTTGTTGAATTATGATGCCAATGGTTTTGGAATTGACGCCACCTTACGATGGGGATTATTCATGGAAAAATTAGAATTGATTGCCGACATACAATACCAAAACGAGAAATACACAACCTTATTCAATAGTTCAAAAAGAGCAGACTTCAAGCAAACAGTTTTAGGAGCTAAATATTTGATTTACGATCCTTTTAAAAATTACGAGAAAAAAGTTAATATTTACAGCTGGAAAGCCAACAGAGCTTTCAATTGGCGCCAACTAGTTCCAGCAGTTTCTGTATTTGCCGGAGCCAATTTCACCATGGCAGACAATCCGTATTCCTTTTCTGCGGAATCCAGTATCTCCCCAAAAATAATACTGATAACTCAGAACCATTTGGGTGACGGAAGATGGGTTTTTGTAACTAATATCATAGCCGATTATATAACCACTGATTTCCCAAGTTATGGTTATGTATTGACATTAACCCGAGGATTTAATGATAAATGGTCCGGTTTCGTGGAAAATCAAGGCTTTAAAAGTGATTTTTACAGCGATGCAATTGTTAGAGGAGGCGCCGCTTATTTATTGAATAAAGACATGCAAATTGATGCTTCGATTAGTACAAGTTTGAAAGATACACCTTCTGCCCTGTATGGCGGAATTGGTTTTTCATGGCGTTACGATGCTAATTATAAAGAAGTACGCATAAATATAGACTCCGGTGATTCTGGAAAAAAAGCCGAGAAAAGAGCAAAAAAGACTAAAAAAGGATAAACATAGAATTTCAAAAAAAGAATGATTACAATACAAGAAGCAAAAACAAAAAGTGAATTAACTGAATTCGTCAAATTCCCTTTTTCACTATACAAAAACAATAAAAACTGGGTTCCGCCACTAATTAGAGAAGAAGTTGAAGGATTTGATAAAACTAAAAATCCCGCTTTCGAAACTGCTGAAGCGTATTTTTATATAGCTAAAAGAAATAACGAAATAGTAGGAAGAATTGCTGCAATTATCAATTGGAGTGAAGTAAAAGACCAACAAAAAATGAAAGTTCGTTTTGGCTGGTTTGATGTTGTAGATGATATTGAAGTGACCAAAGCACTTTTAGAAAAAGTGTATGAATTAGGTCGAAAAAATAATTTAGAATATGTTGAAGGTCCGATGGGATTTTCAAACTTGGATAAAGTTGGTGTGCTTACCGAAGGTTTTGATGAGATGGGAACGATGATTACGTGGTACAATAATGCGTATTATGCAACTCATTTTGAACAATTGGGTTATGTTAAAGAAAAAGAATATATCGAAAGTAAATTTCCTTTTTCAAACGTAAAACCAGAATTTTTTGAAAAAGCAAATGATTTGGTGAAAAGAAGATATCAACTAAACCCGCTTAATTTTAAAACCACCAAAGAAGTAATGCCGCATGTAGATAAAATGTTTGATTTATTCAATAAATCTTATGCTTCCTTATCTTCGTTTGTAGCTATTTCAGACACACAAAAAGAATATTTCAAGAAAAAATACATCAGTTTCATCAATCCTGAGTTTATCAAATTTGTGGAAGACAAAGACCATAATATAGTTGCTTTCAGTATTGTTATGCCTTCTTTTTCTGAGGCGATACAAAAGGCAAAAGGAAAATTATTCCCGTTTGGATTCCTTCATTTGCTTAGAGCAAAAAAACAAAGTAAGGACGTGATTTTTTACCTTATTGGCGTGCTGCCCGAATACCAAAATAAAGCGGTTACAGCCATTATATTTAAAGAATATTACGAAACTTTTAGAGAAAAAGGTATCATCAATTGTTTCAGAACTCCTGAATTAGCTGATAACGCTGCAAGCATCAATTTATGGAAACATTTTGATCCTCAGATTCACAAACGCAGGTGTACTTATAGAAAAGAATTATAAGAAAATTGCATTTTTCAGCAAAACTAAAAATCCATCAACGTCATGCTGATGGATTTTGTATTTTTAAATATCACATGTTTTTAATACAATCACATTTTACAATCTACTTTTGACAAAACTACATTTCCATCAAATTTTAATTGTTTTTTATCCTTGAAAGTCACTTTTCCTTTATTGTCATCAACAACATCTCCAAAACCTTCAACGTAAGAATCACCTTTTTTCAAAAAAGCAACTTCGCGCACTGAAGAAGTTCCTTCGGACATGAAAGTATAATCTGCAAAAAGCGTATCACCTTTCAGCTCCCCAACAAGTGTTCCTTTATTTTTATCTTTCTCATAAAAATTATAACTTAAGTTTCCTGAGGAAAGCTGACCATTTTTTATATTCAAAGTCAATGAAATAGTGTCTTTTTTAAGGATTCCACGGTAACATTCTTGCGATTCTGGTTCTTCTACAACAATTTTTTCTGAAGCACCAGGTTCTTCCGTTTTCATTTCTTTTTTACAAGAAACAAAAACAGTCATAAAAACGGCACCCAATAAAATTACTTTTTTCATATATTTCAATTTTAGTTTACTAAATATACGACTTCTTGATGGAATACAATTCAAAAAAAAATCCATCAGTCCGAAGACTGATGGATTTGTATATAAACTTTATTTCTTAATTATGCATCTAAATCAACCGTAGTTCTGCTTGCGATTTCTTTGTACGTTCCATTTTCAAGTTTCTCACGAATGGCTTCAAAAGCAGTTAATGTTTCATCAACATCTGATAAAGTATGAGACGTTGTAGGAATCATTCTCAACAAGATAATTCCTTTTGGAATTACAGGATAAATCACAATCGATAAGAAAATCCCGTAGTTTTCTCTTAAATCATTTACCATAATCATTGCTTCTGGTACACTTCCTTCAAGGTAAACTGGAGTTACGCAAGTATTTGTATCTCCAATATTGAAATTACGCTCTCTCAATCCGTTTTGCAACGCATTTACATTTTCCCATAATTTATCTTTTAATTCTGGGTGATTACGCAACAATTCTAATCTTTTCAAAGATCCAATTGTTTGAATCATTGGCAATGCTTTTGCAAACATTTGAGAACGTAAATTGTATTTCAAATAATCAATAATGTCTTTGTCAGCAGCTATAAAAGCACCAATGTTAGCCATTGATTTAGCAAAAGTAGAGAAATATACATCAATACCATCTTGGCAACCTTGCTCCTCACCTGCTCCGGCACCTGTTTTTCCAAGTGTTCCAAAACCATGCGCGTCATCAACCAACAAACGGAAATTAAATTTTTCCTTCATGGCAACAATTTCCTTCAATTTTCCTTGTTGGCCACGCATTCCAAAAACACCTTCTGTAATAAAAAGAATTCCTCCTCCAGTTACTTCAGCTAATTTTGTAGCACGTTCCAAGTTTTTTTCCATACTGGCCAGATCATTATGACGGTATGTAAAACGTTTTCCCATGTGCAAGCGAACTCCGTCAATAATACAAGCATGCGCATCTACATCATATACAATTACATCATTTTTAGTAACCAAAGCGTCAATTGTTGACATAATTCCTTGGTATCCAAAATTCAATAAATATGCCGACTCTTTCATTACAAAAGCAGCCAATTCATTCTCTAATTGCTCATGATATTTAGTGTGACCGCTCATCATACGTGCTCCCATTGGGTAAGCCGCACCGTATTGTGCTGCTGCTTCCGTATCTGCCTTACGCACTTCCGGGTGATTAGCAAGACCTAAATAGTCATTCAAACTCCAATTCAAAATATCTTTTCCACCAAACTGCATTCTTGGACCCAACTCACCTTCCAATTTAGGAAAAACGAAATAACCTTCAGCTTGTGAAGCCCATTTTCCTAATGGTCCTTTATTGTTTTGAATCCTTTCGAATAAATCTTTTACCATAATATATCAAGTAATAATTTTAATTTTAAGAAGTTGCAAAAATAATTATTTAAATTTTATAATGGACTTGAAAGCAAATTTATTTTTCAGGCTTTATGTTATTGTCTCTCTGGAACTAATTTCCACTTTATAATATATGATTTGTGAGACTATGAAATAGTGCGTAATTTCTTGGCATGGTAACGAAAAATGAACTAATGTTACTTAAAAAGGATTATACTAAAGCGGAAGCTTCCAGTGGTTTTCAATGATAAACATTGTATATTTGATTCATAGAAACATAGTTTATGTCTGACAAAATAGCAAATGAACTGGAAGAACTACTCCAAGCGAATGTAGTGACTACAGAAACCGCCGAAAAAATACGCGAATATTTCCACCAAAAAAAAGAAGAAAATCACAACAGACTCTCTTCTATTTTTGGAATTTTGGGAGCTATACTTGTTGGACTAGGAATTATTCTTGTTTTCGCTCACAATTGGGACAATCTTTCCCGATTAACTAAAATAATCCTGTCGTTCCTTCCGCTTCTTATAGGTCAATTATTATGTGGTTATTCTATTTTAAAAAAACCTGAAAGCACTGTTTGGAAAGAAACTTCGTCCGCTTTTTTATTCTTTGCCATTGGCGCAAGCATTTCATTAGTCGCTCAGGTTTATAATATTCCGGGAGATATTAATTCCTTTATTATTTCTTGGATGCTATTGAGTTTACCACTGGTTTATCTGCTTCAATCCTCTATCGTTTCACTTTTATATATTGCAGGAATTACGTATTATGGCTGTAATGCTAATTACTTTACCTATCCAAGTATTCATTCTTATTTGTATTGGTTGCTGCTTTTAGGAATCGCTCCACATTATTATCAGCTTGTAAAAACCAAAACAATAAGCAACTTTACATTGTTTCACAACTGGTTTATTTCTTTATCAATTGTAATTTGCCTCGGTACTATCGCCGATAAAAATGGACATTTACTGTATTTGAGTTATATGAGTTTGTTCACGATTTTTTATTTCATTGGAAAAACGTCATTCTTTGACAAACAAAATTTAAAAAACAACAGCTTTCTGATTATTGGAAAACTAGGAATACTTTATCTGTTGCTGCTTTATAGTTTTAAATGGTTTTGGGATAAATCTTTTTACAAAACGGATTCAATTTCAGAAACATTGCTATCGATAGAATTCATAATTGCTTTACTACTGACAGTCCTTGCTGCAATACTATTTTACAAGAAAAACAGTAAAACAAATTTTAAGGAAATTCCTCTTTTAGAACTTGTATTCTTGATGAATATATTTCCTCTTATTAGCGGCTATGAGTTTTCAATAGTGGCCAATGCAATCGTATTATTCATTGGCATCTTCGAGGTCAAACGAGGCATTAAATTAAATCATCTGGGAATATTAAATTTTGGATTACTCCTTATTACTATTCTTATTACGTGTCGTTTTTTTGATACGGATTTAAGTTTTGTCATTCGAGGGATTCTATTTATAACGATTGGTTTAGGATTCTTCTTGGCTAATTATTTCATCCTTAAAAAAAGAAATAGAAATGAAAAGTAAGAAAATCACACTCCTAATTTTCATATTGGTTGTTATAGCTCAATTTTACGTTCCATTGCAAATGATATTCGATCAGGAAGATATCATAAAAACTGGAACCGAATTCAAATTCAAGACGGCTCCAATAGATCCTTACGATCCGTTTAGAGGGAAATACATTACTTTATTTTTTAAAGAAAGAGAAATCACGGTGCAAAACAATCATAAATGGCGTAGCGGTGAAACGGTTTTTACAACACTCAATACTGACAAAAATGGGTTCGCCAAAGTCCGTTCTATTTCTAAAATTAGACCAAAAAATAACGAATCGTATATTAAAACGAAAATTAGTTTAGGATATCCAAACTCCAAAATAATAATTGACTTTCCTTTCAATCGGTATTATATGAATGAAGATATTGCGCAAAAAGCCGAGAAAATCTATCAGGAATTCTCTATCAAAAAGAAAAACGAAACGTACGCTTTAGTATCTGTAAAAAATGGAGAAGCGGTGCTGAAAGATGTTCGTATCAATGAAGTTTCCATTAAAGATTTGGCATCCAAAAAATAAAAAAATACAATTCAAAAGAATAATCTGTACCTTTCAAGTACGAAAATTAACAACATTACAAAATGTCACAAGATACTATAGAATTAAAATTAGCCGTTCTCATTGATGCTGACAATGTTCCATACAGCAATGTCAAAGGGATGATGGAAGAAATTGCTAAATTTGGTACACCAACCACCAAACGGATTTACGCCGATTGGACTAAACCAAATGCTGGCGGCTGGAAAAGTGTTTTGCTGGAACACGCCATTACTCCTATTCAACAATATAGCTATACCGTTGGAAAAAACTCTTCGGATTCAGCGATGATTATTGACGCTATGGATTTATTGTATTCTGATAAAGTAGATGGTTTTTGTATTGTTTCCAGTGATTCTGATTTTACGCGTTTAGCCATTCGATTGAGAGAATCCGGAATGAAAGTCATTGGAATAGGCGAACAAAAAACACCAAACTCATTCATTGTAGCTTGCGACCGTTTCATCTACATCGAAGTTTTAGATGGCGCCATTAAGAAAAAAGCAAAAAAACGTACTTCAGACACTAAAAAACCTGTTGGAAAACCTATTGAAAAACCCGTTGAAAAATCATTAAACAAAATAGATTCAGATACAATAGAGCTTATTGAAACCTCCATAGAAGACATCTGTGATGATGATGGCTGGGCATTTCTAGGAGATGTGGGAAACATGATTGTAAAGAGAAAACCAGAATTCGATCCAAGAAATTATGGTTTTGCTAAACTTACTCCTATGCTCAAATCATTGACTGATATATTAGAAATCGACGAAAGAGATTCTGATAAAAAAGGAATCAAACACGTTTATGTGCGATTGCGTTTTAGTTAACATTCCAGCTGGATTACCTTAAAACAAGGATTTAAAAAATACAAATGGACAACGAAATTTTATTTAGCGAAAGACAACGTTTTAAGCAGTGGTGGGTTTGGATAATTTTAATTGGAATAAACGCACTATTTCTTTTTGGAGTTTACAAACAACTCATCAACGGTCAGCAGTTTGGTGATAAACCAATGAGCGCCACGGGACTACTACTCACGGCAGGATTAACAGTATTAATTACATTGCTTTTTGCTAGTTTTCGGCTTGACACGATTATCAAAAAAGATGGGATTTACGTTCGTTTTTTTCCGTTTCATTTAAGTTTCAAAAAGTATACTTGGAATACAATTTCAAAATCATTCGTCAGACAATATGCTGCAATCTCAGAATACGGTGGCTGGGGCATCCGATTTAATTTGTTTGGCAATGGAAAAGCCTACAATGTTTCCGGCAACAAAGGACTCCAACTTGAATTTAACAACAACGAAAAATTGCTAATAGGAACCTGCAAACCGGCAGAATTAACGCAGACATTAAATACGTTAGGTCAATTAAAACAATAAATTTTTTGAAAAATTACACTTGGAAACTCTAAACTAATTTTTTCACTATTTCATATAGAGTTTCTTTCTTAATTGGTTTAGACAAATAATCATTCATCCCAATTTCTTTGACACGATTTTTAGTCGTTTCCATAACATCAGCAGTAACTGCAATAATAGGAATGTTAGTATTTTGTGCGCCAGCTTCACCTTTTCTAATGGCAATTGTCGCTTCGTAACCATCCATAATGGGCATTTGCAAGTCCATTAATACGATATCAAATTGATTTATTTTCATTGCTTCTAATGCTTCTTGACCATTATTAACATATATAACGCTGGTATTCAACCATTTTTTGGTAATCATTTTTATCACCATTTGGTTGATTGGATTGTCTTCAACTACTAAAATAGATTTTCCTTCTAAATCGTAAATAACCGGTTTAGCCAGCTCAATTTTTTTCTTCTCCGCTGATATATCAAAATCAATTGTAATAACGCAAGTTGTTCCTTCATTGAGATTACTTTCCATTTCAATGGTTCCGTTTTGCATATCGACCAAAGTTTTTACGATGTAAAGCCCTAATCCAAGTCCGCCAAATTTTCGTTTATTATCAATATTATTCTGAGAAAAAGAATCGAAAATACGCTCCATTTTGTCTTTTGAAATTCCAACACCCGAATCCGAAACTGTCAAAATTAAACTGGCTTTATTGTTAGGTTTAAGTTCACTATCAATATTAAACTTTACAAATCCTGTCGAAGTGAATTTAATGGCATTATTCAACACATTATTAATAATCTGATGAAGTCGTACAACGTCCCCAATTAAAAAATCTGGAATTGCATCTGATTTGGAAAACTCAAATTTCAATCCTTTTTCTTTAGCAATATTGGTGGCATTATTCTTTAAATTTTCCAAAACGCGTTCAGGATCAAATTGTTTTTTTTCCAATTTTAATTCTCCTTTCTCAATTTTAGAAAAGTCCAAGATATCATTCACAGAACTCAATAAACTATGAGACGAATATTTTATGATTTGGCAATTTTTTCTGATTTTATCATCCTGAACTTCATTAGAAATAGAATCAATTAAATTCATAATTGCGTTCAGTGGCGTTCGTAATTCATGACTGATATTAGACAAAAAATAGGATTTTAATTCATTCATTTCCTGTGATCGGATTAAAGCCAGACGATTAAGTTCATCTTTCTCATTTTTCAAATTTCTAATTAAATTAGACATCGAAAGTGAAAGAAAGATAACTTCTAAACCTGTTCCTATTTTAGAACTGTTTTGTGTGAAAAAATTGTTAGGCAATAATCCAAAATTATATAAAATAAATATTCCGAATCCTATAATTAGAAATGAAATACCCGCAGTAAAAAAAGAATCAACTGGCTTTTTTTTGTAATAAAGGTATATTATCGTGTAAACAATCAACAGCAAAAACACTAGTGTAAGCACATTGATTGATATATAAGAAAACAGCAAAATTGATGGGATAAAAATGATGCAAAACAGTAAGAAAAATAATAACACGTAAGCTATATTAAACAGCAGATAAATTTTCTTACTGTTTACTTTAACTTTTAAATACAGTTCGCTGTATTTACCCGACAAAAAGACAGCAATTATTGCAATAAATAATACGCTGTGGTTCGAAAACCATCCCGCAAATGGTGTAACATATTTATAGAAAAAACCATCTAAAGCAAATTGCAATAAACCTACAAATAAAACATACAAACTATAATATAAAAATATCCTTTCCTTTAAGGCAAAAAAGAAGAAAAAATAGATAATTGAAGTAATCAATAAAATGCCATAAAAAATTCCAAAAAACAATTGTTCCTTCGAAATGATTTGAATGAATTTTTGTGATGTATAAAGCATTACAGGAATTTTTATTACTTCACCATCGCTTTTGAGATGCAGAAATAATTGCAAATTGGCTTTTGGAGCTATTTTAATTTTAAAAATATTTTTGCGATTATCAAAACTACGTTTAGAATAATCCAGATTATCACCACTAATCTTAGTTGTTATTTTACCTGAAACAACATCAACGATATACAATTCTACAATATCTGTTATTGGCCTGGCCGTTTCCAGATAATAATTCATTCTTAAGTTCGTAGGATTCTGTATTTGTGTTTTCGACCAAAAATTATTTTGAGTAAAACCTAAATCATCATTATCCGTTTGAAGTTTTCTAGGATTTAAGGTGTTGTAATTTGCAATAACATACTTTATATCCAAACTTCTTTGCCCTACATCTGCAATTTTGGTGTAGTTGTGTAAAGAAATTTCTTGAGGTATTGCATCGGTTTTAAATACATATTGTGAATAAGTGCTTGAAAAAAACAGGATAAAAAATAATAATTTCAAAGGAGCACAAATCTGTTTACATATTTTATGATTCATGTTTAATAATTTATGATTAAGCAAAATATATACGGTAAAAAAAAATCTTTGGTTTTAGAAACAGCTTCCAAATTAAAAATTATTTTTTTGGTGAATTAAAACAATTACTTTTAAATAACAGTGACAAAAGTCCAAAATATTTAATAATAATAGTATTTTACGGGCTGAAACAACTTTTACAATGAGACAAAAATTTTTCTTTATCGGAATATCCGCACTACTTACTACAGCTGTCATTTATTTCTTTTTCCAAAAAGGGCTGCTGCTAATGCTGCTATTGATTTTGCTATTAGTTGTTGGTTTTGCCAATACTATGCAGCACAAACATGCTATTTTAAGAAATTTTCCTGTTTTAGGTTATTTCAGGTATCTATTTGAAATGATAGCGCCTGAGATTCAACAATATTTCATAGAACGCTCCACTGACGGCAAACCTTTTTCAAGAAACGAACGTTCCCTTGTATATCAAAGAGCCAAAAATATTGATTCGACAACACCGTTTGGAACACAACTTAATCTGAATGACCCACATTATGAAGGAATAAAACATTCTATTTTCCCGGCAACAGTCAATGAAGAACTTCCTCGTGTTATAATTGGCGGACCAGATTGTACCCAACCATACTCAGCCTCGTTATTAAACATTTCGGCAATGAGTTTTGGTTCATTAAGCGAAAATGCAATAGTAGCACTCAACAAAGGTGCTCAACAAGGAAAATTCTATCACAATACCGGAGAAGGAGGACTAACTGAATTCCATCAACAAGGAGGTGATATATGCTGGCAAATAGGGACAGGATATTTTGGTTGTCGTGATGACAGGGGTGGTTTTGATGGAGGAAGATTTGCTGAAAAAGCTAATCTACCAGAAGTAAAAATGATAGAAATCAAGTTATCACAAGGTGCAAAACCAGGTCACGGAGGTGTTTTGCCTGCTGCAAAAAACACAATGCAAATTGCTAAAATAAGAGGTGTTTTACCTCATACAACAATTCTTTCGCCACCAAGTCATTCGGCTTTTCAAGACATTAAAGGTTTAATTGATTTCATAGCAACATTACGTAAGTTATCTAATGGAAAGCCAATTGGTTTTAAATTATGCATTGGAGAGACTCGGGAATTCGAAATGATTTGCCAAGAAATGATTATGCAAAACTGCTATCCCGATTTTATCACTATTGATGGTGCCGAAGGAGGAACAGGCGCTGCACCATTAGAATTTGCTGATGGCGTAGGAATGCCATTAGAACCAGGACTTATTTTTGTAAATAAAACGTTAGTCCGTTTTGGAATTAGGGACAAAATCCGCATTATTAGCAGTGGCAAAATCATCTCAGGATATTCAATACTAAGAGCAGTTGCTCTAGGTGCTGACATTTGTAACAGTGCGCGTGGTTTTATGTTTTCTTTGGGTTGTATCCAAGCCTTGCGATGCAACAATAATGAATGTCCTACGGGAGTTGCAACGCAAAATAAAATGCTGATGAAAGGATTAGTGGTGACTGATAAAGCGGAACGCGTTTTTCATTTTCACAAAAATACTTTACATTCTGCCAATGAACTTCTTGCAGCCGCAGGCAAAAAAAGCTTCGATGAAGTAGATATCAATATTTTTATGCGCGGGGATGAATTTACTCATTTATCTGATTTATATTTTCCTGATAACTTAAAAAGTGTCACCAAACATTAAACTTAATCCCAAAAAAAAGGAGGACTTTTACAGCCCTCCAATTGTTGATTCTGATTTACCATTATCAACTCATACTTTTATGTATAGCTGATTATTGAATGACCGGATCTTATTGCAAGATGGATAACTCAAGTAATTAATCAAAACCACATATAAATTTAAGATTTTAAAATACATAAATAATTAAAAATCAATATTTTAACACGTAATTAACGTATTACTATCAGTTTCTATATAAAGAGGAAATTTTAATTTAAACAATAAAAAAAAGGAGGACCTTGAGAGTCCTCCAATTGTCGATTCTGATTTACCAATACTAACTCATACCGTTACTGATAGAGTCAATTATGAGTTATCAATCTCATTATAAGATTAACATCCCAAGTAATTAATCAGAATCACATTCAAATATACAACTATTTTTAATTAAACTAATTGAAAATCAATATTTTAACTTTTATTTAAATTATTAAATTAATGTTTTTTTTGTTTCCTTTATTTGATTTTGAAAATTTGATTTTGAAAAGAAATCTGAAAACATAGCTTTTTAAACTGTTTCAATAAAAATTTAATATGAGAATGTTATTTAGGGTAATAAACAAAAAAAGGAGGCCTTTTTAAAGGGCCTCCAGATATGGACTTTGGTTTGTTGTTATCGGTATATATCTTTCGACACTACTAACTATTAAATACTCTTCTCTTTGCAGATGGATATATTCAACAATAAACCAAAACCATACCCAAAGATACAACTATTTTTAAACATAAAAAACTAACGCACAGTAGTCTAACTAATTATTAACATACTGATTTTTAATTACATAGAAGCTTTTTAACCACTGTGTATTTTCTAAAACTGTTTCAGAAAATATTTTGCAAAAAAAGGAGGTCTCATAAAAGACCTCCAATTGTTAGTTTCGATTTACCATTATCAACGCTACCGTTCAGTATAATTGAGTATCTGAATATTATCACCACAAACTGGTAAATTATTCAAGTGATCAATCAAAACCACATTCAAAGATACAATTATAAAACATTTAAATTACTGAATATCAATATTTTAACTAAAATTTAATATGTTCATTTAAACGTAATTCTTCTCATTTTGAGAAACTTACCCCTTCAACACCTTGCAAAATATATAATCGCATAAATAAAAAATTGTTTGGCACTATCCTTAATTAGCAGAAAATGTATATTTGAAAATTAAAACTAAAAAAAATGCAAATCGTTTTCGCTTCTAATAATAAAAATAAAATCCACGAGTTACAAAGCATCCTTCCTGAATCTATCACCATTGTTAGCTTAGAGAGCATTGGCTGTTTTGAAGATATTCCAGAAACAGCTGACACTATTGAAGGCAATGCTATCCAAAAAGCAAATTATGTTACGCAAAAATACGGATTTGATTGTTTTGCTGATGACACAGGACTTGAAGTGGTTGCTTTGAATGGTGAACCAGGAGTTTTCTCCGCACGTTATGCTGGCGAACAACGCAATGCAGATGATAATATGAATAAATTATTAGTTAATCTATCCGTTAAAAATAATAGAGCAGCCCAATTTAAAACCGTGATTGCGTTAAATTTAAAAGGAGAGCAACATCTTTTTACAGGAATTGCAAAAGGTGAGATTACTTTGGAAAAAATTGGAACTCAAGGTTTTGGCTACGATCCTATTTTTCAGCCAGAAGGATTTACTGAAACATTCGCCCAATTATCATTAGACGTAAAAAATAAAATAAGTCATAGAGGAAAGGCAACACAAGAATTGATCGCTTTTTTGAAAAAGTCTAAATAATGATTGAATACAACATTTTATAACAAAAAATTATATTTCAAGTCATAATTTCACACACAATTGCCTAATCCGGAACCTGAAATTTGTAATTAAAAATATAACTTTCTGATAATCAAATTATAATAAATCATTAAATCTTAAAATAGCATTAGTTTATATGAATTATAAACAGTAATTTTGCACCCTATTTTAAAAATACATATGAATAAATTTGAACAATTAGGATTGAGTGAATCGTTACTGAAGGCGATTTTAGATCTAGGATTTGAAAATCCGACCGAAGTACAGGAGAAAGCGATTCCCCTATTATTGGAAAAAGATACAGATATGGTTGCGTTGGCTCAGACAGGGACAGGGAAAACGGCAGCTTTTGGTTTTCCAGTTATTCAGAAAATTGATGTCAACAACAGAAACACACAGGCATTAATTTTATCTCCAACACGCGAACTTTGTTTGCAGATTACCAACGAAATTAAAAACTACTCTAAATACGAAAAAGGTATTAATGTGGTAGCAGTTTACGGTGGAGCTAGCATTACAGAACAAGCGAGAGACATAAAGAGAGGCGCGCAAATTATTGTGGCAACTCCAGGAAGAATGCAAGACATGATTAATAGAGGTTTGGTAAACATTTCTCAAATCAACTATTGTATTCTTGACGAAGCTGACGAAATGTTGAACATGGGTTTCTACGAAGATATCGTAAACATCCTTTCTACTACGCCAGACGAAAAAAACACATGGTTATTCTCTGCAACAATGCCTGCTGAAGTAGCACGTATTGGAAAACAATTCATGACTGACCCAATTGAAATTACAGTTGGAGCTAAAAATTCAGGTTCTGCTACCGTTTCTCACGAATTTTACCTTGTAAATGCACGTGACCGTTACGAAGCTTTGAAACGTTTAGCTGATTCTAACCCAGACATTTTCTCAGTAGTTTTTTGCCGTACCAAAAGAGATACGCAAGCTGTTGCTGAAAAACTGGTTGAAGATGGATATAGCGCTGCCGCATTGCACGGAGATTTATCTCAAGCGCAACGTGATGGTGTAATGAAATCTTTTAGAGGAAGACAAATTCAAATGCTTGTAGCGACTGACGTAGCTGCTCGTGGAATTGACGTTGATAACATTACTCACGTAGTAAACTATCAATTACCTGACGAAATCGAAACGTACAATCACCGTTCAGGTCGTACTGGTCGTGCTGGAAAATTAGGTACATCTATTGTAATTGTAACTAAAAGTGAATTGCGTAAGATTTCTTCAATTGAAAGAATCATCAAGCAAAAATTTGAAGAAAAAACAATCCCATCTGGAATTGAAATCTGCGAAATCCAATTATTACACTTAGCAACTAAAATTAAAGATACGGAAGTTGATCATGAAATTGACACTTACCTTCCTGCAATTAATAGCGTACTTGAAGATTTATCTAAAGAAGAATTAATCAAGAAAATGGTATCGGTTGAATTTAACCGTTTTATCAATTACTACAAGAAAACAAGAGATATTTCTAATCAATCTTCAGGTTCTGAAAGACGTGAGCGTGACGATAGAGATGGTGCTCCAAGAGAAAATAACAATGGTGGTGCAACAAGATATTTTGTGAACATAGGTTCAAGAGATAACTTTGATTGGATGTCATTGAAAGATTACTTGAAAGAAACATTAGACTTAGGTCGTGATGACGTTTTCAAAGTAGATGTAAAAGAAGGTTTCTCTTTCTTTAACACTGATCCTGAGCATACTGATAAAGTAATGGAAATATTGAACAACGTACAATTAGAAGGACGTAGAATCAATGTTGAAATTTCTAAAAACGATGGTGGCGGAAGACGTGACCATAACGGAAGAAGTTCTGGTGGAAGTTTTGGTGGCGGAAGAAGTTCAGCTCCAAGAAGAGAAGGTAGTTTTGCACCAAGAAGAGAAGGTTCTGGTGGAGGTGGTTTCAGAAGCGACAGAAATTCAGCTCCTAGAGAAGGTGGATTTGGTGGAAGAAGCGATTCTAGAAGTGCTGCTCCAAGAAGAGAAGGTGGTTTTTCATCTGACAGACCTAGAACTGAAGGTTCGTCTGATAGAGCACCTAGACGTTCTGAAAGCTTTGGTGATTCACCAAGACCAAGAAGACCAAGAAGAGACTAACATTCATTGTTAATTTTCTTATAATTATATACTGGAACTACAAAATATTTAATCCTGTTTTATTACTTTTAAAGTCTTAAATCAGTTTATGAAATATTTTGTAGTTTTCTTTTTTTTAGTACTGTCCGTAAGCGCTTTTGCGCAAGTTAAAGAAGCCTCCCAAAAAGTTGATGGTATCATCATCAGCAATACTACCAGACAACCTTTATCTAGCGTAAATATCATTAACATCAATAAAGTTAGAGGTGCGACAACCGATTCAGGAGGATTTTTTGAGATAGACGTTCAAGTAAACGACACACTTCACATCACTAGTCTGGGATTTCAATCCCTTCGCGTTAGGGTAACTAATGATTGGATCAAAAATAAAAGCACTAAAATACAACTTACCGAAAAAGCTATTGCATTAGAAGAAGTCGTAATAAGACCATTTAATCTTACCGGATATCTTGAAGTAGATACCAAAATTATTCCCGTAAAAGAAAACTATCGTTACAGTATTTCAGGTTTAACACAAGGATATGAAGCGGGTGAATATTCTCCAAATGCCTTTGGAAGAGTTCTTGGTTCTATCTTTAATCCAGCGGATATGTTGTATAACTTCTTTGGAAACAATCCAAAAGAGCTCAAAAAACTCAAAGAAATGAAGAAAGATGATACGGTGCGTAATCTTCTGGAATCAAAATTTGACAGAGAAACTATAGCCGTACTTTTAGGTATTGACAAAAATGAAATCCCAGAAATTCTTCAACGTTGCAACTACTCGGAATCATTTATAAAAACAGCCAACGACTTACAGATTATGGACGCTATCAGCGGCTGTTATGAAGAATATAAAGTTTTAAAGAAAAAATAAAATCTATTTTTAAGATTTACAAATTAAAAAATTCCTCAATTCTAAAAGAAATTGGGGAATTTTATTTTGGAGTGATACCATTTAAATCAAAATTTCAACAATTTAAAAAGTAAAATATATGTCTAATATACCTTTTCAAACTATTGATTGGGATTCAATAGAAAAAACCGAACATATCGGCACAACAGGAATTGCGCATTGGCAAACAAAACAATTAGATGGACTTAGAATTCGCAAAGTAACGTATTCCAAAGGGTATCTAGCAGACCACTGGTGTCAGAAAGGCCATATTGTACATTGTCTTGAAGGAGATTTTATTAGTGAATTAGAATCTGGAGAAAAAGTTCTACTTTCTAAAGGAATGACTTATATAGTCTCAGACAATGAAAGTTCGCATCGGTCTATAGAAGCTAATGGCGTTGAATTATTAATCATCGATGGGGATTTTTTAAAATAATATTTAAAACAAATCAAAAATATTATATACATTTACCTGAATCAAGAATTAAAAACATAACCTAAATATCTATATCATGGCAAAAAGTCAAGACGCAAAAAAAACTGCGAAAAAAGAGCCTTTGAAAACGGCTAAAGAAAAGAAAGAAGAAAAGAGAGACAAGAAGAACGCTCCGAAAAGAGACTAATAATTAATGGTCAGTGTTCAGTTTAAAAAGAAGTGTTCAGTTATAAATACTGACTCCTAAACAACTGAACACTGACCATTTTTTCAATAACTGAATACTATTTCACCGGAATATTCGCTAAAATTTCCAACACAAATTTCCAGAATTTCTGAGAAGAAGAAATACTAGCTCTTTCATCAGGGGAATGTGCACCGTGAATCGTTGGTCCAAAAGAAATCATATCCATATCTGGATAATTAGTTCCTAGAATTCCACATTCTAATCCTGCGTGACACGCAACTACTTTTGGTTTTTCACCGTTTTGTTTTTCGTAAATTGGAACTAAAACATCCAAGATCTCTGATTCTGAATTTGGTGTCCAACCAGGATATGAACCTGAAAATTCCACTTCACAACCCATTAATTCAAAAGCAGATCGCAACGCATTAGCCAAATCAAATTTAGATGTTTCAACAGAAGACCGCGTTAAACATTGTACTGAAAGTTGTCCGTCTCCAACAATTACTTTGGCAATGTTATTTGATGTTTCTACTAAATCGTCAAAATCAGCACTCATTCTGTATACTCCGTTGTGAGCAGTATACATCGATCTTACAAAGTAAAACTGAGCAATTGTAGGCATTACTTTATCAGGAGTTGCCTCCATTTTCTCAAAAACAACTTCTAAATTTGGTTCCGTTGTTTTAAACTCTGTTTTGATTTCATTTACAATTTGCTGCATGTCAAAAACGAAAGCTTCATCATACACTTCTGCAATAATTACTTTTGCCTGACTTTCACGAGGAATCGCATTACGTAAACTTCCTCCTTTTATTTCAGAAATCTGCAAACCAAAATTATCAAAACCATCAAACAATAATCGGTTCATTATTTTATTGGCGTTACCCAAACCTTTGTGAATATCCATTCCAGAATGTCCACCTTTCAATCCTTTTACGGTAATCGTATATCCTACTGATCCTTCCGGAGTTCCTTCTTCATCATACTCAGCAGAAGCCGTCACATCAATTCCTCCAGCACAACCAATGTCGATTTCATCATCTTCTTCAGTATCCATATTCAAAAGGATTTGACCTTGCAAAATACCTCCTTTTAAGTTCAACGCTCCTGTCATTCCTGTTTCTTCGTCAATGGTAAACAAAGCTTCAATAGCAGGATGCGGAATATCAGTACTTTCTAAAATTGCCATGATAGCCGCAACTCCAAGACCGTTATCAGCACCAAGAGTGGTTCCGCGAGCACGTACCCAATCCCCATCTACATACATATCGATTCCTTGTGTATCAAAATCAAAAACGGTATCCGAATTTTTTTGATGCACCATATCCAAATGTCCTTGAAGCACGATTGCTTTTCGGTTTTCCATTCCAGCAGTTGCCGGTTTGCGGATGATTACGTTGCGAATTTCATCTTCGAAAGTCTCTAATCCAAGGCTTTCGCCAAAGTTTTTCATGAACGCAATCACACGCTCTTCTTTTTTAGAAGGGCGAGGTACAGCATTCAAATCGGCAAACTTGTTCCAAAGAGCTTTTGGTTCCAGATTTCTTATTTCCTGACTCATTTATTTTTGTTTGAGGTTTAACATTTACAAGTCCCAAAGTTACAAAGTTTAAATTCGGTATGATAGTAATTGATATTGTAATTATATTTACATTTCCAAAATTCAAACATTGAAAACAAAATATTTCCTTTCCTCCTTCCTATTAATCCAAATTCTGCTTTTGCAAATAATTCCCTTTTACCCGGAACAGATAGAAGACTGGTACAGCAATGGTTTTTATCCGATACTTTCGTTGTTTTCAAGAAGTGTTTTGGGTGGAATTCCTTTTTCTGTGGGTGACTTTCTCTATTTCATTCTTATTTTATTTATTTTAAAATGGATTTGGAACAAACGAAAAACTTGGAAATCCGAATGGAAAGACACTATTTTGAGTATACTGAGTTTTGTTTCTGTTTTTTACTTTTTGTTCCATGTCCTTTGGGCGCTAAATTATTACCGTGAACCGCTTTTTGAAAAAATGGAAATTCAAAAAGACTATTCGGATGCTGATTTATTGGCTTTCACTAAAAAAATAATTGCTAAAACCAATGATGTTCATTACCAAATCACAAAAAACGACAGCTTGAAAGTGGCATTTCCTTATTCACAAGAACAGGTTTTTGAAATGAGTCTGAATGGATACAAAAACTTATCTGTTGAACATCCTTATTTCTCCTATTCAAAGCTAAGCACCAAGAAATCACTGATTAGTTTGCCTTTGACCTATATGGGTTTTGGAGGTTATCTCAATCCGTTTACCAATGAAGCGCAGGTTAATTATTTGGGTCCAATGTACAGTTTCTCTATGACCACGAATCATGAAATGGCGCATCAGATGGGTTACGCAAGTGAAAGTGAATGCAACTTTATTGGGTTTTTAGCTTCTGTAAAAAATGATGATTTATACATTCAATATTCAGGTTACAGCATGGCTTTACGCTATTGTTTAGGGAATTGGCAAGCACGAGACGAGGCTATTTTTAAAGAATTATTAAAAACTGTAAATCCCGGTATTTTGAAAAATTATAAAGAAAGTGAACATTTCTGGAAGCAATACGAAACGATTATCGACAAAGGTTTCCATGCTTTTTACGACCAATTCCTGAAAGTAAACCAACAAAAAGACGGCATGGAAGGCTACAGCAAATTTGTGAATTTGATGGTGAATTATTACAAAGAAAAAGAGTTATAAATGATGAGTCATGAACAAGACCTTAAAACTTATCATTCATAACTCATAACTCATCATTTTCTATACTTCATCACTCGTAAAAGTAGTGAAACTTTTCTTTTTGTAAGGTCTAATGATTAATCTTCCTTCCCGATCAAAACGGATGTAATTGTAGACCCAATTCAGGAATACGACGGCTTTATTTTTGAATCCAATAAGGGAAAACAAGTGTACAAACATCCAGACAAACCAAGCGAAAACGCCACTGAAATGGTATTTTGGCAAATCGACAACCGCTTTATTTCTTCCTATGGTTGCCATCGAGCCTTTGTCGTTGTATTCGAAAGCTTCCATGGAATTGTTTTCAATTAATTTTATTAAGTTTTCACCCAATAATTCCCCTTGCTGCATGGCGGGTTGCGCCATCATGGGATGTCCTTGGGGATAAGTTTCGGATTCCATGGAAGCAATATCGCCTACTGCAAAAATGTTTTCATAACCCGCTACTTGATTAAATTCATTGACACGTATACGTTCTACTTTTTCAACCAAAGATTTTGCATCCAATCCCGCAACAATTGCTCCTTGAACACCTGCTGTCCAGATTACGGTGGCTGTTTCAAAGGTTAAATCGGAATTTGTGGTTATCGTGCGACCATCGTAATTAGTTACTCGGACGTTTTTCCAGATTTTCACACCCAAACTCGTTAGAAATTTTTCGGCAGCTTGAGAGGATTTCTCACTCATCGTATTCAGTATTCTATCGCCACTTTGAATCAAGTTGATTTCCATTTTGGCAATATCAAGATCGGGATAATCTTTTTGCAGAATCGCTTTTTTCATTTCGGCCAAAGCTCCTGCAAGCTCTACTCCTGTTGGTCCGCCACCTACAAGTACAAAATTGATAAGGCTATTTTGTTCGGCCACATCAATGGTTAAAACGGCTTGCTCAAAATTTTCGAGAATCAGACTTCTAATATTCAGCGATTGCGGTATGGTTTTCATGGCCATACTGTTGCGCTCGATTTCTTTGTTGCCAAAATAATTCGTTTTGGAACCCGTGGCAATCACCAGATAATCATAACTCAATTCACCAATTTCAGTGATAATTTTTTGATTTTTAGTGTCTATTTCCTGAACGTTGGTGAGCCTAAAATAAACGTCATCGTATTCCTGAATTACTTTTCGGATGGGATATGCTATGGAACCGGCTTCAAGACCGCCTGTAGCAACTTGATATAATAAAGGTTGGAAAGTATGGTAATTGTGTTTGTCTAGAAGAACAACTTGAACTTTTTTATTTTTTAGTTTTTTGGCTAATGCGATTCCCGCGAAACCTCCGCCAATTATTACTATTCTGGGTAAAGTTGAATTTGGAATGTTCATGTTTTTATAAAAAAGATTCAAAGTTGCTAAGAATCAAAGATACAAAGTTTTCTATTGTTGAATTTCATCAAATAGTATCGAAATTATTGTTTTCTTTGGAAATGATCTTCTAAAAAATAAACGTGTAAATTAGCCCCGATGGTAATGGAAATCCTTTCTAGTCCTGAACTTGTTTCAGGATCCTGAAACAAGTTCAGGACTAGAAAGATTGCAATGTACAGCGGGACGAGTCTTAATTATGAAATGATTAGTGTTGTGCTCCTGATTGCTTCGTACCTAGCAATGACAAGTTTGAGAAGTATTATTTTATTCCTTAATTTGTAACAAAAACCATTTTTGACTTACTAACGTATATATGAGTGATAATCTAGAACATTCTTTTGTTAAGCAGTTGCAGGAAAATCAGAATATAATCCACAAGATTTGTAGGTTGTATACTAACGGCGACGATGCTCACAAGGATTTGTTTCAGGAAATTACGATTCAGTTGTGGAAGGCTTTTCCAAAATTCAGGGGTGACAGCAAATTTTCTACTTGGGCATATCGAGTCGCATTAAATACGGCGATTACTTTGTACCGAAAAACAAAAAGATCCATAAATACTATCGAATTTGAAGGACGACAACATTTCCTGAATGATGTGGAATATGATTATGAAGAAGAGGAACAATTAAAATTAATGTACAAAGCGGTTTACCAGTTGAATGATATTGAAAAGGCGTTGATATTTATGTATCTGGAAGATAAGGATTACCAGGAAATATCAGAAACACTGGGAATTAGCGAAGTAAATGCAAGGGTGAAAATGAATAGAATAAAAGGAAAATTAAAGAAAATATTAAATCCATTAGGAATATGAAAGAGCTGGATTTATTAAAAAAAGACTGGCAGAAGAGTGATAACTCTTTTGAGCAGGTATCGGAAATCGAGATTTATAAAATGATTCATAAAAAATCATCTTCGATTGTGAAATGGATTTTGATTATAAGCATTTTGGAGGTATTGTTATGGACCTGTCTTAGCGTTTGCTTTGACTCTAATGAGTATTTAGAAAAAATAAAACATGCAGAATTAATTGGCTATTTTGAAGTCTTAAACTACTTTAACTACGCTGTTATTTTGATTTTTATTTATTTGTTTTACAAAAACTATATTCTAATTTCGACCACAGCATCAACCAAGCAATTGATGCAAGACATCCTCAAAACCCGGAAAACGGTTCAATATTATGTTTGGTATAATTTAGCGATGCTTGTTTTTAGTTTGATCATTGGTTTTATAATTGCTTTTGCTTATAATCCTGAAATGGATACTTTGAAAAATCAAATTAATGGCAACAGTAAAGTTATGGCTATAACCATAGCCGTCTTAAGTATTTTTAGCATTGCATTATTCGGTTTATTATGGCTGTTTTACAGAGTATTATACGGCACTTTATTGCGTAAATTATATGCCAATTATAAAGAATTAAAGAAAATCGATTTATAAAAACTCGTTCTTTTTCCTAAAAAAAGGAACTACTTGACACCTTGCATTTGAAACAAGAAAGATTATTTAATCTATTTTCAGATTATGTTTGGCGCATAATTGACCAAAAATATTTTTTAATACGGCACTGATTCTTACAAACCCTTTAGATTATTAGTTTTAGACTAACAAACCTTACATATATATTGTTTGTGTTTTTGTAATGGTCTATATTTGCATTCTTAAAATATCAAACAATGATTAAGATTACTTTGCCCGACGGGTCAATTAGAGAGTTTGCTCCTGAAGTAACTCCGATGGATGTTGCAAAAAACATCAGTGAAGGATTTGCCAGAAATGTGATTTCTGCATCTTTTAATGGTACAACTATTGAAACAACTACTCCTTTGACGACGGACGGAAATCTTACTTTATATACCTGGAATGATGCTGATGGAAAGAAAGCTTTCTGGCATTCGACTTCACATGTTATGGCACAAGTTCTTGAAGAAATGTATCCTGGGATTAAATTAACACTTGGACCAGCTATTTCTAATGGATTTTATTACGATGTAGATTTTGAAGATCATAAAATCACCGATGCTGATTTCAAAAAAATTGAAGACAGAGTTCTTGAAATATCAAGAGGAAAACATGAGTTTAAATTACGTCCAGTTTCTAAAGCTGATGCATTAGAATTATACAAAGACAACGTTTACAAAACCGAATTAATTTCGAATCTTGAGGACGGAACGATTACTTTTTGTGATCATTCTACTTTCACTGACTTATGTCGTGGTGGCCATATTCCTAACACAGGAATAATCAAAGCCATGAAAGTTATGAGTGTGGCCGGAGCCTACTGGCGTGGTGACGAAAAAAACAAACAATTGACTCGTGTTTACGGAACATCATTCCCAAAACAAAAAGAACTTACAGAATACTTAGAGTTACTGGAAGAAGCAAAACGTCGCGACCATAGAAAATTAGGTAAAGAACTGGAGCTTTTTGCTTTCTCACAAAAAGTAGGAGCTGGTTTACCATTGTGGTTACCAAAAGGTGCTGCATTAAGAGATCGTCTTGAGCAATTTTTGAAAAAAGCACAAAAGAAAGCGGGTTACGAGCAAGTAGTTACGCCACATATTGGTCAGAAAGAATTGTATGTAACTTCTGGACATTATGCAAAATACGGTGCCGATAGCTTCCAACCGATAAACACTCCCGCTGAAGGAGAAGAGTTTTTGTTGAAACCTATGAACTGTCCGCATCACTGTGAAATTTACAACGTAAGACCTTGGTCCTACAAAGATTTACCAAAACGCTATGCTGAATTTGGAACGGTTTACAGATACGAACAAAGTGGTGAATTACACGGTTTAACTCGTGTAAGAGGTTTTACTCAGGATGATGCACACATTTTTTGTACTCCTGAACAACTGGATGAAGAGTTCAAAAAAGTAATTGACTTGGTACTTTATGTATTTGGTTCATTAGGATTTGAAAACTTTACAGCTCAAATTTCATTGAGAGATAAGGAAAATCGTGATAAGTACATTGGTACAGATGAAAACTGGGAAAAAGCTGAAAATGCAATTATCAATGCCGCTGCCGATAAAGGTTTAAATACTGTAGTTGAATATGGTGAAGCAGCTTTTTATGGTCCAAAATTGGATTTCATGGTAAAAGATGCTTTGGGAAGACAATGGCAATTAGGAACGATTCAGGTAGATTATAACTTGCCGGAACGATTTGATTTGACATACAAAGGATCTGACAATGAACTGCACAGACCGGTCATGATTCACCGTGCCCCTTTTGGATCTATGGAACGTTTTATAGCTATATTATTAGAGCACACAGCAGGAAATTTCCCACTTTGGTTAATTCCTGAACAAGCTATAATATTGTCTTTGAGCGAGAAATATGAAATATATGCGAAAAAAGTTTTAGATTTGCTAGAAAATCACGAAATTCGCGCCCTAATCGACAATAGAAACGAGACAATCGGGAAGAAAATTAGAGATGCCGAAATGCAAAAAACACCGTTTATGTTGATTGTAGGTGAGGAAGAAGAGAAAAATGGTACGATCTCTATCCGTCGTCATGGACAAGAAGGAAAAGGAAATATCACCGTTACAATAGAAGAATTTGTTGCTATTGTAAACGAAGAAATCAGCAAAACATTAAAAGTATTTACAGTTTAACTTAAATTATAAAGTCATAGCAATAAGAAGCAACAGAGGTTATCAACCTCGCGTAGAAAAAAAGGATGCACACAGAATAAATAACCTTATTCGTGGTGTACAAGAAGTAAGACTTGTAGGTGAAAATATCGAACCTGGAGTTTTTAAACTTTCGGAAGCTTTACGATTAGCGGATCAATTTGAACTGGATTTAGTAGAAATTTCTCCTAATGCAGAACCTCCAGTTTGTAAAATAATGGATTACAAAAAATTTGTTTACGAGCAAAAGAAACGTGATAAAATCCTAAAGGCGAAATCTACGCAAGTAGTCGTTAAGGAAATTCGTTTTGGACCTCAAACAGATGAGCATGATTATGAGTTTAAAAGAAAGAATGCTGAAAAATTCTTAAAAGAAGGCGCGAAACTAAAAGCGTTCGTATTCTTTAAAGGGCGTTCAATCATTTACAAAGATCAAGGTCAAATCTTATTATTAAGATTAGCAACAGATCTTGAAGAATTTGGTAAAGTAGAAGCGATGCCAGTTCTGGAAGGAAAGAGAATGATTATGTTCATTGCTCCGAAGAAGAAAAAATAGTATTCAGTTTACAGTGCTCAGTGAACAGTTTTATAACTTTAAACCTGAAACTTTAAACTTGAAATAAAGATAAGTAAGTAAGAATAAATTAAAATACTAGGAAAAAATGCCTAAAATGAAAACCAAATCTAGCGCCAAGAAACGTTTTAAAGTTACTGGTTCTGGAAAGATTAAAAGAAAGCATGCTTTTAAAAGTCATATCTTGACTAAAAAATCTAAAAAACGTAAATTAGCTTTGACACATTCAGCGCTAGTTCACAAAACAGATATGAAAAGCATCAAACAACAATTAAGAATTATTTAATTAAGTCTTAAAGTTGCAAAGTCAAAGGTCTTAAAGACTTTCGGCATTCAACTTTAAATACTTTTGACTAAATAGTCTTTAGGTTAAAACAATTTAAAAATAACCTTGGAGTATGGCCATTAAGTGCTTTTGATTAAATTCAAGCCGCCTGCTACAAAAAAACAATAAAATTATGCCAAGATCGGTAAATTCAGTTGCTAAAAGAGCAAGAAGAAAAAAAATAATGAAGCAAGCCAAAGGTTTCTTTGGTAGACGTAAAAACGTTTGGACAGTTGCTAAGAATGCGGTAGAGAAAGCAATGTGCTACGCTTACCGTGATAGAAAGGTGAACAAAAGAAATTTCCGTGCATTATGGATTCAACGTATCAACGCTGGAGCTAGATTGGAAGGAATGTCTTATTCACAATTCATGGGTAAAGTAAAAGCTAACGGAATCGAATTGAACCGTAAAGTTCTTGCAGATTTAGCAATGAATCACCCAGAAGCTTTCAAAGCAGTACTTAATAAAGTAAAATAAACGTTTTATCAACTCAATTTAGATTACTTACTTATATAAAAACCTCAATCGAAAGATTGGGGTTTTTTGTTTTAAAGGCCATTTAAAAATTAATAAATTATAGCAATCCACTAAACACTGTTTTAATATTAATTTCAGTAATTTCGCGCAATGATGATTAGAAAATTACAGATCCCGGTTTACATTTTAATTTTAATGCTAAGTTTTTTTCTACAGTGTTGTGAGAAAAAAAGCCTGGATAGTAACATGAAACAGCATAATACAATTGAAATCGATAAACTTCTAAATTTAGCTGATAAATATTTTGAAAAATCAGAATATGACAGTTCATATTACTACTTTAATAAAGCAAAATCAGCTTGTGACACTACAACCGATGTATCAAAAATTATATACTCAATATCAAATCTAGCTACTATTCAACAAAATTTAGGAGATTATTCGGGGAGCGAAACTACAGCTATGGAAGCAATGCCCATTTTACAAAGAACCTCAAATCCTAAATACAAGTGGAATATTTACACTATATTAGGAATCAATTATTTAAACACTAATAATGCAAAATATGCTTTATTTTATTTTAATAAAGCCTTAAATTTAAAGACAGATGAATCTAGAAAGATAGGGTCTACCAATAATATTGCATTAGTGTATATTGAAAATGAAGATTATTATAAAGCAATAAAAATACTTTCCACTTTAAAATTAAACGAAGAGGTGAGAAATGATTGGGAAACCTATTCAGATATAATAAATAACCTAGGTTATTGTTATAGCAAAATAGGAAGTACAAAAGCAATTGTTTACTTAAACAAATCTTTAAATATAAATTTAAAGAAAAAAAATGACTGGGGTTTGATTTCAAGTTATTATAATCTTGCATCGTTTCATACTAAAAATAATCTAGCACTAAGCAATAATTATGCAAAAATAGCATATAAAAAAGCTACAAAACTAAAGAGTGTGGATTCAAGACTAGGCTGTTTAAAACTATTAATACAAAATACGTCAGGCGATGAACTAAAAAAATATTCTCTCACATATCTTAATATTAATGACAGTATTACTAAAGTCCGACAAAAGGCCAAAAATCAATTTGCTAAAATAAAATACGATTTTAAGAAAGAGAAAGATGAAAATATAAAATTAAAAATTCAGCAAGCAAATCAACAAAAACAACAAGTACATAGAGATCAATTTGTATATTTTGCTTTAGTAATTCTTATTTTGTTGAGCGTCATTATTGCAAATTATCTTGCGGCCAAAAATAAACGAGAAAAAATTAAAGCATCTTACAACACCGAAACTCGGATATCTAAAAAACTTCATGACGAATTGGCCAATGATGTTTATCAAACTATGGCTTTCGCCGAAACTCAAGATCTATCAACTACTCAAAATAAAGAAATTTTAATTTCCAGTTTAGACACCATTTATACTCGTACCAGAAACATTTCAAGAGAAAATAGCAACATCGATACCGGACTCGCATTTATATCTCATTTAAAAGATATGATGTCCGGTTTTAATACACAAATGGTCAATGTACTTATAAATGGTGTGGATACGATAAAGTGGACTGCGTTAGAAAACCATAAAAAAATCATTGTGTATCGGGTAGTTCAAGAATTACTGGTGAACATGAAAAAACATAGTAAATGCAGTTTAGTAGTATTAACTTTCAAAAAAAATGAAAATAAATTACAAATTGATTACACTGATAACGGGGTTGGAATAGGAAATTCTGAATTAATTTCTAAAAATGGGCTACTCAATGTGGAAAACCGTATTCATGCTGTAAAAGGAACTATTACTTTTGACACTAAATCCAATAAAGGATTTAGAGTAAGTTTAGATTTCCCAATATAACCTGTAGCTTATGTTTAATAAAGTATTGATTGCCGAGGATTTAGACACAATAAGCGTAGGTGTTATTCAAGCACTGAATGAGATTTCTGTTGCAGAAATTCATCATTCCAAATACTGTGACGATGCTTTTTTGAAAATAAAAAAAGCGCTACATGATAATGTACCTTATGATTTACTTATCAGCGATTTATCATTTAAACCCGATCATCGAGATAACCGACTAACTTCCGGCGAAGAACTAATTGAAGCAGTAAAAAAAGTACAGCCAGATATAAAAACAGTAGTATTTTCTATTGAAGATAAATCATTTCGAATTAAGTCACTTTTTAAAAACCAAGGAATCAACGCCTATGTATCTAAAGGTAGAGACAGCATTCCGGAGCTTAAAAAAGCAATTCAGCGTATTTATAATAACAAAGAAATTGAGCTCACCTCAGAGATTGAATATGCGCTAAGAGATAAATCACTTTTTGAAATTGAAGCGTATGATATTACCCTTTTGAAATCATTAGCCAAAGGTTTCACACTAGACGATATTTCGACCGAATTCAAAGATTCGGGAATTATTCCAAATGGCAGCAGCAGTTTAGAGAAACGCATCAATAAATTAAAAATATACTTCAAAGCAAGTAACAATGTACATTTGATAGCTATCACAAAAGATTTAGGACTGGTATAATCTGGCATCGCCTCATCAAGAGAGTTACTTCCCCTGAATAAAAATCCGAATTATATTTAAAAGTGCATTTTAAACAAAAATGATTCTTAAAAGAGAAAATACATTTTTATTAAAATTGCACAAAAAAACACTCCCATTACGGTTTTCCGTAAAGATAAAGTTTTAAAAGACATTAGGTTTGCCACAACAAACTTTAAGATCATTTAAAATGGCCAATTTCACAAAAGACGACTTAGCATTTACCGGATATTCACAAAAAATCGATTTGGCAAATAATCCAGAACATATCGAAATACTTGACGGTATGTACATTGACAAAACAGAAGAAATTGAAGTAATACATTTCTGTAATCAGTTTCTAGAAAAATATAAAGTTCCTCAAACCAGAGCAAGTTTTCAAAAAGTTGAAAGTTTCTTACAACATACAGCGTTAGAAAATGAAGTCTATAAAGCTCAATTACAAGATTGGATAGCAAGCAACTGGATCAAATAATACACTTTTTTACCTATAAGTCTGTAACTGAAAATAACTTTTTACGGTATATAATTTGCAGCAAAACCTCGTTTTTTTTTGATTGCTAAATAATTCTTGACCTCAAAAAAATACAACTGATAGCGGATTCAAATAATTATTTTGCTGGAATACGGTTTACCGTAAGGAACGAAATTTTATTGCCTTTACCTTTGATGAGAGTATAAAACCTAAATGATTTTGCAAATAATTTAGTCATGAAAGAAAACGAAGTGCTGAACAATGAAACTAAAAAATATAGAATTGAAAAATGGAATAAAACGCTTCATGATTATGATAATTATGTAAAAGAATACCTAAAGGATTATAAGAAATCGCTTCAAGGAAATAGTATTTCTTTATCCAAATATCCTTACATGAAAATCAAATCAGAGGCTTTATATAAGAAACTTAAAAAAGCGACAGATAAAAAAATTTTGACAGAAAGTCAGATAAAAAAAATATTACAGATTCAATTAAAAATAGTAACTGCCTGTTGTGAGTAAATCTTTTTAAAAAGACAAAATGAAAAAAAATATTTTACTGGTAACTATACTAACAATTTTGATTTTTTCCTATCCAACAAAAACTAAACATAAGAATAACAATTCAAGTATCAACAGAGAAAACAGTATCCTAATAACGGTACAAAGCGACCGGAAATATGATTCTGATGAAGATGTCAGAAAACTTTCAAAGGAATTTTTCGAAAAAAAAACGATAAAAAACCAGTTTGACACCTCAAAAATAAAAATTTTAATCAACATTCCTCAAGGCACAATAAAGGAAAAATCCTGTATTATAAAAACAGCTATGTAAGTCCAAAAACTAAAGTAGAATAATCCTTTCAAACATAAATAGTTTACAAAAACAACAACAAATAATGGCATCAATAGTACTTCTTAACCTCAGTTTACTTTTTGCTGTTCAAATCGGAATTATGATACTAGGTGCAATTTGGCTAGTATTTTTAGTATATCATTTATGGAAAAATAAATAATATTTCTCTTTTCAAACAAGACTTTATAAAGTCTTTCAAAAAAAACTCAACATCTATAATTAATTCAATAAAGATTAAGAACAACCATGATTTTAAAAAATAATTTCATAGAACTATCATTAAGTGAGAACGGGATACTTTTAATCTTTAAAACAAAAGAAAAAAAGCAAATTTTGTTTTCTGATTTGGACCAAGTTTACATCACAGTAAACAAAATAAAAACTATTTACATTGCCCTAATTTTTGCAATTTCAATAGGATTAGCTGGATTTAGCTATATCACTTTCCAAATAGACTTAATCCTGATAATAGCTTTCTTATTAGTAATTACCATCATTTTAAAAATGAATGATTACAAAAGATATGGTCTAAAAATACGTTTAAAAAACGGTGTTGTTTTTGAAAAAAAAATAGATATCAAATCCAAACATGAAACAATAGATTTTGTAAATGACATTCGAAAAGAGATTTATGATTGTAAAATAAAAAAGAGTAATGAGGCTTTAATTAAAGTTCAGCATGAATCTGTTGTGTAAAAACGGAAAATCCTGCAAAAAAATTAACTTCAATAAAAAAATACAACTGAAAAAACTTTACTCACATTGCTCAATCTAAGTTTGAATTGTTTTAATTTTACAAGTTATAAGACCCAAAACAATTCCCAAAATTGACTACATTAAAAGCGCTTTATTCAGCATTATTCCTCCTTATTCCCTTCTATATTTTCTCCCAAACGAAACTCGTTTCCTGGAATATCGAAAACTTTGGAAAATCAAAATCTGAACAAACAATCAACTATATTGCAAATTCGCTTAGAGAATATGACATAATCGCCATTCAGGAAGTCGTGGCGGGATATGGTGGCGCACAGGCTGTGGCCCGGTTAGCAGATGAACTGAATCGCAAAGGCACGAAATGGGATTATGTAATTAGCAATCCTACCAGCAGCAGCGCTTACAAAACCGAACGTTATGCTTTTATTTGGAAAACAAGCAAGGTTAAAAAAATAGGAAGAGCCTGGCTTGAAAAGAAATACCATTTAGAGATTGACAGAGAACCCTATTTTTGTACGTTTGAGTATGAAAATAAACAATTTACAGTCGTGAATTTCCATGCAATTACAAAGAAAAGACAACCTGAAACAGAAATTAAATATTTCAAGTATTTACCGGATGAATATCCAAATTTGAACTTGATTTTTGCTGGGGATTTCAATTGTCCGCAATCACACACGGTTTTTAACCCTTTGAAAAAAATGGGTTACACTTCTATTTTGATTGGTCAAAAAACATCGCTGAAACAAGAATGCAAAAACGACAATTGTCTGGCTTCGGAATTTGATAATATGTATTTTAAATCTTCGAAAGTAAATACTATAAATTCAGGAATTATTGCGTTTTATAAAAACTTCAATTCTTTAAAAGAAGCCCGAATAATCTCTGATCACATTCCTATTTGGTTTGAATTTTCTTTGAACTAAATTAATCAAAAACTTCAAATTGATCACCGTCAAAACTGGCGAAAACCATACTCGGGTGCGAATCCTGATGAAACATATTCCCTTTATTATCAATAGCAATGGCACCGGCAAAACCATCATAAGGTTTTAATTCATTAAACGTTTTAGTAAAAGCTTCTTGTAATGAAAAACCATCAGTAACTCGAGTTACAATTTTTGTTGCAGTGGCATTACTCACAATATCCTCACCCACTCCTGTCAAACTCACGCCACAAAATGCATTAGCATAATTCCCGGCTACAGTTGCAGAATCAGAAATACGTCCCGGAATTTCAAATCCTTTACCTCCAGTTGAAGTTGCTACAGCAATTTTTCCCTTGGCATCTAAAGCTACACAACCAACTGTTCCAGTTCCTAATGATTTCAGTTTCGCTTCATACTCTGCTCTTCTTTGTGGAATTTCGGTTGAAAAAGCTTCAAAACCATGTTTCCTTGCAAAATTAGTAGCTCCACTACCGCCTAAAATTCTATCGTCATATTGCATCAGTATTTGTGCAACCTGAACCGGATTCTTCACTTCTTCAATATTGATAACGCCACTCATTTTCTGAGTTTCCCCATCCATAACGGCTGCACTCATTCTGATTTTTCCGTCACTTTGTATTTGGGACCCAATTCCGGCATTGAATAATTCGTCATCTTCCAAAAGAGAAACCGCATAAACAACAGTTTCTAATGCAGAATGCGTTTGTAAAAATGCATAGGAATCTTTTACAATTCTTTCTAATGCATTTTGCTTGGCAACTTTTGTTTCGTTGTTGGTTGATGATTCCGAGAAAAAACCACCATGTATAATTAATTTCATAATTGATTGAAGCCTTTTAGTTTACTGTATAAAAATCTGTTATTCGCAAACTAACTATTATATGTAATGTGAAGATTGAATGTGCATTTTGTGCGTATCAAGATTGTAAGTATCAAACTTGCTCATCACATGGGTTACTAAATGGGAGATCGAAATGGGTTGTCCTAATTCTACTTTCGTTAAATTAGTGTCTTTTATTTCACGACCATCTACTAAAATAACCAAGCCGGAACCTATGGCTTCCATTTCCTTATTATTGGTAATCAACAATCCTGTATCCTCACCTAAACCTATTCCAAGCACTCTCGGATTCCCTACAACAGCTTGAAAAAGTCTGCCAATTCTGCCGCGTTGCACAAAATGAGTGTCAATAATAACACCGTCAATTAAACCCAATCCGCTTGAGATTTTCACTTCACCTTTCAATAACGCTTCTGAGCTGCTTCCCTGATAAATCATGTTATTTGAAGCTGCTGCTGCTCCAGCCGAAGTACCTGCATAAATAAATTCTTCATTATGGTATTTATCCAGTAGCATATCATGAAACGGGGTCCCTCCAAGAATAGAACTCAATCGCAACTGATCGCCTCCGGTAAACATAACAATATCAGCTGCTTGCAATCGTGCCAAAACCTCAGGATCAGCGGCTTGTTCTCTCCTTTCAATATGGAGAATATCTACATTTTTAGCATTCAAATATTCAAAAGCCTTGACATATTCAGGTCCTATTTCTCGTGGAATAACAGAGGCCGTTGTAATAACTTCTATTCGTGATTTTTCTTTATGTTTTGATTCATTTAATATCCTTTTTAGAATTCCAGCTTCAAAAAAGTTTAAATTATTGGTTGCATTTTTATCTAAATCGGTTTCCGTAAAACTTCCTTTGTCAACTGCACCGCCTATTATTATTAGTTTTCCAAGTATATTCATTTTGTAAAAATAACCAAAAAGATAAAAAAGAGCCTTTGAAGTTGTGTTTTTTTTTCAATAATTGCCAACAGAGCTACTAATAATTAATTTTTAAAGAATAAATTTTGATTCCTATCGTAAAAACTTTACTTTAGTTGCATTCTAACTTATTTAGATTGAATTATTAGATTGTACTTTACTTTTTTTACCCAAATCTATTCTGGTTAAAAATGAAAATTAAGCCTTTGTATTCAACTATTTTTTACACAAAAAATAATCTTTCCGTTTTTATGAAAATAATCAAAGTACAAGCCCTCCGTGGTCCGAATATCTGGAGTATTCAAAGAAAAAAATTAATCCAAATGCGCTTGGATTTGGAAGAAATGGAGCAATTTCCCACCAATAAAATTGACGGATTTAGAGAACGAATCGAAGCAATGTTTCCTTCAATGATTGAACATCGTTGTTCCGAAGGTTGTCGCGGCGGATTTTTTTCCAGAGTTGAACGTGGCACTTGGATGGGACATGTCATCGAACATATTGCACTCGAAATTCAGTCTCTTGCAGGAATGGAAACCGGTTTTGGAAGAACCAGAGAAACCAAAACTCCGGGAACTTATAATGTAGTTTTCAGTTATACTGAAGAAAATGTAGGACTTTTTGCTGCGGAATCCTCCGTTGCCATAGCCGAAGCTTTAATTGCCGGAACTGAATATGATGTTGATGCCGACTTACAGAAGATGCGTGAAATACGCGAACGTGTTCGCCTTGGTCCAAGTACAGGAAGTATTGTAGAAGAAGCTGTCTCCAGAGATATCCCTTGGATACGCCTTGGAACAAATTCTTTAGTACAACTTGGATATGGTATCAATCAAATGCGTTTTCAGGCAACAATCACCTGTAAAACCAGCAGTATTGCAGTAGATATTGCCTGCAACAAAGAACAAACTAAAAAAATGTTGGAGATGGCCTCTATCCCTGTGGCAAGCGGAAGCATTTGTGTAGACGAAGAAAGTCTAGCTGAAGTAATACAAAAAATTGGCTATCCTATTGTCCTAAAACCTTTAGGCGGAAATCACGGAAAAGGTGCTTCTATTAATGTAACCAATTGGGAGGATGCAGTGGCTGGTTTAGCTTTTGCACAAGCATATGGAAAACGTGTCATTGTAGAAAAATTTATAACCGGTTTCGACTTTAGAATATTGGTTATCGATAATAAATTAGTTGCTGCCGCAAAAAGAGTTCCGGCACACGTAATAGGAAATGGAACGGACAGCATTCAGCAATTAATTGAAATTACCAATCAGGATCCAAGAAGAGGTTATGGACATGAAAATGTGCTGACTCAAATCGATGTTGACAGAGATACAGAAGATTTATTGGAAAAACTAAACTATACATTGGAAACGATTCCTAGAATCGGCGAAATTGTATTTTTGAAATCAACAGCAAATTTAAGTACTGGCGGAACTTCTGTAGATGTTACTGATATGATGCACCCGGAAAACATCTTTCTAGCAGAAAGAATTTCTAGAGTGATTGGACTTGATGTTTGCGGAGTTGATATTATGGCAGAAAATTTAACGCAGCCGTTAAAAGAAAATGGCGGTGTAATTCTGGAAGTCAATGCGGCTCCCGGCTTTAGAATGCACCTTGCACCTTCTGAAGGATTGCCAAGAAACGTGGCTGCACCGGTAATTGACATGCTATATCCTCCGGGAAAATCGTGTCGTATTCCTATAATTGCCGTAACAGGAACTAATGGAAAAACTACTACAACCCGACTATTGGCACATATTGTAAAAAATAATGGTTTCAAAGTAGGTTTCACAACATCAGATGGAATTTATGTTCAAAACCACATGATGGAAAAAGGAGATACGACAGGACCTCTTAGTGCCGAATATATTTTGAGAGATCCAACTGTAGAATTCGCAGTTTTGGAAACTGCCAGAGGCGGAATTCTTCGTTCTGGGTTGGGCTTCAGTCGCTGTGATATCGGGGTAATCACGAATATTCAGGAAGACCATTTAGGTTTAAGTGACATTCATACTTTAGACGATTTGGCCAGAGTTAAAGCAACAGTGGTCAAAAGTATCAAGAAAAACGGCTGGGCTGTTCTAAATGGTGACGACGAACATTGTATAAAATTAGGAAAAGACCTAAATTGTAATGTAGCTTATTTCAGTTTGAGCGAAGACAGCGATTTTATCAAAAAACTTTGTGCCGAAGGAAAAACAGTTGCAGTCTACGAAAATGGCTATATCACTATCAAAAAAGGAGAATGGAAAATCCGAATTGAGCGCGCTACTCATGTACCTTTAACATTGGGCGGTAAAGCAAAATTCATGATTGCCAATGTCCTTGCTGCTACTCTAGCTAGTTATTTATGGGGTTTCAAGACTGAAGATATCAGCTTGTCCCTTCAGACTTTCATTCCAAGTGCCGCTCAAACGCCAGGGCGTATGAATATTTTTGAATTCAAAAAATTCAAAGTCCTAATTGATTTTGCTCATAATGCATCTGGTTATAAAGGGGTTGAAGAATACCTTCAAAGCGTAGATGCTTCCAAGAAAATAGGAATTATTGCAGGAGTTGGTGACCGTCGTGACGAAGATATCAGGGAATGTGCCACTATTGCGGCCCGAATGTTTGACCATATCATCATCCGACAAGAAAAATACTTAAGAGGAAGAACCGAAGATGAAATTATTAATTTAATCCTGGATGGAATAAAAACTTCAGGAAAAACCGTTACCTATGAAATTATTCCTAAAGAAACCGAGGCGATCAAACATGCTATAAATTGTGCCGAAGAAGGAAGCTTCATCACCGCTTTAAGTGACGTCGTGACCAATGCAATTGATATTGTACAAGAATATTTAGACAAAGAAAATGAACACGGAGTAGTGTAATTTTTTCAGGAGCTAATCCTGCTGTCCGTTATATCTTTGTTTGCCTAAAGAAGGCAAACAAAGGATGCCACTACCATCAGGGCTAAAAAACAAAAGCCAATCGAATTCCGATTGGCTTTTGTTGTATATTATGTTTTCAATTTTTTCTTTCTGGCTGCAGGAAACAAAACGTTATTCAAAATCAAACGATATCCCGGTGAATTAGAATGTAAATCTAAAACTGTTGGAGGATCTCCCACCTGATGCTGAAAATCTTCCGGATCGTGACCACCATAAAAAGTAAACATTCCTTTCCCTTTTTGCCCATGAATATAACGGGCTTCCCCATTTAGCTCACAAGTTCCCATCACCAACACATTTGACTTAATTAAGGGCGCATCAAATGCAGTAGTTTGCCCCATAAATCCTTTGACCAACTGTGTATGGTTTTGACAAAGCATACTTGGAATTGGATCCCATTTAGCCGAAAATTCCATTAAGGTAAAGTAATCTTTCTCCATCGGAATTCGTCTTTTTGTAGTCATATCTATATCCGAAAATTCATATTGCTCCGGTTTTCTTTCCAATGTAAAATCTTTGAAAGCAAATGAATTACTGTAATTCATTTTAGATTGGTAATTTCCTTCACTAGGATCTCCATCAAACATAGCTTCGCAAATATCTACACCATCCGCTGCCAAAGCGATGTCAAAACTATCCGTTGCAGAACACATGGCAAACATAAATCCACCACCAATTACAAAGTCCCTGATTTTTTTAGCAACAGCTCCCTTTTCCTGAGACACTTTAGCATATCCTAATTTAGTTGCTAAAGTCTCCGCCTCTTTCTTTTGCTCGATATACCAAGGTACGTTCTTATAAGCCCCGTAAAACTTACCGTATTGACCCGTAAAATCTTCATGATGCAAATGCAGCCAATCGTATAACAGCAGTTGATCGCTTAATACTTCTTCATCATATATTGCAGTGAAAGGTATTTCAGCATACGTCAAAACTAAAGTCACAGCATCATCCCAAGGTTGTTTTCCTTTAGGAGTATACACCGCAATTTTAGGTGCTTTTTCCAGCACCACCGATTCCATATTTTGGGAAGGACTTGAGATTTCATTTAATATTGTCAATTCTTCCGCATCAGAAATGATTTCAAAACTGACACCGCGTATCTGACATTCTTTTCTGATTTCCTCGGCATCAGGCAATAAAAAGGAACCTCCGCGATAATTAAGTAACCAACTCGCTTTGTAATTTTTGTCCAAACACCAAAATGTAATTCCGTATGCTTTCAAATGGTTTTGCTGCGTAGTTTCATCCATTGGAACCAATATAAACGAAGCTTTGGCAGTTATAGACAATAGAAAAAGGAATATATAAAAGAGTTTCTTGAGCATTTTGCGGTAATTTTTTAATCTCAAAGATAGAAAGTAAGGACTTCAAATGAATAAAATTTAACGTTTAAATGAAGCTTTATCATCGCTTTTCTAAAAAACACGTAAAAATACGCATAGCCAAATTATTTCTTAATTATAAATTCGCAGATATCCTTTAATAAACCAAAATGAAAAATTTAATAATGAATCCAAACGAAAGCAATGATCCGTTCAATCTTCTGAATTTATTAAAAAAAATAGGATTGTGTTTATTAATAATCCTTATCATTACTTTTTACATGCTTTGCTACCAACATCTTAGCCTATAAAGAATCAAAATCATTCTCAAAAAATATAAATTATTTTGAAAAATTATTACACCGCTTTATCAGAAGAAATTCTCGTCACTGCAAAATCAGATGGCGATTCAACCTTGCTGAGAAGACAACTTTTCTATATCCGGGCAGCAAAACTGGAGAAAAGTCTGGATAGTGATGATTTGAGAAAGACCTTTTGGATAAATATCTACAATGCGTATTATCTCATTATTTCAAAAGAATCTACTGACAACACTTCAATTTACAACTTGAAAAGAATAAAAATTGCTCGTTCTCAATTGTCATTAAACGATATTGAACATGGGATTTTAAGGAAATCCAAATTTAAAATAGGATTTGGATATCTTACGAATCCATTTTATTCTGATTTTATAAAAACGTTTGCGGTAAAGGAGTTGGATTACAGAATCCATTTTGCTTTACAAAGTATTTCTTTAGAAAAAACTACCATTGATTATTACGATAGTGAAATAATTGAAAACCAACTCGGTCAAATTACCCACAATTTAATTCGATCTGAAACTGAATTTGATCCAAAATTAAAATTAATCCGAACATCAAAATTTTTATTCTCTTATTATCGGGATTTTGGAGGTATGAGCTCTGTTAAAAAACTATTACAAGCAAGTTTAAAAAAAGACTTGAAAGGGTATACACTTCAGTTCAAAAACTCTGCAAAATAAAGAACAATTACTAATGCATCCCAATTGCCGTTTCTCTCCCAATTAACGCAATTTTCAAAAAAAATTAAACTTCAAAATCCATAATTTCATTCTGAACAGCATAAACCACTAAACCAGCGATATTCCTCGATTCAGTTTTCAATAATAAATTGTTGCGATGACCTTCTACCGTTCTTGGACTTATAAACAGCTTTTCGGCAATTTCAGCCGTACTTTTTTGCAAACAAATCAGTTTTAATACTTCAAATTCACGAGCTGTCAAAAAATTATTATCTAAAGCGCTCTTTGTTTTTTTAGCAGTCAACACATCATCCTGAATAATTTTCATGACATAATCCGTGTAGTAAAAACCTTTTTCAGCAACTTCATTTATAGTTGTAATCAATTCTTGCGGGGTTGCATTTTTTATCAAATACGAAACCGCGCCTACATCAATCATATTGGCAACAAAAGACTTTGAATCATAACTGGTCAGTGCTATTATTTTTAGTTTTGGAAATTCCACATGAATAATCTTAGTCGCTTCAACACCATTAATTCCTGGCATTTTTAAGTCCATGATGATAATATCCGGAAGATTATTTTTATTTTTTTGGAGAAAAGAAATCAATTCATCCCCGTTTGACGCTTCAAAAATGATGTCAATATTTGGTTCACGACCCAATAAAAAAGAAATTCCTTTTCTAAAAAGAATCTCATCATCCACTAATATTATTTTTATAGTTTTACCCATTTTTTAAAAATTAAAAACTACCGAAATTCCTTTGTTTAATGCTGATTCTAATGTCATTTTACCATTTAAAAAAGCAATTCTGCTTTCTATATTTTTCATTCCTAAACCTTTTTTATTTTCGTCGGATTTCATTTCAAAACCAATTCCGTTATCTGAATAATAACAGTTTTTGATTCCGTTCTTCTCTTCAAAAAGGACTGCAATAAGAGTAGCTTTTCCGTGCCGAAGCGAATTATTCATCAGTTCTTGCAAAATTCTAAAAACATGCAAATGTTTATCAATGTCTTTGATATCAAATGCAGTTTTGTTTTCATAATTTACTTTAACCGCTTTCGAACTGCTAAATTCCAAACATAATTCCTCGACTCCTGCATGAAGTCCAAATTTTTCTAAAACGGGAGGCAACAAACCGTGTGCAATTTTTCTTGAATTATCTAAAGCTTTACCGGTAAGATTGATAATGTTTGCTGTAATTTCATGAATCTCGTTTTGAGATAAATTAGGTGTAGTCAACAAATGCGAGTTCAGCGAAACGATATTCAGTTTAGAACTGATGTCATCATGCAAATCTTGCGCAATACGCTTGCGTTCCTCTTCTTGAGTAATAATTACAGCACTTAAAAGTTCTTTTTGATACTGAATTTCTAAATCCTTCTTTTCTAATTCCTTTTGAATGATTTTCTTTCTTGAAAAATAAAAAAACAATATCAAAACCAATCCCATAAGAAGGAAAGCGATAAAACTATACACTATAATTTCAATTATTTCACTTTCCTGCAGAGTATTGACTTTCATAAAATTGTTTTAAATTCTCTTTTTTTAGAAAAACTTTTTTTCCATTCTACCAATATAAAAATCTGATACAAAACATACAATATACTGTTCAAAATCCACGTAATTTTACTCATTTTTGGACTTAAAACAATTGTCAGATTCCCTACGAGAAACAAAATTGTACTGCCGAACAAATAGAATAAAATGCCCATATTTATGAAATAGAACTCTTTTTTTTCATTTAACATATTGTAAAAATGAAAAGTGGCATACAGAATCAATAATATGGAAGTTATGAATATTTCAAAAAGATTAAATTTTAAAAACAAAGAAAAGTCAATGGCATATTGTATTGCTAAAGCTAACAAGACTATGATTAAACAAACTTTCACTATTTTTTTTTGCAATTCTCCTTTTAAAATATTTATGTAAAAAAGACTCAGAAGTATAAACTGGCCGATAAAATAAAAATGCGAGAGATATAAGTTATTAATATTGAATTTTTTCAAGGTCATTGAAGTAACTTGGACTAAAAAAATTACACCAAGATACCATGTAAAAATTGAGTACGCTTTCCCGTCATTTCTGGCACCTTTAATAAATAAAATGAGGTTAAGAAATAAAATTAAGTAACCAATATCTGCAAATAATCTCCACATGTCAATTAGGAATTTAAAGGACTTTCAGGATCACTCGCTGGCGGGCAAGGCTCTGTAAAATCGTATATATTATCTTCACTTCCTGCTGAATTTCCAACCCCAACAGTAATCATATCTACATAAATTCCTGTTTCCGGATTGAATTTTGTTCCTACAATCATTAATTTTTCAACGCCTTCATCATTCACTCCAATATAAGCTCTCACCGCATCTACTCCTTCTGCTAGAACTTCCAGTAAATCAACTTTTGGAATCAAAAAAGCATTGACATGATGGTGTTTGTTGTAATTACCTTCTCGTTTAGTCCAACGTTTGGCCCATTTTTGTGCTGTTTTTAATGGAATAGAATTAATCGATTTTCCTTTAATTTTCCCTTCTGAAGTAGTTTTTTGTGACATAGGTTTTGAGTTTTGGTCTACAATATTTTTGAAATTAAAAATCGTTAGCTAAACTACTATTTTTTATTGTTTTAACAAAATTCATCCTATCTAATACCGTATTAAAAAGCCTAAATCATTCGTATGATTTAGGCTTTTTAATCTTATATCCTATAAAAAGAGGACTAACTTCTTTCATTTTCTAAAAAGGAACGTCGCTGTCATCATCCGGATCATTCAAATTACTTCCAAAAGCATCATTCGCAGATGGTAAATTTTTAGTAATAAAAGGATTGTCATCCTGATTCATGCTGGATGGTAAATCATCATACCCACCGCTGTAATCTTCCAGATTATCAAATTTTCCTAAATGCCCAATAAACTTCAAACGAACGTTTTCAATACTACCGTTACGGTGTTTTGCAATCATTATTTCTGCCTGACCCGCAGTTGGTGATGCTTCATCATCATCCCATTCGTCAATTTTGTAATATTCCGGACGGTATAAAAAAGATACAATATCGGCATCTTGCTCAATCGCTCCCGATTCACGTAAATCAGATAATAAAGGTCTTTTGCTGGATCCACGCGTTTCTACTGCACGCGACAATTGCGAAAGGGCTATTACAGGAACGTTCAATTCCTTAGCTAAAGCTTTTAGGTTTCGGGAAATCGTTGAAATCTCCTGCTCTCTATTTCCTCCACCTTTTCCGTTTCCTCCTGCCGTCATCAATTGCAAATAATCGACAATGATAATTCGGATTCCATGTTGCGAAACCAAACGTCTTGCTTTTGCACGTAAATCAAAAATTGATAATGAAGGCGTATCATCAATAAATAATGGTGCTTTTTCTAAATTCTTCACTTTAGTACTCAACTGTTCCCATTCGTGTTTTTCTAATTTTCCGGTACGCAATTTCTCCGAGGACAAACCTGTTTCAGAGGAAATCAAACGGGTGATCAACTGCACGGATGCCATCTCCAGAGAAAACAAGGCTACGGGCATTCCGAAATCAATTGCCATATTTCTGGCCATCGATAATACGAATGCTGTTTTACCCATTGCAGGTCTAGCCGCTATAATAATTAAATCACTCGGCTGCCAGCCAGAAGTAATCTTATCTAATTTATCAAAACCTGTGGCGACACCACTCAATCCTTCTTGACCGGCGATTTCCTCAATACGTTTTTTGGCTTGCAATACTAAACTCTGCGCCGTTTCGGAACTTCGTTTAATGTTTCCTTGTGTAACCTCGTATAATTTAGATTCGGCTCTGTCTAATAAGTCAAAAACATCCGTTGTTTCGTCGTAAGAATCTTCGATAATTTCTGTCGAAATCCGAATCAAACTGCGTTGAATAAATTTTTGAAGAATAATTCTGGAGTGAAATTCAATGTGTGCCGAAGACGATATCTTTTGCGTAAGCTGAATTAAGTAAAAATCGCCGCCTGCCAAATCCAATTTTGCATTTTTCTTCAGTTGTGCAGAAACGGTTAATAAGTCAATAGGCTGCGTTTCTGTAAACAGTTGAACGATAGCCTCAAATATATGTTTGTGTGCTTCTTTATAAAAAGCATCGGGCTGTAAAATGTCAATTACATCATCAACCCCTTTTTTGTCAATCATCATGGCACCCAACACAGCTTCCTCTAAGTCGAGAACCTGCGGTTGCAATTTTCCTTTTTCAAGGCTTATAATAGTAGTTTTATCAACCTTCACAGGATTAATATTTCTGAAGTTTTCCATAGAGCGAAAGTAACGAAAATTAAAAAAATATGGTTGTCGAGTTGTTATAAATAATTGTTCATAACTAACTATTTTTTGTTTATAACCCAAAAAAAACCCGTCTCGTTCTAGGTTCTAGCGCGAGACGGATTATATGTGAAATTGTAAGATTTTACTCTTTATACTCGCCCATTTTGCTGTATTTATCCATCCTTTGGGCAATTAATTGTTCTGTTGATAAGTCTTTCAACTCATTAAAACCCTTCATAATATATTGCTCTACGGTTTTGAAAGCAGTTTCTCTGTCGTAGTGTGCTCCACCTAATGGTTCTGGAATAATATCATCTACTAACTTTTGCTTTTTCATGTCAGCCGAAGTCAATTTCAAAGCCTCAGCAGCTTGTTCTTTGTATTCCCAGCTTTTCCATAAAATAGAAGAACATGATTCTGGCGAAATAACGGAATACCAAGTGTTTTCCATCATATATACTTTGTCACCAACTCCTATTCCTAATGCACCTCCAGAAGCTCCTTCACCAACAATAACGGTGATAATAGGCACTTTTAAGCGAATCATTTCAAATATGTTTCTGGCAATAGCTTCTCCTTGTCCGCGTTCTTCTGCTTCTAATCCTGGATAAGCTCCCGGAGTATCAATAAGAGTGACCACTGGAATACCAAATTTTTCAGCCATTTTCATCAAGCGCAACGCTTTCCTATAGCCTTCTGGATTTGCCATCCCAAAATTACGGAACTGACGCATTTTAGTATTGATCCCTTTTTGCTGACCTACAAACATAAACGATTGTCCATTAATTTGTCCTAAACCACCTATCATGGCTTTGTCATCTTTAAACCCTCTGTCTCCAAAAAGTTCAAGAAATGTACCTTTAGTAAGATTAGTAATATGCTCTAGTACATAAGGCCTATTAGGATGACGAGATAACTGAACACGTTGCCAAGCCGTTAAATTTTTATAAATATTCCTTTTAGTCTCTTCTAGTTTCTTGCTGATTTGTTTGCAAGTATTCGTTACATCAACATCTGATTCCTGACCAATAATGAGACATTTGTCTAACTGATCTTCTAGTTCTTTTATTGGAAGCTCAAAATCTAAATATTCCATAGGATTTTTGCGTTTTTGTTTTTATTTCGAACCGCAAATATAAAATTTTAAATCGTTCGAAACGGTAAATATTCTATTTATGTGTAAAAGTTTGCTTCAACAAAGCAGGAAATTCTTAAACTGTTTTGCCCTTTTGATAGTGTTTAATTGCACCATTAAGGATTACTGTAATTACTATTATCAGTGCGCCAATATAAAATTCAAAACTCATTTTTTCTTTTCCGCCAAGGATGAAATACGCCAATACAATTCCGTAAACCGGCTCTAAATTCGTAGTCAACATGACCGTGTACGGCGTTAGTTTTTGCATTACTTTCACCGATGCCGTAAAAGCATACGCGGTACAAACCGAGGCTAAAATCAGGATTAAAATCCAATTATTAGCGGTCAATACAAAAAAGTCCAGTGTGAATTTCCCTTGAAATAAAAAGTAAATGGTGATGAAGGCAACACCCGCCAAAAATTCATAAAACGAAATTACCGAAGGATCGTGATCCGCAATCAGCTTTCCGTTCATCAGCGTAAACAAAACGCCTAATATGATGGATGCCAAAGCGTACAACATTCCGTCAAGGTAATTGATTTCGACTTTCATAATCAATGCCAATCCTGCGATTATGATGAGTCCAAAAAAGACTTCGTACCACAAAACCTTTCGACCATAAAAAAGCGGCTCTAAAATAGATGCGAAAAAAGCACCCAATGAAAAAACCGACAGTGTTATGGACACATTAGAAACATGAATCGCTTTGAAAAAAAAGATCCAGTGTAACGCAATCAATAACCCGACGAAAATCAATTTGAGGAACGATTTTAAAGGAATTCGAAACGATTTTTTCTTAAAAGCCAAAAACAGCGCTAAAAAAACAGCTGCAAAAAACATGCGATACCAAACCAAAGCATCTGCTGTTATGGTGATTAAAGCGCCTAAAATGGCAGTAAAACCCCAAATAAAAACAATTAAATGAAGGTTTAAATAACTTTTTAAATTATCGTTTTGCATTTCGTAGTAAATAAATGGCTAAAATTCCAAAAGCAATATTGGGCAACCAAACCGCTAACATCGGAGGAATACTGGATTTTTCGGCCAATACGCCAAAGATTTTATCAAAAAACACAAAGGCAAAAGCCAATGCAATTCCTATGGCCAGATTCGTTCCCATTCCGCCTCTACGCTTCATCGAAGAAACGGCTACGGCAATAATGGTAAGAATAAAAGCCGATACCGGAACGCTGTATTTTTTATACAAAACCACTAAGTACACGTTGATATTAGAGGAACCTCTTTCTCTTTCTTTTTCTATAAAAGCATTCAATTTTCCTAAGCTCAACGTTTCCGCAATATAAACTACAGGTGTTAAATCCTCTAAATCAAAAGTAAAAACAGCCTTTTTTTCCGGCAGCTTTTCAATTTTATCATTCAGTTCACCTACCGTTCTTTTCGTGTAATCATACATCGTGTAAGTGCTGTCCTCTTTATTCCATTTGATTCTGCTGGCCGTTATTTTATGGACTAATTTCTCGTTCTTAAATTTCTCCAAGGAGAAACTAAAAGCAATTTTCGATTCGGCGTTGAAACTGTTTACATAAATAAACTCATTGTCGTTGATCTGGCGGTACACATCCGTATTATCACCGCGCATGGCTTCTTTTCCGCCTCCTTTCAAGTACGTGTACCTGAAATTATTAAAACCTTCACTGGCCGCCGGCACGACAAAGAAACCCATTAACAATACAAAAACTGAAACGATGGAAGCACCTATAATATAGGGTCTTAAAAATCGTGTAAATGAAATCCCCGAACTTAAAATAGCAATAATCTCCGTATCATTTGCCAGTTTTGATGTAAACCAAATCACCGATAAAAACAAAAATATAGGAAAAAGGGAATTGGCAAAATAAACCGTAAAGTTGTAATAATAAAGTGCAATCTCTAAAAACGGAACTTTATTTTCCAGCATTTTATTGATCTTTTCGGATACATCCACAACGATTCCTATCGGGATAAACAACAACAGCATCACCGCGAATGTGGCTAAATATCTTTTTAGGATGTATTTGTCTATTATTGTTAGCATGTTTTTGTTTAAGGTTTAAAGTTTAAGGTTTAAAGTCAGCGCTGGAACGTTAAACTTTAAACCTTAAACATTTTTTTTACAAACGTTGACTCATATTTTTCACCATCATTTCTTTCCAAGGTCTGAAATCGCCCGCTAAGATATGTTTTCTGGCTTCACGAACCAACCACATATAAAAACCAAGATTGTGTATCGTGGCAATTTGTTTTCCTAGGTATTCATTAGCAGCAAAAAGGTGGCGCAAATACGCTTTCGTGTATTCTGTATCCACGTAAGTGATTGCCATTTCGTCAATTGGAGAAAAATCAGCTTCCCACTTTTTATTTTTGATATTGATTGTACCATTTGCAGTAAACAACATTCCGTTTCTAGCGTTACGCGTAGGCATCACACAGTCAAACATGTCGATTCCAAGGGCAATATTTTCCAAAATATTGATTGGAGTTCCCACGCCCATCAAGTAACGCGGTTTGTCTTCCGGTAAAATTTCGCAAACCACTTCAGTCATTGCGTACATTTCTTCGGCAGGTTCCCCTACTGAAAGTCCACCAATAGCGTTTCCTTCTTGATTTGAATTCGCAATATATTCCGCTGATTGCTGACGCAAATCCTTATAACAACTTCCCTGAACAATTGGGAAAAAAGCTTGATCGTATCCGTATTTTACAGGCTGCGTGTCTAAATGATTGATGCAACGGTCTAACCAACGATGCGTCATTTTCATGGAGCGTTTTGCGTAATTGTAATCACAAGGATACGGCGTACACTCATCAAAAGCCATGATAATATCGGCACCAATGGTACGTTGAATTTCCATCACATTCTCTGGCGTAAAAAAGTGGTACGAACCGTCTATATGCGATTTGAACTTCACTCCTTCTTCCTTAATTTTTCTGTTGGCCGAAAGGGAATACACTTGGTAGCCACCAGAATCCGTCAAAATATTACGGTCCCAGTTCATGAATTTATGCAAACCACCAGCTTTCTCCAGGATTTCCGTTTGTGGTCGCAAGTATAAGTGGTAGGTATTTCCCAGGATAATATCCGGGTTAATGTCTTCTTTCAGTTCCCGTTGATGCACTCCTTTTACCGAAGCTACGGTACCCACAGGCATAAAAATTGGAGTTTCAATCACCCCGTGATCAGTAGTAATACTTCCCGCTCTGGCTTTGGACTGCGGATCTTTTTTTAATAAATCAAACTTCATAGTAACGTATTTCACCCGATTGTTCGGCTGGCAAAGATAGGTTAATTTGAAATCTACATCAAAAAAATGTTTTTCATCCTTTAAAGTATAAAAATAACCTGAAAGTTCTCGGGATAACCAACTAAAATCATCCCATTTCTATTCAAAACACATCCAGCTAATGAAAATCATTTTGATGATTTGTAAGAAAATTTTAATATATTTGAAAATCAATAAAGCGAAACAAACCTTCGCCAATCTACCCATATTTGGGTGTATTTACGATGGTTTGTTTTGCCTATATAAAAGTTGTGGGCAATTGTCGAGCGAATCGATAAAAAAGAACGTAAATCAATCATATGAGTAATATTAGTTCGAATTGTTTATTTCATTTTACATCCAAAGCTGAATTTCTAATTGGTATTTTGACGAACACGTTTATACCAAGATATTGTTATGAAGAAACAAAACTCAACTCGAGTTTTGACAGACCTAAAATGATGGGCGCAAGACCAATGGTCTGCTTTTGCGATATTTCTTTGAGTCAAATAAACAATCATGTCAAAACATATGGAGATTATGGTATCGGAATGACCAAAGAATGGGGAATTAGAAATAAGCTAAATCCTTTGATATACGTTAACGAAGGTTCCGAATTAGCCGATGCTTTCAGCAAGATGGCAAGTACAATGTTCGATCTACTCGATAAAAATTGCAATGAATATACCCGAAATGCTTATGACCAATTTGCAAAAATGTCAAATTTTGTTAAGCCATATTCTGGTGAAATAATTATGAATTCAAAACCTGTAAATATTCGTTTCTACAACGAGCGTGAATGGCGTTTTGTTCCTGATGTTGCTAACGATGACAATGTTTCTTTAATTTTAAGTAAACAAGATTTTGAAAATCCAATCAAACTGGCTTCTGAAAATATTAAACTGCAAAACTATAAACTTAAATTTACACCTGACGATATAAAATACATTTTTGTTAAAAACGATAAAGAAATACACTCAATGATTACGGCATTGAGACAAATAAAAGGTGATAAATTCAGTCCTAAAATATTAGATTTACTCGCCTCAAAAATTTTAACAACTAAACAGATTGAAGAAGATTTTTAAAACAACTGCCCTCAACAGCCGTTTGGAAAGATTGCGAATTTTGTGGTAAATTCACGTTTGCGTTCTGCAAGAAATTTTATCTTTAGTAGAAAATAAACGGTTACGAACTTCCAGCCATCTCAAAGCAGCGAAACGTTATGCCTAATGTTACGGAAAACCTGGAAATTAAAGACTTTATATTAAAACATGAAAAATTCATTCGAAAATATTGAGAAATTTATCAAACCATTTCGAGAAATGCAAGAAAAGTTAAAGCCAGTTATCGAAATGCAAAAAAGAATGGAGCATATAAACAAAATGCAGAAGACGTTTGAGAATATTAATAAAATTTATACTTCTGTTCCAAAATTTAATAATGTTTTTTTAGAACAATTAAAATCTTTTCAAGAGATTGGAAATCGCTTAAAAGAATATGAAGCAAAAACCCCAGATTATTTATTACTAATTGCTCAAAACGGTTGGTATATGGAATTGGATTGCGAAATGAAATTTCCTTCAGAAATTGCTAAAGATTTTGCCGAAGACAAATCCGATATTGCAAATGAAAAATTAACCAACTACTACACTGAAAATCTTGATAGAATTTTCGCAGAAATTACTTCAAGACATACAAACAGAAAGGAAATTTTTGAACAAATTTTATCTGCTTTTTACAGAGGAGAATATTATACAATTATACCTTGTATATTATCACAAGTTGATGGCATTTGTTTTGACTTCACTAAAAAAAAATTTTTCATAAAAGAAAAAGACAATAAATATTTGCCACAAATATCTTCTGAATTAGAAAAATCAGTTGGAAGCTTTTTGAATATCTATTTATCACCGTTAAAAAATCAAACGCCAATAATGGTTCAGGAAAAACAGATTTCAGAATTTCCTTGTAAATTAAACCGTCACGAAATATTACACGGAATAAATGTTGATTATGGAAATAAAGAAAATAGTTTGAAAGTAATTTCTCTTTTAAAATATATTTCCGATTTACTAATTGAAATCGAAGAAAAACACTAGGCATAACAGCCGTTTTGCTCTATTAAGAATTTTGTGGCAAGTTCACTTTCACGATTCGCAAGAATTTTTATCTTTAACAGAAAATAATTCGTTCCGAACTTTGCAACTGATGAGAAGCAGTAAAACGTTAAAATTCAATTTATTACGACCAATAAGACAACCATCAATTGACATAAAAGGAATATAATGACGACAGAATTTCCAATAATAAAAACCGAAAAACTTTTACTTCGACAATTTGTTGACAACGACCTTAAAAATGTTTTCAAAGGACTTTCGCATCCAGATATTATCAAATATTATGGAGTGAGTTTTCAAACATTGGAAGCAACGAAAGAACAAATGACTTTTTTCGCTGACCTTGAAAAAAACGAAACGGGAATTTGGTGGGCTGTTTGCTCTGCAGACAACAAGACATTTTACGGAGCAGGCGGACTAAACAGTTTAAATAGAGAACATAAAAAAGCAGAAATAGGATTTTGGCTAATTTCAGAGTTTTGGGGTAACGGAATTATGAAAGAAGCTATGCCGTTAATTTGTAATTATGGATTTGATAATTTGGAACTTCATAGAATTGAAGGGTTTGTAGAGTCAGAAAATAAGAATTGTAAAAACGCAATGGCTAAACTGGATTTCCAACACGAAGGAACAATGAAAGAATGTGAAATTAAAAATGGCAAGTTTATAAGCCTTGACATTTATGCAAAAGTGAAGACAACTTAATGATGAGTAAACTAAAAAAATCAATTGAAAAAAACCCGATCACACTGATATACAAAAATCGTTAGTGCAGTTTTTCAAACTGTGCCAACAGCAGCAAGCAAATAACAAAAAAATCAAACCTCATTTTGAACACAAACAACTGCGTTTTGGACACACTCAAATATGATAAAGTTCTAAACTTTGCACTTCACTAATACATAAAAAAATGAAGTACAAAATTTTAGGAAATACAGGTTTGAAAGTTTCCACACTTTGTTTAGGGACAATGAACTATGGCGGAAAAGGTTTTTTCGGCTATATGGGTAACCTTGATCAAAATGCAGTGGATGAACAAATTAAAATTGTAACCGAAGCAGGTGTTAATTTTATTGACACAGCAAACATTTACTCAGAGGGACTTTCGGAAATTATGATTGGCAAGGCAATCAAAAACCTTTCAATCAATAGGGACGACTTGGTTTTGTCAACAAAAGTGAGAGGTACTATGGGCAAAAGCCAAAACGACTTGGGGCTTTCAAAAAAGCACATTATTCAACAAGTTGAAGGAAGTTTAAAAAGGCTTGGTACAGATTATATTGACTTGTACCAAATTCACACAGCAGACCCACTAACGCCCATTGAAGAAACCATCAGAACATTAGATGATTTAGTGCGAAGCGGAAAAATTAGGTATTTTGGCGCAAGTAATATTATGGCTTGGCAATTAATGAAAGGCTTGGCTTATTCTCAGTACAATCATTTAGACAGATTTGCTTCGTTGCAAGCAAATTACTCTTTGGATGTAAGAGATGCAGAACGTGAAATTATACCTATGCTAGAAGACCAAAAAGTGGGAATGATGGTTTGGAGTCCTTTAAGTGGTGGTTTGCTTACCGGAAAGTATAAAAGAAACGGACAGAATGAAGAAGGAAGACTAAATAATTTTCCGTTTCCGCCTTTTCACGAAGAAAGAGCTTATGATGTTTTAGATGTGCTTACACCAATGGCAGAGACAAAACAAGTTTCAGTTTCGCAATTGGCGTTGGCTTGGTTGTTACATCAGCCGGTAGTAAGCAGCATTATTATTGGTGCAACCAAAATACATCAACTTCAGGACAACTTAAAATCTGTTGCTGTTGTATTTACGCCAGAGGAATTAAATCAGCTGAACGAAGTAAGCAAATTGCCTGCTGAATATCCAGGAAATGTTTTGGAAATAATGACAATGGACAGAAGTGCCGGAGTTGATTTTCAAAATGCTTAACTTTACTAAAATAACAAAGTAGGCAGTAAAAACCACTGCTTACTTATTTGACTTATGAAAAACAAAGAGCAACATATAAAAAAACTGAATTCAGTTGCAGCATTACATTCTTTGATGGGATTGAAAAGTCCGTTGAATCCATTGATTACAGTTATTGACCATTCTATAAAATCAAATACTAATCAATATCAAAATGGAAAATTACTATTTGATTTTTACAACATAACACTAAAAAGGAGTTTTAAAGGAATATTAAAATATGGTAAAAATGAGTATGATTTTGACGATGGGACAATGTCTTTTATTGCGCCAAATCAAATAATTAGTGTAGATAGTGAAGAAAATAGAAACAGCGATGGTTGGTCATTATTATTTCACCCCGATTTAATAAGGCAATACCCATTAGGAAAAGCGATTAAAAACTATGGATATTTTTCATACGAAGTAAACGAAGCACTTCATCTTTCAGACGAAGAAGAAAAAATAATTGAAGCAATCGTTCAGAATATTCAAACGGAAATAAGTTCAAGATTAGATAATTTTAGTCAAGATGTAATTGTTTCAAACCTTGAATTGCTTTTAAATTATTGCAATCGTTTTTACAGCAGACAATTTATTACAAGAAAAATGGCCACTAACGATTTGTTCTCTAATTTTGAAAACATATTAAACAAACATTTTAATCTCGATTCAGATTTGCCAATACCAACAGTTGAAAAATTAGCAAATGAACTCCATGTTTCGTCTTCCTATTTAAGCGATATGTTGCGAAGCTTGACAGGCCAAAATACGCAGCAACATATACACGAGAAGCTTATTGAAAAAGCGAAAGAAGTTTTAATAACTACAAACTTGACAGTAAGTGAAATTGCCTATCAATTAGGTTTTGAGTATCCTCAATCTTTTAGCAAACTATTCAAAAGTAAAACCAATTTGACACCAATGGAGTACAGACAAACATTTAATTAAAGTATTAAGTTTATGAAACTAATATTATTTTTATGTTCCCGAATACTTTTGTCTTACTGAACATAATAAACAGACAATTTCCAATGATCAAATAAAAAAGTCAGACTTGAAAAAACAATACAAATAAGTGAGCAACAAAAACGAATGCTATAAAAAGTAAAATACTAAATAATTTCACCATCAAAATGTTTCAATTCAACCGCAACTATTTTATACTAACAATTTTACTTTTCCTGACAGAAATCGCCATTGCTATGTATGTTCATGATGACTTTATAAGACCTTATTTCGGAGATTTTTTAGTGGTTATTTTACTCTATTGTTTTGTGAAATCCTTTGTAAAAGTCTCGGTTTTAATAGCCGCAAGTCTTGTGTTGGTTTTTTCATTCGGGATCGAAATCGCGCAGTATTTCAATATGGTGGAAAAACTGGGACTTCAACATTCTAAGATTGCAAGAGTTGTCCTCGGGAATTCATTTGCCTGGATGGATTTGCTTGCCTACGTTCTTGGAATTCTGACCGTAATTGTCATTGAAACACTCCGTTTAAAACGAAAGAATAAAATCCATAACCAGATGTAACTTTCTCTAAAATACGGTATTTCATACAGCAAACTCTTGTAAAAAATTCTTATGTTTGTCTGAACACGATTTTAAAAACTTTAAAAATATGATTCGAAAATTATTTTCCTCAAGTTTATGGTCCGCTAATGCAACAGATTGGGCTTCGCTTATTTTACGACTAACATTTGGTTTATTGATGTTGAGTCATGGTATTCCAAAACTGATGAAGTTAATGGATGGCAACATGGAATTTGGTGATCCAATAGGTATTGGAGTTCCGGCATCATTAGCTTTGACGGTTTTTGCCGAAGTTTTATGTTCCGTTTTACTAGTAATTGGATTATGGACCAGACTGGCATTGATTCCGCTTATTATAACCATGGCGGTTGCCGTATTTATTGTTCACATCAATGATGATTTGGGAACAATGGAATCTGCATTACTGTATTTACTGTCCTATTGTGCACTATTTTTATTGGGAAGTGGTAAATATTCTGTTGATGCGATTTTGAAAAAATAAGCTTCCTCCAATTCTTCTTATTCTTAGGATTTAAATATCAAAACCTTAATCATGCTGCTCTTACAGTGTGTTAAGGTTTTTTCTTATTGTGCAATTCCATAAAAGCAATAATTTCATCAAAGCGATTACTCCAAGGCGAGAAATACTGAAGCACCATTGGGACGTGCTTTTTATTCAACCGTATTGGTGTCACATCGGGTTGGAAAGGTTGCAAAGCAGTTACAAAACGGCTGTTGGCAATTTTTATGGAATTATATGTTTTGTCTCCAATATAAATTAAAAAAGGTGGCGTGTTTTTATTTAAAAAATAAATGGGCGAAGCATCTTTCCATTGCTCCGGATTTGAGGTCCAAGTTGCCAAATAATCATCTTTTTCAGTTGGTGGATTTCCCTCTAAATAATTTTTCATATCTAATCCTGCCGCATCATTCAGGATAATTCCGGCAATAGTTCCAGAATCAATTCCATATTTCGGATTCATGACTGCCAAAGCTCCAAGATGCCCGCCCGCCGAATGACCCGTTATATAAATCGAATTGGGATTACCATTGTACTGACTGATATTCTTTTTTGTCCATTGAATTACAGACACAATTTGCCGTGCCATATCATCATAAGAAGCCTCAGGACTCAACGTATAATCCGGAATAACTGTAATCACGCCTTTGTTGGCAAAATTTCTGCCCAGTAAATCATAAGTGCCTTTCCGACCGCTGTTCCAATTTCCTCCGTGAACAAAAATTATAACGGGAACCGGCGTCACACTTGATTTTCGGGGAACAAAAACATTCAATTGTGGTGGTTTTGCCGTATTTTTTTCGGTAGAATTGAGGTACGAAATATCAGTATTTTTTTTTGAACCGCAGTTGACGAAAAGAAAAGCATTCAATAAGACGATGATGAAAAAGGAGAAACGCATATTCATTTTTTTACGAATATAAGATTTTAAAAAATCACGAAAGTTAATTTAGCTTTAAAAGGTAGTTTTCTTAAGTAAAACGTTTTTCATATCCTTTAATACGCCTATATTTACTATGAAATTTTCGTTTATTAATGCTGCTGAAATTTTTCTTTTATCAAAAATCCCAGCATCTATTTCTACTATTTTAAAAAAAATTAAAAACAAATGAACACTACAAATGCTCAAAATCTCGAGAAAATGACTTTAACTCAAAACATCAGTCGGAATATTTTAGGACTATTCCTTACAACTGCTGGAATTAGTCATCTTACTTGGAGTCGAACAGAATTTTTAGCACAAGTACCACCGTGGATTCCTATAAACGCCGATTTAGTGGTTCTGCTGTCTGGAGTAGTCGAAATTGCTTTGGGTTTATCCCTAATTCTTTTATTTAAATATCGCATCCAGGTTGGATGGATTGTAGCTGCTTTTTTTGTCCTTGTCTTTCCGGGAAATATTGCGCAGTTGGTCGAACATAGAAATGCTTTCGGACTCAATACAGAACTAGCCAGATGGCTTAGACTTCCACTTCAACCACTTCTCATTCTAGTAGCATTATGGTCAACTGGCGCTTGGCATTCGTGGAGGAAAAAATAAAAAATTATGTAAGGAAGTCTACTATATCTTTCTTTTAAATTTCAAAACGGTACTGTACCAAATAAAATAGGCTGCCCTTCCGGACAGCCTATTTATATTTATCTTAGAAAAGATTAGTTGAATTGTGAAGCCACATATTCAATTAAACTTTCATCGCTCATTTTATTAGAAGTACTTTCTTTAGTCTCTACATTTTTATATTGTGGAGTCTCACTCAAATATTTAATAAATTGTTCTTGAGCAGTTCCAGGACCTGTTACGTGTAATTCATCTACATTTTGCATGTGAGCAGTAATGCTTTTGAATAATTTATGCAATGAATCTCTTTCTGCATTGTTAGCCGCATTTTCGTTTGAGTTACCACCTTGACCTTCTTCTTTTTCGTGTCCTAATACTACGAAATCTCCTGAATCTACATTTTCTCTACCTACGATAGTTGCATGATGTGAATCCATCCACACTCCGAATTGTTTTTTACTTTTGTCTGACATTATGCTATATTTATTTTTATTAATATTTGTATTATTAAATTGTCAAAAAGCATGCCGTGACAGTTTAAATACTTTATCTTTTAAAAATAGCATATTTTTTCGAAACAATGGCAGTCAATTATGAATTTACTTTTTAATTAACACAATTGACTCACAATATCTTAGCTTAAAAGAAATCTATTTTTGATAAAAAGATGCTCTATTGTTTTTATCTTATAATTACTGCCATGAAACAATCTGATACAAATCGTTTGTCACTTTAAGTTTTTCTTTTTCAACCTGTTTTGCATGATTATGTCGAATTATTTTGCAAAGAATCTATTGTTTGTACCTTTACTTTCGAAAATAAAAAACTAAATCATATTAAGATGTACGAATTACTAAAAAAGTATATCAGCAACCGAGCACAAATCAATGATGAACAAATGGATTTCATCTGTTCCTTTTTTAAACCAATGCAAACCAAGCGCAATGAAATTTTAGTGCGTTACGAGGAAATATGCCAGCAGTATTATTTTGTAAACAAAGGCTGTATCAGAATTTTTACCATCAATAAAGAAGGGATTGAAACGTCACGCTTTTTTGCTTTTGAAGGTGGTTTTGGAACAGCTTTACCCAGTTTTATTGATCAGCAGCCCGCTTACGAATACGTACAAACGATAGAGAAATCAGAATTATTGGTAATTTCCAGAACTGACTTTTATCAGCTCGTAGAAACAATGCCTCAATTTGCATTAATTTACAGAGAGATTCTCGAATTAGGTTTTATAACGGCTCAAAAACGCATCTACGGTTTTCAGGGATTTGATGCTTTGGAAAAAGTAAAATGGATTATTGAAAACCAACCTCATTTTTTATTGCGTGTTTCTAATAAAATGGCAGCATCCTATTTAGGAATTTCTCCTTCAACCTTAAGCAGAATAAAATCCAAACTCTGAAAACGTTGACATAGGACAAGCTTTTTCACGCGACTCATTTTTAATTTTGTAAAAAAATTAATCATGAAAATCAACTCTTGTTTATTAGTACTACTCATTCCATTATTTTCATTGGCACAAATCAGCACTAAAAAAAGTACCGATTTCACCAATTTAGATGCCAAAAAGGAAGGAAATTATACGACCCAATCCGTTCAACTAACGCTCAAAACTGCATTTCAAATAACAGAACAAGCCCGAGAAGCCGCAACAACATTGGGAAAAAATGTTACCATCGCAGTATTAGATGCTTCTGGTCAAATTATAATTCTCACTCGTGGCGACGAAGTGGGACCGCACAATACGGAAGCGGCCAGAAGAAAAGCGTACACCGCATTATCAACAAAAACCCCTACACTTTTATTATCCAGAAATGCCAGATTAAATCCGGATACTCAAAATTTAGCCACATTGCCGGAACTTTTATTATTAGGCGGTGGTTATCCGCTTTGGCACAATGGAAAAGTCATTGGAAGTATTGGCATTGCCGGAGGAGGAAGTCCTGAAAACGATGATTCAATTGCCAAATCAGGTGCAATTGCAACCGCACAAATCACAACTCATTAATTTTAAACACAAACAAAAATGAAAAATTTACTATTTAGTTTACTTTTTACAGCTGTAGCAACAGTAAGCTATTCGCAGAATAATACGTACCAATTGTCCAGCCATATTTTAGACATTTCCAGCGGAACAGCTGCAATTGGTGTCCCGGTTGTACTAGAAAAATACGATGAAACCACTAAAATATGGTCGTATGTGGATGAAAAAATAACGGATAAAAATGGTAGAATTACCGATTTTCTGAATTATAAAGAAACAAAAAAAGGAATTTATAAACTTAGATTCTTGGTAGCAGACTATTTTAAAAGCAAAAAGACAGACAGTTTTTATCCTTTTATTGAAGTTGTTTTCCAAATTAAAGATACTAACCATTATCACGTTCCCATTACGCTTTCCAGCTATGGATATGCAACGTACCGTGGCAATTAATTATTAATCGAAAATTTTAGTAATACTGTTCAAAAAAACCTCATTCCGCCTTACTGTTTTTTAAGGTAGATGAGGTTTTTTTAATCAATTTTAACTATTAAAATAATTATAAATATCTGATTATCAATTATTTTAATTAAATTGTTTATATTTTATTATCTTTGGTTTAGGTTTAAATCAAGCCGCTTTAGCACTCTTATTTTAATTTTAAAAGCATTTCAAAAGTGCTTATGATTAAGATTTGTATTACCGCCCCTTTTATCTTTATTTATCGAAACCTGCATATTTTCACGATTGGGCTAAATCAGCCTAATTATTAAAATCGAAGGTATGAAAAAGATATTCTTCCTATTTTTTTTTCATTTATTGATTCTCCCTTTTGCTTTTGCGCAAGAGGCTAGAGAAATTGTGAAAAAAGCAGACGAAAAAGCAAAAGGAAAAACCTCTGTGGCTACCATCACAATTCAAACAATTCGGCCAGGATGGACTCGGGAAATGAGTGTGAAAGGATGGACAAAAGGAAATGATTTGACCTTGATTTTGGTTTTGGCTCCAGCCAAAGAAAAAGGCGTAGTCTATTTAAAGCGAAAAAAAGAAGTTTGGAACTGGATTCCTTCCATAGAAAGAAACATTAAAATGCCGCCTTCGATGATGAGCCAGAGTTGGATGGGAACTGATTTTACCAATGATGATTTGGTCAAGGAAGCTTCTATTCTAGAAGATTACAACCATTCGTTTCTAGCAGAAGTCACTATTGACGCAAGAACTTGTTATAAAATCCAACTGCTGCCCAAACCCAAAGCTGCAGTGGTTTGGGGAAAAGTCATCATGGCCATTGATAAAAAAGATTTCATGATTCTGCATGTTGAGTACTATGACGAAGATGGTGCTTTAATAAACACGATGCACTGTACCGATATAAAACTATTAGGAGGTCGCTTATTACCTGCAAAAATGGAAATGGTTCCTGCTAACAAAAAAGGCAATAAAACAGTATTGCTTTATAATTCACTTGTTTTTGATACGCCGCTGGACGATTCCTTCTTTACCACCCAAAACATAACCAAAGTAAAATGATTCTGAAATTAATTTGGAGAAACCTTTGGCGCAACAGCCGACGCACGCTAATCACGATGGCTTCCATAGCGTTTGCCGTTTTATTTGCCGTTTTGATGAAATCATTTCAGGATGGGGTTTTTAATAATTTGATTAAAAATGTAGTAGGATACTATTCTGGTTATGTTCAAATTCACCAAAAAGGCTATTGGGACGAACAAATTCTGGACAATAGCTTTGAGCTAAAAAAAGAATTAAATAATCAACTGCAACAAAACCATCAAATAACTGCAATTGTTCCTCGATTAGAAACTTTTGTTTTGGCTTCCAAAGGAAATACAACCAAAGGATGTCTGCTCGTGGGAACTGATGCCTTAAGAGAAAACAAGCTCACTCAATTAAAAAGGAAACTAATAAAAGGAAGTTATTTCGAAAACAATGAGGCAACAGTTCTTATTGCGGAAGGTTTGGCTAAACGGCTGGAGGTTAGTGTTAATGATACGATTGTGCTTTTTGGCCAGGGTTTTCATGGCGTTATGGCTGCCGGAAAATATAAAATAAAAGGAATTATTCATTTGGCCTCTCCAGAAATGAATGCAGCTTTTGTGTATTTGCCTTTGACTGCAACCCAGTCTTTTTTGAGTGCTGAAAACAGACTTACTTCTGTTTCATTGGGGATAGATGATCCTGAAAATACAGCTGCTATCGCTCAAAACATAAAAGCAATAATTGGACAACAATACGAAGTAATGCCTTGGCAGGAATTGATACCTGATGTTGCGAACCATATCAAAGCCGATGGTTTTTCGTTTTACATCTTTTCAGGAATTTTATACCTCATCATTGGCTTCGGACTTTTTGGAACGGTATTAATGATGACGGCGGAGCGCAAATATGAGTTTGGAATGCTGATTGCTATCGGGATGAAAAAATCCAAATTGCAACTGATACTATTTGGTGAAACAGTACTGATTACTTTTTTTGGAGTCCTGTTAGGCATCTTGATGAGTCTGCCATTAGTATTATATTTAAAAGAAAAGCCAATCCGTTTTGGGGGAGAATTAGCAAAAGCGTATGAACAATTTGGTTTTGAAGCACTCTTTCCCACTAACGTTGACCAGAATATTTTTACAACCCAATCGCTGATTGTCTTGGCAATGGCAGTGATCATAGGCGTATATCCGCTTTGGCATATTCATGGTTTGGATCCTGTGAATGCAATGAAAAAGTAAGGTGCTCTCTCTTTCTATTTCGAAAAAAGTGAGCCACGAATCCCATTAATACACACTGATTTTTTAATATCCGAAAAGTGGGTTTTAAATCAAAAAAATAATGATACAATTCATATTAAAGAAAAAATCATGTTGACAAAAATCGCCAGCAGAAATATTTGGAGAAGCAGGAAACGAAGTCTCATCATTATCACAGCGGTAAGCATTGGTTTATGGGCTGGAATTTTTATGATGGCTTTTTATAACGGCATGATTGAACAACGAATCAATTCTGCAATTACAGACGAACTTTCCCATATTCAAGTACACCATCCCAAATTCAGAAAAGAATATGATATAAAATACCGTTTATCCGAAGGCAGAAAAATAGTGGAAACTATTAGAAAAGACAGCAAAATAAAAGCAGTAGCTGGTCGTGTAATCCTGAAAGGAATGATTGCTTCGGCCTCCGGAAGCAGTGGCATAACGATAAACGGAATTATGCCTGAAGCAGAGCAAGTACTCACTAATTTAAACGGAAAAATCATCAAAGGAAACTATTTTAATCCCCAAAAGACAAACGAAATCATCCTAAGTGAAAAGCTAAGCAAAAAATTAAAACTGAACCTCAACAAGAAAACCATCTTGACTTTTCAGAATGCCGAAGGCAATCTGGCATCAGGAGCTTTCCGGATTACCGCTATTTACAAAACCGTAAATGGGCCTTACGATGACAGCAATGTTTTTGTAAAAATTATGGATATAGATTCTCTCGCCGGGATTCCAAATGCCATGAATGAAATTGCTATTTTATTGAAATCCAATACCGAATTGGAAGAAATTCAAAAAAAACTGAAAGACAAGTTTCCAAAAACAGAAGTAAAAAACTGGATGGAAATTTCACCGGAACTTGGACTGACAATTTCCGTGGGAGACCAAATGGTTTTTATTTTCATGGGAATTATTCTGCTGGCGCTGGCATTTGGAATTGTCAATACAATGATGATGGCCGTACTGGAACGCACTCGGGAAATAGGGATGTTGCTGGCTTTAGGGATGAATAAATTTAAAATATTCATGATGATTCTCTTAGAAACACTGTTTCTGATAATTGCCGGTTGTCCCGTTGGGATTTTGTTGGCCTTTGTTTCTATTGCCATAACGCAGCGAACAGGAATTGACTTTAGTAATTTCTCTGAAGCGTATTCTAGTTTTGGTTACAGTTCCATTATCTATCCCAGCTTGACAGCAAGGCAGTTCGGAATTATCATGTTGCTGGTTTTTATTACGGCCTTATTTTCGGCTTTATTTCCGGCAAGAAGAGCTTTAAAATTAAATCCGGCAGAATCTTTAAAAAAATGAGACCATGAAAGAAACAGTTATAGATGCGCATAATTTATCGAAAATATACGATGAAAATACTATTCCGGTGTATGCACTGAACAAAGTCCATCTTCATATTTCACGGGGAGAATTCACGGCCCTCAAAGGTCCTTCGGGTTCGGGAAAAACAACTTTACTGAACATGATTGGTGGTTTAGATATTCCTTCAGAAGGTTTTGTCGAGATCAACGGAACCAATATCACGGAACTCAGAGGTAACAAACTGATTGATTTTAGATTGAACAATATTGGTTTTGTATTTCAATCCTATAATTTGATTCCGGTGCTTACCGCCAAAGAAAATATCGAGTTTATTATGCTTTTGCAAAAGCGTCCCAAGCAAGAAACAGAGCTACGGGTTTTAGAATTACTGAAACAAATTGGATTACAAGACAAAATCAATAAACGTCCTAGAGAATTATCCGGAGGACAACAACAACGTGTGGCCGTGGCCAGAGCATTGGCACCAAAACCACAATTTATTCTTGCAGACGAACCCACAGCAAATCTCGATTCTGTTTCAGCAGAAAATTTGCTAGACATGATGCTCAAACTCAATCAGGAAGAGAATATGACATTTGTTTTTTCGACACACGATCAAAGAGTCATCAACCGAGCGCGAAGAGTCATCACACTCGAAGACGGAAAAATTGTGTCTGATACAGCTCCAACATCTGTTGTACATTAACAAACAGTAATAAAATAAAGCATTGTGAAATTTTATAAATCCATAGCAACCGGTATTTTATGCTTCATTTGCGCCACAGTTGGTGCGCAAAAGGACAGCATAAAAACGCCTTGGATTGAAGTCAATGGCTACATCAAAGACATTCAAAGCACTTATTTTATCCAAAAAATTGATTCGAATGCCTCCATGAATCTGATTCATAACCGTTTGAATTTCAAGTTCACTATTTCGCCCAAAATTAGCGCAAGGCTCGAAATCAGGAATCGTATTTTTTATGGTGAGCAAGTCAAACTGATTCCAAACTTTGGAAAAACCATCAACGAATACAATGGCTTATTAAACCTTTCTCATTTATGGATTGATGAAAAATCATTTGTGGCGCATTCCGTTATTGACAGAATGCTAGTTCAATATATCGATGAAAAATGGGATATCAAAATAGGAAGGCAACGTATTAACTGGGGGATTAACAACATCTGGAATCCCAATGATATTTTTAATGCCTATAATTTTCTGGATTTTGATTACGAAGAACGCCCTGGCAATGATGCGATACGGATTCAGCGCAATTTGAACAACAGTTCCGTTTTAGAGTTTGCTTACAAACCAGGGAAATATAAGGACGAGCACACCGTTGCTTTTTTATATAAATTCAATAAATGGAACTATGATTTTCAGTTCTTGGGAGGCATCTACCAAACGGATTATGTCGTTGGTGGCGGCTGGGCCGGGAATATTAAAGATGCCGGTTTTAAAGGGGAATTGAGTTGTTTTATTCCAAAGCGAAACACTTTGGAGACATCCGAAACGGTTAGTTTTTCCCTAATGGCGGATCAAACGTTTAAGAACGATTGGTATGTTTCGATTGCCGGTTTATACAATAGCAATCCTACCAATGTTTTTGCCGCCAGCGAAAGTTTTAACAACTCAAATTTATCAGCGAAATTGCTGTTTCCATTCCGTTATAATTTTTACACGACGATTATGAAAACAATTTCTCCTATAGCATCGTGTAACTTTTCATTTATTTACTCCCCTGAAAAACACACATTGATTCTTGTTCCTACTTATGCGTGGAATGTGGCAGCAAATTTTGATTTGGATTTTACAGCGCAGTCTTTTTTTATGGAACAGAATAATGCGTATAAGAATGGAATAACTCAAATTTATATTCGTGGCAGATGGAGTTTTTAGAGCATTACTGCCAAATATAATTTTTGTTAAGTGACAATTAGTACTATAAATCGACCGTGTAATTGTAATTTTGTAAGACAGGAATAGGCATACAAGACTTATTAATCTTAAAAAATAAAAACTATGGAAGTAGCAAAAATTATCAAAGAGAAACTGGGAACTATTGTCGATGTGCGTTCCTATGATGAATTTATGGGAGGTCATGTTGCGGGATCCATCAATATTCCGTTGAATGAAATTCCGCATAGAATGCAGGAAATACAGGAACTTAAAGCACCATTAGTACTATGTTGTGCCTCTGGAAATAGAAGTGGACAGGCACAAGTATTTCTAACCGCGCACGGAATCGAGTGCTACAATGGCGGTTCATGGCTTGATGTGAATTATCTTCAATCCCAAATTGTGTAACATGATAAACATACTCAAAAAAATATTTGGGCTTGGCGCCAAAGTGGATTATCCGGAATTAATTCAGAACGGAGCTATTGTCGTTGATGTGCGCAGCAAAGCAGAATATCTGGCAGGACACATTAAGGATTCTCTAAATATTCCCGTGGATACACTGCGTAATAATCTGTTCAAATTGAAAGATAAAAACCAACCTATCATTACGTGTTGCGCTTCTGGAATGCGAAGCGCTTCGGCAAAAAGCATTTTGAAATCTAATGGCTATACTGCAGTATACAATGGCGGCGGATGGAGCAGTCTAAAAAATAAAATAGGACGATGAAAGATTTTTTGGTAACAGTAAATAATACTATTCGTATTTACAATTAGTTAATTAACAGTTGATTAGATTATTATTTGATTAATTTTATTCCACTTAAAAAATTTAAGTGAATGAGTTAGATAGAAAAAATAGTATCTATTATTTCTATACAATTTAATCTTAAAAACTATCGTTATGAGAACTGCAATTAGTAAAAACGAAAATGTAAAAGGTGCAATGCAAGCAAAAAGCAATGCCGCACATGGCTTAAGAGATTTATTTGAAAATGGATTGAAAGACATCTATTGGTCTGAAAAAGTTTTGACTAAAACCTTACCAAATATGGTGAAAAATGCTTCAACACCAGAATTAGTAAACTCATTAAAAAGCCAATTAAATGAATCGAAAGAACATGTTTCTCGCTTAGAGAAAATTTTTCAAGAGAATGGTATGAAACCAACTGCAAAAAAATGTGATGCTATGGAAGGTATTCTAAAAGAAGCCGATGGTCTAATTAAAGAAACTGATTTAGGTGCAGTACGAGATGCAGGAATTATTGCTGCGGAACAAAAAGTGAAACATTACGAAATAGCAACGTATGGTACTTTGCACGCCTTTGCTAAAACACTCGGAGAAAACAAAGCTGCCAATTTGCTTGCAATGACACTCGATGAAAAGAAAAAAACAGATGCAACATTAACCGGAATTGCAATGTCAACCATCAACAATCAAGCTCACAAAGCAGATGCGATTACAAACATTAAAGCATAATTTTCATACTTAAAACAGCTAATAACTGTTTTTCCTACTACTTAAAAAGCCCGCATTTGCGGGCTTTTCTGTGAATTATAATCTGACTTGAATAAAATGTAATCTGTTTTATAGCTAATAAAAAATTTAAATTATTCAGCCATCGCCGGATAATCAGTGTATCCTTTCACGGTATCAGTATAAAAAGTAGTTTGATCTGGTGTGTTCAATGGTGCATCCGTTTCATAACGAGCCACTAAATCTGGATTCGCAATAAATGGAACTCCATAAGCAACAAGATCAGCGTAACCATCTTCGATAACTTTTATACCCGTTTCTTTGTTAAAACTTTTATTGATGATTAACGTTCCTTTGTAAAATGGTCTGAAATGTTTAGCTACTTCAGTAACCGCAAAAGGGACTTCAGTTACATCAGTAAAAGGCTCCGTTAAATGGATATAAGCCAAACCGTAATCATTCAGTTTATTGATAATGTACTCATAGGTTGGAATTGTCTGTTCATCCAGCATCATTCCCTGAGCATTGTGCAAAGAAGGATTCAATCGAACACCAACTTTATTATAATCAATAACTCCTTCTAAAGCATCTAGAATATCAAATAGGATTCGGGATTTGTTTTCAATAGAACCACCGTATTCATCCGAACGATGATTGGAATAACCATTAAAAAACTGTTGCAACAAATATCCATTTGCAGCGTGCAATTCGACTCCGTCAAAACCTGCAGCAATTGCATTTTTAGCTCCGTTTTTAAAATCTAAAACGGTTTGTTTGATGTCTTCAATCGTCATTTCTTTTGGAACAACTGTATCAACAAAACCATCATTTGTGTACGCTTTTGCAAAAGGATTTAACGCTGACGGTGCGTGTGGCAATTCACCGTTATGCAAATCCGGATGCGATAATCGTCCCGTGTGCCACAATTGTGCGAATATAGTTCCTTCTTTTTCGTGTACTGCTTTTGTAACTAGTTTCCAACCTTCGGTTTGAGCTGCACTATAAATTCCTGGAACGTTGATAAAACCAACTGCTTTTGTACTCACAAAAGTTCCTTCGGAAACAATTAAACCTGCTGTAGCTCTTTGCGCATAATATTCTGCCGTGAGTGTTGTAGGAACATTTCCTTCATTATTAGAACGGCTTCGTGTCATTGGCGCCATCACCATTCGGTTTTTTAAAGTACTGCTTCCTAATGTATAAGGTTGAAATAAAATTGATTTGCTCATTTGATTTTTTTTTTAAATTAATGTTAGTTTATAAAATATCGGCTTTCAAACCAATACTTGTCAATAATGTCAAAATAGTCTTTACGGCTTGCTTATCGTTTCCGTTCAAAAAAAAGGAATCGTTAGATTCATCCGCTGATTCGAAACTCTGAACAACTTTGGAATAAGGAAACAAATCCTGCCATTTTTCAGCAGAATTTCCGCTAGTATTTGTATTCTTTTTGTTTTCCAAGAAAATTACAATCTTGCCTGTAGCCACATTTCTGATTTTTTCAATCAGATTGCTGTCAGATGCCGTAGCATTTGAAAGTATAATAACATCAGCTTCCCAACTGGCATTAGTAGGACATATCATCATCTCAGCGTTTGCGTTTGGATACTCTGAAAGTATTTGGGAATAAACGATATTCAATACGACAACATCACGATCAAACAGCAAAACGGGATTGGTTTTGGCAATTTGCTTCGCTAAAAAAATACTGTTAATTTCTGAAACACCAAGTACTGCAAATGTTCTTCTATTTGACATCGACTTTTATTTACTTGGCAAATTTAGGGCTATACTGGTGAAGTTTCCGTTGATGTAAAACAAGAAATTCTATTGATCTATGTCAATTAAAATTAACTCCTATTGTTAATTTGTTTGCGAACCCGACTCAATGTTTCCGGTTTCAGTCCAAGGTAAGAAGCGATCATGTGTTGGGGTACACGTTGAACAATTCCGGGATAAGCCAGTCCCAAATTGGTATATTTCTCTTCGGCGGTTTCTGTTAAAGCCGAATTTATTCTGGCTTGATTGGCGATGTAGGCATTTTGCAAAAGCAAGCGTTGGTATCTTTCAAACATGGGGATTTTATCCATCAATGCTTCTCTAGCTTCAGTAGTCAGCAAAAGCAATTCAGAATCCTCAAGCGCTTCAATGGTATAAATAGAGTTGCTGTTGGTCAGAAAACTGGACAAATCTGTAATCCACCAGCCTTCAATCGCAAATTGTACAATGTGCTCATTTCCTTTTTCATCCATTGAAAAAGAGCGAAGAATTCCTTTTTCAACAAATGCATTGTAGATACAAATGTCTCCTTCCTGCAACAAGGTTCGTTTTTTACGTAACTTTTTTGGGATAAAAAACGTTTTACACAACTCCATTTCTTCTGGGGTTAGTGTCACTTTTTCGTGAATGCTTTTGAATAATTGTTGAAACATGGCTGCAAGATACTAAATAGTGTTAAAAGTGAAAAATTGTGTTGGTGCCAAAAAATAGAATCCTTAATAACTATTGATAAATCTAAAAATGGAACCTTCTATTAATCAAATTATCTGATTATATTTGCGCAGTCTAATTTTAACACACAAATGAAACCGAACACACAACAATTAAACGATTTAACAATCCAAGTCAGAAGAGATATTCTTCGAATGGTACACGCAGTAAACTCAGGTCACCCAGGTGGTTCTTTAGGTTGCGCTGAATTTCTGGTAGTTTTATACCAAAATATCATGGAACGCAAAGAAGGTTTTGATATGGACGGAATTGGAGAAGATCTTTTCTTCCTTTCAAACGGACATATTTCTCCAGTTTTCTATAGCGTTTTAGCGAGAAGCGGTTATTTTCCGGTATCAGAACTGGCTACTTTCCGTTTGATCAATTCAAGATTGCAAGGACACCCAACTACACATGACGGTTTACCGGGAGTACGTATTGCGTCTGGTTCTCTTGGACAAGGATTATCTGTAGGGATTGGTGCGGCACAAGCTAAAAAATTGAATGGTGACAGCCATATTATTTATACGCTTCACGGCGATGGTGAATTGCAAGAAGGTCAAAACTGGGAAGCCATAATGTATGCTTCTGCAAAAAAAGTGGACAATCTTATTGCTACAATCGATTTAAACGGAAAACAAATTGATGGTTCTACTGACGAAGTTTTAGCTATGGGAAGTATCCGCGCTAAATTTGAAGCTTTTGATTGGGATGTTTTAGAAATTAAAAAAGGAAACGACATCGAAGCTATTATTGCTGGTATGAATGATGCTAAATCAAGAACCGGAAAAGGTAAACCAGTTTGTGTATTGTTGCATACTGAAATGGGTAATGGTGTAGATTTTATGATGTACAGTCATGCTTGGCACGGTAAAGCGCCTAATGATACGCAACTTGAAATTGCTTTAGGTCAAAATTATACTGAAGGAGAAAGCGACTACTAAATAATTATGAATTTTGAATTATAAATTATGAATTCTCATAATCTTTAATTTTAAAATCATTCAATTAAACAAAATGAAAAAATATACAAATACAGGAAGTAAAGATACACGCTCGGGTTTTGGAGCGGGAATGACTGAATTAGGTCAAAAAAATGAAAATGTTGTGGCACTTTGTGCGGATTTAATAGGTTCTTTAAAATTTGATGATTTTAAGAAAAACCATCCGGAGCGTTTTTTCCAAATTGGAATTGCGGAAGCCAACATGATTGGAATTGCAGCAGGTTTAACCGTTGGAGGAAAAATTCCTTTCACAGGAACTTTCGCTAATTTTTCTACAGGAAGAGTGTACGATCAAATTCGACAATCCGTTGCATATTCTGAGAAAAATGTGAAAATTTGTGCTTCACACGCTGGATTAACTTTAGGTGAAGACGGAGCAACACACCAAATCCTTGAAGATATTGGGTTGATGAAAATGTTACCTGGAATGACTGTAATCAATACTTGTGATTACAATCAAACTAAAGCGGCTACATTAGCAATTGCAGAGCATCACGGCCCTGTTTATTTGCGTTTTGGTCGTCCCGTGGTGCCTAATTTTATGCCAGCTGACGAACCTTTCGAAATAGGAAAAGCAATTGTTTTAACTGAAGGTTCAGATGTAACTATTGTAGCTACCGGACATTTAGTTTGGGAAGCTTTAATCGCAGCTGAAGCATTAGAAGCAAAAGGAATTTCTGCTGAGGTGATTAATATTCACACAATCAAACCATTGGATGAAGAAGCGATTTTGAAATCATTAGAAAAAACAAAATGTATCGTTACTGCCGAAGAACACAATATTCTGGGTGGTCTTGGCGAAAGCGTTTCTAGAGTTTTAGCATTAAACAGCCCGTTACCGCAAGAATTTGTGGCGGTGAATGATAGCTTTGGAGAATCTGGAACACCAGAACAATTAATGGATAAATATAAATTGAACAACCAAGCAATTGTTGAAGCAGTTGAAAGAGTAATGAAAAGAAAATAATCTATTCATTTAACAAGCAAAAAAAATCCAGTTCATTTGAACTGGATTTTTTTTTGAATTGTATTTTTTAATTACATTTTACTAAATGTCTTTTGACTCTGTCAGGATTAGTAGTATTACCGTCACAGCTTGGGATAAACTCAAAAGGGATTAAAACACCATTAGTTCCTGTGATTTCTGTTCTGGTACTCACACCGTCTCCATCATCATCCGTATCTAAATAATTAGGTATTCCGTCACCATCGGTATCATCCGGATTAGCTACTCCTGTTGCAAAAACACGCATGTAATTATCTCCATCAATATCTTCTTGAAAATTCATTATTCCATCGCCATCTGAGTCAAGTCTGTTAATTTCATACAATTTAAAACTAAAAACTAAAGGTGCATATGCTGGAATACTATTGCTCCCTAAATTATAATATCCTAATCCAGAAGGAATAAACATTACTCCCGCCCCAAAATCTTTATAAGAAACTGTACCATCATCTTTAGATGAATAAGTTCCAGTTTTAAATTCTGGAAAAGTTTCACCCCATCCAGTTATAGTAGTAGTAAGATTAAAAAATTGTTGTGGATCCCTTAATTCTTCAAAAAAGGTAGCAGTTAATGTTTCCACCTCGGCAACTTTTTGACGGGATAAATAGTCCCCTTTATACGCTGCCAATACACCATCAACATTCGAAGGAGATGCTCCTGTTCCTTCTCTTAAAACCAAGTAATATAATGTATACGTAATGTCGTGAAGCTTTACAGGTCTACTCAAAAGTTTAGGATATGTAGGGCTATTCAAATAAGAATAGATAGAAGGTTGCGTTCCTCCTGCAGCAATCTTAGTGAAAGTAACATCTTGATCGTCTTGAAAACCAGCGTGGTTGACTACAGTAATATAATATGTTTTTAAATACTCTTCAATATCTGTTAAATCAGTTTTATACTGAACTGCAAATTCTCTTGGCGGGGTAATTTCCGCAGCATCATCCTTTGAGCATGAAAATAAAGAGACAGTTGTAATTAATAGAATAAAATAATACTTAAATTTGTTCATTATAGCTAATTTTTTAAGTGCGCAAGATACAATTTTGATTGATTTTTGTAAACTATTTAACTCCGATTTTAGAAAATTTATGAGAATAGATAAATATTTATGGTGCATGCGGTATTATAAAACGCGAAACATGGTTACCGAAGCCTGTAAAAAGAATCATGTCACGGTAAACGGCCTCGTTGCCAAACCATCAAAGGAAGTTTTTCCTACTGATAAAATCACTTTTAGAAAAGACCAAATTACCCAAATTATTACGGTTTTAGACATTCCTGAAAATCGTGTCGGGGCAAAATTGGTGGATATTTATAGACGAAATGATACTCCGGCTGAAGCATACCAACATTTGGAACTTTTAAAATTATCCAAAGAACATTATCGAAAAAATGGAACCGGAAGACCAACCAAAAAAGACAGAAGAGACATTGACGAATTTGGAAATGAAATAATCACCGATGAAGATGATGAGTAATAGTTAATACTTAACAAATGATTATTTCAATTTTAAACAGTGAAACCGTTAAACAATAAACTAAAATAATGAGCAAAAATATCATTTTAACAAATCAGGAAATAGAGCATAAAATAAAAAGAATTGCATACCAAATCTATGAAACCTTTGTAGATGAGAAAGAAATTGTAATCGCTGGCATTGCTGCTAATGGTTTTATATTTGCAAAAAAAATAGCACTGGCTCTGGAAACAATATCGCCTATTAAAGTTTCGCTCTGCGAAGTAAAAATCAACAAACAGAATCCACAACTTCCCATTCAGACTTCACTATCAAAAGAACAATATGCTAATAAAGGACTTGTACTTGTTGATGATGTATTAAATTCAGGAACTACGCTAATATATGCTGTACGACACTTCATAGACGTTCCTTTGAAAAAATTCAAAACGGCCGTACTTGTAGATCGAAACCACAAGAAGTACCCCGTAAAAGCTGACTTTAAAGGAATATCACTTTCTACATCCTTATTAGAACATGTACAGGTTGTATTTGATGACAATGGCGACAACTATGCTTATCTAAGCTAAAATAGCCATTATATCCAGAACGGTCTGATCAATGGTTTTATCATCTACCACAACTTTATGTTGTGCTTGGTTGTAATAAAAACTTCTTTCAAAGAGGTGCATTGCAATAAACTCTTTCATCTCCTCATCATTTTTGTTGGCGATGAGGGGTCTTTTGCTTTTATTAGCAGACAATCTTTTAAATAATGTCTCAATTGACGCTTTAAGATAAATAGAAACAACATTATCTGCTTTTAACAGCTCATGATTATTGGCATAACAAGGCGTTCCTCCGCCCAAACCTATAATTAATTGCTCTGGCGAATTCAATAATTCGATAAAAACTTCGTGCTCTAACTTTCTAAAATAAATTTCTCCATGCTTTTCAAAAATGGCATTTATGGACAAATTTACTTTTTCTTCTATCTTTTTATCCAAATCTACAAAAGGGATACTGATATTTTTTGACAACTTATTTGCAATAGTGGACTTCCCGCACCCCATATAGCCTAATAATATAATTTTTCTCATGAAATAAAACCTTATAAACTAAGGCGTTAAGATTTATTGTTTAAAAAAGACAAATTTATAATAAAATTGCTTGGAAAACTCCAAAATAAGTCCTTATATTTGCACCCGCATTCAAGGAAAGAATATGACTCGATAGCTCAGTTGGTAGAGCACATCACTTTTAATGATGGGGTCCTGGGTTCGAGCCCCAGTCGGGTCACAATTTTAGTGATCAACACATAATTTTCTTGAAAGCATTGACTCGATAGCTCAGTTGGTAGAGCACATCACTTTTAATGATGGGGTCCTGGGTTCGAGCCCCAGTCGGGTCACAAAAGGTCGAGTAATTTATTACTTGGCCTTTTTTATTTTAAGGCCACGTGGAGAAACGGTAGACTTGCCAGCTTGAGGGGCTGGTGCTCGCAAGGGCGTGTGGGTTCAAATCCCACCGTGGTCACAAAAGAAAATGCTTCTGAAAAATCAAGTTCACTTGATGGTTTCAGAAGCATTTTTATTTAACAAAAAATCACTTTATAGAAATAAGAAGAATCTAGCTGTTTAGTTTTAAAAAATTTTCCCTAAAGTATTTAAAAAAAACATAACCATCAAAACTCCCACAGATAAGCTTCCTGCAAACAAGAAGAAAGTTCCAATATATAAAAATGCTGTATTATTTTTTTCTTTCACAGTTTTGTTGTCTTGTCTTTCTGGTGCTGTGCTTCCCATCTTTAGTGCTGTATTATTTAATAGATAATGATCCGATTAAAATCTTTATTAATGCAAAATTACAGGTTATAAAAGGCTTTCACAATACCAACTTTTAGTGATTTTTTGATCAAAATCGGTTATTTAAAATAAAATCGATTTCTATTCGTTAATTAAATAACTAAAAAAAGAGTTGTACCTTTATCTAATCGTTCACCCATTTATTATTAAAGAAATTCCCCAAATTTCAAACCTTAAATTTTTATGAAAAAATTAGTCCTACTCGCATTATTACTAAGTTCCTTTGCAGGATGGAGTCAAAATCCAATTGCTTACGACTTATTTGACAAAGCATTAAAGAAAGCTGAAGTCGGTAACACCAAAGGCGCTATCGATGACTACAGTAAAGCGATTCGAATTGATCCTTTGTTTGCGTCAGCCTATTTAAACAGAGCGCTTTTGAAACAAAAATTAGGTGATATCAAAGGCGCCTTAAACGATGTTAACACAACAATAAAAATAGAACCTAAAAGAAGCGATGCCTACACTACAAGAGCCGATATAAACTATAAAGCTAAGGATTACAAGAGTACTATTGAAGATTGCACCATGTCTATCAGTTTAAACGAAAAGGATTATATCGCATATAATTTAAGAGGTCTTTCTAATTTTCATGCACAAAATAAGAAGAACGCTTGCGCCGATTTTACAAAAGCAATTCAGTTGGGAAGTCAAAGTGCCGTTAAAAACAAAAAAATGTTTTGTAAATAATTCTTTTTCAAAAAATAGTAAAATATACCAAAAAAAAGCGTCTTGAACTTAATCAAGACGCTTCACTTTTTTTAGACAAACTAATTTACTTACTCATTAATTGTTGCAGCGGTTTCAGTTGTTCTAAATCAATATTAGATTGTTGTAACACGCTCATCATTGTCATCACACTTGTTGGGTTCATGTCTTTGCCTAAGATGCGGACTACTGCAAAACCTTTTTCTTTTTTATTAGCAAAAAAAACAAATTCCTCGATGTGTTCATCCGTTCCCACAAAACTTACTGAGGCAACTTCTTTGCCAGAGCCAAATTTCATCAATTGTTGGTATTTTTTGTCCTTCAAAATCAAGTCAACTTTAGCGCGTTCCGTTTCAAACTCCGCTTTGTTTTTATCATTTAATTTGAAAGCTAAAACATTCATCTTGTCAAAAGACTTTAAAGCATCATTTTGAGCTACTGATAATTTTGTTTTATCCACATTCAAAATACTGGGAGAAACATCAAGCGCAATAAAATTTTTGTTTTCTGTATTTTCTACAAAATACTTTTGCAACGTCGGCTCCGAATTGCAGCTGATCAGGAACAAACTAAACAGCAGTAAAATTCCATATCCTGTTTTCATCTTACTTTTTACCTTTAGTTGCTTTCTTCAAGTCATCGCCTCCTGGAATTCTCATCTTATCGGTAAGGATAGAAATTTCATTCAAATCGAAATTACCGGTCAACGACATCAAAACTGTATCATCATTTTTAGCACCTTCGATAAACATCAATAACTCTCTGATTTGGGAATCTGTTGCACCTGATTTCACCAAAATTTTGATGTTTCTACCATTTTCATTCACGCGCATCAACTCTTCTAATCCGGCTGATTTGATGTATTTTTCCGCCACTACTTTCATTTCCCCTTCAACCCGAGTACTTTTTGTAGTGAATACTTTTAAATTATCAAGCTTTTTAATCAACGCTAAGTATTGTTGGGTTTCTTTATCTGAAGCATCCACTTTTACTTTACTCATTAAGTCAAACATTTTTTTATTGACAATAATAGAGGTAACATCATCTTGTCCGTCAAATTTATCAAATGCCGCTTGCGCAAAAATTGGACTCGCAATAAAAACTAACATTACGGTGATTAAAAACTTTTTAGCTGTAGTTAAACGGCTGTTCTTTTGAATCTGATTTGCTGGTGTGCAAAAACTTGGATTGGGATTGATTGATTTCATTTTTTTAATTTATTTAGCATTATTTTAATTGATTGTAGCGTTTACGCCGTGATTATCTTTTTCTAAAAGCAGTTAAATACCTCTAGATTTATTTTTAGTTTTTCGGAATACTTTATTTTTTGCGATTTGATATTCTTCAACATACTTAACACTTTCTATGCCAACATTTACATTTTTTGACAATAGTGAAAGTGCTTTTTGAGTTTCTTTAAAAGCTACTTCAGGATCATCATACGTTCCTAAATCTTTACTGTTATTAACTGGTTCCGAATTATAGAAAACATAAGTTCCAATTCCCATCAAAACAACAACCGAAGCTGCAATTGATATCCAGGCTAAATTCCGTTTGTGATTCCTGCTTTCATCCTTTTGAATTTGTAACCCCGGAATTTCCTGTTCAAACTGTTGTTCTTTTGCAACAGCAAAATGGTTAAATATTGCGATATACTTTTCTAAATGTGGAGCAACCTGCTGCGTCGAAAAATAATCCTGTAATTCATTCTCTTCTGCAATTGAAGTTTCACCATCAAAATATTTTTCAAGTAACGCTTCTACTTTATATAATTCCATAATTATGTGTTTTTGTCATGTATTCTCGTATCGTTTTTCGTGCTCTGGACAGTGCTACTCTAATAGCACTCTCGGTCATATCAAGCATTTTGGCCATTTCATCAAACTCATATTGTTCAATATCACGGAGCTGAATGATGATTCGTTGTTGCTCCGGCAATTGACTGATACTTCTCTCGACCCAATTCAAACTATCGTAATCTTCCAGTTTTTTATCTAATGCGGGCGCTGAATCTGTATAATTAGTATGAACAATTTTGAGATTTCCGGATCTTTTGGATTTCAATTGGTCTAAACAATAATTTTTTGTCATCGTCATCGCAAAAGCTTCAACGCTGCTGTATCCCGCCAAAGTTCCATTTTTGCTCCATAATTTCACCAAAACTTCTTGAGTGGCATCTTCGGCTTCCTCGGTACTAACCAGCAATCGCTTGGCCAACCTGAAGACTTTGTCTTTGAATGGAGCCACCATCAGCACAAACTCATTTTGGTTCATAAAAATTCTGGTATTAAACTGGTTATATAAGTAAGACGAATCAAATATATTTTTGCAACATAAAAACAAAAAATAAAACTAAAGTTAGTATTTTTACGTTAATTAAGTATTAAAACAAATATATGAGAACCGCATTCAAATTTACACTTTTATTATTCATTGCTACTTTTACTTTGCAAAGCTGTCAGGATAACGATGATATTGCACCGCCAGCCAGTTTAGAAATTCAGGATTTTATCTGGAAAGGAATGAACCAATATTATTTATGGCAAGCTGATGTCCCTAATTTAGCCGATGACCGTTTTGCGGATCAAACAGCATTAAACTCTTTTCTAAGAGAATATCCTGTTCCTGAGGAATTATTTGACGCGTTGAGAGTTAACTCTTCCATTGACAAATTCAGTTGGATTGTAAGCGATTATTTAGAACTAGAAGGAAGTCTTCAAGGAACAACTAAAAATAATGGTATCGATTTTGGTTTAAGCTATAAACCAGGAAGTACGACTGAAATATTTGGTTACGTACGCTATATTATTGCAAATTCCGATGCTTCTACTAAAAACATCAAACGTGGTGATTTTTTCACTGCTGTAAATGGAACGCAACTGACCGTTAGTAATTATCAATCCTTACTTTATGGTTCAAACGAAAATTACACGCTAAATCTTGCAGATTTTAACGGAACTACAATTGTTGGAAACGGAAAATCAGTTTCTCTTACCAAAACAGTGTTAACGGAAAATCCAATCTTGGTTAATAAAGTAATAACTTCAGGTACTCACAAAATAGGATATTTAATGTACAATGGCTTTTACGCAAATTTTGACACCCAATTAAACGACGCTTTTGCATCTTTAAAATCACAAGGAGTTACTGATTTGGTTTTAGATTTAAGATATAACGGAGGTGGTTCTGTGCAAACTGCTACGCGATTAGCAAGTATGATTACTGGACAATTCACAGGGAAAGTATTTGCAAAACAACAATGGAATAAAAAAATTAATGATTATTTCGAGGCTGAAAATCCAGATGCTTTGTATAATTATTTTACAGATAAAATAGGAAGTACAACGATTAACAGTTTAAACTTGACTAAAGTTTATATTCTGACTAGCGCAAGTTCAGCATCCGCAAGTGAATTAGTGATCAACGGATTAGAACCACATATCAACGTAATCCAAATTGGAGATGTTACGGTAGGGAAAAATGTTGGATCTGTTACTCTTTATGATTCACCAAGTTTTGGTGCAGAAAATAGAAATCCAAATCACAGATATGCCATGCAGCCTATTGTATTGAAAATTGTCAATTCACTTGGTTTTGGAGATTATTTCGACGGTTTGAAACCTGATTTTCTACAGAAAGAAACGTTAAGTACTTTAGGAGTTCTTGGAGAAACTTCTGAACCTTTATTAAGTACAGCCATTGGAAAAATAACTGGAACATCTCGTATTTCTAAACAAATTCCTGGAAAAGAATTTGAATTTTTTACTGATGCAAAATCAATAAAAGGAATCCAAAATCAAATGTATATTGAGAAAGCACCGGAAGGACTCTTGAAAGCTTTGGAATAAAATAAAAGGCTACACAATAAAACTGCTTTTTTGTAAGTTATTATTGAATAACCAATTAACACAAAACCACATGAAAAAAGTAATTCCATTGTTTCTGACTGTTGCTACTTTTGTCTCTTTTGCATTCGTAATTCCGAATACTATTGAGTCAAAACAAATAAATGTTGTTATTGATGCCGGACACGGCGGATCCGATTTTGGAGTAACTTCCAGTAGTGCCAATGAAAAACAAATTGTGGCCCAAATCACGGAGAAAATCAAATTTTTGAATAAAAACGAAAAAGTGACCATTCACCTAACAAGAACTGGCGACCAATTTCTTTCTTTGAGCGACCGTTCTGCACTAATAAACAAGATCAAACCAGATTTAGTTTTGTCACTGCATGTCAATCAAAATTTGAATCTAGCAAAATCAGGAATGGAATTTTATGTAGCGAAAGAATCGATTACGAAAGAAAGGTCAAATGAAATTGCAGTAGAACTTCGTAACAAATTTATCCGCAACACTGCTATAAAATCATCTGAAATAAAGTATGCACCCTTTCATATTTTAAAAAAATCAGAAGTGCCGGCAGTACTTGTTGAACTGGGTTATATGTCTAATCTTGATGACAGAGAATATTTGACAAATGATGTTCAACAAAACAAAATTGCAGCAACAATCTTAGAATTCATTTCAGAGTTGAAATAACAATAACTCTTACAAACAAAAAAAGGCTTTCAGTTACGAAAGCCTTTTTTTATTGATGGAAATTCCGAATTACAATTTGATATTCATACCCAATTTAAAATTCCTTCCTAAAGTATTATAACCAACATTTTCAACAAAATCAGCGTTCAAAATATTGCTCACCGCACCAAAAATGGATAATCTGTTTTTTACCAATTCATAACGAACAGAAGAGTTTACCAATTGATAAGATCCTAAAACAATGTTCTTTGTAGCAAAAGTAGCTCCGTCAAAAAAAGCATCATTTCTACTGTCTACATATTGATAATCTACATTAAAAAACAATCTTTCATTAATTTGAAATTCTAAAGCTGAATTTACTTTATGTTTTGGAATCAAGCGATCCAGCGCTTTATCTACTTGCGTAAAAGTATAATTTGAATTCCATTTGATTTTTTCGCTCAAGGCAAAAGAGAATTCGGTTTCTACTCCTTTTGCTTTATTCATTCCATCTATATTAATGTAGTTCGAATCGAAAGTTACCGGATTGAAATAAAATCCAATGAAATTAGTTTGCTCACGGTAAAAAGCAACTGCATTCAATTTGATTTTTTTATCGAAAAAATGCGTCTCAAAACCTGCTTCCACAGTTCTGTTTTTCTCCGGTGTCAAATCCGCATTTCCATATTCAGAATACAATTGGTACAAACTTGGCGTTACAAAAGCAGTGCTGTAAGAAGCCAAAATCTTCAATGGAACCGATTTAAAATCATAAGAAGGATTCACATTATAAACCAATTGATTTCCGTACTGACTGTGAACATTCAATCGCGCTCCAGCATTCAGATTCAATCCAAAATCCGTGGAAAGAACTCCAGTAATGTAAGGGTCAATCATATTGAATTTAGTAGCTTCCTTCAATATTCCACCAAAAGGAGTGATACTGTTCATATCATGAAACTGATATTGTGCTCCGGCAACAAGAAAAAACGATTCTGAAAATTCGTATTTATTAAAACCATCAACGTTGACACTTCGGGATTCATACTCTGAAAACCCTGGTTTATTGGAATAAAAATCGAAATCGTTGTACGTTCGAACAATTTTATTAAAGCTGGAATTCAAAACAAATTCCCCTTTAGAATATTTGTATTTTGGTAAAAAACCAAAACGAAATTGTTCTGATTCAGTTGAATTCAAATTGGTATCATTTGCACCGGTATTATCAAAAGAAGCATCATAATCATTGTTGATTTTATCATAATTACCAAAGAAATCCAATGTCAATTTATCCGTTACTTTATACCCTAACTTTGCCAGATAATTGATTCTGGAAAAACGATCTTCTTCATAATTATCCGTAGGATTAACAGGTGCTATCTGTGACATTCCACTTATTTCAGTACTGTTCAACGAGGCAAAATAATTTACTTTATTCGCATTTCCATTTACCGAAAAACCTTGATTATAATTCTGAGCGCTAGTTTTGTCAGTATTTGCAGTATTATTGGTTCCCACATTTACGTATGCATTCCCTTCAATAGCTTTCTTGCCTGATTTTTTTAAAGTAATATTAATTACTCCTGTTCCGGCACCTGAACCATACAACGTACTCGATGCACCTTTCATAATTTCAACGCTTTCTACCTGCTCCACCGGAAGCAAACGCAAATCATACTCAAAACTAATTCCTGAAGCATCATTCACCGGAATTCCATCAATAAGAATCAACACTTGATTGTTTTTTCCACCCCGAATGTAGTACCCTAAATTTTTTCCGGCAGCACTTTGATTTCCGTTAATTTCTACACCTGCAACAGAACTTAATACATTTGCAAGGCTTTGTCCAGCTTTGTTTTTCAAATCCCCAGCAGTAATTTTAGTGATTACTTTTCCTGATTTTTCTTTTGCCAAAGCAAATTTGGAGTCGGAAACTACCACTTCTTTCAATTCATCTTGAGAGGAAATAGTTTCATTTTGTTGCGCAAAAGCACAGCTTGTCATTAGTACGCACAACGCACTAATACGAACGATTTTTTTGTTCATTTTAATTAAACATTTAGTAACAGCAATTTTCTGTTACATGACTAAAAATGGGGAGAAAAGCATAGAATTACCCATACCCAAACCTTTTTTCCCGAAAGTTTGATACTCGATGTAATAGGCAGGTCTCCTGGCTTGCGTCTTGTTGTTTACCTTCCCATTCGTCTTGACGAACAGTGGTTTTGTAGATAACAACAAGCTTGATAGCTTACAGTTGCGGGTACAGCGTGAGATTTTTGAAATTGGATTTATGAAAATTGATTACAGATTTTAAATCTGAAATCAAAAATCGTTAATCAACAATCTTCAATCACTCTCTTCCCTTTTAATGCTGGTTTGAAAAAACAAAACAACAACCTCATTACGGGTGCAAATATAGCTTTATGATTGGAATAAAAAATAAAATTTGATTTTTAAAACGGATTAAATATACCTTTGCAGTTCTTGAAAAACATGTTATGAAATCTTTTTTATTACCATTTACGCTCTTTTTATTTGTCATTTCCATTGGTGGATGCAAACAAAATGACAAGAATCCTACTACCGGAAATACAGCCTCTGCTAATGAAATTCAATATGCCGAGGGATTAGAAATTTACAAATATCAAGGGTATTCCATAGTAAAAGTTACCCGACCTTGGCCTGAAGCCAAAGAAAGTTTCACTTATGTTTTACAAGAAAAAAACAGCATTATTCCCGACAGTTTGAAGCAGTTTTCCATCATTCCCGTTCCAATACAATCCATTGTTGTTACCTCAACCACGCATATTCCGGCTCTTGAAATGTTAGGTGTCGAAAACACTTTAGTTGGTTTCCCAAACACTGATTACATTTCCTCTGAGAAAACCAGAAAACGTATTGATTCCGGAAATATTAGAGAAGTTGGAACGAACGAAACTCTAAATACCGAGGTTCTAATTGATATGGCTCCAAATGTCATTGTGAGTTTTGGTTTAAATGATAGTAATCCAACGCTTGATAATCTTCAAAAAAGTGGTTTGAAAGTACTTTTGAATGGCGATTGGGCTGAACAATCCCCACTTGGAAAAGCGGAATGGATTAAGTTTTTTGGGGCCTTATATGGATTGGATTCCAAAGCAAATAACATCTTCTCTGAAATCGAAAAAGAATACACGAACACTTTGGCTTTAGCCAAAAAAGCAACATCAAAACCTACTGTTCTAAGCGGTGCAATGTTTCAAGATCAATGGTACGTGCCGCAAGGAGAGAGTTGGGCTTCGCTGTTTCTAAAAGATGCACAATCTAATTATTTATGGGCTGACACGAAGGGAACCGGCAGTTTGCCATTGCCTTTTGAAAAAATTCTAGAGAAAGCGCAAAATGCTGAATATTGGATTGCTCCTGGAGATTTTTCTTCGTTGAAACAAATGAGTGACAGCAATCCGCATTATAGTGAATTTACTTCTTTTAAAAATAAAAAAGTATATTCGTACGGCATCAATAAAGGAGCTAAAGGTGGAATTTTATATTTTGAATGGTCTCCTACCCGACCTGATTGGGTTTTGAAAGATTTAATTAAAATTTTTCATCCTGAATTATTACCCAATCATAAACTTTTTTTCTTTCAGAAATTAGAATAAATTGACTAAAACTAACCGAAATACAGTGCTTTTCATCATCCTAACCTTTGGGATGCTATTTTTGTTTGTCATAAATATCAGTTTAGGTTCTGTTTCCATTCCTGTAAAAGAAGTGTTTAGAAGTCTAACTGGCGGAATTGCAAGTAAAGAAACCTGGGAATACATCCTTATCAACTATCGCTTACCGAAAGCTATTGCTGCTATTCTTGTTGGAATGGGGTTATCCATAAGCGGCTTATTAATGCAAACACTGTTTAGAAATCCGCTGGCAGGACCTTACGTTCTGGGATTAAGTTCCGGAGCGAGTTTGGGCGTTGCAACCGTTATTTTAGGCGCAGCGCTGTTACCGCCATTTTTAGCAACACTTTTACTATCCTCTTACGGGATTATTTTGGCCTCCAGTTTAGGAAGCTTCACTGTTTTACTGGCTGTTTTAGCCGTTTCCCATCGATTACGGGATACTATGGCTATCTTAATTGTAGGACTGATGTTTGGGAGTTTAACCAGCGCCATTGTTGGTACGCTGACTTATTTCAGCACCGCGGAACAGTTACAGAAATTCACATTCTGGTCACTTGGAAATCTTGGCAATTTATCTTGGACCTCCATTTCACTTTTAACTATCTGCGTAGCGATTGGATTATTACTCAGTTTATTTAGCATCAAGCCGTTGAACTCATTACTTCTGGGTGAAAATTATGCCAAAAGTTTGGGGTTAAATTATAAAAAATCACGACTGATTATCATTTTTGCCACCAGTATTTTGGCCGGAAGCATCACTGCTTTTGCAGGTCCAATTGCTTTTATTGGATTAGCGGTTCCTCATATTGCAAAGCTAGTTTTTCAGACAAGCAATCACACAATTTTATTTTGGAGTACTATACTTTTTGGGGCGATTATCATGCTTATATGCGACAGTATTTCGCAACTTCCGGGCAGTGATTTGACCTTACCAATTAATGCCGTAACTTCTATTTTTGGAGCTCCGATTGTTATTTGGTTATTAATTAGGAAACGCAAAATGATGGGATAATGGAAAATAAAATCATCTTACAAGGTTCACAAATCAGCATTGGTTATTCTCATAAAAAAGAAAAAACCATTGTTGCTTCCAACATTGATATTTGTTTAGAAAAAGGAAAACTTATTGCTTTAATCGGTGCCAACGGTATTGGTAAATCGACGCTTTTGCGAACCATAACAGGCATTCAAAAACCAATTTCAGGAACTGTTTTACTCAATGGTCAAAACATTCAAGAAATAGGCGCTTTGACATTGGCACAAAATTTAAGTGTAGTTCTCACCGAAAAATTGCCTCCAAGCAACTTGACTGTTTTTGAACTTATTGCTTTGGGAAGACAACCGTACACGAACTGGATTGGAAAATTAACTGCTGAAGACATCGCAAAAGTGAATGAAGCGATAGAATTGACTCAAATTAGTCATCTAGCTGCTAAAAGACACTACGAAATCAGCGACGGACAATTACAGATAGTCTTAATTGCGCGAGCTTTGGCGCAAGACACACCATTAATTATTTTGGATGAACCCACAACTCACTTGGATTTGCTGCATAAAGTGGTATTGTTTAAACTATTAAAAAAACTCACTCAGGAAACTCAAAAATGCATTTTATTCTCCACTCACGATATCGATATGGCGATACAATTGAGTGATGAAATGATCATTATGACTCCAGAAAAAATAGTGCAAGATCAACCGTGTAATTTGATTCTAAAAGGAACTTTTAATACGCTTTTCAAAGACGAGCATATTATTTTTGATGCGTCCAAAGGGAAGTTTGTAATTTCTTAAAGCTTCAATCCTATTTGTCTTTTTGCTTCGCCAATGACAAACGCTACCGAATTAGCGATATTGAAACTTCTTATCAACGGTGACATTGGAATGGTAAGATGATTGGGAAATTCGTTTAAAACTACTTCGCTCAAACCTTTACTTTCTTTACCAAAAACTAACCAGTCACCATCTTGAAAATCAGTTTCCAAATATGATTTTTTGGCATGGGAACTCATCAGAAAAACACGGGATAAATCAGGAATCTGGGCTTTCCACTCTGATACATTTTGATATTCGGTCACATCGAGATGCACCCAATAATCCAAACCTGAACGTTTCAGGTTTTTATCATTGATAACAAATCCAAAAGGATGAATTAAGTGCAAACGGCTTTCGGTACCTACACACAATCGGCCAATATTTCCGGTATTATTTGGTATTTCAGGTTCTACTAAAACGATGTTTAACATTTTATACTTTATTAAAAGATTGAAAAATTAAAAGATTTAAAAATTCGTACTACCCTTTAAATTTCTATTTGAAAATTTTCTACTTCAACAACTTCTCCAGCCTGTAAATCGTTAAGATGTACATTTCCTATTCGAACACGAACCAAGCGCAACGTAGGAAAACCAACTGCTGCAGTCATTTTACGGACTTGGCGAAACTTCCCTTCATTTACCGTTATCGATGCCCAAGAAGTTGGACCGTGACGTTCATCCCTGATTTTTTTTCCTCTAGCTCCAAAAGCAGGAATTTCATGTATTAAAGAAGCATTGCATGGTTTTGTGATATACTTGGTTCCGTTAAAACCAATTTCAACTCCTTTTTGCAATTCATCAATCGCGTCCTGATGGATAATGCCATCTACTTGAACATAATATTCCTTGTCTACTTTCTTGCTTCGAATGATTTCGCTCATCATTCCGTCGGTTGTGAGCAACAATAATCCTTCGGAATCTTCGTCAAGACGACCAATTGCCATGGTTCCTTTCGGAAAATCATACAACTCACCCAGCAGTTTCTTTTTTCTTTTTAACTCGTAAATAAACTGACTTAAATACCCATAGGGTTTGTGAATAATGAAATGCGAATGGGACATTGTATTGGGTTAATTGTGCGCGCAAAGATAGTTTTGTTTTTGCTGGATTTAAAATTGTGACACTATACATTTATTGGTGTAAACCAAAAGCTATGTTAAAAAATTCGATTATATCGCAATAATGACGTACTATTATAAAAGTTATCAGAATTAATTTTTAAAATTACAGCATATGGAAAGCAACGATTTAGGTTCAAAAAAGACAAATAACAAACAAAATACAAACGAAGGATTTAGCGGTCAGAATCTAGACCAAAATACGAATCCTGAAGTATCACATTTAAAATCAGAAGTAGAAACTGATGTACATGGAGATCAAAAAATTGTTCAAAGAGCACGTAATATTGACGGAACTTTAGAACAAAATGAGGACAGCACTCCTAAAAATTTAAGTTCTGATACCGCGAATGTTTCTGAAGAACAAGCAAAAAAAATGGTAGAAAACAAAGATCATAACTCAGACATCATTCCAAATCGATATCCTAATGAGCATCCTGACAATAAGGAAGACCGTGGGAATATAAAACTTGATGAATAAGAATTCAATCTATTTAAAAGGCCAATATGAAAACTAATTCATATTGGCCTTTTTTTATTTATAAATCACTAAAACACACAAATTAAAAGAACAATTAATACCTAAAGCCTCCAAATTCATAAATACTAAAACTTCCATTACTATTTTACTTTCTAAAAGGAAACCAAAAAACTTTTGTTTATTTTTACAACCTTACAAAAAGAAATTCTATGTCAAATATGCTTCCGTTTTTATTGATTTTCATCGTTGCGCTCGCCATTGGTGTTTTTATTGGCAAACTCATTTTCTCCGCTAGATTCCAATCCGAAAAAATCAGTTTAGAAGAGAAATTAATCGCTTTAAATTCTCAATTCAATCAACTGAAAGAGCAAGTTATTGCTGACAAAACCATTTTCGAAAAGCAATTAGAAAATACCAATACAGAAAAAGAAAACATTCGAAGCGAAAAAGACAGTTTGGCCATTCAGCTTTCGAAAAAAGAAGTTGATTTTGAAAATCTTTGGGAACGCAATAAAGAACAAAAGGAAGAAGTCGAGAAACTACAGGAAAAATTCACCAAAGAATTTGAAAATCTTGCCAACAAAATCTTAGACGAAAAATCCAATAAATTTACGGAGCAGAACAAGGAAAACATGAAAAATATTCTGACTCCTTTGCAAGATAAAATTCAACTGTTCGAAAAGAAAGTAGAAGATACTCACAAGGAAAGCATTGATTATCATGCGGCTTTGCGCCAACAAATTCTGGGTTTACGAGAAATGAATATCCAGATGAGCAAAGAAACCATCAACCTGACCAAGGCTTTGAAAGGTGACAGCAAGATGCAAGGAAATTGGGGCGAACTAGTTTTGGAACGCGTTCTTGAAAAATCAGGATTAGAGAAAGGTCGTGAATACGAAGTACAACAAGCGTTCACAACCGAAGATGGAAACCGTGTTTTTCCAGACGTTGTTATCAATCTGCCTGACGGTAAAAAGATGATTGTCGATTCTAAAGTTTCTTTGACGGCTTACGAAAAATACATCAATGAGGAAGATGATATTTTAAAAATAAACTATTTAAAAGAACATGTCAATTCCATCAAACGCCATGTTGAGCAATTAGGAAATAAAAATTATCATGATTTGTACCAAATAGAAAGCCCAGATTTTGTTTTGTTGTTTATCCCTATAGAACCCGCTTTTGCGATGGCGCTGAATGAAGATACGAGTTTATATAACAAAGCATTCGAGAAAAACATTGTCATTGTTACTCCTGCGACTTTATTAGCGACTTTGCGAACGATTGATAGTATGTGGACTAACCAAAAGCAACAGGAAAACGCACTCGAAATTGCGCGACAAGCGGGTGCATTGTATGATAAATTTGAAGGTTTTGTAGCTGATTTAATCAAAATTGGTAAAAAAATTGACGAAAGTAAAACAGAATACAGCGGTGCAATGAATAAATTGGTGGAAGGAAAAGGAAACCTGATTGTGAGTGTTGAAAAATTGAAAAAAATGGGAGCTAAAGCCAAGAAAGCACTTCCGGAAAGCATATTAAACAGAGCTGAAAAAGACGAAAATCAACTTTTAAATTAAGCAGAAAATGAGAAAATTTTTAATGGTTACCACTGTAATAGTAGTATTGTCTATTGTAGGTTATTTTACTTTTTTATACAACGCCACGTACAGCGAAGGAGTTCGTTCCGGCGAATTGATTAAGGTGAGTAATAAAGGCGTGGCTTTCAAAACATGGGAAGGTGAAATAAGTCAGGGAATTTCTGGTGCACAAATCTTTTCTTTTTCGGTATTAGATAGCGAAGAAAAAGTAATTGCGGACCTGCAAGAATTCGAAGGACAATACGTGCAGGTAAATTATGTAGAACGTTACCGCACCTTTCCATGGTGGGGCGATACTCGTTATTTTATCACAGAAGTTAAGAAAGTAAATTCTCCATTTAAAATAAAATAGATGAATCGCACTTTTAAAACCGTAGCTTCCTCAGACATTAGTATTTCCGAGTTAATGTTACCTTCCAATACGAATTTCAGTGGAAAAATTCATGGCGGATATATTTTATCTTTACTGGATCAAATCGCATTTGCTTGTGCCTCAAAATTTTCCGGCAACTATTGTGTAACTGCCTCCGTAGACACTGTGAATTTCTTAAAACCTATTGAAGTCGGGGAATTGGTTACGATGAAGGCCAGTGTAAATTATGTAGGAAACAGCTCCATGATTGTGGGTATCCGAGTGGAAGCCGAGAATATACAGACTGGAAAAATCAAACATTGCAACTCTTCGTATTTTACAATGGTGGCAAAAGATAGCGAAGGCAAAAGCACGCCAGTTCCAGGTTTAATCCTCTCTAATATGAAAGATGTACGTCGTTATTTCAACTGTATCAAGCAGGTTTCCTTGAAAAAGGAACAAAACATTCATGAAGAAGTTTTTGATTACACTTCGGAAGAATCATTAGAAAGTTTAAAAAAATACAATGTCAAGTTAGAACTATAAATGCAACGAAATTTATAATCAGAGAAAGTAGTATTATAATTTTTTATAAGTATAATTTCATTGCAATTTCTGATTAAAAAAGGCCTCAATAATTAACTAAAATCCAATATTTTTCATTAGTTCACTATTTTTATTTCAACTATTTTTTTTGTAACTTTAAGTAATTTAATTCATAAATCGTTATGAAAAAAATTACCCAAATAGTACTACTTTTCATTGCAATTGCTGCTACTTCCCAAGAAAAAATGGTTTCATACATGGGAATCACAAATTTTGAAGCTTCCATTCCCTTGTTTGAAGAAGTTAAAGCTATAAATGAAAAAACAACCTGTATTTTAATAACAAAAACGGGAGAAATCGCTTGTTGGATCAACATTAAAGATTTTAAATTTAAAAGAGATTTGATGCAAGAGCATTTCAATAAAAACTACATGGAAAGCAACCGTTTTCCAAGAGCCGTTTTTAAAGGAAAAATCGATAAATTTGATTTTCAAAAACTTACCACAACCAATAATCAATATCAGATTACCGGAAAAATAACAATTCGCGGACGAACTAAAAAAATTGCAGTCAACGGAACTCTTAAAAAAGTGGATAAAGGAATAGAACTTTATTCTGCTTTTCCTTTAAACACTGATGATTTTAATATAGAAATTCCTTTTATTGTTCGCAGCAAAATATCAAAAAACGTAAACACTCAGATTATTTGTGTCTTAGAATAGCTCTATTTTGTTAAACAATTCCTTAATGCTTCTTCCAAATTGTTAAATTTAAATTTGAAACCAGTTTGTTCAATTTTATCTGAGGAAACTCTCCTTCCGGTTAATACAATTTTAGCCATTTCGCCCATTACTAATTTTAAGACAAAAGCAGGAACATTGGGCAACCAAATAGAATAGCCAAAAACACGAGCCAATGTTTTTGAAAAAACAGTGTTGGTCGTATTGTCACAAATAGCTGCATTATAAGGTCCTTCCATACTTGCATCTGAAATAGCTTGCAAATAAATAGCGCACAAATCATCTACATGAATCCAAGGCATATATTGCTTCCCAGAACCCAATGACGAACCCAACCTATATTTGAACAAAGGAATCAGCTTCTTTAAAAAACCGTCATTCTTCCCTAATACTAATCCCGTACGGATTTTCACTGTACGGATATTCAAATTCTCAATGAAATCAATAGAATCTTCCCATTTTTGACACGTATATCCCAAGAAATCATTTGCCGGTTTCATATCTTCCGTACAAATTTCCTCCCCATTTATAGCACCATAAATCCCCACCGCCGAAGCAGAAACAAAAGCATCTAGTTTTTTATAATGCTTTTTTAAAACATAATACAATAATTGAGTGGATTTTTCCCGACTATCAATTATGGCAGCTTTTCTCTTCGCAGTCCATCTTTTCTCTGCTATATTTTCACCTGCCAAATGAATAATATAATCTGCTTTCAAAATTGCTTCATCATCAATAGTCTGCTTTGCAAAATCCCATTTGTAATAGAAAACATCTCCTTTATTCTGTTTTTCACTCCTACTTAAGATGGAAACAGAGTATCCTTTGGCTAACAATAAAGTAGTCAAATTTCTTCCGATAAATCCCGAACCGCCGCTTATTAAAACATTCTTTTTCATAATAGTGTAAAGCTAATCATTTATAACGATATAAAATTATATTAAATTTTGTTTAACTTTATTAATATATAGTTAAACATTCACTACCTTTATACTCTAATTTGAAACACATCAAAAATGGCTACTAAAAAAACCCCAATAACAAAAGACAAAATAGTTTCTATGTATATGAATTATGTACTAGATCATAGTGAAAAACCAAAATCAGTTTATCATTTTACAAAAATCAATGATTTTACAGAAACGGAATTTTATGCATTTTTTGGAACTATAGAAAGTATTGAAAAAGAAATTTTCAAAATGTTTGTAGAAAAAACTATCGATTTGCTAAACAAAAACAAGGAATACGAGATGTATGACATGAAAAGCAAAATGTTAAGTTTCTACTTCACTTTCTTCGAAATATTAACTGCTAACAGAAGTTACGTTGTACTTATATTGCAAGAGCACAATAATCAGTTGAAAAAATTGATGCAGCTTTCTGGACTAAGAAATAGTTTCAAAAATTTCTTGACTGAAATCATTTCTGATGAATTTAGAACACAACAGGAAAAATTACAAAATTTTCAAGAGAAAACATTTCAGGAAACATCTTGGATTCAACTTTTATTGACACTGAAATTCTGGCTGGATGATTCGTCACCTTCTTTTGAAAAAACGGATATCTACATTGAAAAATCAGTAAAAGTGACTTTTGAATTGATGAATATTGCTCCTATAGATAGCTTAATCGATTTTGGAAAATTTATTTTCAAAGAAAAAATATACAATAAGTAATGAAAACGATAGACTACATCCCTACTTCAAAAATTGAAAGAGCTACAAAACTGGTACAAACTGGTGCAAAAGTTGGCGTGAACTACTTGAAATATTACGGAGAAAAAATGGTCAATTCTGATTTGACCCGTGATAAATTAAATGAAGACAATGCTGAAGATATTTATGACGGATTGAAAAGTTTGAAAGGAAGTGCACTGAAAGTTGCTCAAATGTTAAGCATGGACAAAAGTTTTTTGCCCCAAGCTTACGTTGAAAAATTTTCGTTGTCTCAGTTCTCTGTTCCACCACTTTCGGCTCCATTGGTATTGAAAACATTCAAAACAAATTTTGGAAAAACACCCTATGAGATTTTTGACGAATTCAATGCCACTTCTGTAAATGCTGCCAGTATCGGTCAAGTACATGTTGCGGTAAAAGACGGAAAAAAACTCGCTGTGAAAATTCAGTATCCAGGCGTTGCCAACAGCATTTCATCAGATTTATCAATGGTAAAACCTATTGCCATCAGAATGTTTAACCTTCAAGGAAAAGATTCGGATAAATATTTCAAAGAAGTTGAGGACAAATTGATTGAAGAAACCAATTATTTATTGGAGTTACAACAAAGTCAGGAAGTAGTTGCAGCTTGCGAAAAAATTGAAAATTTAGTTTTTCCAAATTACTATTCTGAATTCTCATCGGAGAAAATCATTACGATGGATTGGATGACAGGAAAGCACCTTTCGGAATTCACCAAAATAAACACCAATCCGGAAGTGGCTAATAAAATAGGTCAGGCTTTGTGGGATTTCTATATGTACCAAATTCATATTTTGAAAAAAGTACACGCTGATCCGCATCCGGGAAATTTCTTGGTGAATGATGAAAATCAATTGGTAGCACTCGATTTTGGTTGTATGAAACAAATTCCAACTGATTTTTACACTCCTTATTTTGAATTGATTGACAAAAAAGTCATTAATGATCCTAAAATATTCAACGATAAATTATTTGAATTGGAAATTTTACGTGTGGATGATTCTACAGCTGAAATTGTTTATTTCACCGAGATGTTCCATGATTTATTGTCCTTGTTTACAAAACCGTTTCAAGCAGAAACCTTCGATTTCTCTGATGAATCTTTTTTTGAAAGCATCGCACAATTAGGAGAGCGTTTTTCAAAAGATACCAATTTGAGAAAAATGAATGGAAATCGCGGATCTAAACATTTCATTTACATGAACCGAACGTTTTTTGGTTTATACAATTTGATGTTTGATTTAAAAGCGACAATTGTGGTTAATGCATTTGAAAAATACAAATAGTGAAAAAGGAAAATCTGCCTTCAAAAATGTGTCTGGTCTGCAACCGACCTTTTACTTGGCGGAAAAAATGGGAAAAAGTTTGGGACGAAGTCAAATATTGTAGCGAAAAATGCAAAAGAAACAAAAAGGGTTAGTTTGGTTTAGAAATGATTTGAGAGTTCATGACAATGAATCGTTGACAAATGCTATTGATGAAAATGAAACCGTAATTGCAGTGTATTTTTTTGATCCAAGGCATTTTGAGGATACTAATTTTGGATTTAAAAAAACAGAAAAGTTTCGCGCTAAGTTTCTGATTGAATCGGTAATAATATTGAAAGAAAATCTGGAAAAATTGAATATTCCGCTTTTGGTTTATCATCAAAGACCGGAAGATTTGATTCCAGAAATAATTACTGAAAATGGAGTTGATTCGATTTACTTTCAAGAAGAATGGACGAGTGAGGAAATGGAAGTTTTAGAGAATATTAAGCTGAAAGTTTCAGATTCAGTAGCTTTTAAAAGCACCTACAATCAGTTCTTATTTCATCCTGAAGACATTCCGTTTGACATTGCATCGATTCCAAATGTTTTTACACAATTTAGAAATCAGTGTGAAAAATCAACGAAAATTCGTTCTGAATTTACGGCTAAACCAATGCCGGAAGACAATTTGACTACAAACGAAAATTTAATTCCCAGCATGGAAACATTAGGTTTTGCTGATTTTGAAATGGATTCCAGAACGGCTTTCCCTTATCAGGGCGGTGAAGATGAAGCAATGAAAAGGTTGCAAAATTATTTTTGGGAAACCAAAAAACTAAGTGTTTATAAATTGACCCGAAACGGATTAATAGGTACTGATTTTAGTTCGAAATTCTCCCCTTGGTTGGCAAACGGTTCTATTTCGTCAAAAACTATTTATTGGGAAATTATAAAATATGAACAACAAATCGGGAAAAATGAATCCACCTATTGGTTAATTTTTGAACTGATTTGGAGGGATTATTTTAAATACATATCGTTGAAAAACGGGAATTCGATTTTTAAAATCGGAGGAATTTTAGACAAAAAATACGATTGGAAAACCAATCAATCAGCAATAAAAAAATGGATTAACGGCACGACAGAAGAACCTTTCGTAAATGCTAATATGATTGAATTGCAACAAACAGGATGGATGAGCAATCGCGGGAGGCAAAATGTAGGTTCATTTTTTGCAAAGGAACTGCTGATAGATTGGCGCATTGGAGCTGCCTATTTTGAAGCGATGCTAATTGATTACGATGTGCATAGCAATTACGGGAATTGGATGTATGTTTCCGGTGTTGGTAACGATCCAAGAGACCGAAAATTCAACATTAAGTTACAAGCATCCAATTACGATGGACAATCAAAATTCCAGAAATTATGGTTGCAACAACAATTATTTTAAAAAGATAAATGAATACTAATAAAAAACATATCAATGTAGTTTGGTTCAAAAGGGATCTTCGTTTACAAGATAACGAGGCAATTTTTAATGCAACAAAAACTGGCATACCCACATTGTTGCTTTATGTATTCGAAAAATCTTTAGAAAATGATTCGCATTACAGCCCCAGACACTGGAATTTCATCAAGCAATCACTTGTAGACATTAACAAACAACTGGAACAATCGAACACGCAAGTGTTAGCAGTTACTTCAGAAATTCTTCAGGTATTTAATATCCTTGAGGAAACGTATAAAATTGAAACCGTGTATTCACATCAAGAAACTGGTTTAAAAATCACTTACGAAAGAGATAAAACTTTCAAACGCTTTTGCAAAAACAATCAAATCAATTGGATTGAAAATACCAATAATGGAATTTTCAGAGCCTTACGAAACCGAACGAATTGGGTTGCTAAGTGGGAAGACTACATGAATCAACCGCAATTTATTTTTGATGGTAAACCAGAAAATTTTCTAAATACGGAAGCACTATTGGAACTCGAAAAAGCTTTAGAAAAAACCAATTTAGAAACTGTTCCGGATGCTATTTTTCAAAAAGGTGGCAGCACCATGGCTGGGAAATATTTACAGACATTTTTTGACGAACGGTATCACAATTATAATTCGCATATTTCGAAACCTTTATTGGCTCGAAAAAGTTGCAGCAGATTATCTCCATACATTGCTTGGGGGAATTTATCTTCCAGACAAGTGTTGCAAAAAGCGGCTACGTTCCGATTGACCTGCAATAACAAAAAACAAATTGATTCCTTTATATCTCGACTGACTTGGCAAGCACATTTTATCCAAAAATTTGAAATGGAAGAAGTCATGGAGTTTGAAAGTGTTAATAAGGGATTCCATTCGTTGAAAAAGAAAGTCAATGAAAATTACATTGAAGCTTGGAAAACGGGACAAACCGGCTTTCCATTAATTGATGCTTGCATGCGCTGTTTGAATGAAACCGGTTATTTGAACTTTAGAATGCGTGCGATGTTAGTGTCATTTTTTACCCATAACCTATGGCAACCTTGGCAAGAAGCGACGCAGCATTTATCACAAATGTTTCTGGATTTTGAACCTGGAATACATTTTCCGCAGTTGCAAATGCAGGCTGGAGAAACCGGAATCAATATGTTACGTATATATAATCCAATAAAGAACAGTTACGAACACGATCCTGACGGTGAATTTATAAAAAAATGGGTGCCGGAATTGCGCGATTTACCTCGGGCTTTTGTACATGAACCTTATAAAATGACCTATTTGGATCAGAAGTTTAACGATTTTGAAGTTGGAGTTAATTATCCAAAACCCATTGTAAACATGGAAAGAACGAGAAAATTCGCGAGTGATTTTTTATGGAAAATGAAGAAAAATCCTTTGGTAAAAGAAGAAAGTTCGCGGATATTAAAGCTGCATACCATGGCTGATATTGGCGATAGTGAGTAATATTTGAATGGCAAAAAAATATAATTTATGAATACAAAGAAAGAACTAACTGATTTAGAAAAAGATAGAATAATTGAAATGGCTTGGGAAGACCGCACCACTTTTGATGCTATTTTAATGCAATTTGGACTAAAAGAACAAGAAGTTATCGACCTGATGCGTACCGAAATGAAACCATCGAGTTTTAGAATGTGGCGCGAAAGAGTGCAAGGCCGTAAAACAAAACACGAAAAATTAAGGGATTTTCGAGAAGGGCGTTTTAAATGTACGATGCAAAGACAAATTAACAACAATAAGATTTCCAAACGATAATTTTTCAATAATACGAAACAAACCCAAAATAAATTTTAAATAACTGATTGAATAATACATATGAAAAACATAGTAATCATTGGTGGTAGTAAAGGAATTGGCAGTGCCATTTTGTTGCAACAATTAGAGACAAACTTGGTTTACAACATCAGCAGAAATGCACCTGAAATCACACATCCGAACCTGAAACATTACTCATCTGATGTTTTAAAAGATACACTTCCGGAAATTGAAAACATTGACACCTTGATTTATTGCCCGGGTTCTATCAACTTGAAACCTATTGGAAGTTTGAGTATCGATGATTTTAGAAATGACTTTGAAATTAATGTCATTGGTGCAGTAAAAGCCATTCAGAAATATTTGCCGGTTTTGAAAAAAGGAACAAATCCTTCGATTGTTTTGTTTAGTACGGTGGCTGCAAAATTAGGAATGCCTTTTCATGCGAGTATCGCTACTGCAAAAGCAGGTATAGAAGGATTAGTAAAATCTTTGGGAGCAGAACTAGCTTCAGTAGTGCGGATTAATGCCATTGCTCCTACAATTACCGAAACAACACTTGCAGCAGGTATTTTGAGAAATGATCGAATGAAAGAAAATATGGTGGAACGCCACCCGATGAAAGGATATTTGAAACCTGAAGAGGTTGCGAATATGGCCAACTTTCTAATTTCGGAAAATGCCAAGTCAATTTCAGGTCAAGTTTTTGAAATGGATTACGGAATCGTGACTTTTAAAATCTAAAAAATAATTAGCCAAACTTAAAATAGAAATACAGCATACCATGATAAAAGAAATGAAAAGTTACGAAAAAATCGAACAATACGATACTGAAATAACAGAAGCATTAGCGGATAATTACAAAGTAATCATTGAAAATTTAGGCGAAGATGTGACTCGCGAAGGGCTAGAAAAAACACCGGAACGCGTGGCAAAAGCGATGCAATATTTAACCCACGGTTACGGACTAGATCCATTAGAAATCCTAAAATCGGCAATGTTTACTGAAGATCACCAGCAAATGATTGTAGTAAAAGACATCGAAGTATACTCTATGTGTGAACACCACATGTTACCATTTTTTGGAAAAGCACATGTCGCTTATATTCCAAATGGTAAAATTGTAGGTCTAAGTAAAATCCCAAGAGTAGTTGATGCGTTTGCCCGAAGAATGCAAGTACAAGAACGATTGACAGACCAAATCAAAAATTGTATTCAGGACGCTTTGAATCCACTTGGTGTAGCGGTTGTGATTGAAGCGCAACACATGTGCATGCAAATGCGAGGGATTCAAAAACAAAATTCAGTTACAACAACATCGTCTTTTACAGGAGCTTTCGAGAAAGACAAAACCAGAAAAGAATTTATTAGCTTAGTTTCCAATAAATTAAGTTAATTCTTTAAACACAAAACCATGAAAATTCTCTTAACAGGCGCAACAGGTTATATTGGTAAGCGACTTTTGCCATTATTGGTAGAACAAGGACACAATATAATCTGTTGTGTGAGAGATAAAAACAGGTTTTATTGTCCAATTGAATATAAAAAAAATGTTACAGTAATTGAAGTTGATTTTCTGAATCGGGAAACATTGACCGCTATCCCTGCAAATATTGATGCAGCTTATTATCTAATTCATTCAATGTCAGGATCCGCTTCAAATTTTGATGAATTAGAAAATGAATCTGCACTGAATTTTGTGCAACGATTGAATGAAACCGAAGCCAAACAGGTCATTTATTTGAGCGGAATTGTCAATGACAAATCATTATCCAAACATTTATCTTCCAGAAAAAAGGTAGAAGAAATTTTAAATACAGGAACTTTTGCCGCAACTACTTTGAGAGCGGGAATTATTGTGGGCTCTGGAAGTGCATCGTTTGAGATCATTCGGGATTTAGTGAATAAACTGCCCATAATGATTACACCAAAATGGCTAAACACAAAATGCCAGCCGATTGCAATTCCGGATGTTCTTGATTTTTTATCCAAATCATTACTGAATCCACTTACCTACAATCAGAGTTTTGACATTGGCGGACCCGATATTTTAACGTACAAAGAAATGCTTTTGGGTTTTGCTGAAGCAAAAAAATTAAAGAGATGGATTTTCACTGTCCCAATAATGACACCAAAATTATCTTCCTATTGGCTCTATTTTGTTACCTCAACATCGTATAGACTCGCATCAGCTCTGGTCAGCAGCATGAAAGTCGAAGTAGTTTGCAGTGATAACCGAATCAATGAATTACTGCATGTAAAGCCTATGTCCTACAAACAAGCACTTTCACGTGCATTAATAAAAGTAGACGAAGATAAAGTAGCTTCGAGTTGGAAAGATTCGTTGGTCAGCGGACGTTTCAGCAGCAACATGTCGGAATATTTGAAGGTTCCAAAAAAGGATTGCTACATTGACCGACGTAAAATGGAAATCATAGATCGTGATTTCACCATCAACAGGATTTGGTCCATTGGGGGTGATACGGGTTGGTATTACGGGGATTGGTTGTGGGATTTACGCGGTTTTATTGATAAATTATACGGTGGCGTAGGTTCTCGAAGAGGAAGAACGAACCGACACGATATCCATTCTGGGGATGCTTTAGACTTTTGGCGTGTTTTGTATGCCAATAAAGAAGAAGGAAAATTAATCTTATTTGCCGAAATGAAACTGCCAGGTGAAGCTTGGCTCGAATTTAAAATAATAGGAAACACGTTGTATCAAGCGGCAACTTTCAGACCCAGAGGAATTTGGGGGAAATTATACTGGTATTCCGTTTTGCCCTTTCATGGATTTATCTTTAAAGGAATGCTGCAGAAATTGATTAAATAATTTTCTTTTTTAAACCTGTAAGTCATTTAAGTTTTTAAATAATGCTCAAAAACTTAAATGCCTTACATGTTAAATCTTTTTATTTCAAGATTCCGGCTTTGTAAGTCGCAATCGCTCGATCTCTCGCCATGGCGTGTTCTACCATAGGTTTTCCGTAACCTAAATCGAATTCTTTAATCCATTTTCGGATGTAGATTCCTTTTTCATCAAACTTTTTTTGCTGAATCTCAGGATTGAAAACTCTGAAATAAGGCGCTGCATCGCAACCCGTTCCTGCAGCCCATTGCCAGTTACCAACATTGGCAGACATGTCGTAATCCAGTAACTTTTCGGCAAAATAGGCTTCACCCCATTGCCACTGAATCATCAAATGTTTACATAAAAAACTTGCCACAACCATGCGAACTCTGTTGTGCATGTAACCCGTTTCATTAAGTTGACGCATTCCTGCATCGACCATTGGATAACCAGTTGTTCCCGAGCACCAACGCTTGAAATCTTCTTCATTATTACGCCACTGAATCCCATCATAAGCCGATTTAAAGTTTTGGGTAACGACTTTTGGAAAACTGAACAAGATTTGCATGAAAAATTCTCTCCAAATCAATTCACTTAAAAAGACATCGTTTTTATGAAATGCCCAATTGACTAATTTCCGAACGCTTACAGTTCCAAAACGCAAATGTGGCGACAAATAAGAGGTTTTATCCAAGGCTGGAAAATCCCTGATATCTTGATAATTTGCAATGAATTTTAAGTTGTGTGGCTTAACTTTTATTGGACTTTGTTCGAAACCTATTTGTTCCAAAGTAGGAAAATCAAAACTATTTTTATGGAAATTAGAAAAATAAGATTCAGTATCGTATTCCTGAACCGGCGCCATTGATTTGTATTTCTCTAACCATTTATTTTTAAAAGGAGTGTACACCGTATATGGCAATCCATCTGCTTTTGAGATTTCTTTTTCCTCGAAAATGACTTGGTCTTTAAAAGAATAAGCAATGGTTTTATTTGCTTCTAAAAGTTCACAAATTGCCGTGTCACGCTGAATGGCGTACGGTTCGTAATCTTTGTTGAAGAAAACTTCTTTGACATCATATTCTTCTAAAAGTAATTGCCAAACATTGAAAGTTTTTCCTTTTTTGACCAGAAGTGAGCTTCCAATTTCCTGTAGTTGCGTATTTATTTTCGAAAGTGAATCATGGATAAAACCTACACGGGCATCATTTTTTGGCAAACTGTCTAAAATGGAATCATCAAAAATAAACAATGGAACTACCGAATATTTTGACTGTAAGGCTTGAAATAAACCTACGTTATCTTCCAGACGCAAATCCCGTCTGAACCAAAAAATAGAAACTTCTTGCTTGCTCATTACTTTGCATTAAACATTTCGTCCACCTTTTTTACACGGTATTCAAAAATGGATTTCAATTTATTTTTAACGACCAATGTATTCATGATTCGGCCCAGAAAACCAAGCGGTAATCCGTAATGCACGACATCGGTCATTTTAGTTCCGTTTGGTGTTGCTTCAAAGAAATGTTTGTGGTGCCAAAAACTGTATGGACCAAAACGTTGTTCATCTATGAAATAACTATTTTCTTTTACTTGTGTGATTACAGTCATCCATGATAAAGTGATTCCAAAAAGTGGCGTTACTTTATACTGAATAATTTGTCCAGGATACATGGATTTTTGATCAAAATCTGTGATTTGAAAACCCATTCCTTCCGGTGTGATTTTCTGAAGATTTTTTGGGTTCGAAAAAAAAGACCAACATTCTTCTACAGTTGCATTTACGTACTGAACGGTTTCTTGTTTGTATATTTTCATGGTTGTGTTTTAAAGATAAATGCCTTCATGGAACACTGCGTTCGCGTGAGGGATAATAGTGGATCTCTTTTTATAATTGATCTCGTTTTTTTCAGAACGAGACCAATTATAAAAAAGCGGGAACGGATAGCCCGACCCCGCTGTAACGATAGTGAAAGCTGGGTCACGCCCAAATTTAATTTTATATTTTGTAGTACTTGAAAGGTACAAAAAGCATTCCGAAACACTCTCCGTCCTCTTTACCCAAGTGTTTGTGATGTACCTTGTGCGCTTTTCGCAAACCGATTAAATACTTGTTATTCGTGTTTTTGAACCACTTAAAACGTTGATGGATTAGGACGTCATGAATCATGAAATAACACATCCCGTAAAACATAATTCCAAGTCCGATGAAGAATTTATAGTTTAAACCGCCTTCGACACCGTAATAAAAAAGAACGATGCTTGGTATGGCGAAAATGACGAAAAAGATATCATTTCGTTCGAAAACATTCGCGTATTTGGGTTGGTGATGGTCAGCGTGAAAATACCACATTGAACCGTGCATTACATACTTGTGAGTAAGCCATGTGACGCATTCCATTATTAAAAAAGTACCTAGAAAAATCAAAAAAAATATCATTTTATTCTGTATTTAAGTATAACAATCCTTTAAAAACAAGCTGTAATTACACTAGCTTTAATTTATAAGACACAAAAGATTTTGCCAGCAGACCGGCTTTAGTGTAATTAGAAACTCGGATTCTTGCATTTCCAATTTCGTGGCAAGGTGTGTTTTCTAATTTTTTTAATAGTTTTTTATAGTACACAAAAGCTGTGTATACACCGAACTTAGCTTCGATAGGAAGTTTTACAATTCCTTCGTAAGCGACTCTGAAATCTTCTTCGATTTCATTGATGATTGCGGTTTTTGCATTTTCATCGAACGAATTCAAATCGACTCCAGGAAAATAATTGCGATTCAAAACCAAATTATCATCCTTTAAATCTCGAAGAAAATTTACTTTCTGGAACGCAGAACCCAATCGCATGGCTTCATCTTTCAGTTGTTCGTATCGTTTATTGTCACCGGCTACAAAAACCTTAAGACACATTAAACCTACAACATCCGCAGAACCGTAAATGTAATCATCGTATTCGGCTTTACTGTGATAATCAGATTTTATCAAATCTAATTTCATACTTTTTAAGAAAGCCTGAATAAGATCATCAGATATATTGTTTTGCTTCACCGTTTGCTGGAAAGAATTCAATATAGGATTTAAACTAATCCCTCTATCATAGGCTTTATAGTACTCATCCTCAAATTCTGTGATTAAACTTTCTTTGTCAAAACCATGGAATGAATCCACGATTTCATCTGCAAAACGGACAAAACCATAGATACTATATATGGCATCCCTAATACTTGGCGACAGCATGTAAACCGCCAGCGAGAAAGAGGTGCTATAGTTTTTTGTAACTAACTTGCTACATTTAAAAGATACATCATCAAATAATTGCTTCATACTATTGTTCTGAAAATTGCTTATTAATTAATTCCGACACTAATTTTCCAGAAATTAATGCTGGCGGTACTCCTGGTCCCGGAACGGTCAATTGACCGGTGAAATATAAATTCTTAACTTTTTTACTTTTTAATTTTGGTCTCAAAAATGCCGTTTGCAATAATGTATTTGCCATTCCGTAAGCATTCCCTTTGTATGAATTATACTCCGACACAAAATCATTTTTACAAAATGATTGCTTAAATATAATATTATTTTTTACACTTTGCTTTGTTAATGTCTCAAAACGATCCATTATTTTATCAAAATATTCTTCTCGCAACGCTTCAGTATCATTGATTCCAGGCGCCAAAGGAACAAGGAAAAAGCCAGATTCCATTCCTTCCGGAGCGGCAGTTTTATCCGTTACCGATGGGAAATTAGCGTAAAACAAAGGTTCTTTTGGCCACTGGGGTTCATCATAAATATCCTTGGCATGCTGATAAAAATCTACATCAAAAAACAATGCATGATGCGAAATATTTTCTATTTTTTTGTTGAAACCAACATAAAATAATAATGACGATGGTGCAAAAACTCTGCTGTCCCAATATTTCTCAGAGTACGCTCTGTGTTCCTGATCCAACAAAGTTTCAGTGTGATGGTAATCAGCACCACTCAAAATTAAATCTGAAGCAATAATTTCGCCGTTGACCTGAAGGGCTACCGCAGTTTTATTTTCAACGATAATTTTCTCGATGTTTGAATTAGTTTCAAATTTAACTCCCAGCTCTCGCGCTAGACTTTCCATTCCCCGAACCACATCAAACATTCCTGTTTTAGGATGCCAAGTTCCAAGACCAAAATCAGCATAGTTCATAAAACTGTAAAACGAAGGCGTATCTGATGGCTTTGCGCCAAGAAACAATACTGGAAATTCCAATATTTGGATTAGCCTTTCATTTTTAAATTTCTTGCGAACATCTTTACTGATATTGCTAAAAAATTGTCCCACTTTCATGGCTGTTTCCACAGTTATCAATTCGAGTGGAGAAACTCCCGGACGGTAAACCAAATCTTTGATAGCGATATCGTAATTACTTTTTGCCTCAGCCATAAAGTCATTCAGGATTTTACCGCTTCCTTTTTCGATAGCTTCAAAAGCGAATATAATATCAGGTAAATTGTCTGCTATTGATATGAAATCATCGATTCCGTAATAGACACGGTACGCAGGAGACAGTTTAATGAGTTCATAATAATCAGTTGTTTTCTTTCCAAAATCAGCAAAGAAACGTTCGAAAACATCTGGCATCCAGTACCAACTTGGTCCCATATCAAAAGTGAAACCTTCTCGTTTTAACTGTCGTGCTCGTCCTCCAATTGTTGCGTTTTTTTCATAAACCGTAACATCATGACCGCTTTGCGCTAAATAGGCCGAAGCTGCCAATGCTGAGAACCCAGAACCTATAATTGTAATTTTTTTTATTTTCATAATTTGTTTAGCAAATATACTAATTGTTTAAACAAAAACAATTAAATCCAGTCGACTAATTCCGTAATTGAATTAAAAATTGTAATTCGATCCGAAAGTTCTTCTTTTTTAATAAACTCAACCATTCTACCAAGATACCATAATTCAGTAGTATCATCCAGTAACTCATCAGACATTTTTTTGATGTAACTGTCTAATATATCTCTTTCTGGCTGAACTGTTAGGTACGACACAAAAACAATGGAATCAAAATGCTTTTTCAAATCTTTTAGATTTTCAATCGGCATACTCTCTCCTAAATAAATGGTTTTGTATCCATGCAATAAAATTTCATAATTGAGATACATCAATCCCAATTCGTGAATTTCATTCATGGGCAAAGACAATACAAAAACTTTATCAAGTTTGGTTTGCTTTAATATTTGAAGCTTTTCGGTATTTATTAATAGTTTTTGTTTAATTAAGTAGCTGATGAAATGTTCGTGAGCGGGCGTTATAGTATCGGATTGCCACAGTAACCCCAATTCATTCATCAAGGGTATGAAAACTTGATGAAAGACTTCTTTGAATGATTTTTCCGCGATTAACCAATTGTATGTATTAAAGAAAAGCTCTTGGTCAAAGTTCATCATCGCCATTTTGAACTCACTAATAGCGTGACTTTTGGCTGTTTTGCTCGAAATTATTTCTCGTACTAAAGACGGTATTTTTTCCTGCGGATAAGTCGCTATTTTCGAAATTTTATAGCCGTAATCGTGTAACAATGTGATATTTAACAGTTTTTGCAAACTGGCTAAATCGTACAAACGAATGTTAGTATCCGTACGCATCGGTTGAAGAATATCATATCTTTTCTCCCAAATTCGTATCGTATGCGCTTTGATCCCGGAAAGGTTTTCAAGATCTTTTATACTAAACACACTTTTTATATTGTTCATCGTTTATCTAAATTTAATAAACAAATGTAAAATAAATTTTATTATAAACGCTTATAATCAGCCTTAATCTTTTTTTAATTATACAATTACTTCTAATTCAGTTACACACAAAATAAGTTAAAACGACACTTGCAGAAATGTTAAATGCTGATTTCATATCTGTTTTTTTTCAGTCACTACTTTCTAAAAACTTCATTAACAACATTTTAAAACCAATAAATTGAAATATAATTTGACCTTTGAATCATTACATTATTAATTAACGTTTGTTTCATGTTTGAATAATAGTCATCTACAATTAGAAAGCATCTTGTAATAAAATTATTCTAAAACAATAATCTACAGAAATAATCACAACTAAATATACTTACAGTTACTCACAAAAAAAACAGATAAGTAACAGTTCACACTATTACTTATCTGCTTCCCTATTTGTAAAACAGAATGTTTAAATTATTTTTTGATGATTTTTCTGCTGGTAAAACCTTCATCATTATAAATCGTTAAAAAATAAATGCCACTGGAATACGCGCTCAAATCCATATTTATATTTTCGGAATCTGTTTTAATTTCATGTACCAAAGCTCCCAAAACATTAAACATTTTAACACCAGTCATCGGTTTACTTGCCTGGATTCGTAGTGTATTTGAAACTGGATTTGGATAAATAGTAAGCGTTGAAGAAGCTAAAAACGAACGGTTTGCTAAAGTATCATTATTAGTAGCAACCCAACTTGATGCTAAATTATTATCTAAAGTAGTACTTATTAAGTCCAGATACGTACCACCGCCATCAGGTGTTGTTGGCCAAGGCGCCGCATCAAAATATTCTACTGAGTCTATTATATTTCCATCGGCATCAGCCAAAACAATTTTCTGAGATTTATTAGATAAGTTTCGGACAAACTGACCAAAAGGAACTATTCCATATTTACTTTGAAAAGTAGTATTATTACTGGTCAAAAAGATGGTTTCATTTGCTCCAATAGTCGAATTGAACGGAAACTGATACGTCAATCCTAATTGTCTAAAATAAACCCCGGACAGATTTACGGATCGATCACTAATGTTTTGCAAAGCTATAAACTCTAAATCATTACTAACCGGAAAACTCGTTGACGTTTTAGGATTATAATTGATTTTAGTTATTACCAAAGGTGGCAACGAAACATTAGCACAGTTTGTAAAAGATCCTATATTATTTGTAATCCAAGTGGTTCTGTCAACAATAAAAGTTCTAATTCGATTTACATCAACATCATGATCGTTTAGGGTTCCCCATCTTTGTTGCTCTCGCGGAATCGCTTCGCTAATGTAAGTTAAGGCATTATCCATATAAGTAATCAGGGCATCTTTGTTCAAGGGCTTGCCAGGCGCTTTTACTTCATTCCATCGTTTAGAGAGGTAACATTTAAAATCGCCATTATCAAATAAATAGCTCCAAAATGGCGGCCCTATCCTATTCCCGTTATTAAACTGCCATTGATCTACGTGACTGCTATTTGTAAATGTACTTCCAAAACCTTGGTTAAAATCCCAAACTGGACCTGCTCGTAATTTTCCACCACGGTCTTTATGGAAAAAAGTGCTGGATTGATACACATCTGCGTTTGAGCACAACTCATTTACTAACATAAAATCGACAAACGAAGGCACATCAATAATTGTTCTATATCCATCTTCCAGATCATCATCATAGGCGTGATCTTCCATTCTGTTGAACTCGGCTTCTATATATTGAGTTTGTTCTGGTGTCGCATTTTCAGGTTTAGGTAAATCATGCACAAATTTAGTTTCGTCCATCCAAAACGCTACTGGGTCGCCGCCGGTGGTTTTATCAGCTTTTGTAATATATCCGCCAGTGATATTGGGTAGCGCATTATCAGTTGCTTCAATCTTTAAAACGTTGACTCTGTTTTCATTGGATTTTATTTTTTCCTGAAAAACATACAATCCCTTGTAATCACCATTAATCACTACCTCACAGTATTCTGTTTTAGAGGCATAATTTCCTAATTCTCTTGACATATAATACGCTAAATAGTCCCTAACTAAAGAAGGATCAAACCCTAATCCGTTCAAAATCCAGTCATTTTCACTTGGCATCCCAAAAATACTTACGTTATTGTTCGAAGTATTATCTGCTTTTAAAGTGGTTAAACTATACTGTTTTTTGGGAAGCGTTTGTGTCGAAGAACCTCTAATTTCAATACCAATTCTGCCCGTGTAGTTTAAAAACCCAGCCGTGTTTTGATCCGTCAGGTAATTTCTGGTTCCATCCGGTCGCTTGATGATTTTCATGGTTGCCAAAATTTTTGGATCATCGAGAATCTCGAGAGGCAAACCTGTGTTCGGGTCATTATCGGTGGTGATAATAACAATAGGGAGATTACTATCCGTAAAAGTTTGCGCTGTAACGGAATAAGAAGTAATCATTACAATTAACAAAATAAATTTTGAAATTGTATTAAGCCGATTAATGTACAATTTTTTCATGATTTGATTTCTTGTTAAATTAAAGCATAAATTTAATAAAAAAATAAACATAAAACACTGATAATCAATTATTTATGAAATAAATTAATTACTAATATATTTAAATTTTTTGATTTATATATATGACTCGCAGTGTCTTACGTTTTGCACTTTTTCAATCAAAAGAATTGAAATGCGAATTTCCTTTTTTGGAGTTAAGGATAATAAATAGTACGGAACGAGTAAAAAAGTAATGCGTATTCTGCCACAATATTAAAAAACGAAATAGTCCCTGTATACCAAACTACTAGTGACTTTATAATATTACAACTAAAATTTTCGAATTGTAAAACAATATAAATTTAGTCTATATAATTGAAAATCAGTATATTTACGTAAATTATTTTTTAAATTTTTAAAACCAACCGTTATGTACAAGCAGTTATTAAAAGATAGAACGGAAGCGGGCTTTTTACTATCCGAGAAATTAAAAAAATACCAAAATACCAATAGCGTAATTCTTGCCGTTCCCCGAGGCGGAGTTCCTGTGGGATTTGTAATTTCGAAAACCTTACACCTTCCTTTAGATATTGTACTCTCTAAAAAGATTGGACATCCCAACAACAAGGAATTTGCGATAGGCGCTGTTTCCATGGATTCCATGATTCTTGATGAACATCCCGAAGTCACAAAAAATTACATCGACCATGAGATTAACCGACTCCGACAACTCCTCCAAGAGAAATACGAACTCTACAATGGCAACCGTAAACCAATTGATATTGAGAATAAAAATGTGATTCTCGTAGATGACGGCATTGCGACAGGAAACACCTTGCTTGCCAGTATTGCTATGCTCCGAAAAAAAAATCCTGCAAAAATAATTGTTGCCGTTCCTGTATTGCCTTATGATACTGTATCGATATTTGAGAAAAATGCCGATGAATTTATTTATTTGATTGCGTCCTCTTATTTCCGAGGAGTGGGAAGTTTATATGAAGAATTCAATCAGGTGGAAGACGAGGAAGTAATTAGGATGCTGAACGTTATCAATACAACTGAATAATCATTTTAAAAGTTTTAAACATACCTAAAATTAGAAATCATGGAAAAATTAGATTTAGATATTCCGTTAGCGTCAGTTACGTTGAAAGGAGATTTGATTGTGCCCGAAAATGCTACTGGAATAGTTATTTTTTCGCACGGAAGCGGTAGCAGCAGATTCAGTTCCAGAAACAAAATGGTAGCAGAACTCATTCAGCAATATCACATAGGCACGTTCCTTTTTGACTTGCTTACGGAGGAAGAAGATGAAATAAACGAAAACCGATTCAATATTGATTTACTTAGTGAGCGATTAATAGCAACAACGCAATGGTTAATGGAACAGGAAAGTACTAAAGAACTCCCAATAGGGTATTTTGGGGCAAGTACTGGAGCAGCATCAGCATTGCGGGCCGCTGCGCATTTTAAGCAAAAAATAAAAGCGGTGGTTTCCCGTGGCGGTCGCCCAGATTTAGCAATATCCGATTTGCCTCAAGTAACTGCTCCTACACTACTGATTGTGGGCAGCCTTGACACTCCAGTCATCACTATGAATAAAATGGCTTATGATACATTAGAAGCGCCAAAAGAAATAAAAATCGTTGAAGCGGCAACCCATCTCTTTGAAGAACCCGGAAAATTGCAAGAAGTCGCGGATTTAGCCATCGATTGGTACAAAAAGCACCTGACTAAATAGTAAACTTGCATTCGCTAACTACATCAGGTCTTAGATTTCAGGTCTGATTTATTTCCTTTGAATTAAAAAAGTTAATTGATTAATCACATTAAAACTAGAATCATGGCAACAGTAAACACCTACATCACTTTTAATGGTTTTTGCGAAGAAGCTTTTCTTTTTTACAAATCCGTTTTTGGTGGTGAATTCTCTTATTTTGGTAGATTTAAAGACATGCCAATACCCGAAGGCCAAACCTGTCCTCCAGGAGAAGCCGAGAAAATCATGCACGTTTCGCTTCCTATAAGTGCTGAAACGGCGATTATGGGTAGCGATAGTTTTGAATCCTTTGGAAATGAAACTATTTATGGCAATAACTTTTCGCTTTCACTTAATACCGAGAGCAAGGAAGAAGCAGACAAGTTTTTCAAAGCACTTTCAGCCGGCGGAAAAATTATCATGCCGATGGAAAATACTTTTTGGAATGCCTATTTTGGAACCCTTGTTGATAAATTTGGCATCAATTGGATGGTGAATTTTGATTTGGTAGAAGAAAAATAAAATAAGTACCACGCAAATATTGAATAGCTTATTCAGCCACGGATTTCACGAATTTACACTCATTAATTCGTGGAATTAGTGGCTTTTCTTTTTGGAAAATTAATCCCTAAAAAAAGGAAAGCTAGACCAATACTAAAAACAATCACTTTTTTTCCTAAATTAGTTGAATCAAAAAAATGCTATGAAAAAACTAACCAAAGAAGATATCAGTCAGGAAGTATTTGACTTGTACGATGATTACGCCCATAACAAAATTGAAAGAAGACAATTTGTCGAGAAACTATCGCTTTTTGCAATAGGAACGCTGACACTTCCTTCACTTCTGAGTTTTATGACACCCAATTATATTGATTCTATCTTGATAAAACCCGGAGATCCAAGGCTAAAATCAGCATTCATCACTTATGAATCTCCAAAAGGTGGCGGAACAATAAAAGGACTTTTGTCACAACCCACTGGAACCAAAAAGAAATTACCCGGAATCATTGTTGTACATGAAAACCGCGGACTAAATCCGTATATTGAAGATGTAGGACGAAGAGCCGCTGTGGAAGGATTCATCACTTTAGCACCGGATGCTTTATCGCCACTGGGTGGCTATCCCGGAAATGATGATGCCGGACGAGAATTACAAAAAAAACGTACCCGTGAGGAAATGCTCGAAGACTTCATCGCAGCATACGAATATCTAAAATCTCACAAAGATTGCAATGGACATATTGGTGTGGTAGGATTTTGTTTTGGCGGTTGGATTGCCAATATGATGGCGGTAAAAATACCAAAATTGTGTGCCGCAGTGCCGTATTACGGTGGACAGCCCACTGCAGCTGAAGCCGAAAAAATAAAAACGCCCATCATGGCGCAATATGCTAGTTTAGATACCCGCGTGAACGAAGGTTGGCCAGCCTTTGAAGCTATCCTTAAAAAGAATAAAGTAGAACATATCGCTTATTTTTACGAAGGTGTGAATCATGGTTTTCATAACAATACGACACCGAGATACGATGAAAAAGCCGCTACTTTATCCTGGACACGAACCATTGATTTTTTTAAGGAAAAATTGAAGAAATAATTTCATTTTTTAAAAGTCTCTTGATTGGGGCTTTTTTTGTGGAATAGCATTTTGTTTTAGTTGACTATTGTTACGAAGTCAAAGCCGGAGACATTTGCCCAGTCTAACTGACTAATAATTCGTAGAGCAGTGAAATAACAAGTTATGAAAATTATTTTATTCCCTGGCACAAAATGAGTAATTGAATATAACCGCTGTTAGCAAATATCTTCTATTTTTTAATTATGCTTACTAAAAGAATTATTATAAAGTAAACAGTTATAAGAGCAAGAAATAAAGCCCAATCCCTAAAAACATGAAAAGTTGGATTTCCAGAAGCTTTATTGACAAAGCTTAAAACAATCAAATTTGAAAAAGCAAAAATTATAAAGTATGCGGGAAATATAATTCCAAAGGGACTTATATTAAAAATTACAGTATACAAGAAAGTAATTAATGCTAAAAGTACTAAAATGTAGTTAAGCCATTTTAAAGCAAGGATTACTTTGTTCATATTATGTTTCTATTTTATTCTTTCTCATTAGGTTTTTTTCCAACGTTCCGGCACTTTGAGATGGTGGGGATTTCGTAAACGTGTATTTCCTGTTTAACGAAAACGTGATGCGAAACGGAAATTCCACTAAAAACCCACTATATCAAAACGCCTGTTGAGCGTTCGTTTATATTAATTGTAATTTATTAGAATACTTGTTCCGCCTACTTTAAGATCGTAATTTGCTGAAATTTCTCCCCAACTAAATTTCCTTTGTTTTCCTATTTTTCCATTTAGCCATTTTTCAAATTTTTCTAATTTAGCCTGTTCTTCATTTTCAGACCAATTATCCCAATTTTTATTATTTGAATCAGTATCTGAAAATGAGAAAGTGACGAACTTAGTTTTCGTTTTAAAAAAGCAAACGCCTAAATTAAAGTACAGGTTTTCAATTTTTATATTTTTAAAATAAACCCATTCATAGTCATTTCCAAAATCATCAGTTGTCTCTTCTATATTAAAATCATTCACTTCGTTAAAATGTTGATTTGCTTTTATAGTCATTTCTGAATTCAAAGAGAAATTTCCATTTGTGATATTAATTATTTCCATATTAGATTTTTTCGTTTGGCATAAATGACGCACAACTTGTTAATAAGTCTGATTATGTCCGACCTATCACAACTAAATCAGGCTGTTTTGTCTGATAAACGTTAGATTTCATTTATTTTCTAATATAACTAAATTTCTATCTTGATTATATTTTAGCAGTATTTTCTTTAAATCATTCCAACTAATAAAAAAAGCCCCCAAAAGTCTATAACTTTTTGGGGGCAATTGTTTTAAAACCTTTTTAAGGAATTATTTTTTCTTTTGCTGTGCTTTTTGAGCTTCGGCTTGTTCCATCACTTCTTGCAATTTTTTCTGGAATTTACCTTGTTTCTTTGGCTCTTTCAATTTGTTCTCTTGAATTTGAGCATGAATTTTGTCGCTGTCAATAAAGTATCTTTTGATGACAATCATAATTCCGATAGTAATTAGATTCGAAATAAAGTTATACAAACTCAATCCGGCACCATAACTATTAAAGAAGAACAACATCATGATTGGCGACACATAGATCATGATTTTCATCATCTTCGCCATATCCGGCATTCCTTCTTGTTGTGGAGCAGCCATTTGCTGGTCTCCAGAAGTCATTTTCATGTAAAAGAAAATCGCAATCGATGCCAAAACTGGAAACAAACTGATGTGATTTCCGTAAAAAGGAATATAGAAAGGCAAACGGATAATTTCATCAAAAGAAGATAAATCATCTGCCCAAAGGAAACTTTTTTGTCTCAACTCAAAAGCTGAAGGGAAAAACTGAAACGAAGCGTACATAAATGGCAATTGAATCAAAGCCGGAATGCAACCTGCCATAGGATTCACACCCGCTTTGTTGTACAACTTCATGGTTTCCTGTTGCTTTTTCATTGGGTCTTTTTTGAATTTTTCACCCAATTCTGTAATTTCAGGACGCAAAACTTTCATCTTGGCTTGTGACAAGAACGATTTGAAAGTGATTGGCGACATTGCAATTTTTATCAGAATCGTAAAAATGATAATTGCAATTCCGTAAGCAATGTAAGAACTTAAAAATCCGAATAACGGTATAAAAATAAACTTGTTGATCCATCCGAAAATCCCCCAACCCAATGAGATAATTTTTTCAAGATTCAAATCGTATGATTTTAAAGTTTTATAATCCGTTGGGCCAAAATACCAACTCATTTTGTGATCTAATTCCCCATTGGTAAACGCCAAAGGAATATTAGCTTTAAATTGTTTGGTATACGTAGTATCAATTTTATCATCTATAACTAAATTATCAGACTTCACTTTTGCTGTTGCCAAAGGCGTTTTTGATAAAAGAATCGTAGAGAAAAAGTGCTGTTTGAAAGCGATAAAAGTTGCTTTTTCCAAATCAGATTCTTCTGATTGACCTAAACCGGCATAATCAATTTTCCCTTCTTCATGTTCGAAATAAATTTCAGTGTAACGGTTTTCATAAGAAACACTTTTCTCATTTCTGTAGGTTTTCAAATTCCATTCTAAATCCAATGGTTTTGCCGTATTCAATACTTTATTCAATCCTTGGGAACGAATGTCAAAACCAATCATATAGTCGTTTGGTTTCAAAATATACTTGTATTCTAAGAATTCATTGGCTCCCGCTTTCAATTTCATGGACAATATTTGATCTGCTCCAACTTTTGTTAAAGTAGGCTCAAAATATAAATCTTTAGAGTTTAAAGTACGGTTATCACTAGTTAGTAATTGCACATTTAAATTGGCATTATTGTCTTTTACCAATTGAACTAATTGTCCGGAACCTTTCTTGAACTTTTCGAATTGCTTCAAAGTCGCTTCAACAATATAACCTCCTTTATTGGCAATTGTTAGCTTAACCAAATCGTTTTCGATAGTGGTAACGCCCGATTTCGCAGAGGGAAGTGTCGCTGAATACGCAAAATTCCCTAGCGTTTTTTGCAATTGCGCCAGTTGAGTAGAATCTCCTGTAGCTGCCACTGCAACCGTTGCTTTTGCCACAGTTTTAGCTTCTAACTCTTTTGCTTTAGCTTCTCTAATCAACAATTCTTTTTGTGCTTTTTCAGCTGCAACCACTTTCGGGTCCGGTTGATTTTGGTACATGATAAAAACCAAAATACCAAAAATTAATGCAAAACCGATAATCGAATTGAGGTCAAATTTTTTTTGTTCCATTATTATATTTAAAAAAGTTTAATCTATTAGTATGAAGTTTGATAAATTGTTTCAAAAAACAACAACTATTTTTTCTTTGCCTGAACAGCTGCTGCCACAAAATTCACAAAAATAGGATGTGGATTCGCTACCGTACTTTTGTATTCCGGATGGTATTGTACCCCAATAAAAAACGGATGATTTTCTATCTCTATAATCTCAACCAATCCGGTATCAGGATTTACTCCAGAAGCAAGCAATCCTGCATTTTGCAATTGCGCAACATAATTACTATTGTACTCATAACGATGACGGTGACGTTCTGAAATCGTTTCTTTTCCGTATATTTTATAAGCCAATGAATCTTTTTTGATGTCACATTTCCATGCACCAAGACGCATCGTCCCTCCTTTGTCTGTAACTGTTTTTTGCTCTTCCATAAGGTTTACCACTGGATGAGCCGTGTGTTCATTCATTTCAGTTGAATTAGCATCAGTATAACCAAGAACATTTCTTGAATATTCAATGATTGCCATTTGCATTCCCAAACAAATTCCGAAGAACGGCATTTTGTTTTCACGCGCATGTTGCACTGCTGCAATTTTGCCTTCAATTCCTCTTTCACCAAAACCTGGCGCAACCAGAATTGCATCTAAACCAGAAAATTTCTCGCTTATGTTACTGGCATCAATATGTTCAGAATGAATGGAAACCACATTTACTTTAGTTTCATTAGCAGCACCTGCATGAATGAATGCTTCTAAAATAGATTTGTAACAATCCTGCATTTCAACATATTTTCCAACCAAACCGATATTCACGGTATGTTTCGGATTTTTTAATCGGCGTAAAAAAGTATTCCAGTTTTTTAAATCCGGAGCCGCTTTTTTAGGCAAATCCAATTTTTTTAACGCAACAACATCAAGTCCTTCTTCCAACATTAAATTAGGAACTTCATAAATAGTCGAAGCATCGATAGATTGGATAACTGCTTCTCTTTTTACATTACAAAACAAAGCCAGTTTATTGCGTAATTCTTCAGAAATTTCATGTTCTGTTCTGCACACTAAAATATCCGCTTTTATTCCGCTTTCCATCAAGGTTTTTACGGAATGTTGTGTGGGTTTTGTTTTCAATTCTCCAGCTGCGGCCAAATAAGGAACCAACGTAAGGTGAATTACAATTCCGTTATGCTCTCCCAATTCCCAAACCAACTGACGAACAGATTCGATGTAAGGCAAAGATTCAATATCCCCTACCGTTCCACCAATTTCTGTAATTACAATATCATAGTCACCGGAATTCCCAAGCAACTGCATTCTTTCCTTAATTTCATTGGTGATATGAGGAACTACTTGAACTGTTTTTCCTAAAAATTCCCCTCTTCTTTCTTTTTCAATAACCGAAAGATATATTCTTCCAGTGGTCACATTATTCGCCTGAGAAGTAGGAACATTCAAGAAACGCTCGTAATGCCCTAAATCCAAATCTGTTTCTGCACCATCATCAGTAACATAACATTCCCCGTGTTCATAAGGGTTTAATGTCCCTGGATCTACATTTATGTACGGGTCAAACTTTTGGATGGTTGTACGGTATCCTCTTGCTTGTAACAATTTTGCCAAAGATGCAGCAATGATTCCTTTCCCTAAAGAAGAAGTCACACCGCCAGTAACAAAAATATATTTCGTTTGATTCATTCTGTTGTTGTTTGTGTTGTAGTTGTGTAAAAAAACGTGGCAAAAGTACAAATTTAATTGGACTATTAGAATATTAGCCTGTTAGATTTTCAGACTCTTTTTTGGTTAAAAAAAAAGCAAAATCCAATTCTCTACAAATCTATGGAGTCTAATAAATGCTATCTTATGGTTTTGGATAGCGTTTTTTTATATTCCGAATTAACTCCTCCAGACCGTTAAGTTTCAATTCGTAAATTAATTTCAGCTGTTCACCTAATTCTCCTTTAGGAAACCCTTTATTGCTGTACCAAACAATGTAGTATTCAGGAATATCAATAAGAAACCATCCTTCATACTTACCAAAAGGCATTTTTGTATGGGCTAGCTTAATGAGTTGTTTTTGGTTTTGATCCATTTTTTATAAAAAAGAAGCAAGAGATAAGAAACAAGAACTATTACTACTTCTTGTTTCTTATCTCTTGCTTCTCAAATCTTTTTATTTCCAGTTAAAAATTATTCTTTTCTCGATTTCAGGATGTAAACTTAAGAAAACCGGACAAGTCATCGCCACTCTTTCCAGTATGGTTCTGTTTTTTTCCTCAGCCGTTCCGTACATTTCAAAAGCAATCTCTATTGCACCGATACGTCTCGGTTCTGCATTCATAATTTTAATTACTTCTGCGGTTGAACCCGTTAAATCAACTTGCATTTCTCGTGCCTTGATACCCATTATAGTCATCATACAAGTTGCTAATGCGTTTGCAACAGTATCAGTTGGAGAAAAAGCCTCACCTTTCCCGTTATTGTCCACCGGAGCGTCCGAAAGAATTTCGGTTCCCGATTGCAAATGAATCGAAGAGGTTCTCAAATCCCCTAAATAAGTCACTATTGATGTCATTAATTCGCTTCTTTTATGGTTAAATCCGTGTCGTAATATAAAATATAGATTCCTTTATTGGTATAACCGCCGTCCTCTTTTTTATAAAATTCAAATTTATTATCAATTTGTTCCGTTGCCGCAACATCAATTGTTTCCTGATATTTTTTATCCTGTGATAAACGCAACATCGTATCAAAAGTTAAATCAAATCCACGAGTTGCAAAAACACTAGGATAAATTTTGTTTTTCTTTCTAAATTCCTTTTCGAAAATTAGAGCTTCAGGAGATTCGTTTTCACGGGTAACTGATGGATACATTAATTTTAATTTGGTCAAATTCACAAAATTAATTTCATCCGTATCTAATGTTTCATTAGGCTCCAAAATTACCAGTTGTACTTTATACGAAGACATAGCGCTCAACATTGCCGCTATTGTCGATTTTATCATTCCGGTGTTTCCAGTTTCCATTATGACATAGTTTATCTTGTCTTTTACAAATAAACTTTTCAAATTTTCAGCAGAAACTCCACCGTTTGCGGTAAGCGCAGAAAATCTAACATCTTTATGATTCTCTTTGATAAACTGAATAACCGAACCTTTTTTCTTATCGACAACCGCTACCATATTGCCGCCTTTGGAACGCATGTAATCGAACATGGCATTTTTGACTGTTTCAGGAGCTGGAATCGATTGAAAAATATTAGCGTAGGAAACTCCTAAATCTTTTGACAAAGGCGAAATTACAGGAACTTGATTTGGCAACAATAATTCGGCCGCTTTTTCAACATTGCTTTGATAGAATGGTCCAATAATCGCATCGGAATCTTCCAAATCATTATTTTTTATAATGGAAGTAACATTAGAAGTGTTTTTGGTTTCCTGCGAATCGAAGATTTTCACATCAATATTAAGTCCTAATGTTTTAGCCGAATCAATAGCAATTAACGCTCCAGCATAAAAATCCAACGTCATATTCAAGAATTTATCTTTTTTGAGACGCATTGCAGTCGAATTGACCGTATCGCCTTCAATTTTAGATATATTAAACGGCAACAGCAGTACCAGCTTTTTTCTGTCATTACTTCGGTTGTAGTTTGACAATTCTGTATATTCCTTTTTAGCTTCCGGAGAAAATGTAATTGTAGCAGGGAATTTTAAAACCATGCCTTCAATAACGCCTTGAGCTAATTCAGGATTCAGCCCTATTAATTCCTCCTGACTCATACCTGCCATTTTAGACAAACTATATAAGGTCTCTTTGGGCTTTACAGTATAATTTAAGTAATTTACCGTAGGAGTCGTTTTTACTGGATTTGTAGTTACAATCTCTTTTTTTGATTCAGTAACAGGAACAGTTTTCTCTGGTTTTACTACCGAAGTTTTGGGATTTCCTTTAATCAATAATTTAAATCCTTCGGGTAAATTAGTGACTACTTCAGGATTTTTGCGTTCTAATTCCTCAATCGTAATTCCGTATTGCTTTGCTATAGAATATTTAGTCTCTTTTGGAAGCACATAATGATACACCACTTTTTCATTGACTGGAATAGCACTATTTTTCAAAATAACATTCGAAGGAATTGTAAGCGTTTGTCCAATTTGCAAGCCTTCTTTTTCAAGAAAAGGATTCGCTTGTTTTAATGCTTCATCCGTGACACCATATTTTTTCTCTATTCCATACAAAGTCTCTTTTGGCATTACCTGATGCGTTACAGTAGCGCTTCCTTTTTTAGGCTGAATAACAGCTGCATTTTTCGTAGATTGATTTGGAATCAACAATACACTATTCGGCTTAAGACCACTTTGTGCATCTGGATTCAATTGGTAAATATCAAAGGGAGTAACCTTGTATTTCTGTGCAATCTGATTGATTGTTTCTCCTTTTTCTACCTTGTGTGTTATTGTTTTCCCTTGTGAAAAAGCACTGTGACTAAACAACAAAGCAGTCATACAAATCGCAAAAAAATATTTCATCATTTTTATTTATAAATTATTTAAATCTTTAACAAAGCAACGGTATCAAATTTTATTCCAAAAATCTGATACCGTTTATGTGAGGAACATTCCCGCTAAAAAAATGATGTCCTAAGAATATAAACAACTAAATTATTCCCATTCTATTGTAGCAGGCGGTTTTGAGCTGATGTCATACACAACTCTATTGACTCCTTTTACTTTATTAATAATATCATTCGAAATTTTCATCAAGAAATCATACGGCAAATGTACCCAGTCCGCGGTCATACCATCAGTAGATTCTACGGCACGAAGCGCAATCACTTTTTCGTAAGTACGTTCATCACCCATAACTCCTACGCTATTTACAGGAAGCAAAATTGCTCCGGCCTGCCATACTTTGTCATATAATCCCCAAGATTTCAACCCGTCAATGAAAACAGCATCTACATCTTGCAAAATTTGCACTTTTTCCGGTGTGATATCGCCTAAAATACGAATGGATAATCCTGGTCCAGGAAAAGGATGTCTTCCTAATAATTCTGGATCAATTCCCAGTGAAGCTCCTACTCTACGCACTTCATCTTTGAAAAGCATACGAAGCGGCTCCACTATTTTCAGTTTCATATAATCCGGTAAACCACCCACATTATGATGCGATTTGATTGTCGCTGAAGGTCCTTTTACAGAAACCGATTCGATAACATCAGGATATATTGTTCCTTGAGCCAACCATTTTACATCTTCTATAAGGTGTGATTCATCATCGAAAACTTCGATAAATACACGTCCAATAATTTTACGTTTGGTTTCCGGGTCACTTACACCAGCTAATTCAGATAAGAAACGATCTCCGGCATCCACTCCTTTTACGTTCAAACCCATTCCTTTGTATTGGTCTAATACGTTTTGGAACTCGTTTTTACGAAGCAAACCATTGTTTACAAAAATACAGTATAGATTTTTTCCAATAGCTTGGTGCAATAAAACTGCCGCCACAGTAGAATCTACTCCGCCAGAAAGTCCTAGAACTACTTTATCATCTTGCAATTTTTCCTTTAATTCAGCCACCATTTCTTCAACAAAGGCATTTGGTGTAAAGTTTTGAGGAACTTCTGCTATTTTTACTAAAAAGTTTTCTAGCATTTTCGATCCATCGGTAGAATGAAAAACCTCAGGATGATATTGAATTGCATATGTAGTTTCGCCTTCAATTTTGTAAGCAGCAAATTCTACATCATGAGTACTTGCCAGTTTTACGCCATTTGTTGGTAAAGCTTTGATACTATCACTATGACTCATCCAAACTTGGCTATTTTCAGAAACTCCTTCAAAGAAAATTTCATCTTCCTTTATGAATGATAAATTTGCTCTACCATATTCTCTGGTATTTGACGCCGCCACTTCACCACCACTAAAATGGGATAAATATTGCGCACCGTAACATACGGCCAGCATAGGAAGCTTTCCTCTAATTTGAGATAAATCTGGATGTGGCGCATCTTCTCCTCTAACAGAAAAAGGGCTTCCTCCAAGAATTACTGCTTTATAAGATGATAAATCACTCGGAAAATGATTGTAAGGGAAGATTTCGCAGAATATATTTAATTCGCGAACTCTACGCGCAATAAGCTGTGTGTATTGCGATCCGAAATCTAAAATAAGTACGTTGTGTTGCATGTGCAAAAATACTTTTTATATTTTGAATTGAAAAATTGAATTTTGAAAAATATTTATTTTCTTTTAAACTGTTTAAATAATTTCTTTTGTCTACCGCAAAAACAACTAGTCTTGTAGCTAAACTTGGATTTATCCTGAAATTAGGTTTAAAATATAAAAGAGTACATTTGTAAACCTTATAATCTACTAAAAACAAAAAAGATGAAAACAAAAAAATATATAGCAGTTGCAATTTTTGGATTAATAGCTATTTCTTGCAGTGTAATTGATGACTTATTGACTTTTTCGATAGACAATCAAACTACAGTGACAATTCCATCCGGCTTTCCTGCTAATATCGCTTTAGATGTAGTGACTCCAGATATTCCGTCAAATTCCAGTTCTGTATTTGAAAATAATAATACAAATGCCGAATTAGTGAAAGATGTAAAGTTGAAAGAGATGAAATTGACGGTAACAAATCCCTCCAATAAATCATTTTCATTTTTGAAATCGATACACATCTACATTTCTACAAATGACACTGACGAAATAGAATTGGCATTTTTAGATGATATCAACTCCACTTCAAATACTTTAAATCTAACTTGTACTACTGCGAAATTAGATAAATATGTTAAAGCTTCCAGTTTTAAATTAAGAACAAAAGCTTTAACCAAAGAATCAATAACTCAAGATGTATCTATAAAAGCAGATATAAAATTTCAGGTTACCGCAGATCCTTTTTAGAAAACAATAAATCACAATAAAAAACCGTTGAAATGTAAGTTACATTCAACGGTTTTTTTATTCTCTATACGAATGTATTTATTCCTTTACTAAGATAATTGTGGCTTTGAATCCAGTTCCAAGATTCCACTGACTCGCTGATATCAAACCTCCTTTATCATCGTATACTTTAAATTCAGCAGTATTAGGCCCCGAACTTCCTTGATTTAAGGCTTCAAAATCTATCTTGTTGAACCCTTTTTCTAAAACAATTTCAAAACCTTTAAAATTACTGTCTAAGTTCACTTGATATTGAATTACTTTATCATTTAAATATACTCGAATCTGATCCCCGTCTACATAGGCCGCATCGCGATACATGACTTTAGCGGTAACAGATCCAGTGGAGAAATTTCCTAAATTTTGATTTTTTCGATAAACAATACCCTCCGTATTTTCCTCTTTCTTATTCCACTTGTCTTTGTAAACGTCCCCAGGATTGATAAACTCGTTTTTAGGAGTCATGGAGAAATTAGTTGCCGGCGTAGTAGGAAGCGACGGACTTGGTTTTGGATTAAAAATTTCCGGGTTTTTAAATACGTTTGGTGTATTGATAGGCGGAATATCTGCTTTCGGCGGAATTGTTTTTTTTATTTTTGGTGCATTAGCTTTAGGTGGAATCGCTTTAAATTTCGAGCTAAATTCATTCTGGGCATATCCGCTCAAAGACATACTGATGGTAATCATTAAAAATAAAATCCTTTTCATAACTTTCTAAATTAGTTTATCCGTGCTTATAAAATTTTAAAAATAAAAAACCCATCGTATTTATTCAAGAATCAAGCAGTAATTTAACTTTCATTTATAACTCCCAAATCTGCTTTTTATTACATTTTTGAAATTAAAACTGCTACTATTCGCTTGAAAAAATTGAACTTTTTTAATCTAAAATCGGTGTTTTTATTTCGCTTTTTTTTCTAACTTGCAAATATTATGCCATACCAAAATGACTATTTAAACCGAAGAAAACAACAACAAGAAACTACTAAAATGAAAAGAGAAAACATATTGACAGGATCTCCATGGGAAGACAAAATGGGCTATTGCAGAGCCGTGCGAATAGGAAATATCATTGAAGTTTCAGGCACAGTAGCGATAGTTGATGGTGAAAAAGTAAAAGCTGATGACGCGCATGCGCAAACAGTAAATATTTTAGAACGCGTAAAAGTTGTTTTAGAAGACTTAAAAGTAACTATGGAAGATGTCATCCGAACCCGAATTTTTACTACTGATATTTCGACATTTGAAGACGTTGCTTCAGCTCATGCCTTGTTTTTTAAGGACATTAAACCTACTACCGGTTTTTATGAAATCAGCAAACTGGTTGCCCCTGAATACTTAGTCGAAATTGAATTCACCGCAATAGCCACCGAAAAACCATTAATTCAAGAAGGTTTATAATACTTTTGCAAAAAACAATTTGCCATTTTACTAATGAATTTGGAAGAAACTAAAAAAATATCGTCGCTGCTGCTCAAATGGATTTCTATTTGTATTTTGATAGGTTTTTTTTCCGGTTCGGCATCTGCTTTTTTTCTGGTTTCCTTAGAATGGGTTACTCAAATCCGAGAAAACAATAATTGGATTATTTGGCTTTTGCCAATAGGTGGTTTGGCAATAGGATTGGGATATCATTATTGGGGTAAATCAGTGGTAAAAGGGAATAATGTATTGCTGGAAGAATACGAAAACCCGAAGAAAATCATTCCGTTAAAAATGGCGCCTTTGGTACTTTTTGGAACCCTCATCACCCATCTTTTTGGTGGTTCAGCTGGTCGGGAAGGAACTGCCGTACAAATGGGTGGTGCCATAGCAGACCAGTTTACAAAATTATTTCAACTTGATGCATTCGAAAGAAAAACAATCCTCATTTTAGGAATCAGTGCCGGATTTGCCTCCATTTTTGGAACTCCTTTAGCTGGAGCATTATTTGCTCTAGAAGTCGTTTATTTTAGTAAAATCAATTTTAAAAGCATTGTGCTTTCCTTTTTTGTTGCTTTCATCGCTTATTTCACGGTAGAACTTTGGCACGTAAAGCACAGCCATTATGCAATTCCATTTCTGCCAGAAAATAACTTTACGACTCTATTTTGGGTAATTCTCGTGAGCATTTTATTTGGCCTAGGCGCCATGCTTTTTTCCAGAAGCACACATTTTTGGGGATATTTATTTTCAAAAACTATTTCATTTCCACCACTTCGCCCTTTCGTAGGCGGATGTTTCATAGCACTGGCCGTTTATTTTATTGGAACCACAAAATACATTGGTCTTGGAGTCCCTATGATTGTCGATGCTTTTTCGACACCAAATACTTCCTATGATTTCCTGCTGAAAATACTTTTTACAGGATTTACACTAGGAGCCGGATTTAAAGGAGGAGAAGTCACACCATTATTTTTTGTTGGTGCTACATTGGGAAGCGCCTTATCGCTTATAGTTCCTTTACCGATAGCACTTTTGGCAGGAATGGGATTTGTGGCTGTTTTTTCGGGAGCTACTCATACGCCTATTGCCTGTACGGTTATGGGAATGGAACTTTTTGGAATCGAAAGCGGCATTTTTATTGGAATTGCGTGCCTAATCGCTTACTTTTCTTCGGGGTCAGTGGGGATTTACAATTCACAAATTGTAAGAGGAGCAAAATACCATTTGTACAAAAAATTGAAAAGAAAAAACACCGACTTTTTATAACCTTCTAAAAGTTTGTTAATTGTAGAAATGATTTCAACATTACATTAAAAAAATGTAATTTCGCAGACTATGAAAATACAAGACATTCAAGCGATACAGTTGTTATTATCAACTCCAAAAAAAATTGCAATAATCCCTCACCGCGGTCCTGACGGAGACGCCATGGGTTCTACTCTGGGTTTGTACCATTTTTTATTAAAAAACAAGCATCATCCTGTAGTCGTTTCTCCAAATGAATTTCCAGATTTTCTGGCCTGGATGCCGGGTTCAGAAACCGTTAAAATATTCGAAAAAGACAAACAAAACTGCACCAAAATTCTTGAAGATGCAGAACTTATTTTTACATTAGACTTTAATGCGTTGCATCGCACCGGCGAAATGGAACATGTTTTAGCTAAACTGACCGCGCCTTTTGTAATGATAGATCATCATCAAAAACCGGATGATTACGCTGTGGTAACTTATTCAGATACTTCGTTTGGATCTACATGCGAAATGCTTTATAACTTCATATCGCATCTTGGAAAAAAAGAAGACATCGATAAAACCATTGGAACTTGCATTTATACTGGAATTTTAACTGACTCCGGTTCATTTCGTTTTCCAAAAACAACTGGAACTACCCATAGAATTGTAGCTGAACTAATTGATTTAGGCGTTGAAAACACTGAAATTCCAAGCTTATTATTCGACAACAGTTCTTTTGGACGATTACAAATATTGGGAAGAGCGCTTCAAAATATGAAAGTGATAACGGAACATAAAACAGCATACACAACACTTACTCAGGAGGAATTGAATTCCTTTGATTATGTAAAAGGTGATACGGAAGGAATTGTAAATTACGGACTAAGTATTAAAGGAATCCTTTTTACCGCTATATTTATAGAAAATAAAGAAGAAAAAATCATCAAGATTTCATTCCGTTCCCAAGGTGACTTTGATGTCAATCAGTTTTCAAGAGACCATTTTAACGGTGGTGGACATCGCAATGCTGCGGGAGGAAAATCAGAAGTCTCAATGGAAGAAACGATTCGGAAATTTGAAGATTTAGTAACAAAACTAAGCATATAATCCCATGAAAAATAGTAGCCGAATCGCAATTATATTCTTTCTTTTTGTCCTCGTTTCAAGTTGCAAACAGCAACAAGATGCCAGAAGACCTATTTCTCAAGCTTCAGGAAGTTTCATGAAGAAATCTATAGCGCGTAACAAAAAATTGGTAGCCACTGAGGAAACTAAAATTCAGGATTTGATCAAAAGTAATCCTAATGTAGTTTATCTGGCATCCAAAAAAGGATATTGGTATTCCTATGTGACTCGAAATGAAATTGATTCTTTAACTCCGAAAAAAGGAGATGTCGCTTTTTTTGATTATGAAATCAAAGACTTGAAAGGCACCATCATCTATTCTGAATTAGAATTAAGACCGCAAATATATTATGTGGACAAGCAAAATATAATGATGGGTTTGCGTGACGGAATCAAATTGATGCGTAAAAACGAGAAGGTCAATTTCCTTTTCCCATCAAATATGGGATACGGCTACCATGGAGACAACAAAAAAATTGGCACTAACCAACCTTTAATTTGTACGGTAACGCTTCGCGATTTCAAACCCGAGGCGGTCTATAAAAAAGAAAGTGAACTAAAAACAAAAGCAGTTCCAGTGGCCGCTCCAATAAAAAAAGAAACCCCAGCCGTAAGTAAGACTACGGATACTATAACTCAATAAAATTAAATTTAGAAATGAAAAAAAAGATCCTATTCGTATTCCTGGTAATTGCTTCATTTTACGCTTGTAAAGAAGAACACAACAACCTTCCTGATGGTTTATATGCTAAAATTGAAACCAATAAAGGAGAAATAATTGTACAATTAGATTTTGAAAAAGCACCGATTACAGTAGCTAATTATGTAGCCTTAGCTGAAGGAAAAAATGAATTTGTAACGAATGAAAATCTTAAAAACAAACCTTTTTTCGACGGATTAAAATTCCACAGAGTCATCAAAGATTTCATGATACAAACCGGAGACCCACTTGGAACAGGTTCTGGAGATACAGGATATAAGTTCAAAGATGAATTTTCAGATTTGAGATTTGACAAAGGCGGTGTTTTGGCTATGGCCAATAACGGACCAACGACTAACAGCAGCCAGTTTTTTATTACGCATCTTGCAACACCTTGGCTGGACGGAAAACATACCATTTTTGGTCATGTAGTTGAAAATGGAATGGAAGTAGTAAACAAAATTGAACAAAACGATTACATCAATAAAGTAACCATCATCAGAAATGGTGAAGCGGCAAAAAAATTCAATGCTGTAAAAGTATTCACTGATTATTTCGCTGTAGAATCTGAAAATCAAAAGAAAAAAGCAGCTATCGACGCTGAAAACAAAAGAGTATACAACGAAAAGTACAAAGTAGTTCGGGAACAAAAAGTGGCGGAATTTGCTGATTTAAAAGCAAAGGCTACCAGAACACCTACGGGATTACAATATGTGATTACCAAAAAAAGCGGTGGTAAAAAACCCGCTAATGGCGCAAATGTTTTCATACACTACGCCGGTTTTCTGGAAGATGGAGAATTATTTGATGCCAGTGTTGAAAGTGTTGCAAAAACATTTGGGAAATATGATGAAAATAGAGCCGCTCAAAACGGATACCAACCCATCCCTTTTCAAGCCGGTAAAAAAGATGGCATGATTCCTGGTTTCATCGAGGGACTGGAGCAACTATCTTTTGGTGACAAAGCTGTAATTTTCATTCCATCACGTTTAGGATATGGAGCTGCGGGCGCTGGAGGAGTAATTCCACCAAATGCAAACATCATTTTTGAAATCGAATTATTAGAAAAAACGCCCCAATAATATTAAAAACAAGCCTTTAAATTAGCACAACATGAAATTTAAAATTCTAATTTTATTATTTCTGGGAATGGTCAACGTACATTCTCAAACAATCAAGAAATCCATTCCTGCCAAAAAAACGGTTACAACAGCTAAAGCAACTGTAAAAACACCAGTTAAGCCTGCTGTTAAAGCTCCGGTAGTTATCGAGGGAATTTTTGCAACAATCGCCACCAATAAAGGGAATATTGTATTGGAATTAGAATACAAAAAAGCACCCGTAACTGTAGCAAACTTCATTGCACTTGCCGAAGGTAAAAATACATTTGTAACGCAGGAAAATCTGAAAGGAAAACCGTTCTTTGATGGTCTAAAATTTCACCGTGTCATTAACGATTTCATGATTCAGGGTGGAGATCCTTCTGGAAATGGTTCTGGTGGTCCGGGTTATTCATTTAAAGATGAATTCACTGACTTGAAACATGACAAACCCGGAATTCTTTCTATGGCAAATTCTGGACCCACTACTAATGGAAGTCAGTTTTTTATAACCCACAAAGCAACCCCGTGGTTAGACGGAAAACATACCGTTTTTGGTCACGTAACTGAAGGAATGGCTATTGTAAATTCAATTGCGCAAAGCGATGTGATTACAAAAATTACCATCGTAAGAAAAGGCGCTTTAGCCAAAAAATTTGATGCGCCAAAAGTGTTCGCTGATTATTTCAACAATAAATCCGAAGACCAAAAGAAACAGGATTTAATCAACGCTGAAAATAAAGCAAAACAAGCTGCTCTAGAAGCTGAAAACAGAGTAAAACGAGAAGCTCAAGAAGCGCAAGCCAAAAAAGTGTACATGGAAAAATACGGTCCTGTAGTAGCTGCAAAAAAAGCCTATTTAGCCACCGTAAAAGCCACAGCAACCACTACACCATCTGGATTATCCTATAAAATAATTGAGAAAGGAACTGGAGTAAAACCAACTAATGGAACAACATTTTATTTTCATTATGCCGGTTATTTTGAAGACGGAACCCTATTTGACAGCAGCTATGAAGAAGTCAACAAAACTTACGGAAAATTTGATGCAAATCGTGCCGCTCAAAACGGATACAGAGCCTTCCCATTTGAAGCCGGAAAAAAAGACGGTATGATACCTGGATTTATCGAAGGATTGGACAATATGGCGTTTGGCGATAAAGCAGTAGTTTTTATTCCATCAAATCTGGCGTATGGTGAACGAGGTGCTAGCAACGTTATTCCGCCTAATACAATGCTTGTTTTCGAATTGGAAATGTTGGAAAAACAGCCGGCTCCAAAACAATAAAACTCAAAAAGGATACAATAAAGAAACCCGACAGATTTTGAAATCTATCGGGTTTTTTTTTTGCTATTTATTCTCCACTAATCCTGACTACATTACTAAAAACCGATAATTATCCGTTTCGTCCGCGTGATCAACATTCCTTCTTCAACTATTTCTTTCCAAATTTCCAGTCAAATTCATCTTTCTGATTGATAATGGCGCCAATTTCAAATTTCACTACCTCATCAAATTCAGTTTGAAAAATCATCCAGTTTTCTTCGTTGAAATAATTTTCGAACGTATCAAACTCTTCCTGAGTAAATTTAGTGATTCCTTTGCCAGCCAAATCTTTTTTAACTTCACTAATTTTTCTGTTGATTATTTTGTATCCAAACAGTTCCAGTTCAGGACTCGACGCTACGATATAACCCAATTTAAAATCTTCCTCGACATAGAACGTCAAACGCATTTTTAATTTATTATAAGCAAAAATTACATTATCATCCTCGTCTTTATAATTGCGGTCTGGTTTACCGTAAATTGCGGTAACATCATTTTGTTTCATTCCGAAAATGAGCTTGTCAATTCCGTGTTTTGGATTTATTTTCATATTCATTTATTTGACTGCAAAGTTCGCAAAGTTTTTCGCAAAGTCCACTATTTTTTATAGTTTAAAATTAGCGGATAACAAAAAACCCATTTGCTTTTACCATTCAAAATTTGGGCTTGATAAGCCAAAAAAGTGCATTGTACTAGACGCTGAAAATGAATTTCAGTGAACTTCTATAAAAACAACTACTAGTTGAAGTAATCTTCAAAAGAAAAAATCGGGAGGATTTCTACTTTTATTCCTGACGTAAATAAGTGGTAATGATTACTATTTATTCTATTGTAAAGTAAAAAAAGCCTAGAGTAAATAATGATTCTCCTTTATAATTTGTAGGAATTTTTTAATATATTTGAAAATCAATAAAGCGATGGAAACCTTCGCTAATATAACCATATTTGAGTGTATATACGAAAGTTTGTTTCGTATATATACTAGTTAACTGTAATTTATGAGAAAATTTCTACTAATCATTTTAGCTTTTACAATTACCATTTGTAAATCTCAAAAGCCACAATCATCTAAAGAACTGAATGTCTTGTTCATTGGAAACAGCCTGACTTATTTTTACGATATGCCTCAAACTCTTCAAATGATGTTGAATGAAACAAATTCGAATATAAAAATTGAACATAGCACTTTTCCAGGTATGTCATTGTCTGATCATTTGGATAACATAATCGAATCTCGGACAGAGAATGGAATTAGCGCAAGAAAAAAGGAAATTGGAGAAACCACAGAAACTGAGATTAAAATAGCCGAAAAAAATTGGGATATTATTATTCTACAAACTGGAACTGTTAGTGTATTGATTCCTGAAAATCGTGATTTAAAAATTAACAAAGCTATAACGGATATTAAAAAATTAGTTTCTAATTCAAAATGCAAATTTATACTTTTCAATACTTGGCCTTCAAAAAATGAATATCCCAAACAATATTGTTATCCGTCAAGAGTGATAGATAAATCAATCGAAAAAGAAAGATGTTGTTCGCCAACTCTTAAGAATTTAAAACAAGAAACTAGACTAATAAATGAATCCTATGATTTAGTTGCACAGAAAAATAACTTGTTGAAATCTGACAATGGAAATAAATTCTACGAGGTTTTAACAAAAAATCCCGAAATAGAACTTTATGAAGATGATAGTCACCCAAATAAATATGGAGCTTTTTTAAACGCGTGTGTTTTCTACCAAATGCTGACTGACAAAAAAGCGTCTGAATTAAAATTCAACGGAGAAATCGAACCAAAAACTGCGGAATTATTAAAACAAGTTGCGAAATAAAACTACTGCTAACAGCTAGAATTTCTTTGCGTGCGTAGCACGAACAATAAAACTACAGTTGAACAGCCTGTCACGTTTTTACGGTAGAACCGTTCACTGGCAGTTACTATTGAGTTATCGTAAAGTTTTGAAAGAGAATTTCAAGAGGATTTAGTGTCGTCTAATTGGAGTGATTTATATCTATTTTTCTCTTTTTAATTCAATACCAACTTTTAACTTTCTTTCCTTATATAATTTTCATTGTAGTTTAAATCACATATATTTACTTATTGATCTACTAAAAATATTTCATGTAGAGTTTTTTGTTCCAACCCTTCGGGGAACTGACGTTATCTACTATTTTATATTATACATCCTAAAATTAATTATAAATGAATATAAAAGACGGACTTATAACAAAAGGTTTTATACTCTCTGGATTGATGAACATTTTTGGAGTACTAGTTTTTTCGCGGTTTTTCAGCAATACAGTTATTCCAGAATATGATACCCAAGCCATGTCGAATTTTGGTCTGTTAATGATTGTAGTTTGGGGATGTGTTTTTATATCGGTTTCTAAAACTTATTACAAAGTAAAATGGCTAATCGGCGTGTTTGCCATCGAAAAATTGATTTATGCAACGCATTGGACGAACTGGATGTTAAACAACACACTTTCGGAAGTTTTTACAAAAGATAAAATGGCAGGTATATATTACGCAATTTATGGCATCAATGATTGGCTGTTTTTTGTCTTTTTTTTGATAGTTTTTATCCAACTCATTCGTACTACTAAATAATTTTTAATAATTAAATCTAAGTAGTTACGAACTGCTAAATTCCTCAAACTTAATAAAAATCTATAATTAGTAGCTTAAATCATATCCAAAATATTGATTTAACAACACAAAAATCTCTTTTTTGTGATTCCAAACATTAATATTTGAACTACCAAAAGTCATCAAGTGCAAAGCCATCTAAGCCGCTAAAGCGAGTTTGAATATCTTGCCTATAAACAGTATTTTACCTCTTTAAACTTATAGGATACTCGGTAACAATTCTTATTAAAGAACTTGTTAATTCAATTTAATTCACTAACTTTCATGTACTTATACTGAATCATCTATTCAGAATATCGAACGAACTTCTTTTAATTTTTATACTGCACGAATATGAAAATTTCATTAGAAAAAAAAATAATCATTGGATTCATCCTCAACCTGTTTGTTGTTTTTGCGATAGCTGGGGTTTTTATTTTACGAATTAATAAAGGAAGAAATCAAGAGTTAGATAATTCATTGAATTGGATCGAAATTGCATTGATTATTCTTTCTGTTATTTTGCTGACCGTTGTTTACTTTATTATTCGGGCTCAACTTCGGGCTAAAAATATTTCTCAAGAATTACTTTTAGAAAACAAACAACTACTGCAGTCAATCCTTGACAACACTTCAAGTCCTATGTTTATAAAAAAGATAAATGGCGAATACCTGTTGATCAATAAAGAATTTGAATCCTTGTTTAAAATCTCAAATCTGGAAATTATAGGTAAAACCGATCATGATTTTCTGGCACCAAGTACAGCAGATGCGTATCGAAATTCGGATTTTGAAGTTGTCAAAGCGTTGAAAGAATTAAAAACCGAAGAAACAATTCTACAAGCTGATGGCAAGCATACCTATATTGCTGTAAAATTTCCTATTTATGATGCCGCTAAAAGAATTTATGCCATTGGTGGAATTTTTACTGATATTTCCGAAAGAAAGAAACTGGAAGAGTCCTCTAAAGCAGCTGATAAATTCTTTATGATGTCAGTAGATATGATGATTATCTCATCGATGGAAAAATTTATAAAAGTGAATCCGGCAGTCAGTAAAATTTTAGGATATTCAGAGGAAGAACTCTTGCGCAAAAATTTCTTAGAATTTACGCATCCCGATGACATAGAAATTACTAAAAAAGAAGTACAAAAATTACAGACCGGAGCTGCTTCCATTAAATTCGAAAACCGATATATTTGTAAAGACGGATCTGTCAAATGGCTAGTCTGGTCCGTATTCCCCGATGTAAAAAGCGGATTATTGTATGCCGTAGCGAGTGATATCACTGACAAAAAAGAAATTGAAAACGCACTAAATGTTGCCAATACATTTTTTTACATGTCATTTGATATGTTTGTAGTGATTAAAGACGAGAATTTTGTAAAAGTCAATCCTGCATTTACCCGAATTTTAGGATATGATCAGCAAGAAATCATAAACAAACCGTTTTTAAGTTTCATCCATCCTGATGACGCATCAATCTTTATGGATGGCGTCAAAAAATTAAAAATCAGTGATTCTGTGGTTACTCACAGAGTTCGGGAACGCTTGAAAGATGGCTCCTATAAATGGTTTGACTGGACCAGCACAATCGATATTCAAACCGGAATTATTTACGCCGTTGCACGTGATGTATCCGAATTAATTGCAAATGAAGAATCGTTGAAAATAGCAAATATGTTTTTTGACATGGCTTTCGATATTTTAACAGTGGCCAAAGATGAGCATTTCATTAAAATAAATCCCGCTTTTACAAAAACGCTTGGTTACAATCAAGACGACATGAACCGCATTAAATTCATAGATTTAATTCATCCAGATGACAAACAAACTGCTGTCGAAATATTGCAAAGACATTTAAAAGGAGAATCCGTTGTCAATTTCAGAACACGGTTTATGTGCAAAGACAGCTCTTATAAATGGCTCGATTGGAATAGTAATATTGATATGAAAAACGGGGTATTTTATTCCGTTGCGAGAAATGTTACGGAGCTGGTGGAGTTAGAAAACGAACAACAAACAGCCATAGATAATCTCTATGAAAATGAGGAAAAATTACGATTAATAGTCGAAAATATCAGCGAAGGAATTATTGTGGCAAATGCCGATAAAAAGATAATTATGGCCAATAATATGGCTAACGAGATCTTTGGAATCGAAGAAGACGACAAAATTTCAACGAATTTAAGCAATCATTTCGAGCTATATTTTCCGGATGAAAAAACCATTTTTCCGTCACAAAATTTACCTATGGAACGTGCTCTAAGCGGGGAAGTCACAACTGACGTCGAAATCATTCTTTGGAATCCAGTGGCTCAGGAAAAGAAAAGAGTGCTGATAAGCGGCCGCCCGTTAGTAGATCAAAACAACAATGTAGTTGCAGCTGTTGTCACCATAAAAGACATCAGTAAATACAAACAAATGGAGGAAGATTTGAAAGAATCTGAATCAAAATACCGACAATTAATAGGTTTCCGAAAAGGAAATGCTGATACAATGCTTTAAACTTGAAAGCTACATTTGCAAGGATATTTTGTGTTATAATTTTCTTTTCAGATTCTCTTTCACTTCATCAAACCATTCATTTTTTAGAATACTTAAAATAATACTGTCCCTACGAGCTTCACTTCCTAAGGTTGGCATGTGATTACGCAATATACCTTCTACTTTGCAACCTATGCTTTTCATGGCTGCAATACTTCGTACATTATTATTGTCAGCACGAAATTCAACCCGTTCCATTCCAAGCGTTTCAAATGCATATTGTAAAAGTAAATATTTGCAATGTTTATTAAGTCCGGTTCCCCGAAAAGCTTTTCCGTACCAAGTGTAGCCTAATTGCAGCGTTTTGAATTCTAAATTAATATCGTAAAAACGAGTACTTCCGGCATATTCTCCAGATTTTTTATCGAAAACAATAAAGGGAAATTCGGTATTCATTTCTCTGGCTTTTAGCGCAATCTGAATGTATTTTTCCAGATTTTCTCTGCCATTGGCGCGCACCAAAGAATACTCCCAGGTTTCTGGCTCATTAAGGGAAATTTCCAATAAATTTTCGAAATCTGATTCTTGTAAGGAACGTAATAAAACGGTTTCGTCCTCCAGAACTAACGTATGTGAAAAGTTAAAATCCATATTGATATCCATTTTAGTGTTGTAAACTAAAGTCAACCAAATATAAATCATATTAGATTAGCACTAAAAAATATTTTACGCCTAGATTAAAATCTACCAATTACCATGTTTACAAGACAATAGCCACAAACCAAAATTCAATTGCGTTCTTTCTACTGTTTTACTATTTTATTTTTTCTTACTTTTAGTGTCTAAAGCAAAAATTTCTTTTACTGTTAAAATATCGTTGAACCTAAATTTAAAAAATGAAACCAATCCAGTTATTAGCGTTCTGTTTACTACTTTTTAGTACTTTTTCCTCCAACTCCCAAAATCAAAAATCAAAAGAATTCAAAGTAGAATTTGAAAAATTCACACTCGAAAATGGGTTACAAGTTATTTTGCATATTGACCGCTCAGACCCTGTGGTTGCGGTTGCTTTGACTAGTCATGTAGGTTCAGCCCGAGAAAAAGAAGGCCGTACAGGATTTGCGCATTTGTTTGAACATTTACTTTTCTTGGAATCGGAAAATTTAGGAAAAGGAGGGCTTGATAAAATGAGTGCTCGAATTGGCGGTGAAGGTGCTAATGGTTCTACCAGCAGAGACCGTACGAATTATTTTCAGACCGTTCCTAAAGATGCATTAGAAAAAATGATTTGGGCCGAAGCTGATAAATTAGGTTATTTCATCAACACGGTAACAGAGCCGGTTTTAGCCAAAGAAAAACAGGTTGTTAAAAATGAAAAAAGACAGAGTTATGATAACAGACCATATGGACATAATTTTTCAGTAATTTCTAAAAATTTATATCCGGCAACGCATCCATACAACTGGGATGTTATTGGTTCTTTGGAAGATTTGCAAAATGCGACACTTGAAGATGTAAAAAGTTTTTATAATCGCTGGTATGTGCCAAACAATGTTACGCTCACTGTTGCCGGAGATTTTGATGTAAAACAAACTAAAGCTTGGGTCCAAAAATATTTTGGAGATATTAAACGCGGAGAAGCGATTCCAAAAATGGAAAAACAGTCTGTGATATTGACCGAAACTAAAAAACTGTATTACGAGGATAATTTTGCCAAGTTACCGCAACTAACGCTAACATGGCCTTCAGTTTACGAATACCATCCTGATAGTTATGCATTAGAAGTTTTGGCAAGCTATCTTTCTAAAGGTAAAAAAGCACCTTTGTATAAAACCCTTGTAGAAGACAAAAAATTAACGGATGCCACTGATGTTTTTCAATACAATTCAGAAATAGCAGGTCAGTATATGTTAAGCGTAACCGCTTTTGAAAAAACAAATTTGAATGACGTAATGAACGGTGTAAACGAAGCTTTTAAAAACTTTGAAGCCGAAGGAATTTCTCAAAGTGATTTAAATCGTATTAAGGCTGGACAAGAAACAGCTTTTTACACCAATTTATCGAGTGTGTTAGGAAAAGGATTTCAGCTGGCGCAATATGAAATTTTCGCGGGAACTCCGGATTATATCAATCAAGATGTCAAAAATATTCTTGCCGTAACTACCGAAGATGTAATGCGTGTATATCAAAAATACATCAAAGGAAAACATTTTGTAGCCACTAGTTTTGTTCCAAAAGGAGAAGCAAATTTAATTTTGAATGGTTCAACATTAGCCGCGGTTGTTGAGGAAAAAATCATTGAAGGAAAAGAAGATGCGTTTGATGCCAGCATTATTGCAACCTATGAAAAGACACCTTCAAAATTCGATCGAAGCGTTGAACCCGCTTACGGAGAAAGTCCTGATGTAAAATTACCAACAGTTTGGAAAAGTAAGTTGTCATCTGGTCTAAACGTATTAGGAATTGAAAACCACGAAGTGCCGCTCGTTCAATTTCAATTGCAAATAAAAGGCGGAATGTTACTTGAAGAAGCAAATAAAATAGGAGTTTCGAATATGCTGGCGGAACTGATGACAAAAGGAACCAAAAACAAAACTCCGGAGCAACTTGAGAATGCGATTGAAAGTCTAGGAGCAACCATAAGAGCTTATGCAAGTGATGAATCTATATTTATTTCAGGAAATACGTTGGCCAAAAATTACACTGCAACTATGGCATTAGTTCAGGAAATAATTTTACAACCACGATGGGATAGTACTGAATTTGATTTGATTAAACAAAGTACGTTAAGCCAAATCACACAACAAAAAGCGGATCCAAACAGTATTGCCAGAAATGAATTCAAGAAATTAATCTATGGCAAAGAATCGATATTGGCGAATAATCGCATTGGTACTGAAAATTCAGTAAATAGCATTACAATTGCCGATTTAAAAAATTACTATACTAAAAACACTACTCCATCAGTTACTAATTTTCAAATTGTAGGAGCTATTTCAAAAGCAGATGTGACCAATTCATTAGCGGCTTTAAATAAAAATTGGGAGGCTAAAAAAGTTACGGTTCCTAAAGTGGAAACAGCAACCACAGCAGCATCCTCAAAAATTTATTTTTATGATGTTCCAGGTGCAAAACAATCGGTAATCCGAATTGGATATCCTGCTCTTGCGGCTACGGATACTGATTTTTATCCCGTACAAATCATGAATTACCGTTTGGGCGGTGGTAGTTTTGCATCACAATTGACGCAAGAATTGCGCGAAGGAAAAGGATATACATATGGTATCAATTCGTCTTTTAATGGCTCTGTGAACAAAGGTCCATTTACTGTTGCAAGTGGTGTACGTTCGAATGTAACGTTTGAATCCGTTAGTTTAATCAAAGAAATTATATCTGAATATGGAAAAAAATTCAATGAGAATGATCTTGAAGTAACGAAAGGATATTTAATAAAAAGCAATGCGAGAGCATTTGAAACGCTTTCGGCAAAACTTGAAATGCTATATGATATCAGTAACTACAATTACGCTGATAATTATGCGAAACAACAGGAAAACATTGTGAAAAACAGCACTATTGACGCTATAAAAAAGCTTTCAGAAAAGTATTTGAATGCTGATAAAATGATCTATTTAGTGGTAGGTGATGCTGAAACACAATTGAAAAAGCTCGAGCAAATTGGTTTTGGAGAACCAATTCTTCTTAATAAAACAGCAGTAAAATAAATTGATTTTAAACGAATTTGGGTTATACATCACTGATTGTCATAGCCCAGATCGAAGTGAAAATCCCGACTGCAAAAAAGATAATTTTTCTTGTCCTGAAAGAGCGACCAACGGAAGCTACTTTCAGGATTTAGAAAAATATTTTTTTAAGGGAGTATTGTAACGGAGTGCTGGATAAGCTCCTGAAAATTTTATTCATTCATTTCGTCATGACGTTCCGGAACTTGTGGATCATATAGCGGGCATTTGAATTCATCCATTATATTTACTAAAGAATCCATTGTTTTTCCTTCAGTACCATAACAATCAATTTTAATACTTTGAGGCGTAGTCCTGATATGAAAAGCACCTACACCATTGTTATTTTTCCAACTTTTCTCGTCTACTTTTTCCCACTTGGAAAATACCGAAGCAATTCTATTTAAAATAACTTGAACAGGAAGTTCTTCAAGGCCTTCAATTTCAGCTTGTTCTTCAGTAATAGTTTCATAAACTAAGTGATGGTTGAGATAAATTCCCTCAAGATATTTCCAAAAAACCAATTCGTACATAGATAAAAAATTAAAAGATTAAACAATTGAAAGATTGAAAAATGAACTTACAATAAAGCTACTTAATATTCAAAAGTCCCATATTCACTGGCAATAGTCAGTTTTTTTGAAGTAGCAGCTTCTACTCTACCTACGATTTGTGCATCAACGTTGAATGATTTTGAAATCGCGATAATATCTTGTGCAACTGCTTCCGGAACATAAATTTCCATACGGTGACCGCAATTAAACACTTGGTACATTTCTTTCCAATCCGTTTTAGATTGCTCTTGAATTAACTGAAACAAGGGCGGAACTGGAAATAAATTGTCTTTTATAATGTGTAAATTTTCTACAAAATGTAAAATTTTAGTTTGCGCTCCTCCACTGCAATGCACCATCCCGTGAATTTCATTGGAAGAATATTTATCTAAAATTTTCTTGATGATTGGCGCATAGGTTCTGGTTGGCGAAAGCACTAATTGTCCGGCATCGATTGGAGAATTTTCAACAGCGTCAGTCAATTTTACTTGTCCGGAATAGATTAATTCTTCTGGAACTGCAGCATCAAAACTCTCCGGATATTTGTTCGCCAAATATTTCCCGAAAACATCATGGCGCGCTGATGTCAATCCGTTGCTTCCCATTCCTCCATTATAGCTTTTCTCGTAAGTAGCCTGACCAAAAGAAGCCAATCCTACAATCACGTCACCTGCTTTAATATTGGCATTATCGATTACTTTGCTGCGTTTCATTCGAGCTGTAACTGTTGAATCTACAATTATTGTTCGAACAATATCGCCTACATCTGCCGTTTCTCCACCAGTTGAATGTATGGTTACGCCAAAAGAATCCAGTTCTTTAATCAGTTCTTCAGTTCCGTTGATAATCGCTGAAATTACTTCGGCGGTGATCAAATTTTTATTTCTTCCAATGGTTGATGAAAGTAGAATATTATCAGTTGCTCCCACACACAATAAATCATCGATATTCATGATTAACGCATCTTGCGCAATACCTTTCCAAACGGAAATATCGCCAGTTTCTTTCCAATACATGTATGCCAAAGAGGATTTAGTTCCGGCTCCATCAGCATGCATAATCAGACAATAGTCATCATCTTGGGTTAAATAATCCGGTACAATTTTGCAGAAAGCTTGTGGAAATAATCCTTTATCAATGTTTTTTATTGCATTGTGAACATCTTCTTTGGATGCCGAAACACCGCGTAGCGCATATCTTTTTGAAGTATCTGAACTCATGTAGTATAGTTGTGAAGCCTGCTTTTTGGCAGGTAGTTGTGCGGCAAAGGTAATTATTTTTTTGGGTTTTGCCTATCGAGATTAAGAACTGTTTCCTTATAAATTTACCACCAAAAACCGTTTCTGAATTCAATTATCTTCTGAAACAAAATGGAATTAACAAAAAAATGCCTATCCAAAAAAGATAGACATTTTGTTTAAATATTTATATACTTTCTACTTCCATTCCGGCATAGAGCCGCCCGCGAATAAAGTTGTACGGGAATCAACATCATTAAGACTTGCTTTTTGAATGTTATTTATAGAAATTCCATCATTAGAAGTATGTGTGAAAATCAGTTCAGCTTCGTTAGGAGAAAACTTAACATCAAGATCGTTAAATCCATTTGGTTTGTTTGTATCCAGTTCTGTTGAAGTATTACTTGTTCTGTTATAAATAAAAATACGGGAATCGAGTCTTCTGTAATTTGAGCTTTGATAACCTGAAACATCTCTGGTATAGACAATTCTTTGATTATCAACAGAAATATTTAATCCACTTACACCTCCATTTAATCCAGAAAGCACTTGATATAAAACAACCCCAGAAGTATTTATGACATAAACTTCTACATTATAGCCTGAAATATCATTTACTTTCAATACGATTTGGCTTCCGTCTTGACTCCAGTCACATTCAGATATAAATTTACCATTTGGCGTTTTAAACAATTGGATTAATCCGCTGCCATTTGCATTGATACGATACAACTTATCAAAATTTGGATAAATCAATTGGCTACCATTTGTACTCCAACTATAATTTACATGTTCCATATTGAAACCTGCAATAGGAATTGAATTGGTTACTTTAAATACATTTGAACCATCAGGATCCATCGTGTAAATTTGATTTTGAGATCCATCTGAACTGATGTATGCAATTTTTTTAATCTGCAGATTTTTTCTAGGTCTAAAACTATTTACTTCAGAAGAAGACAACTGTAATTCATTTCCTGCTTCATCAGCGGTGTAAATAACATTATTACTTTTGACTTTTTTAACATACAAAAACCTAGGATTAGGAAATTCAAGAGTCGTAAAGCTATTGGTCACACTATTTGATGGTGCATTTATGCCATCAGATGAAATTACCTGCCAATAATATTTTGTACTATAACTTAAACCTGAAATTTCAAGTGATGTAGTCTTAATATCTTTGTAAGTCGTCACAACATCCGTGGTTCCATTTTTAACAGTAACAGTATAGGTAAGCGGATCGAGTTCTTTATCAGTGGCCGTCCATGTCAAATTCAGTTTTAAAGCCTGATTTTTAGCGTTATCAACCGGAGCAGTTAATATAGGAATTTCTGGTGGCTTATTATTTGCTGTTGATACGTCTAATTCAAATATGATTTGTACGGTAACATTTTTAGTGATTGTAGCCGGTTCAAATTTAGAAATGTAGCCATCTTTTTGTGCTTGAAAAGAATATTTTCCTACGAGAATCTCACTAAACTCAAAATATCCATCTTTATCCGTAAAGTAAGTACTTGTTGTAGGACTTGTAGAAACTCTTGCGTTTACTATTGGTTCAAAAGTTTCTGAGTCTACAACTCTCCCTTTTACTTTTCCCATGCCGCTGTCATCAATTTGTTCTTCACTGCAAGAAACAAAGAGAATGAAACACATCATGATTGTTATCCCTAATTTTTTCATCTTTATATTGTATTATTTATTTAGACACCTAGATCGATTTGTACTTTTAGTACTTTCCTCATTTACGTTTTGCTACAAAAAACAGAACTTATTTAATTTTAGCTTTTTGTTTTCGAGGAAAATAATATGTCATTCCAAAACCGAAACGCCAATAGTAATCATCCCGTACCCCACTTACTACATAGTCTACTTTGTCCGAAAAATTCAAGTTATGATCTGCGTACAATTTTAGACCAAAATCATTACTGACCAAATATTCTACTCCGGCACCATATGTAACTTTTGCGTGGAAATTTTCGAAAGCAGAATTGAAACCAGTTCCAAAACCTCCAAAAAAGTAAGGCGTGACAACATCATAAGGAAGAACTAAATATTCTAAATTTAATTCTAGTGATGCATAACCCACATCTAGTTTGTCTTTATTTCCTAATCTAAAAACATTGCTTGACGCACTTAGATTTAAATTAGGCTTTATAAAATATTTAATTGCACCTCTCAGCATGGGTTTAGCTACTGGATTGGGATAATCACCTGCCATGTAGGTTGCACCTCCTGTTGCTTCAAGTCCTACTTTGCCTCTTTTTTCAATTCTATCTCTACCATGAAGCAACGCTAAATCTGCTTCATCTTTTTCTTTAGTATATGAATCTATAAAAGTGGTAACTTCCTTTGAAGTGGCATTTACTTCCCAAAGATTATTCTTTATCCCATCTACAATCAAACCTTCAACCGCTTTCTCTATTGCTTCGGTAACAGCAAGCTGAATAGGCTCATTTCTGGTAAAGCCAGTTTCTACTTCAAGTAAGCGTTTGATATTTACATATTTGAACAAATTAGCATCTACACTTTGAGATAAAATTGTTTTAGAAACATAAACTGTATTCAATATTTTACCATTAGATGTTGAAACTAATCTTAGATAAATGGAAATTCGATCTTGTCTGTATCGGGTAGAACCGCCAGTTCCAAAATATCTGGCACCAAATCCTCCAGTAATAATATTAGAATCGTACGAAATAATACCTCCCTCTAATAAAACTCCTGCAAATAACAAAGGCGTCAACTGTGTTTCCGGTGTTTTTGAATCTGTAGCGTATTCTTGACGTGTAGAGCGTATAATATTTCTCTCGTTTAATAGGTTTCCAAGATTTTCTCTTTCTATAGGTACAAACCATTTAGAATCACCTAAAGCTTTGATTAAAATAGAAGTTGCTCCCTGAGTCACGGCAGTGCTAAAAGTACTTCCCTGGTCTATCGCTTTATACTGACCGGTTTGATCTTTAAATTTATAAACCCCAACAACAATTTGTTCCTTGGGCTTAGGAAGTTTTGTCAATAAAGAAGTAGCTGGTGTGTTTTCTCCATAAATCGCTTTTTCAACACCAACGGGCTGATTGAAATAAGCTCCACAACTGGACAATAGAAAAACAAATAGCAGTGTGATGGTTGCGTTTTTATTCATAATAATAGGTAGCATTAAGAGGCATATTTTGGGCAAAATTGCATTGTCATTATTACAAACTGTTTAGAATCAATTTTGTAATATTTTATTTATTAGAAAAATCAGGATTATGATATTTTTCAATGTGAAGTAAAAGCTAATTTCCCGGAATAAAAATCTGTGTTTGTTCACCAGTGTCCGTATCTAGTATATCAACAACTAATCCCAGATTTGAAGGATAAATATCAACGGATAAGCTCCCAAAAACATAAGCGCCTTCCTTAATTCCTCCTTCTCCAAACTGTTTCTGGAATAATGAATTTGATATCTGATTCAGAATTTGATTATTAAGATTTTGTTTGAAGCGTTCCAACTCTGTTGGTTGTTCATATCCCAAACCGGTGTCCTCTTTAAATTCATTTTGAGCTTCAGCTGAACTGAGCAACCATTGATAATTAAACGTATCTCCGCCAAACGCTGGGTTTCTTGGTTTGTAAACCAAATCTTGAGCGGTCAAAGTATTAGAAAATACGCACAGTAGAATTGTTAAAAATAATAGTTTCATAATAATATTTATTTAAGTGAAGAAGTAGTAGAGGCATTTTAAAATTTTCGTTAAAATAACGATAGTATTAAATCCGTTTGAACAAATTAATATTGAGTAATGAATTTAGCTTGTTTTTCAATATTTTTAAAATATTTAAAAATTTTAGCAGAAGATGTTTCTGCCATATATTTTAAAAAATCTTCATCAGGTCTTGCAATAAATTCTTCAACAATATCATTATCAATTTTCACACTAATTTTGGTTGTTCGACCAAAGGTCAATTCCTCCTGAACTGTAATTATTTTTTGAGACTTGATTTTTAATTTAGAAAACTCCGAGTAAAGCATATCATAGAAATCATTCCCTAATTTCGTTTTTGTTTCATTTGCGATAATACCTAACATCTCTAAGCCATCATTAGGTTTTAAGACACTTACTTTAGTTTCTTCATCACCCCCAAAAACTAATCGATCTTTCCCTATTATTGCATTATCTTCATCATAAATCAATAATAATATAATGATTTGATCGTCTTGAGTTCTATTGACCTGGGTTTTGGAAAGAATAACTTTTTGAATCGGCTCTAGTGTAACACGACCATCTTGAGCATTATCCGATCTATTGGAATTCCGTTTATTTTTTTTAAAGACAGTAAGCTTAAATGAAATATTTCTGAATTCCGATTTTAAATTCTCAACCGTTGCTGTCGCAGAAAGTGTGTTTTCTACCTCTTCAACTTCTATTTTTGGTTTAATGTCTTTATTTAAGTTTTGAGAAAAACAAAATGATACATTAAGCAATAAAAGTAAAAAAGTAATATGGGCGAATGATTTCATATTCTAGTGATTAAATATATAAATTGTGCCCGAATTTCCAGTTTGGGTAATTTTTAAATCTCTTGAAATAGAATTTGTTCCGTTGTTAAACAACGTCAAATTACTTCCTTCTTGATTTATTGACATATCTATGGATGATGCGGAGTATAATGAAAAATCACTTATATAATTATTAGAACCAGATTGTGAAACGGACTGATTTAAATCACCAGTATTTTTGTACATGTCTAAGTAATTATTAAATCCATTCTGGCTAACAGCAATTTCATAATTTTCAGACTTCACAGTAACAGATGAAAAATTATTAAAACCAACTTGTTTAACTTGGATTAAATTATTGTTTAGAAGATAATTATCCATTGATTGTGCTTGACCTACTTCACCAAAATTTAGTTTGGAAATCATAGTTTTATCAACCAAATCATACAGATCTGAAGAGGTGTTTATTTGTAAAACCTGAGCATTTATTGAAAATGCACTTAAAAATGCAATAACAAATAGGATAATATTTTTTTTTGATTTCATGACTTGCTAATTTTATTGTCAAACACATTAAAATATAGATTCTGATAATAATTATAAAAACGAATCATAAAAACTAAATTCATAAAGAATGAATTTATAGAAGGGTATTAGATAATTAATTTCCTCACAAAAACTTATAAGTTTTAAAACTGAGATCAATCAATTTATTTTTAAAAATAATAGTAAAAAAAAGGGATAGAGTGTAATCTACAACTCCATCCCTTTTTATGAGTATGAAAATTAGTTAGATTGATAAACCATACTTAAATTTCCAAAACCCCATTGGTTAACAGTACTCATGTGATCGCTACCAGTTTGTAAAGTCCAAGCGCTGTTGGCTGTTCCATATTGGTTGATATAAGAAGTATTATCTGCTCCAAATTGTACTGTTGATGCATTATTATCATCTCCTAGTTGATATACATTTGCATCATTGAAAAATCCAGTTTGCAATACACTAGATTCATTTCCGTCACCTACTTGAAGTACATTTGAATAATTACCAGCAACAAACTGTAACGTAGTTGAGGAATTATCTCTACCAATTTGAGTAGTTTGAGATACATTAAAGAAACCCGCTTGACCAGTCACAGCATCATTTCTTCTACCGTCTTGATCTATAAAAGCAGCATTTGCAACACCAAGTTGCCCAATGTAAGCATCATTACGACGCCCGTCTTGCTCAACATCTGCAAGGTTGAAGAAACCACCTTGATTAGTGTCAGATTCATTGAATCTTCCATCTTGATCAATAATAGCCCAGTTTCCAACACCCAACTGAAGAACATCAGAATCGTTTTGCATACCAACTTGTGTTACAAAACCGGCATTCGCAACTCCTAATTGGTTTACCATACTTACGTTCCCTTGTGCAAAAGCCAATGAACCTACTAGCATCGCGGAGATGCTCAAAATTACTTTTTTCATAATAAATATATTTAATTGGTTGTTAATACAAGTTATCATGTAGGTTTAAAAAAAGTGATTTGGGAACCTCTTCTTTTATGTAATAAATAACAAGACTTTTAGTATTAATAACAGTCCTTATTTTTTTACTACATATCAAAGATATAAAACATAATTAGAAAGAAGTACGTATAAATACGTGTTTTTCATGCAATTATAGTAATTTTCGATGAAATGTAATTCTGTATCGATGAACTACGTTTTTACCAAAATTCATAAACAAGAAAAGGACTACATAAGTTAATATTGTTAAAATAACTCGCATTCATACTAAATTTAATAAGAACTATATTATAAAAAAACAAAATAAAGAGAAGAAAAACTTTAATAATACATTTTAGAGATTCTTTAGCTATATAATAACACTCAAGTTCTAAAATTGCTAAAAAATATAGTACAAACTACATTATTAGATACTAACATAAATGAACCTATTTCATAACTCTATATTTGAAACTTCTTAAAAAAATAAACCAAGATATTAATACTTTATATGAGTAAACCAATCTTGCTATTTTGCATTATGAAAAGATTTATGATAAAAAAAATGCCTTTCCAAAAAGGAAAGGCATTTAAAGATTATAGAAATATTACTTACTACTTAGTAAATAACAATTCTCTATATTTAGTTAAAGTCCAGATTTCATTATCTACCAATAACTCTAATTTATCACAATGATTTCTGATAATTTCAAAGTATGGTTTTACTTTATTACAATATGCTTCTGCCATTTCCTGCGCATCAGTCAAATTATTCGCTATCTTTCTTTCGTTTGTCATCTCCTCAACTTTTGAGTTAATACCTTCAATATGTCCTGAAATTTCTTTTATCAAAACAATTTGCTCTTTAGCTATTGTTTCAAAATCATCCCCAAAAATATCTTTTAACCCTTTAACATTAGCAATCAAAGTATTTTGGTAACGAATTGCCGTAGGAATAACGTGATTTTTAGAAATATCACCTAAAACTCTTCCTTCAATTTGGATTTTTTTAGTGTACTCCTCTAGTTCAATTTCGTATCGAGCTTCAACTTCAATATGGTTCATGATGTTTAATTCCGAAAACAAATCTAATGACTGCTTAGAAATTCTGGCTTTTAATGCTTCAGGTGTAGTTTTGAAATTACTTAATCCTCTTTTTGCAGCTTCTGCTTCCCATTCTTCGCTATATCCGTCTCCTTCGAAAAGGATTTTTTTAGATTGTTTGATGTACTCTCTTAAAACATTGAAGATCGCATCATCTTTCTTCATGTCTTTAGAATCAATTAATGAATCAACCTCAACTTTAAAGTCTCTTAATTGTTTTGCAACAATTGCATTTAAGGTAGTCATTGCATTAGAACAGTTTGCTGTAGAACCTACCGCTCTGAACTCAAATTTATTTCCTGTAAAAGCAAATGGGGAAGTTCTGTTTCTGTCTGTATTGTCTAAAAGAACATCTGGAATTTTCCCTACTACATTTAGTTTTAAATCGGTTTTCTCTTCAGGAGATAATTTACCAGTAGTTACACCTTCTAATTCCGCTAAAACTTTAGTCAATTGTCCACCAATGAATACGGAGATGATTGCCGGTGGTGCTTCGTTTGCTCCTAATCTATGGTCATTACTTGCAGATGCTATAGCTGCTCTTAATAATGACTCATTATCATTTACAGCTTTGATGGTATTGATAAAGAAAGTCAAAAACTGTAAATTACTCATTGGTGTTTTGCTTGGACTCAACAAGTTGACACCAGTATCTGTAGCTAATGACCAGTTATTGTGCTTCCCTGAACCATTCACACCCTTGAAAGGTTTTTCATGAAACAACACTTTCAATTCGTGACGTTCGGCTACTTTTTGCATTACATCCATCAACAAACAGTTGTGGTCTACAGCCAAATTTGTTTCTTCAAAAATAGGAGCCAATTCAAATTGATTTGGTGCTACTTCGTTGTGACGTGTTTTTACAGGAATTCCTAACAACATACATTCTTGCTCCAAATCTCTCATGTAAGTCAATGCACGTGTTGGAATAGAACCAAAATAATGGTCATCTAATTGTTGCCCTTTTGCAGAAGTGTGTCCTAATAGAGTTCTTCCTGTCATAATAAGGTCAGGACGAGAATTTGCTAACGCTCTGTCTACTAAGAAATATTCTTGTTCCCAACCTAAAGTTGCGGTAACTTTTTTTACATTTTTATCAAAATATTTACATACTTCGGTAGCTGCATCATCCATGACCATAAGAGCACGCAACAAAGGTGTCTTATAATCTAAAGCCTCTCCAGTGTACGAAATAAAAACAGTTGGAATACATAAAGTAGTTCCAAAAATAAATGCTGGAGATGTTGGATCCCAAGCGGTATATCCTCTTGCCTCGAATGTGTTTCTAATTCCACCATTTGGAAAACTGGAAGCATCCGGTTCTTGTTGTACTAATTGAGCACCACCAAATTTTTCTACAGGATCGCTACCGTCATAAGATGTCTCAAAAAAAGCATCGTGTTTCTCAGCAGTTGTCCCTGTAAGTGGTTGAAACCAGTGCGTATAATGAGTCACTCCTTTAGACAAAGCCCACTCTTTCATACCCATGGCGATATAATCAGCTAATTTTCTGTCTATTTTAGTTCCATGCTGTACTGCATCGCGCACTCCTTTAAAAGCATCAGAAGTCAAAAATTGCTTCATTGCTTTGTCATTAAAGACATTTGAACCAAAAATAGTAGATTTTCTATCAGATTCTTCAAATTTAACTGGCTTTCTGGTCGATGCTTCTCTCAAAGCTTGAAAACGTAATGTTGACATAAAAATTGTTTTTAATTAATTAGACCCCTATTATTTTGATGCAAATATAATTTAATTATTACTTTTAGAAAATTTTGCCTCTAATTTTTATGGGCTAAAGACCGAAATTTGTGAAATTAATAAAAATATGTGCTTAAAATCACAACTTAGTAATTTTAAGGCCGTTATTTTCGAAAGTGACAGATTACACAAAAAATCAAAAAGAGTAAAAAGTCAGTAACTTTTCCTTAAAATTTCTAGTTAAGTTAAACAATCAAAAAGTATCTTTACGCAAAATATAAATACCTAAAATTTATGATTGTCTGGATTTCTTTTTTAACCGCTGTTTTGATTTTTCTAGCCCTTGATTTGGGAGTTTTTAATAAAACACCTCACATTATAAGTTCCAAAGAAGCAGGGAAATGGACCGCAATATGGGTTACATTATCTTTTATGTTCTCAGGAGTAATCTACTGGCTTTACACTACGGATTATATTGCCAATCCAGATTCTTTGAAACCTGCTGCCGCATCAATAAAGTTCATCACGGGCTATTTGATAGAATTATCCCTTAGTATTGATAACATTTTTGTCATCGCTATTATTTTTTCTGCATTTAAAATTCCACAAAAATACCAACATCGAGTATTGTTTTGGGGAATCTTAGGTGCAATTATATTTAGAGGTTTAATGATCTATTTTGGCGTTTTACTGATTAATAAATTTTCATGGATGACCTATATTTTTGGAGGTTTTCTAATCTACACCGCCATGAAAATGTTATTTAGTGGAGAGGACGAAAAATTTGAACCAAAGAAATCCTTCATTTATAAAGCGCTAAAAAAAGCCATGCCAATTTCTAATCACATCGATGGAGAGCATTTCTTTGTAAAAAGAAGACACATTACAGCTGCTACTCCTCTATTTGTAGCGCTAATCGTGATTGAAGTTATGGATGTCGTTTTTGCGATTGATAGTGTTCCTGCAATTTTAGCCATAACAAGCGATCCGTTTTTAGTTTTTAGTTCTAATATCTTTGCTATTTTAGGACTGCGCTCTATGTATTTCTTTCTGGCTCACATGCTAGACAAATTTGCTCATTTGGAGTACAGTCTTATTGCCATCCTAACTTTTGTAGGTATTAAAATGCTGCTCCATGATTATCTAAAACTGCCTGAATGGGTATCACTGGCTTTTATAGCAGTTTCCCTTATCGCAGGAATAGTTGCATCGCTTAGAAAGAGCAGTAAAGAAATGGTTTAAAACTAAAAAGCACACGCAATAAAAAAAGGAAATCTCTCGATTTCCTTTTTTTATTGCTAAAATTCCTCCTTACAAATTGATTTTCTTAATGCCACTCCCATCAACTTTCAATGCAGACATTACAGAGTCAATATTATTTTTATTAATTGTTTTAGCAAAACCATCTGGTATTACAACAATTCTAAAGGTTTGGTCTTGAGTCCAACTTGCTGGCAATGTATTAAAATTAAAATTTGCCGAAAGATAGATATTCACATTAAATCTAGAATAATCAAAATTGAAATCTAATGCTCCTCCATCATTAAAATAATACGTTTGAGGCATTAACTTCCAAACATCTTGTCCATTTACTACATCATATAAATGGTATACTAAAACAGAATCCGAGGAATAAATTGGCGGATCAAATACGACCAATCTACTATAATTATTATTGGAATTGAATGAAGTGGTAACTTCAAACACTTCATTTCTTGGTCCATTATCTACATCATCATATACTTCTGTTACTTCACAACTTTGTAGTGTCATCATCCCGATGAAAACTAAAAATAAGGTAATTTTTTTCATTCGATTTCGTTTTTATAATTTATATAAAAAACTCTATCCATGAATTGTGCCAAACTTTATTGTGAAGAATATTGTACTTTTGAATTATGGAAAAGGAACTTAAATTATACATGATAATGCTAGGCTGCGTGCCAGAAGGACGGTTTATAGAGCAGCATGATATTTTTTTTGGAATTGGTAATTCCTTAAAAGAATTGATTCCTCATATCAATCTTTTTTGGCCAGAAGCCAAAGGTAAAATTCATATTGATGTTTGGCGAGAAGTTTCTTTAGTTGATGACTTCGTTATTGAAATTGTTCCAAAAAATACTGAAGCACAAGTTACCCCAGAGCAATTATTTTTCATGAATTTAGGAGGGTATAAAGAAAATGAATTTGAAGAATACCATTATAAAATGATTACAGTTGCTGCTAGTTTAGCATTAGCATCTAAAAAATCAAGAAAAACTGCATTTTACAAACATTGTGGTTTCAAAGAAGCACCTTCGCATATTGACGATCAATACGGAATTGATATAGATGATATTTACAATGTTGCAGATATGCTGCCAGCGCATTTCAAAGCTTTATATTCGTTAAAAATCACAAAGTCAGAAATACAATTAGAGCAAAATCCACTGCATATAGGCTATTTGAAATTGAAAAAAATCAAAGAATAAACAAATAAAAAGGCCTTTCATAATTATCTACGAAAGGCCTTTTAAAATTATTATAAACACAAAGTCTATTTCAACACTGTAGCATTATTTTTTAAAATCTTGCTAAAAAACAGCACATGAGAAGGCAACGCATTTTCCCAGTATTCCCAAGTATGCGCTCCTGGACGTTCTGTGTAATCGTGAGCAACTTTACTATAAACAAGTCTTCGGTGTAACTCGCGATTGGATTCAATCAAAAAATCATCTACACCACAATCTATAATCAATTCCAGTTTATTGCTTTTTATTTTATCCACCATATTCAAAACCGCATTAGCTGCATATACTTCCTGAGGAGCACCTTCAGTTCCAAAAATAGGTTCCATTAACTTCGTAACTCGTTCCTTAGATTCCGGATTAATCATACTTCCCATATCTACCGCTCCACTCATGCTACCTGCGGCACAAAAAAGTTCCGGATGTCTTGTAGAAAGATATAATGCCCCATGGCCTCCCATGGAAAGCCCAGTAATTACGCGCCCTTTTCTGTCATTTATGGTTCGATACGTGTTATCTACTTTCGCAATAACTTCTTTCGTGATATAAGTTTCAAACTGGCTTCCTTTATTTACTGGACTATCTAGATAAAAACTGAATGTTTCCCCTTCTGGCATTACAATTATGATATTATATTGATCAGCTAAATTGTGTAATAAATTCTTATCCGGAGTTTTGGATAACCAATCATTAAAATGGCCATAAGCGCCATGCAATAGGTAAAGAACAGGATAATTAATTTTGCTTTTAGCATAAGAACTTGGTAAAACTACCGCAGCTTTATACGTTTTATTCATTGCCAAACTAGGAATTTGCAGCGTATCGGCTTTTGCCGCATAAGAATCGGCAACATAGCCAAAAAGAAAAAATAAGAATACAATTTGAAGTTTTTTCATTTGAACGTTTTTTAGATGATTGAAAAGTAAATATAATACTTTAGAATAAATAAAACTAAGCCACAATAATTACTAAAAAAAAGCCTCTCATTACTGAAAGGCCTTTTAAAAATATTTAATGCAAACTCTTACAACCCGAAAGCGGGATAAGCGATTCACACACTTTTTGCGTTGCAAAAAGTGGTTCTCTGCTTACATATTTCTTCTATACTGTCCACCTACTTCAAACAAAGCCGAAGTAATTTGTCCCAAAGAACAAACCTTCGTTGCTTCCATTAAATGTTCAAATAAGTTTTCGTTTTTAATGGCAGCTTCCTGAAGCGTATTTAAATGCTCATTTACTAAATCTTGATTCGATTGATGCAAATGGTTCAACATATCAATTTGGTATTGTTTTTCTTCTTCGGTGGCACGAATTACTTCGGCTGGAATTACTGTAGGGGAACCTTTGGAACTCAAGAACGTATTCACACCAATAATTGGGAATTCACCCGTATGTTTCAAAGTCTCATAATACAAACTTTCTTCTTGAATTTTAGAACGTTGATACATTGTTTCCATAGCGCCAAGAACGCCACCACGTTCCGTAATTCTATCAAATTCCTGTAAAACTGCAGCTTCCACTAAATCTGTCAATTCTTCGATAATGAAAGCTCCTTGAATTGGATTTTCATTTTTAGCCAAACCTAATTCTTTATTGATAATCAACTGTATCGCCATCGCACGACGTACGGATTCTTCCGTAGGCGTTGTGATTGCTTCATCATACGCATTGGTATGCAATGAATTACAGTTATCATAAATCGCATATAACGCTTGTAAAGTCGTACGAATATCATTGAAATCAATTTCCTGTGCGTGCAAAGAACGTCCCGAAGTCTGAATGTGGTATTTCAACATTTGCGCACGTTCGTTAGCTCCGTATTTATTTTTCATGGCTTTCGCCCAAATTTTACGTGCCACACGACCAATAACGGCATATTCCGGATCTACTCCATTCGAGAAAAAGAAAGATAAATTTGGTCCAAAATCATTGATATTCATTCCACGACTCAAATAATATTCCACATACGTGAAACCATTAGAAAGTGTAAATGCCAATTGCGTGATTGGATTTGCACCCGCTTCTGCAATGTGATATCCTGAGATAGAAACCGAATAGAAGTTTCTAACATTCTTGGTAATGAAATATTCCTGTACATCTCCCATCAATCGAAGGGCAAATTCAGTAGAGAAAATACAAGTATTTTGTGCTTGATCTTCTTTTAAAATATCCGCCTGAACCGTTCCACGAACTTGAGACAACGTTCTTGCTTTGATTTCGTCATACACTTCCAAAAGCAAAACCTGATCTCCGGTAACACCCAAAAGCATCAACCCTAAACCATTATTTCCATCGGGTAAATCGCCTTGATAATGAGGTCTTTCGACTCCTTTAGATGCATATATTTTGTTGATTTTTGTTTCAACTTCTTTTTCAAGATTATTTTCTTTGATGTAAAACTCACATTGTTGGTCAATCGCAGCATTCATGAAAAATCCTAACAACATTGGTGCTGGTCCATTGATAGTCATACTCACCGAAGTCATGGCGTGAACCAAATCGAAACCAGAATATAATTTTTTGGCATCATCCAAACAACAAATAGAAACTCCTGCATTCCCGATTTTTCCATAAATATCAGGACGCACATGTGGATCGTTTCCGTATAAAGTCACACTGTCAAAAGCTGTTGACAATCGTTTTGCAGGCAATCCCGCGCTCACATAATGAAAACGTTTGTTGGTTCTTTCCGGTCCGCCTTCTCCAGCAAACATACGAGAAGGATCTTCTCCTTCACGTTTGAAAGGATACAAACCAGCGGTGAAAGGAAATTCTCCAGGAACATTTTCCTGCAAACACCAACGTAAAATATCACCCCAAGCTTTATACTTTGGTAATGCAATTTTTGGAATTTGAGAATGCGAAAGTGACTCTGTATGCGTAGCCATTTTTATTTCTCTGTCACGAACTTTAAATGTATAAACTGGATTTTTGTACTTGTTTACTTTTTCGTCCCAAGTCAAAATGATTTCCCAATTGTAAGGATCCAAATCCATTTTTACTTTGTCAAACTGATTCAGTAAAAGATTCAAAAAGATTTTGTCCTCAGCAGCACCTGGTTTTTCAGATTCTAAAGCACTTGGCAAAACGGAATCATCATTAATTCCAGCTTTGTTTAACTCAGGAGTTTTTTTAGCTACGGTTTCAATCGTTTTGAAAATTCCATATAATTTCTGTGCAACTTGTTCTTGACTTACAGCCGTAACATCATATTTACGATTGCTTTCAGCAATTTCAGATAAGTAACGCGTTCTGTGCGGCGGAATAACGAAAATTTTCTCGCTCATTTCACGCGTGATTTGGAACGTAGATTTCAAATCAGAATTTGTTTTTTCATGGACTTTATCCATAATTGCTTTGTACAGCGTATTCATTCCAGGATCGTTAAACTGCGAAGCAATCGTCCCGAATACCGGAAGTGTATCTAAATTAGCATCCCAAAGATTGTGGTTGCGTTGGTATTGTTTTTTCACGTCTCTCAATGCATCAAGAGAACCGCGTTTGTCGAATTTGTTTATTGCTACCAAGTCGGCAAAATCAAGCATGTCGATTTTTTCCAATTGGGTTGCAGCACCAAATTCTGGTGTCATCACATATAAAGATACATCAGAATGGTCCATGATTTCCGTATCAGATTGCCCGATTCCAGAAGTTTCCAAGATAATGATATCATAATTTGCCGCTTTAATCACTTGAATCGCATCAGCAACATATTTAGACAAAGCCAAATTGGATTGACGTGTAGCCAATGAACGCATGTAAACACGAGGATTATTGATGGCATTCATTCGAATCCTATCTCCTAATAACGCACCACCCGTTTTACGTTTAGATGGATCTACTGATATTAATCCGATCGTTTTTTCTGGAAAATCAATTAGAAAACGACGCACTAATTCATCCACCAATGATGATTTTCCTGCTCCGCCTGTTCCTGTAATTCCAAGAACCGGAATCGTACTATTTTCATTCTTTTTTTGGATGGCTTCCAAAGTTTTAGCAGCAACATCCGGAAAGTTTTCTGCTGATGAAATAATTCTGGCAATTGCTTTTGAATTTTTTTCTTCTAAATGATTAATTTCATCCGTCAGCTTATCACCAACCGGATAATCCGATTTTTGTACCAAATCGTTTATCATTCCTTGTAATCCCATCGCACGGCCATCATCTGGAGCATAAATTCTGGTGATTCCGTACGCTTGCAATTCAGCAATTTCTGAAGGTAGAATTACACCACCACCGCCGCCAAATATTTTGATTTGGCCCGCTCCTTTTTCCTGAAGCAAGTCATACATGTATTTAAAATATTCGTTATGTCCTCCTTGATAGGAAGTTATCGCAATTGCATTCGCATCTTCTTGAATCGCGGTATTAACTACTTCTTCCACGCTGCGGTCGTGACCTAGATGAATCACCTCAACACCAGTAGATTGAATAATTCTACGCATGATATTGATTGCTGCATCGTGACCATCAAAAAGGGCTGCTGCGGTTACAATTCTTACTTTATTAACAGGGATATACGGTTTTACGGGTTCCATTTTATGAATATGATAATTTAAGTGTGCAATTTACAATTTTATTTTAAAAATTATTTGATGTTGCTGCTCGTTGTTAATAAATAAGGAAGAATTTTGTTATTTAGCCCCGATTGCAGCGACATCTCCCGATTTAGAAAAACAAGGCTTTTTTTTAGCCGTAGTTTTTATTTATCGGGAATACAGCGGAAAGCGGGACAAATCGTCATTAATACTACTAAACTTTGTGCTGCTAAAGAATAGTTGGCTTTGTTTTTGAATAAGTAGTATTTTTACAAATGCCGGAAGGCGAATTAATCAATAAACAATTTACGATGAAGAAAATTTTAGTTTTAGCAGTAGCAATTTCACTTTCCAGTTGTGCCGAAATGCAACAAGTTATGAATCAATTCCCGCAAACGCAAGGAATTGGCGGTGTTGATATTGCCGGCGGATTAAAGGAAGCACTGAATAATGGGATTTCAAAACAGGTGACCAAACTGACCGCTACCGATGGTTTTTACAGAAATGAAGCCGTAAAAATTTTATTGCCGGAAGAATTGAGAAAAGTAGACGCGGGTTTGAGAAGAATTGGATTGAGTTCTTTGGCTGACGAAGGTTTGAAAGTATTAAATCGTGCTGCCGAAGATGCGGTAAAGGAAGCTACGCCAATATTTGTTGACGCTGTTAGAAACATGACCTTTATGGATGCCAAAACGATATTGATGGGCAATGAAAGTTCGGCTACGAATTATTTACAAAACAGCACTTCAACGGCTTTATACGGAAAATTCAATCCGGTGATTAAAAATTCGTTTACTAAAGTTGGTGCCGATAAAGTTTGGACTAACATTATTACAAAATACAACAGCATTCCTCTTGTAAATAAAGTGAATCCTGATTTGACGGATTATGTTACAAATCAAGCGTTGAATGGTGTTTTCAAAATGGTAGCCGTTGAAGAGAAAAACATCAGAACGAATCTAAGTGCCAGAACTTCTGTTTTGTTACAGAAAGTTTTTGCAATGCAGGATTACAAATAGATTGAAATTTGGCTGTTTTTTTTCAAACATAAAACCGCCAAATTCAACTTTTTTATAAGTACAAATTCATCTAGTTTTGAAAAATACTATTCATTACTAAGAACAAAGCTGAAAACAGAACGCTAATGCAAAAAATTACAATCCTAATCCATTGCGAAGATCAGAAAGCAATTATTGCCTCCGTTACGAATTATATTTCGTCCATTGATGGCAATATTATTTATTTAGATCAACATGTTGATGCCGATGAAAATGTATTTTTCATGCGTTTAGAATGTGAATTCAGTGCTAAAAATTGGAATATTGAAGCCATTAAAACTGATTTTCAAGCCAAGTTAGCTTCTCCGTTTAAGATGTCATGGGAAATATATACACAAGATGAAAAACCAAGAATGGCTTTGTTTGTTTCTAAATACGACCATTGCTTGTATGATATTTTAGGACGTTACAGCGCCGGCGAATTGCCTCTTGAAATTCCTTTAATCATCAGCAACCATGAAGATTTGAAAGCAGTGGCAGAACGTTTTGCTATTCCGTTTCATTATGTTCCTTTCACGAAAGATATAAAAGCAGAGGGCGAACAAAAGCAGTTGGATTTATTGAAGCAATACAATATTGACTTTATTGTTTTGGCGCGCTACATGCAAATTATCACACCCAATTTGATTGCACAATACAAGAATCAAATTATCAATATTCATCACTCTTTTCTTCCGGCGTTTCCTGGGGCAAAACCGTATCATTCTGCTTTTAAACGCGGTGTGAAAATCATTGGTGCTACCAGCCATTATGTAACCGAAGGATTGGATGAAGGTCCGATTATCGAGCAGGATATTGCCCGAGTTTCGCACAGCCATTCGATAGAAGATTTTATTATGAAAGGGCGCGATCTGGAACGTATGGTTTTGGCCAGAGCAATAAAATTGCATGCCGAAAGAAAAACAATGGTTTATGACAATAAAACGGTGGTGTTTTTATAAATCCTCAGCACAGCACTCTCCAAGCCAAAGGGAGCAAAACCCGTCGAATTAAGGAATCTACGATATAAAAAAAGCTCACTTTTGGCGAGCCTTTTTTTACAAAAAATCGAAATTTTATCTTTCTAACAAATCAACATCAACTCCTAATCCTTCAGCAACTCCCGCTCCTATTCGGCCATCAACTCTATAAAAATGACTCAATTGTCGGTTAACAATTTCTTCTTTTTTGGGACCTTCGATACCTGACATGTGCGAAATGATATTATGTATCGTGTTCTGTTGCTGCTCAGGAGCCATGATTTTGAATAAATTTCCCGGTTGCGTATAATGATCGTTTTCTCCTTCGCAATTTCTGTCGTACCAATCCGCAAAATCACTGAAAACTTCCATTGGTGGTTCTTTATACGTTTGATCAATTTCCATGGAATCAAAACTATTTGGGAAATAATTCGGGTTACTGCCTCCATTTCCATCCACTCGCATTTGTCCGTCCCGTTGGTAATTATTAGTTGCAAATGGACAACGGTTGACTGGAATTTGCTCATAATTAGTTCCCAAACGATAGCGTTGCGCATCAGGATAGGACAACAATCTGCCTTGCAACATTTTATCTGGTGAATATCCAATTCCGTCAACAATATGTGCCGGTGCAAATGCCACTTGCTCAATGTCCTGAAAATAATTGTGTGGATTTTGATTTAATTCTAGCACACCAACATCAATCAGAGGAAAATCGGCGTGAGGCCAAACTTTAGTTACATCAAATGGATTTAAATAATAGTCTTGAGAATTTGCCTGTTCTTCGGTCATGACTTGGATTTGTAGATTCCATTGTGGAAAATTTCCCGAATCAATATTTTCAAACAAATCACGCTGTGCAAAATCCATATCACGCGATTTCATTTCGGCTGCTTCTTCATTGTTGAAATTTTTGATTCCCTGCGCTGTTATGAAATGAAATTTCACATAAGTGCGTTCATTTGCTACATTAATCATTGAAAATGTATGACTCCCAAAACCGTGCATGTGACGATATCCATAAGGTGTTCCTCGATCTGACATAAGTATCAATACCTGATGCAAACTCTCCGGATTTAATGACCAATAATCCCACATCATCGTTGGTGATTTCATATTGGTGTATGGATCTCGTTTTTGAGTATGGATAAAATCTCCGAACTTTTTAGGGTCTTTCACAAAGAAAACCGGTGTATTATTGCCCACCAAATCCCAATTCCCGTCCTCAGTATAAAACTTGATTGAAAAACCACGCGGATCTCTTTCGGTATCCGCTGAACCTCGTTCGCCTCCTACGGTAGAAAAACGCATGATTACTTTTGTTTCTTTTCCAATTTCAGAAAATAGTTTGGCTTTTGTGTACTTCGTGATATCGTGGGTTACGGTAAATGTTCCAAATGCGCCAGAACCTTTAGCATGAACCACGCGCTCCGGAATTCGCTCTCTATTGAAATGCGCCATTTTTTCGTGAAGAATATAATCTTGTAAAAGTAACGGTCCGCGTGAACCAACAGATTGAGAATTTTCGTTTTCTACAAATGGCCTTCCAGACGCTGTTGTAAGTTTTTCATGTGATTTCATATTAAGGTAATTTAATAGTTTTCATCAAGGAATAACAAAATACAAAACACCACTAAATTGATACTGCCTACAAAAGCAACATCGAAAAAGCAGTATTTTTCAACAGAAGAAAGTGAAATTTGAATAGGTAGAAATGGGGTAATTTCGAAATATATTCTGAAACAAAAAACGTTTCCAGAAACAACATATTAAAGTTAAAGAAACTTAACTTATGTACAACAAAGTAATAACAAAATCTTAACAGCAAAACGTTTCCTTAAGTGTGATCTTTGCAGAGTAATAAACTGGTTATTTATTATTTTGGTTTTGGTTAGTTAAAGAATTGCCTGCATGTAAATGCAGGCTTTTTTTATTTGGCCGTATTTATAAAAGAAAGTACCGCATCGTTAAAAGCATTAGGTTGTTCCACATTGACTACGTGTCCACATTTTTCTATCACAAAGAGTTTCGACGATTTATAATGATTCTCCACCACTTTACGAACCGATGGTAAAAACATATAATCTTCTTCACCCATCACATAAAGCGTAGGAATATTCAATTCGACTTGACGGAACCATTTCAGCACCGGGTTTATTTCGGCAGTGAGTTTAAACCATTTTATAAATTCTTTTTGGTATAATTTCTTGGCCTCGTTTATAAAAAGAACACGAGATTGCTTGTGACTTTTTTTAGGCATGATGACAAAGGCAAAAAACTTGTATAAAACGAGATAAGGCAATACATATTTAAACATATTTCCCAATCGCATCAATACTTGAGAACGGAAATTCATTTTCAGGATTGCACCGCCCAGAATCATACTTTGCACGCGTTCCGGATACATTTCGGCCAATTGTCTGATGAGGATTGTTCCCAATGAAATACCAACAAAATGTGATTTTTCAATTTTTAAATAATCTAGTACTTCCAGAATATCATTGGCCAAAGCCGAAAAAGTATATTTCTGTTTGAAAGCTGTCTTTAAAGTGGGCTTTGATTCTCCGTGACCTCGTAAATCCAATAACAATACATTATATTGTTTCTTGAAATCGCGAATTTGCTTGAACCAGATAGAAGAACTTCCGCCGGCACCGTGTACAAAAGTGACCCACTGCTCGGTGTTTTTATTTTCGTAAATGGTGTAATTGATCACGTATTTTTTTTGTAAAAATAGAACTTTAATTTTAAATCCCAATCTTAACAAAAAATATTGCTTGTTTTATAATTGTATGCAGTAAATTTGCAAAAAAATTACACCGATGATTGGATTATTGAAAGAGAAAAGTGAAATAGAAAAGCTTAAAAGAGAATACCAAATACTTGCTGAATTAAATTTCGACCTAGATAAAAACCCTTTAAAACCTGTTGTAGCTCAGGAAGAATTAATTTTAGAGGAATGCGAATTATAGTTTTTGATGCATTTTTTTAAAATAGTCAAACGCTTTTAACAGCCTACTTCCATACCAGGAAAACATTTCACCATCCACAAACACTGTCTTTGCATGATGCGTAAAACGACCTATCTCAAAAGCATCTTCTTCCTTGAAAGGATACGGCTCTGAGGATAGGAAAACCAAATCAGGATCGCCTTCCAGACGAATTTTTTTGAGTTCGATTTCCGGATAACGCCCCGAAGTTTGGTAAATATTCTGAAAATGGTTTAGTTTAAGCAATTCGTTGATGAAATTATCCGAACCAGCGACCATAAAAGGGTTTTTCCAAATAAAATACGCTACTTTTTGCTGCGGTTTATCTTTGATGAATTTTTTAAAATCGCTCAAGGCAAAAGACAATTTATCGTTCCATTTTTGGGCTTCAGTTCTGCAATTAAAGAGCTGACCAAAGTCGGTTATCATTTGAAAATTCTCTTCAATCGTGATGATATTTGTTACCCAAACCGGACAAATTTCACGCAATTCATCCACCATTTCAGCTGTATTTTCCTCTTTATTACAAATGATAATATCCGGTTGCAGCAATCTGATTTTCTCGTAGTGCACTTTTTTGGTGCCGCCAACAATTTTCTTGGTTAATTTAAAATGATACGGATGCACACAGAATTTTGTAATTCCGATGATTCGGTCTTCGAGACCTAGATCATAGAGTAATTCCGTTTGAGAGGGAACTAGTGAAATAATACGTTTTGGAGATGTTTCAAATGAATGAGTTATTCCTATTTGATCGATTAAAGTTTTTTGTTTCAAGTTTAGAGTTTAAAGTTGATAGTGTTAAAGCATCAATTTACCGCTTTTTTACCATTAAGAAATTAAGAAAAATTAAGTTTTTACAAATAAGCGCATTCTGAAAAAATAAATTGTTAAACATAAAAGTCATTTAAGTTTTTAATTTACAATTAATTTATGCAGTCAAATAGTTCATTTTAGAAAGTCATAGCTTTATAAAGAACGCTTTTAACTTATATACCTTCTTAAGTACTATTTAGCAAGCTAACATTCTTTAACTTACATGACTTATATGTTTCATAATTAAAGGCTTTATGTTTTATGTTTTGGTTACAACCTGAAACTTTAAACTTTAAACTTTAAACTCATAATTTGTTCCATTTCCTGTTGCATTTTCAACGCTTCGTCTCTAGCCTTTTGGGCAAAATCAGTTCTATTTGAGGCGTAAATAATTGCTCTGGAGGAATTGATTAATAATCCAACATTGGCATTCATTCCGTATTTGCAAACTTCTGAAAGACTTCCTCCTTGTGCGCCAACTCCCGGAACTAGTAAAAAACTGTCAGGAACAATTTTGCGGATTTCAGTAAAATATTCCGCTTTAGTAGCACCTACAACATACATCAGGTTTTCGCTGTTTTTCCAAGTTTTAGACGTTTCTAACACCTGTTTGTACAATTCTTTTCTTCCCGAAGCGTCGGAAACATTCAAAGTCTGAAAGTCGAATGCACCTTCATTGGAAGTCAAAGCCAACATAATCGTATGTTTATTTTCGAAAGCTAAAAAGGGTTCTACAGAATCTTTTCCCATATAAGGAGCAACAGTAACGCTGTCGAAATTCAAATCTTCAAAGAAAGCTTTCGCATACATTGATGACGTATTTCCAATATCTCCGCGTTTTGCATCAGCAATTGTGAAGATTTCTGGATAATTTTCGTTCAGATACTTAATTGTTTTTTGCAGTGACATCCACCCTTTTATACCATGAGCTTCATAAAAAGCAGTATTGGGTTTATAGGCGACAGTAAGGTCATGAGTTGCATCAATAATCGCTTTATTAAACTCAAAAATAGGATCTTCTGATTCTAATAAATACGATGGGATTTTTGTCAAATCAACATCTAAACCTACGCATAGGAACGATTTTTTTTGTTGAATTTGTTGGATAAGTTGTTGTGTTGTCATTTTTATGTAGTTGTGCGGCAAAATTACAAACATAGAATCAATATCAGTTACAATCCTACAATAAAAATTCAAATTTATATTCCGAAATCAAAACGCATTATTCCGGCATTACGTAAATTGAAAACACAGAAAACAGCTCTTAATCCAAAGCCAAAAACCAGTTAAAAACAGCATTTCATTACATAAAAAAGCAACTGAAAATAAAGATTTATAACGCTGAAAAAGCAGTTATATCCACGAATAATTTTTACGAATTGCCCAAAAAAAAGAACAATTTAATCTTAAAATATCTGTTAAAAAAATCACAAAATTAACGATTGTTGAACTTTTTTAAAATTCAACACCAATTAAATCCGAAAATTTTTCTATTTTTAAAAACCTAATAATCAAAACTAAACCTTTATGAATTAATTCAAATTTTGCATTAAAGTTCGAAAATCAGCTATTTCTGATTCTATAAAATGGTTTTAAGAAAATTTCAAAAATGAATTTGAAAGCAACCTTTTTATATCTTTACCGTTAAACAAAAGTCTTATGAAAGTATATTTAAAATTTGATTATGCTCAACTGACAAAAAAAATTGTTCAGGAAAAACTATCCGAATTGGGGTATAAATTTAATATTATCGGGTTTGGCGAATTTAATTTTTTAGAAAAAATACCTTCTTCAAAAGTAACCGAAATCACCGCTATTTTCAAAGAATATGGCATAGAAATAGTTGAAAATCAGAAAAGTGTTTTGGTCCAAAAAATAAAAGACGCCATCGTTGAAATGGTCAACAGTGATAAGCCGCTAAACATAAAAAGCTCCGTGTATATTGCGGACAAATTAAATCTTAGTTACGCCTATTTGTCTAATGTTTTTTCAGAAGTCACGTATACTTCTATTGAAAATTTTATTATTATTCAAAAAATAGAATTAGCGAAACAATTGATGATCAACACTCCACTTAATTTGACTGAAATTTCCATTCAATTGAATTACTCCAGCGTAGCACATTTGAGTACGCAATTCAAGCATACCACTGGAATGACGCCTTCTGCTTTCCAGCGCATTATTTCGAAACGAAGAGAATTATCCAATAAAAACAACAATTAAACCAATAGTATATGACTACTGATTTCATAAATATTTGCCTTGCAGACGATGACGAAGATGACAGATTGTTTTTTACGGATGCATTTGATGAATTAAAAATAAACACCAAAGTAAGTACCTTTAACGATGGTGTCGAGTTAATGGATTATCTGAACCATGAAGATTCTGTTTTGCCAAATGTATTGTTTCTGGATTTGAACATGCCAAAAAAGAATGGCGTTGAATGTTTATTGGAAATCAAAAAAAATGAAAAGCTAAGTGATATTGCCATTGCAATTTATTCCACCTCATCATCTGAAGAACATATTGAAGAAACCTTTATAAATGGTGCCAATATCTATATTAAAAAACCAAATGATTTCGAGGATTTAAAAAAAATACTTTCTGAAGTGGTGACCATCAATTGGCAATACCACACTTCTGGCTTGAACAAAGATAATTTTTTAATGAGAATGTAAAATGAAATATATTCAACTTCATAAATCACCAGTTTTTCTAAAAATAATTTTTGTTATCTCGGTAGCGATTATTTTTTTTATTGGCGGAATTACTTTTAAGCACATTACGGTTTTAAAAAAATCGTCCGCTTTTGTAAGTAACAGCCACGAGGTGAATGCTGAACTTGAACGACTTATTTCCTATATAAAAGATGCCGAAACCGGGCAAAGAGGTTACCTTTTAAGTAATGATAAAAGTTTTCTAACACCATATCATAATTCAAAAGATTTGGTGAGAAAATCATTTAAAAGAGTTTCTCGACTGACTGCACACAGCAGAACCCAACAAAGCAATTTAAAAAAACTGTTGTATTTTATTAATAAAAGACAAAACTACCTTTCTAAGTCACTTTATATGATTGAGCAGGGGAAATATGAAAAGAACATTCTTAAAAACAATTTAATTATTGGTAAACAAACAATGGATTCTATTCGTCACAAAGTAGAAGATATGATGATTACCCAGCAAAAACTTTTAAAAAACAGGCAAAAAGAGTATGAATTAACGATGAATTATACACCGTTACTGATTTATTTGACGCTTATAACAACATTGATTTTGATTACGATTGCTTTTATTAAAATGAATCGGGATTTAGTGTTACTAAAAATCACAATAAACACGCTCTCGGTAGCGAATGAAGCCAGTAATCTTGCGGAAATAGTGGGTGGTTTTGGAAGCTGGCAATTAAATTTCGAAACCAATACCTATACTTTCTCTGACAATGAATATCGATTGTTGGGTTGCGAACCCCAATCTTTTGTAGCCAGTTTAGAAGCGTATTTGAACTTTATTCATCCTGAAGATTTAGAATATGTAATCGAAAATACCAAAAGTATTCTTACTGATAATGACCTCGCTCCTTTTACCTACCGAATTATCCGAAAAGATGGTGAGATCAGACATTTTAGAACATTAGGCCGAACAGTTACAATTGCCTCCGGAGACAAAACCTTTATAGGAACCACGAGCGATGTTACCGAAGAAGTGTATGCTCAAAAATTTATCGAAGATCGTAACAGGGAATTAGAAAGCAATAATAAGGAACTTACCGCATTCAATTACATTGCCAGTCATGATTTGCAGGAACCTTTGCGCAAAATTGAAACGTTTCTTTCTCGATTAGTCAGCAAAGACTATGATAATTTATCGAAAGCGGGACAACAATACGTGTCCAGCATTCAATCATCAGCAAACAGAATGCGAATTCTAATTCAGGATTTATTGCAATTTTCAAGAACAAATAAAGCAGAGAAAGTTTTTGAAGAAGCGGATTTAAATTCTTTATTGGAAAATTCAAAACAAGAATTAGCTCAAATTATAGAAGATAAAAAAGCGTTAATTGAAAATAATGAATTGCCGATTTTAAACGTAATTCCGTTCCAAATTCAACAGTTGTTCACTAATTTAATCAGCAACTCCCTAAAATACAGCAAAGAAGATACAACTCCAATTATCAAAATCAACTGTTCGACGATTGTTGCAAATGAGGAAGAAATTTTACCAAGTAACAACACTAAATACCACAAAATCACTGTGGCTGATAACGGAATTGGTTTTGAACAGGAATATGCTAAAAAGATATTTATCCTTTTCAATCGACTTCATAACAAGAACGAATATGAAGGAACTGGAATTGGACTCGCTATTTGCAAAAAAATAGTAGAAAACCACAAAGGATTTATCTTTGCGAAAGGAACCACCAATGAAGGAGCGACTTTTACCATATATCTTCCTGCATAATTCAAAAGATTATTTTTAACCTATTTGGTACCATTATTTAGAATAAAAAGCTCCGAAACTGTTTAAAAATAAACACATAAAACATAGCAAAACAGAGTTGGATTTCCCTTTTTTGGTCATAACGCTTTGGTTTACAATTCTAAATTGAAACGTTTTAAAAGCAAAACCTACAAACTATGTTTCTATGTGTTTCAAAAAAATAAACTTGATTTACTTAATAGTTTATTCTTCACATTACAGATTCCTATTTGATTTCACGCAATATTCTTTCCTTGCGTTTTATAACTTTCCTTTATTTTCTCAATAGCAATAAAAGAATTAAGGTACACTAAACCCTATTCTGACGGGCATTATTTCAAGATTTTATAACCTCATATTTAAATTCTGTAACAATATTCGAAATTGATGTAACACGCAATAACTATTGCCATCGCATCTTTGTAAAACAAAAACAAACAATTAAAAAATATACAAAGATGAAAAATTTAAAGAGAGTATTAGCCGTTGTTTTAGTAACACTAGGAACTACAAATGCAATTCAAGCACAAGAAAGTGGCGCATCATTAGGAATTAAAGGAGGTTTGAACATGTCTAATTTATATACAGAAGATGTTGACGACCAAAATGTTTTGGCCGGTTTCAATATTGGTTTATTCGCACAACTTCCTATAACTTCAAGCCTAGCATTGCAACCAGAAGTTAGTTACACTACCAAAGGAGCGGAATTGCAATACGACAACGCATTTGCAGAAGGAACAGGAAAATTCAGGCTGAACTACATTGAAGTTCCTGTATTGTTGAAAGCAAATCTTACTAAGAATTTCAATGTGCAATTTGGTCCTTACGCAGCATTTCTAGTAGACTCAAAAATCACCAACGAATCAGCTAATGGATCGTACAACTTTGAAGAAAATGTTGATGAAGACGATTTAAATAAATTTGATTTCGGTGTTGCTGCTGGAGTTGGCTTTGATTTTGACAGCTTTGGAATCGGAGCCAGATACAATTATGGATTAAGCACTGTTGGAAAAGAAAGAACAGTTCTTGGACAAACCTACACGTTCCCAGATTCTAAAAATAGCGTTTTGAGTGTGTATGCAGCTATAAAATTTTAATAATTAACCACAAAATCAAAACATCATGTCAAATCTATTATACGCAGTTGCAGTGGTACTAGTAATCCTTTGGGCGTTAGGATTCTTCGTTTACAGCGTGGGCAGCATGATTCATGTTTTATTGATAATAGCAGTAATAGCCATTTTACTGCGAGTAATAAGAGGATAAATAATTTAAATTTTTAAAAAACTAAAGTCATGAAAAATAATAATGTAGCACTAGGATTACTTGGGGGATTAGCAGTAGGAACGGTATTAGGAATACTATTTGCTCCGGCGAAAGGTTGTGAAACCAGAAAAAAAATCGTTGATAAAAGTACGGACTTAGCAGAGTCGCTTAAAGATTCATCGGGTAAATTATCCAATGTGATTTCACAAACAATAAATGATCTAAAAAATGAATCCCAACAATTGTTAGGAAATACAAAAGAGATCATTAAGGCAGAAATTGCAAATGCAGACAACTTGAAAAACATTAATAAGCCAACGATTTAAGAGATAATTTCCGTTCAGCGGAAGTGTATAAAAAGTATAATTCAAAAATTAATCTCAAAAATTTATTAATTAAAAAACATTATTATGAAAAGTAAATTCGATATAAAAACAGTTTTCACAACGTTAGCTATCGTATTAGGAATAGCGACGACAAGTGCGCAGGAAGTACAAAATTACGATCAGGGATTTCGTCTTGGAGTTGGAATCAACGGAGGACTTCCTCTTGATAATCCGTACGATTTCAATTTGGGTGCCGATGCAAGACTTCAATATGATTTATCCCAAAAATACTCGTTAACCCTAACCACAGGATTCAGCAACATGTTTGTGTCAGGTGACAACAATGACTTGGGTTACATTCCTGCAAAAGCAGGTTTCAAAGCTTTTGTCCTTAAAGACCAATTGTATTTAATGGGAGAAGTTGGTGCCGCATTTGCAGTGACAAACGGATATAATGACACCTCTCTATTGTTAAGTCCAGCCATTGGATATGCAACAGATAAAATTGACATCAGTTTACGATACGAACATTTTAATGACTTTCCGGTAATTAAAAACGACGTTGTCAAAGATGGTTTAGGACAAATATCGCTACGATTAGCATACGGTTTCAAATTATAAGAAAAACCCAAAATGAAAAATTCAGTACTACTATTCGGTTTTTTTTTCCTGACAATCACTTTTACCTCGTGTAAAAGTGAACAGGAAAAGAAAGCCGAATTGGTTACCAATAAATACGTTCGCTTTATAGATTCTGTTACCCAAAAAACCACTGCTGATGCAGCGGCCAATTGGTCTACTATTGAAAAATATTTCGAAAAACAATCCACTGAACTCAATAGCACGATTGACGACTTAGAAGATACAGCGGACTTTGATGCCAAAATTGATTCAGCGACAGCCAAATATGAAGCGTTCAGACATTCTATTTGGCAACAAAAAGGAATTTTAAAAGGCGCAAACCTTTCAGAAAAATAATATTGGTTAGTTATGAATACAAAAAAACCAGCGGAAAGAAATTTTCCGCTGGTTTTTGTATGGTATCACATTCTGGTTTCTTAGAAAACCTCGCTTGCTTCTTTCAGTTTTTCCATGTTGTTGACTAATGCCAACTCATCTACAATTTTCTGAATGTCACCATTCATGATATTTCCTAAATCGTACAAAGTCAAACCTACGCGGTGATCCGTTACACGACCTTGAGCGTAATTATACGTACGGATCTTTGCAGAACGGTCACCAGAACTTACTTGAGACGTACGTGTTGTAGCATCTTCCGCTTGTTTTTTAGCTAATTCCTGTTCGTACAAACGGGAACGCAAAACGCCAAAAGCTTTATCTTTATTCTTGTGTTGTGATTTCTGATCCTGACATTGCGCCACCAAACCAGTTGGAATGTGTGTCAAACGAACCGCTGATTTCGTAGTATTTACAGATTGTCCACCAGGTCCTGACGAACAAAAGAAATCCACACGCACATCATTCATATCAATTTGTACGTCAAATTCCTCCGCTTCCGGAAGCACCATAACTGTCGCTGCAGATGTGTGAACACGTCCTTGCGTTTCCGTTTGCGGTACACGTTGCACACGGTGAACTCCCGCTTCAAACTTCAAAGTTCCGTAAACATCCTCACCCGTAACTTCAAAAATCACCTCTTTAAATCCACCCGAAGTTCCCTCGTTCATATCGACAACTGAAGTTCTCCAACCTCTGTTTTCACAATATTTCGTGTACATACGGAACAAATCCCCGGCAAAAATACTCGCTTCATCCCCACCCGTTCCGGCACGAATCTCCACCATGACATTTTTAGCATCTTCGGGATCTTTAGGAATCAACATAAACTTGATTTCTTCCTCCAGTTCCGGCAATCTTTCCTTCGCTTCTTCCAGTTGCATTTTGGCCATTTCGGTCATATCAGCATCACTGTTATCGGCAATTATTTCGTTTGCTTCATCGATATTCGCCATCAAAATAACGTATTCATCGCGCTTTTCAGCCAAAGCTTTTAAACTTTTGTACTCTTGATTCAATTGCACATAACGCTTCTGATCCGAGATAACATCCGGCTGAATAATCAAATCCGAAATCTCATCGAAACGTTGTTTTACTATTTGAAGTCTATCTAACATTTTCTTAGTCCTTTATTTAGACTACAAAATTACGAAAAAAGTATTCAGTTTGCAAGGCTCCCAATTGAGATTGTCATTGCGAACAATGAGGAAAGAATTGTTTGGCAATCAGGAGCTGTTTCCTGCTATTCGCTATATCTTTTTCTGGTCTGGTCTCGTCCCAAAAGACGAGACCAGACCAGAAAAAGGATGCCGCTTCTATCAGGGCTATGGCATTTGTGTTAAAATAACTGCGTTTACGGTTTTCCTTAAAATCACTGAAGCAAAAGAAGTTAGTTTTGGGCAGCCATTTAAACTTGATAATTTTTTATCAGTATTTTCGGAAGAAAGTTATATATTTGAAAATAACTAAAAACTTACGTTTGTAAGACCTATCGCTGAAAATTTGGGGTGATAGGTATTATTTTATCATACATATAAGTTAGTTAGCAACAATTCAAAAAAATGATAATGAGGATACCTTTAATATTTTTAAAATAATTCATGTGAAAAATTTAGAGTTCAAAAAAGCACTTAATCAAAAAGAGTTAGAGAGTATTTTGCGCAACCATGTTTATAATCTTAAAATTCCTACTGAAAGTTATGAAGTAAATCTTGACCTAGTTGGACTTCACAAAATCGTAGAGAATAAGCAACTAAAATGGGAATCATCGGATAATAGAGGAAATTTTTCCGAATCAATATCATTTTTTAACCAAGTTTTGAATACAATTGAGAATGTTGTAATTAATTCACAGCACACAGATAACAATAGCCACCACAACATTTTAAGTTCTCTCGCACAAGTTAACGATTATGTGTTTTTACCTGATTCACCGAAATCAATATTTCTGCAACATATTATTTTACACAACGATGTAGAGGAATTTCGCGGTGCATTCGCAGCCATCACTAGTACTTTAGACTATGGCCAACTTGGAAATAAAAATTATTTTAAAGGTGCATTTTTAGCAATTCAATTCGAAACAGCTGATGTTGATGTTGCAACCAGACGAGAAGCTGAAGAAAAATCTTTTTCACAGGTTAGAGCTGAATTTGAGCAGGAAATTTATCGCAATCTCACCAGCTTTGAAAACTTGGTTGATGACACTAAAAGCAAAAGTTCAGCAGAAGTAGAAAATTTGAGAAACGTCTCAAATATTTGGAACACGCAATTTGAAAAACAACTTATTGATTATAATTCTAAAGTAAAAGCTGAAATTGACAAGAGTCACATTGCAGGTGGAAATCTTTTAAAAAAATCGTTAGACAAAAAAATTCAACTTGAACAAGCGTATCGCGAACACATGAAATTTAAGGCACCAGCTGAGTATTGGAAGGAACGAGCATCTTTTCTTAATCTAGAAGGTAAAAAATTTATGAACTGGCTGATATCCCTGACTTTATTGGGTATCCTTATGCTCTTTTCATTACTTTGGTTAACTCCAGAGGATATGCTTGCAAACATATTTTCAAAAAAACCTGTTAGAGCAATTCGATGGTCAATCATTTTTATTACTCTAATTTCTCTACTTTTTGTTGGTATTCAAGCTCTCAAAAAAGCTATGTTTTCAAGTTTCCATTTAGCTCGTGATGCAGAAGAGAGAGAAAAATTAACAGTGTTTTATCTTTCGCTTATAAAAGATAGTACTATAACTCAAGAAGATCGTAGTTTGGTTCTTCAGGCTTTATTTAGCCGAGCAGATACGGGTATGCTCAAGGATGAAAGCGGTCCTACGATGCCAGGTATAATTGACAAATTAAAATAAAAAAAATTTTTGCTAACAGACGTTTGGAAGTATTTGGGTTTTATGCTTAATTTAAAATTTGTCTTGTATTTGTAAATTTAGCGATAAAACCAAAACAAATCTTAATTTAGTAATAATCCCGCTACAATACTAGAATGTAGGCAATTAAATAAAAAAAAAGAAATGAACGAAACTCTAATCACAGAAGTTCCATACAAAGAAATTGCACTTTTAATTTTAGGAACTTTAAGTACTTTTCTTATTTGGCGAATTCAACACCAAAAGGACAGAATCAAAGACATTGAAAATCTTGTATCTGAAAAAAAATACAGACTCTATTCTGAATTAATTTACATATTCTTTGACATCTCAAATGGAGAAAAACTTGGAAAGAAAATAACTGAACGTGAAATATTAAAACGAATTTTAGACATAAAAAAAGATATGTTTATTTACGCTCCAGACGAAATTTTTAAAATGTTTACTAATTGGACTTTAGAACTAAATAAAGAAAATGGTGCAATTAATCAATTCAAGACTTATTTTCAATTGATTAAACTTGTTAGAGCTGATATGGGACAAAGTAAAACTAAAATTGAACTTGACGATTTCATGTTATTCTATATGCAGAATGAAGAAGAATACGCAAAGTTTAAGCTAATTCATAATTGGTAAATCAACTGCCTAAAATGGCTATTACAACTGATATTTCTCCGTTAGAGCTAGCGTCCCGCTCGTAAACACAAACAAAAATAAATACATTATTAATTGTAATTAGCAAAAGAGGGCTACAGAAACATCAAGATAATTTTAAACTGAACCTTAACACTAAAAAAGAATGCATAATAAACAAAGACACGGATGCTTAACAGCTTGGTTGATTTATTTAATCATTGCATATTCATTTAGTGCTGTTTTCTATTTTTTCAAAACAGAGGAAATGTCCAACATTGCACAATACAATATTTCAGAAAACATGATGTTGCTTTATGGTTCATTTGCAATATTGGGCGTCATTTTCTCGATAATGCTACTTAAATGGATAAAATTGGGATTTTGGGGCATTTTAATTATCAGTGTGATATTATTTATAGTCCAATTACTAAATAGTGACAGAGTTATGTCTCCAATTTTTATTTTGCTTTGCTTAGTAATACTCTATGGTTTATTACAATTCAAAAAAGCGAATGTAACAGGTTGGAATAATTTAGAATAAACTTCACTCGTGAACACAAACAAAACAACAATATTACAGAAAATATTTTTTGTAGCTATTTTGCATTTACAAACAGAAAAACAGTAATCTTTGTGGACGCCCCGATCGCTCGTATATCCACAATGGTTAGCGCAGTTTTGCAAACTGTGCCCACAAAGGGAAGCAAATAAAATAATAGCCAAACTGGATGGGATTGCTTCGTTCCTCGCAATGACGCAACACAATCCCACTGTTGGCCCGAGCGTCCCGCTCTTGAACACAAATAAAAGCCAATGATAGTTTCCATCACTAAAATCGAGTTAAATTCATACTTAAAACTGGTTCCTTTTTTTAAGTTAAATGGACAAATCATAGCAGAGCTTCAACAAGCCAACTGCAAAAAAAACAAAGTAGCCGGCAGTTGGAACGGGAGAGTTTGGTACACTATGACGTTATGGGAAAATGAAAATGACATTAACGCTTTTTATCGCAATGGCACCCATCTGGCAGCGATGAAACAATCCGGAAAATTCTCCTCCAAAATTGAATCTCGTCGCATTCAGAACGAGGATTTGATACCTTGGAAAGAAGCAAAGAAATTGTTCGGTAATAATTAATCTTAAACCCGCACTTGCTTCCGATGCGTTTATTTTAATACTTTTATAAAACTAAAAATCCAATCGCTCTAATATCCACAATCGTTAGCTCAGTTTTGCATTCTGTGCCCACAATTAGGAGCAAATAAAATAATAGATAAACTGGATGGGATTGCTTCATTCCTCGCAATGAATTAAGCCTACCGCCAACAAATAAACCATAAAATAGCAAATAAACACTAAACCATTAAAAAACCAAACCAATGAAATTACTACTAACCACATTACTTATATTGTTCAGCTTTACAACATTTGCGCAATCGAATGGATTTGCCGGTGATTACAATCGTACACTTACTACGACAGAAAATGACATTTTAGACTATAAATTAACTTTAAGTCAGGATGGAACATTCGTATTTCATTATTATTCTAAAATTAAAAACGGAATTCCAACTGAAGTAAATAAATACGGAAAAGGAAAATGGACCGCGAAAGACAATGTGATTAGTTTCTCTTCGAACAAACAAGAAGACTTTGATGAAAAATACACATTGGATTTCAATACATCCAAGGCGAGATTTGTCACGAAAAATCCTAGAGATAAAAGTGACCGCATCATTAAGACCAAACTTACGTTTGTAGAATCAGAAATTCCCTGGATGCAAAGAATGGATGTTTTTAAGATATAAATTTGCATAATAGCTTACCCAGCTCTCCGAAGTGTGAATCAGTCGCAATAACAAAATAAAATCGTAATCGCTCTGCGAAGGTCACTATTCCAACAATCTACAAACACAGGAAAATAAAAGTTGCTAAAATAAGAATGGCATATAGTAATAGGTAAGAAGTCGGGAGACTTCGCACAGCACTCAATTAAATATTATGATTGCTTAACCAAAAAATCCCAACACAAACATTCTACACTAATACATAAACCCAAACAACCAAACTGGAATTATAGTCCCATACCCAATTTCTATCATATCTTTAGCAATGTATGAATCTGGAATATCTATAATTTGTTTTCTGGTTTTGTTTTTGCCTCCTATTTCGAAAGTGTACTTTTTATTGACCAGAAAATCGGATTGAGCAGACAGATTAATTTCGTGCAAATCTTTGAATTGATTTAGGAAGAACGTTTCTCTAACATTGCCAATATTGATATTCTCTTTTGCCAAAACATACATCAAATTGGTATTGTTCAAGAACAATTTTTCGGGTTTTGTCAAAACGCCTATTCCTGATGTGTCTTTGTACAATTCGTTGACTAATCCTGCACGGTCTAGAATTTTTATCGCCTGAATTAAGGTGTTTCTAGAAACGCCTACTTTTTCGCTTAACTTGGTAATATTGGGCGTAAATGGAGCACTCGTTGCAACAGTTATCAATAATTTTTTCAATTTGACCAAAGTTTCATAATTCAAATCTTCGACCGCATTAATATCTATTTCTATGATTAAATTTATAGTGTTGCGTAATTTTTGAGGATAATCATTCTCACTTTCTTTGAAATACGGATACGCTCCCATTTGCAAATATTTTGCAAAAAGAGGCAAGGGCTTCAGCTCTTCCAAAATTTTTGAAGCTATTTCGTTGTGATTACTCAGAATTTCTTCTAAAGAAAAAACGGGGAATTTTTTATTGGCATCCAACTCAATAAATTCCCGAAAAGATAGCTCTTTTAAGGTATAGGAAACCGCTCTTCGACTCAAATCTGATTCGGCTTTGTAAATTTCCAGCATTGAAGAAGAAGTAAAAACAATGCTTAAAGCGGGGAAATTGTCATAAATTAATTTTATCTCTCTAGACCAATTGGGATATTTATGCACTTCGTCCAATAACAAATGAGTGCCGCCAAATTTTACAAACAGCTTTGCCAAATCATATAATTTATTTTCAAAAAAATAAATATGATCCAAACTTACATATAGTGTGCTTTTTAGTGGTAATTTTCTTTTTGCAATTTGCAACAATAAAGTCGTTTTTCCTGAACCTCTAGCGCCTTTTACGGCAATTAATCGGTTATTCAAATCCATTCTATCAATCAAATACCGTTCGAATTTCAAGGATACAAAAGTGATTTTTTCTTGAAATTCTAAAATAAGATCTTCCATACTGTTGTTTTTAAACAGCAAATATAACTAAAATTGTTAAACATAAACAACAATTTTATATATTTTATGTTGTATTAAAACAACGTTTTTATAATTGTCTGAGAGAAAATTATCAGTAAATAATCATAAACGAAGTCATCTACTGTATTTTCTTTCGTTAATATGAAAATTGAACGAAATCTTTTAGCTCTGATGGAACCGGCATCCCACGCTTTTTCGCGTGGATACAGTGTACAGCAGGACGGTTCGTTATTGAAAAAATCGTTCTGCTCCTAAAAAACAACGCAACCTAGCCGTTCATAACTCCTACCGATTTATTTTTAATACCAATTTCTAAATTCCTAATTTGCGCCCTTAAATCAGAAGGAGAAAAATGAAGGTCTGTATTGCCGAGAAACCAAGTGTAGCCCGCGAAATCGCATCCGTTTTAGGAGCCAATACCAAGCACGACGGCTATTTTGAAGGCAATGGTTATCAGGTAACCTACACTTTTGGGCATTTATGTACCTTGAAAGAACCGAACGATTACAAACCGCACTGGAAAAGTTGGGACCTCAACAACTTACCGATGCTTCCCGAGAAATTTGAGACGAAAGTGGTGGAGAATTCAGGTATCCAGAAGCAATTCAAAATCATAAAAAGTTTATTCGACAAAGCCGAGATGGTCATCAACTGCGGGGATGCCGGGCAAGAAGGAGAACTCATTCAGCGTTGGGTCATGAACGAAGCGCAGTACAAAGGCGAGGTACAACGCTTGTGGATTTCGTCCCTGACCACCGAAGCCATCAAAGAGGGTTTCCTGAACCTGAAACCATCTGCCAATTATGATAATTTGTATTATGCAGGTTTTTCCAGAGCCATTGGCGACTGGTTACTCGGTATGAATGCCACGCGATTGTACACCGTAAAACACGGCGGCTACAAGCAGGTATTGTCTATTGGAAGAGTGCAAACCCCTACTCTAGCAATGGTCGTGGACCGTTTCAAGGAAATTGAAAACTTCAAACCGCAACCGTATTGGGAGTTGCAAACTTTATATCGAGAAACGCTTTTCAGTTATGAGGAAGGGCGTTTTTTGAAAAAGGAAGATGGTGAACTATTGGCCAATAAAGTAAAGGAAAGTGAGTTCGAAATTGTTTCTGTCGAAAAAAAGAATGGTAATGAGTTTGCACCAAAACTATTCGATTTAACAGGCTTACAAGTGTATTGCAATACTAAATTTGGCTTTACGGCAGACGAAACACTTAAAATTGTCCAAACTTTATACGAACAAAAAGTAGTCACGTATCCCAGAGTCGACACCACGTTTTTACCGAATGATATTTATCCAAAAGTACCGGGGATTCTGAAAAACTTGACAAATTATACTGCGTTGACGCAACCGCTTTTGGAAAAAAAGATAAAAAAATCACCCAAGGTTTTCAACGATAAAAAAGTAACGGATCACCACGCCATTATTCCAACGGGGATTCAAAGTAATTTGCAATACAATCAGCAGCAAGTGTATGATATTATTACAAAGCGATTTATTGCCGTGTTTTATGACGATTGTTTGGTTGCTAATACCACAGTAGTCGGGAAAGCTGCCGAAGTTTTATTTAAAACCACCGGAAAAGAAATCTTAAAAAAAGGATTTCGTGTAGTGTTTGAAGATCCTAATACAAAAGAAAAAGAAGCCGATATCTTGCCGAGTTTTGTTGTAGGCGAAAAAGGGCCACACCAACCTTCGTTTTTAGAAAAGGAAACCAAACCACCGAATCAATTTACCGAAGCGACTTTATTGCGCGCCATGGAAACCGCGGGAAAGCAAGTGGATGATGAAGATTTACGCGAATTGATGAAAGAAAACGGTATTGGTCGCCCGTCCACGCGAGCCAATATTATTGAAACGCTTTTTAGACGCCAATACATTGTAAGAAACAAAAAACAGGTTTTGCCAACACCTACGGGAATTAAACTGATTGATACGATTCAAAATGAATTGGTAAAATCGGCAGAACTTACCGGTTCTTGGGAAAAGCAGTTGAAAGATATTGAAAAAGGAACGTTTACCGCGGGTTCATTTATTAAGAACATGAAACACATGGTTGAAACTTTGGTGTATGAAGTACGAAGTGAAACCAGACGCGCCAATATCTCCCATGCTGGAACTATTCAAAAAGAAGTGGCAAAAGTCGAGAAAAAGAAAGCAGCCGGAATTTTGGCGGAAGCCTGTCCGAAATGTAAAAAAGGAACACTAATAAAAGGGAAGTCTTCGTTTGGCTGTTCCGATTATAAATCAGGTTGCACGTTTTTATTGCCATACACATTTGCAGAGAAAAAAATATCCGAGAATCAATACTTGCGATTGCTTCAAAAAGGATCTACCGTAAACTTAAAAGATTTCAAAACGGATGCTGGCGTTGTGGAAGGTTTACTTCGCTTTGACGAAAATTTCCAACTCAAATTAGAACCCAAGAAAACTTTGGTGAAAGCTATTCCGGATGAATTAACCTGTCCGAAATGCCAGAAAGGAACTGTGCTAAAAGGAAAAATGGCTTATGGTTGCAGTAACTATAAATCAGGCTGCGATTTTAAAGTGACTTTTGATAAGGTCAGATTGAAACTAAAAGATCAAATACCTACGAAGGAATTGGTTTATACTATTTTGAAAGCCAGTGTTTAATTTTTCACCATATAAGTCATATAAGAATCATTTAAGTTTGGTTTTAAAAGAAAGATTAATACCCTTTCTTAACTGAAATAACTAATATTTTTTTGATATTCAAAACATATAAGTCATGTAAGATTATTGAAGTTAGCTGCCAAACAATTGCTTATATGTCCATAAATAACTTATATGTTAATTTTTGAGAACGTTGTAATTTTTAGTAGAAGTTTGTATTTGATAATATCTATTACGATTTTAAGAATTACAAAACTAAAAATAAAACACACCTATTCTATTTTTTCATAATTTAGCTCCATATAAATAAACCAAAAAATCTAAGCTTATGTTTCAAAAAACGACCTTTATACTGCTTTTGCTTGCCTTGGTTTCTTGTAAAGATTCTGATGCAAATGAAAAAGAAAAAATCAAGGCTGCCAATTGGCTTTTGGGAAATTGGGAAAACAAAGCCGCTGATGGTACTCTGACCGAATATTGGAAAAAAGTAAACGACAGCACCTTTCAAGCGCAATCTTATTTCGTTAAGGAGAAAGACACATTGCATTTTGAATCGATCACCTTGCAGCAAAAAGGCGAAGTGCTAACCTATACTGCAACTGTAGAAGGACAAAATGATGACAAACCCGTTGCTTTCAAGTTGACAACTGCAACAGAAAAGCAAATGGTTTTTGAAAATCCAAAACACGATTATCCTCAAAAAATAAGTTATACCCAAATTACTCCTGACAGTTTAGTGGCTAAAATTTCCGGAATCCAACAAGGAAAACCAAGTTCCGAGCAGTTTTCGATGAAAAAAATCAAATAAACTTTAACATTTTATACTCCAATGACAACCTTGCTCGAAAAAGCAAGGTTTTTTTATGCTTCTAAGAAACTGATTTACAAGTTCATAAAAAATATTTTATTTTACTATCTATATTAAGTCTAAATAAGTTTTGTTAAAACAAAATGCACTTCTATATTTGCATTATTATTTTTACTTAATCTAAATAAATGAAAAAGTTACATACTATTTACCTGTCAGTTTTACTTTTTGGCGCAACTGTTAGCGCCCAAGAAAAAAAAGAGCAAGAAAAAGATTCTCTGAAAACGTTGAAAGAAGTTATTGTAAACTCCAACAAATACAAGTACAAAAGAGAAAAAAGTACTACCGTTTCCAGAATGCCATTAAACAATATTGAAAACCCACAAGTTTACAATACTGTAACCGCTGAGTTAATGAAAGAGCAATTAGTTACAAATTTTAATGATGCGCTAAAAAATGCTACTGGAATAACACGTCTTTGGGAATCAACCGGACGTGGCGGCGATGGTGCTGAATATTTTACAATGAGAGGTTTTTCGGTTCAGCCGACTATGATAAATGGTTTACCGGGAATTAATAACGGAAGTATTGATCCTGCAAACGTGGATAATATTGAAGTTATTAAAGGACCTTCAGGAACTTTATTTGGAAGTAGTTTGATTTCTTACGGAGGCTTGATAAACATTGTAACTAAAAAACCTTATTCCAGATTTGGCGGAGAAATCAGCTATAATTCCGGAACTTATGGAATGGACCGACTTACAGCCGATGTAAATATTCCATTGAATTCAGATGTTGCCCTGCGTATCAATACAGCATATCAAAAAGAAAATTCGTTTCAAGATGCCGGTTTTGGAAAATCATTTTTCTTTGCACCTTCCTTGAGTTACAAAGTAAATGATAAACTTTCGTTCTTGATAAACACCGAATTCACTAATAGAAATTCGTCAAATGCACCGATGCTTTTCTTGAACAGAAATTCGGCTCTATCTTTTGATTCGATGGAATTATTTGAAAGAAATTATAAAAAATCCTTTACTTCAAACGAGTTGTCCATCAGTAATCCAACATTTAGTTTACAAGCTCAAATGCTTTACAAACTCTCTGATCAATGGACTTCGCAAACGGTATTGTCCAGAAGTAATAGCAAAACTAACGGCTATTATTCCTATTTATTCGACGCTTCAAACGGAAACGATTTTACACGATACATTTCGAAAAGAAATGGAGAAACTTTCGCAACTGATATTCAGCAGAATTTCATTGGAGACTTTAAAATTGGAAATTTAAGAAACCGATTAGTCGCAGGTATTGATTATTACCAATCGAATATTATGAATGGAAGCACTGGTTGGGTTGGAAACGGAATTGTTTCATTAATCGATGGTGGAGATACTGGAGATTTAACCCAAGCGGGAGTTGATAAGTTATTAGTCGGTTCGTTTGAAGGAAACTCAACAGCCGAAGTGGAAGTTATCAGTGCATACGCTTCGGATGTGTTGAATATTACCGATAAATTTTCTGCGATGGCGAGTTTGAGAATTGACCATTTCAAATCGACAACCGCTACCGAAGAAAGAAGCCAAGCAGCCGTTTCACCAAAATTCGGTCTGGTTTATATGTTGATTAAAGATAAAGTTTCTGTTTTTTCCAATTACATGAATGGGTTTGTGAATGTCACGCCAAGAGAAGTTTCAGAAGTGGATGGTTCTAATCCGAGAATAAAATCTTTTGACCCGGAACAAGCCAATCAGTATGAATTTGGATTAAAAACAAACTTATACAAAGACATCATTTCGGCATCCATCAGCTACTATAATATTGATGTTAAAAACAGATTGATGACTGATCCAAACAATATCAACAACGCTATACAAGGCGGAGAAGTTAACAGTAAAGGTGTTGAGGTTAGTTTTACGGCAAATCCAGTAAAAGGATTTAACATCATTGCCGGATTCAGCAATAACAAAAGTGAAGTTACCAAAGACAATCCAGGAGATGGTTATTTAGGACTAAGACCCGAAGAAGCCGGACCAGAAACGCTTGTAAATTTATGGGCAAATTATACGTTGACTTCAGGAAAATTAAAAGGTTTCGGAATAGGATTTGGTGGAAATTATGCCAGCGAATACAAAACAATGAACAGAGCCAATATTGGAACCTTTGAATTGCCGAGTTATGCCATAGTAAATTCGGCTGTATCGTATTCAAATGATAAATTCAATCTTGCTTTGAAATTGAATAATGTATTCAACGAAAAATATTATTCAGGATGGTCGACAGTAACTCCACAGCGTTTGAGAAGTGTCACCGCCGGTTTAACCTATAAATTTTAAGTTTCATAATTGGTTTTTGTTTCACTAAACTCCTCATTTCGGTGGGGAGTTTTATTCTTTTTTTAAATGAAAAATAATAACATCAAAAAAGCAATCCGAAAAATCCATCTTTGGCTAGGTTTGTCCTCTGGATTACTCGTTTTTATAATCGCCATCACAGGATGTTTGTATGCCTTTCAAGAGGAAATACAAAACATCACAGAAGAATATCGTTTTGTGGAACCTCAAAATGAATCTTTTCTGCCTCCATCTCAATTGGAAACCATCGCCAGAAAAGAAGTCCCAAATAAAGTGCTTCACGCTATCAAATACAATGAAAAAAACAATTCCGTTGAGGCGATATTTTTTCATTACGAACCCAGTTATCATTATACGACTTACCTAAATCCTTACACTGGAAAAGTCCTGAAAACGATCAATAATGAGGAAGGTTTCTTTGCATTTATCCTCGACGGACATTTTTATCTTTGGCTGCCGCATGAAATTGGGCAAACTGTTGTGGCATCTGCAACTTTAATATTTCTAATCATGTTAATTTCAGGTTTTATTCTTTGGTATCCAAAAAATAAAAGTGCCGCCAAACAACGCTTTTGGTTCAAATGGAAAAAAGGCACCAAATGGAAACGAAAAAATTACGATTTACATAACATCACTGGTTTTTATGTACTCATCATCGGAATTATTTTTGCTATAACGGGATTAGTTTGGGGATTTCAATGGTTTGCGTATTCCTATTACACCTTGTCCGGTGGTGAAAAATCATTACTCTATGAAGAACCGCTTTCGAAAAAAAACCAGAAAACTACAACTAGTTTAACCGTAAAACCATTAGATGCAGTTTGGCTCCAAATGCAAAGAGAATATCCGTTGGCCAAATCCATTGAAATTCACCCTCCGGAAACGAATATGTCCCCAATAGCGGCAAATGCAAATAGCGATAAAGGAACCTATTGGAAAATTGACTATCGGTATTTTGATCAATACAGCTTGAAAGAGATGAGTGTTTCTCATATTTGGGGAAGAAAAACAGCCGATAAAATTGCTGATAACCTGATGAAAATGAATTATGATATTCATACCGGAGCGATATTGGGATTACCTGGAAAAATATTCGCCTTTCTTTGTAGTTTACTAATTGCGAGTCTTCCAATATCCGGATGCTACATTTGGTGGGGACGAAACAGAAAAAATAAAACAAGGGTTTTGAATTAAATCTATTTCTATAATTTCAAGTTCCTGCGTTAAACCTTTCCGACTGTTTGACATCTAAAGTAGTGGTAATTAAAAGATACCTTTTCAAATCATCTAGAGAAAGATCAAAATACAAACTTTATAATTCATTAAATATTTCCAGATAATTGAGTCCATAATAATTGGAATTATACTATTTATTTTTACATTTGTGTTATTTTTATTTATTCTAAATAACTTAAATAATTTTCTTTACAATAATAAGAACCTTTATAAAAAAATTATGAAAAAGAATCTTTTCATCTCTTTTGCCTTATTTGCCACTTTATTTGTGAGTGCGCAGCAAAAAAATACACTTTTGGAGCAATCTTTTTGGAAAACAAATCCGGATGTAAATGCTGTAAAAGCTGAAATAGCGAAGGGAAACAGTCCTTCAGCCTCCACTCCAAATGCTTTTGATGTCACTGTTATGGCTATTAATAATGATGCACCTGCAGCAACCATAGAATTCTTACTGGAACAAGCCGGGAATGAAGTCAATAAATTGACACATGACAATCGTATTTATTTACACTGGGCCGCCAATAAAGGAAATGTAGCAATTGTAGAATACCTTATCAGTAAAGGCTCATACCTTAATCTAGAAGACAGCAAAGGAGAAACTCCGCTAACTTTTGCGGCAGTTGGAGGTCAAAGCAATACCGCATTGTATGAGGCTTTTTTTAAAGCTGGAACTGATCCAAAGAAAAAGTATAAAGAGGGTATCAACCTGTTATTAATGGCGATTGCATCCGATAAAAACCTGACGCTTTCAAACTATTTCACGACCAAAGGAATGTCAATTAAGGATACTGATAGTGATCGAAATACTGCTTTTGATTATGCTGCGAAATCAGGCAACCTACCATTATTGAAATCCCTGTTAGAAAAAGGAGTAAAAGCTACTGACAATGCATTGCTGTTTGCAGCACAAGGTTCCCGTAGAGATGTGACTCCTCTTGAAACCTACAAATATTTAGTTGAAGATTTAAAAATCAAACCAACTGTTACAAGCAAATCGGGTGAAACGGTGCTTCATTTATTGGCAAGCAAAGCCAACCAATCCGAAATCATTACTTACTTTTTGTCCAAAGGCGTAGATGCTAACAAAGCCAATAACGAGGGAAATACAGCATTAATGGCAGCAGCCTCAGCTAGAGATATTGCCGCATTAGAACTGTTGTTGCCAATAGTAAAAAACAACAATGTTCAAAATCTAAAAGGAGAATCAGCATTGACAATGGCTGTAAAAGCTGGAACTCCTGAGGCAGTAACAGTACTTTTAAACAAAGGAGCTGATGCAAAAGTATTGGACAAAGACGGAAACAATTTAGGATATTACCTGATTCAATCCTACAGACCATCAGGACGCGGACAAGAGGCAACCACTCAAGATCCTTTTGAAACCAAAATAAAATTACTTCAGGATAAAGGTTTAAACTTGGCAACTCCTCAAAAAGATGGGAATACATTGTATCATTTTGCTGTAATTAAAAACGATTTGGCTTTATTGAAAAAAATCGCCGCTTTAAACATCGATATCAATGCCAAAAACAAAGATGGCTTAACGGCTTTGCACAAAGCTGCTATGATTTCAAAAGACGATGCTATCTTGAAATATCTTATTTCTATGGGCGCTAAAAAAGAAATTACCACTGATTTTGATGAAAGTGCATATGCTTTAGCCAAAGAAAACGAATCGTTAACAACTAACAAAATAGTTCTAGAATTTTTAAAATAATAGTATAAAATCGCCGTGATACAAAATCACAAAAAACAATAAAAAATGGCGCTACCATATTCCTTAAAAAACAAATATTATCTCATATGAAATCGATCCTAAAAATTAGTTTATCTATAGCGTTCCTATTCCTTTTGTCGTTTCAAGCTTCCGCACAATCCAGTAAATACAAATGTATGCTCCAAATGTCAAACTACATGGGCGAAGGCGCTTATATTGTAGTTTCACTTGTAAACGCTAAAGGCGAATATGTAAAAACACTGTATGTAATGGGTGACGATAAAAAATGGTACAAAACCCTTAAAGAATGGAACAAATTCTATTCTAAAAAACCAGAAAATATCAGTGCCAAAACTGGTGCTTCGGTAACTGGTGGCGACCGCAGCATCACTACAATAGAAATTGAAGATGCTAAAATCAACAAAGGATTTAAATTGCGCTTTGAAACTGCAGTAGAAGATCATAAATATTACACCACTGATTTAGAGATTCCACTGACAACAGAAGGAATAGCAGCAAAAACAGAAGGTAAAAACTACATTCGCTACGTAAGATTGAACAAAATCTAAAAAAACAGCTTTTACATTAAACCATATAAGTCATATAAGCTTTTACAAAACGTAAAACTTATATGACTTATATGTTAAAATTTATTACAAATGACTCTTTCTTTTTGGCGTTACGCACACTTGGCTTTGGCACTGTTTTCTGCAGCATTTTTAGTATTGGCATCCGTAACTGGTGTCATCCTTGCAGTCGATGCTATACAAGAGAAAACACCGCCATATAAAGTAGAAAATTTCGATAAAATAACCCTAGGAGAAACTTTGCCAATGTTACGCAAAACCTATCCTGAAATAACCGAATTGAGTGTAAACCACAATCAATTTGTAACCCTGCAAGGTATCGACCAGGAAGACAATGATGTCAATGCCTATATTGACGCAAGAACTGGAAAAATACTGGGAGAACCCATCAAAAAAAGTGAGTTTATCCAATGGACAACAGCGCTCCATCGTTCCTTATTCCTTAAAGAAACCGGGCGTTTTATTGTGGGCTTTATTTCCTTATTGTTGGTATTGATTTCTATTTCGGGTTTTGCTTTGATACTCAACCGCCAAAGAAGTCTTCGCAGTTTATTTTCTAAAATTGTGAAAGAAAATTTCGCTCAATATTACCATATTTTTTTAGGACGATTATCGCTGATTCCGATTCTGATTATTGCACTTTCGGGAACGTATTTAACCTTGGAAAAGTTTAATTTTTTCGTTGAAAAAAAAGATTCTGAAGGAAAAACCGAAATGGTTGCAACCGTACCTGTTTCAAAAAACGAGACTACTACTTCTGTTTTTAAAAACACGCTTCTTACTGATGTTCAAAAAATTGAATTCCCATTTTCTGATGACCCCGAGGAATATTATATCATTACATTAAAAGACCGAGAAATCGAAGTCAACCAAATTTCCGGAACGATTGTAAGTGAAACTCCTTTTCCGCTGCAGAATTTAGCATCGAATTTGAGTCTTGATTTACATACCGGTCGCAGCAGTATTTTATGGGCGATAATTTTAGGAATCGCGAGTTTGAATATTCTATTTTTTATCTACTCGGGTTTTGCCATGACGTTAAAACGAAGAGCGAGTCGCATTAAAAACAAATACAAACCTGAAGACAGCACATTCATATTGTTGATTGGTTCAGAAAATGGAAGCACACTATTATTTGCTAATGCGATTCAGAAGCAATTGCTTGCGCACGGAGAAAAAGTCTTCCTTACTGAACTGAATAATTATTCGGATTATCCAAAAGCAAAACATCTTATCGTATTTACTTCAACCCACGGATTAGGCGATGCACCATCTAATGCGAGCAAATTTATTTCGCTCATCAACAAAACGGAACAACAGCAAAAAATCAATGTTTCTGTAGTAGGATTTGGTTCTCAAGCATATCCAGATTTTTGTGGTTATGCACAGGAAATTGATGTGTTGTTAGCAAAGCAAAACTGGGCGGAACGTATAGTAGAATTACAAACCGTAAACGACAAATCTGCAGAAGAATTTGTAGGTTGGGTGAAATTATGGAGTGCCAAAACAGGAATTCAACTTTCGGCAACACCATCACTTTATAATGAAGTTCCGAAAGGTTTGGAAAAAATGACAGTACTTGATAAAACTGCCATTTCTGATACGGAGCATACTTTTTTACTGACGCTGCGTGCTAGTAGTAACGCTAAATTCACTTCGGGTGACCTCTTGGCAATTTATCCTGCAAACGACAACCAAGAACGCCTCTACTCTATCGGGAATCATAACGGCAACATACAATTAGTCGTGAAATTACATCCTTTAGGGTTAGGTTCCTGCTATTTATATACTGTAGAACCGGGATCTGTTTTTAAAGCACGAATCATTAAGAACCAGACTTTTCATTTCCCGAAAAAAGCATCTAAACTAGCGCTGATTTCAAATGGAACAGGAATTGCTCCTTTCCTTGGAATGATAGAACAAAATAAGAAAAAAACCGAAATTCATTTGTATTGCGGTTTTCGAAAAGCAACTGAAACTGTTTTAGGGTATGAAAAATTTGCTACTGAAATGATTCAAAAACAGCAACTTAAAAATTTTAATATAGCTTTATCTCGCGAAGCGAACCATCATTATGTAATGGATCTAATCAAACGAGATTCTGATTTTTTCATTGATTTGCTAACACAAGGAGGCGTTGTAATGATTTGCGGTTCGCTTGCGATGCAAAAGGATGTAGAAGCTGTTCTAGATATACTTTGTCTTGACAAAACTGGGAAAGGAATTGCTGATTATAAAACTAAAGGACAAGTGCTGACGGATTGTTATTAGTGGAATTATGTTATTTTGTCATTGCGAGGAACGAAGCAATCACATTAGTTGCTCAACTTATATGCTTATGCTAGTGCGATTGCTTCGTTCCTCGCAATGACTACTGATACTTTTATTATGAAATTCCAATTCCTGTTTTTCCTTTTACTAATTTGCGCTTTCACAAGCCACAGCCAAGTCTTACGAAAAAGAACCAGCTTACTTATGGGCGGTCGATTTGACATTTCCATCGTTGACAAAGATTCATTATCGGCAGAACAAAACATAGATGCAGTTATTAATGAAATTACCCGAATCGAAAATTTAATTTCCGATTGGAAACCAGACTCACAGGTTTCTGAAGTGAACCAAAATGCGGGTATTCGGCCAGTGAAAGTAGATAAAGAAGTTTTTGAATTAACGCAAAGAGCGATTCAGTTTTCTGAAATGACGAATGGTGGTTTTGACATCAGTTTTGCGGCAATGGATAAAATCTGGAAATTTGATGGTTCCATGACACAAATGCCTTCGGCGGAAGCCATTCAGAAATCAGTTGAAAAAGTGGGCTACAAAAATATAATCTTGGATAGCGTACAATCCACTGTTTTCCTGAAACTAAAAGGGATGAAAATTGGTTTTGGCGCTTTAGGAGAAGGATATGCTACCGATAAATGCCGCGATATGATGCTTGCAAAAGGCATTAAAGCCGGAATTATAAATGGTTCAGGTGATATGAGTACTTGGGGGAAACAGCCCAATGGAAAACCTTGGAATATTGGAATTACGAATCCCTTTCATCCTGAAAAACTCGTTGCAGTTGTACCATTAAAACAAGATGCTGTAACCACTTCGGGCAGCTATGAAAAATTTGTTGTTTTTAATGGCAAACGCTATTCGCATATTATTAATCCGGCAACAGGTTATCCTGCAACGGGATTATGTAGCGTGACGGTTTTTGGACCAAATGCTGAAACGGCGAACGGTTTAAGTACCTCCTTAATGGTTTTAGGTAAAACAGCTGGACTACTTTTACTCAACAAATATGCTGATTATAGCTGCATCATGATTACGGATGATGGAAAAGTGGTGAAATCAAAAAACTCCCGAATCAAGAAATTTAAGGCTCGACTTTAATTCTTCTAAGCTTAAACTTCCGAAATTAAATACTAGCTCCACAAATATAAACTTCCTATTTGTGGTGAGGAATATTTAATTATAATACTCCTTCTTTGATACAAATTTTACAAATCAGAGTTTACTATCAAAAATCTGTAGCATAAAAACGGTAACACACAACGCTCCTATTTGGATTACTCCTTTAACAAAAATTAACATAAAAGATATTCATAGTCTTTTTGGAGAAGAATTTTCATAATCTAGAAGTCAAAATAACCAAAAAACACTAGACAAAGGCCTAAAAAAGCATCTGTTATTTTAAAAAATGCTATTATAAACAAACACAAATAGCTAAACTATAATTAGTTAAATAAAAAATAAAATATTATTAATATTTAATCTAAATAAGTTTTGTCAAACCAAACTTGGGTTTTATATTTGCATCGTTATTTTTAATTATTCCAAATAAACACTCATGAAATATATTTTCCTTCCCACATTAACACTTTTATTTAGTTTGACTTGTTTAGCACAAGAATCAGTGAATACATCTGACGATAAAAATTTTGAAGATCCTTTCGAATCCATAACGGATACCATAAAAAACAAAAAAGGAGGAGTACTTAAAGAAGTTGTTATCACAGCCAACAAAGAGAAAAAGGCAGTTTCAGCATTAAGATCAGGATTAAAACCAATGGACACTCCGCAAAGTGTTCAGGTTATTGGAGCTGAAATAATCGAGCAACAACAAGCCATTCGCCTAAGTGAAGTTATCAAAAATGCCAATGGTATTTATGTAGGTTCCGCACGTGGTGGCGCTCAGGAATCATTTTTCTCAAGAGGATATGATATGTCAGCCAACAATATGTTTAAAAATGGTTTCCGTTATAATGCAGGTTCTATCCCGGAAATTTCAGGTTTAGAAAAAGTGGAATTTCTTAAAGGTGGTTCTGCCTTATTGTATGGAAACGTTGCTCCGGGTGGAATTTTAAATTTGGTTACTAAAACCCCTTCTTTCAAGAGCGGTGGAGAAATTACAATGCAAGCAGGTAGTTATTCCTACTACAAACCATCGATTGATTTTTACGGCCCTTTGAATAAACATATCGCTTATCGATTTAATGCTTCTTACGAAAACTCAGAAAGCTTTAGAGATGTTGTCAAAAATGAGCGTATTTATGTAAATCCTTCATTCCTTTTTAATGTAAGCGATAAAACTCAAATTACGGTACAAGGTGACTATTTAAGTGCCGATTGGACTCCTGATTTTGGGACTGGAATCATTGGTAAAACAATTTTAGATTTGCCCCGAAACACGTATTATGGAGCGCTATGGTCAACTGGTAAAACAAAATCATCTAGTGCTTCAGTATTGGTCAATCATGATTTCAACAACAACTGGAAATTAAGTTTTAATTCTTCTTTTCAGTCTTACAACAGAACTCAAAAATCGACTGCACAGTTAAGCTCGATTGATGTCAACGGGAATTGGAAACGTGGCTTGACACAAGCTGATGCTTCTGAAAAAATATTTGGAGATCAATTGAGTTTACAAGGAACCTTCAACACAGGAAGCATCAAACACCAAATATTTGCCGGAGTTGACTATGAAAATTCTATGGCACCGAGTTATACTTTTGGCTTTTATGCAACTCCAAATGGTACAACTGCTTTAACTACTGAAGCAACTGCCATAAATCTATTCAATTATGATTACAGCACACAAAGCTTAACAGCACCATATACAACTCGAGCCACACAACTGGCTACTACAGATACGCAACGTTTTGGAGTATATGCTCAAGATTTAATTTCGATTACTGATTATGTAAAGGTTTTGGCAGGACTGCGCTGGTCATGGCAAGAAAGTGAGGTTACAACCTCTAAAGAAGTAATAGGAAAAGTAAATGGTGTTGACACGATTACAACAACCCTTGAAAATGCAATTCCTACAACGGGAACTAAAACTTTGAACAGAGCTTATTCTCCAAAAGCAGGACTGGTAATTCAACCAAATAAAGATTTATCACTGTTCGCCAGTTACTCGAACTCATTTACTCCAAACACAGGAACAACGGTAGATTTACAACCATTAGATCCTTCTATAATAGATCAATTTGAGGTGGGTATCAAAAAAGATTTCTGGAAAGGTATTTTGAGTACCAATGTAACAGCATATCAAATCTCAAACAATAATTTAGCTCAAACTGTTTTGTTTGCGGCTGATGGTGTAACACCTAATGTAAATACCAATTTAAAAGAACTGGTAGGGGGAACAAAAGGAAAAGGAATTGAGATAGATGTTACAGCAAAACCAACACTTGGTTTGAACATCATTGCTGGATATAGCTTCAACGAAACCAAAATTTCTAAATCATCAGGGACAAGCGGAAGTCTTGTAGTAGGCGATATTTTAGCAAGAACACCAAAGCACACAGCTAATTTGAGTTTTTTCTACAAATTGCCTAACGGGAAATTAAAAGGACTAACTTTTGGAGCTATCGGGAACTATATTGGTGACCGCACAGGAGGTTGGAATGACCGTTATGTATGGACAGAAAACAAACCTGTAACTACTCCAAAAACATATACTGTGACTATTGAAGACCGTGACATTCCATTAGAAGGATATACAACAATTGATGTTTCAGCAGGTTATGAATGGAAAAAATTCTCCATATTGTGTAAATTATCTAATGTGACAAATGAGTTGAATTACACGGTACACGAAAATTACAGTGTAAACCCAATCGCTCCACGTCAAGTATTGACAAGCTTGAAATATAAATTCTAAAACCTTACAAAGGTTGTATTTTATCCAAAGTTTTTCTGCTTCTTTCCTTTTTTTGTAAAGCAGAAAACTTTGGATTTTTTAATTAAAAAATCCCATTTCCTTTTTGACAGGAAATGGGATTCTATATTTCTAAAAGAACTTAACTCTTACTTCAAACCTGCCAAACTGTGTTCGATAGTTTCAATTTTTGCCAAAGCATCCGCTTCTTTTTGTCTTTCATTTGCCAGAACTTTCTCTGGCGCACCAGCCACAAATTTCTCATTTGCCAGTTTGTTTTGTACTGATTTCAAGAAACCTTGCGTGTACACTAATTCAGCCGAAAGTTTAGTAATCTCGGCTTCTACATCAATGTTTCCGGTGATTGGAATAAAATATTCATTCGATTTCACACGGAATGATAATGCACCGTCTACTTTATCCGAAACATATTCTAATAAAGTGATGTTCCCTAATTTGGTCACAACCGAATCAAAATAAGTGGAAGCTTTATCATTGTTTACTACTTTCAGTTCGATGGTGTCTTTGAACGGAATATTCTTGTCTTTACGAATCGTTCTTATCCCAGAGATTACTTCAATTGTATTGTCAAAATCAGCAATTAAAGCTGCGTTAAACGGTTTCATTTCCGGCCAAGTTGAAACGATTAAGGCTTCTTCTGTAGTTCTTTCGGCAAGAATCTGCCAAATTTCCTCTGTCAGGAACGGCATAAACGGATGCAATAATTTCAAGTTATTTTCCAGCATTTCTATGGCTTTCGCCAAAGTTACGCTGTCAATTGGCTGTTGGTATGCCGGTTTTATCATTTCCAAAAACCAAGAACAGAAATCATCCCAAACCAATTTATAAATTGCCATCAACGCATCGGAAATTCTGTATTTCTCGAAATTGTCTTCAATTTCTAGAAGCGTTTGTTGCAATTTGGCTTCATACCATTCAATCGCTACTTTCGATGATTCCGGTTGCGGAATAGCATCCGAAACTTCCCAGCCTTTGATTAGTTTAAAGGCATTCCAAATTTTATTCGTAAACGCTTTTCCTTGGTTGCACAATTCTTCATCAAACATAATGTCGTTTCCTGCAGAAGCACTTAAAAGCAATCCCACACGAACACCATCGGCACCAAACTTTTCAATCAAATCTAAAGGATCAGGTGAATTTCCTAATGATTTAGACATTTTACGACGCTGCTTATCACGCACTAAACCAGTTAAATACACATTTGTAAATGGTTTTTTGCCTGTGTATTCATATCCTGCAATAATCATTCTCGCCACCCAGAAAAATAAAATATCCGGACCGGTTACTAAATCATTCGTTGGATAATAATATTTAAAATCTTCACTTTCAGGATCCATAATTCCACCAAAAACGGACATTGGCCACAACCAAGAAGAAAACCAAGTATCAAGAGCATCAACATCTTGCTTTAAATCTTTTGCTTCAAGTTTAAGGTTTAAAGTTTTCTCTCTCGCTAACGTTAAAGCGTCTTCAATGTTTTCAGCGACCACGAAATCTTCTTTTCCATCGCCATAGAAATATGCAGGAATTTGCTGTCCCCACCACAATTGACGCGAAATATTCCAATCGCGAATATTATTTAACCAATGTGCGTACGTATTATTAAAACGTGCAGGATGCAATTTGATTTCACCATCTTCCAAAACAGATTTGATTGCTGGTTTTACCAAATCTTCCATTTTTAAGAACCACTGATCAGATAAACGAGGCTCGATTACCGCTTTGGTTCTTTCAGAAGTTCCTACTTTATTTAAGTGTGTTTCTGTTTTTGCTAAAGCGCCAATAGTTTCTAATTCTTTGGCGACAGCCTCACGAACTGCGAAACGATCTTGTCCTTGATAGTGTAATCCAAAACTATTCAGCGTAGCATCTTCGTTGAAAATATCAATAATTTCCAGATTATGCTTCTCTCCTAGCGCTTTGTCATTCATATCGTGAGCGGGCGTCACTTTCAAACAACCAGTTCCAAATTCGATATCAACATATTCATCCTCGATAATTGGAATTACTCTTCCACAAATAGGCACAATCGCTTTTTTACCTTTCAAATGAGCAAAACGTTCATCATTTGGATTGATACAAATCGCGGTATCTCCAAAAATAGTTTCCGGACGTGTGGTTGCAATCGTAAGGAAATCTTCACTTCCTTCGATTTTATACTTTAAGAAATATAATTTTCCTTGTTGTTCTTCGTAAATTACTTCTTCGTCTGATAAAGTAGTTTTCGCTTCGGGATCCCAGTTTACCATTCGGTATCCTCTATAAATCAGTCCTTTGTTGTATAAATCTACAAAAGAACGAATTACCGACGCTGACATATCAGGATCCATCGTAAACTTAGTTCGTTCCCAGTCACAGGAAGCTCCCAGTTTTTTTAATTGGTCTAAAATTACACCACCATATTTGTCCGTCCATTCCCAGGCATGCGCCAAGAATTCTTCGCGAGTCAAATCATTTTTATTGATTCCTTCTGCTTTTAATTTGGCTACCACTTTTGCTTCAGTAGCTATTGAGGCGTGATCCGTTCCCGGAACCCAGCATGCATTGAAACCTTTAAGACGTGCTCTTCTAATTAACACATCTTGAATTGTATTGTTCAACATGTGACCCATGTGCAAAACCCCAGTAACATTTGGAGGTGGAATCACAATGGTATATGGTGTTCTATGATCCGGCTCCGAATGAAAATAATTATTTTTCATCCAGTAGTCATACCATTTATTCTCAATTGTTTTAGCGTCGAATTGTGCAGGAATTGTCATTTTATTGTGGATCATTTAATCGTTAAATTCAATTATTTGTTGGTTCCTTTGATTGGTTAACCAAATCAACAAATAACCTTTTAGACTTTGGTCTGATATTTGTAATTGTAATCTGGAACAAAAGTAAATAATTATGTAGACTATAAAAAGGGAAATAAAAATTTGTCCGTTAATTAAAACAAAGTATATTTACTTTAATGAATCTAAAAATTTCAAAATGAAAAAAACAATAGCTTTATTCGCATTCGCTTTAATCAGCAGTATCGGTTTTGCTCAAAATGGTCCTAAAATTGTGTTCTCTGCCAAAGACAACACAATCGATTACGGAAAGGTTACTAAATCAGAAAATGGATCCCGAGATTTCATCTTTACAAATACTGGAAACGCACCATTAATCATTACTAACGTTTTATCAACTTGTGGATGTACAGTTCCTACAAAACCAAATGAACCAATCATGCCGGGGAAAACAGGAAAAATTACAGTGAAATATAATATGGCTCCAGGACCAATCCGAAAAACAATAACTGTAGAATCGAATGCAGTAAATTATGAAGCAGGAAGAGTTGCTATTAAAATAAAAGGAGAAGTAATTTCCAACTAATACATCATCAAATTAAACTAAAAGCTTCTGAAAAATCATTCAGAAGCTTTTTTTATTACAAAATATCATCCAGTTTAAACCGGAATTTCAAGATTTCACTTTCACGTTCCACCTCAATAGTAATCCACTTATCATCTACTGACTTAAAAAGAGAATTGATTTCCTGTAATGAATATTTGTACGGAGTGTTGTTATTAATGGAAACAATTATATCCCCTTTTTGCAATCCTGCTATGGCCGCTGGCGAATTTTTGCGGACATGTGCTATTTCATAAATAGGTTTTAATTGAAATTTATATTTAAAATCAGTACTAACGGTGACTCCACCCTCATCATTGTATTTAGTGCTGAGCGGAACCGTTTGCATTCGGACAGTTTCCTGAACCCACTGCAGACCATTATGTTGTATTTCGACACCACTTTTATTATAGCTAAATAAAGCCTTGTAATCTCTGTTCTTTTTCAGATACATTTGTTCATTTTGATAATTGAAGACTACAGTAAATCGTTTCATAATCTCACCGCCTACTGAACCCATTCGGTCTGGGACCATGGTAACATTTCTAATCGAAATTGAGTCTGGAAAGGCCACCACGGGATTGATAAATTCAAAATCTGCCATCTCAAATTTTTGTATCCTGCCTCTTTTACCTTCAACGTCACCGCTAAATCCCTTGCCTAAAAAATCATCAAAGTTTTTCTCTGGAATTTTAATAAACTCTGATTTATCAGGAAACAACCAAACTGCATCGCTATTGCCAATGTCTATTAACAATTTGACTTCAACCTTGCGATTATCCTGATAGATAGTGCTTTTCAAATATGGTTTGGATTTTTCGATAGCAATAGGAACAGCGGTAAACTTTTTTTCAAATTTAGATCTGTTTTTAGCTGTGTCTTTATAAACAAAAACTTTCCTTTTCTGGTAATCAATTTCGACTAAATTATTTCGGAAAAATTGATACCCAATAATGCCGTTTACAGGAATCCCAATATTAGAAGACAAATTAAAATCTGGGTCTAAAACAATATAGAGCATGTGATTCTTATTTTTTAAACTACCAAATTCCAAAATATTATTAGTAGATTTTAATCCTTCAACAGCGACTTGGCTTCCCAAACCTTTTAATAATATTTTTTCAGCGTTAAAAAAACGGACTTCTTTTTTATCTTCCAAACTGAATAATATCGTTTCAGCAACACCAGTATCTAACAAAAAATTAAGTTCGATGCCATTGACTTTGATTGGTACAAAAACCAAATTATTAATCAATTTAAATGGCATGCTGACCTTATTCACCTCTTTTTCAAACTGAAATCCTTGCTGCGCAAAAACTACAGAAACGAACATACAAATGGGAAATAAAAAAAGTGGTTTTTTCATCATTTTACTTTTCCATAAAATTAATAAATAAATCACATCAAAATGCAGATTTAACAATATATACCGCTTTTGATTATAATAAATTCGGAAAAAAAATTGCAAATTTGCAATTCAATAATTAAGACTATGCCAAAAATATCAAACAAAGGCAGACAAATGCCAGAATCACCAATACGAAAATTGGTTCCCTACTCAGAAATTGCTAAGAAAAAAGGAAATAAAGTATACCATTTAAACATTGGGCAACCGGATATAAAAACTCCCGAAGTTGCGATGAATGCTGTTAAAAATATTGATTTAACTATATTAGAATACAGTCATTCTGCCGGAAACGAAAGCTACAGAAAAAAATTATCGGCTTATTACATCAATCAAGATATTTCAGTAAATATCGAAGACATTATTATTACTACAGGCGGTTCAGAAGCACTTATGTTTGCCATGGGTAGCACGATGGATCAGGGTGATGAAATTATTATTCCGGAACCATTTTATGCAAATTACAATGGATTTTCTACCGCATCAGGTGTTACCGTAGTTCCTGTAATTTCAACCATTGAAACCGGTTTTGCTCTTCCTGCAGTAGAAGATTTTGAAAAACTGATTACTCCAAAAACAAAAGCAATACTTATTTGCAACCCAGGAAATCCAACGGGTTATTTATATTCGAAAGAAGAAATTATGAAACTGGCTGCGTTAGTCAAAAAACATGATTTATTCTTGGTTTCTGACGAAGTATATCGTGAATTCACTTATGATGGAGATGTACATTACTCTGTGATGAATGTTCCCGGACTTGAAGAACACGCTATTATGATTGATTCTGTTTCAAAAAGATACAGCATGTGTGGCGCAAGAATAGGATGCATTGTTTCTAAAAATAAGGAAGTGATGGCTACTGCTATGAAATTTGCGCAAGCAAGATTAAGCCCGCCAACCATTGAACAAATAGCAAGCGAAGCAGCTCTGGACACTCCAAAAAGTTATTTTGACGAAGTAATTTCAGAATACAGAGAACGCAGAGACACTTTGATTGAAGAGTTAAATAAAATAGAAGGTGTTATTGTTAGCAAACCAAAAGGTGCTTTTTATTGTATCGCACAACTGCCGGTGGACAACGCTGATGCATTTGCACAATGGCTTTTAGAAAGCTATGACTTAGATGGCGAAACAGTAATGGTAGCGCCTGCAGCAGGCTTTTACTCTACTCCAGGAATGGGATTAAATCAGGTTCGAATCGCTTATGTTTTGAAGAAAGCCGACTTAATTAGTGCAGTAAGAATCCTTAAAGCAGCAATTCCTGTTTATAATGCATCCCTAACAAAAGCATAATTAAACAAGAAATTTTAGATTTACCATTCCAGTAAATTGATTTCTATATATAAAGGCAATAGCGAATTCGTTATTGCCTTTCTTTTTACTTAAAAAAAAAGGAATGATAAAGCCCTATAGAACCGATAAAGTAGTCTTAAATAGTGAGACCGATAGAAATTCTTAAATTTTTATTATTTATCTTTACCGCTTAAATATTTATACCAACAATAATAGTTGCTTTTAATGATAAAAAACGAAGAATTTCAAGACGAAATAGGAGATAATCATGTTAGTTTATCCGCAAAAAATCCAGTAAGAGATGATGCTTTTGACATTTCTGATGATGATAAAATTGAAAAAATAAAAAAAGATGTTGAGAGTATTCTAATTACACTTGGAATGGACTTGACTGATGATAGTTTAAAAGGCACGCCCAATCGTGTTGCAAAAATGTTTGTAAAGGAAATTTTTGGAGGTTTAAATCCTGCTAAAAAACCGAAAGCTTCTACATTTGACAATAATTATAAATACGGTGAAATGTTAGTTGAAAAAAACATCATCGTATATTCTACCTGCGAACATCATTTATTACCCATTATAGGAAGAGCACATGTTGCTTATATTTCTAGTGGAACAGTTATTGGCTTATCTAAAATGAACCGTATTGTTGAATATTATGCCAAAAGACCTCAGGTTCAAGAGCGTTTAACGATGCAAATTGTTCAGGAATTACAAATCGCTTTGGGTACAGAAGATGTAGCTTGCGTGATTGATGCCAAACACCTTTGTGTGAATTCAAGAGGAATCAGTGATATTGAAAGTAGCACTGTGACATCAGAATTTGGTGGAAAATTTAAAGATAGTGTAACTCGCAGAGAGTTTTTGGATTATATTAAATTAGAAACAAAGTTCTAAAATAGAAATAAATTTCATAGTACCGATAAGCCCTAGCCCTGATGGAAGCGGTATCCTTTTTATGGCTTTTTTTGTCATAAAAAGATTAAGCGTACAGCAGGAATAAGCTCCTAAAAAATAAAAAATGCCATTATATAGTAGCCAAAATCTAAAAATATACAATTCTCTTTCGGGAGAAAAAGAAATATTTACACCCATTCATGAAGGAAATGTTGGGATGTATGTGTGTGGACCAACGGTTTACAGCAATGTGCATCTTGGAAACGTGCGTACTTTTATGTCTTTTGACGTAATTTTCAGGTATTTTTTACATTTGGATTACAAAGTGCGCTATGTTAGAAACATTACGGATGTAGGTCATATTGTGGATGATGTGGATGAAGGTGAAGATAAAATTGCAAAAAAAGCACGTTTGGAGCAGCTGGAGCCGATGGAAGTTGTACAGCGTTACACTGTTGATTTTCATGATATTTTGAATGAATTTAACTTTTTGCCACCAAGTATTGAACCAACGGCGACGGGTCATATTATTGAACAAATTGAAATTATAAAGACTATCATTGAAAAAGGAATTGGTTATGAAGCCAATGGATCGGTTTATTTTGATGTGGTAAAATTTAATGAAACCAATCATTACGGACGATTAAGCGGCCGTAATATTGAGGACATGCTTGCCAACACCCGTGATCTTGACGGACAAAGTGACAAAAGAAATCCACAAGATTTTGCACTTTGGAAAAAAGCGGAAGCCCAACATATTATGCGTTGGCCTTCGCCTTGGAGCGATGGATTCCCAGGATGGCACTTAGAATGTACTGCAATGAGCACTAAATATTTAGGGAATCATTTTGACATTCACGGTGGTGGAATGGATTTAAAATTTCCGCATCATGAGTGCGAAATTGCTCAAAACGAAGCTTGTACCGGTCAAACTCCAGTTAATTATTGGTTACATGCCAATATGCTTACTTTGAACGGTAAAAAAATGGCGAAATCTACCGGAAATAATATTTTGCCAAGAGAAATATTGACTGGAGAGAATACGATTTTGAGTAAAGCTTTCTCCGCATCAGTTGCACGATTTTTCATGTTACAAGCACATTACAGAAGTATTCTTGATTTTTCTGACGACGCTATTGTTGCAGCTGAAAAAGGATACAAACGACTAATGGAAGCGATGAATTCATTAAAAGAAATCACTGCTGACACAAAAAGCACGATTGATATTTCTGGATGGAAACAATCCTGCTATGATGCGATGAATGACGATTTTAACACGCCAATTTTAATTGCGCAGTTGTTTGAAGGCGTACGTTTTATCAATTTATTAAAGGATGGAAAAGAAACTTTGAATACCGAAGACTTAAACAATTTTGCAAAAGCAATGCATGCTTTTGTTTTTGATGTTTTAGGATTGGAAGATGAAAAAGTTTCGGACAGCAATAACGATAAATTAGAAGGAACGGTAAATATGCTTATCGAAATGAGAAAACAGGCCAGAGATAATAAGAATTTTGCCTTGTCTGATCAAATTAGAGACCAACTGATTGCTTTAGGAATTCAGTTAAAAGATGGCAAAGAAGGAACAACATTTAGCATTTAAGTGTTAAGTAATCCGTTTTTAATGATTAGCGCAAAATTTCAAATAGAAACTAATAAAATATGATTTCTAAAATCCTCATATTTCCTTTTGTACTATTAGTTCGCTTTTATCAAGTTGCAATTTCTCCATTTACACCTTCCGCTTGCCGATTTGAACCGACTTGCTCTTCCTATATGATCCAAGCATTACAAATTCACGGTTTGTTTTATGGAGGATTTTTGGGAGTAAAACGCATTTTGAGTTGTCATCCTTGGGGAAGAACAGGCTATGATCCTGTTCCAAAGAAAACATGCACTCATAAAGATTAGATTTTTTAGTACGAATTTTACTTTTAATCTCTATTTTTACGACAAATAAAAAATACACAATATATGATACACGCTTTAAACATCGTTTGGAATCCATCAGAAGGAATTGATTTAGGCTTTTTTATCATTCGATATTACAGCTTAATGTTTGTAATTGCTTTTGGATTAGGCTGGTACATCATGAAAAACATTTTCGAAAGAGAAGGTGAATCGATAGAGAAATTGGATTCTTTGTTTATCTGGACTGTATTAGCCACCTTAATTGGTGCTCGTTTAGGTCACGTATTCTTTTACGATTGGGAATATTACCGCAATCATTTATTGGAAATCATTTTACCGTTTAGATTCAGTCCAAGTTTTGAATTCACAGGATATCAAGGTTTAGCAAGTCATGGCGCTGCAATTTCGATTATTATTGCCATGTATTTTTACAGTAAAAACGTGTTGAAAAGACCACAATTATGGATTTTAGACCGTGTTGTTATTCCTGTAGCAAGCGGCGCAATTTTCGTGAGATTAGGTAATTTTTTCAATTCGGAAATTATTGGTCATGAAACAACTTCTCGCTTTGGAATAAAATTCATAAAAGATCATTTTAGCCCGATGGATGCTGTAAATGCAACTCAAATTGCGAATCCTAAAGATGCTTATACGGCCATTGCAACAGATCCTAAATTTGCCGCTTTATTGGAGCAAGTTCCCTTAAGACATCCTACGCAATTGTATGAAGCATTTAGCTATATTTTCGTTTTTGCTATTTTGTTTTTCATGTATTGGAAAACAGAAAAAAGAAAATATACCGGTTTTATTTTTGGTTCATTCCTTGTTCTTCTGTTTACGGTTCGTTTTATCGTAGAATCTGTTAAGGAAAGTCAAGGAGGATTTGAAAGCGCTTTAGGCCTGTTTTCAACCGGTCAATGGCTAAGTATTCCGTTTATTCTGATAGGATTGTATTTTATTTTCACAGCCGACAAAGAACTAACTAATTAAAACAAAATAAGCACTTATACAAAAAGCGTTATCTACATCCAGTAGGTAACGCTTTTTTTATAGCGGGATTGAAACCCCAAAGTCAATATTTTTAGTGTTGTAACCCGAATTAGTTTTTTGCAATCCTGCATTTGATACATGACGAATATTTGGTCTTACATCAAAAGTTACTTTATTATATTTGAAAGTAAACCCTAAAGCTAAAACATCTGAGAAGGCAAAACCTTTGGATAAACGTTCGGTTTCGGTATCGGTAATCATTGGACCAACACTCCCAAAAACGTAGACACTGCATGATTTAAGGACCGGTTTCCTCATCAGAAAACCAATATTTAGTACATAGTCTCTAATATTCTTAAGCTTTGTAAATCGCTCCCGTTTAGCCAAATAATCCGGATCATCAGGTTCAATAAAATACAAATTTGTTAATTGATGTGTGCCGAAATTAAGTTCAGGTTGAAGTAAAAACTCATAGCTAAAGTTCCTTGTTGATTTTATTTTATAAAAAAGTTGCACCTTGAAATACTCATTAGTATAGGTGTAATTTCTATTCTTAAATTCATTTCCAAATCCGTATGCAAAACCAAATTCAAATTTACTGTGCTTGTCTTGCGCATAGAATGGAATTGAACCAAAAATAGCAACTACAAAAAGAAGTACTTTCTTATACATAGATTTAGATTTAAAACTCCACAATTCTTTATTACCAACTGTTAAATTACAAATAAAAACTCACATTGGATTACAGTCAAAAAAAAAGAGATTCAACTTTCGTTGAATCTCTTTTTAAAATATATTGAAAAGATTTACTCTTCTAAATGAGCTTTTTCTACTTTGTTTTTATCTGCTTTCGAGATGGTATCCACCAAAACCGGAGTTGCAATAAACAGTGAAGAATATGTTCCTACGATGATACCTACCAACATAGCAAATATAAATCCTCTGATAGATTCTCCACCAAAAACAAACATGATTAATAAAACAACAATCATTGTCAATGATGTATTAATTGTTCTTGACATTGTTGTATTAATAGATTGGTTTACAATTTCAGCAAAAGTACCTTTAGTTTTTCCGGCTAAATACTCACGAACCCTGTCAAATACAATAACAGTATCATTCATAGAATACCCAATAACGGTTAGAATCGCAGCGATAAAGTGCTGATCGATTTCCATTCCAAAAGGCATAAATTTGTAGCACAAAGAGTAAATACCCAACACAAAAATAACATCATGCGCAATTGCTGCAATCGCACCTAAACTATATTGCCATTTTCTGTAACTGATCATTAAGTATAAAAACACAATAGCCATTGCTCCAAGAACAGCCCAATATGCATTAGTCTTAATGTCTTCCGCTACAGTTGGACCCACTTTTGAGGCTTGTAAAATACCTAATTTTTTACCGTCATATGCATTTACAAATTTTTCATAAGTCATATCGGCAGTAAAATGTTGCTTTAAAGCGCCAAACAACAACTTATTCACTTCTTCATCCGCTTTAATTCCTGGCTCTTCAACTTTGTATTTAGTTGTTATTTTTAATTGGTCAGTACTACCAAAAACTTTTACTTCTGCACTACCGTCAAAAACTTTAGCTAATTCTGCTTTTACCGCTTCCGTTTCAATTGGTTTTTCGAAACGTACTTGGAATGTTCTTCCTCCTACAAAATCAACACCTTGATCTAAACCATTTGTTGCCAACGAAATTACGCTTATAATAACAACTATACTAGAGAATAAATAAGTCCATTTTTTCACTCCTAAGAAATCAAAATGAAAGTTGTTAAACATATTCTTAGAGAAACTTGTAACAAACGTCAAATTATTCTTTTTAGCGATATTCAAATCAATAAAGATTCGTGCAATAAAGATTGAAGTAAATAATGACGTTACGATACCAATCAATAATGTTGTAGCAAAACCTTTAATTGGTCCTGAACCAAAAATAAACAATACAGCTCCTGTTAAAATATGCGTTACGTTAGCATCCGTGATAGATGACATCGCACCTCTCCAGCTGTAGGAAGTTTTAACCGCTTCTTCCAGAGTTTTACCAGCACGTAATTCTTCTTTTGCTCTTTCATAGATAATGATATTCGCATCCACTGCAGTACCCATTGTAAGCACAATACCTGCAATACCCGGCAATGTAAGAACTGCTCCAAGACTTGCTAAAATTCCGAACAAGAAAAGTAAGTTAACCGCCAATGCAACATTTGCATACCAGCCCGCTCTTCCGTAATAAATCATCATCCAAAGTGATACTAAAAGTAATCCGATCAAAGCAGAGTTAGTTCCGTTATCAATCGCTTCCTGACCTAAGGATGGTCCTACCACTTCTGACTGAACGATATCAGCAGCAGCTGGCAATTTACCTGCTCTTAAAACATTTGCTAAATCTTTAGTTTGTGTAACATCAAAAGCTCCAGAAATTTCAGATCTACCACCTGAAATTGGGCCAGTAGAAACTCCCGGTGCAGAATAAACTATATCATCAAGAACGATAGCAATATTACTTTTTTGAGTATATGCTCTACCGGTTAATTCTTCCCAAGCTTTAGCACCTTGACCGTTCATTTGCATAGAAACAGCCGGTTTACCAGTTTGATCGAATGTATCACTTGCATCAGTAACTACGCCACCACTCATTGCAGGTACGTTGTCTCTGTTTCCTTTTAATGCATATAATTCTAAAACTTCGATATCTTTAGCTTTAGCATCTTTAATTGTAGTTGGAATTCCCCAAACAAATTTTGCATAACGTTGTTCACCTGACAATAAAATTCTGATGTCAGCTCTTTTCAAATAACCGTTGATAACTGCAGTATCTTTTGGAGAGAAAAGTCCTAAAACTGGACCTCCACCTTGACCAATGATTTTATCAAATAAAGGATTTTCTCCCTTTTTAGCTGTAGTTGAATCTTTAGTATCTGTTAGTAATGCACTTAAAGAATCTTTTACAACTGGTTTTACTTCAGTAGTTTTAATTTCAGTTTTTTTCAATGACTCGTTAGCAGCCATTAAAAAGTTTCCAATTTCTTCAATTTTATAGGTTTCCCAAAACTGTAATTGAGCTGTACTTGATAATAATTTTTTAGCACGATCCACATCTTTTGCTCCAGGAAGTTCAACAAGAATTTGACCTGAATTTCCTAGCTTTTGAATGTTAGGTTGCGTTACACCAAATTGATCGATACGTTTTCTTAAAACGCCAAAAGCACTTTCTACAGACTCATCTACTTTTCTAGAGATAACCTTTTTTACCTGCGCATCTGTCATTTGAAAATCTACTCCACCTTCACCTTGCAAACTTCTGTTTGCAAAAATATCAGGAGATGCTAATTTTACAGTTCCTTTTGAATTTGCTTCAAAAGCATCAAAAAATTTGTCTAAATATGATTTATTACCTTGTAAATCTGCAGAAGCATCAGCCAATGACTTATTGAATACTGGGTTTTTAGAATTATTAGATAATCCTTTTAAAATGTCTTTTACAGATATTTGAAGTATAACATTGATACCACCTTCTAAGTCAAGACCTTTGTTGATTTGTTTGTCACTAACTTCGTTGAACGTAAAATCGGTAAAACCAAGATTAAATACTTTCTCTTTACCAATAGAATCTAAATATTTTACTTCTTTGTCAGCATTTCCATTAGCAAAAGATTTTGCATCGTTTTTTACTTTACTTGCGACAAAAGTGAAAGAAAGTTGGTAAATACTTACCAATGCAAATAGAATTGCGAAAAATTTAATAAGTCCTTTATTCTGCATTATTACTAAAAATTAATTATTTTTATTTATTTATTTTTGCTTTAAACCCTATAGAATAACACTTTACATATATTCTTATATTAAAAAAAGAATATACCGAGTTACCTCATTTTTTTTAAACCGAGCAAATATATAATTAACGTTAAGATTAACCAATTTATTTATTGATTAATCTCAAGAAAAAGACTGCAATGATGCAGTCTTATCTTTTTATATGTAAATTTTTATACTAAAATCGATTTTAAAGCGTCATTCATTTGTCTGACAGCATCTGCACTTTTAGCAAATAAGGCTTTTTCAGCATCATTCAGTTTAATGTCAAGAATTTCTTCTACTCCATTTTTACCAATAATACATGGAACACCAATACAGATATCATTTTGACCATATTCTCCTTCAACAAAAACAGAACATGCTATCATTTTCTTTTGGTCATTCAAAATACTGTCTACTAAGAAAGCAACAGAAGCTCCAGGAGCATACCAAGCCGATGTTCCAAGAAGTCCTGTAAGTGTAGCTCCACCAACCATAGTATCTGCAGCTACTTTCTGCAATTCTTCTTCCGATAAAAATTGAGAAACTGGTATTCCATTATAAGAAGCTAATCTTGTCAATGGAATCATAGTTGTATCACCATGCCCACCAATAACCATTGCTGAAATATCATTAGCCGGTTTGTCCAAAGCTAAAGACAAATATGTTCTAAAACGAGAACTGTCTAATGCTCCACCCATCCCTATAATTCTGTTTTTTGGTAATCCCGTAGATTTCAATGCCAAATATGTCATCGTATCCATAGGATTAGAAACCACCACAATAATAGTATCCGGTGAATGTTTCAATACATTTTCAGCAACCGTTTTCACGATTCCTGCATTGATTCCTATTAATTCTTCACGCGTCATTCCTGGTTTTCTTGGAATTCCTGACGTAATTACAACTACATCACTTCCTGCTGTTTTAGAATAATCATTGGTAACGCCTGATACTTTGGTATTAAAACCTGTATTAGTAGCGCATTGCATAATATCTAATGCCTTACCTTCAGCAAAACCTTCTCTAATATCCAATAACACAACTTCGCTCGCAATTCCTCTATAAGAAATCACATCCGCACACGTCGCTCCTACATTTCCTGCTCCTACAATGGTAACTTTCATATTTTAAAGTTTATTCGGTTATTTGTTAATCTTTGTGGTTAATTATTTAATAGACCATTTACTAAGCGTCAATATTTGCGTAAACTGCATTTTTCTCAATAAATTCTCTTCTTGGCGGTACTTCGTCACCCATTAACATAGAGAAAACTCTATCGGCTTCCGCCAAACTGTCAATAGTTACCTGACGCAAAGTTCTGAAATTTGGATCCATTGTAGTTTCCCATAACTGCTCCGCATTCATCTCTCCAAGACCTTTATAACGCTGAATTCCTGCGCTTCCGCCCATTCTTTCATTCGCTTGATCACGTTGAACGTCATTCCAAGCATATTCTTTCTTATTTCCTTTTTTAACTAAATATAAAGGTGGTGCTGCAATATACACGTGACCTTCTTCGATTAATTCTTTCATAAAACGGAAGAAGAACGTTAAGATTAAAGTAGAAATGTGACTACCATCGACATCGGCATCACACATAATAATTACTTTATGATAGCGTAATTTTTCAATATTTAAGGCTTTACTATCTTCAGCAGTTCCTATTGTAACTCCTAGAGCAGTAAATATATTTCTGATCTCTTCATTTTCAAAAACCTTGTGATGCATTGCTTTTTCTACGTTCAAAATCTTACCACGTAAAGGCAAAATAGCTTGAAACGCACGATCACGACCTTGTTTTGCAGTTCCACCTGCAGAATCTCCCTCGACAAGGTATACTTCACATTTTGCCGGATCTTGCTCTGAACAATCTGATAATTTTCCTGGCAATCCACCGCCACCCATCACGGTTTTGCGCTGTACCATTTCACGCGCTTTTTTGGCTGCATGACGCGCTTGCGCTGCAAGAATTACTTTTTGAACAATGATACGGGCATCATTTGGATTTTCTTCCAAATAATTTTCAATCATTTCGCTCACCGCTTGACTTACCGGAGAAACAACTTCTCTGTTACCAAGTTTGGTTTTCGTTTGTCCTTCAAATTGTGGTTCCTGAACTTTCACCGAAATAATAGCCGTCAATCCTTCACGGAAATCGTCTCCTGAAATGTCAAATTTCAGTTTGTCTAACATTCCCGAAGCATCTGCATATTTCTTTAACGATCTTGTAAGACCGGTTCTGAACCCTTGCAAGTGCGTTCCTCCTTCATGTGTATTGATATTGTTTACGTAAGAAAAAATATTTTCCGTGTAACTTGTGTTATAAATTAACGCAACCTCAACCGGAATTTCTCCTTTTTCATGATCCATAGAAATTACGTGTGCAATAATTGGCTCACGGTTTCCATCTAAGTAACGGATGTATTCTTTTAAACCTTCATCAGAATGAAATACTTCCGAAACAAAATTCCCATCTTTATCCTTTTCTCTTTTATCTGTAAAAGTGATCGTGATTCCTTTATTTAGAAACGACAATTCACGCATACGAGCGGATAAAGTATCATACGAATACTCTATTGTTTGCGTAAATATGCTTGGATCCGGATAAAAAGTAACGATTGTTCCTCTTTTTGTCGTTTCACCAATTTGTTTAACTGGATATAAAGCTTTTCCTTTTTCGTATTCTTGTTCGTATATTTTACCATCACTACTGTGAACGGTAGCTCTCAAATGGTTTGACAATGCATTTACAACAGAAACCCCAACACCGTGAAGTCCTCCGGAAACTTTATAGGAATCTTTATCAAACTTTCCTCCGGCACCAATTTTAGTCATTACAACCTCCAATGCAGAAACACCTTCTTTTTTATGAATACCTACCGGAATACCACGTCCATTATCCTCAACCGAAACGGATCCATCTTCATTAATATCAACTATTATGGTATCACAATGGCCTCCCATTGCCTCATCGATAGAGTTATCTACAACCTCATACACTAAATGATGTAGTCCTCGAACACCCACATCTCCAATATACATCGAAGGACGCATTCTTACGTGCTCCATTCCTTCTAATGCCTGAATACTATCTGCTGAATAACTGTCCTTCTTGATTTCTTCGCTCATATATATTTTATTGTAAAAAATGTAATTTTTGTATAACACGCAAATATATAAAAACGCAAATTAGATAACCGTTAAAATCCCTTTTTAAGCCCTTAAGTTATTAACATTTGTTCATATAATTACAAAAAAAAAGCTCTCGAAATTGAGAGCGTTCTTCATTTATAAAAAATTCAAATTTTTGTTTCAAACCACAACTCCTGTTTTGGCAATTCCAATATCTGCCCGAACGTGAGCTGCATTGGCTCTTCCGCTTGGATCTAGGTTTTCTTGCCATTTTGGAATCCATTTCCTAACTGTTTGCGCGGCACTTATTTGCGGATAATATTTATTAAATATTGACCTATAAAAGTAGGCTTCTTTAGTGGTTGGTGAGTTATAAGGAAATTCGGCTGCAGCTCCGGCTAATTGCTCGTCCGTAACTTGCGTTGCACAATATTCAATCAATTGATCGATCCAATTGTATCCTACTCCATCCGAAAACTGTTCTTTTTGTCTCCATAAAACTTCTTCTGGAAGATAGGGATTATCCGGAGTATCAAACGCTTTTCTTAGAATGTATTTTTCTTTTCCATCATACGTTTTAGGCATCTTTTCTTCTGCTTTGATGCGAATTGACACATCTAAGAACGCTTTATCCAAAAACGGAACTCTAGTCTCTAAACCATGCGCCATCGTTGATTTATCCGCTCTTAACAAATCAGCCGTAAATAATTTCTGTACTCTTTCAATGGTTTCCTTTTGAAAATCCTCTGCCGAAGGCGCATTTCTAAAATACAAATATCCACCAAAAATTTCATCAGCTCCTTCACCTGAAAGCACCACTTTTACACCCAAATCCGTAATCGCTTTCGACAAGAAATACATTGGTGTACTTGCTCGTACCGAAGTCACGTCATACGTTTCTAAATGCCAAATTAGTTTCTCTAAAATTTCAATTCCTTCTTCGACAGTAAAGTGAATTTCATGATGCTCTGTGCCTAAATACTCAGCAACTTTTCTGGCTGCCGCAGCATCTGGCGCATCAGCGTTCAAACCAATTGAAAATGATTGTAATTTTTTGCCGCTTTCTGCCAATAATCGCGAAGCAATTGCTGAAGTCAACGAAGAGTCTAATCCTCCAGAAAGCAACACACCAATAGGCACATCGCTCATTAATCTTTTACGAGTCGCTTCGGTCAAGGTTTCTCTGATTAATTCCAAATCTAATTCTTGGTCGGCTTTTAAATAATCTTCATATTCCGGTTTGTAATATTTTACAAAACCTGTTTTTGCCGTATAATAATGTCCCGGAGGAAAAGTAGAAAATGTTTTACATTGATCTGCGATAGGTTTCATTTCGGAGGAGAAATAGATTCGCCCCCTTTCGTCCAAACCATAATACAAAGGCTTCACTCCCATTGGGTCTCTACCGGCAATAAAATCATCACCATCCACCACCACAAAAGCCCAGTCTCCGTCCAGCATATTGCAAAAATCGTATCCAAACTCCTCGTACAAATGCACAATAACCTCTGAATCTGATTTTGTTCTAAAAGTATGATCTTTCAAAAAACCATCTCTTAATTCCTGATGATTGTATATTTCGCCATTATGAACCATATAGGCGGTTTTTGTACCTTGTATCGGTTGTTTCCCGGAATGCAAATCGATTATCGATAGCCTTTCATGACTTAGAATATGCCCTTTTTCAGTAACATGCAAATCGCTTTCATCCGGGCCACGATGCGTCATTCTTTTTGAAAGTTCTCCAAACAATTGCTCCTCTTTTCCTCTTCCGATAATTGCTAATATTCCGCACATAACGCTGTATTTTTATTTTTTATCCAATTCTAACTCGACAAATATGCAATAGGAGTTACAAATACAAAACATAATCAGTTTATTTAGTTACTATTTAAAACAAAAAAATGAATTTTATCTTAAAAATGTAATTCAAATACCAATAATTAAAATATTCTATTACAACTGAAAATTATTGCTACATTATAAAATAAACAGCATTAATTTTAAACATATAAGTCATGTAAGTCTAAAAAAGTCAGTTTCTTAAATCGTGATTAAAAGGAAAAATAAGTTAAAAAAGTTTTTTGCAAGGCTATGTCACTTACTTAAATGAACTTTTAGTTTGATTTTATTCAAATTAAAAACTTATATGACTCATCTGTTTTAACAATGTATTATACAAAATGCTGTTATTTGAAGAATTAATCGTAAATTATAAAAGGCTGACAATTCAATTATTTTACTTTCTTCCCTTTTAAATAGGTGTTGGTAGGTTTCATTTTCACTATTTTATTTTCTTCCACTTTCATTAAATCCTGGTCGTACATTACAAAATCAGCCCATTTCCCTACTTCCAGACTTCCTTTTTCTTTTTCTTCGAAATTAGAAAAAGCAGCCCAAATGGTCATTCCTCTTAAAGTTTCGGCTCTGGTCAACGCATTTTCCATTTGGAAACCACCTTTTGGATATTCCTTACTGTCTTTTCTCGCAACGGCAGCATGAAAAGTCAGCATAGGATTCACTTCCTCCACAGGGAAATCAGTTCCAAGAGCTACCATTCCTGCTTTTTGAAGTAATTTTTTATAAGCATAGGCATTTTTAAGCCTTTCTTTCCCCAATCTGTCTTCAGCCCAATACATATCGGATGTAGCGTGCGTAGGTTGAACTGAAGGAATAATTCCAAATTTAAAATAATCAAAATCTTGTTCACGCAAAACTTGTGCGTGCTCTATTTTCCATCTTCTGTCTTTGGTTCCAGCCAAAACATCTCCGTAAATTTTCAAAATCACTGTATTTGCGGAATCCCCAATAGCATGCGTATTCAACTGAAATTTTGAAGCCGCAATTTGTTTTGCAACATCGTTTAACCCTGAAATTGGCGCCAACAAAGCACCATATTGGCCCGGCTTGTCAGAATACGGTTTGTGCATACAAGCACCACGAGAACCTAAAGCGCCATCACCGTACATTTTAAAGGATCTTACATTTAGATTATCCGTTTTGTAAATTCCTTTTTTTAGATATAAATCAATATTTTTCTGATTTGCGGTAATCATTGCATACACATTAAGCTTCATCACTTTTGCTTTTTGCAAACTATCCATCAAATGAATAATGTCTGGATCTAATCCTGCATCATTTACGGTTGTCAATCCATAATCAAACATCACTTTTTCAGCATCCAATAAAGCGGCAATTTGTATTTTACGCGTTGGTTTTGGAATTATCTTAAACACTAATTCCATCGGATTATCTACTAAAATCCCAGTTGGTTCCCCGTTTGCAATTTCAATTTGACCACCATCTGCTTTCGTATCTTTCGTGATTCCTGCTAATTTCAACGCTTTACTATTAACGATAATTGCATGCCCGTCAACTCTATTCAATACAACAGGAATATCAGGAAATGCGGCGTCTAAATCGGTTTTTGTAGGATACTTTTTTACTTTCCAATCGTTTTGATCCCAACCATTACCCACAATAAACGTTGGATTTTTATCTTTTTGAAAAGCCTTTAAACGAGTTATTATTTCGTCCATACTTTTGGTACCGCGTAAATCAGCTTCTTGCAAACTTAAACCATAGCTGTAGAAATGGCAATGCGCGTCAATTAATCCCGGATAAATGAATTTTCCTTTCGCATCTATTGTATTCTTGGATTCATATTTTTTTGAAATTTCGCCACTTGTGCCAATAGCCACAATTTTCCCCTTATCAATTGCCATAGCCGAAGCCGTTCCAAAAGAGTTATCTACCGAGTAAATAGTAGCATCGGTAATAATAGTATCAACGGTAACTTTACTTTTTTGATCACAGGAAACCAACAAAAACAAAGCAAGAAATAAAGTAATAGATCTCATAATAAACATTTTAGTTATGCTAATATAAAAAAACTGTACCGAATTATTTTAAACAAACAGAATTAAAAGGAAATTAAATTCTTAACTCGATTGTTTCTATCATTTCCATAAAAAAAACGCTCTCGAAAAGGAGAGCGTTTGTGTATTTGTAAAATCTTAATTAATTGTATTTATGCTTTGTCATATGCATCATCATGCACACTAGCTACTGCTCTTCCGGATGGATCATTCATGTTCTTGAATGCTTCATCCCATTCCAAGGCAATTTTTGTACTACACGCAACGCTTGCTTCTTGCGGAACACATAAAGCTGCTGCATCGCTCGGAAAATGCTCATGAAAAATAGAACGATAATAATATTCCTCTTTTGAAGTTGGCGTTTGCAGAGGGAACTTGTATTTAGCATTTGCTAATTGTTCATCCGAAATTTCAACCGCTACGACTTCTTTCAATGTATCAATCCAACCGTATCCTACACCATCACTAAATTGCTCTTTTTGTCTCCAAGCTACGCTTGGCGGCAACATATCTTCAAAAGCTTTACGAACGACCCATTTTTCCATTGGATGTTCTGCATTGATCATTTTATCTTGTGGATTAACTCGCATCGCCACATCCATAAATTCTTTGTCTAAAAACGGTACACGACCTTCAATTCCCCACGCTGCTAAACTTTTGTTGGCACGCAAACAGTCATACATGTGCAATTTACCTAATTTACGTACGTTTTCTTCATGAAATTCTCTTGCGTTTGGCGCTTTGTGGAAATACAAATATCCTCCAAAAAGTTCATCTGCTCCTTCACCCGACAATACCATTTTGATACCCATTGATTTGATAACTCTCGCCATTAACCACATAGGCGTTGATGCTCTAATCGTAGTCACATCATACGTTTCTAAGTTATATATTACGTCCTTAACCGCATCCAAACCTTCTTGGATAGTGAATTTAATTTCGTGGTGAATCGTTCCTATATGATCCGCCACAATTTGAGCCGCTGCTAAATCCGGAGAACCTTCCAATCCTACTGAGAAAGAGTGCAATTGTGGGTACCAAGCATCAGCAACATCTCCAGATTCAATACGTTTTTGTGCATATTTTTTGGCTACAGCCGAAGTAATAGAAGAATCTAATCCTCCAGAAAGTAATACTCCATAAGGCACGTCACTCATCAATTGTCTGTGAACCGCTGCTTCTAAAGCGACTTTAATTTCGTCAATGCTGGTTACGTTGTCTTTTACGGCATCATAATCAACCCATTCTCTTTTATACCATTGTACAAATTCGCCGTCTTTGCTGGTCATATAATGTCCTGGAGGAAACAATTGGATTTTTGTACAATAGCCTTCTAATGCTTTCAATTCCGAAGCCACATAAAAAGTTCCGTGTTCATCCCAACCTATGTATAATGGAATAATTCCCATGTGATCACGAGCAACAAAATATTCGTCTTTTTCTACATCATAAATAGCAAATCCAAAAATTCCGTTCATTTCATCTATAAAATGAGGCCCTTTTTCTTTGTAAAGTGCTAGAATTACTTCGCAGTCACTTTCTGTTTGGAAGTTGTATTTTCCTTCAAATTGTTTACGCAATTCTCTGTGGTTATAGATTTCACCATTTGCAGCTAAAACAAGTTGTTTATCTTCACTGAACAACGGTTGTTTCCCTGAAGCCGGATCAACAATTGCCAAACGTTCGTGAGACAAAATTGCTTTTTCATTACTAAAAATTCCACTCCAGTCCGGTCCACGATGACGGATAATTTTAGACATTTCTAATACTTGCGGTCTTAAAACTTCCGCTTTTTGTTTTAGGTCAAAGGCACATACTATTCCACACATAACTATATATTTTAAATGTTTTGTTTATTTTGATAAGGCAAAGATGGAGTTATAGTTCTAATTGAAAAACACAAATGCTGTTTTCAGTTATAAATTATAACCAAAAAATAGCATTTATGTTTAAAATGTAATTAAAAGAGAATAAAAAAGGAATCGAAGTTGAGAATTGTAAAATGCGACACAGATGAGACGGATGCAACCATCACAGATTATTAGGGATTTTTATTCAATAGTCTCCACCAAATACTTCGTACCGTTAATCTCAAAAGTAAAACCTTCTTGATTTCCCATAAGTTTATTTCCCAAAGGCGATTGTGGTGATAATGCAATAATATTGATTCCCTCGACATTGATCTTAGGAAGCGCCACACTCAGATACAAATAGATTCCGTTCGCTTTTACCAAGCTCCCTACAATAATCGTTTCAGCAATTGTAGTAGCGTCAATTTTATCCAAAACTGTTTTTTGATCCAATAGTTCTCTCAATTTACGATTGAGTTTTTCCTGCTCAATGTGCATCATTGATAAAGCGGTTTCATGTTTGTCTCCGGCAGAACCTTTGGCATCGTTCTTAGAATCCTCCGTAAGCGCCACAATCATGTCTTTGAAAACATCGATTCGATCCTGAACTAATTGTAAATAATGGGTATGTATTTTTTGTTTGAAAGTCATAATCTAAAGTTTAACCACAAAGTTCACAAAGAAAGCACAATGTTCACGAAGTTTTTTTAGTATATTTTCTGTATTTAGAAAAAGTTTAATCACAAAGAGAACAAAAGGTTGACTTACAATTTTTAATTATATTTTCTGTGATCTTTGTGCTTTCTTTGTGAACTTTGTGGTTAAGTAAAAATTAAAAATCAAATTTATAGTTTGCTCCTAAAATCACCTGAAAACCTTGAACTGGATAATTCAACCATTTTTGATAGGCATTATTAGTGATATTATTAGCTCTGACGAAAGCCGTCAATCGGTCACTGTATTTGTAGCCTACATTTGCATTGACATCAAAATAGGATTTCAAAGTCACAGGAGCAGCATTAGCCGCAAAGGCCGTATTCATCTGAAAATCTTTTCGCTCGCCTACATAAAACACATTTGCACCAGCAAACCATTTCTCTGTTATATTGAAATCAAGATTTGAATTTATTTTTATTGCTGGCATATTCCATGCTTCTTGCTGAAAATCATTAGTGAAACTGCTGAATGTTCCGTTGATTCCAAAAGTTACATCCTCAGAAAAATCAGCTTTAAGTTCTCCATAAAAACTTAATGTTTTCATATCATCGTACACCATTTGAAAGGAATTTCCAAAAGCATAATCTTCATTACCTGTATTTTCATTATAGTCATTGCTTCTAAACAAGGCTTTATTTCTTTCATTCACATACGAAGCTTTCACATTATAACTCACATTATTTGTCAATTTCCCTTTTAATCCGGCAAAAACATCATACTGCTGATCTGTTGGAGTTATGCTCAAAGTCGGAGATAAAAACGGATTTTCGTCTACAAAATCCTGATATGAATTTTGTTTTAAATTTCCTTCGGCACCCGCATAGAAAATCATCAAATCGCCAACAACTTTATACGAAGCATTGAATTTTGGATACACATAAAAGGAATTATTGCTGTTTTGATTATCCATACTGTAAAAAACAGCAGCACCAATATTCAATGTCCAATCTTCCTCCTGCATTACAAAACTTGGTGAGATTCCAAAATTTGTAAATCCGTATTTGATGGCTTCAATATTTGTATTTAAATAATTATTATCGAAACTTCCTCCGACATAATCTACCGTTAAATCCGTTTTCACTGCACTTTCCATCACGTCAAATTCAATGGTTGGTTTTGCATAGAATCGATTTTCTGAAGATCCTGAAGCATCTGAAAAATGACTGTATTTAAGACTTGTTTTATTTAAAACACTTTCATTAAAAGCTACATTTCCGCCCAGCGATATCGTTCTATACGTTTGCTGCGGATCAATTCCATTAATCAATATCACTTGATCCTGTGCTGACAAAGTACTGCCAAATTCCGACGGCAATCCGTACCAATTATAAATTTGGTTTTGATATCCTAAATCCAAATTCCAAGACACGTCTTTTTGATTGGAACCATACATTAAGTCTAAAGAAGTATCATAAAACCGATTTTCTAATGCTACATTTTTGATTCCGCCTTCTGACGAATGATGGCGAAACATTCCACCTACATAATCCGTATTATTTAAATCGTGATTCACGAATAACTCGCCAATAAAGCGTCCGTAATTCCCAACTCCAAAAGTCGCGTAATTTTTAAACAAATGTGCTTGTTTTTCCTTCTCCACTCCTTCTGCTTTTCCTTTAGATGGTGTAAATGTTGACGCTACAGGAAAAGAAAAAATGGAATATTTAATGATTTCTTTTTTGGCATTGCCTTCTTCATCCAGTTCTGGAATTTCTTTGACTTTGAAAGCATCAGAAATTTTTGGCGTATACGGTTTTACAACATTTACCGTTTCGGTTCCAATTTGCTCTTTCTTTTGTGCAAACGAAAATTGTGAGAGTAAAAGAAACAAAATCCCAACTCCAACGCGCCCTGAAGAGAATGGACCGGATATCGTTGTTACCTTATTTGTGAATGATTGTATGTTTAATTGTTTAAATGTCATGTTTTATTTTTTTACTTCTTATTTCTAATGCTTCTAATCTTATTTTTAAACTTCCCACTCGCCTTTTGCAATGAATTGCGTTTTTCCGCCAATATTTATATCAAAATGATTATTCTCTAATTTTCCGTCAAAATAAATTTGAGAAGGTCTGTTTATAAATTCTCCCTGATGATTGATTATTTGAATTTCTTGCACATTATATTTTAACAGAAAAGCCTGCAAACAAGTGCTTGCACTTCCCGTTGCTGCATCTTCAATAAGTTGATTGTTTTCTATACAAAGCATTCTACTGCTTAATTTCGTGTCTTCTAAACAAAAGAAATACAACGCTCTATGACTTGTTTTACAGTTTGCCTGCAACCATTCGTTCATTTTAGTTTTATCCAAAATCAAATTCTCTAAAATTTTTTTATTTTTGACAGGAACAATTACAAACGCGCTTCCTGTGGTTACTTCCTGAATGGGAAATGCATCATCAAAATCAGCACGGCTTAAATTGCTGAAGTTCAAAAAATCTTCTGCCGAAAAAGTATCCAGAAATTCCGGTTGAGCAGCCTGCAGCCAAACCAAATCTCCCGATTGATGCACCGGAATTTCACCTATAGGCACCGATAGTGTAATCTTTTCCGGTTGATGTTTAAAAATCTTATTCATCAAAACCCACGAAGTCCCAATAATTGGATGACCGGCAAACTTCATTTCGTGCTCCGGAGTAAAAATTCTAATTGTTGCCGAATTATTTTCAGCATTTAGCTTGGTTATAAAAGTGCTTTCCGCAAAGTTTATTTCTCGCGCAATTTCTTGCATCTGTTTGTCAGTTAAAGCATCGGCACCTGAGAAAACTGCGAGTTGGTTCCCAGCATATTTTTTCTCTGCAAAAACATCAACGATATAAAAAGATAGACTCATTCAATTTGTTTTTTGACTTTCGATTATTTAAAAATTTACGCTTGATCTAAGTTGTTTTCCAACTTTTAATCCTTGAATTTTATTTTGTAATCGATGAATTTGTTTTAGATTCTTCAGCTTTAATAGCGTTCAATTCTGTTTGTGCATCTGAAACGACATCCGGAAAATCAGTGAAATTCTGAATTACATTTTCTAAAATATAGGTTGCCTGATAACTGTCTTTTAGTCCGTAAAAGTTTTTAGCCATTACCACTAATCCTTTGGCTCCAAAATATTTATATCCGGAATAATTCTTCGCTAATTTTTGAACTGCAGTATTAGAGGCTTCAAATTTTTCGTCTTTATTTTTAAAATAAGCGTCATAATACAAGGCTTCGGCTGCTAATTCTCCTTTGGCAATCGTCATTAATTTTGCGTAGGCAACTTTCGCTTTCGCTTCATCACCGGTTTCAATTGCCGCACGTGCAATTATGATTTGCGCATCACTTTTTACATTATCATCCGTTTTTGGATTCATCAAAACCTTCTCGGCATACATACCTGAATTTGGATAATCTTTCTTATCGTAATACAATTTCATCAAATTAGATTGTGCAAATGTTTTATTCTGTGAAGTATCTGCTTCGTTTTCTAAACGGGTCAAAATTAGAATTGCTTTTTGATCTTCTTTGTTTTTAAGGAAAATTTGAGCCAATCGAGACAATGATTGTTCTGTGAATTCGCTTCTGGATTGTGCAATTACGTATTCGTAATTAGGAATCGATTTGCTCTCTAATCCTTCAGAAAAATACAATTGAGCTAGGTAATAATTAGCTTTCAGAGCGTGAATCCCACGAGGAAATTGGCTTACATAACCACTAAATCCTGCTATTGCCTGTTTTACATTATTTTGTTGAAATTGCTTTTCAGCAGCTTCATAGGTGTCATTATCCAATTCTGCATCCGTTACGGCAACAAAATCCAAAGTACGAACCCAAGTTGCATATTCATCCACTCTGCCATTGTCCACATAAATCAATCGAGCAGTCGCAACCGCTTCTAAAGCCTCCGGAGTTCGAGGGAAATCCGCTGCTACTTTTTTAAATTTCAACAATGCCTGATCATCTTTGTCCGTGTTATAATAAACCAATCCCTGACGCAAAATAGCTCTGGAAGTGAAAGAACCTTTTTTGAATTCCGTATTCAATCGGTCATACGTTTTTACGGCTAGGTCATTTTTATTCTCCGCAACGTATGTATTTGCCAGTTCAAAAAGTGCATCGTCTCTGTATTCTGATTTTGGATACAATTGTAAAAAAGCGTTTAGCTCTTCAATTTTCTTATCGTTTTTAGCTAAAAATCCATAGGAAATAGCTTTTTGGAAATAGGCATAATCCGCATCAACACTTTTAGATTCGATTACTTTCGTGTAGGCCTCCATTGCCGTACCGTATTTTGAAGTCACAAAACGACAATCCGCTAAACGCAAATACGAATCATTCAAACGTACTTTATCACTAGGCGCTTTTTCAATTTGGTTTTGGAAATAATTACCTGCTTGATCGTATTCTTTCAATTTGAAATAAGCGTATGCAATATTGTAATTACTGTTTTTAAATTCCGGTGTTTTAGGAGCTTGGTTGGCACTAACAAATTGCTTGAAACTTGTTACCGCATTTTTAAAATCATTCAAAACATATTCTGTTTCTCCTTGCCAGAACATAGCACGAGCAGTGAAAACAGGATCTTTTTGTTCGCTTAGTGATTTTGTGAACATCTTCAAGGATTCCGAATAATTTCCATCCGTATATAATTCTAAACCTCTATAAAAAAGCACTTTTTGATAGGCTAATTTATTTTCTGGAGATTTATTTTTTTCCAATAAAACTAAGGCTTCTTTATAGTTTTTTGAAGAAATATAAGAATCTATCAGTAATTTTTCAACTTCAGAACGGCTTGCATTATCTGGATATTTTTTCAAAAAAGCTTGTAAAACAGCTGGAACACTTTGATACGAATTACCTAATTCATAACTTAATTTGGCATAATTTAAACTGGCATCTTCTTGAATTGCAGCATCAAAACTCATTTCAGAAGCATTTTTGAAAGCATTCAAAGCTTGTTGTTTTTTATCGGTATTAAGATAACTTTCTCCCAAATGATAATAGGCATTTTGCGCTACGAAATCTTTTCCACCAATGATTTTATTGAACTGAGAAATTGCGTTTTCGTAGTCTTTTTGCTTGTAATACGCATATCCCAATTGGTAAAAATCCGTATTATTCCATTTCCCTTTTTTTCCTTTGTAAGCAACTAAAAATGGAATTGCTTTATCGTACTGTTTCAAATTGAAGTAGCTTTCGCCAATGATTTTATTCAGTTCTGATTTTTCCAAAGGAGTTGATTTAGCCATTGCTTTCTGTCCTAAATCAATCGCTTTTTGGAAATTCCCAAGTTTAAAATTCATATCCGCCTGATAATACGAAAGCTTTTCTTTGTACTTTTCTTCCCCTGAAACTTCATCAAAATACTTTGTTGCCTGTTTGTAATCGTCGCCTTCATACGCCATAAAACCTAAATAATATTTAGCTTGCGAACCATATTCAGCTGAGTTTACCACTTTATTCAAATAAACTGTAGCCTCTTTTTTGTTTTTGGCATTAAAAAAACTGTAGCCTTTTTGGAAATTGAATTTATCTTGATCCTTTCTGTTTAAACTGCTTTCGTCCACTTTATCAAACCATTGTAATGCTTGCGGATAATTCCCTTGATTAAAATGAAAATGTGCTACTTCAATGTATGCCTGATTTTGTTTTACGCTCGTAGGATAATCCGAAACAAATTTTTCCATTAATTCATCCGCATTGGATTGATTGGTTCTAATGGCGCAATTCGCAGCATAATAGGCACAATCTGATTTCAATTCTTCAGTTGCGGCAGTTTCCTTTACTTTATTGAAAATAAGTTGTGCCGATGCATATTGTTCATCTTTAAACAATGAAACCGCTTTATTGAAATCTTTGGAATCGTGAGTATAGATGGTCGATTTCTGTGCTGAAATCGCAGCAGTAATAAGAAAAAATGAGAAGAAATAGCCCCAGGAAAGTTTACGCATTGTGATTTTATTTTAAAAATTCAAATGTATTATATTCTGTCCTCTATAACGAATCACAATTGGCTTTTATTATGAATAATTTTATTACGCTTTAGAATTTAACCATCTTTTCTATAATAAAAGCCAAATCAAACATCAACACTTTCCATTATTTTTAAAAATATTGAAATTCTCCGTAATACAACAGAATTTATTTTGAATAGAACCGTTATCTTATTACTTTTACCCAATAAACAAACGCAAATTATGTCACAATCCGTCCTGTCTTTAAAAAATGTAACGATTTATCAAGAAGCAAAATCTATTCTAACAGAGGTAAACTTGGAAGTAAATCATGGTGAATTCCTTTACATCATTGGAAAAACAGGCTCCGGAAAAAGTAGCTTAATGAAGACTTTATATGCTGATTTACCTCTGACAGAAGGAGAAGGAAACATCGTAGACTTTGACTTGGCAACTTTAAAAGAAGATGACATTCCGTTTTTAAGACGAAAAATTGGAATCGTTTTCCAAGATTTCAAATTACTTCCGGACCGTACTGTAAATGACAATATGTTGTTTGTACTGAAAGCAACTGGCTGGACGGACAACGCAGAAATGCAAAATAAAATTGACGAAGTTTTAGCAAAAGTAGGAATGAGAGATTTTGGCAAAAAAATGCCGCATCAACTTTCCGGAGGAGAACAACAACGTGTGGCCATCGCCAGAGCTTTGCTTAACGATCCGGAATTAATACTTGCTGATGAACCTACAGGAAACTTAGATCCACAAACCAGCGCCGAAGTACTGGAAGTATTGAAGAAAATCAATGCGAACGGCAAAACCATCATTATGGCGACACACGATTATGCATTGCTAATGAAATTCCCTTCGAAAACATTGAAATGTGAAGATTCTAAAATTTTTGAAGTGATTCAGCAGCGAAACGCGTAATGCTTTCGATACTAATTCCGGTTTATAATTACAGTGTTTATCCGCTGATTTCGGAGTTGCAAAAACAATGTTTGGAAATAAACATACAGTTTGAAATTTTGTGCCAAGATGACGCTTCAAATTTATTTAAAATTGAAAACGAAAAAATTAACAGTTTGGAAAATTGTAATTTTTCAATAAACAATTTAAATGTAGGACGAGGAAAAAACATCAACTTTTTAGCCGAAAAATCTAAATATGAATGGCTCCTAATTATGGATTGTGATACTTTTCCAACGCAGAATAATTACATCCAAAAATATATTTCCCAAATAAACGAAGCTGAAAAAGTTGTTTTTGGCGGAATCAAATACCAAAAAGAAAAACCTTCAAACGACCAATTGTTGCGATGGTTTTATGGCAACGCGCGAGAATCAATTTCTGTTGAAAAGCGAAATACCAATCCTAACGGCAGCGCACTGACATCAAATATTATAATCCAAAAAAAGGTTTTTATCTCCAATAAATTTAACGATTCAATCACTAAATACGGCTACGAAGATTTAGTCTTTTTATCTGATTTGAAAAAAAAGGGGATTTTAGTAAAACACATCGATAATCCTACGTATCACTTGGGATTAGAAACTTCCGAACAGTTTTTAGCGAAGACAAAAATCGCTTTAGAAAATCTAAAATCAATTTCAGAAAACAATTCTATATACAATTCCGAAAGCAAGATTTTGAAGGTTTATAACGTATTGAAACAATTGTATTTGACTTCATTTATTTCTACTATATTCAAAAAAACCGAACGGAATTTAGAACACAACTTACTTTCTAAAAACCCATCTTTATTCCTATTTGACATGTACAAATTGGGCTATTATTGCAGTATCGCATCCCGATAATTATTTCGTTACAAGATTTTCGAAAAGGGATTTCCACTGATCCATGATGCATTCTAAATCATAAATTTTGATACTTTCTTGAGCCTTTTTCCCCATTTTTATTCTTAAATTTTCATCTTCAATAAGAAATTCAATTTGTTGAACAAAAGAATCTATATTACCGTTTTCAATGAGAAATCCGTTTTCATTATTTTGAATAATAGCTCTTGGACCGCACGGACAATCGTAAGCAACACAAGGCAAACTCATAGCCATTGCTTCAATAAGTACCATTCCGAATCCCTCGGTTCTAGAAGTCATCACCAGTATTGAGGCTTCTCGATATTTGTCATTAATATTTTTTACAGGGTCAAAAAAAGCAACATTAGTATCAATATTTAAAGTTTTGGAAAGTTTTTGCAATTCTTGATTTTGATTGGATTTCCCGTAAATTTCAAGAGTCCAATCTGGATATTTTTGAATGACTTTTTGCCAAATTTGCAACATTCTGTCCAATCCTTTTTCATAAGAATTACGGCCAACCGCAATCACTTTTTTAGCTTTTAAATCAGAAAAGGTTGTTGGTTCAAACCAAAGTGGATTTGGAATTACAGCTCCGTTTTTCACATTCCATTCTTGTAAACTCGCCTGAGACAACGCCACGTATTGGGTAAAACTATTGGCGAAAAACCCTTTGAAAAATGCTTTAATTTTTGTCGAAAAAAAATATTTTGATGGTTGATTTTCCTCAAGATATTTGGAACCGTGACACTCAAAAATAATTGGTGTATTTGTCTTTAAAATAAAAGGAATTAAATATGCCTTTAAACCATTATCACCAACAATAATAATATCAGGTTGTATATTTTTAATTTTATTTTTTAAACCTTTTGCAAAAGAATTAAAAAACTGTAAAAAGTTACCTTTCAATAGCAAATCGTGATAAATAATATTAGAATTAAAAGAATAAAATAAAGGAAAAAAACCTTCATTTTGAGTTAAAATATGGACTTCATATCCTGATTTTTCTATCCAATAATTCGTTTTCACCGAAAGCACTCTCGCTACACCGCCTTCGCTATTTATGTTGGGAACTATATAAAGAAGTCTCATTTTTTTGATTCCAAAAATGCATCAAAATCCCGAATATAATCGGCTTCTTCAAAAACATCCGAAGCCAAAACTAAGCAAACTGCTCCGGAGGAAAAATTTTGCAATTCTCTCCAAATCCCTGTTGGAATCAGCAAACCCATGTTTGGCTTATTCAGGATAAATGATTTTTTGACTAAACCATCTTGAACAACAACCTCAAAACTGCCGCTTAAAGCGATCAAAAGCTCTTGCTGAACAATGTGAGAATGTCCGCCTCTGTAAGCACTGCTTGGCACATCAAAAAGATAATATACGCGCTTGAATTCAAATGGTAAAAAATCCTTTTGAATGAATGCTAAATTCCCTCTAGTATCTTCAACAACGGGAACTTTTAAGAGTTGTACGCCTATAATGGTTGTTTTCATTTATTGATTTGTAAATAAGCTGATTTTCCTCTGTTCGCACTTTTTAGTGCTGTGTAAACTTGATTTATTTGTATTCTATTATGCTTTAGATCAAAAAAAAGTTTTAAAAAAATTAGTTTTTGATAATGATTATTGGCAACTCTGGTCAAAAATGCGCCCTGAATATAATAGCGTTGTTCAAAATTCAATTTATCATCTGTTGAAACCTCCGGATGTCTTGCGATAACCGTTGGTACGATGATTATATTTTGTTGCTGTTTTTTTAAATCAGACAAAAAAATAGCTTCTTCTCCCATCGAAAAGGAACTTCCAAGACCAAAATCAGTATCGAATTTAGTGTTGAATTGATGAAGTGACTTTGTTCTTAAACTTATTTCAATTGATAAAACACTAAAAATATCCAGATTATTCAGTTGCAATTTTGGTTTCTCAGGATATTTTTTGAACAAAAAACCTTTGGAATCTTCTATTGCTAAACAAATGCTGGTTGCTTCAGGATAATTGTTGTGGGCTTCCAGAATAGTACTTTCAAAATCTTCCTTGAAAACCTCATCGTCATCGGCCAGCAAAATAATTTTTCCATGCGCCTTTTGCAAACCTAAATTCCTACTTTTTGACAATCCTTTTTCAAATGAATTAACAATTCTGACAGAAGGAAAATCTGAAACCAACAGCTTATTTTCAGTCGTTTGATTGACAATTAAAATCGGAAATTCGGAAAAATGACAGAACGGAAACATGGGAATCAAAAAATCCAAAGAATCTCTATTCATCGTAGCCAGTACTATTTCCAGATCTCCTTTTTTAAATTCTTTTGTCAATTTGTTATTATATTTACACAAATATAAATAATTCCGCATTGTAAATGAAAATACTTTTGATTGGCGAATACAGTCGTTTGCATAATTCCTTAAAAGAAGGATTGGTGGCGCTGGGACACGAAGTAATTTTGTTGTCATCAGGAGATTATTTCAAAAAATTCGATACCGATTATTCCTTTCATTCCTCATTTTTATCCAGATATTGGTTGCCTCGAAAGATAAAAAATGTCATTCATAAACTCACTGGAATCGATTTACAAAAAGCTGAAAGAGGGCTTCGTTTTTATCTTTTATTGCCCCAATTACAAAATTTCGATCATGTACAGCTCATTAATTCTGACGCCATTGAAACATTTCCTTTTTTTTCCCGATTTCTCTATAAAAAATTATTCAAGAAAATTAAAAATCGGAGCTTATTGATTTGCGGTGATGAAACTCCGGTTATAGATTATTTGCTAAAAAGAGAAACTGATTACTGCATTTTGACTCCTTATTTTGAAGATAATTCTTTAGAAAAGCATTTTGAATATCCATTGAAATACACCTCCAAAAATTACCGAAAAACCTTTGATTGGTTGGCCGAAAACTGTCAAAACCTGATTGCTTCCGACTTAGATTATAAAATCCCGATGGAAAAAATGGGCTATTCGGTTCATTTTATTCCAAATCCTATTAACATTCAAAAAATCGACTTTCAAGGACAAAAAATCAATGATAAAATTGTTATTTTTCTTGGAATAAATCGCGCCAGTTACATCAAAAAAGGAATTCCGTACTTTGAAAAAGCATTGCAAATTATTCAGGAAAAATATGCTGAAAAAATTACTGTGATTATCAGCGAAAATCTTCCTTACAAGGACTATATAAATTTATACAATTCTTCACAAATCGTGTTAGACCAAATGTATGCTGATGATCAAGGATACAATGCGCTGGAAGCTATGGCAAAAGGAAAGGTAGTTTTTACTGGTGCCGGAAAAGCCTTTATGGAACATTATAATTTAACGGAAAAAGTCAATATTAATGCGCTGCCAGATGTAGACTATTTAGTGAATGAACTTTCCTTTTTGATTGAAAATCCCGAGTCCATTGTAGCTATCGGAAAAAGAGCAAGAGCGTTTATCGAAAGAGAACATGAATATATTAATATCGCGAGTCAGTATCTGGAAGCTTGGAACTCGAAAACAACTTCCTAAACATCCATAAAATTAAAATAAACAAAATTAAATTCGCACAAAAATAAGCCTGCAAAGCTCCTTCGAAAGAAAAAAGTGGCACTAAATAAAAAGACAATAAAAGATACGATACATTAAAAACTATTTCAAGAATAAAATATTTTTTAATACGGGCTTTGACTACGATTTGATAGCCAAACGCTAATGTCATTATCCTTAAAAAATCACCCAAAAGCTGCCAAATCAGCACTTCATTCACTTTTGAAAACGCTGCAGTAAAAGCGATATCCAAAATAATTCCTTTCAACAAATAGACGGCTACTAATGCAGTAAAAAACAGCGGAACGAAAACTTTAAAATAGGACTTCAATTCCATTTTAAAAGCTTCATCTGTAGTCAACGAAGCTAATTTTGGCATGTAGTATAAAGACAATCCTGAACTAAAAACCAACATGTAAAAACTGGAAAATTTATTGGTCGCATCCCAAATTCCCGCTTCTTGAATTGAGTGCGTTTCAATTATAAAATTTCGGATAACCATTAATGTTGCAGGAGCAATTACAGCGCTTAACAATGCCATCGAAGAAAATTTCTTGATAATATTCAGGTATTTCTTTTTTAAAATTTTTCGAAAACTGAATGTAAAATAATAGCTTTTGTCTTTTAAAACAAATGCAAAAGTAACTAATACCATCAGTAATTCGCCTAGAACAACGGCCAGTAATCCTCCGTTTATTGCTTTGTTCACTATTAAAAAAGCGGTGAAACCAAAAATCAGCACATTAGAAATAATTTGGAGAATTACAATTTTTTTATACTTTTCTAAGGCGTTATAAATTGCCATCCAAAATGTATTGATAACTATCAAAGGTAATAGCAATCCAAAAAAACGAATGTGATTCGCAAACGAATTGGTAAAAAATAAAAATTCGGAAATACTATTGGCAAATACTAAAACAAATAAAGCTAATAGCGCTGAAATTATTAGAAAAAACCAAAAAAAAGTAGCGTAAATAACTCCTAATTCTTCCTTATCATCTTTATTTTCAACGAATAATTTTATAAAGGAATTATTAATACCTAATGAAGCTACAGACTTCATCATTGCCGTGAAATTCCTGAAACTCCCTAACAATGCCATTCCAGAAGTTCCCAAATAAACGGATACAATTTTAGTAGCAAAAATTCCCAAAACAAAACTCACCGCTACCGAAATAGAATTAAAAGATACTACTTTTAAAAGTGCATTTTGTTTTAGGGATTTCAACATTATAAATTTCTTATGACTTTAGCTGGATTTCCTGCTGCAAATACATTCGCAGGAATGTCTTTTGTCACAATTGAACCACTTCCAATAACTGAATTTTCTCCAATTGTCACGCCTTTTAAAATTGTTGAATTATAATATATGGCAACATTTTTTTTAATAGTAATTTCAGCAGTTTTAGGAATTCCTGTCATTCTTTCTTGGGCACTTAAATCATGCCCGTCACTATCAATAATAAAACAATTAATTCCAATCATAACCTTATCTTCGATTGTAACTTTCGATTTTGCATAAATTGAGACTCCATTACTAAAAACTACATTATCACCAATTATAACTTCACTTTCCTGATCCATTGACAAAATATAATTGTAATTAGAATAGTAACATGAAGATTCTACGACGCCATTTTGAAAATTTTTACCAAATTGCACCTTCCCATTTCCCTTTAAAAGTAAGGGGAAATATAAGTTAGGTTTTCCCGAAACTCTTTTGCAATCGGAAAGGAATTTATATTTTTTGATTCGCAAAGTAACAAAGCAAAATTGTTTTATTCTACTGATTATTCCCATTTAATATTGATTTAAAATTGCAATAATATGACTCACTTCATCCATTGTCAAAACTGGACTTATGGGCAAACTCAATACTTCATTATGAATTTTTTCAGTAATTGGAAACGACAAATGATTCCAGTCAGATAATGCTTTTTGATTATGTGGTGGAACTGGATAATGTATTACGGTTTGAATCCCATTTTGCTGTAAATAGTCTTGCAAGTTCGTTCTATTCCGCGTTCGAATAACAAACAAATGAAAAACATGATTAGATTGCTTCGTTCCTCGCAATGACACTGTTGGAAGTATTATTTTTTCGTTTTTAATTTCAGACAAATACCGTTTGGCAATTGTTCTTCGCTTTTTATTATCAGCATCTAAAAACGGTAATTTCAAGTTCAAAAAAGCTGCTTGCAGTTCGTCTAATCTTGAATTTACACCAATATAATCATTGTAATATTTGGTTTCCGAACCATAATTTCTAAGTGACTGAATCACTTTGGCTAATTCCAAATCATTTGTGGTAACCGCACCGCCATCACCTAATGCGCCTAAATTTTTTCCCGGATAAAAACTGTACGCTACGCTTGATTTTTGATTGCTGGTTTCTGATTCTTGATTTCTGATTGCACCGTGAGCCTGAGCCGCATCTTCAACCACCAATAAATCCTTTGCCAAAGCAATTTTATGGATTGCCTCCATTTCAGCCAATTGTCCATATAGATGAACAACCAAAATCGCTTTAGTTTTTGAAGTAATCTTTTGAGAAATTAAATCGGGATTGATATTGTAAGTTTCTAATTTTGGCTCGACCAAAACAGGAATTAAATCTGCTTGTAAAATAGCGAGAATACTGGCGATATAAGTATTTGCAGGAACAATAACTTCATCTCCTTTTTGCAATTTACCTAACTGAATATAACCTTTGAAAATCAAAACTAAAGCGTCAAAACCATTTCCAACGCCTACACAATATTTGGTACCGCAATAGTTGGCAAAACTGGTTTCGAATTCCTTGACTTCATTCCCTAAAACATACCAACCATTATCTAAAACTAATTTCAATTTTTCTTGAAAAGCAGTTTCATACGGTTGGTTTATCTTTTTTAAATCAAGAAATGGTATCATATAAAGTTCATTTTATAAAAATCCTGACTGTAAACAGAGCATCCTAATTCTTCTTTTTGTTTCAAAAGTCCGGCATGATATCCTTTTTCGTTGTCCTCATTTACGATTCCCATATCAAAAAAAAGTTTGCCTTCGCTCTTGAATTTTTGAATCAAATTAATGAATAAGAAATCCAACGCACGCAACTCTTCCCCTTTTTTAGTGGTAGCTCCATATTGCGATTTCACAACAGTTTCCGTTTCGAAAAGTGTAATACCTGCAATAATAACGTCATCAAAATATACTGAAAACTGCTTGATATTCTCCGGAAATTTTTCTTTTAATAAGGTAATTTCTTGTAAAGTATGTACGGGTTTAGCATTATACTTTTCCAATAATCTTGGTTCTAAAACCAATTCCCAAAACGATTCCAAATGCTGTTCTTCGACCATTTCTAAATCGAGTTCTTCAATTTTCCTGAAATGTTTTAGCTTACCTTTTGAAATTGTCAAAGGCATGGCTAAATTGATACCGAGATTCATTTCTTTTTTATCCAAAAACGCTCCTCTTTTAAACAGAAAAAAATCTATTTCAGCATTGCCTTTTGAAGTGTAAAACAGCGGAATGGATTTAAAAAAGAACGATTGCACCTCATTTTCTTTAAAAAAAGACAAAATAGAATCCAGAATCTCTTCTACTTTTTCTCCGTTTAATTTAGGAGAATAAACCAATCCGCCATACGTTAAACCTTGATGGGAGTGAACGATGTCTCCTACCTTATTTGCTGGTAAAACAGCTACTAATTTTTCACTATCAAAAACCATCAACGAAAAATCCTCGAATCGATCTTTGTGGTATTCCATAAAATCTCGGTGAAATAAAAAAGTAGCATTTTTGGCCTGACCAATAAAGGCATTCCAATTCGCATAATCACTTTCCTGATATGGTTTGACAGAATAATTTTTCACTGTTAAATTTTAGACTCCGTGAAAGTAATCAATTTTTATTTATGTTCTAAAGTGGGCAAATACCATTTGAATTTCACGGCCATTAAACGAACCGAAATGATAACAATTGAAGTAGTCAAATACAGAATATCATTTTCTAAATTCAGTCTTCTAAGCAGAAAAAAGACAATCCCGCCCAAAATACAAATAGTAGCATAAATTTCTCTTCTGAAAATAACGGGGATTTCAGTACACAAAATATCTCGGATAACACCTCCAAAACAGGCCGTCATGGTTCCTAAAGCAATACAAATTACAGGATGAAGTCCAATATTGATTCCTTTTTCAAGACCAATCAATGTAAAAACCCCCAAGCCAATCGTATCAAATAAAAACAAGGAAGTTCGTAACCTATCGAATTTTTTTCGAAAAAGAATTGCCAAAACAAACCCGATGATGATCACATAAACGTATTTTAAATCCAGCATCCATCCTACCGGAGTTCGACCAATCATGATGTCTCGCAAGGTTCCGCCGCCAACCGCAGTCACAAATGCAATAATAAAAACCCCAAAAGGATCGAGTTTTTTACTCATAGCTGTCAATGCGCCTGACATGGCAAAAGCCATCGTACCGATGATGTCTAATAAATGAAACATTTGGATTGGGATTTTGACAAAAATAGAGAAAATACTCGTGAAATCAGCTTGAAACAACTACAATTAATGAAACTTATGCATCCAAAAAATATTCAAATCGGATTAGAAAACTGGATTTTCTCTATGTATCTTTGTTGCTACTAATTAAATAGTTGAAACTCTTGAAACAAATCACTTCGATACAAAACCCATATATCAAATCTTTAGTGCAATTGCAGGAAAAAGCGAAGGCACGCAAACAGTCCGGTACTTTTTTAATGGAAGGAAAACGCGAAATTTCCATTGCCATTAAAGGCGGTTACGAAATGGAAACGCTATTATTTTTACCAGAGATTTGTTCAGAAACGGATGCCAGAGCATTATCCAAAAATGCGGAACTGATTGAAATCAACAAAGAAGTGTATCAAAAACTGGCGTATCGTGATACCACCGAAGGAATTTTGGCTGTAGCCAAAACCAAATCGATGCAATTATCCGATTTGAAATTATCTAAAAATCCTTTGATTCTGGTTGCCGAAGCTCCTGAAAAACCCGGAAATATTGGTGCTCTGCTTCGAACCGCTGATGCTGCTAATCTGGATGCGGTGATTATTGCGAATCCAAAAAGCGATTTATACAATCCAAATATCGTGCGTTCCAGCGTGGGCTGTTTATTTACCAACCAAATTGCAACCGGAACTACATCAGAAATTATTGCTTTTTTGAAAGAAAGAAAAATCAATTTTTATTGTGCGACTTTACAAAATTCGACTTCCTATCACACGCAGGACTACACAACTCCAACGGCATTAGTCGTAGGAACGGAAGCCACAGGATTGACGGAAGAATGGAGAAAAGAAGCGACCCAAAATATTATTATTCCGATGCAAGGCGAAATCGACTCTATGAATGTCTCGGTTGCCGCAGCCATCTTAATTTTTGAAGCCAAAAGACAAAGAGGGTTTTAGATTTAAGATTGCAGATTAACGATTTTTGATAGCAGATTTAAAAACAAAAAATATGAAAAATAATTTATTCGTTGCAATAGCAGTACTTTCAACCACATTTTCTTTCGCACAAATTAGTCCGATTCAAGTGGATGAATTAGTCGATCGCACTTTAAAAACTTTCAATGTTCCTGGAATTGCAGTGGCAATAGTCAAAGACGGAAAGATTATTCATGCTAAAGGATATGGTGTGAAATCTATTTTGACTAATGAAAAAGTGGATGCGAATACGCTTTTTGGAATTGCATCTAATAGTAAAGCGTTTACAAGCGCCGCTTTGGCAATGTTAGTGGATGAAGGAAAAGTAAAATGGGACGATAAAGTCATCAAATACCTTCCTAATTTCAAGATGTATAATGACTATGTAACGAATGAATTTACGATTCGCGATTTATTGACCCATAGAAGTGGATTGGGCCTTGGCGCTGGAGATTTAATGATTTGGCCTGACGGAAGTAATTTTACAGCACAAGATATCATTCAGAATTTACAATATTTAAAACCGGTTTCGGCATTTAGAACGCAATACGATTATGACAATTTACTGTACATTGTTGCCGGAGAAGTTATTCGCGAAGCAAGCGGTTTGAGCTGGTGTGATTTTGTAGAACAGCGCATGATGAAACCTTTAGAAATGAAAAATAGCGCCGCTTCTTTTTTGCGTTTAAAAGACACCACAAACATCATTGCACCTCACGTTCCTATTGACGGTAAACTAAAAGTAATCAAACGTTACCAAAACCAACTTTTTGATGCGGCAGCCGGTATTTACTCTAGTGTAAATGATTTGAGTAAATGGACCATTATGCAAATGAACAACGGACAATATGGCGCTGATAACAAGCAATTATTTTCTAAGAAAGAGCATGCAGAAATGTGGCAATTACAAACCATAATTCCTGCGGCCACAAGACCTCCTTACAATACTCATTTCAGTGGTTATGGATTGGGCTGGTTCTTAAGCGACGTAAAAGGATACAAACAAGTAACGCACACCGGCGGATTAGAAGGAATTGTTACGCAAGTCACGCTTTTGCCGGAACTGAATCTGGGAATTATTGTATTGACCAATCAGCAATCAGGAGCCGCCTTCAGAGCAATTACCAATACAATAAAAGACAGTTATTTAGAAATCCAATCCGAGGATTATGTGACCAATTATAGTGCGAGTTTAAAAGAAAATGAAGCCTCTGCTGACAAAGTAACCGATGAAGTTTGGGCAACGGTAGCCAAGAACAAAAAGGACAAAATCAAAATCGATTTCAAAAGTTTTACAGGAACATACAAAGACAATTGGTTTGGAGAAGTAGTCCTTTCAGAAAAAAAAGGACGCTTACATTTTGCTTCAAAACGTTCTCCACAACTTACTGGTGAAGTTTTTTTCTACAAAGACACTAATTATGTGGTAAAATGGGATAACGCTTATTTTCATGCTGATGCCCATCTATTTTTTGAATGTGATGCCTCTGGAAAAGCCGTACGATTAACGATGAAGCCTATTTCTGAGCTAACTGATTTTAGTTATGATTTTCAGGACTTAGATTTTAGTAAAGTGCAATAATCAAGTTGAATGTCACATTTGTTATTTGCACCACGAAACCCTTTTTTACTTGCACATCTCCCAACTAATTTCTATTTTTAGAAAATGAACCATGCCGTTATGACAGAAATTGATATTGAAAAAGAAAATAAAGCAATTGCTCAAGAATACAAAGAATTACTTCGTATTAGCTACCAAACGTTAAGTGATGAAGATAAAAAACTCATCCGAAAAGCATTTGACGTTTCCGTAGAAGCACATAAAGAACAACGACGAAAATCCGGCGAAGCCTATATTTTTCATCCCATTGCTGTCGCAAAAATTGTTGCTTCAGAAATAGGTTTGGGTGCTACTTCCATTGCTGCTGCCTTACTGCACGATGTTGTCGAAGACACGCCCACTACTGTTCAGGATATCGAACGTTTATTTAATCCAAAAGTGGCTCAAATCGTTGAAGGATTAACAAAAATATCATTGGTACAAAAAGATCTGAATGTTTCCATGCAAGCCGAGAATTTCCGTAAAATGATATTGACGTTGAACGATGATGTACGCGTAATTCTGATTAAACTAGCCGATCGTTTGCACAACATGCAGACAATGGATTCGATGCAGGAAGACAAGCAAACCAAAATTGCATCGGAAACCTTATACATTTACGCTCCATTAGCGCATAGATTGGGCTTGTATAACATAAAAACCAAACTGGAAGACTTAGGTTTAAAATACACGGAACCTGCTGTTTATAATGATATTGTCAGTAAAATAAAAGAAACTAAAGAAGAGCAAGATGCTTATATCGAAGATATTTCTAATGTCCTGAAAGCCTCTTTAGATGCCGAAGGAGTTGAATATATTATAAAAGGACGTCCAAAATCTATTTATTCTATTCGCAGAAAAATGCAGGCGCAAAACGTAAGTTTTGATGAAGTGTATGATAAGTTTGCGTTGCGTATTGTATACAAAGCGACTCCACATGAAGAGAAATTCGTTGCTTGGAAAATATATTCAATAGTAACGGATCATTACCGACCGAGTCCAAGTCGTTTGCGCGATTGGATTTCTTCGCCAAAATCAACCGGTTACGAAGCGTTACACATTACCGTTATGGGACCAAAAGGGCGATGGGTTGAAGTACAGGTTCGAAGCGAACGTATGGATGAAATTGCCGAAAAAGGATATGCCGCACATTACAAATACAAGAACGGGGCTACTGAAGAAAGTGGTCTGGATGTATGGTTAAATTTACTAAAAGAAGCTTTAGAAAATTCCGAAACAAACGCAGTAGATTTTGTAGAAGATTTCAAAATGAATTTATATTCCAAAGAAATCTTTGTTTTTACTCCAAAAGGAGAAATAAAATCATTGCCAAAAGGCGCCACTTCTCTGGATTTTGCGTTCAGTATTCACTCCGAAATTGGAATTCGAACCAGAGGAACGCGTGTCAATGGAAAATTAGTCCCTTTGAATTTCGAATTAAAAAGTGGGGATCAAATAGAAGTTATTACTTCACAACATCAAAAACCAACCATTAACTGGCTGGATTATGTGACCACTTCGAGAGCGAAAACAAAAATTAAAAACGTTCTAAACGAAAACACCAAGAAAATTGGCGAAGAAGGAAAAGAACTGCTCACCAGAAAATTAAAACATTTAAAGATTACTTTAAGTGAACAAGTGATTAATGAATTAGTCAACTTTTTCAAACTAAAAACAAGCCTGGACTTATTCTACAGAGTGGGAATTGGCGCTATTGAAAACCAACAGCTCAAGGATTACGCTGCGCAAAAGAGCAATACTTTCATTAATTTTTTCAAAAATAAAATGAAACGCTCTCCAAGCAACACTTCGGATGAGGATATTCACAAACCAGTCATAAGCAGTAATTATGACATGCTCGTTTTTGGAAAAGAACACGACAAGCTGGATTATAAATTATCACCTTGCTGCAACCCAATTCCTGGAGATGACGTTTTTGGATTTGTAACAATCAATGAAGGAATAAAAGTGCATAAAAAAGATTGTCCAAACGCCATTGGCATGCAATCAAACTATGCATACCGAATCATGTCAGCAAAATGGATCGATTCATCGCAAGAAGAATTCAAAGCCATTATAAACATCACCGGTATGGATGTTCTTGGACTTACCAACCAATTGACAAAAGTGATTTCGAATAACATGCATGTGAATATACAGAGTATTTCTTTGAGCACCGATGCAGGAATTTTTCACGGTCAGGTAGCCGTAATTGTTCAAAACAATACAATATTGAAAAAGATGATTAATAACATCAAAAAAATTGATGGAATCGATAAGGTAACACGGGAGTATAAAACATAGAAAAGTGGTATTGTTTTTCGGAGTCCGTCTTTCAGATTTTTAAACGCAAACGTAATAAACTTCAAACTAAACAAACCGGAAACTTTAAACTTTAAACTAAAAAAATTATCTTTGCCAGCATATGACACTCATTTCCACAGACAACAACAAAAACCAAGAAATTGTAAAAAATGTTTTTACAATGTACCTTGAAAAAAAAGGACATCGCAAAACCCCTGAACGTTATGCTATCCTTCAGGAAATTTACGATAGCGAAGAACATTTTGATGTAGAAAACCTCTATATCAAAATGAAAAATAAAAACTATCGTGTGAGTCGGGCCACCCTTTACAATACGATTGAATTATTATTGGACTGTGCTTTAGTGCGCAAACATCAATTTGGACAAAATCAGGCACACTACGAAAAATCATACTTTGACAAGCAGCACGATCATATTATCATGACGGATACTGGCGAAGTAATTGAGTTTTGCGATCCAAGAATTCAAAGTATCAAGAAAACAATTGAAGAAATATTCGATATAGAGATTACCAACCACTCGTTGTATCTGTATGGAACAAAGAAACAAAAGAACAACTTGGACGAAGAAAATCGTTCATAAACATAAAAACTAACTACAAATAACATTCAGAATGACGGTAGATTTATTACTAGGATTACAATGGGGAGATGAAGGAAAAGGAAAAATTGTTGATGTTTTAACTTCAAATTATGACATTATTGCTCGTTTTCAAGGAGGTCCAAACGCAGGGCATACTTTGGAATTTGACGGAATAAAACATGTTCTTAGAACTATTCCTTCCGGTATTTTTCATAAAACTGCTGTAAACATTATTGGAAATGGAGTTGTAATTGATCCTGTAGTTTTTCAAAAAGAAATCGAAGGTCTTGAAAAATTTAATTTAGACATCAAAAGCAAATTAATCATTTCAAGAAAAGCGCATTTAATTTTACCAACGCACCGTTTATTAGACGCCGCTTCTGAAGCTTCTAAAGGGAAAGCAAAAATTGGTTCTACATTAAAAGGAATTGGTCCAACATATATGGACAAAACCGGAAGAAACGGACTTCGTGTAGGTGATATTGAATTAGAAGATTTTGCAGATCGTTACAGAGCTTTGGCTGACAAGCATGAAGCAATGATAAAATTCTACGATGTTGCTATCCAATACAATTTAGAAGAATTAGAAAAAGAATTTTTTGAAGCTATCGAAGAACTAAAAAAATTAGATTTTATTGATAGTGAAGAATATTTACATCAAGCTCAAAAAGCAGGTAAATCAATATTATGTGAAGGTGCTCAAGGTTCATTATTGGATGTTGATTTTGGAACGTATCCATTTGTAACTTCATCAAATACTACTGCTGCTGGTGCTTGTACCGGTTTAGGGATTGCTCCAAATAAAATCAAGGAAGTATACGGAATTTTCAAAGCTTACGTGACACGCGTAGGAAGTGGTCCGTTCCCAACGGAACTTTTTGACGAAGATGGTGCAACTATGGCACGTGTAGGAAACGAATTTGGATCTGTAACCGGAAGACAAAGACGTTGTGGCTGGTTAGACTTAGTAGCTCTGAAATATGCGATTCAGGTTAATGGCGTAACGCAATTGATGATGATGAAAGGTGATGTTCTTTCAGGATTTGAAACCTTGAAAGTATGTACAGAATACAATTATAAAGGAGAGAAAATTTCTCATTTCCCTTATAACATCGAACCAGAAAATGTAACTCCGGTTTATCAGGATTTCAAAGGATGGAAACAAGATTTAACAGGTATGACAACTTATGATGAATTACCGACAGAGTTGAAAGAATACATTGCATTCATTGAAAAAGAAGTGGAAGTTCCTATCAAAATAGTTTCTGTAGGTCCAGACAGAAAGCAAACTATTCTAAAATAAGATTACCAAACGTCCCGATAAATCGGGACGTTTTTTTTAGTTAAAAATCCAATCCAAGCGAATGAAAAATCCAACTATCAAAATACAAAAAACCGAATTGCTATCTGACAATTGGTATATCTTAAATAAAGTAACTTTTGACTATCAAAAAAAAGACGACTCGTGGATTACCCAAAAAAGAGAAGTCTATGATAGAGGAAACGGCGCTGCCATTTTATTATACAACACACAACAAAAAACAGTTATTCTAACTAGACAGTTTCGCCTGCCAACCTACCTTAACGGAAATGAAACTGGAATGATGATTGAGGTTTGTGCAGGACTTTTGGATGCAGACAATCCAGAGCAATGCATCATTCGAGAAACCGAAGAAGAAACAGGATATCGCATTTCTAAAGTCAAAAAGGTAATGGAAACGTATATGTCTCCAGGAGCTGTAACTGAAATTTTGTACTTATTTGTTGGTGAATACGATGAATCCATGAAAGTAAGTGACGGCGGCGGAGTTGAACATGAAGAAGAAAATATAGATGTGATGGAAATGTCTTTTGACGAAGCGTATGCTATGATTGAATCCGGTAAAATGCAAGATGCAAAGACGATTATGTTGTTACAATACGCAAAAATTCATAATTTGGTTTAATGAGCAATACTACTAAAGGAGTTTTGTTTGCCTTATTTGCTACCTTGCTATGGTCCGTAAATATGGTAATTGCCAGTGGCATACAAGGACACATCCCTCCTATTGGATTGGCTTTTTGGCGCTGGACAGTTGCTTGCACCGTTTTGGCTCCGTTTGCTATAAAAAGCACTATTGAAAATTTCAAAATTGTAAAGAAACACATTCGGTATCTTACGCTTACAGCAGTATTGGGCATCACTATTTTTAATACGCTGATTTACTTTGCAGGAAAAACAACAAGTGCAGTCAACTTATCTTTAATCGCCATTTCGATACCGTTATTTATTGTTGTCCTCTCCAGGATTATTTTTAAAGAGAAAGTGTCCAATATAAAAATAGTCGGAATTATAACCATAATCTCAGGAGTTTTAGTTCTTATTTCCAAAGGTTCATTAGAAGCATTACTTCATATCAACTTTACTATTGGGGATTTATTAATGCTCGTGGCTTGCTTCTTTTTTGCTTATTACACCATATTAGTTCGCAAAAAACCAGATGAACTAAGCCCAAAAGTATTTTTGTTCAGTGTTTTTGTAATTGGTACAATTTTACTGTTCCCTTTTTATATGTATGAAGAGATCTATTATAAAAAAGTGATTTTTGACACTAAAACAGTCTTGGTAATCACATACGTTGGCATTTGTGCTTCCTTAATTTCATTTTATTTATGGAACGAGGCTATTCGATTAATTGGGACTTCAAAAACAGCTTTAATTTATTATTTGATTCCTGTATTCAGTGGGATTCTGGCGTATTTTTTTCTTAATCAGGCCATTTTGCTCACCCAAATCATAAGCATGGGAATCATTATTTCCGGGTTATTAATTACCAATAAAAAGTAAAAAATATACTTTTTACAAAATAGAAAAGCAGAATGAAAAATAAATTCATTCTGCTTTTTTATTTATAAAGTATTCTAAAAATTTACTATTTATTAGGTTGCGGTGTCATTCTTAAATACGGTTTTACTCTTTCGTAGCCTTTTGGAAATTTAGCAGCAATATCTTCATCCTTAACCGAGGTCGAGATTACCACTTTATCCCCATCTTTCCAGTTGGCAGGTGTTGCTACGCTATATTTAGCTGTCAATTGCAAACTATCAATTACACGCAATAATTCATCGAAATTTCTACCGGTTGATGCTGGATACGTCAATGTTAATTTTATTTTCTTGTCTGGTCCAATTATAAAAACAGAACGAACGGTGAAACTCTCACTCGCATTGGGATGAATCATATCATATAATTCAGCAATATGCTTGTCTTCATCGGCAATTATCGGGAAGTTTACTGTTGTATTTTGAGTTTCATTGATGTCTTTGATCCATTCCATGTGCGAATCTACTCCATCAACACTTAATGCTATTACTTTTACATTTCGTTTTTCAAATTCAGGATAATAATTCGCAACTGTTCCTAACTCGGTGGTACAAACAGGTGTAAAATCAGCTGGATGGGAGAAAAGAACTCCCCAAGAATCTCCTAACCATTCATGAAATTTTATTTTTCCTTGTGACGTTTCTGCTTCGAAATCAGGAGCAATATCGCCTAATCGTAATGTTGCCATAGTAATTTAATTTATTGATTAGTAACACTGTAAGGTATTGAAATAAAAGCAATAAAGCAGAAAACTAATCTTAAAATTGTACTAATGTTTATGAAAAACAGAAAGCAATACTTCCCAAAAATGCAATGAGAAAACCAAATGTCCTAGCCCTGATCGCAACGGCATCTCCCGATTTAGAAAAACAAGGCTTTTTCAGCCGTAGTTTTTATTAATCGGGAATATAGTGCAGAGCAGGAAACAGCTCCTAAAAAGAAGTATTATTTTTTCTTTAAATTAGGTAAAAAGAGCGCTATAATCCCTATCAACGGCAAATAGGCACAAAGATAATACACGTACGTTATGCTGGTGTGATCGGCAAGATTTCCCAATAAAGCGGAACCTAAACCGCCCATTCCAAAGGCAAAACCATAGAAAAGACCCGAAACCATTCCGAGCTTTTTAGGCAATAATTCTTGCGCATAAACCAAGATTGCCGGAAATGCAGAGGAGATTATGATTCCAATTACAACCGACAAAACGCCTGTCCAAAACAAATCAACATACGGCAACAATAAAGTAAAAGGTGCTGCTCCCAAAACCGAAAACCAAATCACATATTTCCTTCCGAATTTATCGCCTAACGGTCCGCCAATTAATGTTCCAAGAGCACAAGAAGCCAAAAATAAAACCAAATGGAATTGCGCTTCCTGAACCGATAATGCAAATTTTTCGATTAAATAAAAGGTAAAATAACTGGACATACTGGCCATGTAAAAGAATTTTGAAAATATCAGAACCAACAAAATTCCCACTGAGATGACAATCTTTTTTTGGGATAAATTGGGCAAATCGATAACCGTTTTCTTTGCACTTCTTAAACTCAAATGGTTTTGGTACCACAGCGCAATTCTGCTCAAAACAATCAATCCGATGATGGCAACAACTACAAACCAAATGATATAATATTGTGAATTAGGAACCACAATTAAGGCGACCAACAAAGGTCCTATTGCCGTTCCTGCATTACCACCCAACTGAAAAATGGACTGTGCCAAACCACGCTTTCCACCTGATGCCAAAAAGGAGATTCGGGAAGCTTCAGGATGAAAAATGGAAGAACCAATTCCTACCAAAACCACCGAAATTATAATCATTTCAAAACTGGAAGCGTACGACAAACATACAATTCCGGATAAAGTAAAAAGCATTCCGAAAATTTGAGAAAAAGGCTTTGGTCTTTTATCCGTATACAAACCAACCAAAGGCTGCAATATAGAAGCTGCCAATTGATAAGCCAACGTAATTAATCCGATTTGAGTAAACGTTAAATTGAAATTTTCTTTTAAAATAGGATATGCAGCCGGAATTACTGACTGCAATAAATCATTCAATAAATGGGCGAACGCGATTGAAAATAGAATGGAATAAACAGTTTGCTGCGCAATAGGAGTTGTTTCTGTTTTAGAAACAGTATCAAGAGATGCATTCATATTTTATAAAACTTTATTACTAATTATTCGTTCAGATGGAGTCTTTAAAATTTAAACATACTGAACCACAAAATACCAAAATAACAAGGTGACAAACGATAATGGGATACCAAAACCAATCATCATACTGCTTAAACGAGGTTTTAAACCGTGAGAAGAGGCTAAAATACAAGCGGTAATCATTGGTGCCATCGCTGACTCCATTATAGCAACTTGAATAACTTTAGAATGCTGTTGCAAAATTACGACATACAACACGTAAATGAGAGCCGGAGTCAGTATTAATTTATACAAAAGTCCCAATCCTAAGAATTTCCAATGCTGGCTTTTTCGTTCAAAACGCAGCTGCAAACCAACAGAAAGTAAAGCCAAAGGCGTTACTCCACTTCCCAATTTTTGGAATAAAAGCTGCAAATATTCATGGAAATCGACATTAAAAACATTCATCAAACAGGCAATCAAAAAAGTTATAAATGGAGGGAAAAGAAGAATCTTCTTTGCGATTTGAAAACCATTTGGGTTACCACTGGAATATAAAGTTGCTACTAAAATTCCTAAGGTAGAAAGTACCACAAAAGAACCGGGTTGATCGACTAGAATAGCAGTTTTCAAACCTTCTTCTCCATATAATGCTTCAATTATTGGGAAACCCAAAAAGGAAGTATTTCCTAAACCTGCCGTTAAAATTAAACACCCTCTAAGTTTTTTAGACCACCCGAATTTGCTACCTAAAAAACTAAAAAATAAATAGGAAACAACAAAACCAATCCAGGCAACTCCAATTGGAAATAATAATTCATTACTCCATTTTATTTTTGGGATATAATATAAAGCCAAAGCTGGAAGACAGATATAAATAACAATCTTGTTTAATAGCTTGTAGATACTTACAGGAAACCCTTTTATATTTTGGAATACAATTCCAAGGAATAGGAAAACAAAGATTAGGATGAAGTTGGTCATAATACCGCAAAGATATTGACTAATGAGAAATAAAATGAATTCAAAAAAATAAAATTTGTGAAATATCCTTCGCAAAAGAGGAACCATCAAAATGAAATGACATTTTAAGAGAATGACCGTCTATTCATGATAGTTTTTATTATTTTTACTATTCTAAAAAATAGTTTTGCCAAATAAAAAACACCATCCAAGCGCCTTAAACGAAAAACCCGGAATTTCTGCTCCAGAAATTATCAGCGCCGTTGCTGTTGGGAATATTCAGCAATTTAGAAAAATACAACCTTCGACAAAAGAACTTTTTGAAGGGATTTTAGACGAAAATATTACTGCGCTGAGTCGTGCCATTACTTTAGTCGAAAGCACGAATGTCAATCATTTGGCTAAAGCCAATGAAGTAATTAATGCGTGTTTGCCTTATGCCAATAAATCCGTCAGAATAGGAATTACAGGCGTTCCAGGTGTTGGAAAAAGCACCTTTATTGAAGCTTTTGGAAAATACCTGACTGGTTTAGGAAAAAAAGTAGCAGTACTTGCCGTTGATCCCAGTAGTACCATATCGCATGGAAGCATTTTGGGTGATAAAACCCGAATGGAAGAATTGGTCAAAGATAAAAATGCTTTCATTCGTCCATCAGCTTCGGGGGAAACATTAGGTGGTGTGGCTAGAAAAACCCGTGAAACCATAACGCTTTGTGAGGCTGCCGGTTTTGATACCATCATCATAGAAACGGTTGGCGTAGGCCAAAGTGAAACCGCCGTTCACAGCATGGTTGATTTTTTTCTTTTATTAAAAATTTCTGGTGCCGGAGATGAATTGCAAGGTATCAAACGCGGAATCATGGAAATGGCAGATGCTATTGTCATCAACAAAGCCGATGGTGATAATATCAAAAGAGCCAATCTTGCCAAACTGGAATTCAATAGAGCGTTGCATCTTTTTCCTGCAAAGAAATCAGGTTGGACTCCTACAACTGCAGCCTGCAGCGCCATAACTCATGAAGGAATATCCGATGTTTGGGAAACCATTCAAAAATTCCTGGAGCTGACAAAAGGGAATAATTATTTCTTTGAAAAACGAAAAGAACAAAACCAATATTGGATGTTGGAAACCATAAACGAACAGTTGAAAACGAATTTTTACAGCAATCCGGAAATTCAAAAATCACTGGAATCAACTAAAAAAGCGGTGCAAAATGATGAAATTTCACCCTTTGCAGCCGCTCAAAAATTATTGGAAAAGTATTTTAAAAAAGACTAAAATATTATTTTATGATCTTTCTTTCTAAATAGGTTTCGTAACCGTATTTAATCATCATTAAGCCTAAGGCGATCTTAGCAAATTTCCCTATAACATACCCTATTGTATGCCCATAATTATAAGCATCACCAAAATTTCCATTAGAACGAATTTCAAAAGGCAAAAAATTAAAAACACCTTTAATTATAAGCAGTGAGCCATAAATAAACATGAAATACATAAATACATTTTTCATTTGAATATGAGTTAAGTAAAACAAAATATTAGTTACTCTTCGTAAAGTTTGATTTCTCGATCATAAAACTCATTCGCAAGAACGATTAATCCTTCCATTTCAGCATTTAATTCTGCCTCGTCTAGATCTTCAGCTTCTTCCATAAACTCTACCTCATCATCTTTAAGATTAATGATAAATCTTGGGTAATCAAGGTGTATGATGAAAATATCTTCGGGAAAATCAGTATTGTCGCCCAGTAAAAATTTTGGTAATTCCATGAATTTAATATTTAAGTAATTTATTATTTTATTTATTCTCGTTTTGCATCACCAACTTTCTTGTCAATCTCGCAAAGCGAATATACAAAAATAAAGCGGCAGCTGTTAATCCCGCTAAAAGTCCTATCCAAATTCCAACAGCTTTGAGTTCTGTATATTTTCCTAAATAATAGGAAATAGGAAAACCAATAACCCAATACGCCACAAAGGTAATATACATAGGGATTTTCACATCTTGCAAACCACGTAATGCTCCCAAAACAACCACTTGAATTCCATCAGAAATTTGGAAAATGGCCGCAATCAATAGCAATTTTGAAGTGATTAGGATGATTTCTTCGTTATCCAACATTTGAGTCGAATCGCTCATATTCAAGAATAGATGCGGTAAAAAATTATGAAATGCCACAAATATTATCGCAAAGATCGTTTCTAATATAATTGCCAAAAGAAAAATAGATCTTGCCACGACAATCAAGTTTTTATAATCGTTCATTCCTTTCGTGTGACTCACTCGGATCATTGCGGTAACACTTAATCCCATAGCTACCATAAAAGTTGAGGATGCCAGAATAAGTGCAATCTGATTGGCAGCCTGACTATTTTTGCCCAAGGAACCGGAAAGCCAAATCGCAGCGGTAAACAACGTTACTTCAAACAACATTTGCATTGCTGAAGGCATACCCAGATTAATAATTTTTTTCAAAATTGACTTGCGGATTTCTTTAAAACTGAAATTCTTAAAATATTTTTTCAATGCTGAGTTTCGTTTCATTAGGTAATGCATGAAAACCACCATCATTATTCTGGACAGAACCGTTCCCAATGCAGCTCCGAGAATTCCTAATTTTGGAAAAATCCAAATTCCGTAAATCAAAACATAATTAAAGAAGATGTGTACCACATTTGCCAAGAAAATAGCATACATCGAATATTTAGTTTTGGCTAAACCATCCGCAAATTGTTTGTAACCCTGATACATAATCACTGGAATCAATGAAAACGCCACCCAGTCAATATATGGAGCGGCCATATCAGCCACTTCTTTGGGTTGGTGCATCATATACATAATTTGTTTGGAAAGCACTGTCAATATAAATAATGCAACTCCTAATACCGTACATAAAAGCAAGCCGTGGTGAAAAGTAGTACGGATTTTTTGATCGTCTTTTTCGGCATCAGCCTCAGCAACTAATGGCGTTATTGCAGTAGAAAAGCCTATCCCTAAAGACAATGCAATAAATATAAAGCTATTTCCCAGCGAAACCGCAGCCAACTCAGTAGAACCTAACTTGCCTACCATGAAATTATCAACTATACCTATTAGTGTATGTCCTAGCATTCCTAAAACAACAGGATACGCTAATTTAATGTTATAAGAAAACTCTTTGAAGTATTTTGATAAATTCACTTTCTATCTTTTTTTGGGCAAATATAATTAGAAGCTTTCAATAGTATCGATAGTATTTCATTTATAACAATTGTTTTTTTTTGGGAAGTTCAACAAAACAAGGAATTCTATAACAAAACAACTTAATTCTATAACTTTTAAAAAACTTGGAGTCTTACTTTTGCACCGTTGTTTTCAACCAAACAAAACCCTTAAAAACAACAAAATATTAAAAAATACAATTATGAAAATCGCAGGAAAAATTAAATTCGCACTAGCACTTACAATCTCAATGATGTTTGCTAGCAATGTAGAAGCTCAAGAAACAAACAAAGCAACAAATTACGATCAAGGATTTCGTTTAGGATTTGGAGCAAATGCTGGATATTCAGTAAATGATCCTTACAAATTGGTATTAGGAGCTGATGTAAGAGGACAATATGATTTATCAAAAAGATACTCTTTGACGTTGACTACGGGTTACACTAATTTATTTGTAAGTAAATCTGATACGTTTCCTGGTCAAACAGAAGGAAAAGATTTAGGTATTATCCCAGCAAAAGCAGGTTTTAAAGCTTTCGTATGGAATGACCAATTTTACTTAATGGGAGAAGCTGGTGCAGCATTTGCTACAAGTAATGTAGACAATACCAGAGACAAAACTTCTTTATTGTTATCTCCAAGTATAGGTTATGCTACTAAATACATAGATATTTCTTTGAACTATACTCACTACAATCATTTTGATCGTTTAAACAGTAACGGTTCTCTTGGTAGAGGAGTTGGACAAGTTGGTGTACGTTTAGCTTATGGTTTCAAACTATAATCCACGAATAATTCCATAAAAAATGCGCTGAAATTCAGCGCATTTTTTTTGTCTATTCTTTTTTCAACATTTCTTTATACATCTCAAAATTAGCTTTTACTTTTTCGTCTAATTGCGGTTCTTTGATATCAGTATATTTTTGCATTTCTTCCCAAATAATTTTGGCCACAACGTAACGTGCCATTTCCTTATCATCAGCAGGAATAATATACCACGGTGCATTTTCAGTAGCAGTTTTATTAATTGCCTCCTCATAATACTGCATATATTCATCCCAATGCTCGCGCTCTTTCAAATCTCCAGGCGAAAACTTCCAGTGATGCTCTACTTCTTCTAATCTTCGCAGCAAGCGTTTGCGTTGCTCTTCCTTACTCAAGTGAAAATAAAATTTCAAAACAATAGTTCCGTTTTGCGTAATGTGTTTTTCAAAATTATTGATTTGCTCCAAACGGTTTTGCCAAAACTGAGGCGTAATATCTTCTACTTTTTCAATTCCAGGCAAATTTTCATTCAAAATATATTCCGGATGGACGCGTGTTACCAAAACATTCTCATAATGCGTTCTATTGAATACTGCAAATTTCCCTTTTTCTGGCAAAGCCAAATAATGTCTCCACAAGTAATCGTGTTCCAGCTCCGTTGAATTGGGTGTTTTAAAACTATGCACCTCAACACCGCGCGGATTAAATTCCTCAAAAACTTCCCGAATCAGACTATCCTTCCCTGAGGTGTCCATCCCCTGCAAACAAATCAAAACGCCGTATCGATTGTGCGCGTACATCACATCCTGCAATTCGCTCAACTTCGCCTGAACCTTATCCAGTTTCTCCTCTTTTGCGTCATCACTGGCGCCATTAAACAAGTTCGTTGGGATTTTGGCTAATTCAATTTTGCCAATCACTTTAAAATCATCAGGATTTATAGACTTCATAAGAAATATTTTATCTTTGTAAACTCAAATATAACAAATTATAAGGAGCATTTTCCAGCTATTCGTTTCAATCTTTTATTATTTTAAAGAAAAATAATAAAAGGATTTCCACTGCTATCTGGGCTAGGCACTCCTTTTCAAAACATATACTATGGAAAAATTCACACTCGAATTACTGTTTCAAATCATCGGAATTGGTTCTGCATCAGGACTCATTTATAAAGACAATTCCCTACTGATTATTGGGGACAACAGCGGTTTTCTTTATGAATACCACATGGATTCCAAAGATTTAAAACGCCATCCATTACTGGAAAACCCCACTGAAAACACACTCAAAAAAGACAAAGCAGATTTTGAAGCCATAACGCATTTCGGAGATAGTTTGTATGTTTTTGGTTCCGGTTCTACTGAGAAAAGAAACAAAATGATACAAGTCAATGCTACTGATAAAAAGATAATCGCCACAAATGACCTCACCGATTTATATGCCGTCATGCAAAATTTTGGAGAAATAAAATCCGAAGATTTCAACCTCGAAGGCGCTATCTATAATGGCGAAAGTTGGTTTTTATTGAATCGTGGCAACGGAAGTTCCAATAAGAATGTCCTTTTCACCATCGAAGGAAAAAATCTGACTAACGATTTTGCTATTCTATCAAACGAATACAAACTCCCAAAAATAAAAGGAGTACGCAGCAGTTTTACCGATGCAATATTAGTTGACAACAACATTTATTTTTTGGCCACAGCCGAAGATACCGAATCTACTTATGATGATGGTGAAGTTTTAGGAAGTCTTATTGGGAGCATTAACCTGAAAACCATGAAAATAGATTTTACCCAGAAAATTAGCAGTACCCATAAATTCGAAGGACTGACTTTATACACCAATTCAAAAGAAAAAATAGAATTCCTGCTCTGTGAAGACAAGGACACAGAAATCTTGGAAACAGATATTTACAAATTGACTTTAGACAAAAAATAATTTATATTTCAGTCAAAATAACAGAACGTTAAATTTAGATTAAATAGAAAATCAAAATAGATTTCAACCGTAAAACGCACTACTTTTACAGTAAACTAAGCCTTTATCGGCCTAAATAATATACAAAATGACAGATTTAAAAAATAAAAATGCCCTAATCACTGGCGCAGGAAAAGGAATTGGAAAAGCAATCGCTTTGGCATTAGCCAAAGAAGGAGTAAATATAATTCTAGTTGCCAGAACACAAGAAGAAATCGATAGTGTAGCGGCAAAAGTGCGTTCTTTGAGAGTAAAAGCACTGGCAATAACCGCTGATGTTGCTGATATTAATTCGGTAAACGCTGCCGTTGAGAAAGCTTTAGCCGAATTTGGAACCATTGATATTTTAATCAATAATGCCGGAATAGCTGCTTTTGGAAAATTCTTAGAATTAGAACCGACCGATTGGGAACGCATCATTCAGGTAAACTTAATGGGAACATATTATGTCACTCGCGCCGTTTTGCCAAATATGATCGAAAGACAAACAGGTGATATCATCAATATTTCTTCCACAGCAGGATTAAGCGGAAATGCGTTAACGAGCGCTTATAGTGCTTCAAAATTTGCTGTTTTAGGATTAACGGAATCATTGATGCAGGAAGTTCGCAAGCATAATATTCGTGTAACGGCATTAACACCGAGTACTGTTGCGACTGACATGGCCAAAGAATTAAAACTGACAGACGGCAATCCGGAAACCGTAATGCAAGCAGAAGATATGGCCGAATTAATCATTGCGCAACTGAAACTAAACCGACGCGTTTTCATCAAAAACAGTAGTATTTGGTCTACGAATCCATAAAATTTTCAACCATGTAAGTCATATAAGTTTTTAAAACCATTAAGGGATTAAGAAAATTAAGCATAAAACTTAATGAACTTAATCCCTTAATAATTTTCTAATCTTTTGCTTAGATGACTTATATGGTTGAAATAGTTTAAACTTACACAAAAGCCGAAACAAAATCCATTCGTACACTTCCATCTTCATCAATTTTCGTCAAATTAATATCATGCAACGTATTTACTAATTCTGGATTCCAAGGTGTTTTCACTTTCACATAATTTTCAGTGAAACCGTGAATATATCCTTCTTTATTTTCACTTTCGAACAAAACAGTTCTATTACTACCCAATTGGCTTTCGTAAAAAGCACGACGTTTTTTCACTGATAATCCTCTTAACATTTTGCTGCGTTTTGCTCGAACATTAGCAGGAACAACTCCTTCCATTGCAGCGGCTTCAGTATTATCTCGTTCCGAATACGTAAATACGTGTAAATACGAAATATTCATTTCATTCAAGAAATGGTAGGTTTCTAGAAAATGTTCATCTGTTTCGCCAGGAAAACCAACAATCACATCCACACCAATACAAGCGTGCGGCATTACTTCCCGGATTTTGTTTACTCTTTCAGTATATACTTCACGTTGGTAACGACGTTTCATCAACTTTAGAATTTCATTGCTCCCTGATTGCAACGGAATGTGAAAATGCGGAACAAATGTTCTACTTTTTGATACAAATTCTATCGTTTCATTTTTCAATAAATTTGGCTCAATAGATGAAATTCGTAATCTTTCGATTCCTTCTACTTTGTCTAATTCCTGAACTAATTCTAAGAAGGTATGCTCGTGTTTTTTATTTCCGAATTCTCCTTTTCCGTAATCCCCAATATTTACACCGGTAAGAACAATTTCTTTGATATTTTGTTTTGAAATTTCTGAAGCATTTTTCAATACATTTTCCAATTCATCACTTCTCGAAATCCCTCTTGCTAATGGAATAGTACAGTAAGTACATTTGTAATCACAACCATCTTGTACTTTCAAGAAAGCACGAGTTCTATCTCCTATCGAATAGCTTCCCACGTAAAAATCAGCTTCGGCAATTTCGCAGGAATGCACTTCGCCAAAATCATTTTTAGACAGATCATTGATATAATCTGCCAATTTAAATTTTTCAGTTGCACCAAGAACTAAATCCACTCCATCTACACTCGCTAATTCTTCCGGTTTCAATTGCGCATAACAACCCACGGCCGCAACAAAGGCTTTGTCATTCAATTTCATTGCTTTTCGCACGACTTGTTTGAACTGCTTATCAGCGTTTTCAGTAACTGAACAGGTATTAATCACGTACATATCAGCCACTTCTTCAAAATCTACGCGGTCAAATCCTTCGTCTTGTAAGTTACGGGCAATTGTAGAAGTCTCTGAGAAGTTTAGTTTACAGCCTAAGGTATAAAAGGCTACTTTTTTTCTGTTTTCCATAAGATAACTCAATTAATGAAATCGTTGTCAAAAAATTGAGTGTGCAAATTTACGAACTAAATTCTGGAAAATGAAATCAATAATTTCTATATCTTAGCATCTTCTTGACCAATAATTTACACTCTAATAGATGAAAAAAATAATTTCAATTACATTACTTTTTATTGCGGTTCAAATAAATGCTCAGAACAACATTGAATGGGATGGAAAATACCAACTGCAGCTTTCCGATTTTCAATCCAGCGCTACTCAAATTGGGAATGTGAAAATCAATAGTATTCATACCGCTTCAAGTCTTGATTTCGCTTTCCAAATGAGCAATATTGAGTTTATGTTTACCAAGAATTTTAATTCAAAAGTGAATTCTACATTCAAGCGTGATGCCGCATCCATTATAGCAATTGATAATAATACAGCAAACTATTTAGTGAATTTTGCACAATATGAATTTGATTTATCCGAACACTATGCCCGTAAATTGCGAAAAGAAATTTACGACCAAAAAGGGACTTTTTCTGACGCCAGTTTTTTACAAGTACTTTATGATGCCATTCAGAAACAATACACTGAGGAACATGCAATTGCTTCAAAAATAACGGACCTTGGACAAAATGAGAAAAAGCTATTAGAAATTAGAACTGAGGTTCTTAAAAGAATACAAGAATATCCTGATTTTTGTAAAAGTTGTAAACCTCCTAAAAAGATAAAATAAAAATCTTTAGCTAGTTCAAATTCTCGATAGCATCCACAAAAAAACCATTAAGAAATTAAGTGTATTAAGAACTGCTCTTAAACTACCTTAATTTCTTAATGGTCTAAATTATAATTTAACAAATCTTAATTCAAGATAAATCGTCTCACCACCTCAGCCACGCCGTGATTATTATTTGACGCTACGATAAAATCTCCTTTATCTCTCAATTCAGGATCTACATTATCAACCCAAACGCCCAATCCAGCATATTCAATCATGGTTAAATCATTCCCTGCATTTCCTACAGCAATAATTTCACTTTGAAGAATATTTAATTTTTCGGCTAAAAATTTGATACTGGCCCCTTTATCAATTCCGTTTTGAGCTACTTCAAGAAAAAAGGGTTTTGACATGCTCACACTAAGATGCGGCATAGCTGCTTTCAAATCTTTCTCTACTTCTTTTAAATAACTTGGCTCTTCCAATAAAATACATTTTACAGCTGAAGATTGCACTTCTTCTTTAAAACTAATTACTTTATTGTGTTCCAAACCTGTGATATTTTTTTCGATTTCAATATATTCAGAATCCGTTTCACTTATAATTTTCCCATTTACGTAAGTAATAATATGTGTCTTACTTTTCAAACTGTAATCATACAATTCATGGATTTGTTCTTGGGTTAACGTTTGTTCAAAAATGATTTTATCTTCCTTCAAATCTGTAATAACAGCACCATTATACGATATCATATATGAATTATCCAATTGTAATTCTTTGGCATATGCAGTCATCGCCGGAGTTGGTCTTCCTGAAGCCAAAACGATATGAACACCCAATTCTCTTGCCTTAGACAACATCACTTTATTTTCGTTTGAAATGGTATGATCGTCGTTCAACAAAGTATCATCCATGTCCAAAACCAACATTTTATATTTCATTCTATTTATTTTATTGTGAATGAGTTAGATACTCATTCTGAATTCTTCAATAACAGGGTTTACTTTTGCAAATTCGGTTTCTTGAACGAACAATTCAACCGCTAAATCCGAATTTCCAAATCCTCCCAATCGAGCCGATTGTATATTATTTTTTACTACCACATTTACACCAATAGCTTCAATTTTTTCTTGTAACGCCATTGCTAAAATTTCACTTCCCGAAAACACTTTCATTAATCCCATTTCACTCTTTATTTAATTATTTTGTACCGTTTTCTTCACCGCCTTCTAATTCCTCAAAATCCTCTTCTGCATCTGCCTCCAAGTTTTCTTCTTCCTCAAAATCTTCATCGTCTTCATCCTCATCTTCTCCATCAAAATCGAATTCATAAGGCTCCTCTAACATTTTCTCTGCAAGAACTTCTATTCGTTCCGTGAATTGTTCCGAAAAAATAATACGTTGGGTTCTCACAATACTATTCGAAATACGCATGATTTTTGTTTCATGACGCAATTTCAAGATTGGATCAGCATCATCCAAAATAAACATTTTCAATCGGTTTACGTTAAATCCAGCCGTAGTAAACATTTCACTCAACTTATTTGGAGTCCCAATCAAAACGTCAATTCCGCTGGAGATATAATTTTTATCGTATTCCATGTCCCCTTTGTCATGGACACCATAGACTTCTAAATTAGAATTCTTTCCGTATTTTTCAAAAAGCGATTCCATTTCCAATACTTTCGCTTTGTCTTCGACAATAATCAAAGCCCTTGGTGATTCTTCGGTTGCGCCTGCCAATCTCTGAATTACATTTAGCACAATTGTTGTTGATTTCCCGCTTCCTTTTGGTGCAATAATAATACAATCCGAACCACTTTTCAGTGTCGAAAATGTTTCTTTTTGCATCGCATTGGCTTCAGTCAAACCGTTTTCAATTAAGGCTAGTTGTAACTCTTCGTTTATTTTTTTTAGTTTCATTTTTTATGATTGAAAGATTAAAAATTAAAAGACTAAAAGATTAAAAGATTAAAACTATTACCAAATCTTTAAATCATTGAATTTTTAAATCATTAAATTAATTTTATTTCGACGCAAATAACTTCACATCATTCTCAGAAATTTCGCTTCCGCCAAGAATAATCAAGCGCTCCACCACATTTCGTAATTCACGGATATTTCCTGTCCAATCGTATTCCTTCAGTAAATTAATCGCTGCTGAAGAGAATTTTTTGACTGCATTTCCTTGCTCCGAAGCAATCTTGTCTGCAAAATGTGAAATCAACATTGGGATATCATCTCGTCTTTCATTCAAAGCCGGAACTTTTATCAAAATCACTGCCAAACGATGGTACAAATCTTCCCGGAAACGCCCTTCGGCAATTTCGACTTTCAAATCTTTGTTGGTAGCTGCAACCACACGAACATCGACTTTGATGTCTTTGTCCGCTCCCACTCTGGTAATCATACTTTCCTGTAAAGCACGCAATACTTTGGCTTGCGCCGAAAGACTCATATCACCAATTTCATCTAAGAAAATAGTCCCTTTATCCGCCGCTTCAAATTTTCCTGCACGATCTTTCACCGCCGATGTAAACGCTCCCTTTACGTGACCGAATAATTCACTTTCAATCAATTCAGATGGAATCGCAGCACAGTTTACTTCAATTAAAGGGAAATTAGCGCGTTCGCTTTTCTCGTGTAATTGATGCGCAACCAATTCTTTTCCGGTTCCGTTGGGTCCCGTGATTAAAACTCTAGCTTCAGTTTGTGCTACTTTCTCAATCATCACTTTGATGTGATTGATAGCTTCGCTTTCGCCAATCATTTCGTAATTCTTGCTGACTTTTTTCTTCAGAATTTTATTCTCAACTACGAGTTGTTTTTTGTCTAAAGCATTGCGAACCGTATTCAATAATCGGTTTAAATCGGGTGGTTTTGAAATATAATCAAACGCTCCCAAACGCATTGTATTGATTGCCGTTTCCATATCGCCATGACCAGAAATCATTACCATAGGAATTTCGGGTTTGATTTTTTTGACTGCTTCTAATACCTCAACACCATCCATTTTTGGCATTTTGATATCACACAAAACCAAGTCGTAATCGTTATTCTTTATTTTTTCAAGACCTGCAACACCATCTTCGGCTTCTTCAACCTGATAAGTGTCATTTTCTTCAGAGAGTATTTTTGTAAGTACTCTTCGAATTGCAGCTTCATCTTCTATGATTAGTATTTTACTCATTTTTGATAATTTGTTTAATCGTTAATTCGGTACTTTGTTTAATCGATTAAAAGAATAACTAAATAACCGAACTAATCTAAATTTAATATTTCAACCAGCGGTACATTTCACTCCATGTTGGTTTTTTGCCGTACATAAGTATCCCAATTCGGTACACTTTTGCAGCAAACCAAACGACGCCAAAGAAGCTTCCGAATAATAGCGTTACTGAAATGGCGATTTGCCACAAAGGTACGCCAAACGGAATTCGCATTAGCATTACGATAGGAGAAGTCAGCGGAATCATTGAAAAAACAACTGCAACTGTGCCATGTGGATCATTGATAACCGTAAAAAATCCAACGTAAACGCTCAACATTAACGGCATAATGATTGGCAACAAAAATTGCTGTGAATCCGTTTGATTATCTACTGCGGCGCCAATTGCCGCGTAAAAGGAACTGTACAGAAAATAACCGCCTATGAAATAAATCACAAATCCAATCAAGATACTTGCAATGGGTAAATTCCATAATTCCTTAATATACATTTGGGCAGTTCCGGTCATTTCTTGCTGTGCAGTCTGCATCATTTCTGGTGAAATTCTGGCTGTAGGCCCCACATTTACTCCAAAAAATACGGAGGCTGCAAACATTAATGATAGTCCGATTATTGCCCAAATAAGGAATTGCAACAATCCTGCTAATGAAGTTCCTATGATTTTTCCCATCATCAACTCAAATGGTTTCACGGAGGAAATTATGATTTCTACTATTCGGCTGGTTTTTTCTTCAATGACACTTCGCATCACCATGTTTCCGTAGATGATTATGAACATCATAATAAGATACCCAAATGCGCCACCAATCCCGATTTTGATTTCGTTAAGTCCTTTGACACTTTCTTCACCAGATGCTTTTGTCAAGCTAATATTCACTTTTGACTGGGCGTTTTTAATAGCCAGCGTATCTAAATGTGCTTTTTCTAAATTATTTTTGGTCAGTTTATTTGCAATTACATCCTGAACATTTTCAATGAATGAAATACTGGGACTGCTGTTTGAAATAAATTGGATTTTACTTTCGAATTCCTTAGTATTACTCGCCTTTGGGATATACAATAATCCTTCATAGCTTTCATTTGTGATACTGTCTTTGAGTAATTTTAAATCTATGAGAGACAAATCAAGGTATTTGTATTCCTCATTTTTATTGTTCTGCGACGTAAATTCCTTTACAAACATTCCCGATTCGTCATGAATGGCAATTCGCTTTGTTTCTGCTTTCATGGAACTTAAATACGCCACAAATGATGCAATTGCTACAAACAGTAACGGACTTAAAAAAGTCATAACAATAAAAGATTTATTCCGCACTTTGGCAATAAACTCTCTTTTTATGATTAATGTTATTATAGACATTTTAGATTATTATATTATTGGACATTTTAGACTGTTAGAATTATAAACCTTTAGATTTTCTAAAAATCTAAGAAGTCTAACCATCTATTGTGTTACTGTTTGAATAAAAATATCATTGACACTTGGAATTTTTTCTACAAAATGTGTTACTTGTCCACGTTGTGTGAGAATATTCAATAATTCATTTGGTGTGGCATTCCCGAGTTGGATTTCCAATTTTAATTCGTTGTTCAGTGATTTAAAATTAGCCGGACCAACAGTGAATTTTTGTGTAATTGCATACATTAACCCTTCTACATTGTCCGATAAAATGCCCACTTCAAAACTATTGGTTTTAAATTGTCTTTTGACATCATCCAATTTTCCTTCAATCAGTTTATTGGATTTGTGTATCAAAGCGATATGATCACATAATTCTTCAACGCTTTCCATACGGTGTGTAGAGAAAATTATGGTTGCTCCTTCTTCTCGCAATGCCAGAATTTCATCTTTGATAATATTGGCATTTACTGGATCAAAACCAGAAAAAGGTTCATCAAAAATCAACAGTTTAGGTTTATGCAAAACGCAAACTACAAACTGAATTTTTTGGGCCATTCCTTTAGAAAGCTCTTGGATTTTCTTGTTCCACCAGCCTTGAATTTCTAATCTTTCGAACCAATACTCGAGTTGTTTTTTGGCTTCAGCCTTAGAAAGCCCTTTCATTTGAGCCAAATACAAGCATTGTTCTCCCACTTTCATCGTGTTATACAATCCTCTTTCTTCGGGTAAATAGCCTATATATTGAACGTGTTTTGGTTGCAATTTTTCACCATCCAAAATAATTTCACCACTATCAGGCAATGTAATTTGATTTATAATTCGGATAAGTGATGTTTTTCCGGCTCCATTTGGACCTAAAAGTCCGTAGATACTTCCTTTTGGAACAGCTAATGAAACCTCGTTAAGCGCCACATAATCACCGTATTGCTTGACAACTTTATTCACTTCAAGAATATTACTCATGCTCATTTTTTAATTGGTGTAAAAGTAAATAATTAGTACCGAAATACTTAGAATAGTTACATAAAAAACCCATCCTTATTTTAACAAGGATGGGGAATATATTTTAAAAAGCATCGAAAAATTGTATCTCAACTTTTATTATGAAAACATGTCTTTCACTTTCTCAAAAAATGACTTGTCTGATTTTTCAGGATTTGGAATAAAATTCTCATCGGTAAGATTTTTTTCAAAAAACTGTTTTTGTTCTTTGTTTAGTGTTTTTGGAGTCCAAACATTTACATGCACCAATAAATCTCCGTTTCCGTACCCATTGATACTAGGAATTCCTTTTCCTTTTAATCTTAGAATTTTACCAGATTGAATTCCTTCTTCCAGTTTAATTCTCACTTTTCCGTTTATAGCTTCGATATCTTTAGAAATTCCAAGAACCGCTTCAGCAAAACTGATGTATAAATCGTAGTGCAAATTCTCTCCTTCACGTTTCAGGAACTCATGCTCCAATTCTTCAATTGCAACAATCAAATCTCCTGGAATACTGTTTCCCGGAGCATCGTTTCCTTTATTAGAAACTTTCAACTGCATTCCGTCAACAACACCTGCAGGTATTTTTATAGAAACTGTTTCATCTTCAAGAATCATTCCTTGTGAATCTGCTTCTGATGGTTTTTTATCTAAAATTTGGCCTGAACCACTACACGTTGGACATGTAGAAGCTGATTGCATTCTTCCCAAAATGGTATTCGTAACACGCATCACTTGTCCTTGACCATTACATGTAGAACATGTTTTATAAGTAACTCCAGGCGCTTGAACTTTACGTTTTACTTTTACTTTTTTCTCAACGCCATTGGCAATTTCTTCTAATGTCAATTTTACTTTGATACGAAGGTTGCTTCCTTTAGCACGACGAACTCCGCCGCCTCCGCCGCCTCCAAAACCACCAAAACCGCCACCGAAAATATCACCAAACTGACTGAAAATGTCATCCATATTCATTCCGCCATGACCACCTCCGCCAAAACCGCCTGAACCATCAAAAGCTTGATGCCCATATTGATCGTATTTGGCCTTTTTCTGAGGATCACTTAATACTTCGTAAGCTTCAGCAGCTAATTTGAATTTATCTTCTGCCGATTTGTCTCCAGGATTTTTGTCAGGATGATATTGTAAAGCATTTTTTCTATATGCTTTTTTAATTTCAGCAGCATCAGCATTTTTTGAAATGCCTAATATTTCGTAAAAATCTTTTTTCATTTTTATTTTTTCTTTTGTTGAAATGCACTGCAATGCGCATCCATGCGTGATATAAATACGCGATTAATCGCGAATCTATTACTGCCCTATTACAACTTTTGGAAAACGAATAATCTTGTCTCCTAATTTGTATCCTTTTTCAAGAACATCAACAATTTTCCCCTTCATCTTTGGCGCAGGAATCTGAGTGATTGCTTCAGCAAAATCAGCATCAAAAGCGTCTCCAGCTTTTACATCAACTTGCTCTAATCCTTTAGAAACTAAAGTACTTTTTAGTTTTTCATAAATAAGCTCCACTCCTTTAGCCAACAATTCGTCATCCGATTTGTTAATTTCAACCAAAGCTCTGTCAAAATCATCTAAAACTGGCAACATAGCCAATAAAACTTCCTGATTAGCGGTTTTGAATAATTCGATACGTTCTTTAGAAGTTCTTCTTTTATAATTTTCGAATTCAGCAAATAAGCGTAAATATTTATCTTTTTCTTTGGCTAAATCTTGCGTTAATTGCTCTTCTACACTTAATTCCTCAATAATCATTTGCTCCCCATTGGCATTATTTTCTAATGTCGCATCATCTAATTCTTGATCGATTTCTGTATTTTCAGTAGTCATAGTATTCGTATTTTTAAAAATATTCTTAAACTTCATTTTTATTCTTTTCTTTGGATTGCAAAAGTACTGCCAATTCTTTTAAAATGTCAAATTGTCACCTTTTTGTCGATTTGACTTTTCTTTTCAACATAACTACTAAAGACTTAAAATTTTAAGATTATTTTAAGATTATCTTGGCATTCTTTATCTAGCTTTGTTGCAACTTTTTATTTAGAACACTTTTAAAAGTTAAAAAACCCAGGGTTTTATTCTAAACAATTATTAATTCACCATTATTTTATATTAAAAAAGCTTCGTTTACCAAAACGAAGCTTTTTTTCTGCTTTTAAATTAAGAATCTGACAATGCATGTCTTACACCTTCAAAATCCAACGAAAGCTGTTCGCCCGTGATTAGATTTTTGAGAGAAAAAGTATTCGAAGCCAATTCCTGCTCTCCTACAATTACTGCAAATGGAATCCCTCTTTTATCAGCATGTTGAAACTGCTTTGCCACTTTAGCATTATCAGGATACATTTCTACTTTAATGCCTGAATTCCTTAATTCTTTTATCGCTTTCATCGCATAAAAAGCTTCTTTTTCACCATAATTGATAAAAAGCGCTTTAGAAGTTGCCGTAACTGTTTCCGGAAATAAATTGAGTTCCTCTACAACCAAATAAATTCGGTCTAATCCAAAAGAAATTCCCACTCCACTCATGTTTTTCAATCCGAAAATCCCGGTCAAGTCATCGTACCTTCCACCGCCGCCAATGGATCCCATTGCTACCGATTTTGGTGGAGCCACTTCAAAAATAGCACCTGTATAATAATTTAATCCTCGGGCCAAGGTTACATCCAAGTCTAAAATTGCTGTTGACAATCCTAGTTCCGTAACGTTGTCACAAATAAAACGCAGCTCTTCAACTCCTTTCATTCCTTCCTGTGATTCTTCAAGCAAAACCGAAAGCTGGTTTATTTTCTCCGAAATAGTTCCTGTGAAATTAAACAACGGTTGTACTTTCAGAATCGCATCTTCCGAAATTCCTTTCTCGATCATTTCTTTTTTTACGCCGTCCTCGCCAATTTTATCCAGCTTGTCCAGCGCTACTGTAAAATCAATCAATTTATCCGAAGCACCGATTACTTCCGCGATTCCGGATAATATTTTCCTGTTATTGATTTTGATGGTTACACCTTCTAAACCCAAAGTGGAAAAAACCGTATCATATAATTGTACCAATTCTACTTCTTGCCACAACGATTTCGAACCTACCACATCCGCATCACATTGAAAAAACTCTCTGAAACGTCCTTTTTGCGGACGATCTGCCCTCCAAACGGGTTGGATTTGGTATCTCTTGAACGGAAATTCAATATCATTTTGGTGTTGCACCACGTAACGCGCAAACGGGACGGTTAAATCGTAACGCAATGCTTTCTCAGAAATACTCGCTGTTAGTTTTGTGCTGTCTTTATTTTCCAAGTGCGTGGCGTTGGCTTTCACCAAATAATCTCCGGAATTTAATATTTTGAAAATCAAACGATCGCCTTCTTCCCCATATTTTCCCATCAGGGTTTCGGAATTTTCAAATGAAGGTGTTTCTATGGGTTGGAATCCGAATTTCTCGAAATTACTTTTTATAATCTGAATGATATAGTGACGTTTTGCCACCTCTGCAGGTGAAAAATCTCTGGTTCCTTTTGGAATGCTCGGTTTTGATGCCATTTTTTGATTATTGGATTTTAGATTTTTAGATTTAGGAATTCTTGAAAAACTCCAAATTCTAATTCTTTGCAAATATCTTATTTTTAAAATAAATCTGTTTACAAATTTTATCATTTTATTACCAGATGCCTAGCCCAGATTGCAGCAAAAATAGGGAAGTGAAAAATAACATTGTTTTCTTGCCTGAAAGAGCGACCAAAGGAAGCTCCTTTTAGGCAATTAAAAACAAATTATTTTCACTGACAGGTTGTAGCGAAAAGCTGGAAATAGCTCCTAAAAAATAAATTAGGATTTTTGAAAAGGAAATTTGTAACAAAAATTGTATTTTCGTGTCAAACGTATATGATGTTAAAATTATTCAAAGAAAATATTCGCATTGCACTAGGTTCTATCAGAACGCAATTGTTGCGAACGGTTCTTACGGTGATGATTATCGCTATAGGAATCACGGCTTTAGTCAGTATTCTTACGGTTGTTTCGGCACTTGAAAATACAATTTCCTCCGATTTTGCATCGATGGGAGCCAATACCTTCAACATTAAACAATACGAAAACACGACTAGAAATCGTGGCGGAGGCGAGCGCGAAATAATAAATCCTATTGTTTCGTATCCTGAAGCTGTAGCTTTCAAAAACAAATACAAATATCCTTTTACGGAAACTTCGCTTTCGTTTACCGCTACTTCTGGTGCTGAAGTAAAATTTGAATCTTCAAAAACGGATCCAGAAAATACAATTGTAGGTGTCGATGAATTTTTCATGACTAATTCTGGTTTAGAAACCAGTGCTGGACGAAATTTTACAGGATTCGATATTGACAACAATGCCTATGTGTGTGTTGTAGGTTCTGATTTTGAAAAAGGATTATTAAAAGATGTGAATCCCATTGATAAAATAATTTCAATCAGAGGAGCTAAATTTAAGGTTATTGGTGTGTTAAAAGAGAAAGGATCAACTTTTGGGAACAGCCAGGATTTACGGGTTTTAATTCCGATACAATTAGCACGTTCCTTATTTACGGCGCCTAATATCAATTATACGGTAAGTGTTATGGTTGGCAAAAAAGAATTGCTGGACCAAGCCATTGACAATGCTAACAGCACAATGCGCAGGGTTCGTAAATTAAGTCCCGTTGAAGACAATAATTTTGGAATCGTCCGCAGTGACGACTTAATTAACCGAATTTTAGGCATCACACAATATTTGGGACTTGCTTCTTGGTTGATAGGCATTATCACCGTTCTGGGTTCTTCTATCGCTTTAATGAATATTATGATTGTCTCGGTAACGGAACGTACTCGAGAAATCGGGGTCAGAAAAGCATTGGGAGCCAAAAAAACGACTATAGCTATTCAGTTTTTCATAGAAACATTGCTAATTGGTCAATTAGGCGGATTAGTGGGAATCATTTTTGGAATCCTAATTGGATTTGGTATTGCAACTGCAATGGATTTTGCATTCGTAATTCCGTGGGGAGCTATAATAGCAGCTTTCATCACCAGTTTCATCGTAGCCATTGCTTCCGGATTATATCCTGCCATCAAAGCCGCTGTATTAGATCCAATTGAAGCGTTGCGTTACGAATAATAGTAGTGTTCAAAATCATTGCATGAAATTTTTCAGGAAAAAAATTTGGGCGTGACCCTATTAAAAAAATGGGCTAATTAACTTGTATAGATAATTAGCCCATTTTCTTAATACGGTCTGGTCATACACGTTACAAGGTAACTAGCTCCTACCCCTCACGCAAACCACCTAAAACCAGAAATTTTAGAGGTATACAACCAAAATTAAATAAGATTCGCTTCGTTCCTAGCGATGACAACTAATCATGCGGTCATTCCCGTAAATATCCTTGCGCAATTCGATGTTTTTGAAATTCATTTTTTCGAGTAAATCAATCATTTCTTTTCCCAAATATTGATTGATTTCAAAATACAACTGACTATTTTCAGAACCATTTTTATGAGCTAATTCGGTTATTTTTTTGTAAAAAATTAATGCGTCGTTGTCCGCTACAAAAAGTGCCAAATGCGGTTCATTGTTCAAAACATTTTTCTTGATTTCCTCCTTTTCTAAATTCCTAACATAGGGCGGATTAGACACAATAACATCAAATTGTTGCCCTAAATCTTCTGTTTCAAGAATGTTCTGGTGGATAAAAGTGACGTTTACTTCATTTATTTCGGCATTTCTTTTGGCTGTAGCCAAAGCTTTTTCCGAAATATCAATCGCAAAAACCTGAGCATTTGGAAGATTCTTCGCCAATGAAATAGCGATGCAACCACTTCCTGTTCCAATATCAAGAATACGGATTTTTTTATTTTCTCCTTTTGACTTTTGACTTTCTAAAATCCATTCAACTAATTCTTCGGTCTCTGGTCTTGGAATTAAAACATTTTCATTGACTTCAAAATCCAAACCATAAAAACTGGTTTTTCCCAAAAGATATTGAATCGGAATCTCCTGTTTCAATTGTTCTAAAATCGAGTTCCATACTATAATATCAGCTTCTGAAAAAACTAAATCAGGATGTAAAGCCAAGTCAATTCTTTTTAATTGCTGTTTGTCCTCTAGAACCAAATAAAAAAAGCTCTCGGCCTCATCTGCATCGTAAATGGGTGTAAGTTGCTGAATAAACTGGCTTCTGTATTCTTTTATTTTCATTTTATAGTGGTATCGATGCTATGAATCAATTCGGCAATTCAACTTTTAAAACTTAAAGCTCTTTTAGCATCCAAACGGGACAACTAACATGACCGGTGCTTCCCATAGGGCCGGAAATATATTCAAAACCTGTCTTTTTGTATAATTTTTGTGCATCAAGCATAAATGGCATCGTTTCCAAATAGCATTTTTCGAAACCAAAATTCCGAGCACTTTGGATACAGACTTCCATCATTTCAGTTCCAATTCCAATTCCGCGTGTTTCAGGCAAGAAATACATTTTCTGCAATTCGCAAATGCTATCCGCCTCGTTTGCAAGTGGAGCAATTCCGGCTACACCTACAATTCTTCCGTTGTTCTCCACAACATAATAAACGGATTTTGGTTTATTGTACTCTTCATACATTAAATCCAAATACGGATCTTCATAAGCTGTCCCTACTTTTGGAATATCCAATTCATCAAAAACAGCACGAATTAATTGTGCAACTTCAGTATTGTCCTCTTTATTTATTTTTCTGATAATGTAGTTTTCCATTTTTTCAAAATCTGATTATACCTGCAAAAATAGAAATTGTTTACTATTATTTTGAAAAGTTTCAAACAAATCCAGACTCGCTTCCGAAGTTTCGATACGGGATTGGGGCTAACCTCAAAAATTACTACTTTTGTAATGTGAAAATACATGAAAAATACATAAAACGGTGCATTGAATTAGCCAAAAATGGTTTGGGAACAACGTATCCAAATCCCTTGGTAGGCAGTGTTATCGTTTATAACGATAGAATTATTGGCGAAGGCTGGCATAAAAAATCAGGAGAACCACATGCCGAAGTCAATGCTGTAAATTCCGTAAAGGACAAATCATTATTGAACAAAGCCACGATTTATGTGAGCCTCGAGCCGTGCAGTCATTTTGGAAAAACGCCTCCATGTTGTGATTTGATTATCAAAAATAAAATTCCAAATGTAGTCATAGGAACAGTAGATCCTAATGTAAAAGTAGCTGGAAACGGGATTAAAAAACTGATTGAAGCCGGAATACATGTCACCGTAGGCATCCTTGAAGAGGAATGTCATGAACTCAATAAAAGATTCTTTACTTTTCACGATAAAAAAAGGCCTTATATCATCTTGAAATGGGCCGAAAGTCAAGATGGATTTATTGCACCCAATGAAAAATTAGAAAAAAAACCGGTGTGGATTACCAATACTTACTCGAGACAATTGGTACACAAATGGCGTACGGAAGAACAGGCTATTTTTGTAGGAACCCAAACAGTTATTGATGACAATCCAAAACTAGATGCCAGAGACTGGTATGGAAACAATCCAATTCGAGTGGTTTTAGACCAAAATAACAGAATCCCAAAAGACAATCATATCCTTGATAATCAAGTTAAAACTATCCTATTTTCCAGATTTGAAACGGCTGTTGAAAAAGAAAATAGTATCTTTGAAACAATCGATTTTGAAAAAAATGTAGCGCAGCAAGTTATTCAATCGTTGTATAAACATAACATTCAATCCGTAATTATTGAGGGCGGAAGACAAACGATACAAACTTTTATTGATGCCAATCTTTGGGACGAGGCACGAATATTTATTGGAAAAGTCCAATTCAAAAATGGAATCAAGGCGCCTAATCTTGTTAATAAACAGTTCGAAAAACATTTGATTTGTGCTGACGAACTTATAATTTCTAGAAACCATGATTAATACTATAATATTTGATTTTGGAGATGTATTTATCAATTTAGATAAGCAAGCCACCATTAATGCTTTTGAAAAATTAGGATTAAAGGAATGGAATGAAGATCTAGATTTTTTGAATAAACAGTTTGAAACTGGGCAAATTTCCCGTGAAAACTTTCTTTTTGGCATTCAAAAACACATTCCCACTGCCAGCATAAAAGAAATATTGTCCGCCTGGAACGCGATACTTCTTGACTTTCCGTTGTATCGATTAGAATTTCTGCAAATGCTTTCTGAGAAATACCGTCTTTTCTTATTATCCAATACGGATGCAATTCACATCGAAAATTTCGAGCAAACGCATGGAGTTTCATTTTACAGGGATTTTTATCAATGTTTTGAAAAAGTTTATTTTTCATTTGAACTTGGCTTGAGAAAACCAAATCCTGAAACATTCAATCATTTGATAAACAACCATGAATTAGCTCCCAAACGCACATTATTTGTGGATGATAAAAAAGAGAATACAGATGCTGCACTCGCATTAGGATTTGAAGTTTGGAATTTACAAGTAGGAGAAGAAGATGTAATCAATTTACTGGACAAAAAGATAATTTGACAGCAATTACCTCAGCGATATAATTCTCATTTAAGTTTCACTCCCTTTTGTATTCAAATTGAAAGACACCTACCACACTATTGAAATCCCATCCGAGCAAATTCTATTTAAAGAAAAAAACAGCAAGTTTTTTGGTTATGCGTATCCAATCAAAACTGATGAAGAAGTAAAACCACTCCTCGAAATTTTGCGAAAGCAGCATCCTAATGCAGGACATTTTTGTTATGCCTACCAAATGGGCAGTGATGCGATAATTTACAGAGCAAATGATGACGGAGAACCAAGTAATAGTGCAGGAATGCCTATTTATGGACAAATTCAGTCCTTTTCGGTTACAAATGTATTGATAGTTGTGGTTCGGATATTTGGTGGAGTAAAATTAGGAGTTGGCGGATTGATTTCGGCTTATAAAACTACTGCGCAAATGGTTCTTGAAAGCTGCAACATTGTCGAAAAAACAATAGATATTCATTTTGAAATCACTTTTGATTACAAAAACATGAATAAAGTGATGCGCGTAATCAAGGAAAAAAAACTGGAAATTGTATCTCAGGAAATGGAAATAGATGAAATTACGACTCTTCCAATGGGTAAAATTGAACTAAAAACACGAAAAAAAAATGCCGAAATGATATTCGACATTTTCAATTCGATGTTTGAAATCAAAATAAATCGGCTTTAATTTCATTACAAAATTGCCTCTTTGGTAATTTATTCCATTGTTTTTAACAATTCCAAAATATAATCTGGAGGAGCCGTTGGACGACCCGTTTTTAAGGACACAAAAACCAGAATAAATTGGGCTGTTGTTAATAACTCATTCGACTCATTATAAATTGCGCAATCAAATTCAATCTTCACAGAAGTCTGACTTTTGAAAACCGTATGAACCGTCAGCAACTCATCATAGCGAGCTGATTTTTTATAATTTATATTCATGGAAACTATAGGCAACGCAATACCGCTTTCCTCCATGCTTTTATATGAAATCCCTTTGTTTCTAAGCCATTCCACCCTTCCTATTTCAAAATATGGAATATAATTCCCATGATAAACAACTCCCATTTGGTCTGTTTCGGAGTATCGAACCCTAACTTCTATTTGATGATCTTTCATTAATTATGAATTAAAAATTTAAACTTTGAACGGTGCCTTACAACAATAATTCGTAAAATTATTACCCTATATATTTTTTTTTACAGAAATTTGTTCACATATTTGTTACCCCGATAATAAATAACAAAACATCTTTTTTTTAGTAAGATAACAATTACCAATTAAAAACAATTTTATAGAATATATGAACAAAACTGCTCAATCAGTATGGGAAAACTGTTTGTCTTTCATAAAAGACAACATCCAAGACCAAGCGTACAAAACTTGGTTCGAACCAATCAAATCAGTTGAACTTACCGATAACGCATTATATATTCAAGTTCCAAGTAAATTTTTCTACGAATGGTTGGAAGAGCACTATGTAAAATTACTAAAAGTAGCCCTTACCAAAGAACTTGGAAAAAACGCTAAGTTACTTTATAAAATCAGAATGGAAAACACTTATGGCAATAAACAACCGTTTACGGAACAGTTGCCAAGTGCGAATAGAGTTCCTATGAAACCGCAGGAAGTTGATGCTCCATTTAAAAACTTAAACCCAGAATTAAAAAATCCTTTTGTTATTCCGGGGATTCGAAATCTAAAAATTGAATCACAATTAAATGCAAATTACAGTTTTGATAATTTTTTAGAAGGAGACTCCAATAGATTAGCACGTTCTGCAGGTATGGCTGTTGCCAATAAACCGGGTGGAACTTCGTTTAATCCTTTGTTGATTTTTGGAGGAGTTGGTCTTGGAAAAACACACTTAGCACATGCTATTGGTGTTGAAATAAAAGACAAATATCCTGAAAAAACGGTTTTATACATTTCTGCAGAAATTTTCACTCAACAATACATAGACTCGGTTAAGAAAAACAACCGAAATGATTTTATTCATTTTTATCAATTAATTGATGTTTTAATCATTGATGACGTACAATTCCTTTCCGGTAAATCTGGAACTCAGGATGTATTTTTCCATATCTTTAATTATTTACATCAAAATGGCAAACAGGTAATCTTGACTTCTGATAAGGCGCCTGTTGATATGCAAGATATTGAACAACGTTTATTATCCCGTTTCAAATGGGGATTGTCTGCAGAATTGCACCAACCGGATTATGAAACCAGAATTTCAATCCTGAAAAACATATTATACAGAGATGGTGTTGAAATCCCTGAAGAAATTATTGAATACGTAGCCCGCAATATCAAATCCAATGTTAGAGAACTCGAAGGAGCTATCATTTCATTAATAGCGCAATCGTCTTTCAATAAAAAAGAAGTGACACTGGAATTGGCTAAAAGTGTTGTGGAAAAGTTTGTGAAAAATGTAAAACGAGAAATTTCCATCGATTATATTCAAAAAATTGTCTCGGATTATTTCCAATTGGATTTAGAAACATTGCAGTCAAAAACAAGAAAAAGACACGTAGTACAAGCTCGTCAATTAGCCATGTTTTTTGCAAAGAAATTTACTAAAGCTTCTTTGGCTAATATTGGTTCCCAAATTGGAGATCGCGACCACGCAACGGTGTTACATGCATGTAAAACTGTTGACAATTTAGTGGCAACTGACAAACAATTCAAAAAGTTTGTAGAAGATATCAATAAAAAATTAACGTTGTAAACGCATCATGTCCGTAAAAATTCTAATGGTTTGTTTGGGAAATATTTGCCGTTCTCCATTGGCAGAAGGCATTTTGGCTTCAAAACTTCCTAAAGAAAAATTCACAGTTGATTCCGCAGGAACTGGCTCTTGGCATATTGGCCATTCACCTGATGAACGTTCTATTGCTGTTGCAAAAAAGAATAAAATCAGTATTTCAAATCAAAAAGGACGACAATTCAGCACAACTGACTTTGACTCCTTTGATTACATCTACGTGATGGATAATTCCAATTATGAAGATGTGGTTAAGCTTGCTGAAAACCAACAACAAAAAGAAAAAGTTGAACTTATTTTGAATGAATTATTTCCAAACGAAAAAGTAGATGTTCCAGATCCTTATTTTGGCTTACCTAATGGTTTCGAAATTGTTTACAACATGTTAGATGAAGTTTGCGAGATAATTGCAAAAAAACTAATAGCGAAGCACGCATAATTTTTCCGTGAAAAATTACTTTGGGTTTATAACACAATCCTGACCACGCCATAATACAAACACATCACTTTTAGGAACATAAATTACACCTATGAAACCAAACGCTGTTTTAGGAAAACTCTATTTAATCCCTACCACAATGGGCGATTGCGATCCTATGGATGTTTTGCCACAAACCATAAAAAGAAGTATTGACCTCATTGATTATTATATTGTTGAAAATGACAAGACGGCAAGAAAATCTATTAAAGAAGTCGATCCTGATAAGAAGCAATCCGAGTTGAAGCTTTTTGTTTTGAACAAACACACTGAAACTAAAGAACATTTAGACTTCATAAAACCTTTATTGGAAGGCTACAATATGGGTTTAATGAGCGAAGCGGGATGTCCCGGAGTGGCTGATCCTGGAGCTGTAATTGTAAAATTAGCCCATGAAAAAGGAATTCAAGTTATTCCTTTGGTTGGTCCTTCTTCTATTCTTTTGGCAATGATGGCATCAGGAATGAACGGACAAAGTTTTACATTTCATGGTTATTTACCTATTGAAAAAGATGAAAAGAAAGCCAGTTTTAAAACGTTAGAAAGAGTCTCTTTTGAAAAAAACCAGTCTCAAATTTTCATCGAAACTCCGTATCGCAACAACAAATTACTGGAAGATTTAGTGCAAACTTTACATCCCGAAACGCATTTATGCATCGCCACGGACATTACCTTGCCTACAGAATATATCAAAACCAAAAAAATTGCGGCTTGGAAAAAAGAAACCATCGATTTACACAAGCGTCCCACGATTTTCATCATTCACAAGATGTAAATTCGAAATGTTTTTTATTAATATTAAAGAACGAAATCAATAAAAATGATCGAACTTACAATTCGCTACAACAATAGTAAACTTTAAATTTTTTGACTCAAGAGAGTTAATAAAAGATAAAACAGTAGTTCTAATCATTAATTCTAATTATAAAAACCTATTTTTATAATTAGAATTAATGATTTTTTTTATGAGTAAACTTCCAAATATCAGCACGAGTATTTTTACGGTTATGTCAAAAATGGCTGCTGAATATAATGCCATCAATCTTTCTCAAGGTTTTCCAAACTTTCCAATTGATGAACGATTAACAGCAATTGTTGCCAAACTGGCCAAAGAAAATGTACATCAATACACGCCAATGTCTGGCTATCCACCGTTATTATCAAAAATAGCGGTATTAATTCAGAACTCTTATCAAAGAACAATTCAGCCTGAAACAGAATTGCTAGTTACCGCTGGAGCAACACAAGGCATTTTTACCACTATAACAGCTTTGGTAAAAAGCAATGACGAAGTGATTATCTTGGATCCAAGTTATGATTGCTATGAGGCGCCCGTATTATTATGCAACGCAAATCCGGTTCGGGTAGCACTGAATGATGATTACACTCCAAATTGGGAAACTATCGAAAAAGCGTGTACTACAAAAACTAAAATGATTATCATCAATAATCCGCATAATCCAACGGGGAAAATTTTAACAGAATCTGATTTTGAAGCCTTGGAAATACTGCTCGAAAAATATCCGGATATCGTACTTCTTTCTGATGAAGTCTACGAATACATCACTTTCGAGGAGAAACATATTTCAGCTCATACACGCGATAAACTATTAAATCGTTGTGTGAGGGTTTCTTCTTTTGGAAAATCATTCCATGTTACGGGATGGAAAATTGGTTATTTAGTAGCACCAGAATATTTGATGAATGAAATCAAAAAAGTACATCAATTTTTAGTTTTTAGCGTCAATAGCATTTGTCAGGTTGCCATTAGCGAATATTTAGATATTGTTTCTGTTTCTGAAATCGGGAAATTATATCAGGAAAAACGGAATTATTTCAGGCAATTATTAAAAGACAGCCGCTTCAAACTTATGCCCTGTGAAGGAACTTATTTTCAAGTGGTTTCGTATGCAGCTATATCAAATGAGAATGATGTTGATTTTTGCAAACGCCTCATTATAGAACATGGCGTAGCTGCAATTCCTATCTCTACTTTTTATACCGATGGAAAAGACCTGAAATTAATTCGATTTTGCTTCGCCAAAGACAATGCTACGCTTGAAGAAGCCGCTAAAAGATTGTGTGCCATCTAAAATCAGAATTGAAATTTATTTTTATTATGCATGCATACTATTTAATTTTATTATATTTACAATAAAAAAATATCGAAATATGAGCTATACAGATAAAATGTTACGCGACGATGCCCTAAAAGGCAAAGTGATTGTCGTAACCGGAGGCGGAAGCGGTTTAGGAAAAGCAATGACCAAATATTTCTTGGAATTGGGTGCGCAAGTGGCCATTACTTCCCGAGATTTAGAAAAACTGAAAAATACTGCTGCAGAACTGGAAACGGAAACCGGCGGAACTTGTCTACCAATTCAGTGTGATGTGCGTCATTATGAAGAAGTGGAAAATATGCTTCAAGAAGTTTTGAAAGCTTTTGGCAAGGTAGATGTTTTACTCAATAATGCTGCCGGAAACTTTATTTCTCCAACCGAAAGATTATCTGCTAATGCTTTTGATACTGTAATTGATATCGTTTTAAAAGGATCCAAAAACTGTACCCTAGCTTTTGGAAAACATTGGATTGACACCAAACAAAAATCATCTACCATTTTGAATATTGTTACAACTTATGCTTGGACAGGTTCTGCTTACGTGGTACCTAGCGCTACTGCAAAAGCAGGAGTTTTGGCAATGACACGAAGTCTCGCGGTAGAGTGGGCAAAATACGGAATTCGTTCGAATGCAATTGCTCCTGGACCGTTCCCAACTAAAGGTGCGTGGGACCGATTGTTACCTGGAGATTTAGCAGAAAAATTTGATATGGCTAAAAAAGTGCCATTAAAACGTGTGGGAGATCATCAGGAATTAGCCAATCTAGCGGCTTATTTAGTTTCTGATTTTTCAGCATATATCAACGGTGATGTCATAACAATTGATGGTGGTGAATGGTTGAAAGGGGCTGGACAGTTCAATTTACTTGAAGCAATTCCAGAAGAACTTTGGGATCAGTTGGAAATGATGATTAAAGCAAAAAAGAATAAATAATAGTTTTATATAAAATAAAAAGAGAGTCATTCACATGGCTCTCTTTTTGTTTCTGCTACTATTTAGTATTTCCTAAGGCAAGTAGAATTTCACTTTTCAGTAAACCACTTCCACCTCCATAATGCTGAACAATCCTAATATTTGGGTTTTTATTTTTGAAAAAAGCACACAATTCAGCTTCACTTTCTTCCTGAATTCCGGAACCCAACAATACAAGTGAAAAATCTTTTTTTAGAAAAATTTCCTTCGCTTCCTCATCATTCATAACGCCTACTCCATTCCAATTCTCGTTTGCATTTATCAATCGGACTACAGTTGCCAAAATTTCGGGATGTCTTCCTATGTATAAAATATTTGTGGTTCCCATCATTTCATCTTTAAAAAAACACAAACTTCAAATGAAATAATTCATTTGAAGTTTGTGTTTGTTTACTTTAAAATTATTGTTGTAAAAATTGCAATTCGATGTTCAAACGAACTTCTTCGCTTACTAAAACACCTCCTGTTTCAAGAGCCGAATTCCAGTTTAATCCCCAATCTTTTCTGTTGATTTTTCCTTCTAATGCAAGAGCCATTTTGGTATTTCCCCATGGATCTTTCATTAATCCTCCATAATCAGCAGCTAATTTCACTGATTTTGTAACGCCGTGTAATGTTAAATCACCAACCAATTCATATTCGCCTTCATTAATTTTGGTAAAAGAAGTAGCACTAAATTTAATTTCTGGAAACTGAGCAGCATCAAAAAAATCAGCACTCAATAAATGAGTATCTCTATCTGCGTTTCCTGTTGTTATAGAATCAATTGCTCCTGTAAATTCTATTTTCGAGTTTTCTAAATTGCTATCTTCTGCTTCAATCGTTGCATCAAATTTTGAAAATTTACCTGAAACATTAGTAAACATCATGTGCTTTACTTTAAAACCAATTTCTGAGTGTGTTGGGTCAATTACCCATTTTGTTGTTGACATAATTTTGATATTTATTAGTTATTTTTATTATTTATTAGATTACAATTGCATTGGAACCTCCATCAATAGGATCTCTGCTTTAGCTGAATTAGCGGTAATTTTAATTGAATTTGTGTCCCAAATCCCTAATCCGTCACGTTCATTTAAAGCGATGTTTCCTATTCTAAAATCACCTTTTAAAACAAAAGCATAAATTCCATTTCCCGGTTTTTTCAATTCGTACGAAGTAGAAAAATCCTTGTCAAACTTCCCAATATGAAACCAAGCATCTTGATGAATCCAAACCCCTTCGTCTTCTGGATTTGGCGACAAAATTTGCTGTAATTTATTGTGACGATCATTTAAATCTAAAGTAATTTGGTCATAACGAGGCGTTACATTTTTTTTATTTGGATAAATCCAAATCTGTAAAAATTTAACCAACTGATCTTTGTTTTTATTGTACTCGCTATGAAAAATTCCGGTACCAGCGCTCATCGCCTGAATATCACCTTCCTTGATTACGGTAGTATTTCCCATACTGTCTTGGTGTTCTAAATCACCTTCGAGCGGAATAGAAATAATTTCCATGTTATCATGTGGATGTTTCCCAAAACCCATTCCTTGGCTGACTCTGTCATCATTTAGAACGCGTAAGACTCCAAAATTCATACGTTCTGGATTTTGATAATTGGCAAAACTAAAGGTATGATAGGATTCTAACCAACCATGATTAGCGTGACCGCGAGTATTTGCTTTATGCAAAACGGAATGAGTAATTATGCCGTCTTTTATTTTATCTGTATTTTCCATTGTCTTGATCTTTAATATTATAATACAAAGTTGCGTCAAAAAAAAAGCGCTCGCATTGAACTAGGACAAGAAATGAAAAAAACTAGAATTTAAAGTTTAGCGATTTTAGTTCTTATTTTACTAAGAAACTCAGCTGAAATTCCCAGATAAGAAGCAATATAATGCTGGGCAACGCGCTGTGAAAGTGTGGGATAATATTCGAGAAACTCTAAATATTTCTCGGTTGCCGATTTAGAAATCGTATTAAATAAACGGTCTTGTGTAACGGCAAGACTTCGTTGCATCAGAATACGGAAAGCACGTTCAAACTTTGGGGCTTTCGAAAATAATTCCTCTTTTGTTTCAGGGCTAAACATAAAAAATTCACAATCTTCTAATGTTTCAATGTACACTCTACTAGGATTATCTTCATAAATACTAAAAGATATATCACTCACCCAAGCATTTTCGATGGCAAATTGCAGAATTACTTCTAAACCATTAGCGTCAATATAATATTTTCGGACACAGCCTTTGATGACAAAAGCTTCAAAATTGCACATTTCGCCTTCATGAAGTAAAATCGTTTTCTTAGAAACCGTTTTATGTTCCAATAAAGAATTGAAAATTTCTAATTCTTTTGGTTCAAAAGTGACATACCGACTTATGTTTTTATTGATTTGTGAATACAATGTTTTAAATTTTAGAAACTAAAGATAGAAAAATGTCAATTAATAACCCCTAAATAAATATAGCAATTTAGCAATATTTCTTAAAAAAAGAAAAACTGCTCCCGATTAAATTCCTATTTTTGTTCCGATAAAAACATAACAAAAAATTTATGCTCATTATAGGAATTGCAGGTGGTACAGGAAGCGGAAAAACAACCGTTGTACATCAGATTATGAATGAATTACCACAAACTGAAGTTGGTATTATTTCTCAAGACTCATATTACAAAGAAAATCACGGACTATCATTTGATGAAAGAGCATTAATTAATTTTGATCATCCTCGTGCCATTGATTTCCCGTTATTAGTGGCTCATCTCAAGGAATTAAAAGAAGGAAACAACATCCATCAACCCGTTTATTCCTTTGTCACACACAACAGAACGGACGATACCGTTTTTACACATCCTCGAAAAGTGATGATTGTCGAAGGAATTTTAATCCTTGCAAATCCAGAATTAAGAGAATTATTTGATGTAAAAATATACGTTCACGCCGATTCTGACGAGCGATTAATCCGACGGATGAAACGAGATATCGCGGAACGTGGCCGTGATATGAATGAAGTAATCAACAGATACCAAACAACATTGAAGCCAATGCATGAGCAGTTCATTGAACCAACCAAAGCATTTGCCGACATCATAATACCAAACGACAAATACAATACCGTAGCCATTGATGTGGTTCGTGCGGTAATAAATCAAAAAATTCTATAATTTAGTTGTAATTTTAATGCAATAATTATTACGAGCTATTTCCCGTCTCGTCCTGAAAACGAGATTGCAATCTTTTAGTAGGTGAATCTTCCTTCGTCAGAATCACCTACTAAAAGGATTTCCAGTTTAATCGGGGCTAAAAAAAATAAAATGACAAATCCGTATAAAGACAAATCTTGGTTTAAATTCCTGAGTAACAAATACGTTTGGGTTTTGTGTTTTTTTTGCGTTTGGATGATTTTCTTGGACAATTATTCTTACTTCGGTCATCGTATTTTGGATCAGCAAATTGAAGATTTAGAAGATAACGCAACCTATTATAAAGAAGAAATAAAAAAGGATCAGGAAAACATCAAGCAATTAAAAAATTCAGAACAAATAGAAAAATACGCCCGCGAAAAATACTATATGAAAAAAGATAGTGAAGATATTTATATCATCGAATTCGAAGGTGACACGATTGAAAAAAAATAAATAATTAAAATATTAATTATTCAAAACCATAATTTAATCAACCACAAAATGGCTACAAACCTTTTCGATGATTTCAATCCCATTTCCTCCAAACAATGGAAACAAAAAATCCAATTTGAACTCAAAGGTGCGGATTATAATGAAACCTTAGTTTGGAATTCTCCGGAAGACATTCAGGTAAAACCTTTTTATCACAAAGATGAATTCACTAAAGCTTTTCCTGTTTCTACAAAAGCAACTGAATTCAAAATTTGTCAAAATATATTTGTTTACGATGTTGAAAAATCAATAGAAAGAGCGCGCGACACATTGAGTCGTGGTGCGGATAGTATTCGGTTTACAATAGAAAACGAATCAATTGATATTACTAATCTTTTGGAGCAATTACCATTAGAAAAAGTTACCGTTTATTTTAATCTTGCATTTATTTCAATCGATTTCGTTAAAAAAATTGATGCTTTCGCAAAAAAAAATAATACTGTTATTTTTTGCAATCTGGATCCAATTGGACAATTAGCCAAAGACGGAAACTGGTTTACAACTAACGAAAAAAGTAATTTTGATACCCTGAATTTACTTTCGGAAGAAACAAAATCAGTGTCATTAATCAGTATAAATGCTGCTTTGTATCAAAATGCAGGTGCCAATATGGTGCAGCAAATTGCTTATAGTTTAGGACAAGCCAATGAATATTTCAATCGAATTGAAACCATAAACCAACCTATTGTTTTTGAAGTAGCCGTTGGTACAAATTACTTTTTCGAAATTGCAAAACTACGTGCGTTGCGATTACTTTTTAATCTGATAGCCAAGGAATACAACCACAATTTAGATTGTAACATTATTGTTTCGCCAACCAAACGAAACAAAACATTATACGATTATAATGTAAATATGTTGCGTACCACAACTGAATGTATGAGTGCAATTATTGGCGGAGCAGATGCTATTGCGAATTTACCGTACGATGCCTTATACCATAAAGACAATGAATTTGGCGACCGAATTGCCCGAAATCAATTGTTGATTCTTAAAAACGAAAGTTACTTTGACAAAGTCAATAATCCAGCTGACGGAAGTTATTATATCGAAAATCTCACCAATCAATTAGCCGAAAAAGCATTGGCTTTGTTCAAAGATATAGAGGCAAATGGCGGTTTCCTGAAACAACTTAATGACGGAATCATCAAAAGGAAAATTCAGGAAAGTGCTGACACAGCTCAGGAATTATTTGATTCTGGGAAAGAAATTCTATTAGGCACAAACAAACATCCTAATAAACAGGACAAAATGAAACATGATTTAGAATTGTTTCCTTTTGTAAAAGTCAAACCAAGAAAAACCTTGATTACACCAATAATCGAAAAACGTCTAGCAGAGAAAATAGAACAGGAAAGATTAGATCTTGAATAACATCCGGAAATTTCGGTTAATCAAAATTAAAAAATTCATCAGCATTCGTGTAATTTGGTACTAAACAAATGAAAAGAAAAAATTTACAACATATAAAATTAGAGAGCACAGCGTTGAAAGTGGAGGATGAAAAGTCTTTGGCTGAAGATTTTCTAACCGCAGAAGGAATCGAACTAAAACCAACCTATTCAGAACAAGATATTGAGCATCTTACTCATCTTGATTTTGGAGCTGGTTTTGCACCAAATTTACGCGGACCTTACGCCACAATGTACGTCCGCAGACCTTGGACTGTGCGTCAATACGCCGGATTTTCAACAGCCGAAGAAAGTAATGCTTTTTACAGAAGAAATTTGGCTGCGGGTCAAAAAGGACTTTCCATCGCTTTTGATTTACCTACACACCGTGGGTATGATTCGGATCATGAACGAGTTGTTGGCGATGTAGGAAAAGCGGGAGTTGCAATTGATTCCGTGGAAGATATGAAAGTATTATTCGACCAAATTCCGCTGGATGAGATGTCCGTTTCTATGACGATGAATGGCGCTGTTTTACCTATTATGGCTTTCTATATTGTCGCTGCCGAAGAACAAGGCGTAAAACCCGAGCTACTATCCGGTACGATACAAAATGACATTTTGAAAGAGTTCATGGTGCGTAACACGTATATTTATCCGCCAACGCCTTCGATGAAAATCATTGCGGATATTTTTGAATTTACCAGTAATAAAATGCCGAAATTCAACTCGATTTCAATTTCTGGATATCACATGCAAGAAGCCGGAGCAACTGCTGATATTGAATTGGCTTACACACTGGCCGATGGATTGGAATACATTAGAACTGGATTAGCGACCGGAATGAAAATTGATGAATTTGCTCCAAGATTATCCTTTTTCTGGGCGATTGGAATGAACCATTTTATGGAAATTGCCAAAATGCGTGCGGGAAGAATGATATGGGCGAAACTGGTCAAACAATTTGAACCAAAAGATGACAAATCATTAGCCTTGCGAACCCATTGTCAAACTTCGGGTTGGAGTTTAACGGAGCAAGATCCTTTCAATAATGTGGCACGAACCTGTATTGAAGCAGCCGCAGCTGCTTTTGGAGGAACGCAATCTTTGCATACCAATGCTTTGGACGAAGCCATTGCTTTACCAACAGATTTCTCGGCTAGAATTGCCAGAAACACGCAACTATATTTACAAGAAGAAACTAAAATCACCAAAACCGTCGATCCTTGGGCCGGCAGTTACTACGTAGAAAGTTTAACGAATGAGCTTGCAGAAAATGCTTGGAAACTTATCAAGGAAGTTGAAGAGCTAGGCGGAATGACCAAAGCCATTGAATCTGGAATTCCAAAACTTAGAATTGAGGAAGCGGCAGCAAGAAAACAAGCCAGAATAGACAGCGGACAGGATATTATTGTGGGTGTCAATCAATACCGATTAGAAAAAGAAGATCCTTTACAGATTTTGGATGTGGATAACCAAATGGTCCGCAAGCAACAACTGGAACAATTAGACCGAATCAAAGCAACCAGAGATTCTGAAAAAGTTCAGGAGTCACTGAAAAAATTAATCCTTTGTGCTCAAACTGGTGAAGGGAATTTACTGGAAATTGCCGTTGAAGCAGCTCGAAACCGAACTACACTAGGAGAAATCAGTGACGCACTGGAAACGGTTTTTGGAAGATACAAAGCACAAATTAAATCCTTTAGCGGTGTGTATAGTAAAGAAATAAAAGACGATAAAAGTTTTGAAAAAGCAAAACAACTGGCAGATGAATTCGCTAAAAAAGAAGGACGTCGCCCACGAATCATGATTGCCAAAATGGGACAAGACGGACACGATCGTGGTGCAAAAGTTGTGGCTACCGGTTATGCCGATGTAGGTTTTGATGTTGATATTGGCCCACTTTTTCAAACGCCAGCCGAAGCTGCCAAACAAGCAGTAGAAAACGACGTGCATATTTTAGGAGTTTCCTCTCTTGCCGCAGGACACAAAACATTGGTACCTCAAGTAATCGAAGAGCTTAAAAAGTACGGCCGGGAAGATATTATGGTAGTTGTAGGCGGAGTAATTCCGGCACAAGATTATCAATTTTTATTTGATGCTGGTGCTGTTGCCGTATTTGGACCCGGTACAAAAATTAGCGAAGCAGCTATTAAAATATTAGAAATTTTAATGGGAAGTTTCGAGTAAAAATAACTCATAAAAATTTTATACATACAAAGCATCAGCCGAAAGGTTGATGCTTTTTTTTGTTAAAACAATGAAAATAAATCATTTAAATCTTATTAAAAAAAATTGAAATTCTATCCTTTTATTAACATTGTTTATGGAATACGTTAACAGTCAGACCTTTAAAAAATAGGTAAATTTACATATACTTGTGATAATTTACATTTTAAATCATTGATAAACAGATAATTAAATATTTCAAAAAAAAAGGGGAAGAAAAGACAAGCCTTAGCATTCATTAGCGTAATACAAGTATTAAAACTCATTAATTAATTTAAAACTAAATATTATGAAATCACTTATTATTATCATTCTTTTAAGTTTTTCTTTCACAGCATTGGCTCAGGTGACGGAGAAAGGAAAAATCAAAATTGAGGAACTGCCTGGTGTAGTCATTAAAAGGGTTGGAACTGATTTTTCAGTTTATATCCCCGATAATAATCCGGATCAAAGGGTCAAAATGGTGGAAGAAAAATTCATCGCTTATGATTTAGGAAAAGATGCAGAGGGTTATGAAGAATATCTTGTGGTAATGGAAGCAAAAAACGGCTCTTTGACCGCTACTTATAATGAAAACGGAAAATTAGTACGCGTGGTAGAAAATTTTAAAAACGTAAGACTTCCCAGTGAAGTTATTTACTCCATTTACAGAACGTATCCTGGCTATTCTATTGTCAATGACAGTTTTTTATACACACAAGAGGACGGAGACATCATCAAGAAACAGTATAATGTTAAAATCAAAAAGGATAAGGAAGTCGTAAAATTATTAGTACGTCCAAATGGAGAAATTCTTAAAGCAAAATAATCCATTTATAATTAAACGGAAAGAGGCTGTCAAATTCATGACAGCCTCTTTTTTATTTAGCAGTAAAAATGATTAAATATTTTTCACTTTTGCATTGATATCGGCAACGATGAAAGAGGTATCATAACCTCCAAACATTTTCATATAAGATCGTATGGAACTTCCGTAAGCATCTCTAAAATTACGTTTTCCCTTGTGTTTAAAATATTTTTTAACAGATCCTGCGCCTCCTAAATGTGCCGCAGCTAAGATACCGGATTCTGTGATTTGAATGCCGTTTAATATTGTGCCCTCGTATTTTTCAATTTCCGTTTTCAACTCCCATTTATTTTTTGCTAAAAGCGCTAAAAATGCTTTTTCCTGCAATTCAGGACTATTCAAAAAAGCGGAGCGATTGTAAATACCAACTGATTTTAATGTTTCTATACCAAACTGGTATTTACCCATATAACCAAGAGAATTGATTTTTTTATATTTATTTTCAGATTCTCTATATCCGATGGCTTCTTTAAATCCAATAAAGAAGTTTCCGGTATAAGGGATGTTTAAATTAGTGTATTCTTCTTGTTCTTCCGATGGATATAAGTAGTGTGTTCCATCTTCTTCATTGATGAGAAACCATGGGTTGGTTTCTAAATTAAAAGGTCTAAAACCTGAGCTCAAAAAAACTGTAATTACAGTCAAACTTGCATAAAAATACCATTTCTTTATCATAAATTGTTTTTCTTCAAAACGCTGTCCCGTTATGAAATTTCTACGCGCAAAGATACAACAAAAATAATTATACTGATAATCAAGTAGTTAAACTTTTCTAAAAATAGATAAAGTGGTATTTTACCTCGTTGAAACGCACAAATTCGATGGTTGGTGCAGGAATTTTAACGGTATTAAAAACCGAAAAAACGGTCTTTAAAAAATGAGAATTGGTCTTAATTTTTGTTAAATCGACATCCAAACTAAGGTAAAATTGTCTAAATCGCCGTGGATTCGAAGCTAAAAAAGTGGCTGGATTTTCAGTTCTTCCAGTAATCATTCCTTCTGCTCCATAACCCAATGCTAAATTCAGCCATTTTGGTATTTTAGAGCCTTTTGCAAAAGAATGTAAATTAACCGAAAGCCAATACGTTTGTCCGTTATAATCTTTTAAAATTTGCTCCGAGAAGGAACTACCCAATACTTCCGGTCGTTCACTTGCATATTTAGTAGTATGAAAAGAGAATTTTGGTGTAATCCGTTGTTCGTGCCACATTAACTCTTGGGAAACGTACATAGCGGTTCCAGTAGCATTAGCAATTATATCGCCAGAAGAAGCGCCCCATTCAGAGGAATAACCGTCTAAAACCTCAACAGCGGTCAGAAATGCAAATCCGAGTCCAGCGCCGTAAAGCAACTGATTTTTTTTAGTAGCACCGCTCCACTGTAGCATTTCGGCACCAAACCGACCTAAATGATACGATGAAAATACATGGCCGGCTTTATCCATTTGAAGCCAATCAGAATTATCATTAATAAAATGAAAATCAGATTTAGGATAATCGGCGTACCAAAGTTGGTTCAAACCTGCTAAAGTTCCGGTCGCCAAAACAGCCTCCGAAATAATCACTGAATTTTGTCTTTTCCTATTTAAAGAATCGGACGGTTTAAAAAAGCTTTCTGCAGTATTTTGAGAATTTCCAATTTGAAATCCAATTAAGCATAAAAAAAGCAAAAGTGTTTTGTATCTCAAAACTATCTTTTCACTCCTTGACTGTTGATCCAATCGGAATATTTTTTGGCGTTTTTATTGTGTTCTTCTAAGGTCGCAGCAAACTCATGGTATCCAAAACGTTCCACACTGGCACAGAAATAGATAAAATTATTTTTCTCAGGATCTAAAACAGCTTCTAATGCGGTGATATCTGGCATAGCGATAGGTCCAGGAGGAAGACCCAAATTCATATACGTATTATACGGATGCGCCATCGTCAAATCATTGTAGAAAACTCTCTTAATAACCTGATTAAAATCATTCGATTTCTTTTTCATCGCAAAAATAACTGTTGGATCCGCTTGCAAAGGCATTCCAGCTCTCAAACGATTCAAATACACGCCTGCAATTCTTGGTCTTTCGTCTTTTTTCACGGATTCTTTATGAACAATGGAGGCCAAAATAGTAGCTTCAATTGGAGAAAGTCCTTGTTTTTGTGCTTTGGCAACTCTTTCCTTATTCCAAAAATTACGGTATTCTTTAATCATTTTATCGCGAAACTTTTCAGCGGTTGTGTTCCAATAAATCTCGTATGTATTCGGAATAAACATCACCAAAACGTTTTCTTCATTGAACCCGTTTTCCTTTAGAAAAATAGAATCTTTAAACGAATTCAATAACGATAAACTGTCGGCTTCAATTTGCGAACCTACGCGTCCCGCTAAATTTTCCACACGTTCCTGATTGTTGAAAGCTAACTTTACTGCCGAATTAAGTCGCAAAGTTTTCACCAGTTCATAACTGTTCATTCCTTTTGTCACTAAAAAACGTCCCGGAATAACATTATCAGAATATCCTCTTTTGCTGGCAACCATGTCAAATCGATCCATGTTTTCGACATAAGGTGCCATTATTTTTTTGACATCATCATATTTAGAATCCGTTGGAATATAAACATAGACTTCGTTCTCCGAAAATTTTGTGTTGGAGGAAAAAATCTGACGTAAAATAACCAATCCGTAAATCATTAATAATGATATTAAAATTACGGAAACTATAGTGATGATTTTCTTTATATTCATATGTGGTATTTTTTTATTGGAGTATTAGTATTTATAATCTTCCTTTTATCTTTAAAAGATTTGGAATTACAACTGTACTTTTTAAAATTTAGTATTAATTAATTGAAAAATAGCTTCGTCTTTGTATTTTCCGTTTACAAAAGTCCAATCTTTTTTGACGCCTATCATTTCGAATCCAAATTTAGTAAAAAGAGCTTTACTTGCTTCATTTTCGGTACCAATATTTGCATATAATTGGTGTAAATTAAGATTATAAAAAGCATATTCTATTAATAATGCCAAAGCTTCGGACCCAATATTCTGTTTTCGGTTTTCGTTATTTTGGATTACGATACCCACTCCTGCCCTGTTATTCTTTGGATCAAAATCAAATAAATCGATTAAACCTAAGGCCGGAAAATCCTGATCCTGACAAATAGCCAATCGCAATTGCTTGGCTTCATAAATATCCTGATGGGCATTTTCTAAATATTGTTTGACTAAAAATCGACTGTAAGGTGTATGTGTATTACTGACTTCCCAAATGCTCTGGTCGTTTTCTATCGCATAAACAAACTCCAAATCATTGGGTTCTAATGCACGTATATAGATGTTGTCGCCTTTTAATGTTTTCATTTTTGATTTAGAATTTATTTAAATCTCGATCGTTCCTTTAAATACAAATTCTGCTGGTCCTTTCAGGAAAACATTCGTAAATTTCCCTTCTCCTTTATCAAAAGAAACTACTAATTTTCCGCCTTCCACATTTAAATCAATGGAAGAAGAATCTGTTTTTCCCAACACATTCATCGCAATTGCTACTGCTGTAGCGCCTGTTCCGCAAGAAAGAGTTTCGTCCTCTACGCCTCTTTCGTACGTTCGTAGCGAAAAAGTGGTGTCGTCAATCTGTTTTACAAAATTGATGTTGCTTCCTGCTTTCCCGTATAAATCTCCGTATCGAATAGCGGCTCCGTTTTCCTTGACATTATAGTTTTCTAAATCGTCTACTAGTTGCACATGGTGCGGCGAACCTGTATTCATAAACACATGATCTGGACTTATTTTTACCGCATCAACATCAATCATTTGTAGTGCAACCAATCCGTCATCGCCAATTGTTGCGTGGTGTAAACCATCTGTGGCAATGAAAGTAGTTTCGTTCTCGATTACGTTCAGCTTTTTGGCGAAAGCCACTAAACAGCGTCCACCGTTGCCACACATAGAACTTTGATTTCCATCTGAGTTGTAATAGACCATTTTGAAATCGGTGGCCGTTGCGAGATTCGAAGCAATCGTGTCATTTTCCAATAAAATCAGCCCATCGCCTCCTATTCCAAAGCGTCTGTCGCATAAACGCTCAATAAGTTGTGTATTCTCTTTTGGAAAAAACTCCGAACGATTATCAATCATCACAAAATCATTTCCTGTTCCTTGGTATTTATAAAATTCTAGTTGCATTTTAATTTGTATTGAGTCCAACAAAAGTACGAACTATTAATGAAATGTTAATCATTGTTAAAGAGCGTTAAACTACATTTTCCGAATCAATTTTAGTTTTATTTTTACGAGTAAATATCTTAATAAACGAATTTAATTATGAAAAAATTTTCAACACTATTTATGGTTTCCCTGTTGAGCGGAGTAGTAACACTAGGTTCATACAAATTATTATTTGACACCAATGGATATTTTTCTAATGATAAAAATTCAGGAGTCACAACGGCATCCGATTCTTACGGAAAGAAAGTAGGATTATCATCGGATGTACTTGATTTTACTGAAGCAGCAGAAAAAACTATTCATACGGTTGTACACGTAAAAAACGTCTCCCGCAGAACGATTACAAATCCCATTTTAGAATATTTTTATGGGTATAAAGGCGGGCAATCCCAGGAACAAGTAGGAACAGGTTCTGGAGTTATCATTTCTGAAGACGGTTATATCGTAACCAATAATCACGTAATTAAAGGTGCATCAGAGATTGAAATTACCTTAAATAACAAAAAATCATATGTGGCAAAACTCATTGGAACCGATTCTAAAATGGATATTGCCTTATTGAAAATTGACGCAAACGAGAAATTACCTTATACTGTTTTTGCCAATTCTGATTCGGTGAAAGTGGGCGAATGGGTTTTGGCAGTCGGAAATCCATATAATTTGACTTCAACGGTAACCGCCGGAATTGTTTCGGCGAAAGCCAGAGATTTAGACACCAGCGGAATCCAATCTTTCATACAAACAGATGCTGCGGTAAATCCTGGAAACAGTGGTGGCGCCTTGGTCAACACGCGTGGTGAACTGATAGGAATCAACACGATGATTTCCTCTATGACCGGTTCTTATGTTGGCTATTCGTTTGCTGTTCCTTCGAATATTGCCCGAAAAATCATTGAGGATCTCATGGAATTTGGGAATGTACAACGTGGAATTCTTGGCGTTGAAGGTGGCGAATTGAACAGTATGACATCCAAAGAATTAGGAATTGGCCAAACACAGGGATTCTACATCAATAAAGTAACTAAAAATTCCGGTGCCGAAAAATCAGGATTAGGAAAAGGCGATGTCATCATCAAATTAGACGAACAAAATGTTGCTACGTTTGCGGATCTTTCCGGTTACATCAATACGAAAAGACCGAATGATAAAGTGCAGGTAACTTATATTAGAGATGGAAAAACTAGAGTGGTTCCAGTAGTGTTGAGCAAAAATGAATTTTTCAATGCGGAATTCAAAGGCATTGAGTTAGAAAACATTGAAGCTGCTGACAAGAAAAAATTCAAAATTGATTACGGTGTAAAAATCAAATCGATTACCAGCCAAAACTTGAAACAATATGAAGACGAGTTGATAGGAAATATTATTTTGAGCATTGACAATATCAAAGCTACCGATGTAGAAACGGTATCTAAACTTGTAAATAAAAAAGAGGAAAGCCAAACGGTTCGAATCGAAATGATAAATAAAAATGGAGAAGTAATGCGCGTCATTCTCTAACACGTTCGAAAAATTCACAACCTAAGCCATCTTGAAAAATCAAGGTGGTTTTTTATTTTATAAATAAATCATAAAACACACTACGAAATCGATTGAAATGGGTACTTTTGCGCAAATTTTAAAAAATACAATCACTTATTTTCATTAAATTTTCAACATGGCAACCACAACTTTATACGAAAAAGAAGTTTCTTTTCAAGCCGACAGGCGACGTGCAGGAGTAAAACTGATTAAAATCATCAGCGATTTATGGTATGACAAATCCATCGAGATGGTCTTATTCCGAAATCAATTAATTGATAGAAATGTCAGTGACATTATCAACCTGCATGAATATGCCGCTGAATTTGTAGGCAAACCCATTTCGGTATTTGATTCGGTTAAAATTGCAAAAGCTATTTTAGAATTGAATTTGCCGCCTGCAAAATTGGACATTGGAAAACTTACGTACGAATATGGTTTAGAAGAAGATAAATATCCAGACGCTAAATATTTCGTCATTGATAAATTGAAAAACGCCAAAAACTCGGAGGACATTCACCCAAAAGATGTCGTACTATATGGTTTTGGTCGAATTGGTCGATTATTAGCCAGAGAATTAATGTCGAAAACCGGAAAAGGAAGTCAAATGCGTTTGCGCGCTATCGTGACACGCGATAAAAATGATGCTACTTCTCTTGAAAAAAGAGCTTCTTTACTTCGTTACGATTCTATTCACGGTGATTTCCAAGGTTCAGTTACTGCTGATACTAAAAATAATGCTTTGATTATTAATGGAACAACCGTTCACGTGATAACTGCAAATGGTCCAGAAGAAATTGATTATACACAGTACGGAATTGATAATGCTTTGGTAATTGACAACACAGGCGCTTTTACGACCCACGAAGCATTGAGCCGTCATTTGGTTTCCAAAGGTGCCGACAAAGTACTACTTACCGCTCCCGGAAAAGGAGTTCCTAATATTGTTCACGGTGTAAACCATAACGAATACAATCCTGACGAAATCAACATTTTTTCGGCGGCGTCGTGTACTACTAATGCGATTACGCCAATTTTGAAAGCTGTTGAAGACACTTTAGGAGTTGTCAAAGGACATTTGGAGACCATCCATGCCTATACAAACGACCAAAATCTTGTGGATAATATGCACAAAAAATACCGTCGTGGAAGAGCTGCAGCCTTAAATATGGTGATTACTGAAACGGGCGCCGGAAGCGCGGTTGCAAAAGCATTGCCGTCATTGGAAGGAAAATTAACATCAAATGCGATTCGGGTGCCGGTTCCTAATGGTTCATTGGTCGTTTTGAATCTGGAAGTAGCCAAAAAAACATCCGTTAAGGACATCAATGCCATCATGAAAAAATACGCTTTGGAAGGCGAATTGGTGGAACAAATCAAATATTCAATGAATAACGAGTTGGTTTCATCGGATATCGTTGGTACATCGCAACCTGCTATTTATGATAGTAATGCCACAATCGTTTCCGCCGATGGAAAAAATATCGTGCTATACATTTGGTACGATAACGAATATGGTTACAGCCACCAAGTCATCAGATTAGCAAAATACATTGCAAAAGTAAGACGTTTCACGTATTACTAGCCTATAGATTACAGGTTGTGGATTTGAGGTTGTAATTTTTTTATTTTTAGTTTTTAGTCTGCTTAGTTTTAAATTTAATACAACCTTAACCCAGCCTGAATTAAATAGAAAATCCGTCGCGTTATCAAACGTGACGGATTTTTTTGTTTATATTTTTATGGCCTTAATACACCAAATTTAGCCACAGATGACACGGATCAAACGGATTTTTTCTAAAGTGTTACTTTCATTTTTGTACAGAATGGAACGGAGATAACGCACATTTTCACTGATTACCAAAAAAGTCTTTTTTGAAAATTCGATTTAACATCCGCAAATTCATCACTCATAATTCATCACTCATAATTCATCACTCATAACTCATAATTCATAACTCATAACTAAAAAAAACTACTCCTTAGCTTTTGTCAAATAATACACTGGAATACCAATCAGCATTATCAGAACACCCCAACCACTGGTGCTGGTTTTAGTATACAACAAAGCGATACAAATTGCCGTGGCAATAATTAGATACAATCCCGGCAAAAATGGATATCCAAAAGCCTTATATGGTCTTTCGGCATTTGGCATTTTCTTGCGCAGAATAAATATTCCTAAAATAGTCAAGATGTAAAATATCAAAACGATGATGACCACAAAATCTAATAAATCTCCGTATTTCCCAGTAAGACATAACGCCGAAGCCCAAATACACTGCGCCCAAATAGACCAAGCCGGAACACTGGCATGATTCAGTTCAGCGGCTTTCTTGAAGAAAACACCGTCTTGCGCCATTGTATAATACACTCTCGCACCTGCCATAATCAATCCGTTGTTGCAGGCAAAAGTCGAAATCATAATCATCACAGCGATTATTAATGTTCCCACCGAACCAAAAATACTTTGCGAAGCCACAACAGCCACACGATCAGATTCAGCTGTAGCAATATCATACAAAGGCACCACGGCCAAATACATGATATTAGCCAAAATATAAATCACACTCACGATTAAGGTTCCTAAAAACAAACTCAATCCCACATTGCGTTTTGGATTTTTAATTTCGCCGGCGATAAAAGTAACACCTTCCCAAGCCACACTGGAGAACATCGAACCTACTAATGCTGCCGAAATTCCAGATATCAAAGCCGTTCCACTGATGGGTAACCACGAACCCGTTTCTACATTTAGTGTTTGAGAAGTCCATGCATTCGTCCAGTTTGCATCCCAAACTTCCGCTTTGGCAGCCATAAAACCAAAAATAATCAAACCTGCCAACGATAGAATTTTGATAACCGTCAGAACCGTTTGTAAAATCTTAGAGTTTTTCACCCCGCGACTATTGATGTAACTCAACAAAATAATAGTAAAAATAGAAACAATCTGGGCCGCATTGAGTTTGAAATCCCCAATCTCATATAAAATATTCTTATCACTTAAAGGTGCATACAAGTAGGCGGCAAATTTGGCAAAAGCCACACCCACGGCAGCAATAGTACCGGTTTGTATCACGGCAAAAAAGCTCCAACCGTACAAGAAACCCACCAGTTTCCCATACGCTTCCTTAATGTACACATATTGCCCACCCGCTTTAGGAAACATCGCGCTCAACTCGCCATAACTCACGGCGGCAATCACTGTAATGGCGCCCGTAAGCACCCACATAGCAATCAACCAACCGGCAGATCCCAACTGGCGAACCATATCCGAGCTTACAATAAATATCCCGGAACCTATCATAGAACCCACCACAAGCATGGTTCCATCAAGTAATCCTAATTCTCTTTTAAAATCGTCTGGTTTTTGGTCTTCCATATTTTTTGGTTTTGGGGTTTTGGTTTTAGTTGGCTAAAGATATACTTTTTTTGGAAATTTCATAAAAAGGATGGGAAAAGTGAGATTGTTCCTTTGGGCGTGACCCTGCAGCAGCTTTGTCGTTCCTCCTCGCCACTTTGGGTAGAGCCGTAGGCTGTATCTTTTTTTTCTTAAAGAAAGAAAATAAAGGATGCCACTTCCCTCCCTCACGCAAACCGCAATAAAAATAACGTTTATTCTTTTCAAGAAAAATTGTAAGAAAAATTTAATATATTTGAGAAAATATAATAAGTCAATCAATAGTGACAATATAACTGACATTAGGTGTATATGCGCTATTTTGTAGCGAGTATATACAAGTCGGTACTAATTGTCAGACCAAATACACTTCATAGCAACAAAACTCAATGACAGATAATATTCAATTAAGAACAAAATTTTGGACAAACTTATGGGAAGATTTAATTTCAAATTTTCTAAAACGTTCTTACGGCCTAAACTTATATAGTCCAAACATTTTAGTTGATGATATTATAACAGAAATTGAAGAAAATGCTTTTAAAAATATCGATAATAAAAAATATTTTTATTCCAAACTGTGTTACTATCTTGAAAATGACTATGTAATAAAACAGCAATTTAATTCAAGTTTTAAAATCTTAAGAACCATATTTAACAGTGACCGAAATAATTACATTTTGGAAACAGCAAAAAGTATAAAAATTGAATTTGAAAAAGGGCTTTACTTTGATAACTGCATAGATTATTTAAAACAAGAACTTTGTAAAGATGAAAATATATCAATAGAATTTATCAATACTATAACTTACATTACCCAAAATTTAATTGTCGAATTTATTAAAAAAGGATATGATTTAGAAGATATTAAAAAGTTTGCAATGAAAGTATTTGACAATTACAATATTCAAAATATTGATAACACAGATTTTTTAACCACAGATTACCCGCATTCATTTAAACATGAAAATTATGGAATAAATGACGAATTCAACAGAGATAAATTTAACAGCGATATTTGTTCATTTATTGATAACCTAACTCTAGAGGATCGAATAAAATCACTTTCTTCATTTTTTTACAAGGAAAAAGAAAAAGTTAACTACATTTTTGTTGTTGAAGGGTTAAAAGGAAATGCGGACCTGAAGATAGGTGATGTCAATTTCTATTCTCTCGATAAAAAAAGATTTGTTGAAGAAAGAGAAAGTTTTGATGATGAAGATTTACAACGAAGAATATCGGATGATAAGGAAAAGTTTATACAAGCATCAGTTGAAATAAATTATCTACTCCCTAAATCTTCATTAGCCAATGCAATTACGAAATTAGAAAATACTTTGGATGTAATAACTAGTTATCATAACACAAAAACACAAATTAAAGTCAATGCATCGAACTATCTGATTTCAAAAAATGGTAAACTTATTTATTCGTCTTGGGGAAGCAATCGTAATGATATGTTTGTTAAGCATCGTAATTCTTTAAATATAAACGAGTTAGATAAAAGTCTAAATGATTTTAAATTTTTATGGGACGAAAATGATTCAAATAAAAGAACAAAGTCAAAATTAATAAACGCAATACACTGGTATAGTAAAGCAGAACAATCTTCAAAACAAGAGGATAAAATGCTTAATTACTGGATTGCTATTGAAAATTTATTTAATCTTGAATACGATATAAAAAATGATATTCTTAACAATAATAAAAAAGGCAAAATTCAATTAGTCCAGGAAGTTGTCGCTTCAGTTCAAATATTTATGTTTATATATGAATATGGTTGGGAATTATATTGGCACTATAACAATATTGTAGACAATCGTTTTTTTAAAAATGATAAATATAATTTCCCAGCGGAATTGATTGCTAAAGCAAATCTAAATCCTCAAGTTGGTGAAAGCATTTATCTTCAAAAATTTATTGAAAGTTTGGATGAAATAAAAAGTTACGAAACTGATTTATTTTTAATTCAAAAAATTGAAACTATAAGCCAATTCTATAATAATGCCATATCAACAAAAAAAATCATTGAAGAACAGATAAAACTTATCGAAAATGATATTTTAATGATTTATAGATTTAGAAATTTAATTGTTCATAATGCTCATTTTGACAATGCACTACTGCCATATCTTGTATGGAAAATAAGGGATTACTCAGGTGATTTGATTAGAAAATTGATTTTTGAGTATAATGAAAATAATGTTGAATTATCAAATCTTATGATTAACTTATTTTTGAAAAAAGAAAAATTCATCAATGATTTAGAAAGCGGAAAAGTAAATTTATTTGAGAAATAAGAAACAACTATTTCACCCCCCGCTCGTGATGAGTGTTAATGGATTAATATGATTTTAGTTTGTGTCAGTCATTAGATTTTTTTTTAAAATATAGTGAGATAATAATTGTGTTCACGAGCGGACGCTCGCGCCAGCAGAGAATCCGAAAAGAATTAAAGTAAAATGAAAGAAAAAACAGTTCGAATTTTTGGATGGATTTCAGTTATATTTTATTCAATAATGGCACTTATAATGTTTCTAATTTTAATTTATGAAACTCTAGAGATTACTGCATTCTTGACTTTAACAATATTTACAGGGATGGCTGTTACCGGCTGGAACGCCCGGAGATTTGGATTGAATGATTTTAAACATAAACTCATAATAAAACTAACAGCTATATTTTCATTGATTTTTGGATGTGTGTTTGCGATTCTATCGCCATTTATTTTTTCCAAGAGTTACGGCATTGGTGACTCATATGAGCCTATTGTCGTTTTGATTGTGATGTTTCTTCCTTCGATAATATCGTCATTAGCAATTCTGATAAAATATAAAGTTCAAATAAATTAAATCCCGACCGCGCTGATATACAACAATCGTTAACGCAGTTTTGCAAACTGTGCCCACAATGAGGAAATAATATAAATAACACTAAAAACTATGAATACATTAAAATTAGGATGGACAGGCCTTGGCAACATGGGAAACCCAATGGTGATGAACCTACTCAAAGCGGGTTTTGAAGTATCCGTTTTCAATCGCACCAAAGATAAAGAAGCGCCATTACTGGCTGCAGGAGCAAAATCAGCAAGCAGTTTACAAGAACTAATGAAAACTTGTGACGTAGTTTTGACGATGTTATCCAATGACGCGGCCGTAAAAGAAGTTTTTGAGGGACCAATGGGTTTATTGTCTAAAACCAATTCGGGCAAAACCATCATCAACATGAGTACCGTTGCTCCGGAAACCTCGCGTTATTTGAAGACCATTTGCAACCAACATAATGTACATTTTATAGATGCTCCCGTTTCTGGAAGTGTAAAACCGGCACAAGACGGAACTTTAGTTATTCTCGTGGGCGCTTCGAATGAAGATTACGAATTAGCCAAACCGATATTTGACGTTTTGGGTAAAATTGCGATTCACGTAGGTGAATCTGGCGTGGCTAGTTCAGCTAAATTAGCCATCAATTACTTATTAGGATTGAACCTTCAAGGAATAGCTGAAACGGTTTTATTTGCCGAGAAAAACGGCGTAAGTAAAGAAGACATGCTCAATATCATCAATCAAGGTGCTTGTGGCAACGGAATCACGAATATCAAAACATCTTCCATTTTGAATGATTCTTACCCGGCAGCATTTGCGCTGAAACATTTAGTCAAAGATTTAAGACTGGCCAAAGAAGCCGGACTCGATTCTCCGTTGATTCATCCATTGTATGACAGTTATGCTACAGCAGAACAAGAAGGATTAGGCGATCAAGATGTTATGGCGATTATCAGCAGTCTAAAAAATAAGTGATATTTGAATAGCAATACATCCAGCTAATAAACTATTATGTTTAATTGGTCTGAACAATAAACAAAAAAGCTACATCTTTAGGAATGTAGCTTTTTTTATTTAATCGAATCAGGAAACGATATTACTTTGTTTTCACTGGTGGCAAGTCAAATGCAGCTGATTCATGCTCAAAACCATTGCGGTGGGAACCATCACAAAAAGGTTTGTTTACGGATAATCCGCAACGGCAAAGACCTAGAGCCGTTCTTCCTTCTAATCCGTATGTTTTTCCTTCACAGTCTGTTATTTCAAAATCGCCTTCTATTTTTATAGATCCATTGCGATTGATTGTTAGTTTTGTCTTACTCATAATGCTTTTTAATTTTTTAGAGTTCAAAGATTGCAAAATATTTCAGGACCATTTTGCTTTGATGCTCTTTTTTATGATTCCAAAACGTAATTTACATTAATTCTATTTTATGTAACTCGATACCGAGGAAGTTTGATTGGGTAAGACTTTCCAGAAATACACTCTTTTCTGAACCAACAATCAGCATCAAATAATCAATCTACTAAACAAATAATTGACTATTTTTAGAACTTTAAATCAATTCATTAATCAAACTCTCATGACAAAGAAAATCGCAATCACCTTATTTTTAGGATTCCTAGTTGGAACAAGCTACGCTCAAAAAATGAACGTCGCCAAACTAGATAGTTTATTTCAGATTTTGGAAGCGAAAGATAAATTCATGGGAAGCATTGCCGTATCACAAAACGGAACGCTACTTTATTCGAAATCCATTGGAATGGATGACATAGAAAGCAATAAAAAAGCGAGTAATTTATCCAAATACCGTGTGGGATCGATTTCAAAAATGTTTACTTCAGCATTAATATTTAAAGCGATTGAAGAGAAAAAATTATCGTTGAATCAAACCATTGAAACTTTTTTCCCAACGATCGAAAACGCCAATAAAATAACCGTTGGTAATCTACTAAACCACCGAAGCGGTATTTATAATTTTACTAGTGCTCCGGAATACATGAACTACAACACCCAACCAAAATCTGAAAAAGAAATGGTGGAAATCATTGCAAAAGGAAAAAGTATTTTTGAACCCAACAGCAAAGCCGATTACAGCAATTCCAATTATGTTTTATTGAGTTATATTCTTGAAAAAACCTATAAAAAGCCATATAAAACCATTTTTAACGATAAAATTGTAAAACCATTAGGCTTAAAAAACACCTATGTAGGAAGCAAAATTAACATTCAAAACAACGAAAGTAATTCCTATTCATTTTCTGAAAAATGGAAAAAAGAACTGGAAACGGATATGTTAATCCCAATGGGAGCTGGCGCAGTGGTTTCTAATCCACAGGATTTGGTGCTATTTATTGAAAAGCTTTTCGCCAATGCCATAATTTCAGAAAGCAGTCTTAAGCAAATGACAACTTTACAAGACAACTACGGAATGGGGATTTTCCAATATCCGTTTTATGAGAAGAAAAGTTTTGGTCATACTGGAGGTATTGATGAATTCAGATCATCATTGTCGTATTTCCCAGAAGACAAATTAGCTGTTGCATTAACCTCAAACGGAAGAACTTATGACAATAATGATATCATGATTGCCGCTTTGAGTGCGTATAACAACAAACCGTTTACAATTCCAACTTTTAAAACTATTACACTAAAAAGCGAAGATTTAGATCCTTATTTAGGAGAATATTCAGATGCTGGATTTCCGATGAAAATCACCATTACAAAAGAAGACACCAAACTTTTTGCACAGGCAACAGGGCAATCTGCCTTTCCATTGGAACCTACTGAAAAAAACAATTTTGAATTTAAAATGGCAGGAATAAAATTAGAATTCAAACCAAATGAAAAGCAAATGATTTTGAAACAAGGCGGCGGAAAATTCACACTGACAAAAAAAAAATAATTCGGCAGAGAAAATCTTGATCATAATTCACAAATAGTAAATTTAAAAACAGGTTATTTTACACTTGACAACATAAAAATTATATTCAAGGCAAGAAACAGCGTTATTTCGATCTAAATTGTACATTTGTCTGTTACGGAAAACTTGTTTTGTAATACCAAAATATCATTCCGATAGTACACCGATTCATTTTTTAACAAAAAATCAATTCTTAATTCTATTATAAACGCATGAGTATCTTAAAAAAAGTAAATGTATTCCGAAGAATTGTAACGCATAACCTAACTAAAAATATTGGGAATTCACAAAAGAATCAAATAATCGATTTATCTCAAAAAATCGAAATCAAAAGGGTTTTAATTTCCAGACCCAATCACAGACTTGGGAATCTGTTACTTATAACGCCACTGGTACAGGATGTAATTGCTACTTTCCCTGAGTGTAAAATTGATTTGTTTGTAAAAGGAGGTTTGGCTCCAATTGTTTTTAAAAATTACACCAATATCAATTACATCATTGAACTTCCAAAAAAACCTTTCAAAAATCTAGTAGACTATTTCAAGGTTTGGGTAAAAATTAAAAAGCAAAAATATGACATTGTCATCAACGTGGATAAAAACTCCTCTTCTGGACGATTATCGGCACAATTTGCAGATGCCAAATATAAATTTTTTGGAGAACTGGATGAGGAAATGCAATTGAAACACACCGATTATGAGCATATTGCAAAATATCCCGTGTACGAATTTAGAAGTTTTTTGACCAAATTGGGGTTCCCAAAAAATGAAAATCCTGTTCCGTCACTAGACCTTAAATTGAGTGCTTCAGAAATTGCTGAAGGCCATACTATCGTTAAAGAACTGGTTAAAAATGACAAAAAGACCATTTGCATATTTACCTATGCGACTTCTGACAAATGTTATTCAGAATCTTGGTGGGAAGAATTCTATGAAAGACTGAATATAGAATATTCTGATTATAATATTATCGAAGTTTTACCCGTTGAAAACATATCCCAAATAGGATTTAAAGCAACCACTTTTTACAGCAAAGACATCCGTGAGATTGGTGCGGTCATTGCCAATACTGAACTTTTTATTGGCGCAGATAGCGGCATTATGCATTTGGCAAGTTCTGTACTAACTCCAACAGTAGGATTATTTTCGCGTCCAAATATAAACATGTACAGACCGTACAATAACAATAGCACAGCTATAAACACGAACATCGGTAACAAAGAAAATTGGATTCAAACCATAAATAACGTGCTGCATAAAAGATAATTAATCAGTATCGCATTTATAAATTTATCATTTGAAATAAAATATTAAAACAAATCGCAGCAACATGAAAACAAAATTTCTACTTCCGCTCCTATTTGCATTTTTTTGCACGGGAACACTTTGGTCACAAAACACTGAAACTTTTACTTTGAAGTTAGATCACATGGCAATTTCAGTGAAAGATCTGGATCGTTCTGTCGATTTTTATAAAAATGTATTGAAGTTTTCAGAAATCACCAACCTTACCAAAAAAGAAGGAATTAGATGGATTTCATTGGGAGATGGAAAAGAATTACATCTTGTGTCAACCATAAAAGAATCCGTTACCATAAACAAAGCGGTTCATGTGGCGTTTAAAGTCACTAATTTTGATGCTTTAATCACTAAGCTGCAAAACCTCAACATTACCTATTCCGACTGGCCTGGAACACTTGATAAGATTACGGTTCGAGCAGATGGAATCAAACAAATCTACATTCAGGATCCTGATGGATATTGGATTGAAATCAACAGTGTTGAAAAATAACCAACTCCAAATACTTACCTTTTAATTTAAATCCCATGGAAGTTGTAATTATTAAATTAACAGCTACTTATGCCATCAATATGTGAAAGATGAAACTTTTACTCTGAATTGTGTAATCCTTTTTACTGTTTTGTTTGCCAACTTTGTAAAAGAATTTACGGAGTCTAACAATCTAAATAAAACGTAGGATTATGAGTGATCAAGCAAACAAACATACAGTTGAAGGAATAGATAAACTAAAAAGTCTGGTTGAAGAAATCAACACTTGTCTTTTTTGTACCAATCTCAAAACGAATGATGGAGCAACCACCAGACCTATGGGAGCTGTAAAAGTATGCGATGAAGGAAATATTTGGTTTTTCAGTGAAAAAAATAGTGATAAAAACAAAGAAATAGAGCAAGATTCTAGTGTTCAATTGTTTTTTGCACATCCCGGAAAAGGAAGTTACATGGTTGTAAATGGTGAAGCATCAATAGTTATCGATCAGGAAAAAATCGAAGAGCTTTGGTCGCCCGTTGTAAATATATGGTTTAAAGAAGGTAAAAATGACCCTAATATTTCACTTATTAAAGTAAAACCAAGCAGTGCATACTTCTGGGACACTGATGGAAACCAAATGATTAACTTTCTAAAAATGGCGGCCTCAGTTGCTACAGGAACTAATTATGTAAGTGGTACTGAAGGTGAAATAAAAATCTAAAACACATAAAAAAACGCCCCAATTAAGGAGCGTTTTGAATATAAATATTTTTATTTTTTCTAAGAAATTATTGTAGCACTCTATTAATTTGAGAAAAGTTTTTTCGATAATATTTCTCTTTGGTTGATGATATTATGACTCCGTTGCTAACTGATGAATGAATGAATTTAATTTCATCTTCACAAACTTCAACGACCATCCCAACATGATTAATTTGGCTTCTACCGTTAGTTTTAAAGAAAATTAAATCACCTTTTTGAGCTTCTTCTGTATTAATTTTAGTTCCAATGCTAGATTGTTCACGAGATGTTCTTGGTAGTTTAATATCAAATGCGCCAAAAGTAGTACACATAAGCCCTGAGCAATCAAATCCTGATTTTGTGGTTCCACCGGTACGGTACCGTGATCCAATATTTTCAGAAGCACGTTCTATCAACTGATCTAAAAAATCATGACTAAAAGTTGGTTTCAAAGTGTTATTAAAATCAATTTTAGTAGTTTGAATATCCGTATTATTGCTAGCATCAGTACTTACAACTTCGCTTTCAGCAGGAACGGTATTCGCCAAAATATTTAATTTGTAGCCTACAGGAAGTCCGTTTTTAACCTCTGGATTTTGCTTTTCTAATTCATTAACGGTAATTCCGTATTGTTTTGCAATGGAATATTTAGTCTCTTTTGGCAAAACTTCACGGATAATCAGATGCGGTGAATTATTTAACGAAGTTTCATTTTGAGAAACCTGATTTACTGCTGTTTTTGACAAATCTGTAGTAATTTGTATAACGACAGCTTCTTCTGATTTTGGGGTGATGGTTTTCAATGAAGTAGCATTTTTTGAAGAAACCACTGGTAACTCTTTACTTTCTTGCGATGCTAAAACCGTTTCTGACAAAGGAGCCGCTGGAATATTTATTTTTTGACCAACTCTAAGTGCTTTTACGCCTATTCCTGGATTGGCTTCATCAAATTCTTTAATTGTAATTCCGTATTTTCTTGTGATGGAATATTTAGTTTCTTTTGGTAAAACTTCCCAACTAAATGTATCTGACTTGGTGGATATCGATTCAGTTGATTGAGGCAAAACAGCCACTTCGTTTTTTGATTCCGTTTGTTTTTTGGGTGCAATCGTCGCTATTTCAGAGGTGGTAGCGTTAGCTGGAATATTTATTTTTTGACCAATTTTTAATTCTGAAGAAGCGAGTGTCGGATTGACTTGGTTTAATTCTTTAACGGAAATTCCGTATTGTTTTGCAATTCCGTAAAGTGTTTCTTTAGCTTGAACTTCGTGTTCTTTAACGGAATTATTTATTGCAATCTTAGTTTTTTCTGTAGTCTTTTTTGTGGAAGCAATAGGAATTAATAAAACGGAATTGAGTTTTAAAAGATTCTTGGCATTGGGATTTAATTTAAAAATAGCGCTTTGTTTTACTTCATATTTCTCAGCGATACTCGATATTGTTTCCCCTTTTACTATAGTGTGTTTTGTGATTTTTTCTTGCGAAAAAAGAACGATACTATTTAAAAAAACTAATGTTACTATTACTCTAAAAGTCATATTCATCTATTTCAAATTACTTACCCCATTGTATTCTTCATAGCGATTTCGGGATATAATTATTAAATCTCGCTTAGGATTGCACTTTTACTATTTTCATTTAAAAAATTGTAAAAAAATTTCTCATCTCTTTGATAAAAGAGAGACTAATTTGTGCAATTATTATTTTGTTGATTTTTTGTTTTGATTGCAAAAGCAACTTAAACAGTAACGCAAGACAATTGTATGCTATTGTTGCGCAGAAAATAAAAATAGGTAGAGAATTGATTTAACTAATAATCAAAAAACTCAAATACAATTTTATTTTTCTTATTTGCTAATTTAAACTATAATATCAAAAAACCTTCCTTTTTTTTTAATTTTAACGTAGTTTAAACACAAACAACTCTTTTTTTTGATTTTTCTACACATTTTTACCGCAAATCTGACGCTTTTTTAAAAATTATTCACTCTTATCGTTGTTGCTACATCAGCCAATAATTTTAGTTTTGCTGACATAGCCCTGATGAAAGTGGAAAGCCTTTTGCAGCAGAATTGCCTATTTTTCCAGAGAAAAAAGAGCGACTGAAAGAAGCTCCTTTTTTATCTTGGAAAAAAGCAATTGTGCAAAAAAGCTTGAAACGGACAGCAGGAAACAGCTCCAGAAATAAAGTGTAATTGAAACAAAAAAACTCCCAAGTTTCCTTGAGAGTTTTTGAAATATAGTATTGAAATGCTTATGCTTTTCCAGCAGCAGCAATCAAGTTTAATGCTGAACCAGCAACGAACCAACCAATTTGTCCTTCGTTATAGGTATGGTTTGCCAAGATAACATCTTTGGTTCCATCAGCGTGAACGAATTCTAATGTTAATGGTTTTCCTGGAGCAAAATCAACTAAATCCGTGAAGTTGATGGTATCATCTTCCTGAATTTTTTCGTAATCCGCTTCATTAGCAAATGTCAATCCTAAAAGACCTTGTTTTTTAAGGTTTGTTTCGTGGATACGAGCAAATGATTTTACCAATACCGCTTTCACACCTAAGAAACGAGGCTCCATTGCTGCATGCTCACGAGAAGATCCTTCTCCGTAGTTATGATCACCCACAACAATTGAAGGAACACCAGCTGCTTTGTAAGCACGCGCTACAGCAGGAACTGCATCGTAAGTACCCGTCAACTGATTTTTCACTGTATTTGGTTTTTGGTTGAATGCATTGATAGCACCAATCAACATATTATTAGAAATATTATCTAAATGTCCACGGAAACGCAACCATGGTCCAGCCATAGAGATGTGATCTGTTGTACATTTTCCGAAAGCTTTAATCAATAATTTAGCTCCTGTAATATTTTTTCCGTCCCAAGGCAAGAATGGCGCTAATAATTGTAATCTTTCTGAAGTTTCACTAACCGCGATTTGAACACCTGAACCATCTTCTGCCGGTGCTTGAAAACCCGGGTCTTCCGCATCAAATCCGTTTTTCGGTAATTCGTCGCCTGTTGGCACTTCTAACATTACTTCTTCACCATCTTCGTTTATTAAAGTATCCGTCAACGGATTGAAACTTAAATCTCCGGCAATTGCCAAAGCCGTTACCAATTCCGGTGAACCTACGAAAGCCAAAGTGTTTGGATTTCCATCGGCACGTTTGGAGAAGTTACGGTTGAAAGAGTGAACGATTGTGTTGCGTTCTTCTTTTTCTGCTCCTTCTCTGTCCCACATTCCGATACATGGTCCGCATGCATTAGCAAATACCGTCGCACCAATCTTATCGAAAGTATCGATAAAACCGTCACGCTCGATTGTATAACGAACCACCTCAGAACCTGGAGTGATTGTGAATTTTGATTTTAATTTTAATTTTTTATCGGTGACTTGTTTGGCTATTGAAGCTGCGCGAGCGATGTCTTCGTAAGAAGAATTGGTACATGAACCAATCAAACCTACTTCAATTTTCAAAGGCCAGTTGTTTTTGATAGCTTCCTCTTTCATTTTAGAAATTGGAGTTGCTAAATCCGGTGTATAAGGTCCATTTAAATGTGGCTCTAATTCGTCTAAGTTAATTTCGATAACTTGATCAAAATACAATTCTGGATTAGCATAAACTTCCGCATCACCTGTTAAATATGGAGCAATTTTATCCGCTGCATCAGCAACATCAGCTCTATTTGTAGAACGCAAATAACGGCTCATAGAATCATCATAACCAAATGTAGAAGTAGTTGCACCAATTTCGGCACCCATATTACAGATTGTTCCTTTTCCAGTACAAGACATTGAAGTTGCTCCTTCGCCAAAATATTCAACAATAGCGCCTGTTCCACCTTTTACGGTAAGAATTCCTGCTACTTTAAGGATAACGTCTTTTGGAGCTGTCCAACCAGAAAGTTTTCCAGTTAATTTTACTCCAATTAATTTAGGAAATTTTAATTCCCAAGCCATTCCTGACATAACATCAACTGCATCAGCACCACCAACACCAATTGCTACCATTCCTAAACCACCTGCATTTACAGTATGAGAATCGGTACCAATCATCATTCCACCTGGAAAAGCATAATTTTCAAGTACTACTTGGTGAATAATTCCTGCTCCTGGTTTCCAAAAACCAATTCCGTATTTGTTAGATACCGAAGAAAGAAATTCAAACACTTCATTGCTTTGTGTTTTTGCTCTGGCCAAATCAGTTACTGCATCAACTTTAGCTTGAATCAAGTGATCACAGTGTACTGTTGTAGGAACCGCTACTTTAGATTTACCCGCATGCATGAATTGCAACAATGCCATTTGAGCGGTTGCATCTTGGCAAGCAACTCTATCCGGAGCAAAATCTACATAATCAGCACTTCTTGTAAAAGCCTTTGACGGCATTCCATCCCAAAGGTGATTGTACAATATTTTCTCTGTTAAAGTAAGCGGACGGCCAACTATTTCACGTGCTTTGTCAACACGAGAAGTCATGTTGTCATACACTTTTTTAATCATTTCAATATCAAAAGCCATATCTAATTATTTTCTGTTATTATATTTTAGAACCACAAGGTACAAAAAAAGGAAGAGCTATTAAAATAAAAAAAGCCTGAGTCTGTTGAAAGACTCAAGCTTTTTGATATAATTAACATAAATTAGTTATTATCTAACCAATAACTTATGAGATGGTGCAAATTGCGTTAGATTTATACCTTTTACCGCAGCTTTGTATTCTTCAATTGTTGGAGTTCTTCCTAAAATTGTAGACAACACAACAACTGGTGTCGATGAAAGTAACGATTCTCCTTTTTTACCTTCTGTATCTTCAACAACTCTTCCTTGGAAAAGACGCGTAGACGTTGCCATTACAGTATCTCCTTTTGCTGCTTTTTCTTGGTTACCCATACATAAATTACAGCCTGGACGCTCTAAATATAGAATATTTTCATATCCTGTACGTGCCACGCCTTTTGGAGCATTATCATCAAATTCGAAACCAGAATACTTTTGTAAAACTTCCCAGTCTCCTTCAGCTTTAAGTTCATCTACAATATTATACGTAGGAGGCGCCACGACAAGCGGTGCTTTAAACTCTACTTTACCATATTGCTCATCTATGTTTTTTAGCATTTGAGAAAGAATCTTCAAATCACCTTTGTGCACCATACAAGATCCAACGAAACCAAGATCTACTTTTTTCACACCGCCATAAAAAGAAAGTGGTCTAATTGTATCGTGCGTATAACGCTTAGAAACATCCGCATTATTTACATCAGGATCTGCAATCATAGGTTCAGAAACGATATCTAAATCGATTACAACTTCAGCAAAATATTTTGCATTAGCATCAGGAGTCAAAGCTGGTTTTTCACCTGATTGGATTGCTGCAATTCTATTATTAGCGATAGCGATTAATCCTTTTAAAACTTGCTTCTCGTTATCCATTCCTTTATCAATCATGATCTGGATTCTGCCTTTGGCAATCTCCAATGATTCGATTAAAGTATCATCCTCAGAAATACAAATAGAAGCTTTTGCTTTCATTTCTGCAGTCCAATCTGTAAAGGTAAAGGCTTGATCAGCAGTAAGTGTTCCTAAATGAACCTCGATAATGCGTCCTTGGAATACATTCTCTCCACCAAATTGCTTCAACATTTGAGATTGTGTCGCATGAACAACATCACGGAAATCCATATATTCTTTCATATCACCTTTGAAGGTAACTTTTACTGACTCCGGAATTGGCATTGAAGCCTCACCTGTAGCTAGTGCTAGTGCCACCGTTCCTGAATCAGCTCCAAAAGCAACTCCTTTTGACATTCTTGTATGAGAGTCACCGCCAATAATAATCGCCCACTCATCAACAGTAATATCATTAAGAACTTTGTGGATTACATCTGTCATTGCGTGGTAGTTCCCCTTAGGGTCACGAGCAGTAATCAAACCAAAATCATTCATGAACTTCATCAATCTTGGAATGTTTGCTTTAGACTTATTATCCCAAACTGATGCTGTATGACAACCTGATTGATATGCACCATCAACAATTGGAGAAATCACAGTAGCAGCCATAGACTCTAATTCCTGAGAAGTCATCAAACCAGTCGTATCTTGCGAACCTACAATATTTACCGTAACGCGCACATCAGAACCTGCATGTAAAACTTTACCTGGAGTTGAACCAACTGCGTTTTTATTGAATATTTTTTCTACTGCCGTAAGACCTTGTCCATCAATAGAAACTTCTTTTGACGGAGCAAATACCGGTACGATATCAATTCCTAAAGTTTTTGATGCAAAAGTTTGTAATTTTTTTCCAAATACAATAGCGTAAGACCCACCAGCTTTAATAAATTCCATTTTTTGAGGCGTAAATGCCTTAGAAATATCAATTAATTCTTTATCGCCGTTGTAAAGTTTTTTTGTTTTTGTATTAATAGTCAGCACTGTTCCAGTTGCAACAGAATAAACTTCTTCTAGAATAGGCTCACCGTTTTCATTACGCAGAACAGCACCATTTGCATCTGTTTTCTTTACCCAGTTTTGAAGATCAAGACCAATACCACCAGTAACATCAACAGTAGTAAGGAAAATTGGGGAAATACCATTAGTTCCAGCAACAATTGGAGCTATGTTTATGAATGGAACATAAGGACTTGCTTTTCTACCTGTCCAAAGAGCCACATTATTCACTCCTGACATTCTTGAAGAACCTACACCCATAGTTCCTTTTTCGGCAATCAACATCACACTTTTGTCCGGATGTTGCGCTTGAAGTGCTTTAATTTCATCTTGAGCTTCAGGAGAAATCAAACATTTTCCATGTAGCTCACGATCTGAACGTGAATGCGCTTGGTTACCCGGAGAAAGTAAATCTGTTGAAATATCTCCTTCACCAGCAACATAAGTAACAACCTTAATTTCCTCAACTACCTCTGGCAGCTTCGTAAAGAATTCCGCCTTAGCGTAACTCACTAGAATATCTTTTGCAATCTCATTACCGCTTTTAAATGCCGCTTCTAAGCGATCAGTATCAGCCTCATAAAGATAGACTTGTGTTTTTAAAACTTCTGCTGCCGATTTAGCAATTGCAATGTCATTTCCTAAAGCTAAGTCAAGCAAAACTTTGATTGACGGCCCACCTTTCATGTGTGATAACAACTCTAATGCAAATGCTGGCGTAATTTCATTTACCACTGTTTCACCAAGAACAATCTCCTTCAAAAAAGATGCTTTGACAGCAGCTGCAGGTGTTGTCCCAGGAACCGTATTATAAATAAAAAACGAAATTGAATCTTCGCGATTTGCGTTATTTGAATCCTTAATTTGAGTGATGATTTCGCTTAGTAAATCAGCGCTATCAATTGGCTTTGGGTTAAGTCCCTGAGTTTTTCTGTCTTCGATTTCCTTTAGATAATCGTTATAAATGTTCATAGTAAATTGTTTTCAATGTTAAAGGCTAATTATTTTAACTTACTCAAAATTACAGACCATAATAGCTGTATTTTTATTCACGACGCAAATTTAGCTCTTTAGGATGATATTTGAAAAAATTTAATAGATGGGGTTTTTTGAAATGATATTATTACTAAATACTGATTTTTACCCCTTAAAATTAATAAATTTTAAAAAATTTAACACTAAATTGATTAATCCCTAATTAATTAATTATATTCTAACGATTATCAAATTAGAAAAACCCTCAGAACTAAGAAAACGTTGTAGTAACTGTCAAAAATCAAGTTTAGAGCACCAAAAAAACGGTTATACCAACTTGGCAATAATCATTTCTTCTGTAATTCCTTCGGCATCGGCTTTGTAATTTTTAATAATTCGATGACGTAAAATCCCTGTCGCAACCGCTTTGACATCTTCAATATCAGGAGAAAATTTTCCATTAAAAGCTGCATTGGCTTTAGCCGCTAAAATCAAATTTTGCGATGCTCTTGGTCCCGCACCCCAATCAAGATAATTTTTCACAAACTCATTTGACAAAGGATTATCCGGACGAGTTTTACTGACTAATGTAACAGCATATTCTATAACATTATCCGCCACAGGAATTCGGCGAATAAGATGTTGAAAATCTATTATTTCCTGAGCGGTGAATAATGGATTTATCGTATTTTTTATATCCGAAGTAGTTTGTTTAACCACTTGAACTTCTTCTGCAAAAGAAGGATATTCTAATTTTATGGCGAACATAAATCGGTCTAATTGTGCTTCGGGCAAAGGATATGTGCCTTCCTGTTCAATTGGATTTTGTGTAGCCAAAACAAAATAAGGCAAGTCTAATTTATAATTTTCTCCTGCAATAGTAACAGAACGCTCCTGCATCGCTTCTAATAATGCAGCTTGCGTTTTTGGCGGCGTACGATTGATTTCATCTGCCAGAACAATATTCGAAAAAATAGGCCCTTTTATAAATTTAAACTGACGGCTTTCATCTAAAATTTCACTTCCCAAAATATCCGAAGGCATTAAATCCGGCGTAAACTGAATTCTCTTGAAATCAAGACCCAATGCTTGCGCCAGCGTATTCACCATCAAAGTTTTGGCTAATCCGGGAACACCTACTAACAATGCATGACCACCGGAAAAAATACAAAGCAAGATTTGATCTACCACAACATCCTGACCTACAATGATTTTCGCGATTTCTTTTTTTAGCTCATTCCTTTTTTGAACTAAATTATGTATTGCTGCTACGTCTGACATGTATGAAGTATTTTAAAATTAAAAAGAGTTAGCATTATGAAATCATAAAACTAACTCTTTTTCTTTATTTAACGAAAACTTTTTTATTACTAATCTATCCCGTGAAGGGCAAAATAGAAGACTATTTTTTAAGCCAATTGTTGGTAAAAGTACAATCTCTATATTCACCAATAATTTTCACATACGTTTCTTTTATTTTCTCATCAAACCATTTTCCAATCGCTGTAATTTGTTTGTTTTTAAGCGCCAATGCTTTGATCTTGATGTAATCTTTTGCATAATCAGCTGCATGCTCATCGATTCTATTTGTTACGGTAATTAATTTGAATTTTTTCTTTCCTTCTTCACCTTGGTCTAAGATTGGAGCTGAAATTTCATTTTCCTTCAAATTAGAAACTTGACTGTAAAAAGTAGGATCCATTTTAGTCAATTCAAAACGAGTATCCTGAGTTTGTGGATTGATTAATGCACCACCATTTGCTCTTGTTTCTTTTTCATCAGATAATGTTCTGGCAGCTTCCGCAAAAGTAATATCTTTATCCTCGATCCTTTTTTTGATTAAAGTAATCATTTCTTTAGCTTCCTTTAAAGCCTGTTCGGTTACTGTGGGTGTCAACAATATATGACGTAGTTCCCTCTCTTGCCCTCTTATTTTTTCAACTAAAATGATATGATACCCAAAAATTGTTTCAAATGGAGCAGAAATTTCTCCCTCTTGAAGGCTAAATGCTACTTCCTTAAATTCTTTAATAAAAGGCGTTTTACGGGTCATTTTGTAGTAACCTCCATTTGACTTTGATCCCGGATCTTGAGTATATAACACTGCTTTTGTAGAAAAACTTGCGCCTTCCTCAACTTCTTTTTTAAACTCATTTAATTTATCAATAACTTTTTTCTTATCTTCTTCCGAAACTTTCGGGGTAATAACAATTTGCGCTACTTCTAATTCCACTCCAAAGAATGGAAGATCTTCTTTTGGAATTGTTTTGAAATAATTACGAACCTCTTCCGGCGTAATTTCTACTTCATCAACAATTTTCTTCTGCATTTCAGAAGTTAACTTTCCTTCTTTTAAAATATCAGAGAAATAGGTTCTAAATTCTTCTTCAGAATCCTTTTTGTAATACTGCACTACTTTTTCCAAAGAACCAATTTGTCCTACCATATAGGCCAAACGCTCTTCTAACATTCCTTTTACCTCAGAATCTGTTACTACAATACTATCCTGAATAGCTTGATGCGCGTATAATTTATCCTCTAATAATTTCCCCAACATTTGGCATCTAGTAATATCTTTTATAGATCCGCCTCCCGCTGAAATTTCAAGATAAGACTTATCAATATCTGAATCTAAAATGATGTAATCTCCAACAGTTGCAATTACACCATCAATTTTTTGTTTACCAGATGATTGGTTTTTCTTGATTGGAACAATCACGGAGTCCTTAATAATTTCTTGTGCACTTGTTATAACACTTGTAAAAAGTAAAAGAAAAAAAGTAAGTGCAATTCTATTATTAATGGATTTCATTTCTATTTTATTTATTGGCATTATTCTAATTTGTATTTGTCGTAAAAATGTACTTATTCTATTGTTATTAAACCTTTTGATAGGTGCCAGAATAATTTTGGCAAATATACACTTTAAGAATCAACAACTGAATTGAAATTTTACAATACAATTCTTAAATATTCTTTAAATTTAAAACGAACAAAAATAGCAATTCAATTACATAATACAAGTTTCCTAACTACTATTAACAAAAAATTATAAACGCATTTATGTATCAGTTGATTTCGTTTGTAAACCATAAAGAAACTGAACGTTAGCAACTAAAAAATAATATAAATTCAGATTATATCTACTTCAATCGATAGTGATTATAATCATCATCCTTGTTTTCTCTTATTTCGCAACTATAATCAACTACCAGTGTTTATGATTATAGTACTTTTTCATTCCATCAAAAAAATCTTGTAATTACCAATAACTTCTCATTTTTGAGGTAAGAAAATCAAAAACACAATTATTAAAATACTCATTTTTAGCTCTCTATTTCAAAAGTTGTGAACACTACAACGTTTTCGTGGTTCATTAAAAAAAATCTGATGCGTATCGTGTAAGAATTTGTATAAATTAGCTAAAAAGTTGCTTTTTTATACAAAATACTAGTTCAAAAATAAATTTATATTATTTTTTTATACTATTTATTTTGATTTTAATAAAATACGTTTTTAAATAATTTTAAAATTTAAATCAAAAGAAAAAACAGCAACCAATCATTTCAATAATATTAATATCGCCCAAAATCTATTAATTAACCAAAATTACCTACTTTATGAAAAAACAAAATTTTAAAATTTGTTTATTATCCGCTTTACTCGTTGGCTTGTACTCGTGTAATTCAAATGATGATCTCGTAACCAATTCGACAGAAGCCGCTGCGCAATTCAAAGTGATTAATGTTACAAATCACGATGGACGTCCGTTCAGCACAGGAAAACAATCAAACACAACAGGCAGATACGTTGCAAATCCTGGTGGTGGTGTGATGATGCAGGCTTTTTATTGGGATGTGCCAGCAGGTGGAACTTGGTGGAATACTGTAAATGCAAAAATCACCGCTTGGTCAAATGCTGGAATTGGTTCTATCTGGCTTCCTCCAGTTTCAAAAGCTCAAAACGGACCATTTTCTATGGGGTATGATCCTACCGATTATTTTGATTTTGGAAACTACAATCAAAATGGCACAATAGAAACCCGATTTGGTTCTCGTACAGAATTAGAGAGTCTAATTACAAAAGTACATACAGAGAACATGCAGGTTTATGCTGATATGGTCCTAAACCACAACAGCGGCGGACAATTAGAAAGCAATCCATTTACAGGAACACAAACCTATACTAATTTTACCGGTGTCGCTTCTGGCAAATTCCCGAGAACGAGTGCTGATTTTTATAAAAACTCTTATGGAAATAATGACGAAGGAGCCTTTGGAGGATTTCCGGATTTAGCGCATGTCGTTCCTAATGTACAAGACTGGCTTTGGAAAAGAGCAGACGGAGTAGGTAAATATTATAAAAATACCATGAAATTTGATGGCTGGAGATTTGATTATGTGAAAGGTTTTGCTCCGTGGGTGATTAAAGATTGGAATGCAAATGTTGGTGGTTTTTCTGTTGGTGAATTATGGGATTCTAACGTAAACCTACTAAACGACTGGGCGAATAATGCCAATAGTTCTGTTTTTGATTTCGCCTGTTATTACAAAATGAATGATGCTTTCGACGGAAATAATCTAAATATTTTGAATGATGACATGATGTGGAAAAGAAATCCTTACAAAGCGGTTACATTCGTTGCCAACCATGACACCGACGAAATTTGGAAAAAAGAGCTTGCTTACGCTTACATCTTAACACATGAAGGATATCCAACCATTTTTTATCGTGATTATGAGGAATGGTTGAACAAAACAAAGATGAACAATTTAATCTGGATTCATAATAACAAAGCTACTGGAAACACCTCGATTTTATTTACTGACACTGACGAATATATCGCACGCAGAAACGGATACAACGGCAATCCTGGTTTGGTAGTTTACATTAACAATTCATCCACATGGCAAGAAAGATGGATTCAAACGAATTGGACAAACGCACAAATCAAAGACTTTACTGGAAATTCGACTTGGCTACCAACAACCCAAGGGGATAAATGGGTTAAAATTCAATGTCCGCCAAACGGCTATTCAATTTGGTCGATTAATATGTAACATAACAATACCCTCAAGGCTGTCTTTTCAGACAGCCTTCTTTTTTATAACTTATTAAATTGTCTCCATTTTTTATTAAATCAAAATCACATGAATTGCAACTTCAAAACCCACCTACTCCAATTAGCGGATACTATTTTTTTAATTGGCATTTATAAATAGTACTTTTGCAAACTATTTATACAAATATGGGCTTTTTAGAAGAAATACAACGCAGAAGAACCTTCGGGATTATCTCACATCCTGATGCCGGAAAAACAACACTTACTGAGAAACTCCTCCTTTTTGGTGGTGCGATTCAAGAGGCAGGTGCTGTAAAGAATAATAAAATCAAAAAAGGTGCTACCAGTGACTTTATGGAAATTGAACGCCAGAGAGGAATTTCGGTTTCTACTTCGGTTTTAGCATTCAATTATAAAGATAAAAAAATAAATATTCTTGATACTCCTGGACACAAGGATTTTGCCGAGGACACTTTTAGGACTTTAACTGCTGTTGACAGCGTTATTGTTGTAATTGATGTCGCTAAAGGTGTTGAGGAACAAACGGAAAAATTAGTGGCTGTTTGTAGATTGCGAAAAATTCCTATAATCGTATTCATCAATAAATTAGACCGAGAAGGAAAAGATGCTTTTGACTTGATGGATGAAGTAGAACAAAAACTAGGTTTAACGGTAACTCCATTAAGTTTTCCAATTGGAATGGGTTATGATTTTCAGGGAATTTATAATCTTTGGGAACAAAACATCAACTTATTTAGTGGCGATAGCCGTAAAAATATTGAAGAAACAATTGCTTTCTCTGATGTTCAAAATCCCGAATTAGAGAAAATTATCGGTCAAAAACCGGCTGACAGATTGCGTGAAGAATTAGAATTGATAGACGAAGTTTATCCTAAATTTGATCGTCAGGATTATTTGGACGGAAAACTACAACCTGTATTTTTTGGTTCCGCATTGAATAATTTTGGGGTTAGAGAATTATTGGATTGTTTTGTTGAAATTGCTCCGTCACCAAGACCTAAAGATTCAGAAACGCGATTAGTAGATCCAAAAGAAGAGAAAATGACAGGATTTGTTTTTAAAATCCATGCCAATATGGATCCAAAGCATAGAGACCGCCTGGCTTTTATAAAAATTGTTTCTGGAACTTTCGAAAGAAACAAACCGTATTATCACGTTCGTCAGAAGAAGAATTTAAAATTTTCCAGTCCTAATGCTTTCTTTGCTGAAAAGAAAGAAATTGTAGATATCTCGTATCCTGGTGATATTGTTGGTTTACATGATACCGGAAATTTCAAAATTGGTGATACGTTAACCGAAGGAGAAATCATGAGTTTCAAAGGAATTCCAAGTTTCTCTCCTGAACACTTCCGATATATTAACAACGCTGATCCAATGAAAGCCAAACAATTGGACAAAGGAATTGATCAGTTAATGGACGAAGGTGTAGCGCAGCTATTTACTCTAGAAATGAATAACCGAAAAATCATCGGAACAGTTGGAGCGCTTCAATACGAGGTTATCCAATATCGTTTAGAGCATGAATATGGTGCAAAATGTACGTATGAAAATTTCCCGGTACACAAAGCATGTTGGGTAAAACCTAATGATCCAAAAAGTGAGGAATTCAAAGAATTTAGGAGAATCAAGCAAAAATTCTTGGCACATGATAAATACGGACAATTAGTATTCCTAGCTGATTCTGATTTTACAATTCAAATGACACAAAATAAATATCCAAACGTAAAACTATTCTTTACATCGGAATTTGAGTAATATTTCAGTTAAAAAATGATTTCTGGATGACAATATGTAATCCAGAAATCAAAGTGAAAAATACATTAAAAAAAAAAACGCTAATTTAAAAATTAGCGTTTTTTTTATGTCTTATAAAAATGATTTTTGGCTTAAGCAACCATACTTTCCAAGTTTACTGCTTTTTTCAAAAAAGCTTTGATTAGTAAACGATTTGGCGCTGTACCTGAAGTAATAACTTGTTTTTTAGTATTAGTTCCTTCTGTAGATATTGTAGTGTTTGGATCTTGCTTAGAACCCATAAACCATAATACGAAGTTCATACTATTTGAAGATGAAACTGTAGAAACATTATCTTTTTTAGTGTTAGTATTAACCTCAATTGTATTTAGATCAGCTACATTTTTTGTAGTTTGAGCAAAAACAGCAGTATTAGATACTAAAATAAAAGCAACCATTAGGAAGCCATTCAACATGACTTTTTTACTTGCTTTTAAAGAAAAATATTTCATAACAATTCGTTTTTTATAATAGACAGAAAACATTTCTCTATCTCGAGAGCGAAAGTATATCATTTATAAACGGACGAAAAATATTTTCGATAAAGGACCAGAATACTCGTTTAAAGCACAAAATTGTTATAAACAACCTAGATTTAATAATGAGTTAATGTTAGCGCATGCAATAAACACGTTAACTTAAAGTAGTAAGATATTGCTAATGCTCAGGTGATAACAAAGCAAAAACCTGAAATCATTTCAATCACGGGTATGTCAAATTTAAAAAAGTTGGAAACTAATAGCAACTCCTCTTATTGAATAATAACTTATAAATAAAAAAGGCTCCATTTCTGGAGCCTTTTAAGAGTATTATGCTTGTCCCGCAGGACCAAAATTAAGCGGAATTGGTGCTTGTTCAGTGTCTTTTATTTCGCCATGAGCGACTTCAAAACGATGAATATTTTCTCCTATTGCTTTTAGCAATCTTTTAGCATGTTGCGGCGTCAAGACAATTCTTGATTTCACTTTAGCTTTAGGAATACCAGGCATGATGCTTACAAAATCTAAAACAAATTCTGATGAAGAGTGATTTATTATTGCCAAATTGGAATAAATTCCTTCAGCAATTTTTTCGTCTAACTCAATATTAATCTGTTCTTGTTGTTGATTAGAATTACTCATATCTTAGTAAATATATTCCTCTTTGTTAGCCATCATATCATTGTAATCTTCTTTCGAACCTACAATTGTATTGTCATATTCTCTCATACCTGTTCCGGCTGGGATTCTATGTCCAACAATTACATTTTCTTTCAATCCTTCTAAGTAATCGATTTTACCTGCAACAGCAGCTTCATTCAATACTTTAGTAGTTTCTTGGAAAGATGCAGCAGAGATAAACGATTTCGTTTGAAGTGATGCTCTTGTAATACCTTGTAAAACTGGTGTTGCTGTTGCAGTAACAACATCACGAGCCACAACAAGATTTTTATCTGTACGTTTCAATAAAGAATTTTCATCACGCAACTCACGAGGCGTAATAATTTGTCCTTCTTTTAATGCACTAGAATCTCCAGCATCCTCAACCACTTTCATACCGTATAATTTATCGTTTTGAACGATGAAATCTTTAGTGTGAATCAATTGATCTTCTAAGAATAAAGTATCACCTGGATCCTGAACTCTTACTTTACGCATCATTTGACGTATTACTACCTCAAAGTGTTTGTCGTTAATTTTTACCCCTTGTAAACGGTATACTTCTTGAATTTCATTAACCAAATACTGTTGAACAGCAGCTGGCCCTTGGATTCTTAAAATATCATCCGGAGTAATTGCACCATCAGATAAAGGTACACCTGCTCTTACGAAGTCATTTTCTTGAACTAGAATTTGGCTTGATAATTTAACCAAGTATTTTCTAATGTCACCAAATTTAGATTCGATAACAATCTCACGGTTTCCTCTTTTGATTTTTCCAAAAGATACAACACCATCAATTTCAGAAACAACAGCTGGGTTTGAAGGATTACGAGCTTCTAACAACTCTGTAATTCTAGGTAAGCCTCCTGTAATATCTCCTGATTTAGAAGAACGACGCGGAATTTTCACCAATACTTTACCTGCTTTAATTTTCTCCCCGTTTTCAACCATCAAGTGGGCTCCAACTGGTAAGTTATAAGAACGAATCAATTCATTGTCTTTACCGTAAACCAATAAAGTTGGAATTAATTTTTTAGATCTAGATTCAGAAATTACTTTTTCTTGGAAACCAGTTTGCTCATCAATTTCAACCATGAAAGATTGACCTTGTTCTAATTCTTCGTAAGCAATTTTACCGGTAAATTCAGAAACGATAACTCCATTATATGGATCCCATTTACAAATCACATCTCCTTTTACAACAGATTGACCGTCTTTAACAAAGATACTTGAACCGTAAGGAATATTGTTAGTACTCAATAAGATACCTGTTCTTTCATCGATTAATTTCAATTCAGTTGAACGAGATACTACAATATCAACTGCATTACCATCACTGTCTTCTCCTTTAACCGTTTTTAAATCTTCAATTTCCAGTTTACCGTTAAATTTAGTAATGATACTAGATTCTTCAGAAATACCACCCGCAACCCCACCTACGTGGAATGTACGTAATGTCAACTGTGTTCCTGGCTCTCCAATAGATTGTGCTGCAATTACACCAACTGCTTCACCTCTTTGTGTCATTTTACCAGTAGCTAAATTTCTACCGTAACATTTTGCACAAATACCTTTTAACGCTTCACAAGTTAATGGAGAACGAACTTCAACTTTCTCGATAGGAGAAGCATCAATTGCTTTCATTATAACTTCTGTGATTTGCTCACCAGATTTCACTAAAACTTCACTAGTCAAAGGATTGATTAAGTCTTGTAAAGCTACACGCCCTAAAATTCTTTCACCTAAAGTTTCAACTATCTCCTCATTCTTTTTCAATGCTGATACTTCAACACCTCTAAGTGTACCACAATCATCGATATTAACGATAACATCTTGAGATACATCATGCAATCTTCTTGTTAAATATCCTGCATCGGCCGTTTTCAAAGCCGTATCCGCAAGACCTTTACGCGCACCGTGAGTAGAAATAAAGTACTCAAGGATAGAAAGACCTTCTTTAAAGTTAGAAAGAATCGGGTTTTCAATAATTTCACCACCACCAGCAGTCGATTTTTTAGGCTTAGCCATCAAACCACGCATACCAGTTAACTGACGAATTTGTTCTTTGGAACCCCTCGCTCCAGAGTCAAGCATCATATACACTGAGTTGAAACCTTGTTGGTCTTCTCTAATGTTTTTCATTGCTAACTCTGTCAATTGAGCATTTGCTGAAGTCCAAACATCAATAACTTGGTTGTAACGTTCGTTATTGGTAATAAGACCCATGTTATAATTCGCAGAAATACCTTGAACTTGTTCTCTGGCGTCTGCTATTAATTTTGGTTTTTGATCTGGAATTCTAATATCACCAAGAGAGAATGACAATCCACCTTTGAAGGCAAATTTGTAACCCATGTCTTTCATGTTATCCAAGAAAGCCGCAGTTGTAGGTACATCAGTCGCGCTTAAAACGTGTCCGATAATATCTCTAAGGTTTTTCTTAGTCAATACATCATTGATATATCCAGCTGCTTCCGGTACTACTTCATTAAATAATACACGACCAGCAGTAGTTTTAATGATTTGGTACACTAAGTCACCTGCTTCATTAAAATGTTTTGCTCTAATTTTCACAGAAGCATTCAATTCTAATCTACCTTCATTCAAAGCAATATTTACTTCTTCAGCAGAATAAAAAGTGATTCCTTCTCCTAAAATTTTAAGCTCAGGAGTTGATAAACGTTCTTTGGTCATATAGTATAGACCCAAAACCATATCCTGAGAAGGTACCGTGATTGGTGCTCCATTTGCAGGATTCAGAATATTGTGTGAACCCAACATTAATAGTTGCGCTTCCAAAATAGCTTCTGGTCCTAAAGGCAAGTGAACTGCCATTTGATCCCCATCAAAATCCGCATTAAATGCCGTACAAACTAAAGGGTGCAATTGGATTGCTTTTCCTTCAATTAATTTTGGTTGGAATGCTTGAATACCTAATCTGTGCAAAGTAGGAGCACGATTCAGTAATATTGGGTGACCTTTAATTACATTTTCAAGGATATCCCAAACTACAGGCTCTTTCTTATCAATTATTTTCTTAGCTGATTTTACAGTTTTTACAATTCCTCTTTCTATCAATTTTCGGATAACGAAAGGTTTGTATAATTCTGCTGCCATATCTTTAGGGATACCACACTCAGACAATTTCAATTCAGGTCCAACAACAATTACCGAACGAGCAGAATAATCCACACGTTTTCCAAGTAAATTTTGACGGAAACGTCCTTGTTTACCTTTAAGGGAATCTGATAATGATTTTAATGGTCTGTTTGATTCTGTTTTTACTGCAGATGCTTTACGAGTATTATCGAAAAGTGAATCTACAGATTCCTGCAACATACGTTTTTCGTTTCTTAAGATAACTTCTGGAGCTTTAATCTCCATTAATCTTTTCAAACGGTTGTTACGTATAATTACACGACGGTATAAATCATTTAAATCTGAAGTTGCAAAACGACCTCCATCAAGTGGCACAAGCGGACGTAATTCTGGTGGAATGACTGGTACCACTTTCATGATCATCCATTCCGGACGATTCTCACGGTTCAAGTTAGACTCACGGAAAGATTCAACAACTTGTAATCTTTTTAATGCTTCGGTTTTACGTTGTTTAGACGTTTCATTGTTAGCATTATGTCTTAATTGGTAAGACAATGCATCAAGATCTATTCTTGCTAATAAATCCATAATACATTCAGCTCCCATTTTGGCAACAAATTTATTAGGATCAAAATCATCAAGATACTGATTGTCAGCAGGAAGTGTATCTAAAATATTTAAATATTCTTCTTCTGTCAAAAAGTCAAGTCTTTGCAAAGATTCACCTTCTGCATTTTTAGCAATACCAGCCTGGATAACTACGTATCTTTCGTAGTATATAATCATATCTAATTTCTTAGATGGAAGACCAAGGATATAACCAATTTTGTTAGGAAGAGAACGGAAATACCAGATATGAGCAATTGGCACAACAAGATTGATGTGACCTACTCTGTCTCTACGTACTTTTTTCTCTGTAACTTCAACACCACAACGGTCACAGATGATTCCTTTGTAACGTATTCTTTTATATTTACCACAAGCACATTCAAAATCTTTTACTGGTCCGAAAATACGTTCGCAGAAAAGACCATCACGCTCTGGTTTGTGCGTTCTGTAGTTGATAGTTTCAGGTTTCAACACTTCACCTCTTGACTCTTTCAAGATAGATTCAGGAGAAGCAAGTCCGATTGAGATTTTATTAAACCTTTTTACAGGGTTTTTATCTTTATTGTTATTATTTCTATTATTCATCATAGTTTTTACTATTGATTTATTTGCAATTAAAAAATTGATTCTCATCTAAGTCGAAAGTTTGAAAGTCTAAGGTCGAAAGTCATACGAGACTTTAAAACTTTATGACATTTGACTTGCGACTAAAAGATTACCTCGGATTACTTCTCTAAACTTCAACAAATTTTTGAAGTGCTAGTTATAAAATCTTTTGAGACTTTATAAAAAATCGGAACGGTTTACGGGTCTAAATCCTAAAAACTCTTATAAATGAGTAATCAGTTTTCAGGTATTGCTACCTAAAAACTGAATACTGAAAACTTTTTTTATTCTTCTAAACGAATGTCAAGTCCAAGACCTTTCAATTCATGCATCAATACATTGAATGATTCTGGTAATCCTGGTTCTGGCATAGATTCACCTTTTACGATAGCTTCGTAAGTTTTTGCTCTACCAATAACATCATCAGACTTCACAGTCAAGATTTCTCTAAGTGTACTTGATGCTCCATAAGCTTCAAGTGCCCAAACCTCCATCTCTCCAAAACGCTGACCTCCAAATTGAGCTTTACCTCCAAGTGGTTGTTGAGTAATCAACGAGTATGGACCTATAGAACGTGCGTGCATTTTATCGTCAACCATGTGTCCAAGTTTCAACATGTAGATAACTCCTACTGTTGCCGCTTGATGGAAACGCTCTCCTGTACCACCATCATATAAATGTGTATGTCCAAAACGTGGTATTCCAGCTTCGTCAGTCAATTCATTGATTTGATCCAATGTTGCTCCGTCAAAAATTGGTGTAGCAAATTTTCTACCCAAGTTCATACCAGCCCAACCAAGTACCGTTTCATAAATTTGACCAATGTTCATACGTGAAGGTACACCTAATGGGTTCAACACAATATCAACTGGTGTTCCGTCTTCAAGGAAAGGCATATCTTCATGACGAACGATACGAGCAACAATACCTTTGTTACCGTGACGTCCCGCCATTTTATCCCCAACTTTCAACTTACGTTTTTTGGCAATATATACTTTCGCTAATTTCAAGATTCCTGCTGGCAATTCATCTCCAACAGTAATAGTGAATTTCTCTCTACGTAATGCACCTTGTAAATCGTTCAATTTAATTTTATAGTTATGAATCAAATCATTAACCATTTTATTAGCTGCATCATCAGCAACCCATTGACCTTTACTTAAGTGAGCAAAATCTTCAACAGCATAAAGCATTTTTTGTGTGTATTTTTTACCTTTTGGTAAAACTTCCTCACCCAAATCATTCATTACACCTTGAGATGTTTTTCCGTTTACGATCAAGAAAAGTTTTTCTACTAATTTGTCTTTTAATTCAACAAATTTAACTTCAAACTCCATTTCAAGTGCTCCTAAAGCATCCTTGTCCTGAGTACGTTTACGTTTATCTTTCACTGCTCTTGCGAACAATTTTTTGTCTAAAACAACACCGTGTAAAGAAGGAGACGCTTTTAATGAAGCATCTTTTACATCACCTGCTTTGTCTCCGAAGATTGCACGAAGCAATTTCTCTTCTGGAGTAGGATCTGATTCTCCTTTTGGAGTAATTTTTCCGATCAAAATGTCACCAGGTTTAACCTCGGCTCCAATTCTAATCATACCATTTTCATCTAAATCTTTAGTAGCTTCTTCAGAAACGTTCGGTATATCGTTCGTCAACTCTTCGTTACCTAACTTAGTATCTCTAACTTCTAATGAATAATCATCCACGTGAATAGAGGTAAAAATATCGTCACGAACTACTTTTTCAGAAATTACAATCGCATCCTCGAAGTTGTATCCTTTCCACGGCATAAATGCAACTTTTAGGTTACGACCTAAAGCTAATTCACCATTTTGAGTCGCATATCCTTCAGATAATACTTGTCCAGGAACCACTCTATCCCCTTTTCTTACGATAGGTTTAAGGTTGATACTTGTACCTTGATTGGTTTTTCTAAATTTAATTAGATTGTATGTTTTTTCATCTGGCTCAAAACTTACCATTCTTTCTTCTTCAGAACGGTCGTATTTGATAGTGATGATATTTGCATCTACATATTCTATAACTCCATCTCCTTCAGCATTAATCAATACTCTAGAATCAGAAGCTACTTGACGCTCTAAACCAGTTCCAACAATTGGAGCTTCAGGACGAATTAATGGTACGGCCTGACGCATCATGTTAGATCCCATCAAAGCTCTATTCGCATCATCATGTTCCAAGAAAGGAATCAAAGATGCAGAAATCGAAGCAATTTGGTTAGGGGCAACATCTGTATAATCTACTTTTGATGGTTCAATTACTGGGAAATCACCTTCTTGACGTGCAATAACGTCTTCGGCAGTAATTTTACCAGTAGCATCCATTTGAATGTTTGCTTGAGCAATTAACATTCCTTCTTCTTCTTCAGCACTTAAGTAAACTGGAGTAGACTCTAAATCTACAACTCCGTTAGTTACTTTACGGTAAGGTGTTTCAATGAAACCCATTCCGTTTACTTTAGCATAAACACCAAGAGATGAAATCAAACCAATGTTTGGTCCCTCTGGAGTTTCAATTGGACATAAACGTCCGTAATGCGTATAGTGAACGTCACGTACCTCAAACCCAGCTCTCTCTCTCGAAAGTCCACCTGGTCCTAGTGCAGATAATCTTCTCTTGTGCGTAATCTCGGCAAGTGGATTCGTTTGATCCATAAACTGAGACAACTGATTTGTACCAAAGAAAGAGTTAATAACAGACGATAATGTTTTAGCATTAATCAAATCTATTGGTGTAAACACCTCGTTATCTCTAACGTTCATTCTCTCACGAATAGTTCTAGCCATACGCGCTAAACCAACACCGAATTGTTGAGACAATTGTTCTCCAACTGTTCTTACACGACGGTTTGACAAGTGATCAATATCATCAATCTCTGCTTTAGAGTTGATCAATTCGATCAAATATTTCACAATAGTTATGATATCTTCTTTGGTCAAGACTTGCTTTTCCATTGGAGTATCTAACCCTAATTTTTTATTAATTCTGTAACGACCTACTTCACCTAAGTTGTAACGTTGGTCAGAGAAGAATAATTTATCTATAATACCACGCGCCGTTTCTTCATCAGGCGGTTCAGCGTTACGTAATTGTCTGTAGATATGCTCAACAGCCTCTTTTTCAGAGTTTGTTGGATCTTTTTGCAACGTATTATGGATGATAGCATAATCACCTTGATTAGCATCTTCTTTATGAAGCAAAATAGATTTAACGTTAGAATCAATGATTTCTTCCACATTATCTTTGTCGATAATAGTATCTCTATCAAGGATTATTTCGTTACGTTCGATAGAAACTACTTCACCAGTGTCTTCATCTACGAAATCTTCATGCCAAGTATTCAATACACGAGCAGCTAATTTTCTACCGATATATTTTTTAAGTCCTGTTTTAGAAACTTTAATTTCCTCTGCAAGATCAAAAATCTCAAGGATATCCTTGTCTCTTTCGAATCCAATAGCACGGAATAAAGTAGTTACAGGTAATTTTTTCTTTCTGTCGATATAAGCATACATTACACTGTTTATATCCGTAGAGAATTCTATCCAAGAACCTTTAAAAGGAATTACTCGGGCAGAATACAATTTTGTACCATTTGCATGGAATGATTGACCAAAGAAAACACCAGGAGATCTGTGTAATTGAGAAACAACTACACGCTCAGCACCATTAATAACAAAGGTACCACTCGGCGTCATATAAGGAATTGTACCAAGATAAACATCTTGAACAATAGTTTCAAAATCTTCATGTTCTGGATCCGTACAATATAGTTTTAACCTTGCTTTTAAAGGCACACTATAGGTTAGACCTCTTTCTATACATTCTTGAATTGTATAACGAGGTGGATCAACAAAGTAATCAAGGAATTCCAATACAAAGTTATTTCTTGTATCAGTAATTGGGAAATTTTCCATGAAGGTATTGTAAAGCCCTTCGTCGCCTCTTTCGTCAGATTTAGTTTCTAATTGAAAAAAATCTTTAAACGATTTAACCTGAACATCTAGAAAATCTGGATAGTCAGGGATGTTTTTTGTAGAGGCAAAATTCAATCTTTCAGTCTGATTTGTTATCATCAATGGACAAAATTTTGATTAAAAAAGTAATTTTTTTGTACAAATATTGACTATTTATACTTTTCTTTTACAACCATTACATCTTTAAAAACCAATTTAAGATAACTACTTTCTTATTATCTGTTAATTTTTTTTCCTCGTAATGGGTAAAATGAATTTGATTTAAAAGACTAAACTTCAATTGCGCAAGCTAGACTTTTGTTATACGAAAAATGGTTTAGGTCATTGGGTGACTAAACCCAAGACCTAAACCTTATTCTTTAAACTGAGTTTAACTATTTAAGCTCAACAACAGCTCCAGCTTCTTCTAAAGATTTTTTAAGACCTTCAGCCTCTTCTTTAGAAACACCTTCTTTTACATTACTTGGTGCGCTATCAACTACATCTTTAGCTTCTTTCAAACCTAAACCTGTAAGTTCTTTAACTAATTTTACAACTGCTAATTTAGAAGAACCAGCTTCTTTCAATACAACTGTAAATTCTGTTTGAACTTCTTCAGCAGCAGCTTCACCACCACCTGAAACTACTACAGCTGCAGCAGCTGGTTCGATTCCGTACTCATCTTTTAATATTGTTGCTAATTCGTTAACTTCTTTTACTGTTAGGTTAACTAATTGTTCTGCGAATTGTTTCAAATCTGCCATTTTTTCTATCGTTTTAAAATGATTTGTAAAAATATAATTTATTTATTGTGCGCGTTTTTTAAATAAAATTAGAGTAAAACCCTATTTTCATTATGCTTCCACTTCTTCTGTAGCCTCTTCGCTTTTTGCGAATTGGTTTTGAAGAGCAGAAATAACTCTTTGTGCTGGTGACTGCAATAATCCAATAAGTTCGCCGATAAGCTCTTCTTTAGATTTAATAGTTGCTAGTGCATCTAATTGATCGTCTCCAATATAAACTTCAGAGTTAATATAAGCTCCCTTTAAAATAGGTTTAGCTGATTTTTTTCTGAAATCTTTGATAATTTTACCAGGAGCGTTTGCTATTTCAGAAATGAATATAGCGCTATTACCAGTCAAAACTGAAGGTAAATCTCCATAATCATTAGCTGAAGCTTCCATTGCTTTTGCAAGCAAAGTATTTTTAACTACTTCTAATTTTATACCTGCTTTAAAGCAAGCTCTTCTCAAGTTTGAAGTTGTTTCTGCATTCATTCCAGAAATATCAGATACATAAACAATGTTTGTACCAGCTAACTGTGCAGTTAAAACTTCAATCGCGATTGATTTTTCTTCTCTAGTCATACTAAAAATTTTTAACTACCAATTATACTGCTTTAGGGTCCAATGCAATTGCAGGACTCATAGTACTAGTTAGGTAAATACTTTTGATGTATGTTCCTTTAGCAGCAGTTGGCTTAAGTTTGATTAATGTTTGAATAATTTCGTGCGCATTGTCAACGATTTGCTCGCTACCAAAAGAAATTTTACCAATTCCTGCATGCACAATACCAGTTTTGTCAACTTTAAAGTCAATTTTACCAGCTTTAACCTCTTGAACAGCTTTTGCAACATCCATAGTTACAGTACCCGTTTTAGGGTTTGGCATTAAACCTCTAGGCCCTAATATACGACCTAATGGACCTAATTTACCCATAACAGAAGGCATAGTGATGATAACATCAACATCTGTCCAACCGTCTTTAATTTTTTGTAAATAATCGTCAAGACCTACATAGTCTGCACCAGCTGCTAAAGCTTCCGCTTCTTTATCTGGAGTAACTAATGCTAATACTTTAACGTCTTTACCAGTTCCATGAGGCAATGTTACCACACCTCTAACCATTTGATTCGCTTTTCTTGGATCTACACCCAAACGTACTGCGATATCAACAGACTCATCAAATTTTGCAGAAGCAACTACTTTTATCAATGCCGCAGCATCTTTAAGAGAATATAGTTTGTTCTTTTCAATTTTTGAAGCAGCCTCTTTTTGCTTTTTTGTCAATTTTGCCATGTCTTTCTCTTAATTAAAAAGGAGAATCTCCTGATACAGTTATACCCATAGACCTAGCAGTTCCAGCAATCATGCTCATAGCAGATTCGATTGTGAATGCATTTAAATCTACCATTTTATCTTCAGCGATTGCTTTGATAACGTCCCAAGTAACGCTTGCTACTTTTTTACGATTTGGTTCACCTGATCCTGACTTTAGCTTTGCAGCTTCCAATAACTGGACAGCAGCTGGAGGAGTTTTTACAACAAAATCAAATGATTTGTCTTTATACACAGTAATTTGTACTGGGCATATTTTGCCGGGTTTATCTTGAGTTCTAGCATTAAATTGCTTACAGAATTCCATGATGTTTACCCCAGCAGCTCCTAAAGCAGGTCCAACCGGTGGCGACGGATTCGCAGCACCTCCCTTAACTTGTAGTTTAACTACCTTACTAATTTCTTTAGCCATTTTTTAAAAAATTTAACATTACAATCATTGGAAGCGATCATAATGGATATTATAGATGTAACAAAAAATTATACTTTTTCAACTTGCATAAAACTCAACTCCAACGGTGTTTTTCTTCCGAAAATCTTAACCATCACTTCAAGTTTACGCTTTTCTTCATTTATTTTTTCAACAGTACCGTTGAAACCATTAAAAGGTCCATCAATAACCTTAATTGTTTCTCCGATATTGAAAGGAATTGAACGGGTATCTGTATTAACAGCCAACTCATCTACTTTACCTAACATTCTGTTTACTTCTGAAATTCTCAAAGGAACAGGTTCTCCACCTTTAATTTCACCTAAAAAACCAATAACGCTTGTTATAGACTTGATAATATGAGGTATTTCACCAATAAGATTCGCTTCAATCATAACATAACCAGGAAAATAAACTTTGTCTTTGATTATTTTTTTCCCTTCTTTCACAGTAACGACTTTTTCAGTAGGAACTAAAACTTGCGAAACATAATCACCCATACCTAACCTTGCGATTTCAGTTTCGATGTATGCTTTCACTTTGTTTTCCTGTCCGCTTACTGCTCTAACGACATACCATTTTTTAATACTATTATCTGCCATAACAAAAAAATTAAGCTTTTATCCAGTTAAAAAATCCAGCTAAAGCTTTTGCGAAAATTTCATCAACTCCCCAAGTTGCCAAGGCGAATAATACTGAAAAAACAGCAACAACAATCGTTAGACGTTGTACCTCAGGCCAAGCTGGCCAAGTTACATTTGACTTTAATTCCTCAAATGCTTCTGATATGTAATTTACAACTTTTGTCATTATGATTTATTTTTTTGCACGGGCGGAGGGATTCGAACCCCCATCAACGGTTTTGGAGACCGCTATTCTACCCTTGAACTACGCCCGTTAGTTAAAAGCCAGCGATTTTTCAGTTATGAAAATCAACTGGCTTTATATAATTTTTAGGATATTAACCTACAATCTCAGTTACTTGTCCAGCACCTACAGTTCTACCACCTTCACGGATAGCGAAACGTAAACCAACGCTCATTGCGATTGGGCTTAACAAAGAAACATTAATAGTTAAGTTGTCTCCTGGCATTACCATCTCTACACCTTCTGGTAAAGTAATAACTCCTGTTACGTCAGTTGTACGAACGTAAAACTGTGGACGGTAGTTATTATGGAATGGTGTATGACGACCACCTTCTTCTTTTTTCAAGATATAAACCTCAGCTTTGAAAGTAGCGTGTGGCTTAACTGAACCTGGCTTAATGATAACCATTCCTCTTTTGATAGATTCTTTATCAACACCACGCAACAATAAACCTACGTTATCTCCTGCTTCACCTCTATCAAGGATTTTACGGAACATCTCAACTCCTGTAATAGTAGAAGTTAATTTTTCAGCTCCCATACCAATGATTTCAACAGCATCTCCTGTATTAGCAATACCTGTTTCGATACGACCTGTAGCAACAGTTCCACGACCAGTAATTGTAAATACATCTTCAACCGGCATCAAGAATGGTTTTTCAGTATCACGAATTGGCTCTTCGATCCAAGAATCTACAGCAGCCATCAATTCAATAATTTTTGGCACCCAAACTGGATCATTGTTCAATCCACCCAAAGCAGAACCTTGAACAACTGGACAATTATCACCATCATATTCATAGAAAGACAATAAGTCTCTAATTTCCATTTCAACAAGTTCCAATAATTCCTCATCATCAACCATATCCACTTTATTCATGAATACAACCATTCTAGGAATACCAACCTGACGTCCTAAAAGAATATGCTCACGTGTTTGTGGCATTGGTCCATCAGTTGCAGCTACCACAAGAATAGCACCATCCATTTGAGCAGCTCCTGTAACCATGTTTTTTACGTAATCCGCGTGACCTGGACAGTCAACGTGAGCGTAATGACGATTAGCAGTTTCATACTCAACGTGAGATGTATTAATTGTAATACCTCTTTCTTTTTCTTCAGGAGCATTATCAATTTGATCAAATGATTTTGCTTGACAGTAACCAGCATCAGATAATACTTTTGTGATTGCTGCTGTTAAAGTAGTTTTACCGTGATCTACGTGTCCGATCGTACCAATATTTAAGTGTGGTTTCGAACGGTTAAAGGTTTCTTTTGCCATTTTACTTAATTTTAATCTTGTTATATATTAATTTTTATTTCCTACTTACTTGAGCCAACTACGGGAATTGAACCCGTGACCTCTTCCTTACCAAGGAAGCACTCTACCTCTGAGCTAAGTCGGCAGAACCCCTTATCAAAGAGCTTAAACCACAATGCTCAGACTATTAAATCTACCTATTGCAACCTAAGATTAATCTTAGTGGGGAGAGCAGGATTCGAACCTGCGAAGTTCACACAGCAGATTTACAGTCTGCCCTCGTTGGCCGCTTGAGTATCTCCCCTACTTTTTATATTATCAAACCTTTACAGTCTTGAGCCGGCGGAGGGACTCGAACCCACGACCTGCTGATTACAAATCAGCTGCTCTAGCCAACTGAGCTACGCTGGCGAATCAATAAAAAAAGTCCGCTATTTCTAACGGACTGCAAATGTAGAGATTTTATCTCTCAATCAAAACATTTTTTCGAAAAAATTTATATTAAATATGAGAACTTATCTTTTCTTTTCTTTTTACCAACATTCGTTCTAGAGATTCTGCAGAAAGTTCCACAGCTTCTTCAAAAGTTTTGCACTGTTTTTTTACTAAAAAATCATCTCCAGGAACATTGATTTTCACCTCTGCAATTTTATTCTCTTTATCACTTGTCTTTTCAACTTTCAAAAAAACATCCGCTGACACGACTTTGTCATAATACTTTTCCAACTTATCCAATCTTTCTTGAACAAAATCTACTAGCTTTTTGTCAACAGTAAAGTTAACTGCATGAACACTTACCTTCATAATCATCTTTTTTAATTGTTAAACACTAAATCATTTCTTTCCCCGCGGATGAGCATCTTTATATATAGTTTTTAGTTCCGCTAAACTGTTGTGCGTATATATTTGAGTAGATGCCAAACTGGAATGTCCCAATAATTCTTTCACCGAATTCAAATCTGCTCCATTATTTAATAAATGCGTAGCAAAAGTATGTCGTAAAATGTGAGGACTTTTTTTCACTTTTTCCGACACAGTACTAAAGTAAGAATTTATTAGACGATACACAAAGGATTCATTTAATTTTAACCCTTTTTTTGTGAGAAAAAAATAATCATTATCAACTATAGTCGACAACGAAGTTCTTTCTTTTACGTATAAAGAAAACTGATTTGAAATTATTGGCAACACCGGAATAATACGCTCTTTATTTCGTTTTCCTAAAACCTTAATTATATTAGATGATAAATCAACATTTTCCATTTTTAGATGAATCAATTCCGCCCTTCGAACTCCTGTGGTGTACAATAAATCAATTATAAGCTTATTTCTAATCCCTTCAAATCCGACCATGCTTTGCATTTGATCCAAAACTGCCGTCATTTCCTTTTCAGAAAAAGGAATCTGTATTATTTTAGGAATTTTGAGTGCTTTGTGTTTCAAAAGCGGACTAACTTCTATTTGTTTTGTTTTTAATAGAAATTTATAAAATGCTTTTAAGGATGCAATTTTTCTATTTACCGAAACATTAGACACTGAGTCATCAACTAATGAAACTATCCAATTTCTAATTTGGCCGTAATTCACTTGTTCGATATTATCCTGATCAAAATGAATTTTATTGAATGACTCAAAAGAATTAATATCGTTACAATAAGCTGTTATTGTATGAGGAGAATATTTTTTCTCCAAAGAGAGATAATCTCGAAATGCGTCTTTATTTGTGGACATAAAAAAACCGTTAGCATCAAAGTTATAAAATTTTGATGACTAACGGTATTTTATTTAATGGAATCGACTAACCCTCTAAGTTATCTCTCATATTTTGGATATAAGCCGCTTTTTGAATTTTGATTCTATTTGTTACTGAAGGCTTAATAAAAGCAGTACGTGCTCTTAGTTGACGAACAGTTCCTGTTTTATCAAATTTTCTTTTGTAACGTTTTAACGCTCTATCGATATTTTCTCCGTCTTTAATTGGTATAATTAACATAATATAGACACCCCCTTTCTTTAGACTGCAAAAGTAGGATAATAAAGTGAACTAACAAGTATTTGCATAATTTTATTTATTTTTACCAATAAAATCTAGTTTATGTGGTTTATTGTAATTTCTATTCTACTCCTTTTTGCAAGTACTTTACCCTATATGCCACTGACACACTGGTTCTATAGGTTTTTTGAGTTTGGGAAAATTCAAATACTTATTTTACAGATTACAACTTTAATCTTTAGCATTATCTTAATAGATGAATATGATGTTTGGATACGCATTCTTCAGGTATTGACTTTAATAAGCATTATAGGGCATCTTACAACCCTTTACAAGTACACTTCATTTCACAAGTCAGTACAAAAAGAACCTTGTGACATTTCTTCAGAAATAATTACAGTCATTTCGGCAAACGTATTTCAAGAAAATAAAGAATATGAACAATTTATAGCTCTGATTAATAAATACAATCCGGATATTTTTTTAACCATGGAATCTGATAAAAATTGGGAAAAGGCACTCTCAGTTTTGGATCACAAATACAAATACAATATCAAAGTAGCCTTAGACAATACGTATGGCATGCATTTATATTCTAAATTAAAAATAACAAATCAAAGTGTTCATTATTTTGTAGCGGATGATCTGCCCAGCATTGAAGCAAAAATAAGAACTGCAGACAATTTTGAATTCACTTTCTTTGCCGTCCATCCACCACCTCCAAGTCCTACTGAGGAAGAAAATTCCAAAGAGCGTGATGGAGAACTTTTGAGTATCGCAAAAAAAATAAAACAAAACGCTAATACTTGTGTTGTAGTTGGGGATTTTAACAATGTGGCTTGGGCAAAATCCTCCATCTTATTTAGAAAAACTAGCGAGACAATAGACGGAAGAATTGGCAGAGGATTTATTTCAAGTTTTCATACCAAATACTGGTTTTTAAGATTTCCTATTGACTTGATGTTTCACACGTCAGATGTATTTATTGATGAATTAAAAAGTTTAGAACATTTCGGATCTGATCATTTTCCGATATATGCAAAATTTTTCATCAACAAGAAAGCTTCTGAACAAGAACATTTAACAGAAAACTTAGAAGAGGGAGAACACGAGGTAGTTCAAGAAATAATCACAGAAGGCATAAATGAAAAAAGCGACAATCGTAACTGATTATCGCTTTTTTTTATGGTTTTAAAACGCTTGCGCTTCCAACAAATTTCTGTAAATCATTATTTTTTTAATTTCAGTAATTCCTCTCCGAAAAGAAATAATTTAGAAATTCTTCATTACGCGCAGTTCTTTATCTAAATTAATTATCGGTAAGCTATTATTTTACAGCTGGCTCATAATTTTGATTATCGATAATCATTTTTCCTAAAATCTCTTTAAGAATTTCTGAAGTTCCACCGCCTATTGGTCCTAAACGACTGTCTCTAAACAATCGTGCTAATGGATACTCCTCCATATAACCATAACCACCTAACATTTGTAAGCAACTGTAAATAGTATCATCTGCCACTTTTGTGGATTTCAGCTTAGCCATGGTAGCCTCCTTGACAACATATTCTCCTTTATCTAAACGAGCGACAGCGGCATAGTTAAACACTTTACAATGTTCTACCTCTGTAGCATGCTCAACAAGTGTATGTCTCAATGCTTGAAACTTGCTGATTTTTTTTCCGAACGCTTCTCTATGTGACATGTAATCTATGGTATAATCTATCGCATATTCAGCTCTAGCATGTGCGTTTATCGCCATAATTAAACGCTCCAAAGCAAAATGCTGCATGATATAAGGAAATCCTTTCCCCTCTTCGCCCATTAAGTTTTCAGCAGGGATTTCTACATTATCAAAGGCGATTTCAGCTGTATCTGATGCTCTCCAACCTAATTTATCTAGCTTTACAGCAGATATACCTTTTAAACCAGTATCCATCAAAAAGATGCTAATCCCTTTGTTACCGAGTTCAGGATTAGTTTTAGCCGCAACAATATAATAGTCTGCATAAACACCGTTTGTAATAAATGTTTTAGAACCATTGATAATATATTTGTCTCCTTTTTTCACGGCGTTAGTACGCATTCCCGCAACATCACTACCTCCAAAAGGCTCTGAAATACATAAAGCACCTATTTTCTTTCCAGCAATACTTGGCACTAAGTAGTCTTGTTTTATTCTTTCGTCACCCTCTGCATTCAAATGGGTCATCGCTAAATATCCATGAGCCCACATTGCAGCAGCAAAACCTGATGACTTAATTTTTTGTAATTCCTCCAGAAAAATAACAGTATAAAATAAATCTAGACCTAAACCGCCATAAGCCTCTGGATATGCAATACCAAAGTATCCCATCTCGCCAAATTTCTCCCAAATAAAGCGCTCTATCGTACCTGTTTTTTCCCATTTTTCAATATGCGGAACAACTTCTTTTTGCAAAAAATCTTTTAAACTTTCTCTAAATGCTTGGTGTTCTTCAGTGAAATAAATTGAATTCATATATTATATATTTTTTTTAACAAATAGTATTAATTGAAACATAATGATGCAGTCATGTTTCAGATTTATTTTTTTTTAAGGTTAAAATAATTAGTGAATAGAAAAGTAATACATCTATTTTAAAATACATTAGAATATTACTGTCAATAGCCAAAAATTTGACACTTCTAATTAAAGTCCAAATATAAGCCAATTAAATTTGCTTTATCAACAGGAAATCCCTTAATTTTTGTTAAATCCTCAATATTCTTAATATTTCCATTCATACTCCGGTACGTTACTATTTCCTTAGCCAGCGAGTATCTGAAATAATGAAACTGCGAAAGCTCCTTCAATGAAGCGTTATTGATTTCTATTTTTTTAAATCGAGGTAAAGCCAAAACTTTGAAATGGGTATTCAAATTTTCGATTACTTCTGGAGATAATCCCCATACCTCCTTCATTTGCTCCATGGAAACAAATCCTCCCAAAAATTCTTTTTGTTTTAAAATACGATTAGAAATAGCATCGCCAATCCCATATATTTTTACTAAATCCTCTTTCGTAGCCTCATTTATATCAATAAGAACAATTTTTTCTTTTTTGGCGAAAGCCTGATTTTGATACGATGTATATTCTTTAAATTTCGTATTCTGTTTTTTATTATTTACCCAATCCGGAAATTTGAAATAAGGAGCCATGACATTTAATAAAGAATCTGACACTTTAGTCACATTTTGAAATTCCTTAGCTGAATTCACATATTTGTTCTCTTTTCTAAAAGCCAGCAAACGATCAATTTCCTGAACGGACATTCCTAATTTATATCCTTTATAATCCGATATAAAATTCGGATTGAAAAGATATATATTCGGTTTGCTATTTTTAGCATCCATTTTAAGGGAATCCATTTCAGGCTGCAAAGAAAGCCATTTTTGTTTTTCAGGATATTCTTTACTCACAGAGCTAAAATCAACAAAAAAATAAACCAGTTGCAAAACGACAATAATTAGAAACAAAAAGAAAATACCTGTGCGTTGTTCCTTAGAGAACTTAAAATAAGTTTGAATCGTTTTGAAACTCATGTTGTACCGATGGTTTTGAACGTTGAAATAATGAGCCTAAAATTAGAAATAAAATTAAGATAAATAACTTTGTAAATAAAAATATTTTAAGTGAAAATCAATATTTTCAATAAGCCCTGTTCAACAAAAATATACGTAATCAATATAAAAAAAGGCAATTCATAACTTTTTACAACTTAAAATTCAATTATTGTTTTTATTTTTTATAAAAAACAATACATTTGGAGCTTAATAACAAACAAAACCATATAACCCATGTCAATTTGGAAAACTAAACCGCTTTCGGTATTGCTAAATGAAGCATCAGAATCTGAAAAAGGATTAAAAAGAACTTTGTCTTCACGTTCATTAGTAGCACTTGGAGTTGGAGCAATTATTGGAGCAGGATTATTCTCATTAACAGGTATCGCCGCTGCAGAACATGCAGGCCCTGCTGTTACACTTTCATTTGTTTTGGCTGCTGTAGGATGTGCATTTGCAGGACTTTGCTATGCTGAATTCGCATCTATGATACCAGTTGCTGGTAGTGCTTATACTTACTCCTATGCTACAATGGGAGAATTTATGGCTTGGATTATAGGATGGGATTTAGTCCTTGAATATGCATTAGGAGCCGCAACAGTTGGAGTGAGTTGGTCCCGTTATTTACTAGAATTATTAAACAAATACGGAATACACCTCCCCCATGATTTAATATGTTCACCCTGGGAAACCTTAAAACTAAGCGATGGAACCATTATAGAAGGCGGTATGATAAACCTTCCTGCTATTTTTATCGTTTCGATGTTGTCTCTATTATTGATAAGAGGAACGAAAGAATCTGCATCGATAAACAACTTCTTAGTTGTAGTTAAAGTAATCGTAGTAATTATGTTCATCGTTTTAGGATGGAGCTTTATTGACACTGCAAATTATACCCCATATATTCCTGAAAACACTGGTGTATTTGGAGAATTTGGATGGTCAGGAATTGCTGCCGGAGCTGGAACTGTTTTCTTTGCTTTCATTGGTTTTGATGCAGTTTCAACAGCTGCACAAGAAGCAAAAAACCCACAAAAAGGAATGCCAATTGGTATTTTAGGATCATTAGTAATCTGTACAATATTATACGTCTTGTTTGCACACGTAATGACTGGACTTGTACCTTACAGTGAATTTGCAGGAGATGCTAAACCAGCAGCAACAGCATTTGCCAGAACTGGATATACCTTTTTACAAACTGGATTAATTGTAGCAATTTTAGCGGGTTATACTTCTGTAATGTTGGTGATGTTAATGGGACAAAGTCGTGTTTTCTACACGATGAGTAAGGATGGTTTATTACCATCATTCTTTAGTGACATTCACTCAAAATTCAGAACTCCATGGAAAACAAATCTTTTCTTCATGGTATTTGTAAGCCTTTTTGCTGGTTTTGTACCGGTAAGTGATTTAGGACACATGGTGAGTATCGGAACATTATTAGCCTTCGTATTAGTATGCATCGGGGTTTTGGTAATGCGTAAAAAAATGCCAGATGCACCAAGATCATTCAAAACACCATTCGTTCCTTATGTACCAATTGCAGGTATTTTAATTTGTTTGGCTTTAATGTATTCATTACCAAATGAAAGCTGGGCAAGACTTGTTATCTGGATGGCATTAGGAGTTGCTATCTATTTTATCTACGGAAAGAAAAATAGCAAATTGAACAATCCTGATAAATAGATTCTTATCATAATTAAAAAAGGGCTTATAAAGTATTCAACTACTTTATAAGCCCTTTTTCTATTTAAAACCATTTACAAATCAAAAACAGAGGTGCGTTTGGCCCTTATCAAATCCTTTAGTCGAATCCAGAAAGCAAGCGTTAGATAAACGGCAAACCACAATCCAGCCGTAACAAACGATAAATAAATGAAAAATAATCGCACACTACTAGCACGCATTCCCAAAGTATCTGCCAAACGCGAGGAAACATGGAAACCGTGTTTTTCAAAAAAAAACTTGAGCTTGATAATTGCTGACATTATATGAGTTTTGAATAGTAAGCAAAATTACAAAATTATGCAATTGACACCTTAGCTAAACCACTAATTGTTTTTTGAGTAATTCTATTCCTATGCGGCACTCTAAACACTTACTTTTATTACAATATTCATTCTTGAGTTGAAGTAAGGATTGCGAATCAAAAGCACTTTTAGAAACGATTCCAAAAGAATGAAACTTATCAATAATTGCATTTTTTTCGGGTGAAACTTCATTTAAGAGTTGAATCAAATCCTCGGAGATTTCTTTTCCTTGACTTTTTGCGAAAGCAAACTGTAGCGGAATTATAGTATTTATCAGAATCAAATCTACAAATGATTTAGAAAGCGCTTTCTTTTTTTTTGGACTTTCTTTATCAAATTGATAATGATTCAACCAATACTCAGAAGTGGAAACTTGAAACAGCTCATAGGTGCTTTTTAAAGAATTCAAGGTGCTGATTTTCGAAAATAAATTCTGCTGACTGTGGTATAAATTAGCTAATTGAGAAAGCCGAATAGTTGGAAAATTGTCTGGACGATGCTTGAAAAACTGAACGGGTTCAATGCAACTTTTTTCCAATTGATATTTATGTAATAAATAGAAATACCTGAATTTTAAATCTTTAAAATAATTATCTTCCTTGTCAAAATCCAATAATCCAGCAGTTCCAAAAATCAAAGCTTCCAGATTCTCAACCTCGAAACTTTCTTTTCTAACAACAGAAAAAGGAATGTTTTGTGCGATTTTCAAAAAGATTTCACCATTGGTGTTTAATCCGAAATTTTTGGCCAAAAGACAAAATAACACCGCTTCCCAATCTTGGTTCGTTTGTTCCAATAAATCAAATATCGGCTTTGATTTTCTTTCCAAGCGTTCAAAAAACAAGCGCTCCTGCCAATTTTTGAATACAAATTCATCAACATGTTTGATTTGTTTTTCACAGAAAATCCAAGATTTTGGAGACATTAAAGATTGGTAGTTCTCAACGGTGCTTTTCTCCACGTATTTTTTGAGTTCTAAAACTGGAATTTCAATATTGTTTTTTCTGAAAATTTCCGTGTTGTGTTCCCATACCACATGAAGAATCACGTTTTCATAGGCTTCATCTCTTTCGTGATGATGCACGTACCAATCTGAAGATTTCAGATGAATTTCTACATTCCCAGCCCATTTTTGATTACCTATAGTTATTTGGGCATTAAAAAAATCAGGTCCGGCAAGTTCTAAATATTGTCCAACATTAATGATTGTAATTTCCTCTCCATTGAAGGTTTTCAAATTCAAGGTATCAAATTTCTTGAATTTCCACAGATAATGAAGGAAATCTTCTTTCATATTGAACATATTAGATTGAAGACTAATGTAGTAAAAAAAGAAACAGTAAATTATCTAAAATAAAAATTCAGAAATTTTTCTAGAAAAAGAGTATGGTAATTGGGAAATATAAGTGTTCCTATTTCATCAGATACAATTTAGCGCAAGCCCGAGCATCCGATAAAGCTTCGTGGTGATTTAAGGCAATGTTCATTTCCCGACAACAATCGCTCAATTTGGTTGGTCGCAATCCTTTGGCTCTATAAATTTTTACGGTGCATTCCCATCGGGAAGCGATATTCAAATCAGCGTAATCCAAATTATAAAGTGCCATTGATTTCGCCAAAACATTCCTGTCAAAACTTTCATTGTGCGCCACTACCACTCTGTTTTGGAGTCTTTTTTGAATTTCAGGATACACTTGTGCAAATGATTTAGCATTCACGGTATCGCGAGGATAAATTCCATGCACTTGAATCGTAAAAGGCGAATACAGATTATTTGGCGGTTTAATCAAGGTAACAAACTCGTCAACAATAATTCCGTTTTCGACGGTTACGATACCTACAGAACAAGGGTGATATCCAGTTGCAGTTTCAAAATCTATAGCAGTAAATGTCAATTTGATTCAGGATTAAGGGTTAGCGGTTTAGGTAATAGATTTACAAAAGTACTATCAATTATAGAAGTTCAAAGCATTCGACAACTTTCTTTTATTTCTTGTTGCAAATTTTAGGCTCAAAAATTTCTATATCAATTAACTGATTAACAAAAAATCCTGCAAGATTAAAAAAACCTTGCAGGATTATGTATAAAAAATAAATTCTTGTTTTGAATTTATTTTATTGAACCAATAATATCATATTTGGTAATAATATGGTGACTTCCATTTTCTAATTCCACTAAAACGGCTTCATTTTCTTTAGTGAATAATTTAGAAACTTCTTCAATAGGTGTTCCGTATTTCACAATTGGAAAAGGTTTCCCCATTACATCTTTAATTGGTTTATCGGCTACATCTTTGTTAGCGACGTAACTTTGAAACAAATCACTTTCATCAACAGAACCAACAAATCCTGTGATATCAATAACCGGAATTTGAGAAATTTTATACTTACGCATTCTTTCTATAGCATGCGAAACTAATTCTTCAGTACGAACCACAATCAATGGTTTATCGATATGATCTTTTATGACATCTTCGGCCTTTGTGATTTCTTCTTCCAGAAAACCACGTTCGCGCATCCAGTCATCATTGAACATTTTACCTACATAACGGCTTCCTGAATCATGGAAAAGCACTACTACAACATCTTCTGGTTTGAAATGTTCTTTAAGCTGTAACAATCCTTTTATAGCCGCTCCGGCTGAATTCCCAACAAATATTCCTTCTTCGAGTGCAATTTTACGAGTATATACCGCTGCATCTTTGTCGGTTACTTTTGTAAAACCATCAATTAGAGAAAAGTCTACATTCTTAGGTAAAATATCTTCTCCAATTCCTTCCGTGATGTAAGAATAGATTTCATTTTCATCAAAAATTCCCGTTTCATGGTATTTTTTAAACACTGAACCATAGGTGTCTATTCCCCAGATTTTAATATTTGGATTTTTCTCTTTCAAATATTTAGCTACTCCTGAGATTGTTCCTCCAGTACCAACACCAACAACAAAATGAGTGATTTTACCATCCGTTTGCTCCCAAATTTCCGGACCCGTTTGCTCGTAATGTGCTATCGCATTTGAAGGATTATCGTATTGATTTACATACCATGAATTAGGAGTTTCTTCTGCTAAACGTTTAGAAACCGAATAATAGGAACGCGGATCAGTTGGCTCCACATCTGTAGGACATACGACAACTTTAGCTCCAACTGCACGAAGAATATCCATTTTTTCTTTGGACTGTTTGTCTGAAATCACGCAAATTAGTTTGTATCCTTTTATGATGGCTACTAACGCTAATCCCATTCCAGTATTCCCCGAAGTTCCCTCGATGATGGTCCCACCAGGTTTTAAACGCCCATCAGCCTCAGCATCTTCAATCATTTTTACGGCCATTCTGTCTTTTACGGAATTTCCAGGATTGAAGGTTTCGACTTTTGCAAGTACCAAAGCCTCTACTTCGGCAGTTACTTTATTGAGTTTTACTAATGGTGTATTGCCTATTGTTCCTAATATATTTTCTGCGTAGCGCATTATTATTTTATTTTAAGATTGTGATTTGTTGTAAATATTGTTGCAAAGATAGTATTTTGTTATAAAATATTCTTGTTTACGGGATTCTGCGTTCGTGATAAAAGCGACATACTTTCCTTGCTTCTTTTTAAGCAAGAAAAGATATAGCGGATAGCGCGATAAAACGCCCAAGAAAAACGATTTGAAAATTTGAACTTTTAAAGAGTAATTAATTGAAGAAGTTCCAGATTAAACCAAATCGAATCGTTAAATCACGAGATGGATTGTTTGGGGAAGCATAAAAATTGTTACCAGTTAAGGCCGAATTAAAATGTTCTACTTTAAAATAAATTCTTGTTCGCTGCACTTTTGCATTGATGAAAAAATCCAGATTTGGATGATTACCAATTTGTTTGTCATTTTGCACAAAAAACTCTCCTATTACAGGATTATAATCATTGGCATAATACTTAGAAAAATAATTCAGTGAAATCCCGGTTTGAAGAAATAGCGCATTTTTGAACAAATAATTAGAATAATAAAACGTATTTCTAGTAACAATTTCAGGAACATTTAAAACAGCTTCGTCTTGTTCTGCTTTTTGATATAAAATTGTATTGTCCAAAGCAAAATTTCCAAATTTTAATTCTCTGCTGATTTTAATCGACAAATAATTGATAGTTCCATCGTATTGCGTTGGTGCCACAATTTGGGTTTTGGCAAGGATTTGCTCTGAATTTGAAATGTTACTAAAATATAAATGATCATTTAAAACTGAAAATTGTACCTCGGCATCAACCCAAGGGGAAACAGCATTTGCTTTGATTGTATTGATTTTTTCATTTTTGAAGTCATTTGACCAATTGTATTGTACAAAACTGCTTTGATGCAAATTATAATTATTATTGGGTAGTTTATTTATATTTTGATATTGAAATGCAAGTTGAATTTCATCATTAAGCTCGTATTGTAATTTAGCATCTAAATTAGACAGCGATTGTGCTGTTACCGATCTGGAGTATAAAAATTTACCATTCCACTTATTGCGTCGATATTCATACTGTCCTCCAGCACTATTGATTTGCTGACTAAAAGAACTAGGTATAGTTCGATTGTCAAAAAAAAGGATTTGATTGTAATAATAATTTGATCTGAAATCATCTACAAAAAACTGGAAAGTTCCCAAAGTAGTATTCTCATATATAAGACCAACTTTGTTATACATTTTGTTATAACGAGTTTGATCATTTATACCACTGTCCAAATAAGATTCTCCAAAACGGAAGACTGTCTCCGAACCTACTGTTGACGGGACAGTTTCCTGATTATATTCGAAAAACTTATTTTCGTAATTAAATTGATGTGTCAAGTACAAATTATTATCACCCTTTTTAGGATTAATCCTAAAATTGTGATCCAGAAAAATCCTTTTTCCTTTTAGAAATGATTTGGCATCATTGAAATAAACTTCAAATCGTTGTCGATTATTATAGTTTGGATCTTCACTTTCAAAATTCTCAATTGTAGTAATCCCACCATTCTCTTCATTCAAAATATCTTGAAAAGTGTAATGAACTTTCGCAAAATAGCTCTTATTTTTAGTGTTGTAATTGGTAGTAAATCTAAAATTACCGGTACTTGACAATTGATTAATATACTCACCCTCTGAACGCAATCCTTTGTAGGCTATAGAAAAATTAAGATTTTCAGAAGTGTTTAAAGTAATAAAAGCATCAACAGACTGCCCTTTTTTGACAGTAGTTTTAAAGTATAATTCGGTAACGGGTGTAGCAACAGAATAATAACGTATTTGATTTGCTTCTAAAAAATTAAAATGTTTTGCTTTAAAACCAAATTCCGGATACGGTGAAAAATCCGTTAAACTATATTGCAAGGTATTGTAGGTTTGTCCATCATTTGCAAACGGCAAGAGTCCAAAAATGTCTTTTCGCAAATAGTTATGGCTATATTCTTTTTGAATAGTAAGAGAAGTATCGATGTAAGTGGTATCGTTTTCTATTGTGATTACTTTGTAGAGATCGATGGTTGCTGTTTTTATGTTTTTGATAGAATCAGAAATTCTAAGCGGTTTGTTTTTTTCTACAACTTTGTCGCTTTTTGCTTGAGCAAAAAAAGTTAGTGGAATAGACAAAAAAAAGAAAAGAAAGATAATTCTCATTTGTGGGAATATATAATTATGCAATTATTAAAATCTTGTAATTGAGCAAAGGTATATCATTAAGAGTTATGAATAAAAAAAGAAGTACAAATATGAATTCAAAAAAAAATAAATTCACTTCATTTAATACTTACTAGGAAAAATTAATTAGACTGACAAAAAATTAAGTGTGATTTCAAAGAAGTAGTCATAGCTAATAAATATATTCTTATTTTTAAACGTCTCAGAGTAAATATTTAAAATTATGAATTTCGAAAAAAACCTAAAATACACTCAATTCGTATATTATTATAAAAAAGGTTTTACTATCAAATTTATAATTTTTAGTCATAAAGTATGCATCCAATAATTTTCTTTATTCATTCTCCGATGTATGAAAAAAATTTCTCCTAGACATTTCCACAATAAGAATCTAAATATAATTTATTTGATAATAAACCGCCAAAATAAAAAAACTCAAAACCCCTGTTTCCAATTAAGAATCAATACACGAACTACTTTAAAAATGGATTCATTAGAATCGATATATCATAAATTACACAAAACTTTTTTTTAGTAATAAGGCTGAATTTTATCAAAATTAACTTAACATTTGTTAATGATAGAATCAGAGATGAAATCTATTTTATACAAAAAAAAAAGAGTGTTTTGCCAATAACAAAACACTCTTTTTACTATTTAGAAAAACGCTTTACGGGTTTATTTCAAAAGTCGTTTTTTCTTCACATCCATATGCTCCAGTACCAGATGCATGTTTAATGATGGAGCAGTCTAATTTATAACTACCTTCATAAGTACCATCATTTTGTCCATCACAATAAATATCTTCCATGACAAGAGTATACTTACCGTTAGGTAAATTAATATTATGAGTATAAACTTTACCTCTACTAGCAGTAGATGAAGCAGGTCCATAAGTTCCAGGAGGTATTGATGCAACTACAGCTCCTGCAGCATTTACGATTTTCCAAGAAGTTTCTTCTGCGTAGGCATCAGTAGTTACAGTTAGCACAACATTATTACAAACTACTTTTTTATTATAATTTATAGTTGCAACATTGTTAAAAGCAGATCCACCAGTAGGAGCTACTAACTTTACAAGAAGAGCATAAGCTATACCATCCTGCAAAGAATTTGTATTTAGAGTTACATCTAAAGTTCCATCATAAGATCCCGCAGGAATATTTGCAACACCTATAGCGTAAGAAACAGCTGCACCAGTTGACTTTTCATCAGCTACCGCTTGATACGTTCTTGCCACATCTGAGATTGTAGTAACACTTACTGGTATAGTTACTTTTATACCCTCAGTAGGAACAGTAATATTATAACTTCTTGTAGTAAATTGAACCCCTTCTTGTCCATTTACATTATCAAATACTACACTTTCGCTTTCGCAACCTGCAATTACCCCTATAAAAAGGGCAATTGCGGTTATCTTTAATAAATATTTTTTCATAATAAAATAGTTAAATTAGTTATTATAACCAGGATTTTGTTGGTCTTTAATACCAGTGTTAGCACTAAGCTCTTGAAAAGGAATAGGCAAAGTAAATCTAAAATCAGTATTTGGTATAGTACAAGCATTGTAAATACTACAATCCGCTGGAGCTCTATCGATAGAAACACCCGCTTTAACACCCAAACGTTTTAAATCTAAATATCTGTGACCTTCAAAACACAACTCAATTCTACGTTGTTTCAAAATTTCAGCAAAAGCAGCTTGTTTACTAGCTGGCACTGCAATAACTGGAGCAGTTCCCGCAACAAAACGAGCATTAGTAACCGCTTGTAATTGAGCAGCAACACCAGTAAAGTTACTAGCCTCAGCAAGAGCTTCCGCTTTTAAGAAATACATTTCCGGAGTTCTAAAAATCTTAATATCATTCAATTGAACAATTCCTCCTGAACCAGGATATTTACCAATAACTAATCTGTTAGTGGCTGGATCTGACGAAGGACTTAAAAAAGCACGTCTTCTAATATCATTTGTATTGTTAAGTAAATTGTATAAAACAGTACTCATCTCATAAAAAGGAGAACCATTTACTGTACTATTAACAGATGCCCATGTTGCATTTATCAATCTATTTCCAGGAACACGCTCTAATTTGAAAATAACTTCATTTTGAGTAGCAGTAGGTATTGCTACATCTGTCCAGATATTCAAATATAAAGAGGTATTTTGATCTGCAACAGTTGCGGATCTAGGAGTCAAAGGATATGCAGCGATTAATTCATCCGCTAAAGCTGTAACTGCAGCATAATTACCTCTGTAGGCAGCCATTCTAGCTCTGAAAGCTTTCACAAAATCAGTTGAAACTAAAGTACGTGAAGGGTTAGCAGCATTAGTAGACAAAGACGAAACAAAATTTAAATCTTCATTTATCAATGCAAAAACTTCACCATTTGTATTTCTTGGCAACTGGTCAGTTACAAGAGGAACAAAATCAAGTTTGATAACACCTAGAGCACTATCACTAGTCAAATCAGTTGAGAAATGACTTAATAATACAAAATGTCCCCAAGCTCTTAAAATGTGAGCTTGCGCCAAAATATCTTTGTACCTAGCTTCATTAGCGGCAGTTGGAGTAACTAAAGCTGCTCCTGCTATAACTCTATTCGCTCTATTTATTAAAGAATAATTAGAATACCAAATATTAGCCGCGTCAATAGATGCTGCATTCAGGTTAAAAACATATTCACCACCATTCAAACCCTGGCCACCATTAGCAAAACCAATGGCAACTTCATCAGTAAAAACAGTACTAAAAGCTATCGGGTTCTCACCAGCAACAGCAGCGTAAACGCCATTAAGACCTAACTGTAAATCATCTACGGTCTGAAAAGTAACATCTGGTCCTAATTCACCAGGTTGAATAATATCGATTGCATCTTCACATGAAGAGAAAAATGACACGATCAATGCTAATAAAATAAAATTAATTTTTTTCATATCTTTTTTTTATTAAAATTCTAATTGTAATCCTACTGAGAAGATTTTCGGTGTAGGGTATTGGTATTGGTCAGCAGTACGTGGGCTTTCAGCATCCCAACCTCTCCACTTAGAAAATGTAACTAAATTTTCTCCTTGAATAAAAGCTTTCACAGTTTTGAATGGTGTTTTATCAAGTAATTTTTTAGGAACATCATATCCAAATGATGCAAATCTTAATCTTACATAAGAAGCATCAACTAAATAACGGTCTGAATTATTTTGCGCAGCATAGTTAGCAGCTCTCAATGAAGGAATATCAGTCACTCTATTATCAGGTGTCCAAGCATTCAACAAATCCGCAGAAACATTAAATACTCCAATGTTATTTGTTGGGTTCTGTAATCCTTGCAAATCATAATCAATTCTGTACACTTCAGCAGCATAAGAAAAATTAGTTGTAAGGAAAAAACCTTTATAAGTTGAATCAAAACCGAATCCACCTTGGTACAACGGAATACGAGACTTACCAGTAAGAACTCTATCACCAGTAACGTTAGGGTTTTCTGTTACTTCACCTGCAGCATTTAAGAAAAGTAAGTTTCCATTTGCTGGATTAACACCTTCGTATCTTGTAAGAAAGAATTCATCAATTGTTCTTCCTTCTTGAATTACTGTAGTACCATTATCAATTACCCCAGTAGTACCGGCAACGTCCAAAATGGTATTCTTATTGTAAGATCCATTAAAATTTAATGTCATATTAAAACCATCTGCATTAGTACTCTTAATTAAGTCATAATTCAGTGTAGCTTCAACTCCTTCGTTCTTTAAAGCTCCAAAATTAGCATTTATTCCATCGGCTGCATTAACACCTGATAATGGCACTCTAAGAAACAAATCTGTAGTTTTCTTTTGATATACGTCAAATGAACCACTCAATCTACTGTTAAAAACTTCAAAATCAAGACCGATATTAGCTTGAGCTGTTGTCTCCCAACGCAAATCAGGCACTGCCAATTGCGAAAGAATAAATGATTGAGAACCATTGTAACCAACACCAGCAACATATAACTCTCTAGTATTATTTAAAGCCAAATATGTTCCATTACTAATATCTTGATTACCTGAAGTTCCATAAGATCCTCTCAATTTAAGAGCATTAATTACTGAACCTTGCATGAAAGCTTCTTTGTCTATATTCCAACGACCACTAAATGAGTAGAAAGTACCCCATTGGTAATCATCCGCAAATCTAGAAGATGCATCTCTACGAATAGTTGCACCAAAACCATATTTGCTATCGTAGTCATAATCAGCAGTACCAAAATAAGAGAACAAACCCGTTTCTTGTTTAGCTGCAGAAACAGCTGGTACATTTCTATCATTAGTAGGCCCATCTATTATGTATCCAGTACCAGCTCCAGGAGAAGTAGTTTTAGGATTTAAACCTCTTTGTGTGAAAGTAAAAGCATTTCTATGTGACTTTATATATTCTATATATGCACCAGCATTAAGAGTGTGTTTTTCGTTAAAAGTACGGTTATAATTCAAACGAGTATTTGAAGACAAAGCTATATCTCTTTCAAAAAACTGATTTTCCGTATCAGATGCAGTAGCGGATGCCGGGAAAAGAAGCGTATTAAAACCTACAGGACTTTGCCAAGTATAAGAATTTCCTTGCGTGTAATCTACCGCTAAAGCCGTACCTACACTTAAATCTTTAGTGATTTTATAACCACCATCAAGATTAATTAAACCTTTAAGTTCATCTAATCTGTTTTCAAAAGTTTTTAGTTTATCAACAAGGAATAATGGAGTCAATAATAATGTTCCCCCTTGTGTTTGATAATCCAACAATAATTGCTGACTTGTGCTATAATCATTTGGTGAAATATATGGAGCACTATTGTTAGCACCAAGCACGTAATTCTGATTTACACCACCAGTACCAATACCATTTGCTTCATTTCTTCTAGAAAAATTGATTGATGTTGTAGTTGAGTATGTAAATTTATCATTATTTGATTTTCCAGTTATATTACTTCTAAAACTGAATCTTTTCAAATCAGAACCTTTTAAAATACCTTCTTGATCAAAATAACCAATCGATGTAAAAGAAGTCATATTTTTTCCCCCACCAGCTAAACTAACCACTTGATTTTGAGTAACCCCAGTTCTAAAGAAATAATCATTCCAGTTTGTATTTACTGCACTTGCAATTTGAGCATCAGTCATTGGACCACCATTTGGACCATTAGTAAAACCTCTACCTCTACCAAAAGTTCTCTCAGTAGCAAGTAATTCTTGAGAGTTCATCAAGTTATAATCGGTTTTTTGTAAAGTAGAAAAACCTGTAGTTGATGAATATTTAACACTTAGTGCTGAATCATAACCACCTTTTTTGGTTTTAACAATAATTACACCATTAGCACCTCTATTACCATAAATAGATGTCGCACCAGCATCCTTAAGAACCGAAACTGATTCGATATCATCTGGATTGATACTTCTAAAGTTGTCAGAATTCAAAGGAATTCCATCAATAACAAATAATGGCTCCACCTTACCATTGATAGAACCTGTACCTCTAATGATAATTTGGCTATTCCCACCTGGCTGCCCTGTTCCTGATGTAATATTCAAACCAGAAACTTGAGCCTGTAAAGTTTGGATAAAAGACGCATTAGGTCTTCCTTCAATAGTTTTAGAACTAACAGTTACAGAAGCAACATTTGATTTTGCTTTTGTTTTTGTAACGTTATATCCCTCAACAATAACATTTTCCAATACTGTAGTATCATCTTCAAGTTGAACATTAATTCTATTTTGTGCTCCAACCACAACAGTGACTGTTTTAGACCCTACAATAGAAATAACTAATCTTTCTCCTACGGAGGCTTTAATGGCAAATTCTCCATTAAAATCGGTTTGTACGCCACGACCAGTACCTTGAACTATGACATTTACCCCTGGCATAGTCATCTGATCAGATTTGGAAGTAACAGTACCCGAAACAGTTTTCTCTTGTGCAAAAGAAAACTGAATAAAAAACGCTAAACATAACGTAAGAATCCAAGTAAACTTTGATTTCATAAATAATTTTTTTGAGTTAGTTAAAAAACAAAACTATTAATTAATTATTAATTAACAAACATTTAATAGTTAATATTCTGAATATTTTTGTTGGAAGAAATTTGTATTCTGAAAAAAAACATCGGCAAACTAGCTTAATTATATGGAGATATTAGAGAATTTTAACAAAAATCATATCGACCCTCTTTAGTTTTTAATAATTTTCCAGCTGGATTGTTTGACACCTTGTTTAATTTTAAAAATATAAAAACCTGGCATTAGAGAAGTTACATCTACAGTATCCACAAAATTACTATTTTGACTATTAATTTTTTTAAATATCTGTCTAACTCCTAACAAATTATACACTTCTAGATACATGTCTTCCGAAATATCAGATTGTACGGATATATTAACCAAATCATCCATTGGATTAGGTGAAATATTAAAATATTTAAAATCAGAATCATTAGTTGACAAAGTATTTTCCTCTAATCCTGAAATTATTAAAGAAAAATCTTGGCTATTTCCACTCAAAATTCCTTTATGACTTACAGTTATGGTATAAAGATCCGAGGTTGGAAGATCAATTTCAACTTTTTCAATATTATCAACCTTGTTATCACCTTGTACTGCAGGTTGATTTCTCACATCATTCAATCTCCATGGAAAAAAAACTTCTGTATTTTTTGTAATTCTAATGTCTAAATCATTTACTAAAACTGGTGTCGTTAAATCTACGGTTCCATTATTTGCAAGACCAGCCTGATCCGTCCAGGAGATAGTTGCAACCAAAGGCTCGCTACCTTTTGCCTTAACTATCTTAGTATAAACACCACCTTGAAACAAAGGAGCTGTTCTGGAATCAAACTCTTGAATTATTACATTGTTATTTGTTTTGTAGGCATTCGAAATCAATCCAACTGCCTTCTCAGCATTCAGCAATCCCCAGCCAAACTTTGGATCAGGTCCTTTAGCATCACCTGCTTCATCTGCACTATGAACCATCAGGCCTCTTAAAGTAGCCGACCTCATAAATCCCGTCGTAATGTTTCTAAAATGTTGTTGAAGCAATAATAAAGCCCCAGTAACACCTGGTGCGGCCATAGAAGTTCCTGATATAGTGCCATACCCTTTATTGTTACCAGCATTAGTTGTCGAATATACATTCACACCTTTAGTTGCAATATCCGGTTTTATTCTATTATCATCAGTTGGACCCCAACTGCTAAAATTTGACATCACTACACTACTTGCATTTACATATCCGCCTGAATCTAAACCTTCAATTGCAGCTACAACAATTGCATTTTTGGCAGTGCTGAAATCTGTTAACAAATCATATCCGTCTTTTGATGCATTAATATTAGGAACCTTATTTCTATCATTCCCTGCAGCAATTACGGGTTGGTAATAAGGAGCGTCAAAAGCAATCTGATCTATATCTCTCGAATCAGCTCTGTAAGCTCCAAAAATAAATTCTGGAAAACTTGCACTTGTAGCAAGTAGTCCATAAGAATGATTAGACAATAACAATCCATTATTTGTTGCTAATTCTGTCATTTCTTCCAAATCCCTATTCCAATTACTAACGTAAGCATAAGCTTCATAGGCAATTCCCTTACCACTACCATTAATAGAATTTGTACCTGAACTAATCATAGTACCTGTTACATGGCTGGAGTGATACGATGTTGGATTAGTATTGTTATCATAAACAAAAGCTCTGCCTCCAAAATCCTCATGAGCTATAGTTGCATTGTCTTGATCCCAAACTCCAACAAATAAATCCTTACCCGTCAAGTTCAAGCCTAAACCTCCATTTGGCCTCAATCTAGCCACCCTAGATGTAAAAGCAGATCCTTCATTTCTTGTAACTCGATACAATGGAAATCCACTTTCAGTAACTTCTTTTAGTTCCGAGTAAGTTCCATCAGGGCTTGCAAATTTAATTGGCCAGCCATTTTGTTTAGCAAGAGCAGCCGCTTTATCGTACTTACTCATTTGACTTTTACCAAATTGGGACTTCAGTTTTTTAAGATTCGAGATATTTGTCTGACTTAAAATGACACTTTTTTCCTTTTCCGTTTGCGAATACGATGAAATAGAAAAAGTCATTACAAACAAAACTATTATTTTAAAAGTATTTTTTTTCATATTTAAAAAAATTAAATAAATTGTATTAAATGCTAAATTATAATAAAAATTAGTTTTTATATGTTAAAAAAACAGATAGCTACCATAATTATCTCCTATTCGAAGTTATTTAGAAACATTTCACAAATTACTTATCAAAATTCCATTTTAACAGAACTAACAACATGTTTCTCCTCCTGCAACCTTACAAACAGAAACTTAAATTAAAAATCCCTTATTAAAGTATAATATAAATTAGACAACACATTAAAAACAAAAAAAAGCTGCAAGAATAAATTCTTGCAGCCTTAAAAAAATTACATTAAATACAATCTTTTGGTTCTACATTCTAAATTTAGTAACCAGGATTTTGTTGTGCTCTTAACGTTGGATTAGAATCTAATTCTAATTGTGGTATAGGCCACAAAAATTTAAAGTTATCGTAAGGAATTGCATTAACACCCAAAGCTCCAGCGTACGGAGTACCTAATGCATATGCGGTTAAAGCAGTTGGACCACTTGAAAATCCGCCGTTAGCAGCTTTTGCAGGAACTCCATCAATTGGAAATAATGGATCTTTTTGTAACCTATGGATATCTGCCCAACGACGCCCTTCCATAAGAAATTCTATTCTTCTTTCTTTTAAAATAGCTCCAAGTAATTGAACATTTGAAGAAAAACTAAGCGCAGTATAAGCTTGCGTTGTTGGATCAGCTAAAGATCTGTTTCTTACTGAATTCAATCTTGCCAAACCATTTGTCACATCGTTATTTCTAGCATAAGCTTCCGCCATATTTAATGCTACCTCAGCATATCTAATAATTGGTGCCGCATCTGTTTTATTCACACCGTCTTTGTATTTTTTAGTGAATTTAGAATTAGGATAGTAACTTCCAATACCAGTTATAACCATAGTACCTTCAGCTCTTCTCTTGTCATCTGCTAACCAACTTGGATCTCTCCAAATAATTGGACTGATAGCTACTAAACCACGACCATTAGAGGCAGCAGGAATTGGAGGATGATACATATTAGCTAAAGCACCATTGGCACCTGGATTATTTGTAGCACCATTAGCTATAGAGAAAATAGATTCTGTATTTGAACTATTACTAGCAAATGGAGTATCAGGATTAGCCGTCATTGAATACAAACCATTTAATTTTGTACCTTCTGCAATTACACCATTCCAATTACGCATGTGCAAATGAACTCTTGTTTTGTAAGCTATAGCAGCTTCTTTGGTAATTCTTTCAATTTTTGCAGCACCAGCTCTAGCACTTTTTGAAAAAAGCAAAGTCTCAGCGTCATCTAAATCTTTAAGAATTTTAGTGTAACATTCAGCAACTGTATTTCTACCTTGAGCTAAACCAAGTTCAATATTTGCCGGAGTGTTATAAGGAATCTCTCTATAAGGAACTCCTAAATTTGCTCCATTATTATCTTGAAAAGGTTTTGCGAAAAAAATCAACAATTCATTGTGCGCAATAGCTCTAAAAAATTTCGCTTGTCCAATGTAGTCATTCGCTACTTCTTGAGTAATAACTCCACTTGCTGCAGCTTTTTCAACACCTTCAATAACAATATTTGTTCTATTTATTAAGCGATAAGCATCCGCCCAATAGTAAACGTTATTCGCAGTAGTTGGATCGTAAGTACCCGTGTAAGTTAGTTGATAAAATGCTGCTAAGTTAACTACATCTTCTCCTCTATTATCTCCTTGTTGAACGTAAGCCGCTCCAAAAACATACCCTCTGGCACCAGCACCATTAAAGTTACCCAATTGAGCACCATTATACATACCTGTTACCGAAAGATCGATTAAAGCAGGAGTCTCGAATGCAACATTTTCTGAGATACTATTAAAAGGACTTAACTCTATGGTACTTTCTTCACTACATGAAGTAAATAAAAGTGAGACCATCATTAACGGAACCGCAATTTTAGCGCTCCATAAGGATAAAAATTTATTTTTATTTTTCATTTTTTTCGTTTTAAAATTAGAAACCTACATTAAGACCAAGAGTAAATATTCTAGATCTTGGAGTACCATTTAAATCAATACCTGTAATTTCCATTTCAGGATCTAAACCTTTATAGTCAGTAATAATTAATAGATTTTGACCTTGTACAAAAAGTCTGAATTTATCTACTCCAATTTTTTCCAAAACTGTTCTCGGTAAATTATAACCTAAAGTTACGTTATCCAATTTAATATAGTCACCATCTTCAACAAAACGAGTAGATGCCTGATTCAAATTGATAAAAGTTTCTCTATCATCTCTCAATCTTGGAGTCCAGCCATCACCAGGATTAGCAGCACTTTGCCATCTACCTAATATTTCGGTACTGTTATTATTGAAATTCATAGTCAATGCATCACGTCTTGTTGAGTTGTGAATTTTATTACCACCACTAAAACGGAACATAAAGCCTAAATCAAAATCTTTGTATCTCATGTTAGAATTGAATGCTCCAAAATAAGTAGGAAGCACATTTCCTAAAATACTTTTATCCGATGTACTCAAAGAAGAAGCAACTGAAACATCCGTAGGATTACTTGGATCAAAAACTCTGTATGCTTGAGTATCTATATTTCCTTGAACTAATGAACCATCCGCTTTGTAATAAACTGGGTTACCATTAGCTGGATTCACTCCCCAATATTTAAAACCATATAATGCATAAGGAGACTCACCTTCTCTTAATATATTGTTTCCAGTATTAAAGTTATCTGCATCTACATAATTAATATCCTGTCCATTAACTAAAGTGTTCACTTTACTTTTAACCAAAGATAAATTAGCCGTCAATGTCCATTCAAAATTTTCAGATTTAACAGCTGACGCTTCAACAGAAATTTCATGACCAGAATTTTTCAATGAACCAATATTTTGTGATATTGAATTATTAGGAACTCCTAAAGATAATGGCTGAGGCACAGCTAAAATCAATCCATCTTGATTATTAATAAAATAATCATAAGTAAATTTCAAGCGATTATTAAAAAAAGCTAAATCTACACCATAATCAATTTTTTCTGAAGTTTCCCATTTTAATTGGTTATTACCAGCCTGAGAATATCCAATTCCATTGTACTCTGCATATTTAGAATTATTGTACAATCCTAAATAAGGATAATTACCAATATCAGTATTACCAACTTCAGCATAAGAAGCTCTTAATTTAAATTCAGAAATAACATTTTCTAAGGGTGTCATAAAAGATTCTTTGTTCACGCTCCAACCTGCAGAAACTCCAGGGAAAGTACCCCATTTGTTTGCAGAAGGCAATGATGAAAGACCATCTTTACGTAAAGATCCTTGAAGAAAATATTTTTCTTTATAGTTATACGTTAATCTACCTGCGTAAGAAATGATTCCGTTTTCAGATATCGAACCACCAGAAACTTGAGTAGCATAAGAACCAGAAATTAATCCTTGATTAAAGAAAGTATCAGATAAACCATTACCTCCACCAAAGAAAGAATTTACTTTTTGTTTTTGTGCTTCATAAATTGCAGTAGCTCCAATAGTATGAGCATCACCAAACGTCTTATTGTATGACAAAATATTTTGAACGTTCCAACGTGTCAAGTTTGCAAAGTTATTTCTAACTAATCCTGCTACACCAGCACCGTCTCCATTAATTGGATTTAAATATTGAAAACCTTCTGTACCAATTGCATCTACACTTCCTTGTGTTTTAAAATTCAAACTAGGTAAAATTTTAAAATCTGCAAACAGACTCACTAAAGATCTATCCACTTTTGATCTGTAAATATTATTGTCTAAAACATAAACAATGTTTGGTAAGTTATTACCAATAACTGACAAGTTTTCACCTTGACCTACACTTCCACCAGCTATATTATAGCCCGTTGGATGAGTTGCATCATATATAGGAGTATTAGGCAATTGACGCATAGCATTAAACATTAAACCTGATAATGAACCTTGTCCAATATTCAATCCATTATTCTGTGTTCTTGACAAAGCAGCATTTACACCAATGTTCAACCAGCTTTTCACTTTTTGGTCTACATTAGCTCTTATGTTATATCTCGTTTGGTCATTTGCTTTTGCAATACCTTCTTGCTCATTGTATCCAACAGAAAAATAATAGTTTGTTTTATCGGTTGAACCAGAAAGTGATAAGTTGTGATCCGTTTGAAAAGCATTAGAACGCAGCACCGCTTTTTGCCAGTCTGTATTAAATGTAGTTCCAGCAGCCCATGGTGAAGCAGCTCTGTTTGATCTTTTTTCGTTTTGAATTTTTACAAAATCATTAGTCCCTAACAAATCTAAGAAATCAATTGGTGAAGCAACTCCAGTGTACGTATTATAGTTCACTCTAAATTTACCACCTTTTCCTTTTTTAGTTGTAATTAAGATTACACCGTTTGCTGCTCTAGAACCATAAATAGCGGTTGCAGAACCATCTTTTAAAATCTCTGTTGACTCAATATCCGCTGGATTAATATCCCCTAAAGCATTTGTATTAGCATACCCTCCTACATCTCCAGTAAAAATCGGCACCCCATCAACAACAACCAAAGGATAACTTCCAGAAGAAATAGAACCTATTCCTCTAATTCTAATTCTAGGAGCTTGTCCTAAAACACCTGAATTAGAAGTAATTTGAACACCCGCAGCTCTACCAGCCAATTGAGATTCAAAACTAGGAGTTGCTAAATTTGCTATAGACTCTCCTTTTATTTGAGAAATTGAACCAGTAAGATTCTTTTTCTTTTGAGTTCCATAACCTACAACAACAACCTCTTCTAAAGTATTATCTGTTTGTTCCATTTTCATGTTAACAGTTGAAGATGCTCCAACATTTGCTGTCATTTCTTTCATACCCACAAAAGAGAAAACTAAAACTTCACCCGCACTAGCTTTAATGGAATATTTACCATCAAAATCTGTTTGTGCACTTCTATTTGTTCCTTTAACAACAACGTTTGCTCCTGGAATAGGTCCGGCAACATCTGAAACTGTACCTGTAACCGTTTTCTCCTGTGCAAACGCAAACTGCATTGACAACGCCAACAGCAACGAAAAAATCCATTTGAATTTTGATCTCATATTAATTTGTTTTGAATTAGTTATTCGGCAAAAATCATAATAATTTCTTAAAGAACCAACTATTTATAAAAATTAACACATTTTATTTTTAGCAATATTCTTTACCAAAACAAACAGAAACTATCAACTTTTAATTTCTATCATTAATTATAGCTAGTGAATTAGATATTTTACTATATTTTTGCCAAAATTAATTTAATGTTAAGTCCTTTCTTTTTAACACCCTATTTAGAAACAGGAACAGATGAAGCCGGTCGTGGTTGTCTGGCCGGACCTGTTACTGCTGCCGCTGTACTGTTACCAGAAAATTTTCAAAACGAGCTCCTGAATGACAGTAAGCAATTATCTGAAAAAGCGAGAGAAAAATTAAGACCTATTATAGAGCAAGAATGCATTTCATTTGCAGTAACCCATCTGGAACCTTTAGTTATTGACGAAATAAATATTCTGAATGCCTCCATAAAAGCAATGCAGGAAAGTATTTTAAAATTAAATCCTAGACCCCTACATATTATAGTAGACGGAAATAGTCCGTTCATTCCTAAAGGCGGAATTAAAAACCGTGGTGGAAAAATTTTTACGGATGCTGAAATTGAAATCTTAAATTCAATTCCGAATGCGAGTATTATTAAAGGAGATTCAAAATACATGAGTATTGCAGCCGCTTCTGTATTGGCAAAAACGTATCGGGATGAATATATGAATCGTATTCATGAGGAATTCCCAATGTATAATTGGAAACAAAATAAAGGCTATCCTACCAAAGAGCACCGAGAAGCAATCCGAATCTATGGGGTTACAAAATACCACCGAATGACCTTTAGATTGTTGCCTGAACAATTAAAGTTAGAAATTTAGATTTAAGATTTCTCAAAAGTCGCTTCAAAAAGGATGGAGAAATGTTTAAGGATTTTTTCTTTGACCTCTTCTTCATTAACTTTTTCTACTCCAAGTTCAACGTTTAATGAAGTTACTGCTTTACCACGAATCCCACATGGAATAATATTATCAAAGTAACCCAAATCAGCATTTACGTTTAAAGCAAATCCATGCATGGTTACCCAGCGGGAAGCGCGAACGCCCATAGCACAAATTTTTCTAGCAAATGGAGTTCCTGCGCCTAACCAAACTCCTGTTTCACCTTCGCTTCTGCCGCAAGCAATTCCATATTCATTAAGAGTAAGAATAATGGCTTCTTCCAGAAAACGCAAATACTTATGAATATCAGTAAAAAAATTTTCTAAGTCTATAATAGGATATCCTACAATTTGCCCAGGACCGTGATACGTAATATCCCCACCACGATTGATTTTGTAGAAAGTTGCTCCTTTCGCTTCCAATTGCTTTTCAGATAACAATAAATTAGTTAAATCACCGCTTTTCCCTAAGGTATACACATGTGGATGTTCCACAAAAAGAAAGTAATTTGGAGTCTCTAATTCAAGTTCTTCTCTGCGATTTCGAATTTTTAAGTCAACGATTCCTTTGAACAATTCTTCTTGGTATTCCCAAGTTTCTTTGTAATCTTTAGTTCCTAAATCTTGAAGTTGGATGGTTTTGTTCATTTTTAATGAGGCGCAAAGGTTTTGAGGAACAAAGGTACAAAGTTTTTAAGATAAGTTACAGACAAGAAAAGCTTCGAATGAATTACTCTAAAATCACTTCCAGATTGGTGCTCTCCGGATTTACTAAACAATCGGTTATCAGAAATTGCAATTCCAGTGATTTTTTGTCATCGCTTATTTTCGCGTTTGCGTTCGATACTGATTTTATTTTTCGAGGAAAATGATATTTGAAAATAAAATTTTGAACAACTTTAAACTTAGAGAAGCGTATTTTTAATCTTTCAATTTCTTCTTGTTGCTTTTTTAATTCTATTGCATCAGTAATTTTGACAATTCTTTTAAAAGTACTGCCGTCAAAAGTAAAGCTCACACTATAATAATGTTCTTCGGCAACCAATGCATAATTATTTTCGATGTCATCCGCGTATTCTTCGGTTTTGTATAAATCAGCCACTTCTGATATTGTAGAGAAATTTTGAGTTATTGTGGTGCGAAATTCTTTTTCGAATGAGCTTTTCTTATTGTGTACTTTTACCGTATTAAATTTTTGAAAAATGGCTTTTTCAAATGCCGGCAATCTGGAAAACGTTTCGGAATGCTTTGCTATTAAATCCTGAAAAACGTAGGTCGTATCCCGAAAAATTTCTTCTTTAGAATATTCCTCACCCATAAGCTGCATGTAACTTTGTTCTTCACGAAGTTTACTGATTTCAATTTTTCCGGTTCCGTCTTGGTTCAAATGAATGGTTTCTGTGACTTGGCAACTGCTTAGAAATACTAATAGAAATAACGCAATATATTTTTTCATTGGGATGTTTACAAATTGATTTGATTTCAAATATACACGATTTGTACTATTTTTCACGCTGTTTTGAAAATAAAAGTCGTAACATAGCCCCGATAGCAGCGGCATCCCACGCTTTTGGGCGTGGATACAGCGAATAGCGGGACAAATCGTCTTGAAAAAACGAAATATTATGCTCCAAAAAACGGTACATTTTAAACTTTAAATTTTAAAACTTATATAGTATCTTTGCGCTCTTAAAATCAGCATAAAATGGCATTATCCGAACAAGAAATATTACGCAGAGAAGCACTTACCGAGTTACGCAATTTAGGCATTGAGCCTTATCCAGCAGCCGAATTTATTACAACCGCTTACTCCAGCGAAATCCTAGCCGATTTCGAGAAGTACGAAGGAAAAGAAGTTGTTTTAGCAGGCCGTTTGATGGGTAAGCGTATCATGGGAAAGGCAAGTTTTGCGGAATTGAAAGATGCTGAAGGTCGTATTCAAGTGTATGTTTCGAGAGATGATATATCGACGGATGAGGAGAAAACAATGTACAATGTGGTTTTCAAAAAACTATTGGATATTGGTGATTTTATTGGGATTCGCGGTACGGTTTTCAAAACTCAGGTGGGTGAAATCTCAGTTCATGTTTATGGATTGACGGTTTTGGCAAAAGCCTTGAAACCACTTCCTGTAGTAAAAACGGATGCTGATGGAAAAACGCATGATGCTTTTGCTGATCCGGAACAAAGATACCGTCGTCGTTACGTGGATTTAACGGTGAACGATCACGTAAAAGAAACGTTTATCAAAAGAACTAAATTGTTTAATGCGATGCGTTCTTTTTTTAATGACAAAGGGTATCTTGAGGTAGAAACTCCTGTTTTGCAACCGATTCCCGGTGGTGCTGCAGCCCGTCCTTTTATCACGCACCACAACTCGCTTGACATGCCATTGTACATGCGTATTGCAAATGAGTTGTACTTAAAAAGATTGATTGTTGGTGGTTTTGATGGGGTTTATGAGTTTTCTAAAAATTTCCGTAATGAAGGAATGGACCGAACGCACAACCCGGAATTTACTGCCATGGAAATATATGTAGCCTACAAAGACTACAACTGGATGATGAATTTCACCGAAAACCTTTTAGAACATTGCGCGATTGGCGTAAATGGAACAAGTGAAGCGACTTTTGGAGAACATACGGTAAACTTTAAAGCGCCATATGCTCGCGTTACAATGACTGATTCTATTAAGCATTTTACTGGATTTGATATTTCAGGAAAAAATGAAACAGAGTTATTTGATGCAGCAAGAGGAATGGGAATTGACGTGGATAAAACCATGGGTAAAGGAAAATTAATTGATGAGATTTTTGGTGCTAAATGTGAAGGAAATTATATTCAGCCAACATTCATCACGGATTATCCAAAGGAAATGTCTCCACTTTGCAAGCAACACCGAGACAATCCAGAATTGACAGAACGTTTTGAGTTGATGGTTTGCGGTAAAGAAGTGGCGAATGCATACTCTGAATTGAATGACCCAATTGATCAAAGAGAGCGTTTTGAAGAGCAAATGCGCTTGTCTGAAAAAGGAGATGATGAAGCAACGGGAATTATCGATGAGGATTTCTTGAGAGCTTTAGAATACGGAATGCCACCAACATCTGGATTAGGAATTGGAATGGACCGTTTGATGATGTTCCTGACCAATAATTCTTCTATCCAAGAAGTATTGCTGTTTCCACAAATGAGACCAGAGAAAAAACAAGTAAAGATTGAACTAGAAGATGACGAGAAATTGATTGTTGTGTTATTGCAAACCAACAACAACCAAATGGAATTTGGCCTACTAAAAATTAATTCTGGATTGAGCGGTAAAAAATGGGATAAAGCCATGAAAAATCTATCTTCTTTGGGATTGACTGAAGTAGTTGTTGATGGAGATACTAAAGCGTGTAGATTAAAAGAATAAGTCTATTCGAGAAATATATTTATAAAAAAGGAGCTTCAATTGAAGCTCCTTTTTTTATTTCTAAAACAATATTGATGTTATTTCGGTTCAAACAAAAAAGTCGGCTCTAATCAAAGAGCCGACTTTTTTTTAAGAATATTTTAGTTTTAGAATCCTAAACCAACAGTCATTGCTGTAGCTTGAATATTCATATCGGAAACTTTAGTAGCTGCGCCAGTTGTCAAGTTAATACTGTACACTGATGTAACATTATTTACTTTCAATAAAGCAAATGCAGCAGCACTATTTCCACCGATATCAAATCCGCTATCAGCATCAACATTAATCCCTAAACTTCCAATAGCAACTAATGTCCCGTTGTTTGGTGGGTCTTGACGATACATCATATCTGTTTGTGAGTCAATTACAAATAAAGTAGTTGTTGTAGCTCCAGCTATATTATTGGTGTAAGCAGCTCCATTCACAAATGGTGTTCCAGGATTTAGATTACCATCAACTAATACTACTGTTCCTAAATCTGGGTGTAAACGTAAGTTTTGACCTGTATTACTCACCAACCTGATTCTATCTACTGTTGGATTAAAATCAAAACCAAAAGAAGTACCTGACAATGCCGTTAATAAAGGAGACCCAATTACTGTTAATGCTCCACTAGCTGTATTCACAGAAAACAATCTGCTTTGATTTGAAATAGCATATAAACCTCCATTTGCAGGTCTAAAATCTAAACCGACAATACTTTCGTTTGAAGCTAAACCAGTTAATGCAACAGAATTATTATTTCCGCTTGTAGGATTAAAGCGAACCAACATATTTCCGGAAGTTGTTGCATATGCAATTGGATTAGTTTTGAATGCTATGCTTATCACTGGAGCTGTGAATTTCCCTACATCAACAGCTTTTCCTGTTGCTAAATCAATTGTGTATAAAGTGGATACACTAGCATTATTTGTTACAGCAAGAGCAGTTGAATTATCTGCTAAAATATCCATGTCCCCTACACCTTGAAAGTTCACGCCTAAGTCACCAACAAGTTGAAGTCCACCATCATTTGGAGGTGTTTGCATATACAATTTATCTTGTTCGAAATCTATATCATACAACATCGTTGCTGTTGCACCAGCCATACTATTTGTATAAGCTACTGCACCAATTTTAGGATTTGTACCACCATTAATAACCCCATCAGTTGCTACAACAGTTCCTAGCTCCGGATGCAATCTTAAATTCTGACCAGATTCTGTTACCAAACGAATTCTATCTACTGTTGGATTAAAATCCAATGAAGCATTAGCTCCGGCAACAATAGGAGAAAACGTTCCAGCGCCTAATGCTGTTGCAGCTCCACTTTTCTCATTAATAAAATAGAGACGACTAGAAGAACCTAAGGCATATAACTGCCCTGTTGCTGGTCTGTAATCAATACTTACGATACTCTCTGATGTAGGTAAACCAACAATTGGAGTGGTCGTAGTTGGAGTAGCTAAATTTCTTGCATTGAATGTAAGAATCGTATTATTACTGGCTAATGCAGTAAAATTAACGTCAGGTGCCGATACAGGCATCATCATTTCATTACTATCATCATCATTACATGAAATTGCAGTAAAAGATAACAGAGCTAGTCCAATTATGGACGCAAATCCTAAATTTTGTTGTTTGTTTTTCATCGTTTATTTATTTAGTTATGTTAGTACATACGAAACGTACTTCATTATGGTTTTAAAATTTTAAAAAAAACTTACATAACTACTAAATCGTAACGTATAACAAGAGTGAAAAACACCTTCAACTTGTACGGTATAAGCGGACTCAAGTCATCTTGAGAACATAATACCAATAACTAAAAAACTTCAATAAACTTTTATGATTTTACAAACTATAATTCAAATTGACACTCCAGCGATAATTCGCTTCTACATTGCCGCCGGTAAGATTTTGATTGATGGGTAACATGGCATTAGCTCCAAAAGAAAGTCTGTCTTTACCAACCTCAAAACCAACTTTCCCGAAAAGAATATCTCCGTTTGTATTTCGTAATTTTTGATTGTACTGGTAATTACTTTCATAAACTTCACCAGCAAAACCCAGTTGTGGAACAATAGAAAAACTATTTTTCTCGTACAAATAGAAAAAAGTTCCAGCGTAATTCAACTGATTCCCAAAACGATAACTCTTTTGGTTTTCTGTTTTTATAACATAATTCAGCATCGAGTTTAAACCAAATTGTTTTCTTTTAACCACATATTCAGTTGCCAAAAGATAATCCCAACTTCCTGTTCCTACCTGAAAACTTGGATTTATACTTCCGGAATTTGCCTCATTAAATTTTCCGGTCGGCGCTTTTATTCCACCTCCCAATTGTAATGTATGTACGAAAAACGTACTGTCTTTATGGGTTTGATACAAACGATACATCGCCAAAACGGTGATGTCGCCAATTCCATTAATGCTTTTGTTACCTGTGGCGGTTTCTCTTTCATGAAAATGAAAGGGCAATAATGCCGAAACCTGAACCTTTTCACTAACCGGGATTCGGCCCCAAACCTGAACGGTGTTGAAATTTTCTTTGTACCAAGGCGAATTGCTGTACAAGCCATCCATGGATTTGTATTGTTGATTGAAATACCGAATCCCAACGAAATTAGAGTTCAACATCGAAGCGAATCCCATGCTTCCGCCGCTAGCGGAGCAACCGCAGGCATCGCAGAAATCCTCATCTTGAAGGAAGGAATGGTATTTTGTAAATGGATTTACGGTATTTAAACTGTCTTTTTCGGTGGCGTTTGCCAATTGAAAAAGAAGTACTAAAAGCAATGTGTATTTTTTCATGTTTGTTGTTTTAGCCCTGATGGAAACGGAAAGCCCACAGCGGAAAAAGCTTGTTTTTCTTGTCCTGAAAAAGCGACTGGAGGAAGCTCTTTTCAGGACATAGAAAAACGGCTTTTGTAGCGAGGACTTGCAGTGTACAGCAGGAAATAGCTTCTAAAATTAATATTCAGAAAAGCGCTTGTCTGTTAGGTATTGCGTGTCTGTCAATGTTTTTAGAAAAGCAATAATTTTTGATTTTTCTGTTGCTGTCAAAGGGATTCCGAGTGATCCGTTTTTATTCAAAATTGGGTCTAAAGTAGCTGAATTCACTATACCGGAATTGTAATGATCCATAACGGCTTCTAATGTAAATAAGCGTCCATCGTGCATGTAAGGCGCTGTTTTTTCTATGTTTCTAAGACTTGGCACTTTGAATTTGTACTTATCCTGAGGCAACTCCGTCACGCGAAAACGACCAATATCATTGTACGCGGGATCAATAGGCAAGCCATTGTTTCTAAAAGAATTGTCCGTAAACAAATCTGTGGCGTGACAACTGGAACATTTTTGGTTGAAAATGGCATAACCGTCCTTCTCGTCTTGCGTAAGTGTTCCACCGGATTCATTGCGACGGTACTTATCGAAACGGGAATTCGAGGACGTCACCATAACCATAAATTGTCCCAAGGCTTTGAGCATGTTTTCGGAATTTATTTGTCCATCCTTAAAAGCAACTTTGAATAGCTTTTGGTACTCGGAATCACCTTTCATCATAGCAATCGCTTTTGCAAAATCGCCATTCATTTCTATGGGACTCGTGAACGGAATAATAGGTTGCAGGTCTAAATGTGATGCTGCACCATCATACATAAAAGTGGTTTGATAAGCCAAATTCTGGATTGGTGGTGTATTTCGCGTTCCTATGGCGTCATCTACTCCATGACTCAAAGTATGGCCGTGATGCGTAAATGCATCTTCCTGAATGTGACAAAATCCGCAGGAAACAATCCCATCCGAGGCCAATCGGCCGTCATAAAAAAGTTTTTTACCAAGTTCAAATCCTTTTTCGGTGGGTGGATTATTCGCCAGATTGTATGCCAAAGGCGGGAAATTTGCAGGAACCTGAAAGTTCAAAGGAACGTCCTGATAGTCTTCGCTTTCATCAGTAGAACAAGACCACAGCAACGGAAAAATGAGCAATATGATATATTTTGCTTTCATTTTATATTTTTTTAAAAAGCGGTCGGAGATTTAATTTCCAACCGCTTTTTGATTAAAAAATTAATCGTTGTGAACGTGATCTATTTTGAACATAGAAGAAACGTTAGTAGTAACCAAAGCCAGTTTAGCACCACCCATAACGGTTGCCGCATCCGTAAGATTGATTTTATTAGTTCCATCTATAACTTGAGACAAATCAGTCATGATGTGCACCTGAGGCGTAATTGTAGTTCGTACCAAAGCATTTTCAGGAAAACTCAAAGTAACTTCAGCATAATTATAATCGGCTCCAGTTTGTCCGGTATGTACTTTAAACTCTTTTGCCGTTGTCACCGTAGGAGCTGTAAAAGTACCTTCGAAAGCCACAAACTTATAACCTGCACTCCAAGACCACATCATTCCGGCAGTTTGGGCTGTTGCCAAGAAATCTCCTTGACCCGTTGCTCCTGCTTCCCACTGCGTTTTATCTACTCCAATTCCGTATTTTACTTTAGTGTAATTTCCAGCAGGAATGTTTGAAAGATTCAATACTAATGTTGCAGGCGTAGCTTCATCTACAATAAAATAGCTTTGACTTTTTGGGTACGTAAATGTAGTTCCATCCTCTTTTGTCAAGACAATATTACTCACAATGTACTTCACTTTTGAAACCGCTACAACCTCAGCATTCGAATTGGTATAGTTCGTATTGAAAGCAAAATTAGCCGATTTATACACGTTGTCAAATTCTAATTTTAAATTTCCGTTTCCGGTAATCATTTCATTATCATCATCATTAGAGCAAGAAAACAAGGTAACTGAGATAGCCATTACAGCTAGTATATTTTTTAATTGAAATTTCATTTCTTAAAGTTTTTTATTTTGAATATAAGTACTGTTTCGCATGCCATATTTGGATTATTATTTCCAAAAAAAGCAAACAAATTTTCATCCGTTGTTTAGAACGGAAGAAATAAAGCATACTACATGCTTAAAAAATTTATGAAATGAAAGTGGGTGGGTGAAAAACAGAAGCACTATTCAAGCGAGCATATAAATTAGAATAATGCGGGTTTATTTTTTCTTTGGTATCAAAAAAAACTGTTGCAATTTCGAAAGATTTGATTTCCTCAAAAATGATTACATCAAGTATAGGAGCAGTTACTTTTTTATCGGAAGAAAGAGGCTTTTCAGCCTCAGAAGCTTTGGCTAATTCTTTCATCAAATGACATTTTCCGTTACATTGCATTTTAGGTTTGTCCTTATTGATACAAAGTACTTTTGAAATGTATTCATAATTCACGATATACTCTAAAACCGGAAGAACGGGTTTTATAAGCATGATCAATACAATTATAAATATGATTTTTTTCACCGTGCAAAATTACTAAATGATTGTTTGATAAAAAATAGTTTTGAATAGAATAATCATAAATAAAATCACTCTATTCAAAACCAAATACTTGAATGCTTTACGCCAATTTTAATTCGGGGATTTCAATCTCGTTTAATTCCAGTTTATACGAATTAAACTGACTGAAAATCTCATTTTTGGTGCTTTCGAAAAAAGGAGTTGCTGCAAATAAATGCTCATAATATCCGATTCCTGAGAGCAAATTATTTTTGAACGAATTCCATTTTTTAATTTGTCCCAATGTTATTTCTTCAGTAACCGCTGAGATTTCATTTTTCAGATAATCCAAATACATTTTTAACTCTTTGACAAATAGATTTGGTCGATTAGTAACCGTCAATACAGATGCGTTTCCATAAATGTGCTGCACCATTTTAGAAAGTGAAACTTCTTTATCAAAATATGCCATGTTGGGCCCCGGACAAATGATTACGCCTTGCGCCTGCCCTTTTATCTTAATGTCATTTTCAAGATACGAAGCATTTGCTAAACCCACACAAAGACAGGCTTTCTCCGTAATACTGTTTTTCTTTTTTTCGAAAATTTCAGCAGTTAAAATATCTTTTTGAAGCAGTAATTCTTCCAGCTTTAAATCTTGATATTTCTTGGAAGACGTACAAATTCCTTTAGCATCGTATTCTTTGCTTAGCGCCAAAAATCGTTTTGGACACGAACTTCCCGCTTTGCTTTCCTCAATTCGTTTCAATTTCAATTTTTCATTCGTCGTTCCTCGCAACGTATTGAAAGGAATTCCCAACGGCGAAATATGACTTAAATAAAGATCATCTTCTTTGGCTCCAGCCAATAAATCTCTGGTGTGCTCATCTACCGATGTGGCTTCAGGAACCAATAAAAAAGGCGAACCCCAACCCACAGAATCCACTTCATAATGATCCAATAGAAAATCGTGCTCTTCAGCAGTTCCTACGCCACCTTGAACCGTAATTTTTAAATCCAAAGGCTGTTCTGGAACATGCATTTCTTTTTGTCCCAATGCTTTCACCATCAACTCATGAGCGGATTGAATCAATTGCTCTTTTTTCTGTTTGAATTCTTCAAGAATTGGTCCCAACAAATAGCCTTCGGTTGCAAAAGCGTGTCCGCCGCAATTCAGTCCGGATTCGATTCGATATTCAGATACCCAAAGTCCTTTTTTAGCCAAAAAATTCCCTTGAATCATCGCCGAGCGAAAGTCACTTACTTTCAACGTAATTTTCTTTTTCAATGCATTATTCGCATCTGGAAAGAAAGCCGAAAAACTTTCGAAATAGCTGTATAATCTTGGATTCATCCCCGCCGATAAAACGACCGAAGACTCTAATGTACTGTTCACAAACCCACGTAGCGCAGCATGTGCGTCATTAAAAATAATGGGTAATTGTTCCTCTTTGATAAAATTATCCTTATCCAATTTGGTCATAATATTGATATCAATATCACCCGGATAAAGGTTTTTCTCCAGATAATTTTTGATGTTTTCTTTGAAAGCGAAACCGTCTTCCATCAAGTTTTGCAGGCCTGCTTTAATGGCTGATTTGTTGGGTAGCATCGCGATGTAATTTTCCAAAGCTGATTTGCTTTCGGATAATTCCGTTTTGAAGTTTTCGAATTTTTCCTTCACGATTTTGTCTACCAAATTCAGATAAGAAGTAATGCGTTCTGCGCGGTAATCATGTATTTTTTGGGTAATTTCCTGATACGGCAAATCGAATTTCTTGCTATAAAAAGCATTCATTTTTTCGATAAGTTCATCATCCATAATTGAAATCACGGACGAAATTCCATACTTTGCTACTCGTATCGGACTATCAATTGTATAAGCAAGTCCCATAACGGGAATATGAAAAGTATGTAGTGGTTTACGTGTTGTCATGTTAAAATGATTTAAATAAATAAACCACAAAAATCGAGAAACAAAACCGTATAAAAACTGATAAATATCATGCTTTCGCTAATGTAAGAATGACTTTGTTGCTGTTTCTGCGAAAAATAATTACACTTAAAAAACTACGGCGATTTTTGAAACAAAATGATAATCTTTTGTTAACGATTAAACTTTTCAGGTCTATTCCTATCTTATATCTATAAAACTTAAAACAATACAAATGAAAAAATTATTTATCGTTGCATTATTAGTTGTCGGAATGACAAGCTTTGCACAAGAAAGAAAAGCAAGACCGGAAAGAGCCAAAATGGAGCAAATGACTCCAGAGCAAAGAAATCAATTGCACTTGAAAAAGATGACTCTAGAATTAGATTTGAATGCTTCTCAACAAAAAGAAATGAGTAAAATCATTGCAGAACAAACTAATAAAAGAGAAGCCCGAATGGCGGAATGGAAAGCAAACAAAGATTCGGCTAAAAAACAACTTACCACTGACGAACGTTTTGCTAAAAAAAGCCAAATGTTAGACGAACAAATTGTGATGAAAGACAGAATGAAAAAAATTCTTTCAGCAGACCAATATAAAAAATGGGATGACATGAAAGGAAAAAGACACAATGGAATGAAAAAAAGAATGGCATACCATCAAAATAGAAAACCAGCAAAAATGGGTGATAAAAAATAATCCATTTACTTAAACTATTTCATCTTAGTTCATAAAAAAAGACCCAAATTTGGGTCTTTTTTTCGTTTAAAATGTTTTCGAAACTTTATCTATCGCTCGAATGGTAAAATCGAGATCCTCATAGGTTAAAGCATCAGTAATAAACCACGTTTCGTAAGCGGATGGTGCAATATAAATTCCTTCCTGCAACAATCCGTGGAAAAATTTCTTGAACGTTTCGTTATCGCCATTTGCAGCGGTTTTAAAATCAACAACCGGAGCTGCGTCAAAATGAACCGAAATCATTGAGCCAATAGTGTTGATTGTAAATGTGACATTGTTTGCTTTCAGCACTTTATCAATTCCTGCAGCCAAATATGCTGTTTTTTCTTCTAATCTTTGAAAAATAGCACGATCACTATCTAAAGCCTGTAACATCGCTAATCCTGCGGCCATTGCTAATGGATTTCCTGACAATGTTCCTGCCTGATAAACGGGCCCTAACGGAGCCAGATAATTCATGATTTCTTCGCGAGCGGCAAAAGCACCAACAGGCAATCCTCCACCGATTACTTTCCCAAAACAAACAATATCAGCCGTTATGTTAAGCAATTCCTGAACACCGCCAGCAGCAAGCCTGAAACCAGTCATTACCTCATCAAAAATCAACAGAATTCCATTATCAGTACATAATTGGCGTAAGCCTTCTAGAAAGCCTTTATTGGGCGGAATACAACCCATATTCCCCGCAACAGGTTCCACAATTATGGCAGCAATTTCATTTTTATTGGCTTCTATTAAAGTAGATACATTTTCTAAATCATTGTATTTTGCAAGCAAAGTATCTTTGGCTGTTCCTGCCGTAACTCCAGGGCTGTTTGGTGAACCAAAAGTAATGGCTCCACTTCCCGCTTGGATTAAAAACGAATCTGAATGACCGTGGTAACAACCTGCAAATTTTATTATTTTATCTCTTTTGGCAAACCCGCGAGCCAGTCGTACAGCACTCATACAAGCTTCGGTACCGGAATTTACAAATCTAATTTTATCAATATTTGGAACCATGGAAACAGCCAAAGCTGCAATTTGCGTTTCTAATTCTGTTGGCATTCCAAATGAAGTTCCTAACTTCGCTTTCTCAATCACGGCTTGTACTACCGGCTCGTAAGCGTGTCCTAAAATCATTGGTCCCCAAGAATTGATATAGTCAATCAAACGGTTTCCATCTTCATCGTACAAGTAAGCACCTTTGGCACTTTTGACAAAAATTGGAGTTCCTCCTACTGCTTTAAATGCTCTTACTGGTGAGTTTACACCTCCTGGTATTACTTTTTCTGCTTCAGCAAAAAGCTGACTACTTCTTTTATATAACATTTATGAATTATGAATTATCGTTATTTTTTAAGTTATTTTACTACCAATTTCTGTCCAATAGAAAGTGTATTGTCCGAAAGATTATTCTTTTGTTTTAAATCTTCTACCTTTAATTCGAATTTTTTCGAAATAGAATATAATGTATCTCCTTTTTGAACAACATAGGAAGCCAAACCGTTACTGGCTATATTTCTGTGTTCCAGCTTTAATTCCTCCACAAGCTGTTTTTCATTCGAAACATAATTGACATCTAAAACCTGATTGTCATATTGATCCAAATTGTAACGTTCAATGTATGAAATTAGTTTATCCGGATATTTTGGATCTGTAGCATAACCCGCAGCTCTTAATCCTCTTGCCCACGCTTTGTAATCATCTTTGGAAAAACCGAAAAGCTTAGCATACCTGCTTCTTCCGGTCAGGAACAAAGCATGATCCTTGAATGATTGCGATGGATTATCATACTTACGGAAACATTCTTGTGCTGAATCATCATCGTGTTTTACACTCTCACCAGTCCAACCTTCGTGGCATTTTATCCCAAAATGATTATTGGCATTTAAGGCTAAATCTCCTCTTCCTGCACCTGATTCTAAAATTCCTTGTGCCAAAATAATACTTGCAGGAATGCCATAATTCCTCATATTTCCCATGGCAACATCTTTATATTGAGAAATATAAACTCTGACAATATCATTAGTGACAACAGTTCTTGAGGTAGAAACAATTGTTTCTGTTTCGTTCTTTTTTTGTTCTGGTCTTGTGGGTTTTGAAATGATGGGTTTTGTGCTGTTACTGCTTACTGGATTCGTTTTTTTAACGGTTCTTACAACTTCTGATTTTGATTTTAAAGGTGCTTTTTTGGTTGTTACAATAACCGGCTTTGTGGCATTACAACCTATCAAAGTCAGTATTATAAAAATTAGTAGGATTTTTTTAAACATTGATATCTATTGTTGGTAATTGTTTGTTTTTTAATTTAATATTCATTCCCTGAATTCCCTGAATTCCACCCGTATGAATGAGCAAAATTTTTGATTCGGCAGGAAAATAATTCTTTTGTATCAAATCTATAACGCCAAAAACCATCTTTCCCGTATAAATAGGGTCTAAAGGAATTTGATTTTCAGTATAAAACTGATTGATGAACTCGATTAATGCTTCATTTACTTTTCCGTATCCACCAAAATGATAGTCCGTTAGTAACTCCCAATTCTCATTTTGGACAAAATTACAAATTTCCTCTTTTAAAAAATCACCTTTTAAAGCAGGAAATCCTAAAACTTTTTGGTGCGGTAAAACACTGTTAATGATTCCCGAAATAGTTCCGCCAGTGCCTATTGAACAACAAATATAATCAAAATCAGCATCTTCCGGAGTTAGTATTTCCTGACAACCTTTGATTGCTAAATCATTTGTCCCGCCTTCTGGAATCAGATAAAAACTACCGACGTTTTGTTTTAAATTTTCAATAAAAGACACTTCACTTTTTAATCGGTATTCTTCCCGAGATATAAATTCTAGTTGCATGCCGCAATTTTGAGCGAATGACAACGTGGGATTCTCAGTAACTTTACCTGCCAATTCATCTCCGCGAATAATTCCTATGGTTTTAAATCCATTCTCTTTTCCTGCAAAAGCCACTGCGGCAATATGATTCGAAAAAGCACCGCCGAAAGTCAACAGCGTATCGTGATTTTCTGTTTTCGCCTGAAGCAAATTGTATTTTAGCTTTCTGAATTTGTTTCCCGAAACAAAAGGATGTATTAAATCTTCCCTTTTGATTTGGACAGAAATAGCGTTCGGAAATGATGTTAGTACCTTTTGATTCAAACCATTTTATTTTTTACAAAGGTAAAATTAATCTATAATAAAAAATGCAACCTCTACAGATTGCATTTTTGGTGCTTTTTTTAATAAATTCTAGTTTTTAATAATCACTTTTTTACCAACAACCAATTTGTCTTTGGTACTCAATTTTACAATGTATATTCCATCTCCTAAACCGGAAGTTGAAAATTTATACGAGGCATCAACCCCTAAATCTTGTTTAACAAAAATCAATTTACCCGCTACATCGTATAAACCACAAGTCTCAAGATCCATCAATAAAGGATTATCGATTGTCAAATTTTTTGTTGAATTATTTTGAAAAATCACAAAACTTTGCTTGGCTGTTTCCTCTACTCCTAAAGTGCTGTTCGTTTTAAAAGTTATTTCAAACTGAGTATTATTTTCTCCTGCCGGCAATTCTAATTCATGAAAGTCATTTGTAATATCATAATATAAATCCCTTACTTTATCGTGTAAATAAACGGTGTTGGCAGCCGTGAAATTAATCATTTCCTGAACCGTAATTTTGTAATTGGCTGCTTTTGCATTTCTAAAACCAATTGGGATTTTTTTATCAATGTCAAAATTTACAGCATTAATCACAAAATCTGCGCCATCTAGAACAAAGTAAACATCAGCCGGAGTGCTGTCACTTGAAGACATCGCGTCCATCGCACGATCAATCCCATCAGTTGCTTCAGGAATCAACGCCAAAGCCAATTGACGCACCCCTTGATTATTCATCAACGTATTGAATTTTATTTGTGGCGTAGGTGCTAAACTTACTGTTGTGTAGTCAAATCCCGATACCGCTTGCACCGGCTCCATGAAACCAGTATTGTTTCTTGTTTTGGTAGATTTTATCATTTTTTCAGGTGCAGGACTGCTTACTGGCTCCTTGACAAACATTCGGTAACTGTTTTTCATCTCTACAAAACCGTTTGCGATGCCATCAATTAGAAAGCCCTGACCAATCGGTGAAAAACGTCTTTCATAAGTTCCTCCAGTTGCACCTGCACTGCCTTCATTTCCTGAACCATCATACGAATAAAAAGTGGCAGGAACATAAACTCCTGTGCTTCCCAAATTACCAGGGGCAAAAGTAGCATAACCTCCTTTATAATCCGCTATATAATGCGAATTCACAGTTTTATCCTGCTCCCAAAAATAAGCTATTCCGCTACAATTTGTTTGTTCAATTAAAAAAGCAGATAAATCGATTGCTGATGGATACGGATTCCCTGTCAATGTAAATTGCTCAATTGCAACAGGAATACTTATTGTTCCATCATTTGGTTTTCCTCTAAAATCATATCGTTGCTTACTTCCGGGATTATTTTGAACTCCGTTTATTGTAAATCCATTTGTTCCTGATGTGCCTTTCATTGTGAATCCTTCTCCAGCATTCAAACTAGAATTAGATCCTACCTGAATCCAACTTGAATATTGTGATGAAACTGTTAATTTATTAATCCAAAACGGTGCTATCGCTAATGGACTTGCCGAACCGTTATAATTATTCATTGGCAATATCGCAGGTTCATTAAAAGTTACTAAACCACTCACATCCTTAAGTTGAGTCACTCCAAAAGGAGAATTTCCAGCCACAGCAATATTTCCTCCCACTGGAGAACACCAATAGTCATATTGAAAATTATTAGTGTTCCCTTCTTGAAAAACAGACAAACTTCCCAGACCTTTATTTGCACCAGCTGAAGTTGAACCCTGCAACAACTGCGCATTTTCCCTTAGATAAAAATTGCTGGTTGCCGCATTTAACTCCAATTGTTGTTTTATAAAAACAACTTCATTACTGGCAAAAACGTAAGTGTTTGGACTTACATACATTTGTGCATTTACATTGCTCTGAATTAAAAAACCAGTCACAACTAGCAGTATTTTTTTTAGTATTTTTGAGTTCATAAGCGGTTGATTTAAATTAATTTGTAACCAATATTTTATTTATTAATCCTATATTTTTCCAATTATCATAAAGCATTTAAAAAACTTACTATGAATCTATTAGATGTAATTTTTTATAGTTTTTAAGCCTTTTTCTTCCCATTTTCAATGAAACCAATCGCATAATTGCTTTTATGGGTTAAATCTACGAAAAAAACACATTAGCAAACCGCATAAATACCGATAAAAAGTACAAATAATCGTTTAAATACATCTTTTTGTATTTAAAATATACAATTTCTTACATAATTAAATTTAAAAACAGAAGGAAATAATCCTAATTGTTAAACAGTGATTTTTTGTAAAAAAAGTGCTTTAAATTTGAAGTGATTGTCTTTTAAAAAAGAATAAAATCTAGCGCTTAGAAAAGCTTTTTTTTTGATTAAAAGAAAAAATTAGAATCTTCCAAGACAAAATTTCTTTTGTATGCAAAAGCTATTTTTTCAAAAACAAGTAGTTACAAAATTGAAAAATAGATCGGTTTTTTAAATAGTCTAAATTTGATTCATTCGAATACGCTTCTCGCTCGAAACTGATATTTCTATAAGCCAAATTTGCATTTTGATACTGAACCAAGCGAATAAGATATTCCATCAAATACCAAATAAAAAAAGGAAGAATTAATAACTCTAGCTGTTGGCGAAGATGGATTTTTTCGTGATTGACTAAAATTATATTTTGTTTGTCTTTAGGGAATTTTACCAATACAAAAGGAAATAGTGTCAATCCACGGAATCCTTTTGGAATTAAATATTTAGCAACAATCAGAAACATTCGCTATAAAATTTATAAATTTGTAATGATAAAATGGTTCTATTTAATGAAAAACTCAATCGTTTGAGTTGACGTTGATGAATCATAAAAACTAAATGAATTTTACAATAGAACATTCCCAAATATGATTGACCAAAGTAATGAAAATAAATTGATAGAAGGGGAAGATTTCTATTACACACCGGAAGGATATAAATGTTTTACCGAAAAACACCATTTAAAACGAGGATATTGCTGTAAAAGTGGTTGCCGTCATTGTCCTTATGGTTTTGATAAAAAAACAGGAAGTAATAAAAAGTAAGCAGTGTTAAAGCCGTATTATTCAGTTTCATTAATTGGATAAATGCGCATTTACAACAACACAATACACATCTAAAACATGACTTTTCAAGAACAAATACAACAGGGGATTCCTTCGGTTTTACCAAAACCAAAACCATACGAAACAGATATAAATCACGCACCAAAGCGCAAAGAAATACTTTCGATAGAAGAAAAAAAACTGGCTTTATGCAATGCCTTACGTTATTTTGAACCGCAACATCACGCCGAATTAATCAAAGAATTCTCGGAAGAACTGGAAACCTACGGCCGTATTTACATGTACCGTTTGCGTCCGGATTATAAAATGTATGCGCGACCAATTGCTGAATATCCTGGAAAATGCGAACAGGCAAAAGCGATTATGCTGATGATTCAAAACAACTTGGATTATGCCGTTGCACAACATCCGCATGAGTTAATTACCTATGGTGGGAATGGAGCCGTTTTCCAAAACTGGGCACAGTATTTATTGACGATGCAATACTTATCGGAAATGACCGACGAGCAAACATTAACTATGTATTCCGGTCACCCGATGGGATTATTCCCTTCCCATAAAGAAGCACCACGAGTTGTTGTCACTAACGGAATGGTCATCCCTAATTATTCTAAACCGGACGATTGGGAAAAAATGAATGCATTGGGCGTTTCTCAATACGGACAAATGACAGCAGGAAGTTACATGTACATTGGTCCGCAAGGTATTGTACACGGAACAACCATTACCGTTTTGAACGGTTTTCGTAAAATAAAATGCAGTCCAAAAGGCGGCTTATTCGTAACTTCCGGTTTAGGCGGAATGTCTGGCGCACAACCAAAGGCCGGAAACATTGCCGGTTGCATCACGGTTTGTGCCGAAGTAAACCCAAAAATAACACACATTCGCCACAGTCAAGGATGGATCAATGAAGTGGTAGAAGACGTGGAGGAACTCGTGAGAAGAGTCGCTTTGGCCCAAGCCAATAATGAAATTGTTTCCATCGGATATCTTGGAAACGTGGTTGATGTTTGGGAAAAATTTGACGAAGAAAACATCCATATCGATTTAGGCTCTGATCAGACTTCGCTCCATAATCCTTGGGCGGGTGGTTATTATCCAGCTGATCTTTCCTTTGAAGAAGCCAATGAAATGATGGCTAATAATCCTGATTTATTTAAAATAAAAGTTCAGGAAACATTACGCAGACACACCACTGCTATCAATAAACATACTGCCAAAGGAACGTATTTCTTTGACTACGGAAATGCTTTCTTACTGGAAGCTTCCCGCGCCGGTGCTGATATCATGGCGGAAAACCACATCGATTTCAGGTATCCAAGTTATGTACAGGATATTATGGGACCCATGTGTTTTGATTATGGTTTTGGCCCTTTCCGATGGGTTTGTGCTTCGGGAAAATCGGAAGATTTAGCCAAAACAGATCTAATTGCTTGCCAAGTTCTCGAAGAAATGGCAAAAACAGCTCCCGAAGAAATTCAGCAACAAATGCAGGATAATATTCATTGGATAAAAGGCGCTCAGGAAAATAAATTGGTTGTGGGTTCTCAAGCTCGAATTCTTTATGCTGATGCAGAAGGTCGCGTAAAAATTGCGGAAGCTTTTAATCAGGCTATTGCAAAAGGCGAAATAGGAACAGTCGTTTTGGGTCGCGATCACCATGATGTTTCCGGCACTGATTCGCCGTACAGAGAAACTTCAAATATTTATGACGGCTCCCGTTTTACAGCAGATATGGCGATACAAAACGTTATTGGAGATAGCTTTCGTGGCGCCACATGGGTATCCATTCATAATGGCGGAGGAGTTGGTTGGGGTGAGGTAATTAACGGTGGATTTGGTATGGTTCTTGATGGTTCAAAAGAAGCGTCAAAACGGTTAGCATCAATGCTTTTCTGGGATGTCAACAATGGGATTTCCCGAAGAAGCTGGGCTAGAAATGAAGGCGCATTATTTGCCATCAAAAGAGCCATGGAGACGCAACCTTTGTTGAAAGTCACCATCCCTAATATAGTAGCCGACAATTTGTTGGATTTTTAAAAATTTGAACGTATCTTTAATAACATTTAGTAATCTAATAATCAAGCCATGAAAGCAATTAAACTCCTCCCAGTACTTTTACTTTTCCTAGCTGCCTCTTGCAGTTCCGTAAAAGTATATTCCGATTATGATAACAAGGTAGATTTTAGTCAATATAAAACATACGCTTTTCATAAAAAAGGTATCGATAAAGTTGAGATTTCAGAATTGGATAAAAAAAGAATACTCAATGCAATAGATCGAGAATTAAGCTTAAAAGGGATGACCAAAAGTGAAAATCCAGATTTGCTTATCAATATACTTACCAAAGAAAGAGAACGAATTGACGTAAACCAATACAACGCCGGTTGGGGTTACGGTTGGGGATGGGGATGGAATCCTTATTTATGGGGAGGCCGCAGCACTTTTGTTTCCTCATCAACAGAAGGAACATTATACATCGATTTAATTGATGCTAAGAAAAAAGAATTGGTTTGGCAAGGAGAAGGCGTTGGTTATTTGACTGAAAATCGTAGTGAAAAAGAAAAACGAATCAACGAATTTGTAGCCAAAATTTTAGAGCAATTTCCACCTAAAGCAAAATAGTTTCCCATCAGAATCAATCATAAAAGTCTACCTTTGCGTAGGCTTTTTTTATACCAAATCATGACACCACAAACCGACATTACTACATTCGACGATATCAAATTACTGGTTGATACTTTTTATTCTAAAGTTCAAAAAGACGAATTTATTGGACCCATATTCAATGAAAAAATAGGCAATCGCTGGCCAGAACATCTGGAAAAAATGTATCGCTTTTGGCAAACTATTTTACTCGAAGTACATTCGTATTCCGGAAGTCCATTTCCGCCGCACAAACAGTTACCGGTTGCCAAAGAACATTTTGACCGCTGGATGGAAATTTTCACACAAACTACCGATAGTTTATTTGCAGGGCCATTAGCCGATGAAGCGAAATACCGCGCTAAAAACATGGCAGAAATGTTCAATTACAAAATTGATTATTTCCGCAATCTTGAAAAAAATCAAACGAACAATTCATAGTTTCTAAAGTGTTTTTTTAATCCAAAATCAGTTCCTTTTTGCAAACAGCAACACATTCCTTTATGCATAAATTATTATTTCTTGCAGTATTTCCAGCTTTTCTATTTTCTTGTTCCAATTTAAAACAAACCGTTGATAGTAAATCAACTCCCAGTTTAAAATTAGTCAGTTCAATTGAAATTCCTTTTGATGAAATGTTTCAGAATACAAAAGTGGGCGGATTATCCGGAATAGATTATGATGCAAAAAACGATTTGTATTACCTAATATGTGACGATAGATCTGTGTTTAACGATTCTAGATTTTATACAGCAAAGATTAATTTGTCCGAAGACAAGATAAAAAGTTTTGCTTTTCAAAACGTAACTTATTTGAAAGATCAAACCGGAAAAAGTTATGGCAATTGGAATACCAGTCCAACCACTTCAGCCGATCCGGAAGATATGCGATACAATCCAAAAACGAATTCTTTAATTTGGAGCAGCGAAGGCGCGCGAGTGATTACTGCCGATAAAGAAGTTTTACAAAATCCTTCTTTGAATTTCATGGATTTAAAAGGTGAATTTCTTGGCAATGTTACCTTACCTGAAAATTTAAAAATGAAAAAACTAGAAAAAGGCCCGAGAAACAACGGGACTTTAGAAGGAATTACTTTTGACAAAAAGTATAAAAATATCTATACCAACATTGAAGAACCCCTTTTTGAAGACGGCGACCAAGCCAATACCAGTAAAGGAGGTTTGATCAGATTTTATCAATTTGATGCCAAAACAAAAAAGAATACCGCTCAGTACGGTTATCAACTGGAACCTATTGCGCTTGAGCCCAATCCGAAAGGAGCTTTTGGAGTAAATGGCGTTTCGGCAATTCAGTATTATGGTAAAAATCAGTTGTTGGTAATTGAACGTTCCTACTCGACCGGAACACAAGCCTGCACGGTAAAAGTATTTTTGTGTGATTTAAAAAAGGCAACTAATGTGAAAAATTACGCTTCTTTACAAAACCAAAAATTAGAATTGGCTTCTAAAAAACTGGCCCTTAACATGGATGATTTGGGGATTTTTATAGATAATATTGAAGGACTTACTTTTGGACCAAAATTGGCAAATGGCAATCCATCCATCATTTTTGTTTCGGATAATAATTTTTCTGATAAGCAGAAAACGCAGGTTTTGATGTTTGAGTTGGTGAAGTAGTAAATCCAAAAAATAGCTATCAATCCTCTATCCAGTTCGCCAAAGAACATAATCAGTACCAACAAAAATGAGAATACACAATGTTTAATTTAGCGGAAGTCAATGAAACATAATTGGAGAATGTTTGAAATTATCCTATCTGGAATTCAGATTTGCCTCGGTATTTTAATATTGTTTTTTGTCTCTTTAACTTGTAATCAATATTATACTTTTTTGTGGAAAAATCCATTAATGGACCATCAGAGCATTGTTCAAATGGCTGTCAGAAAAAATATAACTGTAGTAATTCTATCACTTATTGCTATTTCATCAGCAATACTTTTAATCAAAAACCTATCGAAAGGCTGGGTGATGAGTGTTATAACTTGGATTATGCTTACAATAACATTGATTATTAACTCCTATCGATTAAACCAAAGCAAACCTAATGAGTTAGATTTAATTTCTATATTTATTATAGGAATAATTACAGTTGTATTTATAGCTATTGTATTCGCATTAAATAATATAGAATTCAAACGGAAATACAGCCCAACCATAAAAAACTGGATTTTCATAGCAATTTCTATTGTTGTACTGACAGCTTTAAAATTTTTATAAGCTTAAACGAGAGTGTGACGAACTGAGCAGAATTTGTAAGTGGAATGTATTGATGAGATTACTTCGTTCCTCGCAATGACTGAACGCAACTGAATTATGTTGAATTATCTAATCTCAAATTAAACCCCAACTCCCCTAACCCCGATTACAATGAAAAGCTTTTTGCGAAAGCCGTTTTGATTTTTCTTGTTTATAAAAAGCGACCAAAGGAAGCTCTTTTATGAACTTTTGAAAAATAAACGGGTTTGCAAAAACTTGCAATGAAAAGCGGGAAATAGCTCCTGAAATTCGTACTTTTGCAGTAGAACTACAACGTTTTCGATATGAACTCAACTATAGAAAGCAATCCGTTATTAGACCGATTGCCAAAGCACTTAAAACAATTCATTAAGCCTCAGGATTATAGTGATTACACGCCCATAAACCAAGCGGTTTGGCGTTATGTGATGCGCAAAAATGTAGATTATTTATCAAAAGTAGCACATAGTTCCTACCTCCAAGGGTTGAAAAAAACCGGAATAGAGATTGACAATATCCCGAGTATGTACGGCATGAACCGTATTTTGACCGAAATAGGCTGGGCTGCAGTTGCAGTGGACGGATTTATTCCGCCGAATGCTTTTATGGAATTTCAGGCCTATAATGTGCTTGTAATTGCTTCTGACATTCGCCAACTCGAACATATTGAATATACGCCTGCACCGGATATTATTCACGAAGGTGCCGGTCACGCTCCCATTATTGCCAATCCGGAATATGCGGAATATTTGCGCCGTTTTGGCGAAATAGGCTGTAAAGCGATTTCTTCGGATAAGGATTATCAAATGTACGAAGCCATCCGTTTGCTTTCGATTGTGAAAGAAGCCGAAGATACTCCCCAAGCCACTATTGATGCTGCTGAAAAAGCGGTCGAGGATTTGCAAAATAACATGGGTGAATTATCTGAAATGGCGCAAATCAGAAACCTGCATTGGTGGACTGTTGAGTACGGATTGATTGGAACTGTAGAAAATCCTAAAATATATGGCGCCGGTTTGTTGTCATCAATTGGCGAAAGTGCGCATTGTATGACCAATGAGGTAAAAAAAATTCCTTATGATATATCGGCAGCCAACCAGAGTTTTGACATTACAAAACTGCAACCACAACTGTACGTAACTCCGGATTTTGCTTATTTAAGCTTAGTTTTAGAAGAGTTTGCGAATAAAATGGCACTTAGAACAGGCGGTTTATCGGGAATAGAAAAATTAATTGATTCGAATGCGCTTGGAACAATTGAATTGAGTACTGGTTTACAAATTTCGGGTATTTTTAGTTCCGTAATTGAACATGAAGGTAAGCCAATTTACATACAAACTACTGGAAAAACGGCTTTGGCTTACAGAGAAAAAGAATTAGTAGGTCATGGAACTTTGACACATCCCGAGGGTTTTGGAAGTCCAATAGGAAAACTGGAAGGCATCAATCTTGCCATTGAAGACATGAGTCCAAAAGACTTGAATGCCTATGATATTCTGGAATCTAAAACGGTAAAACTAGAATTTGAAGGTGGTATCACTGTAGAAGGCGAAATTATAACAGGTTCCAGAAACTTACAGGGAGAAATTATTCTGATTCGCTTTAAAAATTGTACTGTAACGCACGGAGAAAAGATCTTGTTTCAACCAGAATGGGGAATTTATGATATGGCAGTTGGTAAAAAAGTGATTTCTGCTTTTTCTGGCCCTGCTGATGTGAATAGCTTTGATTTGATTTCGCATGTACCAACAAGCAAAACCATTAAGGCGAAACATACCGCAGAACGTGATGATTTAGAGGTTTTATACCAAACAATTCGGAACATAAGAGAAACGAAGGATACCGAAACTTCATTAGCTCCAATTTTTGATAAATTACGAACCATTCATCCAAACGATTGGTTGTTAGCTGTTGAAATTACCGAGCTTCTGAATGACCGAAAAGAACCGCAATTATTGCAGGAAATAATGGTTTATCTGGATCAATTGAAAGTAAAAAGACCCGAAGTAGCACATTTAATTACCGGTGGTTTGGATTTGATTTTCGACAAGGAGAAAGCTTAAAAAAAAGGAACCGCAAATTCACAAATTTTAGAAAACTCTAATAATTTGCGAATTTGCGGTTCATGTTTTAATTACAATTTTATTTTTTGTCCGAAATCTTTCTCGGTTTCGATAACTTTTCCTTCGTATTTTAAAGTCCAACCCAACTGACTCGTTGTGATTAATAGTTTAGACAACTCGCTGATTAATCGATTTTGAGCATTTGTTTTCAAGGTTGACTTCTCAATTTTCTTAGCCAAATTCGCTTTTACTGATTTGTTGATTTTATTGTAATCATCACCCGTAAACGGATTCAATTTACTTTGTTCGACATCATAAAACTGGATATCAGGGCTGATTTTTATTTCCTCTTTTGGAATGCTTACAATCGTGATGGTTTTATTTACCTCATCGATATCGTATTTCATTTTGTGCAAATCATACGCAACAGTTACATCGGCATTGACAACAACCAAAGCTTTTTTCTCGAAAGAGAGCATATCCAACAAATATTTTTGCTGATTTTTATAGGTTATCACTTCAGAGAAATGACCTTCGGTAACGACCAATTTACCTACGTTTAGGATTTGTTGCTGAATGAGATTTGTGTTGTACGTGATGTCTTCATCATCGTTTTTCTTAAAATCGCAATATTTGAACAATAAAAATATTCCTCCGATAACTGCTATTGCAATAAGTATTCTTCTAAGCATAATTAAAATTTCATAAATGAATATTGATTTTCCAATTTAGTGATTTTTTCTCTGACTTTGGACTGAAACTTTAAATGACTTTCAGAAATCGGATTAAAAGGCTTGTGCGAAAGACTTTTTTGGACATTCTCCACTTCATCCATCGTAGCAAAGGCAGTTTCAGAAATTCTAGTTTCTTTAAAACGTTTCCAAATATAATCGATTGCCACTTGATTAGGATGTAACATATCTTCAGTATAGAAGCGGTAATCACGAAGTTCATCCATCATGATTTCGTATGAAGGAAAGTAATTTATAGTCGAAAGTCGAAAGTCAAAAGTCCCATGAAGCGCACTAATTATATTGGCCTTGCTCCATTGGTTTTCGACAAAACCATCTTTGATGTGTCGTACCGGTGAAACCGTAAAAATAATAGCGCAATCAGGGTTTACAGCATCAATTAATTCCAGCGTATTTGCTATACTTTTTTCTATTTCTTCAACAGAAAGCAACTCTTTCTTAAACTGCTTTTGTGGCACTTTATGGCAGTTCGCCACAATAGAATCGCTTTCTATATTTCGATATACCCACGAAGTGCCATACGTGATAATGATATGCGTTGATTCAGTTATTTGTTGGTTAGTTGATTTGATTAGGGCATTCAAGGATGTTAATAAATCCTCTTTATTTGAACTACTCAAATCCGAATGCACATCAAAAAAATGCCAACGTTCATTATGAAAAAAAATATCTTTTTCTGTAAATTGCTTTTGGGATACAGCAAAATCTATAAGTTTTTCAATCGCCAACGGATGGAATAAAATACCAAATGGATTACAGGTATTTTGAAATTTAAAATAGTCCAGTTTCTCCGCCATATTTACTGCAAAACAAGAGCCTAAAGACATAATTTTCGAATTATAGTCTATGGGATAATTACTTTTAGAAATGGGGATTTGGGTTCTGAATTGCATTGTTTATAATTTACTACAAATTTCAATAATTTTAGCGAATAAAATGAGGTTTAGTTCTTTTTTCATTGGTATAAAAAAACCCTTTCAGAGTTTAAAACACTGAAAGGGTTTCTTAAACCTATAATCTTAAATCCTTATTCGTAAAAGTATTTAAAAGTTACATCATGGATATTGTTTCCATTATAAATATAAAACTCTTTCATCTCACTTGGATATCCATTAGCACTATAAGTATATTGATTGTATCTAGGAAAAGAGCCTGAAATATTAGATTTCAGAATGTTATTAAACCTATTCAAATGGTATCGTAATGTGGAAGCATTATAAAGAGGAGCAATCTCTTGAAACATAATTTTATTTAAACCTAAAACATCTTTCTTGGGGTTCGATTTCATATCATATTCAAAACTGCCAAAAAGAAAACTAGCATCCAAAGACTCTGACTTAACAAGATTTTTATTTGTATCAAAAGAAAATTTACCTTCCCATATTTGAGTTTCTATATTATCTCTAGAATCACTGGAATACATTTTACAACTAACCGTATTAGCATCTAATTTATTATAAACCAATCTCAAAACACCATTAAACGTATCAAAATATTGTTCTCTGGTCGAAGAAATTATTTCTTCGCTACTGTTGTACAAAAAATCTGTTTTAAGAACGAGCTTATCTTGATTACCAAAAATGTTTTTTACTTTTATACTAGTAATTAAATTACCACTGTAGGTGTATTCGGTTTTGTATTGATACAAAAAGCCTATATTTCCGACTACCGAAAAATCTTTTTTTGCAGTAACTTCACTAACAATTTTATTTCCATTGTAAACAAAATCAGTCGTGCTGATTTCTTTTCCATCCTTATCTAATTCAACAATTTTCTTAACGAGTACAGTTGATGGAGTTGCAGGTGTATCAGTTTCACCACTATCGCTTGAACAAGATGATAAAACTAACATCAAAACACCTAAAATTAAATTTATTTTTTTCATGTTATAATTTTTAATAAATAAAGCGATAAAAAAATAATTTAACACTATTAATTGCATAAAAAAACTCAAATATCTTGTTCCTAAGATATTTGAGTTTTGACATACATCTTGTTTTATATGTAAATATTTGTTACGTTAGTAGAAATACTCTGTTTTCAAATAACCAACATTTCCATTAGTAGCAACAGTATTTTCGGAAACCCGTTCAGTAGGGTAATTATCTAAATCGTATGTAAATGAGTTTTTGTATAAATAAGCAGATGATGTTATTTGGTCCTCTTTTGAAACACTTGTAATTACAGTACTGATTACGGTATTATTTTTCGAAATTTTATCGTTTATATTTAATAATTCTCTGAATCCCAAAACGTTAAATAATGGATTTTTCTTAGTGTCATAATCAAAACTAACGCTATATTTTGAGTCAACTCCAGCAGGCGTATTGTCGTAGGTTCTCTCTTCTTTTATCAAATTTTCATTATCCAAGTACAATATTCCGTGATATTCTTTAATTTCCTCATTCCCTGAATCTAATGTGAATCTTTCATAAGAAACTGTTTTGTCCAGATTATGAATGAAATTTATTTTATAATTACCTAAAGAAAGAACTCTCACTAATTTACCTTTGAGATAACTGTATTCAGTAGTTTCACGAAGCTGATTTGTTTTATTAAGTGTGACCATTTTAGAAATCAAACCATCCGCGTATGTAAAGTCTGTGCGGTCCTGACTTCCATCAATACTCACTATCTGGTTCCCATTATAGGCATATAAATAAGTTTGTGAAGTGCCTTTATTAGTTGTTTCCACAACTTTTGTAAGTAATTTGAAACTCTCTTCTGTATCATTTGTACACGAGGTAAGTGTATACACAAAAAACGAAAAGAATAAAAGTAGAACTATTTTATTTTTCATAATAAATCAATCGCTTCTACCATTTAATTTTGGCACAAAAGTCTGCAAACTTAGCTAAATAGAATTTTTACTGAAAAATTCATCGTTATAATCCTTATATTTCTGTTGAACTACTCCTTTTGAAGCGAATTCCAATGGAAGATAAAGATACAAAGACAAGGTTTTTGGCAAAAAAAACCCTTTTAGAACTTATGTCCTAAAAGGGTTTCTATCAAAAAAATAAACTTTTTCTACTTTACAAACTCAATTGCTTTTTCCAAAGCTTCCTGAATTCCTGCTACATTCTTCCCGCCTGCTGTCGCAAAAAACGGTTGTCCGCCGCCGCCACCTTGAATAAATTTACCCAATTCACGAACTACTTGTCCAGCATTTAGGTTTTTCTCCGCGACTAATTCTTTAGAAACATAACAAGTTAACATTGGTTTTTCTTCGTCGGCTGTAGCCAAAACTAAAAATAAATTATTACCTAAATTTCCTAATTCATAAGCAAGATCTTTTGCTCCTTCTGGATTCAAATCGACCTGTTTAGCTAAGAATTGAACACCGTTTATTTCCTGAATATCAGCAATTAAACTCGCTTTCATGTTTTTCACTTTATCTTTTACCAAAGTCTCAATTTGTTTCGCTAATTTGGCATTTTCTTCTTGCATCGAATGAACGGCTTTCAAAATATCCTGAGGATTTTTCAATGCTGATTTTACTTCATTTAATATATTTTCATACGAAGCAAAATGTGCTTTTACCGCATCACTTGTAATGGCTTCAATACGACGAATTCCAGCAGCAACCGCTCCTTCAGAAACGATTTTGAAATGCCAGATTTCAGCTGTGTTTTTTACGTGGATTCCACCGCATAACTCCATGCTTTCGCCAAATTTAATGGCACGGACCTCATCGCCATATTTCTCTCCAAAAAGCGCCATTGCTCCTTCTTGAACTGCTTGTGCAAAAGGAATGTTTCTTCCTTCTATTAATGGCAATTGTTCTTGAATCCTTGCGTTTACAAAATCTTCCACTTGTTGCAATTCAGTTTCCGTCATTTTAGCAAAATGAGAAAAGTCAAAACGCAAATAGTTTGGATTTACCAAGGATCCTTTTTGTTCCACATGTGTTCCTAAAATACTTCTCAAGGCTTGATGCATCAAGTGAGTCGCCGAGTGATTTCTGGAAGACAAGCTTCTCAAATCCTGATTTACTTTGGCCACAAAACCAGCGTTTACATTTTCCGGTAATTTTTTTGCAAAATGCAAAATCAAGTTATTTTCTTTTTTGGTGTCGATGATTTCGATAGTTTCATTTGCAGAAACCAATGTTCCTTTATCACCCACTTGACCTCCACCTTCTGGATAGAATGGCGTATTGTCTAAAACGATTTGGTATAAAACTCCGTCTTTTTTACTGTCAACCTTACGGATGCGAGTTATTTTTACGTCACTTTCTGATTGATCGTATCCTACAAATGTTTCTACATTTCCAGGAATCAATACCGACCAATCTTCGGTAGAAACTTCTGATGCAGCGCGGGAACGCGCTTTTTGTTCTTGCATCGCAGCGTTAAAACCAGCCTCGTCCAATTCGAATCCTTTTTCTCTAAGAATTAATGCCGTTAAGTCAATTGGAAATCCGAAAGTATCGTACAATTCAAATGCTTTTGTTCCAGAAACAATTGAACCTTTAGTTTCAGCAACTACATTTTCTAATAATTGTAATCCTTGGTCTAATGTTCTCAAGAAAGAAGCTTCTTCTTCACGAATCACATTTGTAACCAATTGTTGTTGCGATTTGATTTCTGGGAAAAATTCCCCCATTTGATTGGCCAAAACAGCAACCAATTGATTGATGAAAGGTTCTTTGGTGTTCAAGAACGTAAATCCGTAACGAATTGCGCGACGCAAAATTCTACGAATTACATAACCAGCACCAGTGTTTGATGGTAATTGTCCGTCGGCAATAGCAAAAGCCACCGCACGAACGTGATCGACCACTACACGAATAGCAATATTGGTTTTGTTTTGCTCTTCGCTAATATTTAAAACTTCGTTTGAAGTGTATTTTAATCCTGTAATTTGTTCTACTTTTTCAATAAGTGGAGTAAAAACATCGGTGTCATAATTCGAAGTTTTTCCTTGCAATGCCATACACAAACGCTCAAATCCCATTCCGGTATCAACGTGTTTCGCAGGCAGTTTTTCTAAAGAACCATCAGCTTTACGGTTAAATTCCATAAATACATTATTCCAAATTTCCACAACTTGCGGATGGTCATTGTTTACTAAACTTTTTCCTGAAACTAAAGCTTTTTCCTCTGCAGAACGTAAATCAACGTGAATTTCTGAACACGGTCCGCAAGGTCCCTGGTCGCCCATTTCCCAAAAGTTGTCTTTCTTGTTTCCAAGAATGATTCTGTCTTCGTCAATTAATTCTTTCCAAATATCCCAAGCTTCCTGATCGAAAGGTACGTTTTCATCCGCATTTCCTTCGAAAACGGAAACGTATAAGTTTTCCTTTGGTATTTTATACACTTCTATTAAAAGTTGCCAAGCCCAGTTGATAGCTTCTTTTTTGAAATAATCTCCAAAAGACCAATTTCCCAACATTTCAAACATGGTGTGGTGGTAGGTATCAAAACCTACATCTTCAAGATCATTATGTTTTCCTGAAACACGAAGACATTTTTGTGTATCGGCAATTCTGGTACTTTTTGGAGTTCCGTTCCCCAGAAAATATTCTTTGAACTGCGCCATTCCTGAGTTGTTGAACATCAGTGTTGGATCATCCTTAAGAACTATGGGTGCCGATGGAACGATTAAGTGCCCTTTTGATGCGAAAAAATCCAGAAATTGTTTACGTACGTCTTGTGATTTCATTATTAATTTTAGTTTAAAGTTTAAGGTTTAAAGTTAATTATCCCTGAAACTACATCTTTTACTATTCATTTTTTGCCCCAGATAAAAGTGAAAAGCTTCGAGATTTATACGTCTATTTTTTCTTGAGGAAGCAGAGCGAACGGAGGAAGCTCCTGCTGGCTCATTAGAAAAAAAGATTTATAAACGAGAACTTGCAACGAATAGCTGGAATAGGCACATTATTTTATTTATTCCTGAAAAAAGGGTGTAACAAATGAAACATTTCTTAAATTTGTTCGTCTAACCTTTTACAGTGTGCAAAAATAGGGTATTTTAAAATATGTCGAAAGTAAAATATTATTACGATTCCGAAAATCTAGCCTATAGAAAAATAAAAACACGAAAAAGAATAAAATTTGGTGTTATTATGCTGTTTTTATTGGCATCGGCGTTGTTTGGTTTTTTAAGTTTTATCGTTTTATTGAATACTCCTTATTTTGAAACGCCAAAAGATCGTTTGCAAGCGCGTGAAATTGAAAATTTGAGATTGAATTATGCGCTACTGAACAAAAAAATGGATCAGATAAACGGCGTTGTTGAAGCTATTGAAAATCGAGATAATAATTTGTATCGGGTGTATTTTAACAAATCGGCAATTCCAGATTCTATTCGGAAAGCAGGATTACCGGGAAAAAACAGATACCAATTATTAGAAGGATATGACAATTCACAATTGGTTATTAATACCACGAAAAGAATTAATGTCCTTAGCAAGGAATTAGCGGTTCAGTCCAAATCATTGGATGTGATTTTGAAATTGGCAGAAGCCAAAAGTGATTTTTTGTCAGCTATTCCTGCCATTCAGCCAGTACGAAATGAAAATTTAAAACAAATGGCCTCCGGTTTTGGTTATCGAACGGATCCTTTTACAAAAGCGAGGAAAATGCATGAAGGAATGGATTTTACAGCAAAAACAGGAACGCCCATTTATGCCACGGGTGACGGAGTGGTAGCAAAAGCAGACAATACTGCGTCCGGATATGGAAATCATATTGTTATTCGGCATGGATTTGGATACGAAACTTTATACGCACATTTGAGCAAATATAAAGCCCGAGCAGGACAACGTGTAAAACGAGGTGACATTATAGGATATGTGGGAAGCACGGGAAGATCCGAAGCTCCACATTTACATTATGAAGTGCTAAAAGATAAAAAAGTGGTGAATCCGCTTAATTTTTATTACGGAAATATTTCGGCAGTGGAATATGTTGTCATTGCACAACTGGCGAACCAGGAGAATCAGTCATTAGATTAATGATCCAGAAAAGTGATCAGTTTTAAGTGATGAGGTGTAGTAGAAAAAAAGTCTACAGGTTGCAGAATTAAAAGTCAAATAAAAGAAACATGCATATTGAGCTTTCTAAAGATAAAAGATATTACAGCATTGGCGAAGTGGCCAAAGCATTTGACGTGAATGCATCGCTGATTCGTTTTTGGGACAATGAATTTGATATTCTGAAACCAAAAAAGAATGCGAAAGGCAATCGAATGTTTACTCCTGAGGATATCACTAATTTACAACTGATCTATCATTTGGTCAAAGAAAGAGGTTTTACGCTGGAAGGTGCCAAAACCCATTTAAAAGAAGGACAAAAGAAGACTTTGGATAAGTTTGAAATTATTCGAAAATTAGAAACGATACGAACACAATTAACAAATATTAAAAACGAATTGTAGTCAGCACGACTACTTCCCAATTAAAAATTTTAAACAATTAAATAATAAACATTAAATTAAGTAAACATGAGAAGATTTTTGCCTTGGATTATCGGAGCGGTTGTAATTTTTGTAATTTACAGCTGGGTTAAAGGAATTAATAATACTGCAGTAACGTTAAACCAAAATGTAGAACAATCTTGGGGTGATGTGCAAACCGCGTATCAAAGAAGAAATGACCTTATTGGGAATTTAGTAAACACCGTGAAAGGTGCCGCTGATTTTGAAAAAAGCACGTTGACAGCAGTTATCGAAGCGCGTTCTAAAGCTACTTCTGTAAAAATTGATCCAGCAAATATTACTCCAGAACAATTAGCGGAATTCAACAAAGCGCAAAGTGGCGTGAGCAGTTCATTGTCTCGATTATTAGTAACTGTTGAAGCATATCCTGAATTAAAAGCAAACCAAAACTTTTTGAAATTACAAGACGAATTGGCAAGTACTGAAAATCAAATTCTAACGGCGAGAACACGTTTTAACGAAGCGGTAAAACCATATAACTCTCACATCAAAACGTTTCCAAACAGCTTATTTGCTGGATTATTCGGATTCAAAGAGAAAGCATACTTTACTGCAGTTGAAGGTGCCGATAAACCAGTTGAAGTAAAATTCTAAAGTTAGATTATTAGACTTCTTAGATTTTTTAGAAGTCAAAACAAATCAAATTTAAATTAAAGAAATAACCTTTAAAAATTAACAGTTTTTGATTACGGTTTAAGAATTCTGAAATCAAAAATCGTTAATATTAACTCAAAAATATTTCAATGTCAAAAGTAGAAGATTTTTTAACCAAAGAAGATGAACAAGAAATTGTTGAAGCTATTCGTATGGCTGAAAAAAATACTTCTGGCGAGATTAGAGTTCATATAGAAAAAACAACTTCCATGGATGCGTATGATCGCGCCATGGAAGTTTTTCATGAACTAAAAATGGATGAAACTGAACTTCAAAATGGTGTTTTGATTTACTTAGCGGTAGAAGACAGAAATTTTGTGATTTGTGGTGACAAAGGCATTAATGACGTCGTACAAGATGATTTTTGGAATTGTACCCGAGACATTATGGTGGCGGAATTCAAAAAAGGAGATTTCAAGCAAGGCCTTATCGATGGAATTACAAGAGCCGGAGAACAATTGCAGAAATATTTCCCTTGGCAGGAAGGCGATACAAATGAATTATCAAACGAAATATCAAGAGGATAATGCTAATACAAAAAAAGAGTACCCTAATTTTCCTAAAGTTGTTTGTTTGTTTGTTATTCACGCAAATTGGCTTTGCGCAATTTACCATTCCTGAAAAGCCAACTTTACAGACTTCTGTTTATGATTATGCGAATGTTTTAAGCGCAACAGAAAAAGCACAATTAGAAGAAAAACTGATTAAATATTCTGATTCTACAACCACTCAAATTGTGATTGTTACGATAGAAACCCTTAAAGGAGAAGACATTGGTATACTTACACCAAAATGGGGACAAACTTGGGGAATTGGAGGAACAGCAAAAAATGACAATGGAGTTCTTATTTTATTGGCTAAAGCCGAAAGAAAAATATGGATCTCACCAGGATATGGTCTTGAAGATCGATTAACAGCAGGTATTGGTGGAGAAATTACCCGAAATATTATTATTCCTGAATTTAAAGCAGGAAGTTATTACAAAGGACTTGACAAGGGAACAGATGCACTTATAGATGTTTTCAAAGGGAAATACAAAGGCGAACGAGTTAAAGCAACCAAAGATAAAGGGTTCCCGATTTTACCAATCATTATTATTGTCATCATTATACTGGTGCTGATATCGCGAAACAAAGGCGGTGGCAATTCTGGTAACAGAGGTGGCGGAATAGGACCTAGTTTATTAGACGTCATTATTCTTAGTAGCTTAGGCAGAAACAGTGGCGGAGGAGGTTTCGGCGGAGGTTCATCTGGTGGTGGATTTGGCGGTGGAGGTTTCGGCGGTGGATTTGGCGGTGGAGGTTTCTCTGGCGGTGGATCTGGTGGAGACTGGTAATATTCCGTTTCCATCTTTCTAAAAAAGGACCGAGATTCATAAAAGCAAAAACTCTTTTTAATATTTGTCATTCCTACTCTATTCAAAAAACATAAATCAATTACAGTAAATGCTTTCACATAAAGCCAAATACGCACTAAAAGCACTCCTATATTTAGCGCAACAAAAAGAAACCCATATTTCTCGAACTATCGAAATTGCGGAGGCGGCCTCTATTCCAAAAAAGTTTTTGGAACAGATTTTATTGGATCTAAAACGTGGCCATTTCGTAGGAAGCAAACAAGGAAAATTTGGCGGTTATTATCTTTTGAAATCTAAAAACGACATTACTTTAGCCGATATTCACCGTCTTTTTGATGGTGCAATTGCTTTACTTCCTTGTGCATCATTGAATTTTTACGAACGCTGTTCTGATTGCGTCGATGAATCGGAATGCTTACTACGACACGGATTGATTACCATTAGAGAGGAAACTTTAAAGGCCATGCAAGGCATTACTATTGCTTCATTAGTAAAAAAATAAAAAAATATATTTTAAACCCTACTAATTTTATAGAATTAATTATATATTTGCCTCGAATTTAATATATCATTAACAATCCAAATTTAAACGTATGAAAACGTACCGAAGTAAGTTTGCTATTTTAATCAGGCAATCCCGAAAAAATCGACTAACTATAATTAAAAAAAAGAGTTCTCAAATGATGTGTATGTGTTAGAAATAAAAAAATTTATTCAAAACTCTACTAATTACATATACATAATATAATGAAAAATATTTATCTAAAAACAAGCAGCACTTTATTACTTCTTCTAGTTTTCTCAACATCTTTTGCTCAAGTTGTTCTTGAGGGAAAAGTAAAAGACGAACAAGATACCCCAATTGCAGGTGTCAATATCGTACTAAAAGGCACCACAAACACTACTACAACGCTAACTGATGGATCCTTTAGCATCGAAGCAAAGTCACTTCCCTTCACGCTTATTGTGCAATATGCGGGCTACAATACCAAAGAAATTAAAATTACCGAATTACCTACCAACATAAAACCGCTGGAGATTATCATCTCATACGGAGAAGAAAAAGTACTCTCTGAAGTGGTTGTTACCTCTCGCAGAAGAATAGAAAAAGCGCAGGACATCCCAATTGCCGTATCTGTAGTAACTGGAAAACAAGCAGAACAAGCAGGCGCTTTCAACGTGAATCGAGTGAAAGAATTGATTCCTTCTGTACAATTGTATTCCTCAAACCCTAGAAATACAGGTATCAACATTAGAGGACTTGGTTCGCCTTACGGACTAACTAATGATGGTATTGATCCTGGAGTTGGTTTTTATGTTGATGGTGTGTATTATTCGCGTCCAGCAGCCACCACTTTAGACTTTGTAGATATTGATAGAATCGAAGTATTGCGTGGACCACAAGGATCTCTTTTTGGTAAAAATACAACCTCAGGCGCTTTTAACATTACCACCAGAAAACCGAGTTTTACATCTGGTGCTGATTTTGAAGTTAGCTACGGTAATTACGGTTTCCTTCAAGCTAAAACATCCATTACAGGTGGATTGAGCAAAAAACTGGCTGGGCGAATCTCTTTTTCGGGAACACAAAGAGACGGATTGATTGATAATGTGGTGACTGGAAGACCTACAAATACCTTAAACAATCAAGGAATTAGAGGACAATTATTGTACAATGCTACTGAAAATACGAATATTTTATTCGCAGCTGATATCACCACACAGCGTCCTGATGGATATGCACAAGTTATTGCTGGTGTAGCACCAACAAAAAGGGCTGCTTACCGCCAATTTGACGCCATCATTGCCGATTTAAATTATCAGCTCCCTAGTAGAAATGCTTTTGACCGTAAAATTGATCACGATACACCATGGCGATCTGGACAAGATTTAGGTGGCGCCTCGCTTAACGTAGATACTAAAATCGGTGAAGGAACCTTAACCTCAACAACAGCATGGCGTTTTTGGAACTGGGATCCTTCAAACGATAGAGATTTTACAGGACTTCAAGTTTTGGCTAAATCACAAAACCCAGCCAGACATACGCAGTTGACACAAGAAATTCGTTATGCAGGACAAGTGACATCCAAATTAAGCGGTGTAGCTGGTGCCTTTTTTATCGATCAAACGGTTAAGATTAGAGGAACTGAAGAATCAGGAAATGCACAATGGCGTTTTTCTCAATCACCAGTAAACTACAACAATAATGGGGTTTCAACTCCTGTACCTCTTACTAGATGGGCTGAACCAGGATTGCTTGAGGGCTACGGAATACGAACCATTGCTGATATTCATGCTGTGAGCGCGGCTTTATTTGGACAACTAGATTGGCAAATTACTGATAGATTGCATATTCTTCCGGGCTTACGCTACAATTATGACAAAAAAGAATCGAATTACGACCGTCAAACGTATGGTGGTTTACAAACCAATGATCCACAATTATTGGCAATTAAAAGAGCGGTGTACAACAACCAAACGTTCTCGGCAAATAAAGATAAGTTTGACTTTTCAGGAAATATAACGGTAAATTATAAAGCGACTGATAAAATTAATGGCTATGCTACTTATGCTAAGAGTTACAAACCAGTGGGTGTAAATGTAGCCGGTTTGCCTACTCCAGCTGCAGGACAAACATTGGCCGATCTTGCTGTCATTAGACCCGAAGATGTGAATCATTATGAGATTGGGGTAAAAACATCTCCATTTAAAAGAGCTATTTTAAACCTGACCTTGTACAATACGGATATCAAAGATTTCCAAACCAATGTACAAGCAGCTGAATTAGGAGTTAATCGTGGTTACCTAGCCAATGCGGACAAAGTACGGGTACGAGGTGCCGAAGTAGATGCTAGTTTTGTAATAAATGAGCATTTTGCTTTCAACGGGGCATTGAGTTACACCGATGGAAAATATGTTAAATTCACCAATGCACCACTACCTCTTGAAGAAACGGGAGCTACTGTATCTTTCAAAGATGTGTCTGGAAGTACTTTACCAGGTGTATCAAAATGGGCTGGAAGTTTAGGCGGAGAATATACCAAATCAGCAAAGTTTTTTAGTAACCTAGGTAAATTCTTTGTAGCAATTGATTCTTATGCGCGTTCTGAATTTTCATCTAGCCCATCAGCTTCAAAATACTTGGTGGTACAAGGCTACGCTATCTTTAATGGTCGTTTTGGATTTAGAGCAACCGAAGGATTATCTGTAAACTTTTGGGGTCGTAACCTATTGAACAAAGATTACTTCGAGCAATTGCTACCAGCTGGAGGAAATGCAGGACATTATGCAGGCGTATTAGGCGACCAAAGAACATACGGAATTACGTTGAAATATTCACTTTAAAAAACTTTCAAAAAATTAAAATTTAAAACAGCACTCATAAAACTTAGGTTTTAAGGTGCTGTTTTCTTTTTCCTAAAACCCTATAAAGCTGTTATAGTAAAATACTTTTTAAAAACACAAAACAAAACCTATAGGATTTATAGACTTTATGTAAATTTGCCAAAATTGAAATAAAGCTCCGTGAAAAAATTTAGAATCATTTTATTCTTAATGCTGTCTGTTCTTTGTCAAGCGCAAACGGATGAAAAAAATATAGATCATCAAAGTATTCTTTGGACCCGTTATTACAATCAATTGCTGCTAAACGAAAAATGGTCTTTGCATTCTGAATTTGACAACCGACTTTTTCTAAAACCAGTGCAAGAAAACTTATATGTCGTCCGAATTCAAGGTCGCTATAAAATCAATGATCATTTAGAGACCGGTTCTGGTTTTGCTTATTTCTCTGTCGACACACAAGTTTCTGAAATTAATCCTGATTACAATACACCTGAATACAGAGGACAGCAGGATCTTACTTGGAAATTAAATGCTAATAAGATAATGCTGATGCAACGTTTTCAGTTAGAAGAACGATTTATTCGCAATGCCGATAAAGAATCATTAGCGAGTGGTGCTACATTTTCGTGGAGATTCAGATACCGACTCCAAGCTGATTATATTTTTTGGAAAAAAGAAAAACAGTTATTAAAAGCCGTAGTATCCGATGAAATAATGTTCAATTTTGGAAAAAAAATAATTAAAAATACGTTTGATCAAAATAGAATTTATGCTGCGATACACTATGGACTCAATAGCCATTTAGCATTTGAACTCGGTTACCTAAACAGTTTTCAAAGAAGAAGCAATGGAATCGATTATTTCAACAGAGACATAATCCGATTTAGCATTTTTCATAAAATTAAAATCTCAAAAAAGGTATAAAGAACATTTATAATCACAACAGATAAATATTTTAAACATTGATTATCAATACATTAACTAAATTTTTACAATTCATAGCGTAACTTTATTTAAAAGATATAGCCATGAAAAATTTTGCAATTAAACTCGTGTGGTTCACTACCATTTATGTTTTTGTTTTTGCCGGTTTATGTCAAACTAATGTTGCTTTGCCGGTAATAATGACCCTATATTGCGTTGGTATACCGTTAATCTTATTTATGGTTTACACCGTGCTAACCGATGATTATAAAACCACAAAAACATTCAAAGATTGGTACGGCGACCATCCAATGGAAACTTTGGAAAAAGAAGAAGAAGAAAGCTAATCATTAGAACCCATTTTAACACAAAAAATCCCGACTCCTCGGGATTTCTTTATATTTTATAATACTATTGAAATTAAGATTATCTCACTTTACTTTTTAAAACAAAATGATGCAACAGTTTAGGAAAAAAACGTTTCAAATAAACGCCTAAAACTTCTTTACCGCCAATATAAACTTCAAATTTTTCACCCTCAACTGCTTTCACAAATTTTTTGGCAAAAACACTTGTTGGCATACCATTTAAAGTGGCTTCATCGTCAGTATTTTGTTTTGATCCATCAGCAGTAAGTGCATTAAAAGCCACATTTGTTTGGATAAAACCGGGACAAATTAAGGTGACATTTATATTATCACGTTGATGTTCCATTCTCAAAACATCAAAAAAACCATGTAAAGCATGTTTTGCACCACAATAGCCGGAACGATAAGGCGAACCAAATTTCCCCATTAGACTGGTTATAGTAACAAAATGTCCTTTCTTATTTTTGATAAAATGAGGCAATAAAGCTTTTGTCAGCGCAACTGTACCTAGATAATCAACCTCAATGAGTTTTTTATCTACTTCAAAATCGGTGTCTGCTATCAGTGAGCGTTGGCTTACTCCACCGTTGTTTACTAGAATATCAATTTTTCCAAACGCAGCAATGGCATTTTCTACATGATTTTTAGCATTATCAAAATCCGATAGATCAAAAGGCAAAATCACAACTTCTGATGTTGAACATTTTGATTTCACAACTTCTAAAGCATCACTATTTCGCGCCGAAAGAATGAGTTTACAATTTCTAGCTGCCAATTCATAAGCCAAAGCTTCTCCTATCCCGCTTGAAGCCCCGGTAATCCAAACAATTTTGCCACTTATTGAGTTCATATTTTTTCCTTAAAAATAAAAAAAGTTTATCGAGCTTTTACAAACTCAATAAACTTTCTAGTATAATTATCGAAATAAAGATTATTTCTCTCTAATGTAGATGTCGATTGGTACTCCTGAAAAGTCCCATTTTTCTCTAATTTTATTTTCCAGATAACGTTTGTACGGTTCTTTTACATATTGTGGCATATTGGCAAAAAACACAAATTGTGGTGTCTGTGTTGGCAATTGCATGCAATATTTAATTTTCACATACTTCCCTTTTGTTGCTGGCGGCGGATACGCTTCAATTACTTTCAACATAAATTCGTTGAATTTTGAAGTCGCAATACGTTGTTGTCTATTCTCATATACTTTTACGGTTGCTTCCAATGCTTTCAACAAACGTTGTTTTGTTAATGCTGAAACAAAAAGAATAGGCACATCCGTAAACGGCATTAATTCTTTTTTAATTTTCTCCTCATAATCTCTGGTAGACATGGTTTCCTTTTCAACCAAATCCCATTTATTTACAAGAATTACAACTCCTTTTCTATTTTTTTCCGCTAACCAAAATATACTTTGATCCTGACCTTCAAAACCACGAGTAGCATCAATAATCAAAATACAAATATCAGCATGTTCAATCGCACGAACGGAACGCATTACAGAATAAAATTCTAAATCCTCTTTTACCTTAGCTTTACGACGGATTCCCGCAGTATCAACTAAATTAAATTCGAAACCAAAACGGTCAAACTTCGTATCAATCGCATCACGGGTTGTACCAGCGATATCCGTTACCATAAAACGTTCTTTACCAATTAATGCATTGATAAAACTTGATTTACCTGCATTAGGACGTCCTACCACTGCAAAACGAGGCAAAACTACTTCTTCTTGAACTGGTTCTGGTTTCACAGGAAAAGCATCAATCAATGCATCCAATAAATCTCCCGTTCCACTCCCTGAAATACTCGCAAATGTATAATATTCACCTAAACCTAAGTTATAAAACTCAAGAGCATCTTTCTCACGCATGGCATTATCTACCTTGTTTACCGCTAAAAGAACTGGCTTAGTCACTTTACGCAATAAACGTGCAACAACATCATCCATAGGTGTAATTCCCTCTTCCACATCAACCACAAAAATGATGACATCAGCCTCATCAATAGCAAGTTCTACTTGTTTACGGATTTCTCCTTCAAAAACATCATCAGAACCACGCACATATCCGCCGGTATCAATTACAGAAAACTCTTTTCCGTTCCACTCGCTTTTACCATAGTTTCTATCTCGGGTCACCCCGGATACTGAATCTACAATAGCTTCTCTTCTTTGTATCAGCCTATTAAAAAGGGTTGATTTCCCTACATTAGGTCTTCCTACTATCGCAACAATGTTATTCATAATATAAATTCAAATATTTTGCAAAGGTAGTGTTTAAAACCATGAATATCTATTTTTTTGATATATTAGCAAACCCTTATCCTTTTAATACTTACAAGTTTACTGCTATGGACGCTAATAAAGAACTCAGACTTCGATTACGATTTTACAAAGATGTTCCGCAAAACATAGATGCTTTGCGTGTTAAATTCGCTAATTACGCTCAAATTAAGTCCAAAGATTACTTTGTAAAAATACGTGGCTATCACATTTGGTTAAACATAAAAGGACCTAAAAAAGCCTATTGGTCTCCTCATTTACATATAGAAATGGAATCAAAAGACCAAAACGAAACTCATATCAGAGCATTATTTGGCCCTGACCCAACCTTATGGACACTTTTCATGTTCTTCCATTTTATTATTGCGGGAATATTTCTGATTTTTTCCGGAATTGCTTACACTGATTACATCCTGAAAAACCCCGTTACCTTCGATTTAGTCGTGATGGGATTAATGATTTTCGCCTGGTTTCTACTCTATATTGTAGCTAAACAAATCCGAAGTAACGGTCACGACCAAATGAATGATTTGGAAAATTTATTTTTGGAAATTATAGAATCTTAGTTTCTTAGGAGCAATTCCAGCTCTCCGCTATATCTTTTGTGGTGTCCCGAAGTTTCGGTACACCACAAAAGGATGCCGCTGCTATCTAGGCTAAAAAAAAAATCAATATCAGAAATTAAATTCCAATATTGATTTTTCGAAAATATGGACCAGAAAAAATTACTGGTTATAACCAAATCGTTTTAGCATATTCGCGTTGCTTCTCCAGTTTTTATTCACTTTTACATACAACTCAATATGTATTTGCTTACCAAAGAATTTCTCTAAATCAGCACGAGCATCCATTCCTACTTTTTTCAAAGCGGCACCTTTATGCCCGATGATGATTCCTTTTTGGGTATCGCGTTCCACCATAATCAAAGAACGGATTCTAATGATGTTTTCATCTTCAAAAAACTCTTCGGTTACAATTTCTACTGCGTATGGAATTTCTTTACTGTAATTCAACAATATTTTCTCGCGGATCGTTTCATTTACAAAGAAACGCTCCGGTTTATCTGTCAATTGATCTTTTGGATAATACGCAGGAGATTCCGGTAACAATTCTATTATTCTTCCAAAAACTTCGGGAACATTAAAATTTTGCAAAGCTGATATTGGAAAAATTTCCGCATTAGGAACTTTCGCAGTCCAGAAAGCCACTTGCTCTTCAAGTTGTTCTTGGTTAGAATTATCTATTTTATTCAATAATAACAGAACAGGGATTGTAGCGTGAATGATTTTATTAAAAAAAGCTTCGTCTTTCAATTCTTGTTCTCCAATTTCTACCATATAAATCAATATATCAGCATCTTCAAAAGCGGATTTAACGAAATTCATCATAGACGCCTGCATTTCATAAGCTGGCTTGATGATTCCCGGCGTATCCGATAAGATTAATTGAAAATCTTCTCCGTTTACAATTCCTAGAATTCTATGACGTGTTGTTTGTGCTTTTGAAGTAATAATTGATAACCGTTCTCCAACAAAGGCATTCATTAGTGTTGATTTCCCAACATTTGGATTCCCGATGATGTTTACAAAACCTGCTTTATGTGACATTTCTATTATAATTTATTGTGCAAAGGTAGACATATCAAGTCAATAGACGAAATAAAACATTTTTAAAAATTTTTGTTGGAAATACGGAAATTCGTTGTACATTTGCACCCGAAACAACGCGGGATAGAGCAGTAGGCAGCTCGTCGGGCTCATAACCCGAAGGTCACAGGTTCGAGTCCTGTTCCCGCTACTAAGGTAGCCTTATTGAGATTACAAAACGCACATCGCGGGATAGAGCAGTAGGCAGCTCGTCGGGCTCATAACCCGAAGGTCACAGGTTCGAGTCCTGTTCCCGCTACTAGAAAAGCTTCAGAGAAATCTGGGGTTTTTTTCATTTACAACCTTTGATAAATTTGTTTTTTTTTTAGAATTTGTAAAATCTTTTAAACTCAAATAATGGAAGAGAACGTATTACATTTAAAAGCCAAAACGTTATCAATACTACCTTTCGGAATTATGTATATGATCTCTTTACCCCTATTAGGAATCCTTTTAGCACAAACTGGAATACAAAATAGCGTTCTGATCTATATTCTTGCTTTTACAATTACTATGCTTTCTGCAATTATTTTATTTAGATTGTTTTCCAGCACACTACTTCTAGAACTTCGAAATGAGACAATCAAAATGGATTGGATAAAGAAACCTATTTATAGTTCGATTAAGTCTCAAACGATTAATTTGAATGACATTAACCATTGGAAACATCAAGAAGGAAAAGGGGTTGACAGATTCAAAATTTATCTAAAGAACAATAAAAAAATATGCATTGAATTGGACAATATTTCAAATTCAACTAAGAATCATGAAATGATAAACACATTAAAAAACTTCTTGATAGTTAAAGAAATAAAAAATGCTATTCCTTATTAGTATTCTTTTAGAAATAAAAAAACCTGTGGAGCATGTCACACAGGTTTTTAACCAACTACGTTTATTAAACTTAACATATCCAAAAATCAACTAAATTTTAATCGTTAAAAAAGTACGTATCTGTTATTTTTACTTAATAAATTAATCTTCTGAAACAATTGCTGAATTTCTATCCATAGATACGTTCAGCAAAACCGTAATTCCTTGCTCATTAAGCATAGTCATATTCAACGTATCCAAAACAGCTAAGTCTTTAGACACTAAACCATTAAACTTATTATAAGAAATATTCATTTCTTTTAGGTTGTTCAAGTTTTCTAATTCAAATGGAACCTGACCAATCATTTTATTGTCAAACAAACTAAGATTTTCAAGAGCCGTCATATTCTCTACATCTCTGCTTAATTCACCTACAATTTTGTTACTGTTTAATAATAACGTTTTTATTGTTTTAATGTCATAAAGAGAATTTGGAATTTCACCCACAATTTCGTTATTGAATAATGATAATATTTCCAATTGGCTTAAAGCTCCAATTTGTAATGGTAATTCGCCTGAAAGTGCATTCATATACAATTCTAAATCTTTCAAATTTGACATTTCGCAAACAGAAGAAGGAATTGAACCTGTTAATTTATTGAACGAAAGATTCAATACTTTCATATCTTTTAATTTTCCAATAGCAGATGGAATTGTTCCTGATATTTGATTTTTGTGTAAATCCAATTCTTGAAGACTAACCAAGTTGACAATATCAGATGGAATCTCTCCCACTAGATTATTATCCGCTAAATGAACTGCAATTACTTTTTCATCTTGCACTTTAACACCATACCAAGTTGAAACAGGAGATGATAAATCCCACTGCACTTTCCATTGTTTACCGTTTGTTGACTGATATAATTTCACCAACGCATCTTTCTCTGATTGAGATACATTTGCAAGCATTGAAAATGAAAACAAAAGCGTTAAAAATAGAGTAGATATTTTTTTCATAACCAGGTATTTTTCTTTTACACATCTAAAACTACATACATTATGGCTAATCAGCAAATAAAATCGATGAACTACACAATATTGTTTTTTATATACCGTAATACCTTACAATTAATATCTTTTTGGTGCTAAGTAATATTTCATTAAATTTGGTGTACTAACCTTAATCTCAAATTTATGGAAATCAATTTCTTAGCACTATTTGTTGCAGCTTTATCTACTCTTGTAATTGGATTTGTTTGGTATCATCCAAAAGTTTTTGGAACAATTTGGATGAAAGAATCTGGTCTGACAGAAGAAAAGCTAAAAGGAGGAAATATGCTTTTAATATTTGGTACGTCATTACTGTATGCTCTTTTCATCAGCTTCGTACTTCAAATGGTCACCATACATCAATATGGAGCAATAGGTATGATTGGGGGAAATCCCAGTATTGCTAAACCTTCCTATGAAGCTTTTATGAATGACTATGGAAATGCTTTCAGAACATTTAAGCATGGAGCTTTACACGGCTTTATGACTGGACTGTTTTTTGCTTTACCAATTATAGGAACGAATGCTCTGTACGAAAGAAGAAGTTTCAAATACACGTTTGTAACTGGTGGATTTTGGATTGTGTGCCTTACAATTATGGGAGGAATTATTTGTGGATGGAAATTATCTTAACTTTTAAATTAAATTTCGCCTTCTGATTCAAAAGGCGAAATTTATTTTGCTTTACATCTTTTCTATGGCTTTTGCCAAATCTAAATCTTTATCCGTAACCCCATTTGCATCATGAGTGGTTAAGCGTATTGTGACTTTATTGTAAACATTGAATAATTCCGGATGATGACTACTCTTTTCAGCCATTACTCCTACCTGTACGATAAAACCCAAAGCTTGAGTGAAATCTTTGAATTTAAAATTTTTCTCGATTCCATTATTGACAAATTTCCAGTCTTTCAACTCTTTCAACGCGATTTGAATAGATTCCTCTGAGTAGGTTTTCATAATTAGTTTATTTAGTGATATAAAGTTAGTTTATTTCATGACAATCAATAATACTTTAACTTTATTAACTAATTTTGAAAAAAATATTTCCACACAATTTGAATCCAGCTTACTCTTTCAAAATTTATAATTCAACTACTGAACTTCCTGAAAACTGGGATGAATTAGCTATTTCAACTATTTTTTTATCTAAGAAATACCTGCATGTTTTAGAAAAATCCTCTCCTGACAACATGATTTGTCACTTCATTGGAATCTTTGACAATACGACTTTAGTTGGCATTGCAATTTCTCAATTTTTAGATTTGAATACATTGGAATCTTTTGGAGAACGGGATAAATGTATCAAAACTGCTGTACGAAATATTGTTTTCAGAAACTTTGGTTCTCATGTGCTTGTTATTGGCAATAATATGCTGACGGGTCAAAACTGCTTTGCTCTATCCGACACGATTGATAAAAAGAAAGCAATACAAACGTTACATGCTGCCGCAACCGAATTAAAAAAGACATTTAAATCTAAGGGTATCAAGATTCACATTACGACTTATAAAGATTTTAGCGAAGAGGAAATTAGATACTTTGCTGTTCCGGAATTCAAAAATGATTATCAGTTTTCGACACAACCCAACATGGTTTTTTCGATTAATGAAAATTGGAAAACGGAGCAGGATTACATTGATTCTCTATCAAAAAAATACAGAGATCAATACAAAAGAGCTCGAAAAAAAGCGGCTGGTATTGAGAAGAGAAAGCTACATCTGGAAGATATAATCGCTTTAGAGGATACGATTTATGATTTGTATTTTCATGTTGCCAAAAACGCACCTTTCAATACTTTTTTTCTGCCAAAAAATCATTTTAGAGTTTTCAAAGAAATCTTTAAAGACAAATTCCTTTTTTACGGCTATTTTATCGATGAAAAACTGATAGGTTTCAACACTTTAATTAAAAATGGTGAAGTAATGGACACCTATTTCCTGGGGTATGACGAGAGTATTCAGCGTGAAAAAATGCTGTACTTGAACATGTTATACGATATGATTGCCTACTCCATCAATAAAGGTTTCAAAGAAATTATCTTCGCGAGAACAGCATTAGAGATCAAAAGTTCTGTTGGTGCAAAACCAATAAAAATGTATGGAATCATCGCGCATAGTAATGAAATGGTAAATCCATATATGCCAAAAATATTCAAATATTTAGAACCCGAAACTACTTGGCAAGAACGAAATCCTTTTAAATAATTTCATTAATTGGATTAGGTACTGCAACTTTCAATTGTTTTGGCAGAATTTCAATATTCAATTTTGTTTCTTTACCGCAATATTCTCCATCAATTTGAAAACTAACCGGAATATTGGTAGTCACAAAGGCTTGATCTGTAGAAATAATTTCAACATCATTGACATCAATCGGCATATTTCCAGTGATGATTTTTCCCAAAACCACTAAATCCATATTTTTTAGGATTACCAATTCAAACTTTCCGTCATCCATCACCCCGTTTGGATTTATAGAAACTCCAGTTCCGTATTTTTGGGAATTAGCAATAACAATCATTCTTGCTTCGCATTCAATCGTCGGAAAATCACCTGTAATGGTAGCGATAAACGGATCTTCTAAGTCAATCAAAGTCGAAACGGTTTGCAACGCATATCCCCATTTACCACGAATACTGCTATTTTCGTAGTTCTTGATCATTTCAGCATTTACACCCAAATCACTCAAGTGAATACTTTTCTTTCCATTAATAGAAATCATATCTATTTCCATGAAATCATTGTGAAAAGCAATCTCTAAGTTTTCTTCAATTGTTGAAGGCAAATTCAAATCTACAGCTAAACCATTAGCAGAACCGGCTGGTAAAATCCCAATAATAACATCATGTTCTTCCATCGCTTCTGCAACCATTTTTATAGTTCCATCGCCACCGGCAACAATAATTCTCTCCGGAGCATAAGTACTATAAAGCACTTTTATATTATCACTATCTGAAATTCCAGAAGTGTTGTAAATCACGAGATTCAAATTTTCTTTCTCGGCAAAAGCTGTCGCAGCATCAATAAGCTCTGATTTATCGACGTCTCCGGAAATAGGATTAACGATAAGGATAATATTATTTTTCAAACTTTTTCTTCTTTTATTGATTAAAAACCTCTAAATTGAACTTTTATCAAAAGTAATACAATATATGAAACCAATTTTAAAATTATACCGAGGATACGCAAATGAACAGGAATTAATCGTCATGGGTCACGTCTTCAAGCCAACATCAATGGAAGAGTATAATTTTCAAAAAAAGAATCTAAAAAATGCAACTTCTGTTATTAAAATGTTCCAAATAAAAACGCAGGCAAATGCCGATGTCTATTTGAAACACAACAATTCCAAAATCCATACCAAAACATTAGTTGATGGCTATTTTAAATTTTGCGTTCCATTAGACCAAGACACAAATTACGGTTGGATCGATTATGAAGTAAGCATCGTTTACAAAAACGGAACTATCACCACAAAAGACAGTTATATTAGACCGCACAAAGGAAATTTAGGGATTATATCCGATATTGATGATACATTTTTAGTATCGCATACGCTAAATCCTTTGAAAAAATTATATGTCTTATTATTCAAAAATGTAAATAAGAGAAAAATATATGAAGATGTTGTAACCCATTATCAAGCTTTAAGCACAGCTGGAAGAGAGAAAAAGGAAGAGTTTAATGCTTTTTTCTATGTTTCGAGCAGCGAGTGGAATTTGTACCGTTTCATCACAAAATTCACTGAAATTCATCAGCTACCAAAAGCAGTTTTGCTATTGAAGGACATTAAAACAAGTCTAGCGGATTTTTTCTTGACAGGAAGAGGAGATCACAACCATAAGTTTGATAAAATAAAACACATTTTAGAATTTTATCCCAATTTAGAATACGTGCTTCTTGGCGATGATTCGCAACATGATCCGTATTTATATGAAGCCATCTGTAAAATATTTCCAGTTACTGTAAAAGCAGTTTACATCCGACAGACCGGCGCCACTAAAAAGCAAAAAACAATCAACGTAATGAAAAATTTAGAAACCTTGAACGTTTCAATTTGTTACTTCAAACATAGTAGCGAAGCCATTGCGCACTCCAAATCCATTGGGATTATTGCATAAAAAAAGAGTTCCGTTGTGGAACTCTTTTTTTTTTATAAATTATCTATTTCTTCCTGAACTACTTCCCAGTCCAGCAGCAGTTTGTCTAACTCTGCTTTTTTCTTGTTGTAGGCCATGAAAAACTTAGCATCTTCAATATGCTTGTCATAATTAGAAGCTAACATTTTATCATCTTGTTGAATGTCTCTTTCCAATTGCTTGATTTGACTTTCCACTTTACTTAATTTGTTTTGAAGCGCTTTCCCTTTTTTCTGATCTTCATATGAAGCTTTATTACTTTCTTTTGGTGCTGCAGCTTTTTCGGCATCCTTTTTCTCCACTTCACGCATATTTTCCATATTACGCTGTTCAAGAAAATAGTTGATATCTCCTAAATATTCCTTTATTTTTTGGTCTTTAAACTCGTAAACCAAATTTGACATTCCTTGCAGGAAATCTCTATCGTGAGAAACTAAAAGCAAAGTACCGCCAAATTTTTGCAGTGCGGCTTTCAAAACATTCTTAGATTTAATGTCTAAGTGATTCGTAGGTTCATCCATCAACAAAACATTAATGGGTTGCAATAATAATTTACACAGCGCTAAACGGTTTCTTTCGCCTCCAGAAAGGACTTTAACCTTTTTCTCTACATCATCACCACGAAACAAGAAAGAACCCAGCATATCGCGCACTTTCATTCGGTTTGTATCTGCAGCTGCGTCTTCCATAGTTTGCAACAACGTAATTTCGCCATCCAGATATTCTGCCTGATTTTGTGCAAAATATCCTAGCTGCACATTATGTCCTAACTTGATGTTTCCTTTATATTCAAATTCGTCAACAATAGCTTTAATGAAAGTCGATTTTCCTTGCCCGTTTTGTCCAACGAATGCAATTTTACTTCCACGTTCTACCAAAAGGTTGATATCTTTCAAAATAGTTTTATCACCGTAACTTTTAGTCACATTTTCAGCTTCAATTACGACTCTTCCCGGTTCTTTTGAAACTGGAAAAGTAATATTCATCACTGAATTGTCATCCTCATCTACTTCTATGCGTTCGACTTTATCTAATTTTTTTATTAACGATTGCGCCATCGAAGCTTTGGAAGCTTTGGCACGGAATTTTTCGATTAATTTCTCTGTTTCTTCAATTTTTTTGGCTTGGTTTTTTTGTGTAGCCAATTGCTTTTCGCGAATTTCATGACGTAATTCTAAATATTGAGAATATGGTTTGTTGAAATCATAAGCCTTACCAAGAGAAATTTCAATAGTTCTGTTGGTCACATTATCTAAAAACATTTTATCGTGCGAAACAATCACAACAACTCCCGGATAATTACGAAGGAAACTTTCTAACCAAATGATACTTTCGATATCCAAGTGATTCGTAGGTTCATCCAGCAATAATACATCATTGGCTTGCAATAATAATTTGGCTAATTCAATACGCATTCTCCATCCGCCGGAAAAGGTCTCCGTTTGATTGTCAAAAACATCTCTTTTAAAACCTAAACCAAGAAGAATTTTCTCAGTGTCGCCCACATAATTATAACCTCCTAAAAGTTCAAAACGATGTGTATAATCGGATAAATCTTCAATAATTTGGCTGTATTCGTCACTTTCATAATCGGTACGAGTGACTAAAAGATGATTGATCTCTTCGAGCTTTTTTTCAACAATTTTTATCTCCGTGAAAGCTTCGTAGGCTTCTTCAAGAACGGTTCTTCCTTGCTCAAAATCGATATCTTGGCGCAAGAATCCCATTCGAAGATCCTTCTCTTGAGAAATAACACCTGAGTCAGGAGCAAAATCTTTTGCCAACATTTTAAGCATCGTAGATTTCCCCGCTCCATTCTTCCCAACAAGACCAACACGGTCTCCAGCACCCAATCGAAAGGTAACTTCTTCAAATAAATAAGAACCACCAAATGAAACGGATAAATTGTGTATATTAAGCATGTATTGTGATTTTATTCCTTTTCGAATGCGTAAATTTGTAACTCCAAAAAAGGAAAAATTAAATTTTTTGCAAATGTTAAAAAAAGGATCCAAATTATATAGCATTTTAACAGGAACTTGTCCTAAATGTCAGAATGAGAGTATGTATTTGGACAAAAATCCACTGCATTTCAATAAAATATTAAAAATGCATGAAAATTGCAGTCATTGCGGACTAAGATATCAAATTGAACCTTCTTTTTTTTACGGTGCAATGTATGTGAGCTATGGATTAAATGTTGCTATTGGAATTGCAGCTTTTATAATCTCATTTGTATTTTTTGATTCGAATCTAAAAGTCGCCTTTATAGTTATTATCGCGTCCTTGATTGTATCCTTTCCTTTTGTTCTTCGTTGGTCCAGAAATATATACATCAATATGTTTGTTTCGTATGATCCAGCAACAAAACTAAAATAAGATCAATTCTTTCCTTTTAGCAAAAATCTATCAATATTAATTTCCTTGTCCAAAGGAATTTTAAGTTCTATATTTTCAAATAAAGCTTTTGCCACTGCCGGCCCTAACATCACTCCTCTCGTTCCTAAACCATTCAAGATATGAATTGATTTATGATTTTGATGTGTCCCCACTAACGGTCTTCTATCTTTTACCGTTGGACGAACGCCTGCAAAATGGTCAATAATTTCAAAATCACACGTAATTATTTCCTTGATTCTCTCCATTAATTCTGTTTTTCCTTCTTCCGTAGGTAAATCCGTTTTATCTTTCCAATTATAGGTTGCTCCTACTTTGAACAAATCATCCCCAAGCGGCAAAATAAACACAGTGGTATTCACAATTACATCAAGGTCTAATTGTGGAGCTTTAATTATTAAAAGCTCTCCTTTGGTACCATCTAAAGGCAAATGTTTAAAATAAGGATTTGCATGCATTCCAAAACCTTCAGCAAAAATAATATGTTTAGCTTTAATATTTTTATATTGAATACCATCCGAAACAATCTTTAAAGCATCATAATCAAATGACTGCTCTTGAAACAGATTATTATCATTTAGATATAGTTTGTATTTATTCAACAATAAAGCCGTGTCCACATAACCCGTTTGTAAAACTTCTCCATATCCGTGAGGCGAATCAATTCCCACATATTTTTTAGAGATTAATTCAGTAGATAAAAAAGGGGTCAACGCTATTTTATCCGAAGCTGCAAACCAATTATTCTGTTCTTCAACAGAGAAAAATTTTCTTAAAATGGGTCTTTTGAAATCAACTTTACATTGCAGTTTATTTTCTAAAATCCTATAAAATTCGTTCATTAAATTCAATTGCTCCTGCGCTTTCCATACTTCGCTAAAGCGTTTCAGTATTACCGGATTGTACAATCCACCCGCAATTTTTGAAGAATTTTGAGAATTATTATCCAAAACCATTATAGATTTATCATTGCGCAAAGCAACCTCCGCAAATGAAATACCTGCCAAACCAGAACCAATAATTAAATAATCAATCATCCAGAAATTCATTTAAAACTAAATACAAAGAAAGCACATTAAAACAAAAAACTCTTACCATTACAGTAAGAGTTAATTAATATTTTATAAAACTGAAATTAATAATTCCACATATCAGATTCGAAATTACGAATTTTATCTTTCACTCTTTCTGATTCTAACAATTGATTCTGAGCATTATCTTTCATGTATTCGTCAATAGTTCTATCGCCATATACATTTTCTTCTTTGTAAATAACACTGTTAAAACGTCTTGAATTTAATATCTGATCAAATGAAACAGGCATCGCTGAATTCTTATCGTTAAATGCTTTAGCATCATGTAACACTTCTCTGGCCGCAGGAAAAAACACCCAAAATAACTCAATATAATCCTTTTCATCACTGTTCATTGTGTATACATCCGGAGTTACAGGACAAATACCCAGCAAACGATATTTTAATTCGCTTTGACGCTTATCAAAATACCAATATCCTTTAATTTTATATTGAGAAACATCTTGAGCAGATAAATCTTGTCTTAAAATGTACTCATCAGATATTTGATTTCCAGCATTAATTTGTTCTCTTCCGGCATCAGTTGTATCGATACGAGTTAATGAACCTTGGATATCTTGTAATGATTTTTTGGTGTTAAAATAACTATCAGTATATACTTCAGTGATTTCACCTTTTTTCATTGCTTTCGTCAAAACATCATATAAAGACCTTCTATCAGAACCAACATTTGCAGTGTCAATTGGAAAATACAAAGCAAAATTAATTTTCTCGCTTAAATCGATAATCTCCCAAGTAGTCTTTCCCATCAAGACATCTCTATCGTGGACATAACCATAAGCTAATGGTTTATCATTATCCGAGTCCAGTTGTGCGGCAGTTTTAAGTCCTATTTGGTCCGGAGTTTTTGCATTAAGCAAATTAGATTGCGCAAATGAGGCAAAACTTCCCGTAATAGAGATAATAGCGATTAAAAAATTTCTTACATTCATCATGTTATCCTAATAAGAATTGAAGTAGATTACTAAAAACTACTTATTATTGTATTTCAAAAATTACTGGAGCAGTTCTAGGCAATAAATAGCTTCCTGCACCTTCAAGTTTTGTTTTAATTTCAGAGATTGTTACCTGATCTCCTCTTCCTGCTTTTGAAAGTACCGCTTTACATTGTGCATTTAATCTATTTCCTGAAACAACTACAGTAGGCTGACCAGTAACTTTTAAATTAAAACCAACAACATTCAAACCTACTTCAAAATCAAAATCTACTAATTTAGCTCCAATTGTAGCAATTTCTAAATTCGATTTAGGACCTTTAACAACTCCCATTTCTCCTCTGACTGTACCGGTTGGACCAGGAATACCTTTGATTCTAAATACTTTTTTATCATTAGCAACTTTTCCGTCAGACATCTTACCTGAAACGCTAACAACTACTTCATTACCTCCACCAGGATTCATAACGTATTTACCATTACCTACCTTTGATAAACCTGGAGCTGAAGCATTAACAGCATTATCAGGAATACCAGCAAATGATATTGTCATAGGATTAGATACACCTCTATAAACTACATTCATCTTATCTGCAGAAATTGTAGCAGAGTTAGGTCTTGGTACAACAACATATTTTCCAGAGAATTTCAAAGGAATAGTTTTTCCGTCTTCAACAAAAGTAAATTGACCTGCAATATTTTGTTCTCCTACACCTCCGGCTGTTAAAGCAATCTTCGCTTGTCCTGTTGCTGGATCCAATCTTGCACCAGTAACATTAGTTGGCTTTGTATTCTCGTCATAACGACCCAAAACAACTTTTCCTGTAACTTGCTCTCCTTGAAAATAAGCATTTTTATCTAATACTACAATAGCCTGATAGTTACTGTATGAAGCAGCTGCAACAGCCGCCTTACCTAATGCAGTACTATAAACATCTGATTCTGCTTTTTTAACATCATTCTGCCAAGCAGATAATTTTGCTAAAGAAGCAACAGCAGGAAAACCTTTAAAATGATAATCTAAATAAGGTATAGCTATACCGTCTTTATTCTTAACGTCTGCTAGACTAAACTTAGTTTGAACTTCAGATAAAATCGGTGCTAACTTTTTATTATCACCTAAAGCTAATTTCATATCTGCTTTATACTTTTCAATCGTAGCTACAACTTCTTTCCCTTTAGCCGAATAACCCGCAGGGCTAAACCATAAATTATCGATATTATCTCCTTTGTCCATTGCCTCGTAAGGCAATTTTCCAGTTTCAGGATCTACTTCTGTACCTACTAAAACTTGAGATTTTATTGTTGCAATATAATCGTAAAAGTTTTTTGTAATAACTTCTACTTTGTGAGCTGTTGCCGCCGCTATCGCAAATTCACCACCTGCTTCTGCAGCTTTAGCATCTAAACCCGCTAACATTTGAGCGTTTGACTGCTCAGCAGAAGTGTTTGAACCTTCAAATTTTTCATTCATTAATCCAAAAGCTGACAATACTTCTTTGGACATATTTAGTGCTAACATTGCGATAAAAACCAAGTACATTAGGTTTATCATCTTCTGTCTAGGGGTTAGTTTTCCTCCTGCCATATTTTCTAATAATTAGTTTATTATTTTTTTATAGTTCGAAACTAATTATCCTTTATTGTTCATTGCAGAAAGCATTCCACCATATACGTTGTTTAAAGACGATAGATTAGAAGTCAATGATTGCATTTGGTCTTTTAATTTTAAGTTATTTTCAGCAACTTCCTCATTTATTTGAGCATTTCTGGAAGCACTTTGTAATTGTATTTTATACAAACTGTTCAACGATTCCATTTGTGCTGCAGCTAAACTTAGTTCTTCACTGTATTTTTTTGTTGATGCAATAGAATCAACAGTAGGAGCAATTCCTTTAGCCGCAGATTCGAAATTTTTGATGCTGTTTCCTAAACTTGCCATTAATTCACCATCAATTTTAGCATCTTTTAACATTACATCTAATTTTTGAGACAACAATCCTTGTGCATCAGACGGAGTTTCCACTTTTTTAGTCGCTGGCTTAGCTTGTCCGTTAGCTAATTCCGGATAAACCAAAGTCCAATCCAAGTCATTATCAACCGGTTCGAATGCTGAAAGCGCAAAAATGGCTGCTTCAACAACAAGACCAATTGTTAGCATTAAATTCCCTGTTAAGAATCCAAATTCAATATGGGTGATTTTGAATAATGCTCCAATGATTACAACCGCCGCTCCCATACCGTACGCGAAATTCATTGCTTTTTTGCTTAATAATGCCATAATAGTGATTTTTAAAATTTAAATAGATTTGGTTTTTTTATTTCTTTTTACCGTTCCCGGTGGTTTGAACTCCCATATAATCCTGAACAGTTCTAAAACCTATGTAGCTTCTGGCTGAATCAGCATATTCATAGTCTCTTGTACTTACTTGTAGGAAATAAGCAACATCTTTCCATGAACCACCACGAAGTACTTTACGTTTATTTGAGGCATCTAGAACATTTGGATTCATTGAGGAAACATATTCATAAGCATTTGGATCATACGAAGAATCCGTCCACTCAGAAACATTCCCAGCCATATTGTAAAGGTTATAACCATTAGGCTCATATGATTTTGCCTCAACAGTATATAACGCTTCATCAGCTGCATAATCTCCCCTATTTGGCTTAAAATTAGCTAAGAAACAACCTCTGTCATTTTTAGTATATGGTCCACCCCAAGGATATGTTGCAGACTCAAGACCACCTCTTGCAGAATATTCCCATTCGGCCTCTGTTGGTAATCGGAAAGAGTTTATCAAATCTTGTCCTTTCTTTTTTGATTTTACGTAGGTATTTTTATTTAAGGTTCTCCATGCACAAAAAGCTTTAGCTTGTGTCCATTTCACTCCCACCACAGGATAATCTCCATAAGCTTTGTGCCAAAAATAGTCATTATGCATTGGCTCATTATAAGAATAAGCAAAATCCTTAATCCAAACTGTAGTATCCGGATAAACATTAACTTCTTCTGTTTTTATGAAATCTTTTCTTCTTCCAACTTTTGCTTTAGCAGCAGCTTGAATATCCATCCATGAGTAACGGAATTTCAACTTATTGACATCGATAGTTCTTAAGCCGTTGTACGATTCTTCAATAGGTAAATACATTGAATCCATCACTTCAGCGTAATATTCATCAGGATACAACTTAGTATCTTTGATTAATTTAACCTTTTTATTCAATTTTCTTCCTGCATAAGGATCATCAGCAGTACCTACACTATAATAGTTGTCGTACATGTACTTATCATATGCTGTCATTTTCTCTGGATCTGCATCATTAAATGCATAATCAGCAATACTTCCTGCATTTTTACCTTTACCTCCGGTTGTGCTGGCTGTTTGACCACTTTCATCTGCAAGAATAGCTAAACGAACTCTCATTGTAGAGTCTTTTACCCATTCAACAAACTGACGGTACTCACTATTGGTAATTTCCGTTTCATCCATATAGAATGAACGAACAGTAACTGTTTTTGTAGGAGCATCTTCAACATTAGCTAAATCAGCATCTGATTTACCCATAATAAAGGCGCCTCCTGGAATTAATGCCATTCCATAAGGCTTCTCAGGATGCCATTTTCCTCCATTAACACCAACCAGTTCTCCTTTATCGCTTGATTTTCCACAGCCAATTAAAAGGGTCAAAATTGCCGTAAAAGCTATGAACTTCTTCATATAAATTTAGTTATCTAATCATTATTTTTAAGTGTGTAAACCTATTTATTATTTTTTAGAAAAACAATTTTTTTACAGTAAACAAACTGTTTTTTATAAAAAAATCATAAATAAGTAAAAAATGGTTCTAAACGATGTTTTTTCTTTGAGCTTTCCACCATCTTTCAGGTAATTCCTGATTGCAAGCCATCAAATATTCATCATAAGAACATGGTAATAACGTGTTTCTTTTTAATTTATTATTAACATTTGAAATAAATGGAATTTCTATCCACCAGCGATCCGTTTTATCGCTTTTATAAAAAATTAATTCCTCTTCTTCCAATGGAACAATGTATTTTAAATAATTCTCTTTGCTCCCAAAAGGGTACTCATTCGAACGATAATGAAACCCTTCGATAAAATACCAAATTATCTGTGCAATCAATACTGATTCTTGTGCCGAATTAGTATGGTTGAATATCCCAAACGAAGATACTTTATCACTTATTCCTGCATATCGAGACAAAGAACAAATCTCTTTTCCATTAAAACCATTGGGCTGAAATGAAATAAAATTACCTGAATCAGATGATTTTATCGAATTCATATCAATACTTACCAAATCAGCATCTCTAAAAACTGGTTCTGAAATAGCAATGTTATTAGAAACTTCTCCTAATCTATAGGCATCAAAAAATAGTTTTTCTATCAAATCTATTTCCTCCTGTGAATTAAAATAAGTCTGATATCCAATATTGCAATAGTTAAAAAGATTATTGGGTTCATCGATAATTATTTTTGTCAAATAAGAAGATGCCGAAACGGATTCATTTTCTTTTCCGAAATCAAATTTATCATCAATGGAAACCAAGTTGACCATTTGCTCTAAATCATCATATGCTCTATAAAGTGCGTACGTTACATCTTGAGAACCTCCTATTACTATTGGCGTGATTTTTTTCTTAATCAAACTTGCCACCACTTTTTTTACTGCAAAATAGGTGTCCGCAACCGAATTTCCTGCTACAATATCGCCTAAATCAGCAATTGAAGCATCCCAGTTTCCAGGAAACAAACCATATAATTCTTTCCTAAGAGGCACCAAATCTACATCTGAAACCGCTTTGTTATCTCCGCGATGTTCTAAAACGCCTATTACAGCAATTTTAATCTTATTCAAATCTGGAAATTGCTCCTCAGTATGTAAAACTATTTTGCTGCCAAGTTGCTGTGAAGTCAATCCGTTTATATATTCCAGGATTTCAGCATCTATTGGTTTAAGAAAATCAAATTCCATTTTTTACTTTTTTGCTACGGGTTTCTTAACTGCTGTTTTCTTTGCAACTGCTTTCTTTGCCGGAGCTTTTTTAGCAGCTACTTTTTTAGCTGGCGTTTTCTTGGCTATCATTTCCTGAACTTCTTCCAATGTCAATTTTGTAGCATCAACATCTTTACCCAATTCAATTTTGATTTTCCCTTTGGTAATAACCGAGCGTCCCCAACGGGCTTTTTCGACTAGAATCCCTTCGTCCTCCCAATTATGTAAAACCTTATCAATATTCTTTTGTAATTTATCTTCGATCAACGCTTCAATATCTGCTTGAGACAAATTATCAAAATTATATTTCTTACTTACATTGATAAATAACCCGTCCCATTTGATAAAAGGACCAAAACGACCTGTTCCTTTTTGCACGCCTTCGCCTTTGTAGACTGCAATTGGAGCATCGGCTAGTGCTTTTTCATCAATTAATTCCTGTGCTCTTTCAAAATCTACATCTAATGGATTTTCACCTTTTGGCAAGGAAACAAAAGCAGCGCCATGACGAATATAAGGACCATAACGGCCATTACTCACTTCAACTTCTTCTCCTTTATATTCACCCAAGTTTTTTGGCAACAAAAATAAATTCAACGTCTCTTCCAGAGTGATGTTTCCAATGTTTTGATCGTTCATCAAACTGGCGAATTTTTTATCCTCATCATCTGCAGCTCCTATTTGAGCCATTGGTCCAAATTTCCCTAAACGAACCGAAACCGGTTTTCCTGTTTTAGGATCTGTTCCCAAAATTCTTTCTCCGCTTTCTCTTTCTGCATTGGCTTCTACATCTTTCACCGTTGGGTGAAATTTATCGTAGAACTCCTGCATCATTTTTGTCCAAACGATATTTCCTTCAGCAATTTCATCAAAATCCTGTTCCACTTTTGCAGTGAAATTATAATCTAAAATGTTTCCGAAATTCTTAACTAAGAAATCCGTAACAATCGTTCCAATATCTGTAGGAACTAATTTTCCTTTATCAGAACCGGTATTTTCTTTCAGTAACTTCTCTCCTACTTTTCCGGATTGTAATGTCAATTGCGTATAATTACGTTCTTGCCCATCAAGATTTCCTTTCTCGACATAATTTCTGTTGATAATTGTAGAAATCGTTGGAGCATAAGTAGAAGGACGACCAATTCCCAATTCCTCTAATTTTTTTACCAAAGAAGCTTCAGTATATCGTGCAGGCGGCCTAGAATACCTTTCGGTTGCTGAAATATAATTATTTTGCAATTTTTCGTTGACTTTCATCGCAGGCAACATTCCTTCTTGCTCTTCTTCATCGTCATCATGACCTTCCAAGTACACTTTCAGAAAACCTTCAAAAAGCAACACTTCTCCAGATGCCGTGAATATTTCACCGTGATTGTTTGCTTCAATTTTTACGTTAGTACGTTCTAATTGTGCATCACTCATTTGCGAAGCCAATGTTCTTTTCCAAATCAAATCATACAAACGCGCTTGATCTCTGTCGATATCAACCGTATGACGTGACATATCCGTAGGACGAATCGCCTCGTGCGCTTCCTGTGCTCCTTTACTTTTATTGACAAATGTTCGCGGTTTAGAGAACTCTTTTCCGTAGGATTTGATAATTTCAGCCTGAGCAGCTTCCATCGCATCTTTGGATAAATTCACACTATCCGTTCTCATATATGTAATAAGTCCTGCTTCGTACAAACGCTGCGCAAGTTGCATCGTAATTCCAACAGGCAAATACAGTTTTCTCGCCGCTTCTTGTTGCAAAGTCGAAGTGGTAAATGGACCCGTTGGTGATTTTTTGGTAGGTTTCGTTTCTAAATCGGCTACCTTATATGTAGAACCTATATTTTTATTTAAAAAATCTTCGGCTTCTTTTTTAGTATTGAAATTTTTAGGCAGTTTGGCTTTGAATGTTTTCCCTGATTCATTAGTAAATTCAGCGACAACAGAATATGTCGCAACAGCTTTGAAATTTTGAATTTCTCTTTCACGTTCCACAATCAAACGAACAGATACCGATTGTACACGACCGGCAGAAAGTCCTCCTTTTATTTTTCTCCAAAGTACAGGTGACAATTCATAACCAACTAATCTGTCCAAAACACGTCGCGCTTGTTGTGCATTGACTAAATTATAATCGATTTCACGTGGATTATCAATCGCTTTTAGAATCGCAGTTTTAGTAATTTCGTGAAAAACAATCCGTTTTGTTTTGGTTTTGTCTAATTTTAATTCTTCGGCTAAATGCCAAGAAATAGCCTCACCCTCGCGATCCTCATCACTTGCTAACCAAACCATTTCAGCTTTTTTAGCTAGTCCTTTTAATTTAGTAACCAACGCTTTTTTATCAGCAGAAACTTCATATTTAGGTTTGAAACCATTTTCCACATCTACTCCAATTTCTTTGGATGGTAAGTCGGCAATATGTCCATAACTGGACTCTACCTGAAAATCACTCCCTAAAAATTTTTCGATTGTTTTTGCCTTTGCAGGTGATTCCACTATAACTAAATTCTTTGCCATATTCCGATTGTTTATGTCGGCAAAAGTATATGATTTTTTTAAATTTTAAGTTTTTTAAATTTTAAAAGTCAATTTAATCGTTGAATGGCGGGTTTTAACATATTTAAATTCAGTAAATTTTGAATCAATTTATCCGTTCCTTCAAACGCCTTAAAATAGTGTTAATTCTTAATCTGACATCTTGTCATATTTATTTGAATTGCGTTATCTTTGCACTTTGAAAACATAGGATGGAAAAGATTATTGAAGAAAGCAAACAAGGTGAGAGTCTTGTTATAGAAAATAAGCCCGAGAACACAAAAAAACTATTTATAGAAAGTTACGGTTGCGCGATGAATTTTTCGGATAGCGAAATTGTAGCTTCCATATTATCTGGAAACGGATATAATACAACGCAGGTGTTAGAGGAAGCCGATTTGGTTTTGGTCAATACCTGTTCTATTCGAGACAAAGCGGAGCAGACTATTCGCAAACGTTTGGAAAAATACAATGCTGTAAAACGCATTAATCCAAAAATGAAAGTAGGCGTTTTGGGCTGTATGGCCGAACGTTTGAAAAGTCAATTCCTCGAAGAAGAAAAAATTGTAGACCTTGTAGTAGGACCTGATGCTTATAAAGATTTACCAAACCTTTTGCAAGAAGTTGAAGAAGGCCGTGATGCAATTAACGTGATTTTGTCGAAAGACGAAACCTATGGTGATATTTCACCGGTTCGATTGATGAGCAACGGAATTACAGCTTTGGTTTCTATCACGCGTGGTTGTGATAATATGTGTACGTTTTGCGTGGTGCCTTTTACCCGCGGACGCGAACGCAGCCGTGAACCACAAAGTATCATGAAAGAAATCCAAGATTTATGGGACAAAGGATTTAAAGAAATTACGCTTTTGGGACAAAACGTGGATAGTTTCCTTTGGTACGGCGGCGGATTGAAAAAAGATTTTGAGAATGCTACCGAAATGCAAAAAGCTACTGCGGTAGATTTTGATCAGTTATTAGAAATGGTAGCGGTTGGTTTTCCAAAAATGCGCATTCGATTTTCGACTTCAAATCCACAAGATATGCACGAAAGCATCTTGCACGTAATTGCGAAACATCCTAATATTTGCAAGCACATTCACCTACCGGTTCAGTCCGGAAGCAATAGAATTTTGAAGGAAATGAATCGTTTACATACTCGTGAAGAATACATGACTTTGATTGATAAAATCAGAACTATTATTCCAAATGGTTCGATTTCACAGGATATGATTAGTGGTTTTCCAACAGAAACCGAAGAAGACCACCAAGATACCTTGAGTTTGATGGAATATGTGAAATATAATTTTGGTTATATGTATTCGTATTCGGAACGTCCTGGAACACTGGCGGGAAGAAAAATGGAAGACGACGTTCCAGAAGAAACAAAAGCAAGAAGATTGCAGGAAATTGTCGATTTACAACAAAAACACGCTTGGTTCCGCTCTGAAGAATTCATCGGTCAAACCGTAGAAGTCTTAGTAGAAAAAGTTTCGAAAAAATCGACAGAAGAATTTTCAGGAAGAAATTCACAAAGTATTACAGTTGTTTTTCCGAAAGAAAATTACAAGATTGGGAATTTTGTAAATGTGAGAATTACTTCTTGTACCAGCGGAACTTTGAAAGGTGAAGCAGTTGGGTTGAGTGAGATGAATTAAGAAAAAGTTTGTTTCAAGTTTCAGGTTTAAAGTTGTCTCGATAACTTGAAACTTGAAGCAAAGAAAACTTTAAACAAAAATAATATGGAATCAGTTCAAGCTATAAAACAACGATTTGAGATTATCGGGAATGACCCGAAGCTTAATCGTGCGATAGAAAAAGCCATACAGGTCGCTCCTACCGATATTACTGTATTAGTAGCTGGAGAAAGCGGAGTTGGAAAAGAGAATATTCCTAGAATTATTCATTCACTTTCGCATAGAAAACACGGAAAATACATTGCCGTAAACTGCGGAGCCATTCCGGAAGGAACTATTGACAGTGAACTTTTTGGACATGAAAAAGGTGCTTTCACTGGAGCCACAGGCACTCGTGAAGGTTATTTTGAAGTGGCTGACGGCGGAACTATATTTCTGGATGAAGTAGGTGAATTACCTCTTACCACTCAAGTTCGCTTATTACGTGTTCTCGAAAATGGCGAATTTATAAAAGTCGGTTCTTCACAAGTACAGAAAACGGACGTCCGAATTGTTGCGGCTACGAATGTCAATTTATTTGATGCGATTGAAAAAGGGAAATTCCGTGAGGATTTGTATTATCGTTTGAGCACGGTGGATATTACTTTGCCACCTTTACGCGATCGAAAAGACGACATTCATTTGTTATTCAGGAAATTCGTTGCTGATTTTGCACATAAATACAAAATGCCTCCTTTGAAACTAGACGAAAATGCTATTCAATTATTGCAGAAATTTCGTTGGAGCGGAAACATTAGACAATTACGAAATGTTGCGGAACAAATCTCCGTTTTAGAAACTAATCGGGATATATCAGCAGTCACGTTACAATCTTATTTGCCAGCGCAAGGAAGCAATTTACCTTCTGTAATTAAAGATAAAAAAAGCGAAAGTGATTTTAGTACTGAAAGGGAAATTTTGTACAAAGTCCTTTTTGACATGAAAAGTGATTTGAATGATTTGAAAAAATTAACACTGGAACTGATTCAAAGCGGAAGTTCAAAAGTGCAAGAGACGAATCAGCATTTGATAAAAAAAATATACGGTTCAAAAGAAAATGACAGTGAAATAGATTTTGAAGAAGAACCTAGAGCTTCCTTAATAGCGGCTCAAAACAATGAGGATTTATACCAGGAACATGATGATAATTATCTTTTTGCAGAAACCGTTGAGGAAGAGGAAACCTTGCGTTTAGAACAAAAAGAAATTGAAATGATTAAAAAATCATTAGAAAAAAATAAAGGAAAACGAAAAGCAGCCGCGGATGAATTGGGAATTTCAGAACGGACTTTATATAGAAAAATCAAGCAATTTGATTTGTAGTTTTTCTTTCGAGACCTAAATGTCTTTGATTGAAAATGAATATATTTGAACCAAACTTTAGCAAATTAGCGAGGCAATTTTTAAAATAAAAAATGAAACATATAAAACTTATTCTTTTTTCAATACTTATATTGAGCATCAATAGTTGCTCGGTTTATAACTTTACAGGAACCGGTAAAATTGACGCCGAAACATTTCAAGTGGGCTTTTTTCAGAATAATGCGGAGTTAATCGAACCCGGAATTGATCGTACATTTACATTAGAACTACAAGATTTGATTCAGAACCAAACCAATTTGAACTTAGTTAAAAACGGTGCTGATTTGTCATACGAAGGAGAAATTGTCGATTATAGAATAAGTCCAATGACAGCAACAGCGGATCAGAGAGCTGCTCAAAACCGTCTGACGATTCGTGTGAATGTTCGTTTTACCAATAAGAAAAAAGAAGCAGATGATTTTGAAAAACCATTCACCTTTTTCTATGATTATCCTGCAGAACAACAATTAACAGGCGCGACTTTGAATAGTGCTTTGAAAGATATTTTTGAAAGAATAACGCAAGATATTTTCAACGAATCATTAGCTAAATGGTAAATGAAGTGTTGATTCGGTAATTTGTTGATTCGGTTAATCTGAGAACAAATAAACGAATAACCAAATAAACGAGTAACCTTTATGAATGTAACCGATTATACTTATTTGATCAACAAACCCGATGCTATCCATGAAAAGCAAACCGAGGCTTTGGAAAAAGTACTCGTTGAGTTTCCTTATTTCCAAAGTGCCAGAGCAATTCAGTTAAAAGGACTTTACAATCAAAACAGTTTTAAATACAATGCGGCTTTAAAAATAACAGCTGCCTATTCAACGGACAGATCGGTTTTATTTGATTTCATTACATCAGACACGTTTACTTCTATTCATAAAAGTCTATATGATAGAAAAGCACTTGAAATTTTAGACATACAAGTAATCGATAGTGAGATTATTATTGCTGAACAAAAGTCTGAACTTAAAATAAACACATTAGAACAATCGATTCTGACCTTAATAAAAGAAGCCTCTCCAATTGAAAAAGAAGGTACTTCAATTACCGTTGAAGAAAAACTAGCTATTGGAACACCGTTAGATTTCTCTAAAAAAGAACAACATTCCTTCCAAGAATGGCTTCAGCTTTCGCGTACCGAACCTATCAAAAGAGAAAATGAGCAACCAAGAAATGAGCCTACTCCTATTGTAGATGCCGACAAAAGAAAAAAAATAGAACTTATTGATAAATTTATTGAAACGAGTCCGAAGATTTCTCCAGTAAAACATGGCGTACCTTCTACCGTTAGTTTCGACCTAAATGCAGCGGACAATTCTTCGTTGATGACAGAGACTTTAGCTCGCGTTTATTTGGAACAAAAAAAATATCAAAAAGCGATTCAAGCTTATGAAATATTAATTTTGAAATATCCAGAAAAAAGTAGTTTCTTTGCAGACCGCATAACGGATATTAAGATTTTACAACATAATAATAATTAAACAATGAGCACATTTTCAATTTTTTTAGTTTTAATAACTATAGTTTGTTTTCTATTAATCGTAGTAATCATGGTTCAAAACCCTAAAGGTGGCGGATTATCATCTACAATAGGTGGTTCTCAAATGCTGGGTGGCGTACAAAAAACAACTGATTTTTTAGACAAAAGTACTTGGACATTAGCAACTATACTAATTGCACTTATTTTACTTTCTAGCTTAAGCTTTACAGGAACATTAAGTGATACAGATTCTAAAATCATTGAAAACACAGGAAGTACAGCGCCAGCCGCAAACACTCCAGTTGCTCCTGCTCAAAACACACCTGCTGCAACAAATCCAGCACAATAAATTATTACAACATATTCTAAATGCCAGCCTGTCAAAGCTGGCATTTTTTATAAGAAATTATGTCAGTTTGATTAGGATGGCATAATTTCTGAAATCTTTATAGACGTTAAAATAAATAATCTAAAAATATAAAATCATGGCTTTAAACATTAAACCACTTTCAGACAGAGTTCTTATCGAACCCGTTGCAGCTGAAACAAAAACTGCTTCAGGGATTTTTATTCCAGATACAGCAAAAGAAAAACCACAAAAAGGAACTGTTGTTGCTGTTGGTAACGGAACGAAAGAACATACAATGACTGTAAAAATTGGTGATTCTGTTCTTTACGGAAAATACGCTGGAACTGAATTAAAACTAGAAGGAAAAGATTATTTGATCATGCGTGAAGACGATATTTTAGCAATTATCTAAATAGTATTAAGTCCTAAGAATTAAGTATCAAGACAACTTGAAACTTTAAACAAATTAAACTTTAAACAAAAAGCAAAGAAATGGCAAAAGATATAAAATTTGATATAGAAGCACGTGACGGATTAAAACGCGGTGTTGATGCATTGGCAAATGCAGTAAAAGTAACTCTTGGACCAAAAGGTCGTAATGTAATTATTGGAAAAGCTTTTGGCGGACCAAATGTTACTAAAGATGGTGTTACCGTTGCAAAAGAAATTGAATTGAAAGATCCATTGGAAAACATGGGTGCTCAAATGGTAAAAGAAGTTGCCTCTAAAACGAATGATTTAGCTGGAGACGGAACTACAACTGCAACAGTTTTGGCACAAGCTATTGTAAAAGAAGGTTTGAAAAACGTTGCTGCAGGAGCTAATCCTATGGATTTGAAACGCGGTATTGACAAAGCGGTTGAAGCGATTGTAGCTGACTTGGCAAAACAAGCAAAAGTAGTAGGAAGCGATTCTGAGAAAATCAAACAAATTGCTTCGATTTCAGCTAACAATGACGAAGTAATTGGTGAGTTAATCGCTACTGCTTTCGCAAAAGTTGGAAAAGAAGGCGTTATTACTGTTGAAGAAGCTAAAGGAACTGATACGTATGTTGATGTTGTAGAAGGAATGCAATTTGATAGAGGATATCTTTCTCCATATTTTGTGACTAATTCAGAAAAAATGGAAGTAGAATTGGAAAATCCTTACATCCTTTTGTACGATAAAAAAGTTTCTTCTTTAAAAGAATTATTACCAGTTCTTGAGCCAGTTGCGCAATCTGGAAAACCATTATTGATTATTGCTGAAGATGTTGATGGTGAAGCATTATCTACATTGGTTGTAAATAAATTACGTGGAGCTTTGAAAATCGCTGCTGTAAAAGCACCTGGTTTTGGTGACAGAAGAAAAGCAATGCTTGAAGATATTGCTATCTTAACAGGTGGAACTGTAATCTCAGAAGAAAGAGGATACACTTTAGAAAACACAACTATCGAAATGTTAGGAACTGCTAAAAAAGTGACTATCGATAAAGACAATACAACGATTGTAAGTGGTGCTGGTGAAGCTGACATTATCAAGAATCGTGTTAACCAAATCAAAGGTCAAATGGAAGCTACAACTTCTGATTATGACAAAGAAAAGTTGCAGGAACGTTTGGCTAAATTAGCTGGTGGAGTTGCTGTACTTTATGTTGGTGCTGCTTCTGAAGTAGAAATGAAAGAGAAAAAAGATAGAGTTGACGATGCACTTCATGCAACTCGCGCTGCTGTTGAAGAAGGAATTGTTGCTGGTGGTGGTGTTGCTTTATTGAGAGCTAAAAATGCACTTAGCACAATTAAAGCTGATAATGCTGACGAAGCAACAGGAATCCAAATTGTATCTCGTGCCGTAGAATCTCCATTAAGAACTATTGTTGAAAACGCAGGTCTTGAAGGTTCAGTTGTTGTAGCAAAAGTTGCTGAAGGTACAGGTGACTTTGGGTACAATGCAAAAACTGACGAATATGTTGACATGCTTAAAGCAGGTATTATTGATCCTAAAAAAGTAACACGTGTAGCATTAGAAAACGCAGCTTCGGTTGCCGGAATGATATTAACTACTGAATGTGCTTTGATCGATATCAAAGAAGATAATGGTGGCGGAAACCCAATGGGTGGAGGTATGCCAGGAATGATGTAATAGCATCTTCCTTAAAATAAAAAACCGTCTCGATTATATCGAGACGGTTTTTTTATGAGTTGTAATTTTTTCTTATTCTTGAACTTTTGATTTTTTACTGAACTTGTAAATTACGGGTAAGACCGTTATTCCAACTAAAATCAAAACAATTAATTCGATGTGTTCTTTTAAATCAATTTGATAATTTTCAAGTAAGAAACCATATAAATAATGTCCGGCAAAAATTAATGTAAACGACCAGATAAATGAACTCAGGACATTATAAAACATGAATTTTTGTTTATCCATGGACACAATTCCTGCTACTATAGGCGCAAAGGTTCTAAATATTGGAAGAAAACGAGCAAAGATGATTGCTTTTCCACCGTATTTTTCAAAAAAGTCTTTGGATTGAACTAAATATTTTTTCTTAAACCAAAAACTATCTTCCTTGTTGTACAAATAGTATCCACTTTTTGAACCAAACCAGTATCCTACTACATTTCCTAAAATTCCTGATAATGCTACAAGAGTTGATAAAAGAACAACATTTATAAAATCGTTATCAATAAATAAAATATTCTCTATTAATTCTCGGCTGTAAATTCCCGCCAAAAATAACAAACTATCACCTGGCAAAAAGAAACCAGCAAAGAGGCCTGTTTCGGCAAATACAATAAATAAAACTATGTAAATACCCAATTTAATTCCATTAACATCAAAATGAATATAAAAAAGTGGGTCAATTAAATTCTTCCAATCAAAATCGTTCATTCTTAGGTTTTTTATGCTAAAATTATTCGTGCGTGAAAGTACGGATAATATATCTTAACAACAATTTATTGCTTTATTTTAAAGTTTTATTAACGGTTCAGTATATCACTTCATTTTGAATATAAATTAGACAACAAAGTTTCTAAAAAACGTCACAAGAATTACCTCATTTTCTCACCGACTTAATCGCAATATTAATGTGGAATTTCAGTAAATAAAAGATTTATAACTCAAATTCTTGCTCCATTAAAGGAATTTTACAGTCAAAACCATATTTTTCCTGAATTTTTATTCGTAGTTCATCCATCGGCTCATTTTCACCATGAACTAAAAACACTTTTTTGGGTTTATTTTCCAATTTTGACAACCAATTCAACAAATCGTTTTGATCTCCATGCGCTGATAAACCTTGTATTTCTAGCACATTTGCTTTTACCGGATAATATTGCCCATGAATTTTAATTTCTGTTGCTCCTTCTAATAACTTTCTTCCACGCGTTCCTTCCGCCTGATATCCTACAATAATCAAAGTAGTTTCCGGAAGACCAATATAATGTTCGAGATAACTCAAAACCCTTCCTCCAGTTACCATTCCGCTGGCTGCTATCACCACTTTAGGTTGTTCATCAAAAATCACCTCCATGGTTTCCTGATAATCTGAAACTAATGAAAACATTTCACTCATTTCGGCACATTCTTCCAAGGACAATTTGTGCCACTTTTGGTTATTCGAAAAAATATTTAGCGCATTGATTCCCATTGGAGTATCGATAATGTATGGAATATGAGGGATTCTATCTTCTTCCCTGAGTTGCCACAATAGATACATGATGGTTTGGGCACGCTCTACGGCAAAACTCGGAATAATAATCGTTCCACCTTTATTGACGGTATTATTTATATACATTTCCAATTCTAATTTGGTGTCCGTTTTAGGATGAATACGATTTCCGTACGTACTTTCCAGAAAAACATAATCGGCTTTTTTAGGTTTAGTTGGCGGAAACATCAACACATCATCATCGCGGCCAATGTCCCCTGAGAAAACTAAGGTTTTATTTTCAAGGGTTAAAGCAATACTGCATGCGCCCAGAATATGTCCTGCATTGGTATAAACAGCTTCGATTTGAGCATCTAAAGCAACAGCCTCATTAGTTTCAATTACTCTAAATAGTGGAAAAACATTCTCGGCTTGTTCAACGGTATAAAGAGGTTCAGCAATTTCATGTTTCGAATATTTCCCTTCATTGGCATTATTAGCCTCTTCTTCCTGAATCTTTGCACTATCTAAAAGAATTATTTTGGTAATATCTTTTGTGGGCCTTGTACAGTATATTTTCCCTGAAAAACCTTGATTAACTAATCTTGGCAACCAGCCGCAATGATCTAAATGTCCATGAGTGAGCAAAACAAAGTCTATTGTTGATGCCAAAACAGGCAAAGGTTCCCAGTTAAGTTCGCGCAACGGCTTTAATCCTTGAAACAATCCACAATCAATCAAAATCCGAATTCCGTTACTTTCAATTAATGTTTTAGAACCGGTTACAGTTCCCGCACCACCTATAAATCTTACTTTCATGGGATTTGATTTTTAAAATTAAACTGACAGTACAAACTTACTACTTAAAAATACCTACATAATTCTGATGCCTCTTTCAGCACATTTTTCATCCGATTTTCACTTAATCCAATCCTATTGAGACAATCCGAATTGTTAATTATTTCCTTTACTAAAATGACATCTAGAATTAGCAACTTATCTTTTTCAGCGAGAGACAAAGTTGTCAAACAGGTGACTGGATAAAGCGAATTAGTATCATTTTTGGTTTTCAAATTATTGTCCGCTGGATAGTTCCAGCTCAGCAAACTCAATTCGGAACATTTAGAAAATGTAATTGCATCTGCAGTGAAACGGTTATTAGTAACAATCCAGCATTTAGAAACGATATCTTTTTGGTCAAAAATAGGATGCTTCCTTTCTTTTATATCATTAAAACGAGACAAAATATACATTGGAACTTTCACATCAGAAGCAACATCTCTGCCCGCATGATATTTACATTCGACCATAGCTATAGTTTCATTTTTGTTGACCAAAACATCTATTTCATGCGAAACACATTTTCCTTGCAAAGTCAAATTGGTAATCGTTTTGTAGTTTTCCGCAACAAAAAGACGGGCTATATATTTCTCGAAAAAGAAACCTGCTGGACCTAAAAGCCGAATTGCTTCTCTTAAATTATAACGTGCTGCATGGGAATTAGCACTTTTTTTCAACAGCGAAAAAGCCATTTTATAGATTTCTTTCGTAGAAATACCTTCATACATCTGCTTTTTTATGGCACTAAGTATGGCATCAACCACAACAGTACTTGCACCTGATTTTAATAGAGATTTTTTGAGTTTATCTGAGTTAAATTCTACAATATCTCCAGAATGTTTGATGATTTTCATATTCGTAATGTTTTAATAAACAAACTCTTAAATCACCACTAAAGATACGGAAAAAAGACTACTTATTTTGTTTTTGATAATAAAATCCCGGAACAAATAACAACACAAAAATAGGTTGGATTAAAAACCTACGGACATAAAATAGAATCCAATTACTATTTTCATTTGCGTAATAGACAATGTAGAAAAAAGCAGCCATTAAAATCATGAAGAAAAAGTAATACAGTGCAAAAGCAAACTTCACCATTGTCACATCTTTGAAGAGGACGTAGATAATACCCAATGAAATAGCGGTATTTAATGTATATCGGAAAAATAATCCTAAAAATAATTTTGTCGAATTAAAACTTGGCAATCGTAGCTTGGCAAAATCTTTTTTGAAAAAATCCAAAAAAGGATCATAGAATAACTCATTTTCAAAAGCACGAACCAGCACTAACAATGCCACCAAAAAAAGGAATTGCAGAACTCGAATTTTGTTATTTAGTATCTTTTGAAGCATATTTAGAAAAATTACGAACCCAAATTAACCACAACATAAAAACTACACCATAAATATACAAAGGAAAAAGGACTCCGTGTAAAAACGGCTCTTGTTTTGGAAAATAAAAAATCAGGGCACTTAAAGCCGCAATTCTCAAAACATTCAACACATAAATAAGTAGGCTTCCGCCAAAGATAAAAAGTAAGGTTGTTTGTAGCCTTCCTGAAAAAGCGACCACAAATGAAATGAACAAAATAATTACGCTGATTGCATTGCAGCCTTCGACAATTCGGGCAACATATTTATCATTGAAAAACAACTTCATAAAAGAATGTGTTGCACTTTCTTCAATGTAGGATTGGTCATTAAATAATTGCATAACCCATTGTGTATTATCACTCACTATTCTGGTAATAGAATCCATTTCGTTTTCTTCAAAACCATTAAGATATTGCTGATACAAAAAAGTCAGTACTATATATGTCAAAAAAAAAGTGCCAAGAAAAAGCAAAAACGGTTTGTAGAGAATAAAATATTTTTTCAAAATCAAATTTTTAACAAATTTATGTAATTTTTGAAACTGGCTTTAAATACTTTTGCATAAATAAAAATTAAAAACATGACATTTCAAGAATTACAACCAAAAATAACCGAAATCACTTTAAACACTGCACAATCCAGAGACGAAAAACTTTTATCTATTTGTCAATTGCTTAGCGACTCCATTTCCTATTACAATTGGGTTGGATTTTATTTTGCAAATCATGAATCTAAAACATTGCACTTAGGACCTTATGTAGGAGCAGAAACAGATCATACGGTAATCCCTTTCGGAAAAGGAATTTGCGGACAAGTAGCCGTTTCTAACGAAAATTTTGTAGTTCCAGACGTTTCGGCGCAAGACAATTACATCGCTTGTAGTTTTACTGTAAAATCAGAAATCGTGGTACCGCTTTTTGTAAACGGAGAAAACATAGGTCAAATTGATATTGACAGCCATGTAATAGATCCTTTCACTGAAGAGGATGAAAAATTCCTAGAGTTTGTGAATCAAGAAATTGCGAAGTTATATTAAGATTTAAAACAATGCATCACTGGCAATTCATAAATGCTTCGCCAATTCACAAATAAAGAAAGGTTTATTTTGTTCTTGTCATAATTATTTTTACTTTTGCAGCCGTCATATAATAGATGTATGACATACATAAAAATCATTAAACAAATATTGGAATGTATTTAACTAAAGAGATTAAAGAAGAAATCTTCGCTCAACACGGAGAAAAAACAAACACAGGAAAAGCTGAAGCGCAGATTGCTTTATTCACTTTCAGAATTAGCCACTTGACTGAGCACTTGAAAAAAAATCGTCATGATTATAATACAGAGCGTTCATTAGTATTGCTTGTAGGTAAAAGAAGATCTTTGTTGGATTACTTGAAGAAAACAGAAATCAACAGATACCGTGAAATTATCAAAGTATTGAATATCAGAAAATAATCAATATAAAAGAGGTGCGAAAGTGCCTCTTTTTTTATTTTACAATTTAAAGTCTAAAGGTTCTATTTTGGTCCTGACACAAAAGGGATTAGAATCAAGACTACACCATAAAGTCTGTACTAAATTAGTACGGATGAATAAAAAAAGTTTGGTTTTTCATTGGGTTTTAGGCATTAACTACGCAAAACAACAACTACAACACAACTAGAACCCATGTTTAACTAATAAATTAAATTTATGATTCCACAATTATTTGTAGAAAGTATCGATTTAGGTGATGGCAGAAACATCACAATCGAGACAGGTCGTTTAGCCAAACAAGCTGATGGATCTGTAGTAGTAAGAATAGGAAAAACTGTTATTTTAGGAACAGTAGTATCTTCAAGAAAAGCAAGTCCAGGTATCGACTTTTTACCACTTACGGTAGATTACCGTGAAAAATTTGCTGCAGCAGGTCGTTTTCCTGGTGGTTTCTTTAAAAGAGAAGCGCGTCCAAGTGATAACGAAGTGTTAACAATGCGTTTAGTAGACCGTGTATTGCGTCCACTTTTCCCAGATGATTATCACGCCGAAGTGCAGGTTATGATTCAATTAATGTCTTACGACGAAGATGTTATGCCAGATGCATTAGCTGGTTTAGCCGCTTCAGCAGCATTAGCTTTGTCTGACATTCCTTTCGAAACTTTAATTTCTGAAGCTAGAGTTGGAAGAATTGATGGTAAATTCATCATTAATCCAAGTCGCGCACAATTAGCATTATCTGATATCGATATGATGATTGGAGCTTCAATGGATTCTATCGCGATGGTAGAAGGTGAAATGAAAGAAATTTCAGAAGCAGAAATGTTAGAAGCAATTAAATTTGCACACGAACACATCAAAAATCAAATTGCTGCTCAACTACGTTTGCAAGCTGCTTTTGGGAAAAAAGAAGTTCGTACCTATGAAGGAGAAAGAGAAGATGAGGCTATTTATGCAAAAGTAAAAGACGCATCCTACGATAAAATTTATGCTATTGCAAGCAAAGGTTCTTCAAAACAAGAACGTACAGCTTCATTTGCAGAAGTAAAAGAAGAAGTAAAAGCATTATTTACAGAAGAAGAATTAGCCGCAAATGGCGATTTAGTTTCTAAATATTTTTACAAAACTAACAAAGAAGCGGTTCGTAACGTAACCCTAGATTTAGGAACACGTTTAGACGGAAGAAAAACTACCGAAATCAGATCAATCTGGAGTGAAGTAGATTACTTACCATCTGTTCACGGATCAGCATTGTTTACTCGTGGAGAAACACAAGCATTGGCAACAGCAACTTTAGGAACCTCTAGAGAAGCAAACCAAATTGACTCTCCATCAGAACAAGGTGAAGAAAAATTCTACCTACATTATAACTTCCCTCCTTTCTCAACTGGTGAAGCACGTCCTTTAAGAGGAACTTCAAGAAGAGAAGTAGGTCACGGAAACTTGGCTCAAAGAGCATTAAAAAACATGATTCCTACTGATTGTCCGTATACAATTCGTGTAGTATCTGAAGTTTTAGAATCTAACGGTTCATCTTCTATGGCAACAGTTTGTGCTGGAACATTAGCACTTATGGATGCTGGTATTCAAATGATTCGTCCAGTTTCTGGAATTGCGATGGGATTAATTACTGACGGAGAACGTTTTGCTGTATTATCTGATATTCTTGGTGATGAAGATCACTTAGGAGACATGGACTTTAAAGTAACTGGAACTTCTGTAGGAATTACAGCTTGTCAAATGGACATCAAGATTGATGGTTTGAAATACGAGATTATGGAAGCAGCATTAGCGCAAGCTCGTGACGGTCGTTTGCATATTCTTGGAAAATTAATCGAAACTTTAGCTGAGCCTAAAGCAGATGTTAAAGCGTATGCTCCAAAAATTATTACAAGAAGAATTCCTAATGCATTTATTGGTGCGTTGATTGGACCTGGTGGAAAAGTGATTCAAGAATTACAAAAAACAACAGGAACAACAATTGTTATCAATGAAGACCCAACTACTGAAGAAGGTGTTATTGAAATCTTAGGAACAGATCCTGCTGGAATTGAAGCAGTATTGGCTAAAATTAAGTCAATCACTTTCAAACCACAAATGAATGAAGCCTATGATGTGAAAGTAATCAAAATGCTTGATTTTGGTGCAGTAGTAGAATACCTAGAAGCTCCTGGAAATGAAGTATTACTTCACGTATCTGAGTTAGCTTGGGAACGTACTGAAAACGTTTCTGACGTTGTTAAAATGGGCGATGTTTTTCAAGTGAAATACTTAGGTATGGATCCAAAAACAAGAAAAGAAAAAGTGTCAAGAAAAGCACTTTTGCCAAGACCTCCACGTGAGGAAAGAAAAGAGTAATCAGATCTTAAGTTTACTAAAGGTTTATTTATAGGAAATCCCGTTTCATGAATTTGAAACGGGATTTTTGTTTTTATTTACTTTATTTTAAAAACAATTGTAACTTTTCTGAAACTCCATACGTATAATCATTTGTACACTTAAAAATTGAGGAGACAAAAACATGAGACAACTTAAAATCACCAAGCAGGTAACAAATCGTGAAACTGCATCATTAGACAAGTATTTACAAGAAATTGGAAAAGTTGACCTTATTACCGCTGACGAAGAAGTAGAATTAGCACAAAAGATTAAAGCTGGTGACCAGAAAGCATTAGAGAAATTGACAAAAGCCAATTTACGTTTCGTGGTTTCGGTGGCAAAACAATATCAAAATCAAGGGTTAACGCTTCCCGATTTGATTAACGAAGGAAATTTAGGATTGATAAAAGCAGCACAACGTTTTGATGAAACTCGTGGTTTCAAATTCATTTCGTATGCCGTTTGGTGGATTCGTCAATCTATATTACAAGCATTGGCTGAACAATCTCGTATCGTTCGTTTGCCTTTGAACAAAATTGGTTCTATCAATAAAATCAACAAGATGTACGCTTTATTAGAGCAATCTAACGAGCGTCCACCATCTGCTGAGGAAATTGCAAAAGAACTTGACATGACCGTAAATGACGTAAAAGAGAGCATGAAAAACTCTGGTCGTCACTTATCAATGGATGCACCTCTTGTAGAAGGAGAAGATTCTAACCTTTACGACGTTTTACGTTCAGGCGAATCTCCAAATCCAGACAGAGAATTAATCCACGAATCATTGCGTACCGAAATCGAGCGTTCATTGGAAACATTAACTCCAAGAGAAGCTGATGTAGTTCGTTTGTACTTTGGTCTTGGCGATCAACACCCAATGACATTAGAGGAAATCGGGGAAACTTTCGACCTAACTCGTGAGCGTGTGCGTCAAATCAAGGAAAAAGCAATCCGCAGATTAAAACACACTTCTAGAAGTAAAATACTAAAAACCTATTTAGGATAGTACAGTCAAATGCTACAAAGTCAAAAATCATATCGTCCAACAACAGTATGATTTTTGACTTTCGGCTTTCGACTAATAAGTAACGACGGTCTGATTAACTGTTCGTTTTTTGATTGATGATTGAAACTCCGGCTGATTACCGGAGTTTTGCTTTTTTCAGCAAAACTCCAGTCAGTTCGAGCTTCGCTCTCGGGTTTCCGGAGTTTTATTTTTTAAATCTGAATTCTTTTCACTTTTCACTTTTCACTTTTCACTTTTCACTTTTCACTTTTCACTTTTCACTTTTCACTTTTCACTAATATGGCGTAACCCTCCGTAAAAACTACGGGTCAGGCTTTCGGCTTTATCTCTCCGTTACACTTCGAGGATACTGCCTCTATCCTTTACGCAAATCACAGGATAATTCACTAATTGAATCTATAAAAAACTTTCTCCAATTGCTGCAAAAAAACTACTTTTGCACAAACAATACAATCTGTAAAGAAACACCGCAGTGCATCTCTACACAACAACTACACAATGAAGAATACACTTATTGCACCATCAGTGCTTGCTGCCGATTTTGGTAATCTACAACGCGACATCGAAATGATTAACAACAGTGAAGCCGATTGGTTTCATATCGACATCATGGATGGCGTTTTTGTTCCAAACATTTCTTATGGAATGCCCGTTTTAGAAGCCATTAATCGCCATGCAAAAAAAACAATTGACGTTCACTTGATGATTGTCGATCCAGACCGTTACATTAAAACTTTTGCTGAATTAGGTGCCAATATTCTAAGCGTACACTATGAAGCTTGTACACACCTTCACAGAACGCTACAAGCAATAAAAGCCGAAGGAATGAAAGCTGGAGTTGCCATTAATCCACATACTAATATTGACTTACTAGAAGACGTGATCAATGACATTGATTTAGTTTGCATCATGAGTGTGAATCCTGGTTTTGGAGGACAATCTTTTATAGAAAACACCTATACTAAGATTGAGAAGTTAAAAGCTTTAATCATTAAAAAAGGAGCATCTACAATCATTGAAGTTGATGGTGGTGTAACCAATAAAAACGCAAAACAATTAGTGGAAGCTGGAGCTGATGTTCTGGTGGCTGGAAGCTTTGTTTTCAAAGCCGAAAATCCAACGCAAACGATACACGATTTAAAGAAGCTAACAAACTTCTAAAAAAAATGGCGCTCAATGCGCCATTTTTTATTTCAACTATTCTTCTTTGAAATTAATCATGGAAGCAACATGCGCATACAATTCTGGATGGGAACTTTTAAAAACACGTGGAGTTTCAAAGAAATGTTCCAAGATAACCGATAAAAATTCGAATTGATTTTCATAGGCGTACAGTCTAAAATAATCTTTTTGAGTAAGTTCGTTATTTAAAACTGGATCGCTGTAATATTTTAGGACCGCATTGAATTCATCAAAAAAAACAATCGCACTTGGATCATTACTTTTCAAACAATGGAAATGCAATACATGTGAAAACTCATGTAAACCCAAATTTATATTATCATTTGAAGCTGAATGTCCGATGAAAAAATCTTCCCATGAAAAAACCACAGCTTTCATTCTGGGATTAAATTCTCCTTTGTGATGCGCTTGATTTACGGTAGAAAAATAATTGGAAGGATAAATAATTATTTTGTCGAACAAATTCACTAGATAATTTCTCATCCCAAAGGTTAACATCACATACGTTCCCGCAATCAATATTTGCATTTGCTCCGTAACATTAATTTCTTTGCCAATGAACTGATATTTAGCGATAAACTCAATGATCCGATGTTCAAAATACATTTTCTTCTTAGCAGAAAGCCTATTATAAAACGCAAAATCATTTACTAAAATTTGGCGTTGACTTAATTTTAATTTCTTGGAAAAAGGATACCAATGAATATATAGTGGCTTATTAAATAACAATACATAGGTTGGCTCAACAACTCTAAAAATTAAAAGCAGGAGAAATAATGTTCCAAAAAGTATTGAAATAAAAAGCTGTAGTGACATGTTTTTTTTACCTATTTAAAGACGAAAATGCTTCAAAAGAATTCAAGCCAACTTGATTTTTTGAAGCATTTTTATATGTGTTTGTGGCCGCGACAGGGTTCGAACCTGCAACCCTCAGAGTCGAAATCTGATATTCTATCCAGTTGAACTACGCAGCCATTTGATTTAAGATTGCTGATTAACGATTTTAGATTTATGATCTAAAAACATTAATCTTGAATCCAAAATTTTATGTCAATAGTTTTTTCACTATTGTAGAAATTGTTTTTCCTTCGGCTGTTCCACCTAATTGAGCTGCAGCCAATCCCATTACTTTTCCCATTGACGCAATTCCTGACGCTCCAGTTTCTGCGATGATTTTTGCTATCACTGCTTCAACTTCTGCTTCGCTTAATTGTGCCGGTAAGAATTTTTCGATTACAGCAATTTGAGCTAATTCTGGTTCAGCTAAATCCAAACGATTTTGCTCCGTAAAAATCCTAGCACTTTCTTTACGAGTTTTCACTAATCTTTGTAGCAATTTAACCTCGTCATCATGTGTTATTTCTTCTTTTGATCCTGATGCTGTTTGAGCTAAAAGAATTTCGGATTTAATAGCTCTTAAAGCTTCTAATGCAACGGTATCTTTGGCTCTCATGGCGGTTTTCATTTCGTCCATGATTAGTACTGATAAACTCATAATCTATATTGTTAATTGCGTTAATCCATTATTTGATTAACCGATTTATTGAAATGCTACTTTAAAAAAAAACGATTTTTGTCCTGATGACAGTAAAAATCAGTCCATATTTAAGGCAAGACTTGAAACGACTGCTCTTTTAAGGCTTGACAAACTTAAAGAATTTTACTCGGATTTACAACAACAGATTGTCTCCTGTAAGAGATAAGTCTTGTAACTTCTTATGGTGGAAAAAAGTAGCCCGAAAATTAAATATAATTTTCGGGCTACTCATTTTTATATTGCTTTTATTAATCTACGTTATCGTGCAAATAAGAATTATTTGAACGTAACTGTAAATCATTATTACTGTCTGTTCCTACAGATATTCTTGAATTTGTATTATTCGCTTGATTGTTTGATATGTCTATTCCCAATCTTTTGTAAGCTGGTTCTTTTTCATACTCATCAATTTTAGAAACATTGTTGTGGAACTTATAATTGAATTCCTTCAATTTTTTTCTTCTTTCATCTGCTCTCATTCGCAATGATTCTTCAATAGTCATTTCGGTAGCAGCAATATCTTCAAAATCAACTGGATTAATCACAGTTCTTTCCACTTGTTTCATGGTGATATTTAACTCCTCCGGAATAACAACTTCTGGCGTTTTTGCAATTGGCTTAGGCATGAAATCAGGCTCCGCTTCCATATATTCTTCTAGAGAATATTTGATAATTCCATTATCCGTTAATTCCGTAACTGGTACAAACTGAACTGCTTCATTTACTTTAATGTCACGTGTTTCATTCGTTAGCTCATACATCACTTTACTTTCTTCAACTTGAGCTACTGGCTCCGCTTTAAAAAGTGGTAGATCAAAAGAGAAAGTAGTTTGTTCTTGTCTTTCGATTGCTTTTGGCTGCACCGCTTTTACTTCAGCAACAGGAGAGGAAATTGTGAAATCAATATCTGTAATTGGAGAAACAATTTCGAAAGTCACATCTAAATTTTTAATAAATTCAGACATCACCATCAACTCTTCTTTATTGATTGTTGGCGAGGTAACCACTGGCTCAGGCGCAACAACTGTATCTTCCACTAAATCAAAAACAATTCTTTCGTTAGAGTTTGTAACCGGTGATGACTCCGTGTTCAAATCAAATCCAGCAACAGTTTTATTACTTAAATTGTGTACACTTCTTTGTTCGTCCTCTAGTGTGTGAATTATTTTTTTAGGTTCCGTGTTTACGATTCCATTTTGTTGTTCAATATCAAAACCAGTAGCGATTATGGTTACAGCGATTGAATCTCCAAGTGATTCGTCTTCACCAACTCCCATGATAATATTAGCATTATGACCCGCTTCGATTTGAATATGATCATTAATTTCTCCTATTTCATCAATTGTAATTTCATTAGTTCCAGAAACGATAAGCAACAATACGTTTTTGGCACCAGTAATTTTGTTATCATTCAACAAAGGAGAATCTAAAGCAGCGATAATTGCTTCCTTAGCTCTGTTTTCACCAGAAGAAATAGAAGATCCCATAATAGCAGTTCCGCTGTTATACAAAACTGTCTTAGCATCTCTTAAGTCGATATTTTGAGTATAGTGATGCGTGATTACTTCAGCAATTCCCCTTGAGGCAGTTGCCAAAACTTCATCCGCTTTTGAAAACCCAGCTTTGAAACCAAGATTACCGTAAACTTCTCTTAATTTATTATTGTTGATAACAATTAATGAGTCGACCTGTTTGCGTAATTTTTCAATACCGATTAAGGCTTGTTCCTGACGCACTTTCCCTTCAAACAAGAAAGGTAAAGTCACAATTCCTACCGTAAGAATATCTCTTTCTTTAGCCAATTGTGCGATAACTGGTGCAGCACCTGTTCCTGTACCACCACCCATTCCGGCAGTGATGAAGACCATTTTAGTATTGCGATCCAACATTTTTTCAATCTCGGAAATACTCTCGATAGCGGATTGTTGTCCCACATCAGGATTTGCTCCAGCTCCAAGTCCTTCTGTCAAATGCACTCCCAACTGGATTTTATTAGGCACAGAACTACTCTGCAAAGCTTGAGAATCCGTATTACATACGATAAAATCTACGCCTTTGATCCCTTGCTTGAACATGTGATTTATGGCGTTACTTCCGCCTCCACCTACACCTATAACTTTTATCACATTTGATTGATTCTTTGGTAAATCAAATGAAATACTTCCAAATTCTGAGTCGCTCATCATTTTATTTGGTTTTTGAAATTGTTATATTATTAATTCTTATATTTTTTGGGGCTCTACCCTTATTCTGCGTTGTCCAAAAAGTCTTTAATCTTATCTACATAACGATCAAAGAAATTTCTTTGTATTCTGTTTACGGTAGAATTCTGTTTCTCATTCGCATTTTGATCTTCCACCTCTTCTACCTTTTCAGGAGCCTCATAAACTGGTGTTTGAACCACCGTCGGTCTGTAAACAGGTGCCTTAGGTTGTTCTACAGCATCAATTCGCACAGCGCTTTGTGTTTTATTCTCAATGCTTTTCATCACTAATCCAACTGCAGTTGCGTACAAGGGACTTGAAATCTCCTCATCTGAATTTCCAGCTAAATGTTCGTTTGGATATCCAATTCTAGTATCCATTCCGGTAATATATTCCACTAACTGTTTGATGTGTTTCAATTGAGCACCACCACCAGTAAGTACAATCCCTGCAATTAGTTTTTTTCTAGGATCTTCATGACCGTATGCTTTTACTTCTGTAAAAACCTGATCTACAATTTCCACAACACGAGCATGAATTATTTTAGACAGATTTTTTAACGAAATCTCTTTTGGCTCTCTACCTCTCAATCCCGGAATAGAAACAATTTCATTGTCTTTATTTTCTCCTGGCCAAGCAGATCCAAATTTAACTTTCAATAACTCGGCTTGCTTTTCAATTATAGAGCATCCTTCTTTTATATCATCTGTAATCACGTTTCCTCCGAAAGGAATAACCGCAGTGTGACGAATAATTCCATCTTTGAAAATTGCCAAATCAGTTGTACCACCACCGATATCGATAAGCGCAACTCCAGCTTCCTTTTCTTCCTGACTTAAAACAGCATCAGCTGAAGCCAACGGTTCTAATGTCAAACCTGATAATTCAATTCCAGAACTTTGAATACATCTTCCAACGTTACGGATTGAAGAAGCCTGTCCTACTACAACGTGAAAACTAGATTCCAATCTTCCGCCGTACATTCCTATAGGTTCTTTGATCTCAGATTGGCCGTCAATTTTGAATTCTTGAGGCAAAACATGAATTATTTCTTCGCCTGGTAACATTGCCAATTTATTGACTTGATCAATCAATAGCTGAATATCATTCCCGCCGATAACCTCTTCGGGATTATGTCTGCTGATGTAATCTGTATGTTGGATACTACGGATATGCTGTCCTGCAATTCCAACTACTACGTCTTTTATTTTATAGCCTGAATTAATTTCGGCTTCTTGTATCGCTTGTTGTATTGATTGTATGGTTTGAGTAATGTTGTTTACAACGCCTCTTGCCACACCTAAACTTTTAGACTTTCCAACACCTAAAATTTCTAGTTTGCCATATTCATTCTTCTTGCCTATCATGGCAACTATTTTAGTTGTCCCAATATCTAGACCTACTGCAATATTCTCTTTTTCCATTATCTATTATTTAGTGCAAACTACTTGATCCGTAAATCGGAGGTCAATTTTTTTATATTTATACAACGAACTATCTAAAACTGCTTTTTGAAAAAAAGCTTTATAATTTTTAAATTTACGCTCCACATTAATCAAAATACCAAAATCTATTTGATAATCAAAATTTCTGTTGTGCATTTTTAAGCTTCCGTTAGGCATAATTTCAATTCCAATGATGTTTTTTTTCAAAAATGCATCGTTATAAATTACGCGAAATAATTCGGCTAAATTTTCGTTATTATCTTTATTTATCCCCCCTGAAACAAGTGGAACTCGGGCTGTAAAATTTGCTGACAACGGCATTCTATTCCCTTCGTAATCAATATAAAAAGAACCTCCTTCGTCAAAAACTCTAGCAATAGGAGTTTTTTGTTTTACCACTGCTTTTAACACACCATCAATGCTCACAAAAACATCTGATTTTTCAATCATTTCTTGTGAATCGAGATTTGTTTCCAGCTTATTCAAATCTAAATTAACTTTTTGAATGCTGGATGCCTCTCTATTATTTTCTATTAACAATTTATTAACCGTTTCTTGCTTTACAAAAGGAGCGTCATCTCCTACAAAAATAACGACAGATTTGGCCAATTTTCTATTTTCATTTCGTTTTGACGTGAAAGAAAAAAGAAAAACAACCAATCCAAACATCAGTAATAATCGAATATTTGTCCAATTAAAGAGTTTCATTTATCGCTTTTTTTATAGATGGCACTAATTCTCCAATGTCACCTGCACCAATTGTGACAATTACAGTTGCGGTACTCTCTAAAATTGTTGCAACCAAATTATTTTTAGCCACAATTTTCTTATTATTATTTGTCATTTTATCCATCAGCCATTGTGAATTTACGCCGTCAATCGGTTGTTCACGAGCCGGATAAATATCTAATAAAATAATCTCATCAAATGCAGATAAACTTTTGGCAAAATCATCAGCAAAATCTCTTGTTCTGCTAAACAAATGCGGTTGAAAAGCAGCTAAAACCTTTTGGTTTGGATACAACTCCCTAACGGCTTGATGCACCGCATTAATTTCGGTAGGATGATGTGCGTAATCATCTATGTAAACTTTAGCTTCCGTTTTTATTTGATACGAAAATCTTCTTTTTATTCCTTTAAATGATGCTACGGCTTTTGCAATGGCATCGGTTGGGGTGCCGAATAAATTTGCCATTGCAATAGCCATCAATGCATTCATTAAATTATGTCGTCCCGGTAATCCAAAATGCAAATCTCTGATTATCTCGGTAGGTGTTTGCACATCAAAAATGTAACTTCCATCTCCTATTCTAACATTGAAAGCTTTATAAGTTGCATCTTCATTGACCGCACAAATAACTCCTTCTATTGGTAATTCTTTGGTGATAAAAAGCTTGCTCTTGTCTTCAATTTTCGAAGCAAATTCTATAAAAGATTCTTCTATAGCCTCACTAGTTCCGTAAATATCCAAGTGATCTGCGTCCATAGATGTAATACATGCAATATTGGGATACAAGTGCAGAAATGAACGGTCAAATTCATCGGCTTCAACAACGGTAATCGTCTTTCCGCTTCCTATTAAATTTGAATTATAATTTTCTACTATTCCACCAATAAAGGCAGTGACATCTGCGCCACTTTCTTGCAAAATATGTCCTAATATCCCTGAAGTGGTCGTTTTTCCATGCGTACCGGCTACAGCAAAGCAAAAGGTATCTTTTGTAATTAATCCTAAAACTTCGGCTCTCTTTTTTATTTCAAAGTCTCTTTCTAAAAAATAATTCCATTCTGAATGCGAAACTGGAACTGCCGGAGTAATAATTACCAAAGTGTTTTCGATATAAAAATCCTTTGGAATCAAATCAATATTATCTTCAAAATGAATTGAAATGCCACTTTCTATTAATTCATTCGTCAGAGTAGAAGGAGTTTTATCATAACCGGAAACTTGCTTTCCCAAGTTCTTGAAATAGCGGGCTAGATTGCTCATCCCGATTCCTCCGATTCCTATAAAATAGACGTTATGTATTTGATTCAGGTTCATTTTCGTTTTCTTTTTTGTCTATTATCTTAATTCTTTCTATCTGATTAACTTCACAATTTCATCTACAATTTGTTTTGTAGCTTCTGGAAGAGCCAGTTGTTTAATGTTTTTACCCAGCTGCTTTTGCTTTTCTGGATCTTTCACCAGCGATTCAAATACCACACTGAATTGCGAATCGAGTTCGGATTCTTTTAATAACAAAGCTCCTTTCTTATCCACTACAGCTTGGGCATTTTTAGTTTGATGATCCTCTGCTACATTCGGAGAAGGAATGAAAATCACCGGTTTCCCTACGATACATAATTCTGAAACTGAGGAAGCTCCGGCACGTGAAATCACAATATCCGCAGCGGCGTAAACTAAATCCATTCGGTCAATAAAAGAATGAATCTGAATATTTTCATTTTCTTCAACACGTTTATATTCATCAAAATACAACTTCCCACATTGCCAAATCACTTGTATATTATGAGCAGCGAACGTTAAAATCTCTTTAGCAATTAACTGATTTACTCTTCTTGCGCCAAGACTGCCACCTAATACCAAAAGTGTTTGTTTATTAGGATCTAAATTAAAATAACGTATCGCCTCTTCTCTTTTACTGTCAATATCTATTAAATCCTGACGCACTGGATTCCCTGTCAAAATCATTTTGTTTTTTGGAAAAAAGCGCTCTAGATTCTCGTAAGCAACACAAATTTTATTTGCATTCTTGCTCAACAATTTATTTGTAATACCAGGATATGAATTTTGTTCCTGAATAACGGTAGGAATGCCGGCAAACTCGGCTACTTGTAACAAGGGCCCACTTGCAAATCCTCCGGTTCCAATAACCACATCTGGTTTGAAATTCCGAATTATTGTTCTCGATTGTAATAAACTTGAAAGAAGTTTTACAGGGAAAAGTGCATTATCAAATGTTAGTCTTCGTTGCAATCCTGCAATCCAAAGTCCAATGATTTTGTAACCCGCCTGTGGTACTTTTTGCATTTCCATTTTATCTTTGGCACCAACAAAAAGAAATTCTGCATCTGGAAAACGAGATTTTAATTCATTTGCAATAGCAATTGCAGGATAGATATGTCCACCTGTTCCACCACCGCTTAATATGAATTTATACTGTTTCATTATTCCTGATTTCTAATTTTCTAAAATGACTTACTTATTTAAAACTGCATGCATTGGGTTCTTCGCTTTATCTTCAATTGAATATGCTTCTGCTACAGCACCATCTTCTTCCAATTCTCTATCAATCAATTTTTGAAGTGCTTCTTCTCTTTTGGCAGCATCTTTCATTTCCTGTGCAATTTCTTCTTCTTTTTTGGTTACACTTATAATAATTCCAAGTGCAAAACAAGTCATCCAAATAGAACTTCCCCCACTACTTATAAGTGGCAATGTTTGCCCGGTAACTGGCAATAATTCTACTGCAACGGCCATGTTTACCATCGCCTGAAATATCATGGGAAAACCTAAACCGACCACTATTAATTTTCCAAATAGCGAATTGGCTTTGTGCGAAGCTATAACAAATCGAAACAACAATAATAAATACAACGACAGTACACCCAAACCTCCAATAAGTCCATATTCTTCAACAATTATAGCAAAAATAAAGTCGGAAGAGGATTGCGGCAAAAAGTTCTTTTGGATACTTTTCCCTGGACCTAAACCGTATATTTTTCCCGAAGCTATCGCAATTTTAGCTTTTTCTATTTGGTAATCATCCTCGCCCGGTTTGTCACTTGTAAAATTGTCAACACGATTGATCCACGTATCAACCCGGTTTGGGAATGCATCTGGAAATGCTTTAGCGATAAGTATAAAAAAAGCGAGAAATACGATTCCTGATCCCACTACAATTCCAATATAGCGCAATGGATATTTACCAATAAAAACCAACATTAATACCATCGAAAAAATTAAGGCCGTTGTCGAGAAGTTAGCTGGCAAAATAAATAACAATGTAACAAAAACAGGAATCCAAAGCTCCAGTACTGAAGACTTAAAATCAATAGGTACTTCTCTTGCCTTAGATAAATACCGAGCAACAAAAATAAACAAAACCATTGAGGCCAATGTTGAAGTTTGAAACGTAACTCCTATAAACGGCACCTGTATCCATCGACTGGCATTGGCACCTGCAATTACTGTTCCTTTTATTAGAGTGTAGGCCAATAAAACCCATACAATATACAGCGCCCCTTTAGAAATAGCTTTAAAATAGTGATAAGGCACTTTATGCACCATAAAAATAATGGTAAAACCAATACCAATATGCATGATATGCTTCACTAAGTAACCTAAAGTATTTCCGTTTCCCTGACCAATGTAAGCCAAATTACTACTCGCACTAAAAACAGGCATAAACGAAAACAAGGCCAATAAGGCCACAAATGACCAAATTCCTTTATCTCCCTTTAAATTGTTTATTAGTTGTTTCATTTTAAGTTTGGTTTAAAGTTTCATTTGATTTAAAGTTTAAAGTTGCTCAACCTTATACTTTAAAACTTAAACTTTTTTATAAATTTTTAACAGCTTGTTTGAACTGATTTCCTCTGTCTTCATAATTCTCGAATAAATCAAAACTGGCACAAGCAGGCGATAATAAAACAGTATCACCTTTTTCTGATAATCGTTGTGCCATTCTCACTGCATCATCCATGTTAGAAACTTCAATCATCATATCGACAACATTACCAAAAACATCAATGATTTTCTTGTTATCCACACCTAGGCAAATAATAGCTTTTACCTTTTCACGAACTAATGACATCAATTCGTTGTAATCATTTCCTTTATCTACACCACCAACAATCCAAACAGTAGGTGTATTCATGCTGTCTAAAGCAAAAAAAGTAGCGTTAACATTCGTTGCTTTTGAATCATTAATATATTGAACGTTCTGGATTTTCAAAACTTTCTCAAGACGGTGTTCTACTCCCTGAAAATTAGAAAGACTCTCGCGAATTGTCGCCTTTCTTATTTGCATTAATTTTGCCACAGAGGTTGCTGCCATTGCGTTTTTCATGTTATGTTTTCCTTCTAAAGCAATGTGTTCTGTGTCCATTGTAAATTCTTCTTGATTGATCTTTATTTCCATTTTGTTATTTTTTATATAAGCCCCTTCGCTGAAAATTTTAGTCAATGAAAAAGGAATTAATTTTGCTTTTGTTGTGTGCGTTTTGAACCATTCATTAATAGCTTCATCATCTGCATCGTATATGAGGTAATCTTCCTCCGTTTGATTCATCGTTATTCTGAACTTTGCATCAATATAATTTTCATACTTGTAATCGTAACGATCTAAATGATCTGGACTGATATTCGTAATAATGGCAATATGCGGTTTGAAATCTACAATCCCATCGAGTTGAAAACTACTCAACTCCAGCACATAGGAATCGTATTTATTATCAGCAATTTGCCAGGCAAAACTCTTCCCGATATTTCCTCCCAATCCAACATTTAATCCTGCTGATTTCAGCAAATGATGGGTTAGCATTGTTGTTGTTGTCTTTCCATTACTTCCGGTAATCCCAATAATCGTAGCATCTGTAAAAGGGGCAGCAAACTCAATTTCTGAAATAACAGGAATTCCTTTTTCCAAAAGCTTTTTTACTATTGGAGATTTATCAGGGATTCCAGGGCTTTTCATCACCACATCTGCATTCAAGATTAAATCTTCGGTATGTTTTTCCTCTTCCCAAGCTATTCCATTGATGATAAGAATCTCTTTGTAATTGCCTTTTATCTTTCCAAAATCAGATACAAAAACTTCATATCCTTTTTTCTTACCCAGAATAGCGGTCCCAACACCACTTTCGCCTCCACCTAAGATTACTAGCCTCATACTATTTTAATTAAAAATTGAGAATTAAAAATTAAAAATTTCGGATAGTAATTAATTGAATTCGAGTAGTTCTAATTTCTCGTTTTCAATTTTTGTTTCGTAATTTTTAATTTTATATTTTTTCTACATTTTCCCTTTTAAGGTTATTATAATTTTTGCTAATATTTTGCAAATTTCTTCAGCTTCAGCATAAATACTTTCAAATTCACTAATTGAAATATAATCTGTTTCTTTTAGCAATTTTAACCAATAAATCGTTTCTCTTGCTTCCTTGTATGAAATCTCCAGTTTAAATAAAAACTCTTTATCAGATCGCCCACCTATAGATTCTTCTATATTTGCACCAATTGATGTCCCACTTCTTAAAATCTGTTTACTCAAAACAAATTCCTTTTTTTTAGTGGTTAAATATTTATATAAATTAATTATCCTAACGGCAAAAAGAAATGATTTTTGTTGAATAATATTTTCTTTCATTCGAGAATTATTAATTTTTAATTTCTGATTTTTAATTGAAAATTATCTTAATTTTAAGGTAACAATTGACAATATGGCCAGCATTATAGCAACAATCCAAAAACGGGTGACAATTTTACTTTCGTGATATCCTTTTTTCTGATAATGATGATGCAAAGGCGACATCAGAAATATTCTTCGGCCTTCGCCAAAACGTTTCTTGGTATATTTAAAATAACTTACCTGAAGTACTACAGAGAAATTTTCGACTAAGAAAATTCCACATAATAACGGAATCAGCATTTCTTTACGGACAGCTATTGCTAAAACCGCTATAATTCCACCTATCGTCAAACTTCCTGTATCTCCCATAAAAACCGAAGCTGGATACGAGTTGTACCAAAGAAATCCAATCAATGACCCCACAAATGCCGCTATAAATACCGTCATTTCCCCTGAATTCGGGATATACATAATATTCAGATAATTAGAGAAAATAATATTTCCCGATACAAACGTGAATATTCCTAGCGCAAGCACTGAAATTGCCGAAGTTCCTGCTGCCAGTCCGTCAATTCCATCCGTTAAATTAGCTCCGTTAGAAACGGCAGTAATAATAAAAATCACCACTGGAATAAAAATCAACCAAGCCCATTTTTCATATCCCTCACCCGTCCAAGCCAGTAATTCAGCGTAATCAAATTCATTATTTTTAAAAAAAGGAATTGTTGTCGCTGTAGACTTCTCCTCAATTGGCGCAGGCAGAATCACGGTTTCTGTTGGTGCTTTAAAAATATCTGAGCTAGAAGTATCAGTACGAACCGTTACACCAGCATGAAAATAAAGAACAATCCCTACAATTAAACCCAAACCTACTTGCCCTACAACTTTGAATATTCCTTTTAAACCTTCTTTATCTTTTTTGAAAATTTTAATATAATCATCTATAAACCCTATTGTACCCATCCAAAGTGTGGTTACAATCAACAAAACGATGTAAATATTATGCAGTTTGGCAAAAAGAATTACCGGAACTAGCGTAGCAAAAATGATGATTAATCCACCCATCGTTGGCGTACCTGCTTTTTCGTTTTGACCTGCCAGTCCAAGCTCTCGAACAGTTTCTCCTACTTGCTGTCTTTGCAAAAAACGAATTATCATTTTTCCGTAAATTGTTGACAAAAGCAACGATAGCATTAAAGCTAATGCAGATCTAAAAGTAATGTACTGGAAAACCCCTGTTCCCGGGACATCTAGTGTTTTGTCTAAATATTCAAATAAATAATACAGCATATATTTTTGTTTATTTGGTTAATCGTTGATTCCTTATTCGTTAATTCCTAATCACATCTTTATTTGCGCAAACAAATAATTCAAACTTCCGACTAACTCTTATTTTCCTAATTGAGCTAATATCTCTTTAACTATTTTCATGTCGTCAAAATCATGACGAACCCCATTAATCTCCTGATAAGTTTCGTGTCCTTTGCCTGCAATTAAAATAATGTCATTAGGCTGAGCCAATTGACAAGCCGTTTTAATCGCTTGTTTTCTATCCGTTATGGTCAAAACTTTTTTATAATTCTGCGGGGCAATTCCTTGTTCCATTTCAGTAATAATTACCTCAGGATCTTCATTCCTAGGATTATCAGAAGTGAATATCGATTTATCACTTAAATCAGATGCAATCCCCGCCATAATTGGACGCTTGGTCTTGTCTCTATTTCCTCCGCAACCTACAACCGTAATTAGTTGTTCGTTTTTGGTCCGAATATCATTGATGGTTTTCAATACGTTTTCTAAAGCATCCGGCGTATGCGCATAATCCACAATTGCCGTAATATTTGAATCCGAAACAATAAATTGAAAACGTCCCGAAACACTTTCTAAATCTGACAATAATCGAAGTACTTCCAGACTTTCCATTCCTAACTCAACCGCAGTTCCATAAATTGCTAATAAATTATAGGCATTGAATGTTCCTATTAGCTTAACCCAAACTTCATTTCCGTTTATTTTCAACAACAAACCTGATAACTGATTTTCCAAAATTTGAGCCTTGTAATCGGCATACGATTTTAACGCATAAGTCAATTTTTTTGCAGCAGTATTCTGCAACATCACGGGCCCATTTTTATCATCAATATTGGATAAGGCGAATGCTGTTTTTGGTAAATTATCAAAGAATGATTTTTTCACATCTCTGTATTCTGCAAAAGTTGGATGATAATCCAAATGATCATGAGATAAATTTGTAAAAATACCACCAACAAAATGCAATGCTTCCGTTCTTTTTTGATGAATTCCATGCGAACTCACTTCCATGAAACAGTATTCAACCTCGTTTTCAACCATCTCTTTTAGAAAATGATTTATCGTAATTGAATCCGGTGTTGTGTGAGTGGCTTTATATTCTACTTCGTCGACCATTATTTTAACGGTAGATAGTAATCCAACTTTAAATCCTGCTTTTTTAAACAATTGATACAATAAAGAAGCAATCGTAGTTTTACCATTTGTACCTGTAATGCCAACTAATTTCAAGCTCTGAGAAGGATCACCAAAATAATTCGCAGCCATAAATGCTAGGGCCGAATTGGTATCTTTTACCTGAACATAGGTAATTCCTTTAGCGATGTTTTCTGGAAATGTGTCGCATATAACTGCAACTGCACCTTGCAGAATCGCTTTTTCTATAAAATCATGACCATCAGAAATGGAACCACGAATGGCTACAAAAACATCATTAACCTCGATTTTTCTAGAATCGAAATCCATTTTGTTGATAGTAATATCCGTCGAACCTTTTACTGCTTCGATAGCTACTTTGTACAATATGTCTTTTAGTATACTCATGATAATTCTAATAGTATCGTTGTGTTTTTTACTAAATTCTGACCTGCTTCTAGAGATTGTTTTTTAACTTTTCCAACTCCTATTACTTTCACTTTCATACCCAAATTCCCTAATAAAGCAACAGCATCCATCCCTGACATTCCTTTTAAATTTGGAATTATTTGCTGTTTCTTTTGCGATTTAACAAAATAGGAATCATAATTATTTTCTTGTTTTGGTATTTTTCTGTCTAAGTTTTTAATCTCATTTGTTGATGGCGCATCAGTAAAAATCTTTTGTGCAATGCGCTTGAAAACAGGCCCTGCCACATCTGCACCATAATAATTATTCAGCGCTGTACTTGGTTTATGTACGACAACTATACAAGAATATTTAGGTTCATCAGCAGGAAAGTACCCCACAAAAGAAGAGGCATAATATTTTCCAACTCCACCAGCCTTTCCGTAATTCACCGCCGCTGTTCCTGTTTTCCCTGCCATCGAAAAATCCTTAGAATATAATTTCGAAGCCGTTCCTTTTTTTACAACATTTGCTAAAACTGCTTTTAACTTTGAAATAGTTTGTGGGGAACAAATTCTTGGATTCAAAACTTCTTTCTCATATTTTTTGATTGTCCTGTTCCATTCTTTAATTTCAGAAACAAACTGAGGCTTTACCATTTCACCATCATTGGCAACCGCATTATAAAAAGCTAATGTTTGCATTGGAGTGATAGAAACACCATATCCAAAAGCCATCCATGGAAGCGAAATATTCGACCAATGTTTATCCCCTGGCTGCGGAATATAAGGTCTTCCTTCTCCTTTGATAGAAAGTCCCAATGGTTTGTTCAATCCAAAATTATTAAGATGATTTACAAATCTTGAAGGCTCATCTTTATATGCATTATAAACCGCCTGAACCAAAACAGTATTTGACGAAAGTTCAAAACCTCTTCCTAATGAAATTTTCCCATAACCACCTTCATGAGAGTCGCGTACTTTTTTTCCGGAATAAACGACAACACCACCTTTACTGTCATAAACAGTACTGGTATCCGCTTTTTTGTCTTCAAAAAGCGCCATTAAATCAGCTAATTTATAGGTAGAACCTGGCTCGTGCGATTCAGCTACTGCATAATTTGTGGTCTCATAATAGGTTCCGTCTTTCGCTCTTCCCAGATTTGAAATTGCTTTTACATGACCCGTTTTTGTTTCCATAACCACCACACAACCGTGATCCGCTTGATACAATTCCAACTGTTTTAGCAATGCGTGATGCGCTATATCCTGAACATAAACATCTATTGTAGATATTACATCATACCCATCTTGAGGATCGACTTCATTAATATCCCTTATTGGTTTCCACTGTCCTTTTGCAATTTTTTGTTTTAAAATCTTACCGTCTTTCCCATTTAGATATTTCCTGAAAGCCCACTCGATTCCTTTTCCATCCAGTGATTCCCCATTAGAAGTTCGCTCATAACCAACGGTACGTTCTGCAATTTTGCCTATCGGATGTTCTCTAACGGTTTCTTGTTCAATTATAATTCCTCCTTTATAAGCACCCAAATTAAATAATGGAAATCCTTTTATTTTAAAATATTGTGTGTAACTCAAATTTCGGGCTATCAAATAATATCTGTTTTTGTTTGCTCTGGCTTTTCGAAGTTCATTTTCAAAAAAGCTGGCAGGCTTCCCTAAAACTGTCGCTAATGAATCTGACAGAGACTTCACGTTTTTTTCAAAAGATTCAACTTTTGGCGCTAAAGCATCAAAACGTATTTCATAGTTCGGAATTGATGTAGCCAAAAGACTTCCGTCAGCAGAATAAATATTCCCTTTATTAGCAGGAATTACAAAATTTCTAACCGTTCTTTCTTTAGCTAACTTCCTGTAATAATCACCTTCAACCCACTGAATATTTGTCAATTTTACAGCAATTGCTATGGCCATCAAAAAAATGACAAAAGCTACCAGATAAATTCTGTAGGATATGTATTTATCTTCTACTGCCATATTTTTTCTAAAAAGTTTTTCTCTTTTTCTTTTTTAACTTTAATTTTAATTGGAGGAACTGTTGACGGAAAAATTTCTTTCTCAATCATTTTCTCAGAAACCGTCGACTCCATTTTCAATTTCATCAACTCGGAACGTCTGTCTACAAACTCAGAACGCAATTCTTTCACTTTATTTGTTAGTTCAGCAATCATGAAAACTTTCTGTTCAAATCGCTGAGTATTTGCAATCATTATGATAGCCAAAAGAATTATAAAAACGATGAAACGCCAGTTTTTCACAGCATCATCATTAATAAGAAATCTTGCTTTTAATAGGCTGTAAACTCCGTTTTTCATTTTTTATGACTACTTATCTTTTCTCAGCTATTCTTAATTTGGCACTTCTGGCTCTATTATTTTCCTTTATTTCGGCAGCGTCCGGAACAATCAATTTTCCAACGGTTTTGAATGGAACCGAAAAATTCCCAAAAAAATCACGTTCAGGTTCGCCCTCGAACATTCCATTTTTCACAAACCTCTTTACTAATCTATCTTCTAGTGAATGGTAGGATATAACACTTAATCTTCCTCCTGGATTCAAAATTTCTAAGGATTGCTCCAAGAACTCTTTCAAAACGTCCATTTCCTGATTTACTTCAATTCGGATTGCCTGATAGATTTGTGCCAATATTTTATTTCTGACCCTTTCCGGTAGGAATCTTGCCAAAACTTCTTTTAGCTCATCAGTCGTTTTGATTGGCTTTAGCTCTCTGGCTTCGATAATTGTTCTTGCCAAAACTGGTGCATTTTTCAATTCTCCATAATCCAAAAACACCCTTTTCAAATTCGCCTCATCGTATTCATTTACAACTCGATACGCATTCAAATCATTTTTCTGACTCATTCGCATATCCAAACCAGCATCAAAACGAGTAGAAAAACCTCTTTCCGGAACATCAAATTGATGTGAAGACACACCTAAATCAGCTAAAATTCCATCCACACTTTTCACTCCGTAAAAACGTAAAAAACGTTTTATAAATCTGAAATTTTCGTTTATCAGCGTAAATCTTTCGTCCGGCAAAGCATTCGCTAAAGCATCTTCATCTTGATCAAAAGCAAACAGTTTTCCGTTAGGACCAAGTCTTTTCAAAATCTCTTTTGAATGACCGCCTCCACCAAAAGTTACATCTACATAAATGCCGTCAGGCTTAATATTTAAACCATCTACTGATGCGTGAAGCAAAACCGGATTATGATATTCCATTGTCGTCGTCATTTAAATTCCCCATTACTTCTTCGGCTAAATCTGCAAAATCCATGTCTTCGCCGCTTATTGATTTTTCGTATAAATCTTTGTCCCAAATCTCAACAATATTCACCGCTGAAGAGAACACCACTTCTTTTGAAATACTAGCGAAACCCACTAAATCTTTCGGGACTAATAATCGTCCTAAAGCATCAATTTCAACTACTTTGACACCAGCCGTAAAGCGACGGATAAAGTCATTGTTTTTCTTAACAAATCGATTTAGTTTATTGATTTTTTGCATCATCAAATCCCATTCTTTCATTGGATATAATTCCAGACAAGGCTGAAAAACGGAACGCTTCAAAACGAATCCGTCTTGAAGTGAAGCTGCCAACTGCTTTTTTAAGGGCGCTGGCATAAGCAGCCTTCCTTTAGCATCGACTTTACACTCATATGTTCCGACAATTGTATCCAAGAAAAAAATATTAAATGATGTAGAGCAAAAATATAAAAAATATTACCACAATTTACCACTATATACCACTTTGTTAATAAGTTTAACCACTTTTAGACAAAAAGCCTTAATTTATGCACAGTCAGAACATTAGCTGTGTTTTGTTTTATTTGTAAGAAACATAATGTTATAAAAAAAAGGGTTTAAAACACAAGGAAAAGTGAATATTAAATAGTAAGAATAAAAGTGAAAAAATCAGAAAAAGCACCTTTATTTTTTTAAAAAATTACACTTTTTTTTAAGCAATGCGGATAATTTTACAATTAAAAATTGTTGTAAAAATTCATTTTTATTTATTAAATCCTATATTTGTCAAAATTGAAATCCGGATTCAAAAAAAATGGAAAAACACTATAAAAAAGAAGGTAGATACAGCTATTATGAGGCTGGCGAAGGAACTCCAATTGTCATCTTGCACGGACTTATGGGAGGACTTAGCAACTTTGACGCTGTTGCTAGTTACTTTTCTACAAGAGGATATAAAATAATCATTCCAGACTTACCTATATATACTCAGAATATTTTAAAAACGAATGTAAAAAGTTTTGCAAAATATGTTAAGGATTTTATCACATTCAAAGGTTTAGAACGCGTTATACTTTTAGGAAATTCATTAGGCGGGCACATTGCTTTATACCACACTAAAATGTATCCTGAAAAAGTTGCAGGCCTTGTTATCACAGGTAGTTCAGGACTTTATGAAAGTGCCATGGGTGACAGTTACCCCAAAAGAGGCGATTATGAGTACATCAAGAAAAAAGCCGAAGATGTATTTTATGACCCGAAAGTCGCCACCAAAGAACTTATTGATGAAGTATACGAGTCCGTAAATGACCGAATAAAATTAATAAAAACACTGACAATTGCAAAAAGCGCGATTCGTCATAATATGGCAAAAGATTTGCCAAAAATGCATGTTCAAACCTGCATCATTTGGGGAAAAAATGACAAAGTCACTCCTCCAGATGTAGCAGAAGAATTCCATAAATTATTACCTAATTCTACATTATATTGGATTGACAAATGTGGCCATGCCGCCATGATGGAACATCCGGATGAGTTTAACCGTTTGTTAGAAGAGTGGTTAACACAAACTCATTTAGCCGTACATTAAACCTAAAAGTAGAATTTTACACCTCGAGAAAATGAAAATTAATACCGCCGAATTTGTTATCAGCAACTCTGATGTAAGCAAATGTCCAAAAGACTTTTTGCCGGAATATGCTTTTATAGGCAGATCAAATGTTGGGAAATCTTCCTTGATAAACATGCTGACCAATCATAAAAAGTTAGCTAAAACTTCCGGAAGACCAGGAAAAACACAATTGATAAATCATTTTCTGATTAACAATAATTGGTTCTTAGTCGATTTACCAGGATATGGATATGCTAAAGTTTCCAAAAAAACGAAATCTATTTTTCAGGAATTTATTACTGATTATTTCGAAACTAGAGAACAATTGGTCTGTGCATTTGTTTTGATTGACATTCGTCATGAAGCACAAACCATAGATATCGAGTTCATGTCCTACATGGGCGAAAGTGAGATTCCTTTTTGCATCGTTTTCACTAAAGCAGATAAGATAAGTAAAGTAAAAATCGATTCGCATATTGCTGCTTACAAAAAGAAAATGTTCGCCAACAATTGGGCCGAAATGCCTCATTATTTTGTAACATCAGCAACAGAATCAACTGGGAAAGAAGAATTACTTTCTTATATAGATGAAGTAAATCAAGAAGTTTTTAAGAATAACAGCCAGTTTTAAAAACTCCTTATTGAAACATAAAAAATCCCAAAACTTAAGTTTTTAAGTTTTGAGATTTTTTTTATAAAGAAATCTACTCTATTTTGTTAACTCTAATTTCTCCGCAAAATAATCACAGAAATCTTTCATGGTATCAGCCATTTTCTCATCATCGGTTGCGCGTTTGAATGTTTCGGACATTGCCACTAAAGTTTGGTGAAAGAAAATTTTCATTTCATCAACCGGCATATCTTTCGTCCATAAATCAATTCGCATACTTTCTTTTGCCTTGCTGTCCCAAATAGACAACATAATTGCTTTTGCCTCTTCCTGTTCTACTCCGCCGTCTTTAGCAGACCACATTAATTTTTCTGGAACACGATTTTCATCTAACTCAATTAGAAATTTAATTTCTGATGTATTTTTATTTGACATTACTTTTTGGGTTTGTATTTTGATTTTACAAATATTTCTTTTGCACTTGTTTTCAGTAAATCAGCAATTGGAACTTCATTATTTTTCATGTAGGAACGAACCATTTGCCATCCAATCCAGGCTCCAACTTGCCCCGGGGATTCATTATCAATTTCCAAATAAAATTTAGAAAATGGAGCCGGATTTATAAATCGCGGAATTAACTTTTGGTCATTACTGTAAAGCATTTCTTTTTCAATAAAATAACGCCACATATAACTTTCATTTTCCTGACACCATACTATTTGTTCCGGAGTATATCCCATTTTTTCAGCATCAGTATATTCTGGTAAAAGTAAGTCCTTTAAATACAATTGCTTTCCGTGATAAATCATTTGACTCAGTAAATCTTTCTCTAAAACAGGAGGGATTTTACGAGCGGAAAAACTCGAAACAACATCGGGAGCAATTTGTCTTTGTTCAAAATTTTGTTTTAAATAATTGGGAAACTGATAAAACTTGTGCCCTTTTCCTAAATAAAGTTCCAACGAAACAATTACTAAACTGTCCGCATAAATTGCTTTATTAGTATAATCCATTTCAGAGATTATAGTAATTACTTTTGGCGTTTTTGTTTGCGGAAAATAATATTTAATATGTTTAAAAAGCGTCTCTAATTCTAATTTGACAGGTTCAAAATCAGCATATTTTTTTTGAACTTCCGTGTATAATTCTCTCCACATCGGATCTTGCATTTTATTTAACCAAACGCTATTATCGTTTCCTGCAGGAAAAAAAAACGGGAATTCCTTTTTTACTTTTTCCAAATCCTTTGGAGGCGTTTCAAAAAATATTTTATCAAATCGCTCCACTTTTACTTCCAAAGGAATCGCTGTAACGGCAGTTTCAACTTTAGTTTTCTTATCACAAGAAAAAATAACGAGACAAAAGACTACAAGAAACAGATATTTTTTCATATATATTAATTAAATTTGTTTCCAAAGAATCCTGGGAAACGAATGCATGATGAAATGATTTTGCAAATATACATTCCTGCTTTTTAAAACGTAAACTATTATGACTAAAAAAAGTGCAATCCAAGTTGAAAAAGTAAATACTCAAATTGTAAACTGGTTAAAAACATATGCTGAAAATGCAAAAGTAAATGGATTTGTAATAGGTATTTCCGGCGGAGTAGATTCTGCAGTTACCTCAACATTATGTGCACAAACAGGATTAAAGGTTTTATGCGTTGAAATGCCTATTCATCAAGCTCCAAGTCACGTCACCAGAGGACAAGAACATATTGAACAGCTAAAACAAAGATTCCCTAATGTTTCCAGCACTGAAGCTGATTTGACTGGCGTTTTTGAAACGTTTAAAAAAGCAGTTCCCGATGATTCAGATACAGCAAAAGTTAACCTGGCGCTTGCAAATACAAGAGCACGATTAAGAATGACTACGCTCTATTACTTTGCAGGAATCCATGGTTTACTAGTTGCAGGAACAGGAAATAAAGTAGAAGATTTTGGAGTAGGTTTTTATACAAAATACGGTGACGGCGGAGTAGATTTAAGTCCAATCGCTGATTTGATGAAATCAGAAGTCTATCTATTAGGCAGTTATTTGAAAATTCCGGAGTCTATTTTAAAAGCTTCTCCAACAGATGGATTATTTGGTGACGACAGAACTGATGAAGATCAATTAGGAGCCAGTTATGATGAATTAGAATGGGCGATGCTTGAAAATGAGGCGGGAAAGTCAGCTGAAGACTTTTCAGGACGAGAAAAAATTGTTTTCGAAATTTATAAGCGATTAAACACTATTAATCAACATAAAATGCTAGCAATTCCAGTATGTTTTATCACAAAATGATAAAGAAGTAATATTTTATATTGATTTACAATTAATTACAGAATTTATTTATTAATTTTACATTTCCAATTACAAACAATTCTAAAAATTTAAAATTATGATTAAAGTATGTATAGCCGATAATTATCCTGTTGTGCATTTTGGAGTAAAATCTTACTTTAAAGATAATGCAGACATCTCAATAGTTGCCAATGTCGGCAATTTCTTGATGGTAAGGGATATTCTTCAAACTAAAGACATTGATGTATTAGTATTAGATTTGGAGCTGGAAGGTCTTTCCAGTATTTTTGAGGTCAAAGCGGTCTTGAAAAACTTTCCAAAAACAAAAATTATTATCTTCAGTGGGCTTTCAGAACAAATTTATGCGCCAAATGCCATAAAAGCCGGAGTATCTGGCTTTGTGCATAAATCAGAAAAGTTAGAAACTTTAGGTATTTCGATTATCAAAGTCTACCAAGGCAAGATAATCATGAACGAAACCGTGAAGAAAAACTTAGCCTTGATTGCTAAACAAAGTAAAAGCGAACGTTTATACCGTAAGCTTTCTAACCGTGAGGTAGAAGTTTTACGTTATTTAAGTGGAGGAAAAAAGAATCATGAAATTGCTGAAATTTTAAACCTCAACGAAAAAACGATCAGTACCTACAAATTACGATTACTAACCAAACTGAACGTTACAAATCTGGTAGATTTAGTAGACAAAGCTAAAAAACTGGAGATTGTTTAGTAATATCTAGACATTACTCTTCCTAATTTCTTAGAAAAAGAATGGATTAATATATTGTAATCCATTACCAAAGATAAAGGCTCTGTATTGTCTGAATTCGGTTCAGATGATAGAGAGCTTTTTAATTCTTCGATTATTTTACCCACTAAGTACCAACGCAAAGTCAAAATAGTCTCCGATACTTCTTGGACTATTGTATCATTTTTTGATTTTGGAAAAATATTCTGACCAACCCAGTCGTGCAAAACAACGCGTTCGTCCTCCATCAAAATATCCGTCACCTCTTGCGCAAAGTCAACCTGTAAGTGCATTAAATACTGCTCTAAACTGAAATTTTCGTTATGATGATAGTAATTAATTAAATCATTGAATATATCCCGAAACAAAGGATTTGCTAATTCAACTTCATCTTCTTGTAAACTCAGATAGATTCGTTGGAATACTTTATACTGTTTCTTTTCGGTTACCGTTTCGATTTCCCCTTCCTCGTTAGTTCTCAAAAATGTATCTTCAAATTCTTCCTCTTTGTTTCCGTACAACAAAAGAATCTCAATGATTTTACGTTCCAAACGATATAAAATATCTACTTTTTCAGCATCTATTGGATTTTCATTTTTTACAACTTCGAAAGCCTGTTGTTCCTGTTTTTGTTTTTTACCAACTTCAGAAACATCTTTTTGAACTAATTGCGCTAACGTACTTTGCAAAACCTGCTCCGAAATATCCATAATTCGTGAACATTCCTGAATATAAATTTCGCGCTGAATCCTGTCCGGAATTTTCGAAATACTGACCACCATATCCCGAATCAAATCGGCTTTTTTGATTGGATCATTCTTTGCTTCATTCATCAGAAGCGATGCTTTAAACTGAATAAAATCTTTAGCGTTATCTTCCAGATATGAAACTAAATCATCATGCGATGTTTTTTTAGCAAAACTATCCGGGTCTTCTCCATCAGGAAACGTACAGACTTTTACATTCATTCCTTCTTCAAGAATTAAATCGATTCCTCTAATGGAAGCGCGCAAACCCGCCGCATCACCATCAAAAAGAACGGTAATATTCTTTGTTAATCTATTGACTAATCGGATTTGATCTGGTGTTAGAGCAGTTCCTGAGGAAGAAACAACATTTTCAATACCGGATTGACTGAATTGAATTACATCTGTATATCCTTCAACTAAATAGCAATTATTTAATTTCGCTATTGATTGTTTGGCCTGAAAAATACCATAAAGCACTTTACTTTTATGATAAATTTCACTTTCGGGTGAATTCAGGTATTTAGCCGCTTTTTTATCATTGGTAAGAATACGACCTCCAAAACCCAGCACTCGGCCAGACATACTTTCTATAGGAAACATCACACGACCTTTGAATCTGTCGAATGGTCTGTCATCACGGGGAATTGTGAGTCCTGTACTTTCTAGAAACTCTAATTTATATCCCTTTCCTAAGGCTTCTTTAGTAAAAGCATCCCATGCTTCAGGCGAATATCCTAAACTAAATTTCTTGATAGTCTCATTCGTAAATCCTCTTTCTTTAAAATAAGAATAACCAATTGCTTTTCCCTCTTCAGAGTTTAAAAGTGTATTATGGAAATAGCTTTTTGCAAATTCAGAAACCAAATACATACTTTCCCGAACATCGGTTATGGCTTTTTCTTGATCTGTTTGCTCTGTTTCTTCAATTTCGATATTGTATTTCTTAGCTAAGTATCGAATGGCTTCCGGATACGTAAAATGGGAATGTTCCATTAAAAAAGCAACAGAATTCCCGCCTTTTCCAGAGCTAAAATCTTTCCAAATTCCCTTTGCCGGCGAAACCATAAACGATGGAGAACGCTCTTCAGAAAAGGGACTTAATCCTTTCCAATTACTTCCGGCACGTTTTAATTGGACAAAATCACCAATAACCTCCTCTACTCGGGCAGTTTCGAAAACAGTATCAATAGTGGCTTTTGAAATCAAGTTGGATAAAATATTTAATAGTTGAAAAGTGTGCAAAAATACGCAAATCAAAGTTCATAATTCAATATCTAAAAACAAAAAAAGCACTTCTTTCGAAGTGCTTCTCAAAGTATAAAACTAACTAAAACAATTTCTAATTGAAATCAAAACGCAGTCCTAAAGAAACATTGTTTTGTTTTACTGCATTATCTTTAAATAAAGGATTCAAATCATATTTCAAGTACAAACTAGTGGATTTATATCCTATGTAAGTACTCAATCCATATATAAAACTATCAACATTAAAATCCCCTTTAGTAATCTGTCTAGACTTGTAACCATCAATATCATAATTGATATATTGTTTCGATTTTAGATTTGTACCAACGTACCCTCCTAATCCAAGACGAAAACTGTCATGTGTTTTAAAATAGGTTTTACCATCTCTTTCTTTGGATTTTGTGAAGTCAAATTCTAAATGCATAGGAAATACCAAATTTACATTCTTGAAACGGGAATCATCTTGCGCCACCGCATTCACTTCTAAATTTGTTTGATTTCCATTTACTGCAAAAAACCTATTATCTGTAGCTCGCAAATTATTGTATATTACCGAAAGTCCGTACTTAGCATGCAATAAATTATCGTTTTTGAAAATTCGGGTATTATACGTTACTCCCCATTCATAAAAATGAGAACCCAAATATCTAAAATCAGATTTTTCAACAGAGCCGTCAGTCACTACATTATTCAATCCAGTAGCTAATACCAATTGTGAAGTAGTTCTTTTGGATTGGCGCTCTTCCTTATCTTCCTGACCATTATAAACTTTCATGGAAGTGATATTAATTTCAGTTTGTGAACCAATTGGATTTGGATTATTCCCTAGAATAATAGTTCGGCCTCCGCTTCTATGTTCCTTTTCATCTGCCACTTTTCCATCAACTTTATCTTGTACTAATTGATTTAACTTTGCTTGTTCAACACTCACTTTTGCCTCAATGGCTGCAGCATGAATTTTCGCTTTCTGCATTTTAAGTTCACTTGCTTGCTCCTTAGTAACAACACCTTTTTCTAAGTCCTTGTCAATTAATTCCACAGCTGCTTTTAGGGAATTTTTTTCCTTGTCTGTAATGGCTTTAATTTCATTACTAATAGCTTTGGCTTTGGTTTCAAAGGAAATTACTTTATGGTCTCTTCCTTTATTTTGTCCGGTTTCTTCAAGAGAGTCGTCAACTATTTCTATTGTTAGATCCTTAAACCAAATTTGTCCAGTTTCATTTAATAAAACGCCATACGAAATATCTGTTGCCTCAGTTGGAACATATAAAACCACCTCATATTTAGTCCAATCCTTAGTTCCTTTGATGGGCCTTCTTTGCATGTTATCAAAAGCTAATACAGCTGCAGTATAATAATCTACTCTCATCCACAACCCCGCCCATGATTTTACATCTTCACTTTTTACATAAGCAGTCATCTTGACTGTTTTTCCTAAAAATTCATCCGGTTTTATGGTTTTCATCATAGTACCAAAACCATTCGTTTTGCTTTGAATTGATTTAATTTTGTAAACCGTTTGATTGTTTTTTTCAGCACTTGCAACTGATCCCATTTCATAATTATCTGGCTTTGAACCTCTATAATGCCATTCAGAACTGTTTTTTATGGCATCTACTCCTTGAGCGTTTACCTTACACAGTACAGAAAGCAACATAATTGCTGTAAATAAAATAATTTTTTGCATGATTTTCGTTTTTTGATTGATGATTGATTTTGATTTATTCTTCGTAATTTCTATTAACTAAAACTGTTTTTATAGCATTAAAATTCTTGTTGAATTTATCCAGCGCCGATTCTCTAAATGATTGATTTAGCTCTGTTTCAGCACTAGATAATAAACTATTTGGATTTACAGAAATAGCTTTTCTAGTTTTTTCAATTGTTTTATCAGTAGTTTTAGGTTCAAAATTATTATTCGTAACTTCAGCTAATAATTTTTCTGCTGAAACGTATCTATTGCTGCTTGTTGATTGGTAATTCTTATTTTCAGATACAATAACCACAACTTCATTTCCTCGTGATTGATTGCTGTTTGAAACTTTCTCTTCTTTAGTATTAAGTTTTTTCGACTGTTTGTTCACGTTATTATTTTCAGCGATAACTTTCTTAGTTATTGTTTTTTGAATCTGACTAGGCAGAAAGTCTTTATGCAGTATCTCGGGCTTTTCTAAATTATCTTCATCTGGTTTTTCTTCTAAAACTATTGGAGCAGTCGGATCTATTTTTAAAGTTTCATATCCATTAAAAAAAACAGTGCATACAAGTAGAAAACCTACAAAACTCGCAGCAATGTAAATCCAATTAATATTGCGTTTGCTTTTTGTTTTTTCAGCTGAATCTAACATAGCTTCTAATCGATCCCAAGCTTGTGCAGAAGGCTGAATCATTCTATGCTCCAACTTCTGTTTTATTTCAAGATCTAATTTATTCGGTTCCATACTCGTAATTTTTTAAGGTATTAATATGTGCTTGCAGCATTTTCCTGGCATGTGATAATTGCGATTTTGATGTTCCTTCCTTAATCCCTAACATATCAGCAATTTCATGATGCTTGAATCCTTCGATAGCATATAAATTGAAAACCATTTTGTAACCATCCGGTAAACTGTCTATCAAAAATTGAATGTCGGCTATTGCGAATTGGCTTTCAGTATTATTGAAACTTTCTTCAAAATAGGTTTCATCTTCAATATATTTTAGTTTTTTTTCAACTCGGATAAAAGAAATACATTCATTGACAACGATTCTTCTTATCCAACCTTCGAAACTTCCTTTGTGTTGAAAATTTTTCAGATTCGTAAACACTTTCATAAAAGCAGTAATCATTACATCTTCGGCCTGATGAATGTCTTTTATGTATTGGCGGCAAACGCTTAACATTTTTGGAGAAAACTTAGTATAAATCTGTTGTTGTGCAGGCCGATTATTTTCGACAGCCAACTGGATTAATTCATTTTCCTCTTGATGTAAGTTGATTACTTTCAAAATTTTTATAAAGTGTTTCTATAAGTATAGACGATTTGCAATGCAAAAAGGTTGCATCATAAATAGATTTTTTTTTGATTCTACAATTTAAAACCAAAAAAAGTCAATGAAACCAGTAGTTAACGAGAGAAAATAATTTAAAAAAAGTTATTTTTTTCTTTCAATCACATAATTCACCATCAAAATCAGCGCGTCTTTAAACTCAGAATCCGAATAATTATCTAAAAGCAAAAGGGCTTCTTGCTGGAATTCTATCATTTTTTGTTCTGCATAAAGTAATCCGTTATTGTTTTTTACAAAAGCTATAACTTCTTTGACGCGTTTTTTATCTTTATTATGGTTTTTAATGGAATTGATAAGCCATGTTTTCTCTTTTGAAGTACACGTATTCAAAACATGAATAAGTGGCAAAGTCATTTTTTGTTCTTTGATGTCAATTCCTGTTGGTTTTCCAATAGCTTCATCGGTATAATCGAATAAATCATCTTTTATTTGGAAAGCCATTCCAATGAGTTCTCCGAATTTTCGCATATTTTCAACCTGAACTTCATCTTCGATGACTGATTTTGCGCCAAGAGCACAACAGGCAGCAATAAGTGTCGCTGTCTTTTTTCGGATGATTTCATAATAAACGTCTTCTGTGATGTCGAGTCTTCGGGCTTTTTCAATTTGAAGTAATTCACCTTCGCTCATTTCGCGAACAGCAACAGAAATAATTCGGAGTAAATCAAAATCTCCATTATCTATAGAAAGTAACAATCCTTTGGACAATAAATAATCCCCAACCAAAACAGCAATTTTATTTTTCCAAAGTGCATTCAGAGAGAAAAAACCTCTTCTGCGATTACTGTCATCTACTACATCATCGTGAACTAATGTCGCAGTGTGAATCAGTTCGATAACACACGCACCACGATACGTTCGTTCATTTACAATTCCCGCTGAAACCATTTTGGCAGTCAAAAAAACAAACATAGGACGCATTTGTTTTCCTTTTCTGTTGACGATATAATAAGTGATTCTATTCAACAAAGCCACTTGTGAAGTCATCGATTCGTAGAACTTTTTTTCAAAAAGTTCCATTTCGTCAAAGATGGGCTGTTTTATTTGTGAAGTAATATTCATTAGAATTCAAAGATACAATTTTAGCCTGCAATCTTACAACTGCGGTCATTCTTTTGAATATTTTTCGAAAAGAAAATTCCTAGGCTTCTTTATTGGCAAGTTGTCCACAAGCGGCGTCAATATCTTTTCCGCGGCTACGACGAACTTTCACCACAATTCCGCTAGCTTCAAGTGCCTTAATGTACGCATTAATTGATTCTTCTGAAGCTTGTTGAAATTCTCCATCATCAATAGGATTGTACTCGATAAGATTCACTTTGCAAGGAACGTATTTGCAAAACTTCACCAAAGCATCTATGGAAGCTTTATTATCGTTGATATCTTTCCAAACGACATATTCGTAGGAGATTTTGCTTTTGGTTTTTCTGTACCAATATTCTAATGATTCTTGCAAATCAGCCAAAGGAAAATTAGCACTAAACGGCATAATTCGAGAACGAATTTCATCGATTGCTGAATGTAGCGAAACGGCAAGTTTGAATTTCACGTCATCATCAGCTAATTTCTTAATCATTTTAGGAACTCCAGAAGTTGAAACCATAATACGTTTAGGTGACATTCCTAAACCTTCCGGAGAGGTAATCATCTCGATTGCTTTCAAGACATTGTTGTAATTCATCAAGGGTTCTCCCATTCCCATGAAAACAATATTCGATAACGGATGATTGTAATACAAACGGCTTTCTTTATCAATGGCAATTACCTGATCATAAATTTCAGCCGGTTCTAGATTACGCATTCTTTTTAATCGCGCTGTAGCGCAAAAGTTGCAATCTAAACTACAACCCACTTGACTAGAAACACAAGCTGTAGTTCTTGTATTTGTAGGTATCAAAACCGATTCTACCACCAAACCATCATGCAAACGAACGGCATTTTTCACAGTTCCGTCTTCACTGCGCTGCATCGTATCTACTTTGATGTGGTTGATAACGAAATGCGTTTCCAGCATAGTTCGTGTTCCTTTAGAAACATTAGTCATATCCTCAAAACTATGTGCACCTTTACTCCACAACCATTCGTAAACTTGGTTCCCACGAAAGGCTTTATCGTCATTAGCAACGAAAAAATCACGTAGTTGTTCTTTTGATAAGGCGCGTATGTCTTTTTTCTCGATTTCCATGGTGCAAATTTAATGACAATTTGTTGATTTGTTGATTTGATAATTTGATAACTTTGCTTCCAATTGAAAAAAATTCAAATAATGCATTTCATTTCCCAAGAATTAGGAGATTGAAAATTAAAAAAACCAAAACACCTGACCTTTCACAATAAAGAAACCTATTATATTTTTTTGTAAATTTGTGTATAAATAAGTAAAAATGGGACTTCCAGAATTAAAACATAAAATCCAACTTCAATTAGATTTAGCAGATGAACGAGTACTTCGTATTGTATCCTCTGTATTTGATAATTATTTGAATGAAATTGTTTCTTACGATGCAAAAGGAAATGCCATAACACTCTCTGAATATCACAATAAAGTTGAAGAAGGTTTAGAAGATATTAAATACAATAGAGTAATTTCTCAAGAAAATCTCATTGAAGAAATGAAAACATGGAAAAATGAGTAATCCTGATTATCCAATTTTATGGACTACAAATGCAAAACTTGATTTAAGAGATATTTATCTTTCGCTAGAACAAAACATTTCTCCTCTTGTTGCAACTAAAGTAACCGATGAAATTTTCGGAAGTTTAAATTCAATAATTTTTCCTGATCAATTTCAAATTGATGAATACCGAATTGATTGCAGAAGAATCATTATCCGAAATTACAAAATACTTTACCAATTCCATAACAACACAATCTACGTTGTTAGAATATTCAATACTTTTCAAGACCCACTAAAAAGTTTAAAATAATGCATTTCATTTCCCAAGAATTAGAAGATTACATTGAGCAACATTCTGAAAAAGAACCTGCTTTACTCGCAGCTTTAAACAAGGAAACTTATCAAAAAATTCTGTTGCCGCGAATGTTGAGCGGACATTTCCAAGGTAGGGTTTTGAGTATGTTGTCTAAATTGATTCGACCTGTGAATGTTCTGGAAATTGGTACGTATACGGGTTATTCCGCATTGTGCTTGTGTGAAGGCATGCAGGAAAACGGACAGCTGCACACGATTGACATCAAAGAAGAATTAGTTGATTTTCAAAGAAAACATTTTAACAAATCGCCTTGGGGAGAACAAATTTTCCAGCATTTAGGAGAAGCAATTGACATTATCCCAACACTTGACTTGAAATTTGATTTGGTTTTTATCGATGCCGACAAGGAAAATTACCTCAACTATTTTGAATTGATTGTTCCAAAGATGAATAAAGGCGGAATAATATTGTCCGACAATGTTTTGTGGAGCGGTAAAGTATTAGAACCGCTTAACCCTAAAGATTTGAGCACAAAAATATTGCTGGAATACAATCAGTTACTAGCAATAGATCCAAGAGTAGAAACCGTTTTACTACCTATTCGTGATGGATTGACGGTGAGTAGAGTCTTGTAAATTCAACTATTCCTTTTGAAAACAACTGCCTAGCCCTGATGGAAGCGGCATCCCAAGCTTTTTAGCGTGGATACAGCGGACAGCAGGAAATTGCTCCTAGTACTTTTTAGGTTGCGGAAAATATCTTTCTTGTGCTATTTTATATACTATAAAAACCAGAAAACCAGAAATAAATCCGAACAAATAGCCTGATAAAATGTCTAATGGATAATGCAGTCCCAGATAGATTCTGCTATAAGCAAAGATGAAAGGCCATATAAACAGAAGTCCAAAAAATTTGATTTTATCTTTAAAATTAAAATACAAAAATGTTGCAACTGCCATTGAATTTGCTGCATGTCCCGAGAAAAAACTAAAAGATCTCCTGACTTGGACGATGCGTATAAAAGAATTTATTTCAGGATTATTACAAGGACGTAAACGCTGAAATCCGTTCTTGAAGACATTTGTAGTTTGGTCTGTAAATGTTACCAAGACAGCTACAAACAATAGTAAATATAATGTTTGTTTTGCTCCCAATTTTTTAAAAATAACATATAACAGCAGTAAAAAAAGCGGAATCCAATTGCTTTGTTTCGTAATTAGTAGCCAAAGTCCATCGTAAGTCTTCGATCCTAAACCATTTAAAAACACAAACAATTCCGTATCTAAGGAAAGTAATTTTTCTAACATTACATCTGACGTTTTATTGGTCCTGTAATGTCTTCTATTACTTCTTTAGTAGTTTCAATTGGAGCGGTTGTATCTGCCAACAAGCTGTCTTTGGCTTTATTAATTTCAGAAGTAATGTTGCCTGTTATATCAGTAAATTGAGATGTATCGCCTAACAGATTATCCTTCGCTTTATTGATTTCAGAGGTAATATTCCCCCTAAAATCGGTCAATGTTTTCGCATCGAATCCGTTTGCCTCAGCTCCTTTTTGAATTTCACTTTTAATGTCATTCGTTGCATTTTTCAATTGCGCCATTGCTTTACCCATGGTACGGGCTATTTCAGGAACTTTATCCGAACCAAAAAGCATAAGCACTATAAACATGATAAAAATTAATTCGCCTCCACCTATACCAAACATATTTTTTGTTTTTGATTGTTACAAAGATATCAAATTTTGAATCTTTGACTTTTAATTTTTTCATAAAAAAAAGACTCTTTTCAGAGTCTTTTTTAGAAATTTTATTTTTATTTAGTCAAATTTAGATTTTACTTCTTCTTTAGGCCAAGTGTTATTGGTCACATCAATATCGGCAGTTTCTAATTTTGGATCCACTTGGATTTTTTTGATTGCTTTTTCAGTTGCATATACTTTCTTAGCGGTATCATTGTTTTTTCTCCAAATTTGAGCTGGATACTTGAATGACTCTTTCGAATCATCTTCGTAAGTTAACTCAACGATAAGTGGCATTAACATTCCTCCAGGTTTATTGAACTCTACTTCGTAAAAATATTTTGGAGATTTTAATTTTGTTTTTTCATCTACTGTAAAGTTTTTATTAACATAGTCCGATAATAAATTTACATCCGCAATTGCTAATGCTTTCTTTTCTTTTGCAGATAATTCTTCGCTAGTTCCAGGAACTAAATATACGAAAGGCCCTTTTTCCTGTCCAAAACGTCCTCTTCTTACGGTTGCATCTTTTAGCTCTTTAGTTGCAGTTTCAGAAACGTAATATTGTTTTACTTCCTTCACACCGATATCTACAAAATCAGTAGAGTAAAACCATCCTCTAAAAAACCAGTCTAAATCTACTGCCGAAGCATCTTCCATAGTTCTAAAAAAGTCTTCCGGAGTAGGATGCTTAAATTTCCATCTGTTTGCATATACTTTGAACGCATGGTCAAATAACTCTCTTCCCATGATGGTTTCTCTAAGAATATTTAAACCTGTTGCCGGCTTACCATAAGCGTTTGCACCAAACTGAACTATGGTTTCAGAATTAGACATAATAGGCTCCAAGAATTTTTGATCACCGCTCATGTAAGGAACAATTTTGCTTGCTGGTCCACGACTTGAAGGGAAATTTGTTCCCATTTCCTGCTCAGCCATATATTGCATGAAAGTGTTCAAACCTTCATCCATCCACGACCACTGACGCTCATCAGAGTTTACAATCATAGGAAAGAAATTGTGTCCTACTTCATGCACTACTACCCCAATCATACCATTTTTAGTACGTTCACTGGTCACCCCTTTTTCGTCAGGACGACCGTAATTCCAACAAATCATTGGATATTCCATACCTTGATCTTCCGCAGATACTGAAACCGCTTTTGGATAAGGATAATCAAACGTATGTGCAGAATAACTTCTTAGAGTATGAGCTACAGTTCTTGTAGAAGTCTCTCCCCATAAAGGATTACTTTCTTTTGGATAAACTGAAATTGCCATTACTGTTTTCTCGCTTAATTTAACTGCCATTGCATCATAAATGAATTTTCTTGAAGTGGCAATACCAAAATCCCTTACGTTTTTAGCACTGAATTTCCATGTTTTCTTCTTGTCAGAAAATCCTTTTTCATTTGCTTCTGCTTCCGCTTGTGTTACAATAACAACCGGATTATCGTATGATTTCATAGCTAATTCATATCTTTTCACTTGCTCCGGAGTAAATACTTCGCTTCTGTTCATCAGCTCTCCTGTTGCTTCCATAATGTGATCCGCAGGCACGGTGATATTTACATCAAAATTCCCAAAAGGCAACGTAAATTCTCCTGTTCCCCAGAACTGCATATTCTGCCATCCTTCAACATCATTATAAACCGCCATTCTAGGATAGAATTGAGCAATTACATATAATTTATTTCCGTCTTTTTCGAATAATTCATATCCTGAACGACCACCTTCTGCTCTGTAGTTGTTAATATTATACGCCCATTTGATTGCAAAAGAAAATTTTTCTCCCGGTTTCATTGGCGTTGCCAAATTGATACGCATCATAGTTTGATTGATGGTATAAGACAATGAATTTCCTTTCGCATCTTTAACAAACTCAATATTGAATCCGCGCTCTAATTCTTGTTTCAAAAATTTATTAGCAAAACCTCCCGCTGGAAATACCTGCTCCATTCTCTGGCTTTCCGCCAATGGAGTCTGTGAGTTTTTAGCAGCTTGATTTTGGTCTAACTGCACCCATAAATACTCTAAAGTATCCGGAGAATTATTATAATAGGTAATGGTTTCTGAACCACTTAATCTGGAATTCTTGTCGTCAAGCTCAATATTAATTTTGTAATCCGCTTGTTGTTGGTAGTAAGCCGGGCCTGGAGCTCCCGAAGCCGTACGAAACATGTTAGGCGTAGCTAACAAATCATACATTTGACTAAACTTATTCGTGTCGTACTTTCCGGTTTGTTTAGGTGTGACCGGTGCTGTTTTTTCCTGTGCAAATAACAATGCTGGAAAAAACAATAATAAAGATAATTTTTTCATAGAGTGGAAATCTGGTTATTTCAATGCGTGAAAATAATAATTTTAAGTAGATGTATCTACATTAATTAATATTTTAACATTCCCTTGGATGTGGATTCCGTAAAAAGCAATGTGTTTTTGACTCCAGAAACGTTAAAATGCATGATGTTTTGTTGCTCTGCATTGCCTTCGGTGATTACAGCATTATAGATTTCCAAACTATTTATTTTTTGGATTTCTTTCACGCTGAAGTAACAAATGAGCACATCACCTTCCATCTCTTTGCTCAAAAAAAGTATTGGTTTGGTCTGACCGTTTACTTTGATATAAAATTTTTCGCTGAAGTATTTTTTTAAAAAATTTACATCATTAACAGATTCATTTTCTGCACCTAAATTAATTTTCTTGCTGTATTTTTTTCCAACTGCACTGTTCAAATCATCAACAAATATGCGAGTCGTTATCTGAAGCATTTTCTTTTCAGGAGCGTAATTTACCTGATACAACGCAACATAAAATTTGTGAACACTAAAAGATGTTAACGTTAATAATAGTAACCCAAAAAAAGTAATTAAGATTGTTTTTTTCATTTTTGTAAAGTAGTAATTCTTTTAAATTCTTCGTTCTTGGTAATTAAAAAATCAATTAGTAAAAACTCATCTTCTTCTTTCAAAAGATTTTTTGATTTCGGATCACTTTCACAGTAATCCAGAAAAAGACTAATTTCTTCCGACTTCAATTTCAAGGTATTGGTGAAAAAATAGCGATCCAACCCTTTAGAAACGGTATCAGAAAAATCTGCTTGCGCATTCAATCCTGCTTTTTCATCCGAATCTTTTTTAAATACTTTGGAAACCATTTTAAATATTCTAACAAAATCCATTCCGTTTTCTATGGTTCCGTCCGAAGGCATCGTTCTATTTATAGGCGAAGATTTTGCATCATCCGTAAATTGCATATCTACAATTTTCTGAGTACTGCCGATAGCTGGCTTTATGTCCAATTTACCTTTTACAATTACTTCTTTCAAAAGTGTAGTTTGCGCCTCTAAATCGATTACAAACAACGTTTTTAAAAAATCTTTTTCCTGAAGAACGATTTTTTTGGACTTGAAAGAAGGACTTGAAACCAGCAACGTATCTTTGGCTTTAGCCAAAATATCAAAAAAACCTTGATTGCTGATGAAGGTTCTTGTTTTCGAATTCAAATTAAAAACATAGCCATTGTCTACCAAAGCGATTTCATTTACAAATTGCCCGTGGAGTGACTTTCGGGTTTCATTTTGCCCAAAGGAAAGTTGGCAAAAGAAAAGAAAGCACAATATTTTTATTTTAGTTTTCATCTTTATTTTTTTTAACATTATTGATTTTAAGCTACTATCACTTTCCATGATTTAGTGCAGTTTTGTATTCTTGTGACAAAGCTACCATAAATAAAATGGTCTTTTGATTATTTTTAGATTCTAAAACTTGTAAAAAATTTTCATTTTCCACTAAATAATACTTAAAACCACTTACATAATCAGATGCTATTCCTAATTTGGTGGTGAAAAATTCTTCATCATACCATTCAGAAATTAATTGGACATATTTTTCTTTTTTCTCCAAAATGACTAATTTCTTGAGTCGTTTTGTCCTTCCATTAATTTTATTTAACAGCGGGTCCAGTGGCATTGATCCACCTATCATATTCAATAAGTGTATCGGTTTAAAATCTCCAGCTGTTTTCAAGCGTCTTTCTGCAGGACTATATTTCAAAGGATTTTTAGTAACAATTCCCAAAGAAAGTGGGTTAATTTGACTTTCATTAATAATCACTTCCTTGAGTTCTGTAGTTTTTTGCTCCAGATTAATCAGCATCAACTCACTTTCTAAATCACTTGAACTTATCGTTTTCCTATAGGTTTTTAGATGGACTGCAGTAAAGACCAGTACATCATTGGTTTTCCCCAAAATAAAAAATTCTCCAGCACTATTTGTTTGTGTTTTTGTCCCGTTTTTTAAATTTAAGACATTTATTCCGTTTATACCAACAGAATCGACTTTGATTTTTCCACGAAGCAGCTTTTCATCGAGAGTTTGTCCAAAAGAGATTTGGCATATTATAAAGAACATTCCCCATAAAATGCTATTTATTTTCAAGGGCTATAATTTCATTATAATTTTCCGCAAGTTTCACGATTAAATACATAGTCAATGTTTTATTCTTTGCTCGCAACGCATTTGCAAAGGCAACATCTTCGACACAATAATACTGAAATCCCTTGATATAGTCCAATGGAATCCTTAATGTTTCCGTGTAATATTTATCTTCAAAAAGCACATCAATTCTAGCCAAAAGTTGTTCTTTCTTTTCTACAACAATCTCCTTTTTCAACATGGCTTTTCTACCGGATATTGTATTCAAAAGCCCGTCAATTCCGCCACCGGAAGTTGCTGTGTATAATTTCCTTTCAGATGGTGTGTACTTCTTTTGACCATAATGAATAATTCGTAAACTCTCCGCAGTAATAGAAGATTCATTTACAATAACTTCATTCAAAATAATACTTTTTGGGAGCATTATCACCGATAGAACTTCCCCTAATAAATCCTCTTTAGTGATTTTCCGGCGAAGACCTTCTAAATTAACGGCTGTAAATACCAAAACATCGCCATCTTTTACGGGTATTGTAAAAAAACCTTTCGCATCAGAAACCGTAGTTTTTTCTGTTGTTATATTCACAATATTAATGCGATCAACTGCAACAGAATCTGCAGTTATTTTCCCTCGAATTTCCTTAATATTAGTGGTCTGCCCAAAGGCAACTTGAACCAACAAAAGGATTAAAAACTGTAGCGTATTTTTAATTTTCACCGGCAATTATTTCTTTATATTTCGTAGCTAATTCTCCTATCAAAAAAGTAGTCATTGTTACATTTTTAGACTTCAGAACCGTCACAAATCGTTCATTTTCGATACTGTAATATTCAAATCCTTTGACATATTCAGCAGGAATTTTCAATTTACTCACAAAATAATCCGCAGTAAACATATTTTCTAACTGTCGTAAATAAGATTCTTTCTTTTCAATCTCCACTTCTTTTTTCAACATTTTAGTTCTTCCCGAAATCCAATTTAACAATGGATCCGCCGAAACTGATCCTCCCATCATGCTACCCGCATTTGCTGATGCATTCAGATCACTGGCAGTATATAATTTGCGTTCTGCCGGAGTATAAATTTTCTGACCTCGAGGAATAATCCCCAGTGAAGTTGCGTTAATCCCATTTCGAACAATCACCTCGCGCAATTGATTCACAATAGGCATCACTTTCACATAAAGAATTCCTTTAGCAAAATGATCTTGCGTCAAAAGTAATGTAGTTTCCTTGAATTGCGTCGCGGTAAATAGTAACGTATCTCCAGCAGCTGCCTGAATAGAAAAATTACCGTCACGATCCGTAATTGAAGACTTTTCAGTTTTTTTATTTATAACATAAATGCCTTCTAAAACCGAAACATCAGCAGTCACTTTTCCGTTCAACTGCATTCGGGTAGCTTCTTGTGACCAAACATTTGTTGCAGCAAAAGCCAAAAATAAGTACACAATTCTAATCATCTCTTTGAAAGCCATTATTGACACCTCGTAAAAGTATCTTAATGCATTCCAAATTAAGTACTAAAGACTTGGTAAAAAAATGTTAATTAAAAATTTGAAATAAAAAAGACTGATTTAATATCTTTAGCACAAATTATGCACCAAAAATGAAAAACATACTAATCGCAAGTACCTCAACACTTGCAAACGAGAATTATCTGGAGTATTTATTACCGGAATTGACAACGCATTTCCAGGATTGTGACACCATTCTTTTTATTCCTTACGCCAGACCTGGTGGAATTTCACATCAGGAATACACTGCAATGGTTGGCTTGGCTTTCGCCAAAATAAATAAAAAAGTGATTGGAATTCATCAGTTTGAAGATGCCGCAGAAGCTATAAAAAATGCAGAAGGAATTTTCACAGGAGGTGGAAACACTTTTGTTCTAGTATCCCAATTATACAAGAATAATGTTATGAAAATCCTTTCGGAAGTTGTAAAAAATGGGACTCCGTATTTAGGAACAAGCGCCGGAAGCAACATTTGTGGACTTTCGATACAAACGACAAATGACATGCCGATAGTTTATCCGCCAAGTTTTAAAACCCTTGGATTAATTCCCTTCAATTTGAATCCACATTATTTAGATCCGGATACTTCTTCAAAACACATGGGCGAAACACGAGAAACCCGAATTAAGGAATATCATGCATTTAATACTGTTCCGGTTTTAGGACTGAGAGAAGGCAGTTGGCTGGATGTAAAAGGAGATACAATCACTTTGAAAGGTCATTTGACCGCACGATTGTTTCGACAAAATCAAATTCCTGAAGAATTAGAACCTGGAACTGATTTAAGTTTTTTAAAGTAGTTCCAAAATAAATAACAAAAAAAAGCCGAAACAATTAAGTTTCGGCTTTGAAGAGCGAAAGACGAGGCTCGAACTCGCGACAACCAGCTTGGAAGGCTGGAGCTCTACCAACTGAGCTACTTTCGCATTATAACAGTAAAATAAGATTTCAAAGTAAATTTGAAACTTAGAGCGAAAGACGAGGCTCGAACTCGCGACAACCAGCTTGGAAGGCTGGAGCTCTACCAACTGAGCTACTTTCGCATTAACAACGGTGCAAATATAATTAATAAGTTTGCTTTAATGCAAGTTTTTTTCTTAAAAAGTCTCAATCTTACCGCTTCAACCTTTTTTAAAAAAGAGGATTCAAATCATAAAGAATTTAATATGAAAATATTATACCTTTATAGGACACAAAAAAACCTTTGAAAAAATAATGCAAAACATCTAATAAATAATTGCTTTGGATGCATTTCCGGTACGACTTCCTACACTTCGGGCTGAAAAACCGATAGCAATTTGTCGTTTTGACGGCGATACTTTAGAAACTAGATTGCTTGACTATGATAATCTCTTGGGAGTGGTTTCCTTATTTGAAGAAAAGAACATGTATTCACCCATGAAAAAGAGTGCAGCAACAACAAACCAAATCTAATTTGGTTCAACACCCGAAATGGAAGTTTTTATTTCTTTAGAAAAAAAGAAACTCAATCAATAAGAATCGGAGAATAAAGTATAATTTTTAAAGATATAAATTATGAACATTTCATTTCTGATAGTGTTGTTGTTTACCTTTATTAGTTGTAAAAAAGAAGAACTTAAAGGCGAGGTAATCTTGAAAGAAGAGATTCCAAAACCTCGTGTGCAACCGGAAGGAAAACCAACCAATATGGACTCCACTTTAGTACTTTCATTCCGCAACAAAGTGCTTACAGATTTTTACACATCTACAAATTACAGGACAGTTTGGCAATCCCAAGAAAAGAGAAAAATAATTTTAGCCGAGCTTAACAAAGCAGGTGAAGAGGGACTCAGCCCAGAGGATTACAACGTAAAATCTTTATTTGATTTCGAAAAAAAAGCAGCCTCTCTGGATTCTGTAGATTTGGCAAAATATGATATTTTACTGACTTCCAGTTTGCAAAAATACATTTCACATCTCACTAACGGAAAACTAAATCCTCGAAAATTATATAAAAACTGGGATTTGAAACCTAACGAAATCAACCTAAATACAACAGTCGCCCAATTACTTCAAACTGATTCTTTAGTTTATAAAATAGAACAATTGAAACCCAATCATCTTGTTTACAAAAGATTAAAAAAAGCATTACAGCAAATTAATACTTTTCCAAAAGACAACTTTAAATCCATAAAATTCTCAAAAATAATAACTCCGAATGACACAAATCCTTCCCTCATCGACATCAAGAAACGATTAATTTATTGGAAAGAATTACAACCTAAAGACAGTCTTACGCCGATTTATGATGAAGAAACGGTTCGTGCCTTAAAAAAATTCCAAAGTCGGCACGGTTTAGCCGCCGATACAAAAATTGGAGCTGGAACCATAGCGTCACTTAATTTTTCTAAAACCCAACGCACACAACAAATTATAGCTAATCTGGAACGCTGGAAATGGTATCCAAAACAAATGGGCAAAGAATATATTATCATCAATATTCCAGATTATAAGTTGTCACTGGTAAACAATAGTGATACTTTGAGAACGCACAGAGTGATTGTGGGAAGAGCTAAAAGAAAAACACCAGTGCTAAGTTCTAAATTGACACAAGTCGTTTTTAATCCAACCTGGACAGTTCCGCCAACCATATTGAGAGAAGACGTAATTCCTGCAATTTTAAAAAGCAGAAGCTATTTGCCAAATTCAAACATTAAAGTTTATGATAGTAATGGAAGAATCGTAAGTCCGTACAAGTGGCAATTATCTCAGGCCAAAACGTATCGTTATGTACAAAGTCCGGGCACTTTCAATTCGTTGGGCATGGTAAAAATCATTTTTCCAAACCGTTTTTCCGTTTATTTACACGATACAAATCACAGAGATTACTTTGACAAAATTGATCGTTCATTAAGTTCCGGCTGCGTTAGAGTAGACAATCCATTGGAATTAACAGAATACATATTGAACGACGGAGTCAATTGGAATCTGGAAAAAATCACAGAAACACTACAGAATGAGAGAACGAAATTTGTAAAAATCAAAAAAGAAATAGCCTTCCATATTCTATATTGGACTGCTTGGAGCGAGAACAACAAATTGATTTTCAGGGATGATATTTACAACCTTGACGCTGATTTGTACGATAAATTACGAAATTGATTTAGCTCCAAATTTAGGAGCTCTAGAAGGATGATAAATAAAGAAACACGATTTACCTTTTATAGTACTGATTATTTCCTTAGATAATTCCGCAGGAACAGCAGGACAGCCTTGACTTCTTCCTAATCTGTGATTGTTTTTTATAAATGAATTGGAAACATAATCCGCCGCGTGCATTACTACGCCTCTTGCTCTTGCATTATCATTTACTCCTTTTTCTAAACCATCTAAACGAAGTGACATGCCGTGTTTGCCATTATAAATTTCACCTGTGGAATAAAATCCAAGGCTACTTTTATACGATTCGGCTGCATTTGAGAAATTAGAAGCATATTCTTCGCCAGTATTTCTTCCGTGGGCAACAAGAGAATGATACAATACATCTCCACTGATTAAGTCAATTACCCAAAGTCTTTTGGTATTAGAAGATAAACTAAAGTCGATTAACGTTAAAATGTCTTTTTTGATTAATCCTTTTTCTTTCAACGAATAATATCCTTTTAAGGCAACTGCAAAACTTTCCAATTTAGGTAAAGCAAATTTGTCAGAATGTAAATTATTGTAGGCCATTTCGATTTTAGTCTCATCACTAATTGCTACCATTTTGGCATAAACTACTGGTTTAATAATCTTTGGCTCAGAAAAAGATGTTTTACTTGAAGAGAAGGATGCAAGCATAAATAAAACAGTAGGAAGTATCGTATAAATCATTGGTAGTGTTTAAGTTATAAGTTAATTCGGGTTGCAAACGTACGTATTAAAGGACCTTGAAAACAAAAATTATGAAAACTTTAATTATAATATAACAAAATATTCTAGAAAAAATTGTCTATCTGCTTAAAAATAAAAATACATTATGTACTATTTTTGCTATTTTTGTTCACATACATTAGTAATTCATGACAAAACATATTTATTTATCATTACTTTTTTTAATTACCTGCAGTATTAACACCTTTGGTCAAAAAAAGACACTCCAAGCAAAATCCATCACAGAAAACATAACAATCGACGGAAAGATCAACGAACAAATTTGGGAATCGGCCTCGATTGCTTCGGACTTTATCATGTTTGAACCTGACAATGGAAAACCGATAAGCAATGATAAAAAAACAGAAGTAAAAGTGCTGTATGACAACGATGCTATTTATATATCGGCAATGTTGTATGATAACGAACCTAATAAAATTCAAAAAGAAATCACCAATAGAGATGTTTTTGGGGTTTCCGATCATTTCTCCGTTTACATCAATGGCTTCAATGATGGTCAACAAGATTTTAGGTTTTTTGTAAGTGCGGCAGGAGTTCAAATGGATTGTTTGGCAACAGAGGATTATGAAGATTTTACGTGGGACGCCATTTGGGACAGCGAAGTGACAATTACGGAATTTGGCTGGGTTGTAGAAATGAAAATTCCTTATGCCGCTTTGCGATTTTCGAAAGCCGACAAACAAACTTGGGGCTTGAACTTCATGCGTGAAATAAAGCGTGATGTACAAAAATATACCTGGAACAGGATTGACACTAAAATAGGTGCTGTGATTCCACAAGCAGGAATTCTTCAAGGAATCGAAAGCATTCAAACTCCTACTCGACTTTTCCTGATTCCATATACATCCGCCTACTATCAGCAAAGTGACATTGGCTCTGACAGAACTTTCAAAGCTGGATTGGATATCAAATACGGCATTAACGACTCTTTTACTTTGGATGCCATATTAGTTCCAGATTTTGGACAGACAAAATTTGACAATGCCATTTTAAACCTATTGCCTTTTGAACAAAGATTTGAAGAAAATAGACCTTTTTTTACGGAAGGAACTGATTTATTCAGCAAAGGCGGTTTATTGTATTCGCGTAGAATTGGCGGAAGCCCAATTGTTGAAAGAGAAAATCTTGAAGCCCAATTGTCTCCAAATCAAGAAATAACCGATTTTCCTAGTACTGTGGATGTGATTAACGCTGTAAAAATATCTGGTCGCACTGCTAAAGGACTTGGAATTGGTTTTTTGAATGCAGTTAGTGAAAAAACATACGCAACCATTTTTGACACAACCACAAAAACTGCATCAAAAACGGTCGTACAATCCTTGACCAATTACAATATGTTGGTCCTCGATCAACGCTTCAACCAAAACTCTTCGGTTACTTTTGTAAATGCAAATACTATCAGAAACGGTGGTTTTAGAGATGCAAATGTTTCGGCATTACTGTTTGACTTAAATACAAAATCAAATACCTATAATCTATACGGTGACTTTAAATACAGCTCTATCAATACAATTGAAGACTATGATGGATTTAAAACAGAAATTGGATTTGAAAAAACAAGCGGGCAATATAGATATGGTTTTTCTGGAAAATATCTTTCTGAAAACTACGATGTGAATGACTTAGGCATCAATTTTTATTCTAATTATCACAATGCTTACGGACATGCAAGCTATAGAATAGTAAATCCAACCAAAATTTTTAATACTTTCAGATTAAATGAATATGTAAATTTTGAAATAGACAATACTTCCGGAAAATTACAAACTGGTGCTTTTGGGACAGAAATAAGGGCGACAACATTAGGGAATGATTCTTTAGAGCTTTTATTCGAATTAACACCCGTCAAAACATTCGATTTTTACGAGCCTCGTGAATATGGAAGATATGTATTTCTTCCAGAAAGAATGATTACCATTCTAAATTTCACCTCAAACGACAACAATCCTTTTACATTAATTATCCAACCTACATTTACAAAATACAATGAGAGTGGTAGAAATAATTATGGCTTTTATTTAGGTTCAAAATACCGATTCAATGATAAATTTTCTTTAGCCTTCGCATCTGAATACACTAAAATGATTAATGATCGTGGATGGGTTGCCTTTGATGATACAGAAATTGTATTTGCAGAACGCAATCGAGAAATCCTTCAAAACGATCTTACTGGAAAATATTCCTTAAACAATAAAATGACCTTTAACTTAACGGCTCGCTATTATTGGTCGTATTCTAAAAATCATGAATTCTTTACCTTGCAAAACAGCGGTTATTTAATTCCAAATACTAGCTACGCACAAAACAAGGACCGGAATTTTAATTCCTGGAACTTTGATTTATCCTATTCATGGTGGTTTGCGCCAGGAAGCGAAATCTCAGTTTTGTACCGAAATTATGGTCTGCAAAGATCTGACATTGTTGAAAAAAGAGTATCCAAAAATCTTGATAATATCTTCAAAAGCGATCTTACGAACGTGCTTTCAGTAAGCATTCGTTATTTTATTGATTATAATACGGTAAAAAATAAATTTTAATTTTTTAAAAACAAACTGTAACATTCGATTGAAAATGGAGTCTATTAATCCAAACTACTGTGTGGATTGGTGATTTGTCCCTTTGAAACTATTTTGGTTTTTCTAATTTTGCATCAATCAATCAACAGTTTCATGAAAAATCATTTATTGCTTTGTTTCCTCTTCATAAGTGTCTGTGGCTACAGCCAAAAAAAGACATTACAAACAAAATTCATTTCCGAAAAAATTGAAGTTGATGGTAATTTAAACGAACCTATTTGGCAATCTGCTGCAGTTGCAACTGATTTCATTATGTTTGAACCTGATAATGGCAAGGCAATTCCCGAAAACAAAAGAACAGAAGTAAAAGTCTTATACGATAACGATGCCATATACATTGGAGCCATGATGTATGACGACAATCCAGATAAAATTTTAAGAGAAATCACTCAAAGAGATAATTTTGGTACTTCTGACATTTTTGGAGTTTTTATTAACGGTTTTAATGACGGGCAACAAGATTTTCAATTTTTTGTAAATGCTGCTGACGGTCAGGCCGATTGTATTACAACTGACACCAATGGCGAGGATTATTCGTGGGACGCCGTTTGGAAAAGCAAAGCCGTAATTACAGCTAAAGGTTGGATTGTCGAAATGCGAATTCCATACGCAGCACTCCGTTTTTCTGGTGAAAACAAACAAACTTGGGGACTTAATTTTTTTAGAGAGATAAGACGAGACCGACAAAAATTTACTTGGAACTTCATCGATTCTAAACTTGGAACATTTACCCAACAAACCGGAGTTTTAGAGGGAATTGAAAACATAAAACCTCCTACCCGACTTTTTCTTTTACCGTACTCTTCTTTTTATGTAAATGCGGACGCAAGGCAAAAAACATACGGAACTCTTAAAGGTGGATTGGATTTAAAATATGGAATAAACGATGCTTTCACACTGGATATGATTCTTGTTCCTGATTTTGGACAAACAAAATACGACGATCAAATTTTGAATTTAGGACCATTCGAACAACAATTTAATGAAAACAGACCTTTTTTCACGGAAGGAACCGATTTGTTCAGCAAAGGAAATTTAGTTTATTCGAGACGAATTGGGGGCGTTCCAACATATAAGTTAAATGAAAATGAATCATTTGCAGAGACTCCAAATGTCAGTCTTATCAATGCGTTTAAAATTTCGGGCAGAACTAAAGATGGTTTAGGAGTAGGAATTCTGAACGCTGTTACGGAAAAAACACCAACCTCTATTTATAACCGTGAAACCGGCAAAATCAGAAATGAAATAGAACCACTGGCAAATTATAATGTTTTAGTTTTAGACCAACGCTTTCGCAAAAATTCCTCTGTTGCGTTTGTGAATACAAATGTGACCCGAAACGGAAGTTTTCGTGATGGAAATGTGACTGCATTAGTTTGGGATTTGAATACCAAGAAAAACACCTACAACCTCGCCGGTGATTTTAAGTACAGTTACATCAATGGTGTTGAGGACAAAAAAGGTATTAATTCCCAATTGAATTTCTCTGAAACCAGCGGTAAGTTTCGTTATGGAGTTGGGGCTGATATCACCACAAAAGATTTTGATAATAATGATTTAGGAATCAATTTTGAGACTAATTATTACAGTCTATATGGTAACACTAGTTATAGAATTTTGAATCCTACGAAGTACTTTAACACTTTCAATGCCAGAATAAACGCTTATTCACAATTTCAAAAAGAAACAGGCAAATTACAAACGGGCAATATTAACTTTCAAATTAATTCGAATACCAAAAAAAATCATTACTTCGGAATAGGTTTCGATGCAAATCCGCTAGAAACCTATGATTATTATGAACCAAGAGCTGCTGATAGATACGTTATAAGACCTAGTAAACTTGGAGGATTTATTTATATTTCAACCAATTACAATAATAGTTTCGCCATTGATTTTAATCCATCTTACGCCGTTTTTGACGAGGCAGGAAGAAATTCGTATGGCTTTTCTCTTGGTCCGAGATACCGTTTTAGCGATAAATTATCGTTGAATTATAATTTCAATTTTTTCAGGCAAAACAATAACAAAGGCTACATTGACAGTATTAATGAAGACCTAAATTTGGCAACGCCAAATACAATACTTTTTGCGAATAGAAATGTTATTACCTATTCGAATACGGTTTCGGGAAAATATTCGCTGAACAGCCAAATGACTTTTAATATTTCGTTACGCCATTATTGGTCCTACGCCGAAAATAAAAATACTTTATCCTTAGAACGAAACGGCAGACTTATGGATTTTGCAGGATATACTGACAACAAAAACTCTAGTTTTTATTCCTGGAATGCTGATTTGTCTTATACTTGGTGGTTTGCGCCAGGAAGTCAGGTTTCTGTTTTGTATCGAAACAATGCGGGTGCTTTTGAAAGAAACATCAATAAAGAATTTAGAGAGAACTTCACCAATTTATTGAATAATGATGCATTGAGTCATGTTTTCTCGATTAGTGTGCGCTATTTTATAGATTATAATGAAGTGAAGAATAAATTCTAAATGCATAAACCTTAAAAAAGGTAACTTTCCACAACAAAATAATCATTATTTGTTATGCTTAGCCTCTGAATCTATAATAGTGATTTTGATTCACTTGAAGATTTTTAGAAATACTTTATCTTTGCTTAAAATAAATTTGCAATGAATAAAAAAGTAATTCTTATGATTTTGGACGGTTGGGGAAAATCTCCTGACCCAAAAGTTTCTGCTATCGATAATGCCAATGTTCCATTTATTAATAGTCTTTATAGAAATTATCCAAGTGCTCAACTTAGAACTGACGGATTAAATGTTGGACTTCCTGAAGGGCAAATGGGAAACAGTGAAGTAGGTCACATGAATCTTGGCGCAGGCCGAATTGTATATCAGGATTTAGCCAAAATTAACCTTGCCGTAGCACACGACACTTTGGCGAAGGAGCAAGTTTTAGTTGATGCCTTCACGTATGCTAAAATACACAATAAAAAAGTACACTTTTTAGGTCTGGTTTCAGATGGAGGCGTACACTCTCATACATCTCATTTGCGTGGCTTGATTGACGCAACACAACAACATGGTTTACAAAAAGTTTTTGTTCACGCCTTTACTGACGGTCGTGATGTAGATCCAAAATCCGGAAAGCATTATATTCAGGATTTACAGGATTACATTGCTAATACTACCGTAAAACTGGCTTCGGTTGTGGGACGTTATTATGCGATGGACCGAGACAGACGTTGGGAAAGAGTAAAACTTGCTTATGATTTATTGGTAAACGGAATTGGAACACATTCAACAAATGCAGTAGCTTCCATCGAGGATAGTTATGAAGTCAATGTAACTGATGAATTTATTCACCCAACGGTTATTGTGGATGAATACGACAAACCTCTAGCAACAATTGAAGAAGATGATGTGGTTATTTTCTTTAATTTCAGAACGGACAGAGGAAGAGAATTAACAGAAGTATTGACTCAAATGGATTGTCATGAACAAAACATGCACAAACTTAATTTGTATTATGTTACGCTCACTAATTATGACGAAACGTACAAAAACGTAAAAGTCGTTTACAACAAAGATAATATTACGGAAACTCTTGGAGAAGTTTTAGAAAAAGCCCACAAAAAGCAAATTCGTATTGCTGAAACGGAGAAATATCCTCACGTGACTTTCTTCTTTTCCGGCGGAAGAGAACAGCCTTTTATTGGCGAAAGCCGCATCTTGAAAAACTCTCCAAAGGTTGCCACTTATGACTTGCAACCGGAAATGAGTGCTTTTGAATTGACAGACGCTTTAATTCCTGAATTGGAGAAAGAAGAAGTAGATTTTGTTTGTCTTAACTTTGCCAACGGCGATATGGTGGGACATACCGGAATTATGAGTGCAGCAATAAAAGCCTGTGAAGCGGTTGATAAATGTGTTGAAAAAGTAATCACGGCAGCATTAGCCCATAACTATACTACCATCGTAATTGCAGATCACGGGAACTGTGAGACCATGATTAATCCTGATGGAAGTCCAAATACGGCGCATACTACAAATCCAGTTCCAATTATTTTAGTGGACAAAGATATAAGAGTAATTCATGATGGAGTTCTTGGCGATATTGCTCCAACCATCTTGGAATTAATGGGTGTCGAAAAACCGGAGGTAATGACTTGTCATTCTTTACTTTAAACAAATTAAAAATTAATATTTAACTAAAAGCTGCTTTTCTTATGAGTAGCTTTTTTTATAAATAAAAGTTAAAATCTCAATATTGATAGTAATACTATTATATTTGCATAAAATATTATCGTTTATGAATTCTATACTATCGAATTTAAAAATACAAGTCAACGAGAAAATATACGTTAAGGATCCGGAAACGTCTCCTTTAGGTAAGAAGATTATACAACAAAGTATCCTCTTGATAGACGAAATTGGTTTTGACAATTTTACGTTCAAAAAGTTGGGAGAAAAAATTGGTTCCAATGAAAGCTCCATTTATCGTTACTTTGAGAACAAGCATAAATTGCTCGTATATTTATCTTCTTGGTATTGGAGCTGGATGGAATATAAGCTGGTTTTTGCAACTACAAATATTTTGGATCCATCCGAAAAACTGGACAAAGCAATAACAATTGTAACTGAAAAAGTTACTGATGACATTAATACAGAACATATCAACGAATCTATTTTGAATAAAATTATCATTGCAGAATTTACAAAAACATTACAGACAAAAGAAGTAGATCAAGAAAATAAAGAAGGTTTTTTTCTGATTTATAAAAGGGTAATAAACCGAATTGTAGGCTTTATAAACGAAGTCAATCCGGAATATCCTTTTTCTAAATCGCTAGCATCAACAATCGTAGTTGGAAGCTTACACCAACATTTTCTGACGGAACATTTGAAAACTATTACAGATTGTAATGAATACGTGAGTACTACTCAATTTTATTTAAATCTTACCAAAAATGTCCTACGATAAACAAAAAAAAATTACCATGACGCCATTAAAACGTTTTTACAATTTACTTGAATTAGATAAAAAAGATGTGTATCAAATATTTTTTTATGCCATTTTTGCAGGATTAATCAGTTTGTCTTTACCTCTGGGTATTCAAGCCATCATCAACTTTATTCAATCCGGAAGAGTAAGCGCCTCTTGGATTGTTTTAATCATTTTGGTAATTTTTGGTGTCGCATTAGTGGGGATTTTATCCTTGATGCAATTGCGAATTACTGAAAATTTACAACAGAAAATATTTGTTCGCGCTTCATTTGAATTTGCGGCTCGTTTGCCAAAAATAAAAATGGATCAATTGTACAATTCTTATCCACCAGAATTAGCCAATCGATTTTTTGACACGATGACTATTCAAAAAGGAACTTCTAAGCTGCTAACCGATTTCTCAGCAGCATTATTGCAAATTGCTTTCGGAGTAATTTTACTGTCTTTGTATCACCCGTACTTTATAATATTTGGAGTACTACTATTTTTCCTTTTGTATTTTATTTTCCGATTTTCTTTTAAATCCGGTCTGGAAACAAGTTTGAAAGAATCAAAATTCAAATATAAAGTAGCAGGCTGGTTACAAGAATTAGCACGGAATAATTACAGTTTCAAAAATGACCTTCACTACAATTTTGGACTCCAAAAAAACAACAATATAGCGGCTGCTTACTTGAATTATCGCGAAAAACATTTCAATGTTATCCAAAGACAATTTACCCAATTAATCATTTTTAAAATTTTAATAACTGGTGGCTTATTGTCTATTGGAGGTTTTTTGGTACTTTCAGAACAAATGAATATTGGCCAATTCGTAGCGGCAGAAATCATTATTTTATTAGTTATAACTTCTGTCGAAAAAATTATCATTGGACTTGAAACATTCTACGATGTACTGACCTCAATTGAAAAAATTGGTCAAGTGACTGACATGGAATTAGAAGACGATACCGCATTTAACAGCGATACTTGCTATGCTAATATTTCATTGGAAATAGAAAATCTTACGTTTAAATTTCCGGATTCAAACAAGGAAATATTAAGTAATTTATCTCTTAAAATAGAACAGGGAGAAAAAATAGCAATTGAAGGACCTAATGGTTCTGGGAAAACAACCCTAATTCGCATATTGTCCGGTTTATTGCAACCTACATCTGGTACTTTTTACATTAATGACGATACGTATAGAAAAATTAACCTGAAGCAATATCGTTCGCAAATTGGCGGTATTATTCACGGTGAAACACCATTTGAAGGAACGCTGTTAGAAAACATTACGTTCAATGACAGCTCAATAACAACTGAAAATCTAAAATGGGCTATTGAAGGAGTCCAACTTTCCAGCTTTGTAAAAACGCTGCCGAAGGGTCTCGAAACACGCATTTTTCCTGAAGGCAAGCAATTATCATCTTCCGATGCTGAAAAAGTACTATTGGCTAGAAGTATCATACACAAACCAAAAATCCTTTTTTACGAAGATCCTACGGACATGATGGATATTAAAATTGCTAATGAAATTATTGATTTCCTTACATCCGAGAAGAATAACTGGACAATAATAGTTTCCTCAAAAAACCCATACTGGAAAACCAAATGCAGTCGCATCATCACTATGGAAAATGGAACTATTCAACTTGATTTAAAAAATAATTAGTCATGCTAAACATATCTGACAATAAAACAAAACTGCCGTCATTAGATCGTTTTAGTACGGTGAAAAACCTAGTCAACAGACCACACTATAAAATTTTAAATAAAATTATTGTAGGGGTTTCAATTATAGGGGTAATAGCACTCTTTTTGCCTTGGACGCAAAACATTTCAGGCAGCGGTAGCGTTACCACATTAAGACCTGACCAAAGACCACAGTCCATTCAGAGTGTGATTTCTGGTCGACTTGAAAAATGGTATGTTCAAGAAGGCGATTTTGTAAAGAAAGGCGATACAATTCTATTTATATCAGAAATAAAAGAGGATTACATGGATCCAAATTTAGTTCAAAACACACGAAATCAAATAGATGCAAAAAAACAATCTTTACAATCGTATGGTTCAAAAGTAAGCACGCTTACCGGCCAGATACAAGCCATTGAAAGAGAAAAAGTTTTGAAACTGGAACAAGCACAAAATAAAATCAAACAATCAGTTTTGAAAATAAAGAGTGACAGTATCGATTTAGTTGCCGTAAGAACCCAATTAAAGATAGCCAATACACAATACAATCGTTCGGTTCAACTGAATAAGGAAGGACTGAAACCACTTACTGATATTGAAGAAAAAAGACTGAAATTACAAGAAGTAGAAGCGAAAATTATCACTCAGGAAAACAAATACTTAACCAGCAAAAACGAGTTTATTAATGCTAAAGTTGAGATAAACAGAATAAGCGCGGAGTATGCAGAGAAAGTTTCGAAAGCAAATAGCGACAAATTCACAGCGCTTAGCAGTCAGTACGATACTGATGCACAAGTAAATAAACTTGAAAATCAGTATGCAAATTACAGCATTAGAAACGGAATGTATTATATCAAAGCCTCGCAAAACGGCTACATCAACAGGGCTTTGCAATCCGGAATAGGAGAAACAATCAAAGAAGGAACGCCAATTGCAACCATAATGCCATCAAAATATGATATTGCCGTAGAAACTTTTGTAAACCCAATAGACCTTCCATTGTTACGCAAAGGAGAAAAAGTCAGAGTTTGGTTTGATGGCTGGCCTACAATTGTATTCTCCGGATGGCCAAACATGTCTTACGGAACCTTTGGAGGTGAAATTGTAGCCATTGAAAATTTCATTAGTGTCAATGGAAAATATCGCGTATTAATTTCACCTGATAATAGTGATGATAAATGGCCTGAGCAACTGAGTATAGGAGCTGGAGCGCAAACCATCGCACTGCTAAATAATGTGCCGGTTTGGTTTGAATTGTGGAGATCCTTGAACGGATTCCCTCCTAATTATTACAAACCAGGGGTAAAACCAACAACAGAGAAAAAATAATGAAACAACTATTTTTAGCATTTTTATTTTTGGGTTTTGCTGCAACAGCCCAAGATATCACCTCAAAAGAATTCACTTATACGGAGTTTTTGGGGTATGTAAAAAAATACCATCCGCTGGTGAAGAATGCCAACTTGGAAATCAGTAAAGCGCAAGCTAATTTGATGATGGCTCGCGGTGGTTTTGACCCAAAAATTGAAGTCGATTTCAGCGAAAAACAATTCAAAGACAAAGAGTATTATTCGATTTTGAACAGCAGCTTCAAAATCCCAACATGGTACGGAATCGAGATTAAAGCGGGTTTTGACAATAGTGATGGCGTATACTTGAATCCGCAAAACACCCTTCCCAATCAAGGATTAACTTCCTTAGGAGTGACCGTTCCACTTGGACAAGGACTGTTTATCAATCAAAGAATGGCTGATGTCCGAAAGGCAAAAATGCAAATACAATTGAGTCAGGCAGAGCGAAAACTTCAGGCGATTGCGGTTTTGTATGATGCTTCACTGGCTTATTTTAATTGGAAAAAAAACTTCAATGAAGTGCAGTTGTATGAAGAATATAATGAAAATGCACAAATTAGATTTAAAGGAATTCAATCTTTAATTAATCAAGGTGACAAACCCGCAATTGATAGTGTTGAGGCAGGAATTATTGTGAAAAACAGAAAACTGAGCTTAGAAGATTCGAATCTGAAATTGGCTAAAGCCAAATTAGAACTCGCTACTTTTCTTTGGTTGGAAAACAATATTCCGCTGGAATTATCCGATGAGTTGATTCCTGAAACCCAATTGGAATTCACGATTCAGGAAAGTTTAAAAACGAATGATTTACTGAACACCGATTTCTCCATCACTAATCATCCAAAAATTAATGCGCTGCAAAGCAAAATTGACATGCTCAATGTGGAACGAAAACTGAAAGCTAACATGCTTTTACCAAAAATTGATGTCGGTTACTCCTATATTTCAGAACCCAGCTATATTGATAATTATCAGTTTGAGGATTATAAAATTGGACTAGATTTTTACTTCCCTTTATTTCTTCGAAAAGAACGCGGAAGCTTGAAATTGGCGAAGTTCAAAGTTCAGGAAACTGAATTTACATTAGATCTTGAAAAAGTACAATTGACCAATAAAATAAATGCACAAAAAATGGAAATTGAGTCATTGTTAAGACAAAAAGAGCTGATAAAAGGTTTGGTTCAAGACAATCTGACAATGTTAAACTCAGAGGAAAGATTATTTTCTTTTGGAGAAAGTTCCTTATTTCTAATCAATACTCGAGAGAATAATTTAGTTAGCGCTCAGCTTTCGAAGATCGCTTTAGAGAATCGTTTTTACATATCAAATTCAGAGCTTTTTAAAATAATGGCCAATCCGGATTAAATAATTTATAAAATCGTACTTTTGCAAACTGAAAAACAAGAATTATGATTATTGTAAAATCACGTGAAGAAATAGAATTAATGCGCGAAAGTGCGTTGATCGTATCAAAAACATTAGGAATGATTGCTTCTGAAATCAAAGAAGGAGTCACCACTTTATACCTCGACAGATTAGCCGAAACATTCATTCGTGATCATGGTGCAGAACCTAGTTTCCTTGGATTATACGGTTTCCCAAATTCACTTTGTATGAGTCCAAACTCGCAAGTGGTGCATGGAATTCCAAATAATAAACCATTGGAAAGCGGTGATGTAATCTCTGTGGATTGTGGTGCTTTCAAAAACGGATACCATGGTGACCATGCATATTCTTTTGAAATAGGCGAAGTTGCTCCTGAAACTAAAAAATTATTACAGGTTACCAAAGAATCATTATACGTAGGAATCCGCGAACTAAGACTAGGAAACCGTGTTGAAGACGTAGGAAATGCAATTCAAAAATATACCGAATCACATGGTTATGGTGTAGTACGGGAATTAGTAGGACACGGCTTGGGCCAAAAAATGCACGAAGATCCTGAAATGCCTAATTATGGCAAAAAAGGAAGAGGAAAACTTTTTGTCGAAGGAATGGTTGTTGCCATTGAACCGATGATTAACATGGGAACCCGAAACATCAAACAACACAAAGACGGCTGGACAATCACAACCGCTGACGGAAAACCAAGTGCTCATTTTGAGCACGACGTAGCCATTATTGATGGGAAACCGGAGATTTTGTCCACTTTTGGTTATATCTACAAAGCGTTAGGAATCGTAAGTACTGAAGAAGATGAGTTTAGACAAACACCTTTAGTGCTGTAATGAAAAAACTATTTAAACTTATACTCAATACCATTCCGCGTCCTATACTTATTCGCTTAAGTTATGTGGCACGTCCTATTATCGCTTATTCATTAAAAGGAACTAATTTCACCGACCCTATTGATGGAAAAAGCTTCAAATCGATGTTGCCTTATGGATACCAAACACAACGAAATAATGTGCTTTCGCCAAGTACACTTTCATTAGAAAGGCATCGTTTATTGTGGTTGTATTTAAATAACGAAACAGATTTTTTTACTTCGACAGCAAAAAAGAAAGTATTGCATTTTGCACCAGAGCAAGCTTTTTATAAATTGTTTCGAAACCAAAAAAATCTGGACTATACAACAACCGATTTATTTTCTCCGTTGGCGGATGTGAAAGCGGACATTTGTAATTTGCCTTTTGAGGACAATCAATATGATGTTATTCTGTGCAATCATGTTCTAGAACACATCCCGGATGATACGAAAGCAATGCAGGAATTGTATCGGGTTTTGAAACCGGGTGGAATGGCCATTTTACAAATTCCACAGGATTTATCCAGAGCAACAACCTTTGCCGATGATTCCATTACGGATCAAAAAGAACGCGCTAAAATCTTTGGTCAATACGATCACGTTCGTATTTATGGCCGTGATTATTTTGATAAATTACGAAGTATCGGTTTTAAAGTAATCGAAGAAGATTACACTAATAAAATTGCCCCCGAATTAGTAGAAAAATATTGTTTGGCTAAAGGGGAAATTATTCCCGTTTGTTTTAAATAATTCAAACCATAAATTCACATCATAAAAAAACCTGCTAAAGTTAATTTTAGCAGGTTTTTAGTTTATAAATAAATTGGTTTATTTCTTTTCTGGCATCAACATTCCAATAACTTTATCTTTGGTAAGATATTTTTTAGCAATATTTTGAATATCTTTCGCAGTCACCGCATTTACAGCTTCTTCAAATTTCAAGACATCCTCGGTACTGTTTCCATAAATATAAGATCTCGTGAAATTAGACAACCAATATCTGTTTTCTTTACTGTCTTTTCTAAAATCAGCTAATTCTCCTTCTTTGAATTTAGCCACATCTTTTTCATCCGGTCCGTTATCGATAATATTTTGAAGTTCTTTTAAAGCAGAAGCTGTCAATTTTTCAGCATTATCCGGTCCACATGGAAAACCAATATTAAAACTGTACATTCCATTTGGAATTTTACTCAAACTTCCTCTTGCAGAAACACCATAAACACCACTTTCGTTTTCACGCAATTGCTCGATTAATTTTATAGTCAAAACTTCACCTAGTGCCTGCATCGTCATCGCATCTTTAGCGGAATAAGTTGCATCGCCATAATACATGATCGTCACATTACTTTTTGGATCTGTTCCTTTGTTAACGACTTTTTTCAAATCTCCTTTTAACATTCGGTAGCCTAAATCAACTGCTTTCTCTTTTTTATTGGTAGCTGGCAAAGACGCTAAATATTTAACGGCATATTCTTCCATGGTTTTATCATCGATGTTTCCCACAAAATAAAACTCAAAATCAGCTGCATTCGCAAAACGCTCTTTGTATTTATTATACGCTAACTTGTAATCTGTTTCAGCCCAAGATTTATCCGTTGGCATAACTCCATTGAATCTTGGATTTTCTTTATTCAAATACGTATAAAACTCCTGTTGAAAATAGTTTTGCGGTTGCGAAGCCATATTCTTAAAGAAACTTGATTGCTTTTGTTTAAAGCCTTCAAAAGCTTCAGGATCATAGTTCAAATCAGTGAAGTAAGCATACGTCATTTGGAAAAGATATTCTAAATCCTTAGGAGTAGCATTTCCGCGTAAACCTTCTGTAGTAGAACTAATATATGGATTCACTCTCGCTATTTTACCTGTCATGAATTTATTTATATCATTCAATTTAAGTCCTGAGAATCCGGCTTCCGCCAAAGCGCCATTGGCAAATTGAACTTTTTTCATCTCCTCGTTCGAGTATAAATTAGTTCCTCCAAAACTCACTGCTTCAAAAAGAACCTCATCATTCTTGAAATCGGTATTTTTGTAAATCACTTTCACACCATTGGATAAAACTAAGGTCTTGGTTCCAATTTTCGCATTGCTTTCACGACTAACAATTGTACCTGGTTTAACCTCATTGCGCATTAAACTTGTAGCAACAGCAGCATCTTCATAAGGCTTAAGATCATCTGCGTTAACTTTTAATGCGTCTAGAACTTGTTGTTCCGTTACTTTTTTCAAACCTTCTTTTTCAGGTCCGGTCAGAATAATAACGCGGTTATCTTCTTTTACATAATCTTTAATCAAGCTATTCACATCCTTTAAATCGATCAAAGGCATCAATTGCTTCATCATTTGATACGTCCACTCGATTCCGGGAACTGGTTCTTTTTCTAAGAAATTAGCTTGGTATTCACCCACAAAATTCACTGAATTCGTTTTGTCTCTATCATTATATGCTTTTTCAATAGATGCCAGAAATTCGGCTTTGGAGCGATCTAATTCGCCTTGAGTGAATCCAAATTTCTTTGCTCTCTCATTTTCAGTCACCAAAACTTTCAAAGCATTCAACTGCTTGTCTTCCTGAGACATTGCTACTGATTGATACGCTTTTTTATTTCGGGCAAAAGTGCCGCCATAATACGAATATCCATACGTAAACGGAGGTGTTGCTGAGTTTGTCAGTTCATCCAATCGTGTGTTTAAAAGTGTAGAAAATAATCCTTCAACAAGAGAATTTTTGAAATCTCCAACATTTACCACTGTTTTTGGAGTTCCGTAATCTTTGTACATTAATTGTACTTGAGCACTTGAGGCTTCTTTATCACTTTCTACAGCTACAAAAGTTTCCTTATGATTAGGAACATCATAAAACTTTCTCAACTTTTCGTTTGCTGGGTTTTTATAGCTTGAAAAATGTGAAATAATTTTTTTCTCCATTTCAGCAACATCAATATCACCCACAACAATTACACTCATCAAATTTGGACGATACCAATCTTTATAAAAATTAATTAAAGATTGATGTTTGAATTTTTCTAAAACTTCCTTTTGTCCAATTGGCAATCGTTCCGCATAATGGGAATCGTGCATCATTTTAGAAATATAACGTCCCTGCATTCTTTTTCCGGCTCCTAAACCTAACCTATATTCTTCCAGAACAACTCCTCTTTCTTTATCAATTTCTTCCGGAGTCAAAACCGTATTGAAAGCCCAATCCTCAATAATTTGGAATCCTTTTTCCAATTTTTCAGGGCTGTCTGATGGAATTGGTAAAAAATAAACGGTTTCATCAAAACTGGTGTAAGCATTCAAATGCTGTCCAAACTTTACACCGATACTTTGTAAATAATCAACCAATTGGTTTTTTGGAAAACGCTTGGTTCCATTAAAACACATGTGCTCCATAAAATGAGCTAAACCTTGTTGATCATCCGTTTCTAGAATGGATCCCGCATTGACGACTAATCGAAGATCTACTTTGTTTTCCGGTTTGGCATTTTTCTTGATATAATAGGTTAACCCATTTTCAAGTTTTCCGGTTTTCACGCTCGGATCAAAAGGAATGGCTTTTGAATAATCCATTTGCTGTGCAAAAACAGCTAATGGAAATAACAAAACACCAAAGACTAAGTTGTTGATTTTTTTCATAAGGTTGGTTTATTTGTAGTAAAACTAATCAGTTACCATTTAAAAACAGAACGAATTAAGAGAATATTAACAGATATTACTCACAAAAAAAATCGTCACCACAAAAACAAGATCAACTAAAAACAAAACGTAATCCTTATATTTACAAAATCTTAAGTGCTACAAAATGAAAAACTCTTTTCTCAATATAACCTTTCTTCTTCTCACGGTGTTTTGTTCCTATATTTCTTTTGCTCAAGCAGAAAAAGAAATCGCTCCGCCATACAACATCAAAACCATTTCATTTGTACAAAATGACCAAAATATAGTTCCAATTTTAAAATTAGGGGAAGGATTTCAATTTCAATTTGATGATCTTTTTGGTAGTGAAGCCAATTACTACTACGAAATTATTCATTGCGACTATAACTGGAATCCTACCTCAATTCCGAAAAACGAGTATCTTGAAGGTTTTGATAACCAAAGAATTCAAGATTACAGCAATTCCTTCAATACATTACAAATCTATTCGCATTACAAATTAGCGATACCAAATCAGTTTACCCTACAATTAAAGATCAGCGGGAATTACATGATTAAAGTTTTAGATGAAAATAAAGAGGTGGTATTTTCCAGAAAGTTCATTTTATACGAAGATTTGGTTACAGTTCCTATCCAAGTAAAACGAGCCAGAACAGTTAACAACATCGAATTAAAGCAGAATTTAGATTTCACTATTCGATCCAATACTATTACTTTTCAAACGCCGTTGCGAAATGTAAAAGTATTATTACTGCAAAACGGCCAAATGAATACTGGCATTAAAAATATAGTTCCGCAATACACGATTGGTAATGATTTGATTTACAAATATGATTGGGAGACTCAGTTTTGGGCTGGAAATGAATTTTTATTTTTCGAAAACAAAGATATCAGAGCCGCGAATAATAATATAGCCCGAGTCGATTTTAGCACGGCAGTTTACGGATCATATTTGTACACTAGCGCCGCCAGAGCGAATTTTCCGTATTCATTTACTCAAGATGTGAATGGCAATTTTGTAGTCAACAATTTAAATACAGCTAACAACGAAATCGAAGCTGATTATGCCTGGGTTTATTTCAGCCTTTCGGCACCTACTTTCCGATTGAATAAAAATATTTATGTCACTGGAATGTTCAATAATTATATGCTGTCTCCAGAATACAAAATGGAGTATAATCCCAAAAAAGCAATTTATGAAAAAGCAATTTTAATCAAACAGGGATTTGCTAATTTTGAATACAAAGTCGCTGACGAAAAAGGAGTAATTGACTATGAAAATGCAATTGATGGAAATTTTTACCAAACAGAAAATGATTACACAATAGTCGTTTATTACAGAGAAAACATTGACCGATACGACAGAGTTGTGGGTAAAGGAATAGCTAATTCCATAAATATCATCAACTAAAAAACTTTTGATAAATTTGGTAAAACGACACCATTTTTTTGTAAATTTGTCAATAATAATCACATATTCATCCATTTAACATGGTTTCTCAAATAACAAGAGGTATAAAGATTTCTGTATTGACTAGTTTTGAGGGTACTTACTTCAAAAACTATAAGATTCACTTTGCCTTTAGTTACGTAATCACAATCGAAAACCACAGTAAGGATTCCGTTCAATTGATTTCGCGCCACTGGGAAATTTTTGATTCCCTAAATGACATCGAGATTGTTGATGGCGAAGGCGTAATTGGAAAAAAACCCGTTTTAAAACCTGGAGAATTTCACACCTACAGTTCAGGCTGCTTATTGTCGTCCCCATATGGCGCCATGAAAGGCTATTTCAACATGATAAATTTCACCTCAACAAAAAACTTCAAAGTTATTGTACCTGCTTTTAGGTTGAGTGCTCCATTTGCTTTGAATTAAAATTTATCTCTTTTTTCGTAGCTCATCCAGCTATACATTTCAAGTTTTAGTCGTCTCCTTTATTTTTTTCTAAGCACAATAAGGAGCTTCTGAAGTCGCTCTTATTCTGCAAGAAAAAATATAACGAGACCACAAAAAGCTTTCCATTTCTATCTGGGCTATAACACGACTTCCACCCATATTGCTTTTAGTTTACACCAAAAAACATCTTTTTTCAAACAATCCTTCGTACTTTTGTGCATTATTTTGAAACACACTGCAACCATTTCTAATTTTATAATTTTACAAATATGTTAAAAGGATTTTTTCATGTACCAAAAGCGGTAAACGAACCAGTAAAAGGATACGCACCAAATTCACCAGAAAAAGCAGCTGTACAAGCAGCTTACACAAAAATGTGGAATTCTAAAATCGATGTGCCTTTGTATATCGGAATCGAAGAAATTAGAACTGGAAACACAAAAAACATGACCGCTCCACACGATCACAAACACATCGTAGGAACGTATCATTTAGCCGAAAAAACACATGTTGAGCAAGCAATTGCAAATGCACTTGAAGCTAAAACTGCTTGGGCAAATATGGCTTGGGAACAAAGAGCAGCTATTTTCCTTAAAGCAGCTGAATTAATCGCTGGTCCATACAGAGCAAGAATAAATGCAGCAACAATGATTGCGCAATCAAAAAACATACACCAAGCTGAAATTGATGCTTCTTGTGAATTTATCGATTTTTTACGTTTCAACGTAGAATTTATGACCCAAATTTACAACGATCAGCCAAAATCAAATTCGGATATGTGGAACCGCTTAGAGTACAGACCTCTTGAAGGTTTTGTATACGCGATTACACCGTTCAACTTTACTGCTATTGCTGGAAATCTTCCTGCAAGTGCTGCTATGATGGGGAATGTTGTGATTTGGAAACCAAGCGACAGCCAAGTGTTCTCTGCACAAATCATCATTGAAGTTTTCAAAGAAGCAGGAGTTCCTGATGGCGTTATTAACGTTGTTTTTGGAGATGCTTTGATGATTACGGATACTGTTTTGGCAAGCCGTGATTTCGCTGGAATTCACTTTACAGGTTCAACTCACGTATTCAAAGATATCTGGGCAAAAATTGGAACAAACATTCACCATTACAAAACCTACCCAAGAATTGTTGGTGAAACTGGAGGAAAAGATTTTATCATCGCACATCCAAGTTCGAATCCAAAACAAGTAGCAACAGGAATTGTTCGTGGTGCATTTGAATTTCAAGGTCAAAAATGTTCTGCAGCTTCAAGATCTTATGTTCCACAAAGTTTGTGGCCAGCTATAAAAGAGCAATTAATAACCGATACAAAATCGATGAAAATGGGTTCTCCGGAGGATTTTGGTAACTTTATCACTGCTGTTATTCACGAAGGTTCGTTCGATAAATTAGCTGGTTTTATTGACCAAGCCAAAAAAGATGCCGATGCTGAAATTATCGTTGGAGGAAATTATGACAAATCTGTTGGTTATTTTATTGAACCAACAATTATCGTAACAACAAATCCACATTATTCTACAATGGAAACCGAATTATTCGGACCTGTAATGACAATTTTCGTTTATGAAGACGACAAATGGGAAGAAACTTTAGAACTAGTTGATACCACTTCAGAATATGCTTTAACAGGTGCGGTTTTCAGTCAAGATCGTTATGCAATTGAGCAAGCGACTACCAAATTGCAAAATGCGGCCGGTAACTTCTACATCAATGATAAACCAACGGGAGCTGTTGTAGGAATGCAACCTTTTGGTGGCGCAAGAGCATCAGGAACGAACGACAAAGCGGGTTCAGCATTGAACTTGTTGCGTTGGGCTTCGCCAAGAACTATCAAAGAAACTTTTATTACTCCGGTTGATTACAGATACCCGTTTTTAGGAGAATAAAGATTTAGAATCGCAGATTAACGATTTGTGATTTATAATTTAAACCCCACATGAATTCAAATTATTTTGAATTCATGTGGGGTTTTTTTTGAATGTCATCGCGAGGTACGAGGCAATCGCATAACGAGAGCAACAACTGTGATTGCTTCGTCCCTCGCAATGACTTATACTGTAAACTTCAACGGCAAATGCACCACTTTCTTCGTTTCAAAGAATTCATCTTCGAAGAAATCAGCTAGATTGTATTCCGTAGCTTTTGGGAAATCCTTCAATTCTTCGGTTAAATCTCCTCCCTTTAAATAGAGAATTCCGTTTTTCAATTCGTGCTTGTTGTTCTTTTTGATTTTGGTTTTTACCCAAGAAACAAAATCCGGCATATTTGTAACGGCACGACTCACGATAAAATCAAAATCTCCTTTTACATTTTCGGCACGCATTTGTTCGGCTTTTACATTCTTCAATTCCAATCCTTCGGCAACAGCCTGAACTACTTTTATTTTTTTGGCAATGACATCAATCAAATAAAAACGTGTTTCCGGAAAAAGAATCGCCAATGGAATACCAGGAAATCCACCACCGGTTCCAACATCCAGAACATAAGTACCCGGTTCAAAATTTACAATTTTGGCAATTCCCAACGAGTGCAATATATGTTTGGTGTACAAAGCATCTATATCTTTTCTCGAAATAACATTGATTTTTTCATTCCAATCATGGTATAAAAAATCCAGTTTTTCGAACTGCTCTTTCTGAATATTAGTTAAATTAGGAAAATACTTAAGAATCTCGTCCATCTATTATTTTTTTTAACAAAAGTAATACTTTACAGTTAAAATATTTATCTCAATTTTGTATATCGAAAAATTTATAATAATTACCTTTGAACTTTATTGAAAATATATGAATAATAATGCACCAACATTTGCAAAGCAAGACAGCTTAAAGTTTTTTAGGACACTTAACTCACGGGTTAACAATTACTTCAAAGAAAACAACATCCAAAAGACCGGGAATTGGAAACTATATTTGAAAACTATAATTCTATTTTCTGTTTTTCTTGCCCCTTACTTTTTAATTCTGACACTTGGTATGCCATTTTGGGCACATCTTCTGTTGACCATCGTTATGGGAATTGGAATGGCCGGAGTAGGAATGAATGTGATGCACGATGGAAATCATGGTTCGTATTCTAATAAGACCTGGGTCAATAAATTCATGGGAGGAACTATTTATGTTTTGGCAGGAAATGTATACAACTGGCAAGTGCAACACAATGTTTTACACCACACCTATACAAACATTCCGGGACATGATGAGGATTTAGATGCCGGACGTGTAATCCGATTTACTAAAGAAGCAAAATGGTATAACTTTCACCGTTTTCAACAATATTATTCGGTATTCTTATACGGATTATTAACGTTCAACTGGGCTATCACAACTGATTTCAAACAGATGAGAAGCTACTTGAAAAGAAAATTATCGTACGGAGAAGCAAAAAGCCCAAAAATACTTTGGACGACTTTAATTATCACAAAAGTAATTTATGTTTCTATCTGGATTGTTTTACCAATCGTAATTGGTATTACATGGTGGAAAGTGCTTATTGGATTCTTCGTGATGCATTACACAGCTGGTTTAATTCTGAGTGTTGTGTTTCAATTGGCGCACGTTGTGGAAGAAACAACCAATCCGTCTCCGAATGAATTAGGAGAAATGGACAATACTTGGGCAATACACCAATTGTTTACCACCACTAATTTTGCTCCAAAAAACAAAATCGTAAACTGGTACACCGGCGGATTGAATCACCAAATCGAGCACCATATTTTCCCAAATATCAGTCACGTACATTATGGTAAAATTGCCAGTATCGTAAAAGAAACTGCTCAGGAATGCAACTTGCCGTATTACGAATACAAAACAATGCGAAGCGCCGTTATTGCTCATTTCAAACATTTGAAAGAACTGGGAATGAAACCGGAACTTACATAGTCATATAACACCTAGAGATGCACTGCGGTGCATCTCTACTAATTAATAAACTAACTACAACCTATTACAATGAATCCATTATCCGATAGAATTAACAATCTAGCAACATCACAAACACTAGCAATGGCGGCTTTGGCCAGAGAATTAAAAGCACAAGGAAAAGACATTATCAGCTTAAGTTTAGGTGAACCTGACTTTAATACGCCTGACTTTATCAAAGAAGCAGCAAAAAAGGCAATTGATGAAAATTACAGTACTTATTCTCCAGTAGAAGGATATGCTGAATTAAAAGAAGCCATCTGCAGAAAATTCAAAAGAGATAATGATTTAGAGTACAAACCGTCTCAAATTGTAGTTTCAACTGGAGCAAAACAATCGTTATACAACATTGCACAAGTAATGCTAAACGATGGTGACGAGGTAATTTTACCGGCTCCTTACTGGGTTTCGTATTTCGAAATCGTAAAATTATCTGGTGGAGTTCCTGTAGAAGTTCCTACATCTGTAGATACTGATTTCAAAATCACACCAGAACAATTAGAAGCGGCAATCACACCAAAAACAAAAATGATGTGGTTCAGTTCTCCTTGTAATCCAAGTGGATCTGTTTATAATAGAGAAGAATTAACGGCATTAGCCAAAGTCTTGGAGAAATATCCGCATGTATACGTTGTAGCTGATGAAATCTATGAGCACATCAATTTCTCAGGGACTTTTTGCAGCATCGCATCTATCCCAGGAATGTTAGAAAAAACAATTACCGTAAATGGAGTTGCCAAAGCTTTCGCCATGACAGGATGGAGAATTGGATACATTGGCGCACCAGAATTCATCGCTAAAGCATGTACAAAAATTCAAGGTCAAGTAACTTCAGGAGCAAATTCTATCGCACAACGCGCTACCATTACAGCAGTAGATGCTGATCCAAGTGTATTGAAACACATGGTTGACGCTTTCCATAGCCGTAGAGATTTAGTAGTAGGATTATTAAAAGAAATTCCAGGAGTAAAAATCAACGTTCCCGAAGGTGCATTTTATGTGTTCCCAGACGTTTCTTCTTTCTTCGGAAAAACATTGAAAGGAACCGAAATCAAAAATGCAATGGATTTATCAATGTACCTTTTGGCCGAAGCTAACGTAGCAACGGTAACAGGTGACGCTTTTGGAAATCCTGACTGTATCCGTTTCTCTTACGCAACCAGCGACGAGATCTTGAAAGAAGCATTAAAAAGAATCAAAGATGCTTTGGCGCTATAGTCAAAACTCATAAAATAAAAAGTTAGAAAGTCAAAAATCCAACTTATAATATACTAACAAAACCTCAAGATATTCTTGGGGTTTTGTTGTTTTTGGGCGTGACCACAAGGGTCGGGCTTTCCGCTGCAATCTTTATATTTTTAAAGAAAAAATATAAAGGATTTCCACTCCTATCCCTCACGCAAACCCTGCCAAAATCCTAATTATTCTAATCCAGTACGGAATGTTCATTATTTGCTAAAATATTTATAATCAATAGATAAAATAACAACAATTTACAAATTTGTAATATTAATTTTATATATTAGCTCTAGAAATGAATCATTCTAAATAATATTTTGAAAAATGTTTACAAACCAAGAAGCTGAATATTTATTAAATCTAGAAAAAGTTTTAGTAAACCCTTATCAAACTATTGATTTAAAAAACAAAAAGAATAGAATTGAATTAATTTCTAATCAAGATTCCGATTATGCCTTTTGGATTGAAATAACTACAAATCAAAAAATAATCCTTAAAACCTCAATTCATCATTTAGAAAGCAATTCACATATTGGTCTTCTTAGAATTGATTTTAAAGGAGGCCATCATAATCCTGAAAATATTAAAGATACATTACCAGAATTTTTAAAACCATATGCTGATAAATGGTTTCTACCGAGCGAACCACACATGCATATTTACGTCGAAGGTTATAAACCTCTAGCTTGGGCTATTCCATTGACAGAAATTGATTTCCCAATTAAAGAAATTAATCAATCATCAGATTTGTCGGATTTAATATTTAACTTTGCTAGAAGGATAAATTTAAAATCCATAATAAATATACAACACGCACTACTGTGAATTGGGTAAACACATCTGTCGACAATTATTATAATTGGTTAAGAGAAAAAACTTTTATCCAAAAAGACCTTACTACGGATTGGTTTTTAATAAATACACCTTTTATTGGTGCATTTAACGATACAATTGAAATTTATGCTCAAAAAAATGGTTCTCAATTAAAATTGAGTGACAATGGAGAAACACTATCCAATTTAGAAATTCAGGGATTACAAATCCAAGGGTCAAAAAGAAGAAAATCATTATTAGATTCAATATTAATTAATTACGGTGTAAAAATTGATAATGACGAATTGGTAATTGAGACTAATATTGATAAATTTTCACAATCAAAACATAATTTTCTTTCAGCAATAATTGAGATAAATGACTTATATGTTTTATCAAATCATAATGTTGCATCAATATTTAAAGAAGATGTTCGAAATTATTTAGATTCCCAAGATATTATATTTACACCTGATTTTATTTCGAAAGGTTCAACTGGGTTAGAATTTAATTTTGATTTTCAAATTGCACAAAGAGATAAAGAAATAGTTATTAAATCTTTCAACACTATTAACAAATCCAACTTGCCTACATTTTTATTTTCATGGGATGACATTAAACCTGTTCGAGAAAAAATTACAAAAAAAAATGTAACTGCTATTGCAATAATCAATGATATTGACAAAGAAGTTAAAAGCGAATTTTTAGAAGCCCTTAAATCTAAAAATGCTAACTTCATTCTTTGGTCTGAAAAAGATTCTGCTGAAAATAAAAAATTACTTGTTGCATAATCCGGTTTCGCATTCTAGATCCCTATAGCCTAGAAATTCTTTCTGCGCCAACAAACAACAGTAACAAAAAAATAATCCAAACTAGATTTATAGAACTAATCAAACCCAAACCATCATGCTCACAGCCATCAACCCAAAGTTACCCATGCGCAACAAAGCGATTACAAGGAATTTCTATATCAACCAACTGGGTTTTAAGGAATGGGGTAATGCAGATTTTGACGGATATTTGATGGTTCAAAAAGACAGCATTGAAATTCATTTTTTTGAGTTTGCAACCATTAATGCTATTGAAAATTACTCAGGAGTTTACATTCGGGTGCAAGATATCGAAACCGTTTATAAAAACTTCTTGAACAACGGCGTTGCTATTCATCCCAATGGTCCACTGGAAATCAAACCTTGGGGACAAAAAGAATTTTCGATATTGGATCCGGATCATAATCTATTGACTTTTGGGCAAAGTTTGTAGCGAATGGGCAGTCATAAAAAAGCAATTTAGTATTTTTACATTCTAATTAAGACTTCAAAAAAATGAAAATACTATTGCTAGGCTCAGGCGAATTAGGAAAAGAATTTACAATCGCTGCACAACGCATCGGGCAAATCGTAATCGCTGTGGACAGTTACGAAAATGCTCCAGCAATGCAAGTTGCCCATGATTTTGAAGTTATCAATATGTTGGACGGAGATGCGTTAGACAAAATCGTTGCCAAACACCAACCTGATTTTATTGTTCCAGAAATCGAAGCCATCAGAACCGAACGTTTTTACGATTACGAAAAACAAGGAATCACCGTAGTTCCTTCTGCAAAAGCGGCAAACTTCACAATGAATAGGAAAGCAATTCGGGATTTAGCATCCAAAGAACTCGGACTAAAAACCGCCAAGTATCGCTACGCCACAACTGCCGAGGAATTGCAAAAAGGAGTCGAAGCCGTTGGAATGCCGTGTGTGGTAAAACCATTAATGTCCTCGTCCGGAAAAGGACAATCTACCATAAAAACAGAAGCCGATATCGAAAAAGCATGGAATTATGCCGTTGAAGGTTCTCGTGGCGATGTGGTAGAGGTAATTGTAGAAGCTTTTGTCAAATTCAATTCGGAAATCACTTTATTAACCGTTGTTCAAAATAATAATCCAACACTTTTCTGTGCGCCAATTGGTCACCGTCAAGAACGTGGCGATTATCAGGAAAGCTGGCAACCCGCCAGAATATCCGACAAGGATTTGTATGAAGCGCAAGACATGGCCGAAAAAGTAACTGAAGCTTTGGGCGGCGCAGGACTTTTTGGAGTAGAATTTTTCTTGGCTGATGACGGCGTTTATTTCTCGGAATTATCACCTCGTCCGCATGATACTGGAATGGTAACATTAGCCGGAACCCAAAATTTCAATGAATTTGAATTGCATTTACGAGCTATTTTGAGTTTACCCATTTTCGAAATTACATTAGAAAAAGCGGGTGCGAGTGCTGTAATTTTAGCTTCGGAAAACTCAGAAAATCCAACTTACTCTGGAATAGAAAATATTGCTTCCTTACCAAAAACTGATTTCAGAATCTTTGGCAAACCAACTTCAAGACCGTATAGAAGAATGGCTGTGGCTTTAGTCAATGATACTTTAGAAACTCCAATTGAAGAAGTGGTAGAAAAGGCGAAGAAAGCAGCCAATTTGGTTACCGTGCACTCGTAATTTACTATTGATAGTATTGTCAAGTCGAGCGCAGTCGAGACTCAACGGTTAGTCTCGACTGCGCTCGACTTGACAAACGTCTTAAGGAAACGAGGTTGATCCCCCATTACTTTTTAGAAATACGAAAATCTGTCGGAGTCATTCCTGTGTTTTTTTTAAACAATCGGGTGAAATACGAATAATCATCAAAGCCCAATTCCGTTGCAACTTCATTGACGGTAAACTTTTTATCCATCAGCATGCGTTTCGCTTCAAGGATAATTCTAGCTGTAATTACTTCGGTTGTGGTTTTTTGCAACATTTCATTGCAAATTCGGTTCAAGTGTTTCAAAGTAATATTGAGCTGTGAAGCGTAGAAAAAAGGTGCCTTTTCTGTTTTAAAGTTTTGCTCTAAAAGCACTTCGAAATTTTTAATTTTCACATTATATGAATGTGCTTCGTGCAAATGTGTTTCACTATATTTTCTGGCAATTTCAATGTGAATGATATCCAACAAATTCATGATTTTATCTTGCTTCAACAACTGATTCAATTGTGTTTCTGCGATCAGACTTTCAAAATAAGGCAAAATCGCTTTCGATTCGGATACGTCAAAAACCATTTCCGGTTTATTATCCACCGAAGAATAAAATAGATAGTCGGCGATTGTTTTTTGTCCAAAATAAAGATTATACATTTCCTGCGAATAGAAAATTACGAATCCTTCCACGTCATCAGACAAGTCCCAATGATGCATTTGTCCAGGTTGCAAAAAAAACATACTTCCCGGCTGAATCGCAAACACATCAAAATCAATTTCATGCGTTCCAGAACCTTTGGTAAAAAAAACCAAAACATACGAATTATGACGATGCGGCTCCTCAACAAAACTATGATCAATTAAGTGATTTTTAAAGGTATTAATATACAAATCACTATTCACTGAAGTACAGTTAAAACGCTGAATGTTATAAATAGGATATTTTTTCATTTTACTCCAAATGTCTTTATTGTGCTATAATTAGCGAATATAGAAAACATCCATGACATGAATAAGAAATACCTTTGATAAAAATAATTACGATGTCAAATTCTATTGTACACATCTTGAATAATGATTGCCCTCATTGTCTTAAAGGCAAAGTTTTCAATGAAAAAAGTATCTTTTTCAATTTTGGATTCCCTAAAATGAACGAATATTGTTCTCATTGCAATTACAAATTCGAAAAAGAACCTGGTTACTTTTTTGGAGCCATGTATGTCAACTATGGTTTAACAGTAGCGCAAGGAATTGCAACTTATGTTATTGCCCAATTCTTCTTTAAAGAAACTTTCGATTTACGAATCATTCCAATTATTGCTGTAGTGATTATTGCAATGGCTTCTATCAATATTCGTCTTTCCAGATTATTGTGGATTTACATGTTTAAAAATTATTCGATGTAAAAAAACCTGTATCTTAGCTAAAGTAAAATTTAATCATTTATGAAAAAGATACTGTACTTAGCTATTTTGTTCTCTGCAACACTTGCTAGCGCTCAGGATAAAAAAGAAGAACCAAAACCTCAAATTGTTGAAGCTTCATGCGGACAATGTCAGTTTGGGATGGAAGGACATGGTTGTGAATTAGCCGTTCGAATGGACGGAAAATCCTATTTTGTTGACGGAAGTTCCATCGACTCCCACGGAGATGCACATGCTAGTGATGGTTTTTGTGCGGCAATAAGAAAAGCTGAAGTTACTGGCAAAGTAGTTAATAATCGGTTCAAAGCTACTTCTTTTAAACTGTTGCCAAAAAAATAAAAAAAGGGCTTAAAGAATTTTCTTTAAGCCCTTTGTCATTAATTGGATTTCATACTCAATTTGAGAATACTATTCTCAAAACTCGAAATATCAATCACTTCTTCCAAGTCTACATCAAAAGAAATTGTTACACTATCACCCACCATGGTCACCGGCAATTGATTGGATATTTGGGATGAACCCACAAAAATATTAGGATAATCTTTCACTTTAAAATAATAGAAACTATTGCCGTTTTTCACATCATTCTGGATTCGGGTCACTACTGATTTCAGCGATTTTTTATTAGAAACACTATTCGGATTTATTTTATTATCCGCCATATTATAGACATTTTTAAACGAAGTCAAGGTTTCTCTCATCGTATTCCCCACGCCCACAATCGTATAATCTGAAATGGCAACCATCGCAAACATTTTAACCAATCCGCCATCATCTTTCAGCGTCATCGCATAAGTCGGAATATTATTAATGTTGTACGGAATAGGCAATGAAGCCTTATATCCTTTTTCCTGAACTTTCCCTTGTGCAGAGCTTTGAGCAGCAAATTCTGTTGCGCCACCTTGTTTATAAAAAGTTGTTTCTTTGGTTCTGGTATCCACCAATACAAAACCTACGGCAGACTCTTCTTTCCCCACGGATGTCAATCCCGTGTACCAATAAGATCTATCGTCTTTTCCGTAAACCAATGTCATTCCTTCCGTAATTTGAAGTTTATCCTGATTAGAAAAATTCCAATACCCGTGAACATATTCTCCCCAATCATTCAATTGATCTTCGATAAAATCCAAAGGCTGGATTCGGTCCACCCATTTTGGTGTTTTAGCAATTGAATATTCATTTATAACACCAGATTGCGCATCAACCACAATAACTCCGGTAGCTTCTTTTCCGGAGAATCCAATTTTTTTTCCATATTTCGTAACAATCCAAAACGGATTTCCAGCATCATCAATCTCAAAACTAAAATCAGCAAGGCCAACAGTAGCATTACCATTAAAATAAATGTGTCTGTGAATGTCACTTTGAAAATATGCGCCTTGTTGGTATTTAATTTTAATGTCTTTCCCTGCTACATTCTGAACTAATTTCACATCGCGTTCATTGGTTGCAGAAACCATAACATATCCAGCAGTTCCTTCTTGGTTGTTAAACCATTTTAAAAAACCCGAATGCAATAAAGGTGCAACCCAATACAAATCTTGGTTTACTTTTTGGATACAAAAATTCCCTAATTCTACTTGACTTCCCAAAGCTGGCTGTGAACCTAAAATTTTCTCTCCTAAAAGATGTGCTAATTCCTCATCGACCACACGGATTTTATCAATTGAAATTGGCGCAATGTGATTGGTGATTTTTTGACCGTTTTTAACCTCGCCTATCAATTTTTGATACGAATCGCTTCGGAACATTTTTAGGCTGGTTACAAAAGGAAGTGCGATACAATACACCAAAAGCACTCCTGCCAAAACAAATAAAATCTTGTTAGGTTTGGATACAATCTTGACCTGTTTTGTTTGCTGCGAGACTGTCAATCCAAGAGAAAACACAATCGCTAGAATTACTAAAAGCAACAAAATAAAGGCAAAACCCGTAAAGCCATAATTGATTACCGGAAGGTTGCCATAAAACAATAAAAACCCAAAAAGGAACAAGAAAACAATACCAACTATCTTTTTCATAACGCTGTTTTTTATACTTCATTAGTTTACACAAAATGAAAAATGTTACAGAAAAAAGTCGTAATAAATTAATACTGAAGAACAAAAGAATGTTCTGATTTTGATAGAAAAAGCTAAAAATAAAACTTTCAACTATTTATAAGATTTTGTTAATATTAGTTTAGCCGCGGTTTTTTCGAAAAAAAATAAAAGTTTAATCATTAGATTTGTGGAAATCGTTATGTTAATGAAGTTATTAATAGTTGAAGATGAACCAAATCTTTCGTCAATTATCCGCAAAGGATTTTCAGAAAAAAATCACGAAGTAAGTGTTGCGCTTGATGGTACAACAGCTTTAGATTTACTTTCGAATCACAATTTTGATGTGGTGATTCTCGATGTTATGTTGCCTGACATTAATGGAATTGAAATTTGCAGACGTTTGCGAGCAGCGAAAAACTTTGTGCCCATTTTGCTGTTAACTGCTTTAGGAAGCACTGAAAATATAATAAACGGATTGAATTCCGGAGCTGATGATTATCTATTAAAACCCTTTAAATTCCTGGAACTTGACGCGAGAGTCAACGCACTTTCGAGACGAGCGGGTCAAGTACAAAAACCGAATGAAATTATCACTATTGCTGATCTTCAAATTAATTCGAAAACAAAATCCGTATCCAGAAATGGAGACGCCATTGTACTTACGGCCAAAGAATTTAAACTTTTATATTATCTGGCCATTAACTCAGAGACCATTTTATCCCGTGAGCAACTTTTAGACAATGTTTGGGATATTAATTTTGAGATGAACACCAATGTGATTGATGTTTACATTAACTATTTGAGAAAAAAAATTGACAAACCATACGAAACTAAACTAATTCATACCATGAAAGGTTTAGGCTATGTATTGAAACTATAAAAATGCAGATTAAGAAAAAAATTACCTTTACCTACATTGCGCTTTCTACCCTCAGCACACTTTTACTAAGTTTGGTGGTTTTTTTCTTGTTCAAACAAAATAACCAATATCATTTTTTGAAAAGATTACAAGATCGGGCTAAAATTGTAGCGTCGATTCACTATCAAAATGATCCTGTAAAAACCCGTTATTTCAAAGAATTTAAAGCTAATGGACTTGAAGAACTGATTGATGAGAACAATTATGTGCTAAAAGTCAGTGGAAAAAACACCTTTGAATACAACACCGATCTCGATTTACCAGCTGATTTTTATTCGACGGTAATGGCCAATGGTTCTAATTGGATAGAAAACAGCAACCGCTATTTTTATGCCCAAACTTTTACGGAATCCAATCAAAAATATATTGTAATCATTACTGCAATAGACCGCAGAGGAAATGTCAGCAGCATTTATATCATACAAATTCTGTTTTTTGGAGGACTGGCTTTTATATTATTGGCGTATTTTCTTGGTAGATTTCTAGCCAGAAGAGTGATCAATCCAGTAGCGAGAATTACGGATGAAGTTAAAATAATTAGCGCATCAAATCTTCACAACCGACTTCCTGAGACTAAAAGTTCGGATGAAATTGGAGATTTGACAAAGACTTTTAACAATATGCTGGACCGACTGGAAACCTCATTTGAAATCCAAGCTAATTTTATCAATAATGCGTCACATGAACTAAAAACTCCCGTAACAACCATTATTGCCGAAGCAGAAATCATGCTTTTAAAAGAAAGAAATGTTGCGGATTACATTGCATCTTTAGAAAACATTCACAGTCAGGCATCCCGACTTGGCGATCTTACAGAAAGTCTTCTGAAACTTACACAAACCGGTTATGACGGCAAAAAACAATTATTAGATATCGTTAGGATTGATGAACTATTAATGGATGTAAAATCAGATATTGACAAAATTTACCCCAATAACAGAGTCACTATAAAGTTCATCAAATTTCCAAATGACCCGGGTTTATTGGAAATTCCTTGCAACAAATCCTTATTAGAACTTTCGTTGAATAATATCATTGCTAATGGAGTAAAATATTCTGATAATGAAACGGTCTTTGTTACTTTATCCGTAAATAATTCAACAATAAAAATATCAATTACTGATATTGGAATTGGTATTCCCGCAGAAGATATTCCGCATCTTTATGAGCCTTTCTTTCGAGGCAAAAAGGCATCAAAATATAATGGTTATGGTTTAGGACTTCCGCTTGCAATGAAAATAATCAGGATGCACAACGGAGAACTTCAAATACAATCGGAACCTGACAAAGGGACAATTGTAAATATTACTTTTAATACGGTCAACATTAAAAATTCTAATGTTAATTCTTAGAATATTCTAATTTTAATTTAAGGTTGCTATAAAGTGGGAACTGTTATTTTGTATGTATAAAGAAATCAAATCTGCTACATATGAAAAATATTCTTATCCCATCGACATTACAAAACGACACAATCAATGCTTTAAAAACGGCTATAAATTCTGCTAATGGTAACCAGTGTCAGATCACATTAATGTTACTTGCAGATATTCCTGACACGTTTTCCTCTGCCAGTTTATTACGAAACATCAATACAGGATTAAACTCAACCCAAGAAAATGTTTTGGATGTGTGCCGCCAAATCATCTCGGAAAATAAAAATTGCAGCTTAAAAATCCACCATCAATACGGAATTTCTTCACCGGTTTTTAAAAATTTAGTAAGCCATTTCAACATTGGTTTAACCATTATAACTCCTTCTTTTAAATCTTCAAAAAAGAAAATCAATTCCTTTTGCATCCAAATTATTTCTAACAGCAAATGTCCTATTCTGCACACTAACGCAAACTTTGACCAAGAACTATTCAGCCAAGCTTTGTACATTAAAAATTCAGATTCTAACCTTCATGCAGAAGATTTGCAAGCTTATGTGAATACACTTTTTTCTTTGAAAATTGTGAGTGAAAGCGAAACGAACGAAAGCCAACCTTTTTTGAGCGATACAATTTCTAAAAACAACATCAACATATTGATTGAAACCAGAAAACCAAAGAAATTAAAACTATTAAAGAAAGAAAAAGCAGCACTCAACGAGTTACTCGGATTACCAGTTCTTTCATTATACGAAGAGATTTACTAGGGAAATCAAATGATTGTTTAAAATTTTAATCCAAAGTATATGTTATTAAATAAAAAAATTCCAATGAAATATGTGTTGGGTAAAATAAAAACCGAATTGACATTAGTCATTGTGTTTTGTATTTCCTTTCAAATGTTTCATTATTTCTTCGAGACTATAGCAATCAATATTCCTATTGCGATTCCTACTATTATTGGAACCATTATTTCATTATTACTGGCATTCAAATCGAACCAAGCGTATGACCGCTGGTGGGAAGCCAGAATAATTTGGGGTTCTATTGTTAACGATTCCAGAACGCTATTGCGCCAAATCATTATTTTTTATGATGATCCCGATTTTTCGGTTCAGGCAAACGATTTTAAAGAAAAATTTGCTAAAAGACAAGCAGCGTGGTGCTACAGCCTTGGACAATCACTCCGAGAAAAAGATCCTTTAAAACCAATAAAAGATTTACTGGATGAAGATGAATTGCGTTTTGTAAAAAAACACAAACATGTTCCCAACGCAATTTTATTGTTACATGCCAAAGATTTAAAAAAAGCGCTCAATACCAATAAAATTAACGTTTACCAACAGGTAGAAATCGACAATACATTATCGCGATTGTGTGATGCTATGGGTAAATGTGAGCGTATAAAAAATACCATTTTCCCAACAACTTACAGCATGTACATTAGGTTTGCGCTGTGTTTGTTTATTATTCTCTTGCCTTTTGGCTTGATAAATAACATTGGCTGGCTTCAAATTCCATTGGTGACAACCATTGCCGTTGCTTTTTTCTTAATCGAAAAAATGGCTATTCATTTGCAGGACCCGTTTGAAAACAGACCTACAGATACTCCTGTAAGTGCTATTTCTAATACAATTGAAAAAAACCTTATGCAAATGGTCAACGAATATAGAGATGAGTTTGAAGAAGAATATTATTCATATCAAACAGCAAATCAACCGATTCAACCGTTAAAGAACACGTATTTCGTTCTTTAGTATTTTGATTTTAGTGCCAATCCACTCCATTATTTGGGGTGGATTTTTTTTTGTATTAAATGTTTGTTTAAAAACCGAACGTTCTTTTTAGATAGCAAAAACGACTTTACTCGATAGTTTTAAATACCGTAAAAAATAGTATTTTTGCATCCCGATTGAAATTGATTTTTCAATCTTTACATTTTTCAATCTTAAATTAGACACATGAAAGCATACGTATTTCCAGGTCAAGGCGCACAATTCACAGGAATGGGTAAAGACTTATATGAAAATTCAGCTCTTGCAAAAGAATTATTCGAAAAAGCCAATGAAATTTTAGGTTTCCGCATCACAGACATCATGTTTGAAGGAACTGCCGAAGAATTGAAAGAAACCAAAGTAACGCAACCGGCCGTTTTCTTGCATTCGGTGATTTTAGCAAAAACATTAGGCGAAGATTTTAAACCAGAAATGGTAGCCGGACATTCTTTAGGTGAATTCTCAGCTTTAGTGGCAAACGGAGCTTTATCCTTTGAAGACGGATTAAAATTAGTTTCTCAAAGAGCTTTGGCAATGCAAAAAGCCTGCGAAATAAAACCATCGACTATGGCAGCAGTTTTAGGATTGGCTGACAATATCGTTGAAGAAGTTTGCGCTTCAATTGACGGAATTGTAGTCGCTGCAAATTACAACTGCCCAGGACAATTAGTGATTTCTGGAGAAACATCAGCAGTAGAAAAAGCGTGTGAAGCGATGAAAGCAGCAGGTGCAAAACGTGCGTTGTTATTACCTGTTGGTGGTGCTTTTCACTCACCAATGATGGAGCCGGCACGGGAAGAACTAGCCGCTGCTATTGAAGCAACAACGTTCGCAACTCCTATTTGTCCAGTATACCAAAATGTAACGGCTAGTGCAGTTTCTGACCCAGCTGAAATCAAGAAAAACTTAATCATTCAATTGACTGCTCCGGTAAAATGGACACAATCGATACAACAAATGATCAAAGACGGAGCCACTTTATTTACTGAAGTAGGTCCTGGAAAAGTTTTAGCTGGATTGATTGGAAAAATTGATAAAGAAGCGGTGACTGCAAATGCGTAATTAATAATTAGTCAAAGTTTTAAAATAGAATCCTCATAAACCTTATGTTTGTGGGGATTTTTATTTTAAAAATCAGAATTCCTTAGCTTCTTCACAATGATTATTTATAATTCCGGTTATTATAATTACGAAATCCTGTCTTTCAAAAAAAATGTACCTAGTAGTTCGATTATTCGCTATGTAGAAAATGTAATATTAACCTAAATAGCGGAGCTTTTGTGGAGTTGGTTTATGCGGTAAACTATTTATTTCCAAGATAATAAAACCTACAATTTTGTCAACATAACGTTTTGCATTTTCTTCGTAACTAAAATATTCTCGAACGAAGAGTGTAAAAATCAATTCATCAAAATATAGTAGAAGTTCGTCCTTAAAAATTACTTATTCCAAGGATACGCTTTTATTCTTTTAAACATTTCAGCTTTAAATTCTTCCGGAGCATACCCTTTTTTTACTTCTTCATCAAAATTAAAAGTTGCTCGATCAATCCCTTTGAAATTAATTTTTGAAGTTTCGTAATCTACCGAAGGCTCTTGGGCTTTAGTATTTTCAGATTTCTTTTTTTCAGCATCCATGATTCATTTCTTTATCTAACGAATTTACAACAAATTACTTAAACGAAAAAATCCCGAATTATCATTGTGATAATTCGGGATTGTATTCTTACAATGAACTAAAAGCTAATTACTAACTCCTGATTTTCTGTTCCCATTTCCAAGCGCTTGCCATCGCTTGTTCGAGCGTAGATTGCGCTTGCCATCCTAAAACATCGTTCGCTTTATCCGTATTTGCGTAAGCCGAAGTTATATCGCCTTCTCTGCGTCCTACAATTTTATAAGGCAATTTTTTACCACTTACTTTTTCGAAAGTATGGATGACTTCTAAAACAGAGCTTCCGGTTCCGGTTCCCAAATTAAAGGTTTCTACTTTTTCCGTATTTTTTTTGTTCAATAAGCGTTGTAAAGCAATTACATGGGCTTTCGCCAAATCTACTACGTGAATATAATCGCGAACTGCCGTTCCATCCGGAGTTGGATAATCATCTCCATAAACCGAAAGTTCCTTACGCAAGCCAAAACCGGTTTGCGTAATAAAAGGCACTAAATTCTGAGGAACCCCAATAGGTAATTCTCCAATTTCAGTGGAAGCATGCGCCCCAATTGGATTAAAATAACGCAATAAAATAGCATTGATATTAGTAACTTTGGCAGTATCAGTGATAATTTCTTCTCCTATTTGTTTCGTGTTTCCATAAGGAGACATCGCAGTTTGAATCGAAGCATTTTCAGTGATTGGCATGGTTTCGGCTTGACCATAAACCGTACAAGAAGAACTGAAAATAAAGTTAGCCTCAGGTTTTTGCTGTAATTCCTGCAAAACATAAACCAAGGCATTTATATTATTTTCATAATACAACAATGGGTTTTCTACACTTTCGCCCACTGCTTTCGAAGCTGCAAAATGAATAACACCTGAAATATCATGGTGCCTTTTGAAAAAATCCTGTACCTTTTCTTTTTCGCGTAGATCTAATTTTTCGAAAGCTGGAACTTTACCCGTAATATTCTGAATTCCGTCCAAAACACTCAAGGAAGTATTTGATAAATTATCTACAACGATAACTTCATAACCTTCGTTTTGTAATTCTACTACGGTATGAGATCCTATGAAACCCAAACCTCCTGTGACTAATATTTTCATGATTTCTTTTTTGTATAAAACGCGACTTATTGCGTCCTATCGTTTATAAAAAAGACGCGATAAATCGCGTCTCTACTTAAATTATCCTAAATATTCTAAAACAGAATCTGTTATAAACTTAATTTGCTCGTCATCTAACTCGGTGTGCATTGGCAATGAAAGTACTTCCGTCACTAATTGATTGGTTACCGGAAAATCTTCTTCTTTGTAACGAGAATCAGCGTATGCTTTTTGCGAATGCAACGGAATTGGGTAATAAATAGCACATGGAATTCCTTTGTCTAACAAATGTTGCATCAAACCATTCCTGTCAGCATCAATGATTCGCAATGTATATTGATGAAAAACATGGCAATCACAAATATCACAAATACTTGGTGCTATTATATTTTTATGCCCTTCAAAAGCAGTTGAATATTTCCTGGCTGCGTCTTGTCTGGCTCTTCCATATTCATCTAACAAAGGCAATTTAGCATTCAAAACTGCTGCCTGAATACTGTCTAATCTAGAATTTACACCTACAACATCATGATGGTATCGCTCGTACATTCCATGATTTACAATGCCGCGAAGTTTGTGCGCCAATGCATCATCATTCGTAAAAATCGCTCCTCCGTCTCCATAGCATCCAAGATTTTTAGAGGGGAAAAATGAGGTCGCTCCTACGTGACCAATCGTTCCCGCTTTCTTTTTAGTTCCATCCGAAAATTTACAGTTGGCACCAATCGCTTGCGCATTATCTTCGATAACGTATAAGTTATATTCTTTGGCGATAGCCATAATTGCTTCCATATTAGCGGCACGACCAAACAAATGTACAGGAACAATTGCTTTTGTTTTTGGCGTAATCGCTTTTTTGATTTCTTCAATAGAAATATTCATGTTGAACAAATCCACATCTACTAAAACGGGTGTCAGTTGCAATAAAGCAATCACCTCCACTGTCGCAGCAAAAGTAAAATCGGCAGTGATTACCTCATCGCCGGGTTTCAAATCCAGTCCCATCATAGCAATTTGCAACGCATCGGTTCCATTTGCACAAGGAATTACATGTTTTACGTCAAGATATTCTTCTAATGATTTTTGAAATTGATGTACTTGCGGTCCATTAATATAGGTATTAGTGTCTAAAACTTCCTGAATGGAAATATTAACGGTATCTTTTATTTTTTCATATTGACTTTTTAAGTCAACCATTTGGATTTTTTTCATTGCAATTTTTGTTTAATGTTCGAAAGAATACCGTTTTTTAATACAGTAAATACTTTCTTAAAACGAAGAACAAAAATAGTTATTTATGAATTGAAACCAATGCAACATGCAGTAAAAAAAGATAATATTAAAATGAAATAAAAAGAGAGATCCCCAAACCAAAATTTAAATATTACTGTGGAAGAAATTAAAATAAAGAAAACGTATTTTAGCCCAAAAATTTAAATGATGCTTTCATTATATAACTTAATCGTTCAATTTGCTGGTTTTTTATTAAAAATCATGGCGCTTTTCAGTCAAAAAATGAAACTTTTTGTAGATGGCAGGAAAGTAGTTTTCCCTCTTTTGGAGCAAAAAATAAAACCTACCGACAAAACAATCTGGTTTCATGCCGCTTCTTTGGGTGAATACGAACAAGGTTTACCGGTGATTGAAAAGATAAAGGATAAATTTCCTTCGCACAAAATCGTGGTTACTTTTTTCTCTCCCTCGGGTTATGAGGTTCGTAAAAACAATGCTGTTGCTGATGTTACGGTTTATTTACCTTTGGATACCAAGAAAAATGCACAACAATTTCTACAACTTGTTCATCCGGATTTGGTGTTTTTTATTAAATACGAATACTGGCCCAATTATTTAGCCGAGCTCAAAAAATCAAATACCAAAACCTATTTAATTTCTGGTATTCTTAGACCAAATCAACTGTTTTTCAAATGGTACGGTGGTTTTTACAGAGACGCGCTGGATGCGTTCACGTACTTTTTTGTTCAAAATGAAACTTCTAAAAAGCTACTGCAGCAATTAGGGAAAACTAATGTTGCCGTTTCTGGTGACACCCGTTTTGACCGAGTGGCCACAATTTTAGAAAAAGACAATTCACTGGATTTTATTTCTGATTTTAAAGACAATAAACTCACTATTGTCGTGGGAAGTTCATGGCCAAAAGATGAAGATTTAGTAGTGAATTTTATTAATTCGAATACTTTTGATGTCAAGTTTATAATTGCTCCACATAATATTAAGGAGGAGCAAATTCAACAATTAAAAAACAGCATTACCAAAAAAACTGTTTTATTCTCTCAAAAAGAAGGAAAGCAATTGGCTGATTTCAATGTTTTCATTATTGACACCATCGGGATTTTAACTAAAATCTACAGTTATGCAGATATTGCTTATGTTGGCGGCGGTTTCGGGAATCCCGGAGTTCACAATGTATTAGAACCGGCAACTTTTGGCGTTCCAATCCTTATTGGACCCAACTATTCACATTTTGCAGAAGCAATTGCGCTAGTCAATATGGAAGCCTGTGTTTCAGTTAACAATCAAAAAGAATTGAATGAAGCTCTTGAAAACCTAATACACAATGACGACATCCGAAATGAAAAAGGACACATGTGCAGCACTTTTGTACAAATGAATAAAGGCGCTACTGCCATTATTTTAAAAAATATTTTGAATGATTGAATTTAAAACCTTAAAACTTTCCGATATAGAAACCGTCGTCTCCATGATGGAGGAATTTTATGCCATCGATAATTATCCCATTTCAATTGATGTTTCTAAAGCCTTGTTTCAAGAATTTATTTCCAATGAAAATCTGGGAAAAGCTTGGCTCATTTTTTCTGATAATGAAATTGTAGGATATCTTATTTTGACTTTTGTTTTTAGTTTTGAATACAAAGGAAGAATTGCTTTTTTAGATGAATTATATGTCACCGAAAAAGCTCGTGGAAAAGGAATTGGCAACGAAGCCATTACATTTATTAAAACCGAAAGTCATAAGCTATCTTTAAAACTGATTTATCTGGAAGTAGAACCGCACAATAAAAAAGCACAAAAATTGTATCTTGCCAACGGTTTTGAATCGCACAAAAGACAATTGATGCAATACAAAATCAAATAAAATTACACTCTAAATTTAATACCATGAAGTTTTTAAAATTATTCTTATTACTATTTGTCATTCAAACACAAGCCCAGCAAGGCGGCATGTGGATTCCTTCGCTGCTGAAAGGAATGAATGAAACCGAAATGAAAAACCTGGGCATGAAAATGTCTGTACAAGACATTTATGATGTGAATCAGTCGAGCATGAAAGATGCGGTTCCACATTTTAACGGAGGTTGTACCTCAGAAGTTATTTCTCCAAAAGGACTGATTTTAACCAATCATCATTGTGGATTTTCACAAATTCAATCGCATTCAACAGTTGACCATGATTACCTGACGGACGGTTTTTGGGCCTACAAAATGGAAGATGAATTACCAAACGAAGGTTTGACAGTAACTTTTATGGTAAAAATTGAAGATGTAACAACAGCTGTTCTGGAAGGTACTGCAACTCTTACCAGCGAAGCCGCAAAACAAAAGAAAATCCAAGAAAACATTACGGCTTTGTCTAAATCGTTGCCAAAGGAAAATTGGCAGGAAAATAAAATCCGTACCTTTTTCGAAGGCAATCAATACATTCTTTTTGTAACGGAAACCTTTACAGATGTGCGTTTAGTTGGTGCTCCGCCTTCCTCTATCGGGAAATTTGGTTCTGATACTGACAACTGGGTTTGGCCACGTCATACTGGAGATTTCTCATTGTTCAGAATCTATGCTGACAAAAACAATCGTCCGGCAGCCTATTCAAAAGACAACGTGCCTTACACGCCTAAACATTTCTTGCCTATTTCATTGGATGGCGTAGCCGAAGATGACTTCACATTGGTTTTTGGTTACCCAGGAAAAACAAACGAATATTTACCTTCGGTTGCGATTGAGCAAATTGTAAACGAACTGAATCCTGCAAAAATCGAAATTAGAGACAAAGCTTTGAAAGTTGCCGATGGTTTTATGCGAAAAGACAATGCCATCAAAATTCAGTACGCTTCAAAATATGCAAGTATTGCCAATTATTGGAAAAAATGGATTGGCGAAACACAAGGATTAAAAAAATCAAATGCGGTTGCCGTAAAAAAAGAATCTGAAAAAGAGTTCCAGCAAAAAATAGTAAAAGCAGGCAAAGAAAAAGAATATGGAACACTCTTGGCTGACTTTGACAAAAACTACACGGAAATTGCACCTTACGCTGTAGCAAGAGATTATTTTACGGAAATTGTTCTGCGTAATACTGAATTACTAAGTACGGGATATAAATTGTACCAATTAGAAGAAGTTTACAAAAGTAAAGGAGAACAGTCTTTCAATGACCGAAAAAATAATTTAATAGCAGGACTGGCTGATTTTTACAAGAATTTCAATGCAACTGTTGACGAAAAAGTTTTTGAGCAATTGATCGAATTATACGCGACGAAATCTCCAAAACAATTTTTACCAAAAGGCTTGGTGAATGTGAATGCTAAAAATCTGGCTTCGGAAGTTTATTCTAAATCTCAACTGAAAAATTACGCCGGTTTGAAACAATTGTTATCGGGTGATGCCCGTACTGTTTTGGCAAATTTAAATAATGATCCCGGCTTCTTACTTGTAAAAGAATTAGCCGACAAATATTCTAAAGAAGTTGCTCCAAAATACGACGAACTGAACTTAACGATTACTGCGTTGCAACGCACGTATATGAAAGCGCAATTAGAATTAAATACGGAAAGCCGCATTTTTCCAGATGCTAACAGCACTTTACGTGTAACATACGGAAAAGTAAAAGGATATGAGCCTAAAGATGCTACTGTGTACTCACCAGTGACGTATTTAGACGGCGTGATGGAAAAATACATTCCGGGAGACTATGAATTTGATGTTCCTGCTAAATTGATCGATTTATACAAAACAAAAGATTACGGTCCTTACGGCGAAAATGGGAAAATGCCCGTATGTTTTATTGGCACAAATCACACCACAGGAGGTAATTCAGGAAGTCCGGCAATTGACGCTAACGGGAACTTAATAGGACTGAATTTTGACAGAGTTTGGGAAGGAACTATGAGTGATATTTATTACGATCCAAGTATTTGCAGAAATATCATGGTAGATATACGCTACGTATTGTTCATTATGGATAAATATGCAGGTGCAAAAAACTTAATCAGTGAATTAAAACTAGTGCATCCAAAGAAAAGTAAACCGCTGAAAAAGAAAAAATAAAAACAAAAATAGCCAGAAAACAAGACTAATCAAATGTTATTAAACATTTCTTAATCAATTGCTTAAACTGGCACAATAATTGTAACTTGTTCCAGCGTTGACAAAAAATATTATTTTTTAAAAAAAAAATAAAAAAATATTTTACATATTAAAAAATTTATATCTTTGCCACGAATTAATAATTAACCTTTTATATTAAATTAAGATGAAAAAAGTATTTTTAAGTTTAGCTGCTGTTGCTGTATTAACTGTTGTATCATGTAAAAAAGCTGACGCTCCTGCTGAGGATTCTGCAACTGCTGTTGATTCTGCTGCTATGGTAGTTGATTCTGCTGCTATGGTAGTTGATTCTGCTGCTCAAGTTGTTGATTCTGCTGCTACTGCTGCTACTGATGCTGCTGAAGTTGCTACTGACGCTGCTGCAGAAGTAAAAAAATAATTAGAACTCAAATTCTAAAAATTTTAAAGCCATCCGCTCTGCGAGATGGCTTTTTTAATTTGTAAAAGTTTCTTCAATAAGAAACGGCCTTACAAAAGCAAAAAAAGAAGAGCGTCTTGGCAATTACCAAGACGCTCTTCTTTTTTTGAATTCAATCGAAAAAACTCAATCGATGAAAACAAAATCATTGGCTGAGAAATCTAATATTTCAGATACAGAGCCATATCGTACGATTTCATCAATTCCCTTCTGTAAACGCAGGGAAGTAGTGTACTTTCTGCTTGTTGCAAAATGATTATCCCCAAGCATCAATTTGAAATAAAACTTCCCACTGGAAGATTTAAATTTCAAAAAATTAGCTGACTGAATATTCGTTTTAAACCTTTCGATATCTTCTTCACACTCAAACTTGAGTTCATAACTCAAACTCGTAAAAACAACCTTTCCCTTTCTGGAAGTAAATACAAATTTATATTCGTCGTTATATCTTTTACTAATTACAAAAGCTCCCATTAAATTTTAGATTGTAGATTTCAGATTCCAAACATCGAACATAGAATTCATTCCTGCGAAATCATTTTGTTTTGAGTTACAAATTCCTATAAATAAAAAAAGCTTCAAACATAGTTTGAAGCTTTTTTAGTACTCAGAGCGGGACTTGAACCCGCACGAACATTGCTGTTCACTGGATTTTAAGTCCAGCGTGTCTACCAATTTCACCATCCGAGCATTATGTGGTGTTGGAGCGAAAAACGGGGCTCGAACCCGCGACCTCGACCTTGGCAAGGTCGCGCTCTACCAACTGAGCTATTTTCGCATTATCAATTCTTAAAAGAACCGCAATACTTGTTCTGTATTGCGGATGCAAATTTAAGACATTTATTGAATTACACAAGCCTTTTATATAAAAAAATCATGTGCAAAAGTTAATCTTCTGATAACCTAAAGATTAAAATAAATAAAATTATTTTCTAGTCAACATTCTTTTAATTTCATTGAGTTTCATCAGCGCTTCCATAGGCGTAATGGTATTGATGTCCAGATTTAAGATCTCTTCTTTGATTTCCTCCAATAAAGGATCGTCGAGATTAAAGAAGCTCATTTGCATCTCATCCTTTGCGGCTTTAATTCCGTTCAACGCATCGCTCGAATGATTTTTTTCTAATTTTTTCAAAAGCTTCTGCGCTTTCAAAATCACAATTTGAGGCATTCCCGCCATTTTTGCTACATGAATTCCAAAACTGTGTGCGCTTCCTCCTTTTACCAATTTCCGAATAAAAAGTACAGTATCCTTTAATTCTTTGACAGCCACATTATAATTCTGAATTCTAGGCAATGATTCACTCATTTCATTCAGTTCATGGTAATGTGTAGCGAATAATGTCTTCGGTTTTGAAGGATGTTCGTGTAAGAATTCTGCAATTGCCCAAGCAATTGAAATTCCGTCATACGTACTCGTTCCTCTTCCAATTTCATCTAAAAGCACTAAACTCCTATCAGAAATGTTATTCAAAATAGAAGCCGTTTCATTCATTTCGACCATAAAAGTAGATTCACCCATCGAAATATTATCACTCGCTCCTACTCTTGTAAATATCTTATCTACAATTCCCATTCTCACACTGTCAGCTGGGACGAAACTCCCCATTTGACACAAGAGTACAATCAAAGCTGTTTGACGCAAAATAGCTGACTTTCCGGACATATTAGGACCCGTAATCATAATCAATTGCTGTGTTTCTCTATCCAAGAAAACATCATTGGCAATGTAAGGCATCCCAACCGGCAATTGCTTTTCGATAACAGGATGCCTTCCGTTTTTGATTTCGAGTTCGAATGTTTCATCTAGTTCAGGACAAACATATTTATTCTCGATAGCTAATTGTGTAAAAGAACACAAACAATCGAGTTGCGCAACCAAATTAGCATTCATTTGAACCGGCTTGATATACGTAGCAATCCAGCTCACCAATTGTTCAAATAATTCTACTTCTATTTTATGGATTTTTTCTTCGGCACCAAGTATTTTAGTTTCGTATTCTTTTAATTCCTCCGTAATATATCGTTCTGCGTTGACTAAAGTCTGCTTTCGAATCCATTCCGCAGGAACCTTATCCTTGTGCATGTTTCTAACTTCAATATAATATCCAAAAACGTTATTAAAAGAAATTTTCAACGAAGAAATTCCCGTTAATTGTGATTCCCGTTTTTCAATTCCTTCCAAAAATTCCTTCCCTGAAGTTGATATTGCCCGTAACTCATCTAATTCAGCATTAATTCCTTTGGCAATCGCATTTCCTTTGGCAATAGCAACAGGCGCATCTTGATTTAAAACAATTTTGATTTTTTCACGCAATAATTCGCAACTGTGTAGACTGTCACCAATTACTTTTACGGCTTCTTGCGGACTTTCTAAAGCCAAGGTTTTTATTGGAATAATAGCGTCTAATGATTCTTTCAGATAAACCACTTCGCGAGGCGATACTTTTCCGGCAGCTATTTTCGAAATCAAACGTTCCAAATCAGAAATTTGCTTGATTTGATTTTGAATATTTTTCAGGACACTTTGATTTTCTTTTAAATAAGAAACCACTTGGTGCCGACCTTGAATTTTATGACTGTCTTTCAACGGCAATGCCAACCATCGTTTCAGCAAACGACCACCCATTGGCGAAAGCGTTTTATCAATAACATCCAATAACGTCACTGCGTTTGGATTGTAACTGTGGTACAATTCCAGATTACGAATCGTAAAGCGGTCCATCCAGACATAAGCATCTTCGGCAATACGCTGAATCGCTGTTATATGCTGCACCCGATTGTGCTGAGTCTCTGATAAATAATACAAAATAGCTCCCGAAGCGATGATTCCTTCTTTCAATTCTTCGATTCCAAAACCTTTCAAAGTAATTGTCTGAAAATGCTTAGTCAGTGTTTCAAATGCATAATCTTCTTTGTAAATCCAGTCTTCGAGATAAAAACTATGATAATCGTCCCCGAAAATTTCTCGGAAATCACTTTTATTATTTTTTGGAATCAGAACCTCACTTGGATTAAAATTCTGCAATAGTTTATCAATATATTCGGAGTTTCCTTGAGCCGTCAAAAACTCTCCGGTAGAAACATCCAGAAAGGAAATTCCTATAGATTTATTTGCAAAATATACTGAAGCCAAAAAATTATTTGTTTTGGACTGCAACACCTCATCATTCATTGAAACCCCAGGAGTTACAAGTTCAGTAACACCACGTTTCACTATCGTTTTAGTCATTTTGGGATCTTCAAGCTGATCACAAATGGCTACACGAAGTCCTGCTTTTACTAATTTAGGCAAATACGTATTCAAGGAGTGATGCGGAAAGCCAGCAAGCGCCGTTTCTGTCTCAGAACCCGCTCCACGCTTGGTTAACACGATCCCTAAAATTTTAGAAGCACGCACAGCATCTTCACCAAATGTCTCATAAAAATCGCCCACACGAAACAATAAACACGCATCAGGATACTTCCTTTTTATCTCGTTGTATTGTTTCATTAACGGTGTTTCCTTAACTACTTTATCTTTAGATGCCAATGGTTTTGTGTTTGAAAAATTAAAAAATATTTAGGCGAATTTATAGATTTTTAAACAAAAATGCGGTCTCTTCAAAAAATTAAACTATTTTTTTAAGAAAAAATTAAGGCGTAAATTCTAATTTTTATATAGATTTGTAGATATTTTAAAAATTAAAGACACATGAAAAAAATAATTGCTTTAGCTATGCTAGTTGTATTAGGAGTAACTACTTCTAACGCACAAGAAACATCAAAAAAATTAAAAGCAACAAATACTAAAGTTGCTACTGCAAAAGTAAATGGAGCTGGAATGGTTTTCGTAACTGAAACTATTGATTACGGTACTGTGGCTTATAACTCTGACGGTCGTCGTGAATTTGTTTTTACTAATAACGGTAACAAACCATTGATAATTACTAATGCACAAGGTTCTTGTGGTTGTACTGTACCAACGTATCCAAAAGAGCCAATTGCTCCAGGTGCAAAAGGTGTTATTGGAGTAAAATATGATACTTCAAGAGCGGGTCAAGCATTTACAAAAACAGTTACTTTGACAACTAATGCAGTTGTACCAAGTAAAACACTTACAATAAAAGGAAATGTTTTAGCTGCTCCTGCTGCAAAAAGCTAAATTTTAACTCAATACATAAAAAAAGCTTCCATTAACTTCGGAAGCTTTTTTTTTGAATAATTTACAAAATATGAGAAAGCTTGAAAACAGCGAACTGGAACGAAAATCCATTGAGGCTTTTAAAAAATCTGAAAAAACACCACTTATTCTAGTATTGGATGACATTCGAAGCCTACATAATATTGGCTCCGTTTTTAGAACCGCAGATGCATTTCTAATTGAAAAAATATATTTATGCGGAATTACCGCCACACCTCCCAACAAGGAAATTCATAAAACCGCACTTGGAGCCACTGAAACTGTTGCTTGGGAACATCACGAGAATGTTCTTGAAGTTATCGAAAAATTAAAAAAAGAAAACGTGATGACACTTGCCATAGAACAAGTGGAAAGCGCTATTTTTCTACAAAATTTTGAGGTTAAAAACGGACAAAAATATGCTTTAGTTTTTGGAAACGAAGTCTATGGTGTTTCGCAAGAAGCTGTTGCGCTATGTGATGGCTCCATCGAAATTCCACAACTAGGCACCAAACATTCTTTGAATATTTCGGTAAGTGCCGGAATTGTAGTTTGGGATTTATTTCAAAAAATGAACTGGCCAAAATAAAAATTTAAAAAAACAGGAACAGCAATACCGTATCGTATGAGAATTAATACTTTCTTGAAAATAACAATAGCTTTTTTATTCTTTGTACCAATGGCAAACTATTCAGCCATTCCCATTTACACCCTAAAAAAAGACAGCGCTGTTATTCCTAGAAAAGCAATAAAATCATCTATTACAGCTGTTGCCCCCAGAATTACAGCGACAGGCAATCAAATTTACTGTCCAGGAACTTCGGTAAAAATAGTGACCGATGTAAATATAACCGGCTCTGATGCAACTGACATTGGGACTGACGCGGTTTACATCCAAATTTCCACAGGATATGTAAACGGACAGGATAAAATTGAATTATCCAATCCTACACTACACCCAAATATCGTCACTGAATGGAGTCCTCTTGAAGGAAAATTAAAATTATCCAGTGCTACTCCACCTGCACAAGTACTTTATTCAGACTTTATAAATGCAATCAAAGATGTTGTTTTTAGCAATTCCTCTGCAACTCCGTCTGGAAGCAGAACCTTTTCTATTACTCTTGGAGCAGCCAATTATTTACCTAGAAATGGTCACTATTATGAATATTTCCCAAACATAGGCATTAGCTGGACAGCCGCAAAAGCAGCTGCTGAGGCTAGTTTCTATTTTGGCCTTCAAGGATATTTAGCAACAATCACAGCTGCTGACGAAGCACAATTAGCAGGAGAACAGGCTAACGGAGCAGGATGGATTGGCGGTAGTGATGCCGAAACAGAAGGAGTCTGGAAATGGGTTACCGGACCGGCTGTTGACAGAGTGACATTTTGGAATGGTGGAATTAATGGGACAAGCCCTAATTTTGCACTTTGGAATACTAATGAACCCAACAATAGCAATAACATTGAACACTATGCGCATATAACTGCGCCAGGTATTGGAATAGCAGGTTCCTGGAATGATTTACAAGTAAATGGTGATGCAAACGGAAATTACCAACCTAAAGGATATATTGTAGAATACGGAGGAATGCCTGATGATCCAATTCTTGAAATTTCAGCCAGTACCACGATAATAATCCCTCAAATTACGGCTATTATTCCCGCTTCAAATTGCGGAGCAGGAACTGTGACATTACAAGCAACGGCATCTGGCGGAACGATTAATTGGTATGATGCGGCAAGCTTTGGGAATTTAGTACACACGGGTAATACGTACACTACCCCTTTTTTAAACACAACAACTACTTATTATGTGGATGCAGGCTGTTCCAATAACAGAACAGCTATTACCGCAACAATACATGCTATTCCTAGCATAACATCAACCAACAATCCCGTTTCAAGATGCGGAGCAGGAACTGTAACTCTTCAAGCAAATACCACTATTGGAACTGTTAATTGGTATTCGAGCTTAACTAGCTCCGCTATCATAGGATCTGGAACAAGTCTGACTGTACCCAATATTACACAAAACACAACTTATTACGCAGAAGCTATAAATAACGGTTGTACAAATGGAAATCGGATTGCTGTTGACATCATAATTTATGATCCTCCGGTAGTTACGGACGAGGAATTAATACTTTGTGAATCCGGCAGTTTAATCCTTGATGCAGCAATCCCTGATATGACGTATTCATGGTCAACTGGCGAAACCACGAAGACAATTCAGGTTACTGCGCCAGGCATTTATATCGTAACGGTAACAAATAGCGCTAACTGCAGCAGCACAAAAAAAATCACTGTAATAGAACATGATACTCCACAAATCGACAGGATTGACGTCAATGAAACCACTGTTGTAATTTATTTAAAAAACACAAAAGACTATTTTGACTATTCTGTTGACGGGATTAATTATCAAAGTTCGAATGTATTTTTCAATGTGGCAAGCGGCTTGCAAACAGGCTATGCGAGAGAAATAAATTCATGCGGGATTGACAGTGAATCTTTTATAGTATTGATTGCTCCGAAATTTTTCACCCCAAACAATGATTCCTATAATGACGTATGGGAAATTAAAGGATTGGTCAATTATCCTGAAGCTCAAGTGAACATCTTTGATCGTTATGGTAAATTCATCACGAAATTAAATTCAGCTAAACCATCGTGGGACGGAACATTCAATAAAAATTTACTTCCGGCAACCGATTATTGGTATGTATTAAAAATTGACACAAACAGTCCTGAAAAAAGAGGACACTTTTCATTAAAAAGATAAGAATTTGAATTACTGATTTATCTTGATATTTTTTGTTGAATTTCACCTAAAATATACAGGTAATCTTCTTGATTTTTTACAAAATCGCGATCAGATACATCAATAATGAGAACATTCAAGTCAGTTTGAGATTTGATATAATCCAGATAACCACTATTGATTTTATCCAAATATTCAGCAGGAATTTTTTGTTCGTAGCTTCTGCCACGTTTTTTTATATTTTGCAAAAGCCTTTCTGAATTTTGATACAAATAAATGTACAAATCCGGTTTTGGCATTTCTCTGTAAATGATATCAAAAAGATTTCGGTACAAACGATATTCGTCTTCGGCCAAAGTTATTTTTGCAAAAATCAAGGATTTAAAAATATGATAATCGGCAACCAGAAAATCTTTAAACAAATCAAATTGTGCTAAATCATCCGATAATTGTTGGTATCTGTCTGCTAAAAAAGACATTTCAAGCGGAAACGCGTAGCGATTTTGATCTTTATAAAATTTGGGTAAAAAAGGATTATCAGCAAAACGTTCCAATACTGTTTTCGCATTGAAATCCTCGGAAATTTTTGTTGCCAAGGTTGTTTTTCCCGCACCAATATTTCCTTCAAAGGCGACATAATTAAATTGTTCCAGCGGAATATTTTGCAACGGACTAATTAATTCTTGAACTACTGTACAAACACTTTCATCTGGTGACAAAGCTAATAATTCCGAAATGTTTTTTTGAAGAATGGGATGTTTCCAATCTAAATTTAAATCCTGAATGGGCAACAAAACGAAATTCCTGTTTTGCATCAAAGGATGTGGAATTTGGAGTTTTTCCGTCGCAATAATTTCTGAATCAAAAGCAATCAAATCAATATCAATGGTGCGCGATTGATATTCCTGAGTTTTATTTCGCAAGCGACCCAAACGCTTTTCGATTTTTAAAACCTGAGCCAAAATTTTATGAGCAGAGGAAAAAGTATGCAAAACCAAAGCACAATTATAAAAAGCATCACTTTCAAAACCCCAAGCTGGAGTTTCATATAATTTGGAAACTTTGATGACCGTACCAATTTCCTGGTGTATCAATTCCAAGCAACGCTCGATACTTTGTAAACGATTGCCCTGATTGCTTCCTATCGATAAAATGACCTGATGTTGTGATTTCATAATTAGGTGCAAATTAACTAAAAGAATTTTAGAATAAGCAATATATTTGTATCCTCTGTTGATATTTAAACCTAGAAATTCTAAACCATTGTTTGTAACATTTCTATGTTTTATGCGACTTATTAAAAAAATATAATTATGAAATTTTTAGGAAATGTATTGGCTACCATTATAGGTATTTTTGTTTTTTTCATGTTGTTCTTTTTTGGAATCATCCTTATTGGAGCCATTTTTGGCGGTGAATCTGAAGGTGTTGTGGTGAAAAATAATTCGGTTATCGAATTGAATTTGGAAGACATACGAAATGATTATGCAGGAAAATATAAAGATCCTTGGATGACTATTTTTTCAGAAAACAAAAAAGTAGGTTTATCAGACATTATTAATGCTATAGAGGAGGCAAAATCAGATAATGACATAAAAGGAATTTCTATTTTAAATAATGTTTCTTCGCTGGGAATGGCACAAAGTAAAGCCTTGAGAGATGCTCTGGAAAGCTTTAAAAAATCTGGCAAATTCGTTATGGCTTATGCCAATTCGTATTCACAAAAAGAATATTATTTAAATTCTGTTGCCAGTCCAATATACTTAAATCCGGTTGGAGATATGGACTTCAAAGGATTGTCCTCTGAAATTATGTTCTTTAAAGATTTTCAGGAAAAATCAGGATTAAAAATGGAGGTCATCCGTCATGGAAAATATAAAAGTGCTGTTGAGCCATTTTTAGAAAATAAAATGAGTGATGCCAACAGAGAGCAAACTACAGCATTATTAAACTCTGTTTGGAATTCAATTACTGCTGACATCGCAAAAAGCAGAAATATATCAGTGGCAAAATTGAATGAAATTGCTAACGGACTTCTTGCCCGAACTCCGGAAATGGCAAAATCTCAAAAATTAGTTGACATTATTGCTTATGAAGATGTATATCATAACGCGATAAAAAAAGCACTTAAAGTAGCCAATGACGAAGATTATAATAGAGTATCTGTTGTAGATTATGCTCAAAAAGTAGCTACAACATCACAAACTTTTGACAGTAAAGACGAAATCGCCATTATTTATGCGCAAGGAGAAATTCTAGGTGGCGAAGGTGATGTGAATGTAATTGGAGAAGGTTCTATGCGCCGTTCGTTACAAGAAGCTCGAAAAAATAAAAATGTAAAAGCAATTGTACTTCGTATTGACAGTCCGGGCGGAAGCGCTTTAACTTCAGATTTGATTTGGAGAGAAATTGAATTGACAAAAAAAGTTAAACCGATCGTGGTTTCTATGGGGAATTATGCAGCTTCTGGCGGATATTATATTGCTTGTAACGCAAATACCATTTTTGCTGAAGAAAACACAATCACAGGTTCTATAGGCGTTTTTGGAATATTACCAAACTTTACACCACTAGCTACTAAAATCGGAATTTACACAGAACAAGTGAAAACTCATGAAAATTCGGCTAATTATAGCCCTTTTGTTCCAATAGATGAAAAATTCAAAGCCGTTACCTTAGAAGGTGTAGAACACATCTACAAAACTTTTGTTGCTCATGTAGCACAAGGTCGAAAAATGACATTTGCACAAGTAGATGCAATTGCACAAGGAAGAGTTTGGACAGGTTCTGAAGCTTTAAAAATTGGACTTGTAGATAAAATTGGAGGTCTTGATGACGCTATTGCAAAAGCAGCTTCTTTGGCAAAAACAAAAAGTTACCGTACCCAAAACTATCCGGAATATGAGAAAAATTTCGATGATCTTTTAGCTAATCTTCCTTTTGCAAAATCGAAAGCTGATTTCATAAAAGAAGAAATTGGAGAAGAAAATTATCGTTTGATGCAGGAAATAAAAAAACTGCAAGCACGAAAAGGAATTCAAGCCATCATGCCGTTTGAAATCAACATCAACTAATAGATAAAACACCCGATAAAATCCGTTTAAATAATTATTTGAACGGATTTTTTTTTAAATCTAAAATGCAAACTATACTGATGTATCCTGCTATTTGTGAAAGGAATGCATACTCCTAAATTATATTCCACTATTTTTGTGGTTAGAGGGCATCATTTTTGCTGAATTTATAAATCTAAAGAAAATCAAATTATGCTAAAAACAATTTTAAAAATTATTGGAGTCCTGATTATCCTATTCTTAGTCGCTTTATTTGCTATCCCATACTTTTTTGAAGATCAAATAAAAGCTAAAATTGCCGAAGCTATCAATGAAAAAGTAGATGCACGAGTTACTTTTTCAGATGTGGATTTAAGTTTAATCAAAAGTTTTCCAAATGCAAATGTTTCGCTGGAACAATTAGTGATTATAAACAAAGCTCCTTTTGAGGGCGATACATTAATTTCATTAGGCGAAATAGATTTGAAAATGTCCATCAAAGAATTATTCAAAGGAAAAGAGGAAGCCATAAAAATTGACGGAGTTACTTCAAAAAACGGACTGATTAATATCATTTTCAATAAAGACGGAATCGGGAATTATGATATCGCCATAAAAAATAAAGAAACAGAAAAGGCTGGCAAAGGTGAGCCTTTATCACTAACCATCAAGAATTATTCAATTGAAAATTTCAAGTTTCGCTACTTTGACGAAAAATCGAAAATCAAAATGGTAATTGACAGCATAAATCATGAAGGTGTTGGAGATTTTGCAGCACAAAAATTAGATTTAGTTACCAAGTCAACTGCAAAAATTACTTTGGACATGGACAAAGTAAATTATATGAAAGATGTGGCTTTGACTTTGGATGCCGTTTTAGGAATTGATTTAGAAAAAAGCCAATACACTTTCAAAGAAAACAAAGCATTAATCAATCAATTACCGCTGGAATTTGATGGATTTATTCAAATGGTGGAAGCGGGTCAACAATATGATTTGAAATTTAAAACTCCAACTTCATCGTTCAAAAATTTCCTTGGAGTTATTCCCGCAGCCTATGCTTCCAGTTTAAATAATGTAAAAACAACCGGCGACTTTACTGTTGCAGGTTTTGCAAAAGGACTTTATTCTGATACGGGCGTTCCAAAATTTAATCTTGAAATCGCTTCCAATAACGCTTCGTTTAAGTATCCTAACTTACCAAAAACAGTTCAAAATATCATTATAGACACTAAAATTGTAAATGAAACCGGTATATTAAATGACACTTATGTCAATATTGACCAGCTTTCTTTCAAAATAGATCAGGATGTTTTTAATGCCAAAGCCAACATCCGAAACATAACACAAAATGCGATCGTTGATGCCGCTTTAAAAGGAACCATCAACTTGGCTAATCTTTCTAAGGCGTATCCTATAAAACTAGACAAGCCACTATCTGGGATTTTAAATGCTGATGTGACTACAAAATTTGACATGCAATCGGTGGAGAAAAGTCAGTATCAAAACATAAATAATGCGGGAACCATGAGTTTATCTGGTTTCAACTATGTGGATGAAAACGGCAAAACAATGAATATCAGCAATGCCCTAGTTCAATTTAATCCTAGCCAAGTCAATTTGAAAGAACTGAACGCAACGACAGGAAAAAGCGACATTAGTGTAACGGGAGTTTTAGAGAATTTTTACGGATTTATATTTAGAAACCAAGAATTGAAAGGAAATTTCAATATGAATTCTAAACAATTAGCCGTTGACGATTTCATGACAACTGGCGAAACTACTAAAACGGCAACTAAAAAAGCAGAGGCAATGAAGATTCCTGCTTTCTTAAATTGTACGCTTACCGCAAAAGCGACTACGGTTTTATATGATAATTTGACTCTCAAAGATGTTTCTGGGAAACTAATCGTGAAAGACGAAAAAGTAACTTTAGAAAATGTGAAAACATCAATTTTTGGAGGAACAATTGGGGTAAATGGAGCTGTTTCTACGAAAGGAAAAACGCCAGTCTTCAATATGGATTTAAAATTAAATCAAGTTGATATTGCTCAGTCGTTTACCCAACTGGACATGTTGAAAAAAATTGCGCCAATTGCCGGAATCATCAATGGAAAATTAAATTCAAGTATCAAATTGAACGGGAATCTTGATGCTACCGAACTTACTCCTGACTTGAAAACGCTTACTGGTGATTTATTGGGACAATTACTTTCTACGACAGTAAACTCCAGTAATTCGACTTTATTGACCGCTTTAGGTGCTAACTTGAAATTCATAGATGTGAGTAAAATCAATTTGAATGATTTGAAAGCAGCAATTACATTCAAAGATGGAAAAGTAAATGTAAAACCATTTGACATCAAGTACAAAGACATCAAAGCAACTATTGGAGGAACGCATGGTTTTGACCAAACCATGAATTACAATTTAAAATTTGATATTCCAGCTAAATATTTGGGTTCAGAGGCAAATGCGTTAATAGCAAAATTATCTGCTGCCGATGCTGCTAAATTAGAAAGCTTTCCTATAAATGCCGTATTAGTGGGTAATTTTACAAATCCAAAAATCACAACTGATATTAACAATGCAGTGACCAAACTCACGACTCAGCTTATAAACCAACAAAAAGAGCGTTTGGTAAAACAAGGAACTTCGGCTTTGACGGATTATATCAATAAAAATAAGAAACCAAGTGATACTACAAAAACGGCTACTCCCGTAACGCCTGCAACAAAAGAAGAGGTAAAAGCTAAGGCCGCAGCATTACTAAATGGATTGTTTAATAAAAAGAAAAAAACAGAAGAGCCTAAAGTACAACAGGAATAATTAAAGTAAAAACAGTAGTTTTTCAACATAAAAAAAGCAGGAATCTCTAAAATTGAGACTCCTGCTTTTTTATGGAATTTTATACATTAATCGTTACCACATATCCTTCGGAACCACGAATGTTAAAAACTGTTTCATTCTCAAAAAGTAAATATTGACCTTTTATTCCGGTAAGTTTTCCTTGAAAATGAGGTGTTTTATCTAAACTCAAACTATTTATCTTACTTGGATACTGTAAAACGGGATAATGCATCTCGTACAAATCATTTTTTTGCGAATAAAAGTATTCCTGAACTTCCGTTGGAATCAAATTCTCAACCTTTAATCGTTCTGCGATTAAGTCAATTTGTTCAACATTATTCGTCAGCATTTTTCTCCAATTGGTTTTGTCGGCATAATGATTCTTCAGCGCCACCTCGGTAATTCCTGCTAAATAGCGATTCGGAACTTCCACAATCGAAATCGCTTGGGTTGCGCCCTGATCAATCCATCGGGTTGGCATTTGCGTTTTTCTGGTTACGCCTACTTTCACTTCGCTGGACAAAGCCAGATACACAATATGTGGTTGCAATTGTACTTTTTCTTCATACGCCAAATCCCTATCCTGAATCCCAAGATGAGCGGTACTCAACTCCGGTTTCATAATCCAATCACCAACAGCAGCGCTGGAATAGAAACAATCGTAACAAAATCCCTGACGGAATATTTTTTTCTTTTTTCCACAATTCAAACATTGGTATCCCACAAAATTAATCTCAATCTCTTTATTCAGCAACTGATTCACATTTAAAAATCCATTCTCAAAAACCAAATAATATTGAATTGGGTTTCCAAATTCGGTTTGCATTTTTGTAAGTACGCCTTCGTATGTCATTCTATTTAAAGTTTCAAGTTTAACACATCAAGTTAAACAAATTTTGTTATTTTTGGTAAAGTTATAACTCGTAATTCATAATTCATAATTTAAAAATGCCTCTAACCATAATCAATTCGTTTGCCTCTTGGGTTCTAAAACAAAGAATTCATCAGATCGAACTCTTTCTAAAATACCCAAATGAAGTTCAGGAAGAATTGCTTATGAATTTAATTCAGTCTTCTAAAAATACTGTTTTAGGCAAGCAATATGAATTTGCTACAATAAAATCTTATGCGAATTTTGCAGAGCGAGTTCCCATTTCGACGTACGAAGAATTACAGCCGCTAATAGAAAGAACCCGTAAAGGCGAGCAAAATGTTTTTTGGGAAACACCTATAAAATGGTTTGCCAAATCAAGTGGAACTACCAATGCAAAAAGTAAATTTATTCCGGTAAGCAATGAAGCCTTAGAGGATTGTCATTACAAAGGAAGTAAAGATTTATTGTGTTTGTATTTGAATAACAACGAGGATTCCGAACTGTTTCTGGGGAAAAGTCTGCGTCTTGGCGGAAGTTCCCAAATTTATGAGGACAACAATACGTTCTTTGGAGACTTATCCGCAATTTTAATCGAAAACATGCCTATTTGGGCGGAGTTCAGCAGCACACCAAGCAATAAAATTTCCTTAATGAGCGAATGGGAAACGAAAATTGCTGCGATTATAAACGAAACAAAAAACGAAAATGTAACCAGTTTCGCCGGAGTTCCTTCCTGGATGTTGGTTTTAATGAACAAAATGCTGGAAGAAACCGGAAAAGGAAATTTATTAGAACTTTGGCCAAACTTAGAAGTGTATTTTCATGGCGGCGTAAATTTCGAACCATACCGAGAACAATACAAAAAAATACTCCCTAAAAAAGAGTTTAAATATTACGAAATATACAATGCTTCTGAAGGCTTTTTTGCCATTCAGGATTTAAATAATTCCAGTGATTTACTGTTGATGTTAGATTACGGAATTTTCTATGAATTTATTCCAATGGATACTTTTGGGACACCGGATCAAAAAGTTATTCGATTGGCAGATGTGGAATTGTTTAAAAATTACGCTTTGGTGATTACGACCAATTCTGGTTTGTGGCGCTATTTGATAGGCGACACCGTTCGTTTTACGTCATTGAATCCATATAGAATTCGGGTGACGGGAAGAACAAAGCATCATATTAATGTTTTTGGCGAAGAATTGATGGTCGAAAATACCGATCAGGCTATAGCCAAAGCGTGTAAACTAACCCAGACGGAAGTAGTTGATTACACGGTTGCTCCTATATTTATGGAAGGCAAAGAAAAAGGTGCCCATGAATGGATGATTGAATTTAAAGATAATCCTGCTGATGTATCGCAATTCCAGAAAGCATTAGATGAATCCATACAATCCTTAAACTCCGATTATGAAGCCAAACGTTACAACAACATGACGTTAAATCCGTTAGTAATCAATGTAGCGCGGAAAAATTTGTTTTACGATTGGTTAAAAGACCGAGACAAATTGGGTGGACAACACAAAATTCCAAGATTATCCAACCAAAGGGATTATTTAGAACAACTGAAAAGCATGCAGTTTCAAAGCGTATAAAAATAATTAAAAAGATGAAAAACACCTTCTACATCTTGATTGCACTTTTTGTATTGAGTTCCTGCGGACCGCACAGAATGAGTTGTGGTGCTAGAGGAATTTGTAAATCTCCCGAAAAACAAACAACAGAAAAACCTGAAAAAGCGTTTACCGTTAAAGCATAAAAAAGGCTGTACAAAAATGATTCTGGAACAGCCCTTTTTTATTTTTTTATAATTATTTCAATTACTCCTCCTCCATCATATCAATATGCCTGTCGTGGTATCCTAACAGGTATAAAACACCGTCGAGTCCTAAGCTGGAAATAGAACTTTCTGCTTTTTCTTTTACCGTAGGTTTAGCATGAAAAGCAATTCCTAAACCTGCTAAATTTAGCATCGGCAAATCATTGGCACCATCACCCACTGCAATGGTTTGGTTGATGTGAATACCTTCTTTATCCGCAATGGCCTGAAGGTATTCTGCTTTCTTTTTACCATCCACAATTTCACCGAGATAATTACCTGTCAATTTCCCGTCTTTGATTTCCAATTCATTGGCGTGAACATAATCAATCCCTAATTCTTTTTGCAGGTATTTCCCAAAAAAAGTAAAACCTCCGGATAGAATAGCAGTTTTATAGCCGTAATATTTCAAGGCCTTCATCAAGCGATGCGCTCCTTTCGTTATCGGTAAATTTTCAGCAACATTTTGCAGCACATCCTCGCTCAAACCTTCTAGCAAAGCCATGCGTTGCTTGAAGCTTTCGCTAAAATCAATTTCGCCGTTCATGGCTGCTTCTGTAATGGCTTTTACTTGCTCACCCACACCCGCCAATTCAGCTAATTCATCAATTACTTCCGTTTGAATCAAGGTCGAATCCATATCGAAACAAACCAAACGTCTGTTTCTTCGGTACATATTGTCTTCCTGAAAGGAAATATCTACATCCAATGTTCTTGAAATTTCCATAAAACTTGCCGTCATAAACGTTTTATCTACAATCGTTCCTGTAACTGATAATTGTATGCAAGAACGCGGAAATTCATCTTTCTCCAAAATAGAAACCCTGCCGGTTAATCTTTTGATAGCGTCAATATTTAAATTTTGGTTGGATAGAATTCTAGTTACCGCAGCCAATTGTACCGCCGTTAAGGTTTCACCCAAAACATTGATGGTATAACGTTGTTTGCGTTGTCCTTTGACCCATATTTCATAATCTGCAATCGAAATTGGTATGAACTTTACTTTCACACCCAATTCATAGGCTTTGAACAATAAATCTTTTAGAACAGGAGCGGAAGAAGAACCCGCCTTTATTTCAAATAAAATACCTAAAGAGAGTGTGTCATGAATATCTGCTTGACCAATATCTAAAATAATGGCATCATAATTCGCCAAGATAGATGTCAAACCAGCGGTTACTCCGGGTTTGTCCTGACCTGAAACTTTTAGTAAAATTACCTCTACATCTTCTATTTGCATTTTGTATATATTTGATTTAGAATGGACAAAAATCGACAATCTGAAGTTGATAAAAAAAAATATTGCTCCTTTTTTCAAACAATAACAAATAGTGTAATTTACCCATAAAAAAACCTGTCCAAATGAATGAACAGGTTCGTATTTTTAAGAAAAATGCATTTTTTATGATGCAATCTCTAAACGTTTCAATAAATTTTTATTCAACGTTTCTTTAGCGTATTCAACATCAATTTCTAATATTTTGTCTTCAGAACTTGGTAATTCATACATCGCATCGGTTAAGATAGCTTCGCATAAAGAACGCAATCCACGAGCACCTAATTTGTATTCTAATGCTTTGTCGACAATAAAATCTAAGGCTTCATCTGTGATGGTAAAAGTTACCTCATCCATCAAAAACAATTTCTCGTATTGTTTGATTAAGGCATTTTTAGGTTGTGTCAAAATCGCACGCAAGGTTTCTCTGTCTAAAGGATCCATGTGAGTCAAAACTGGCAAACGACCAATAATTTCCGGAATCAATCCAAAATCTTTGATATCCTTTGGGATAATGTATTGCAACAAATTGTCTTTATCAATGTTATCCACATTTTTTGAAGTCGAATAACCTACGGCCTGACGGTTCAATCGTTTCGAAATAATTCTTTCGATTCCATCAAAAGCACCACCGGCAATAAATAAAATATTTTGAGTATTTACCTCAACAAATTTTTGATCCGGGTGCTTGCGTCCTCCTTTTGGTGGCACATTCACAACAGTTCCTTCCAATAATTTCAATAATGCTTGTTGTACCCCTTCACCAGAAACGTCACGTGTAATAGACGGATTGTCACTTTTACGTGCAATTTTATCTATTTCGTCAATGAATACAATTCCGCGTTCTGCTTTGGCTACATCATAATCAGCAGCTTGTAACAGACGTGTCAAAATACTTTCGACATCTTCCCCAACATAACCTGCTTCTGTAAGAACGGTAGCATCAACAATAGCTAAAGGCACATCCAACATTTTTGCAATGGTTTTAGCCACTAATGTTTTTCCTGTTCCTGTTTGTCCCACCATGATGATGTTACTTTTTTCAATCTCTACCTCATCGTCCAGTTGCTGTTGCATCAAACGTTTGTAGTGATTGTAAACCGCAACCGACATTACTTTTTTAGTTTGGTCCTGTCCAATTACATATTGATCCAAGAACGCTCTGATTTCTTTTGGTTTTTTCAAAATCAAATCTCCAACCAGTTTGGAACTTCCGCTGGATTTTAATTCTTCTAAAACAATTCCGTGAGCTTGTTCGATACATTTATCACAAATATGTGCATTGATTCCAGCAATCAACAATTGAGTTTCTGGCTTCTTTCTTCCACAAAACGAACACTCTAATACTACTTTTGCCATTCTTTTTTTGTTTAAAGTTTAAAAAGTTTAAAGTTCAAAGTTCCCGTAGCAACCTTAAACTTTAAACCTTAAACTTGTAACTATTTTTATCCTCTTATTAAAACCTCATCAATCATTCCGTATGCTTTTGCTTCTTCAGCAATCATCCAATAATCACGTTCACTATCAGTATGAACCTTATCAAAAGTTTGTCCGGAGTGGTGAGAGATAATTTTATATAATTCATCTTTCAGTTTCAACATTTCACGTAAGTTGATTTCCATATCAGTAGCAACTCCTTGCGCTCCTCCTGATGGCTGGTGAATCATTACTCTAGAATGTGGCAATGCAGAACGTTTTCCTGCAGCTCCTGCACATAACAACACTGCTCCCATAGAAGCTGCCATTCCTGTACAAATTGTTGCTACATCTGGTTTGATGTATTGCATGGTATCATAAATTCCTAATCCTGCGTAAACGCTTCCTCCTGGAGAATTCAAATAAATTTGAATATCCTTAGAAGCATCAGCACTTTCAAGGAATAATAACTGTGCTTGAACGATGTTTGCAATTTGGTCGTCAATTCCTGTTCCAAGGAATATAATTCTGTCCATCATCAATCTGGAGAAAACGTCTAATTGTGAAATATTCAACTGACGTTCTTCAATGATATATGGAGTCATGTTTTTAGGAGTCATTGCGCCTACGATTTTATCGTAATACATCGAGTTTACACCGTGGTCCTTTGTAGCAAATTTTTTAAATTCTTTACCGTAGTTCATATTTTTTTGTTCTAAGTTTTACGTTATATCTTGTGATTCCATTTAATGCAAAGGTCATACCTCTTTCTAAATGATGTCAATATGTCTTATTTTTTAGCCCAGATGGAAGAGAAAAGCTTTTTGAATTCCGTTTTTTAGTTTTTTATTCTTGCAAAGCGACTGAAAGAAGCTCTTGCAGGAATTTAAAAAACAGAAACGGAAGAAAAAACTTGAAACGTACAGCTGGATTAGCTCCTGAAATTAATTCAAACAAAAGAGCGCCAAAAAATATTTTTTCTGACGCTCAAATATAACTATTTTTTATTGTTTCGTATCTGTAATCAAATCATAAAATTTTAATAATCTCTGGCGCTTAGGGCTTTTGACTTTCAACTTTACGACCGTACAAACACTAATTTATTCTCCGTAAGACGCTGCAATAAATTCTTCGTAAGTCACTTCTTTAGTAGTAGGATTTGCTTTCTCTTTGAACAATTCCAATAATTTTTCAGCAACAACTTGGTCAGAAAGTCTTTTCACTTCGTCTTGGTTAGACAAAACTCTAGCTACAATTCCTTGAACTTCTTCGTCAGTAGGATTTGTTTGCCCGAATTGCGCCATTTGTTGACGGATATTTTTTGTAGTGAATGTTTTCAAGTCTTCAAAAGTGATTTTGATATCCGATTGAGCCATTGCTCTACCTTCGATCAATTGAAAACGCAATCCTTTTTCAGAACGTGCATATTCTACTTCAGCTTCCTCAGGAGATAATTTTTTCTCACCAACAGTTTGTAACCATTTTTTAAGGAATTCAGCTGGTAAATCAAATTTTGTGCTTTCGATTAAGAACTCAGTAACATCACCTAATAATTTTTGGTCCGCTTGCTGTGCAAATTGAGTTTCAGCATCTTCTTTGATTTTAGCTTTCAATTCTTCAAGTGAAGAAACAGTTCCAGCTCCAAACAATTTGTCAAACAATTCTTGGTTCAATTCTGCTAATTCAGCAGTGTTGATTGCTTCGATTGTGAAGTTTACATCAACATCTAAACCGTGAACGTCATCATGACTTACTTTCATCACGTCCATCAATTGGTGGTCGTCTTCAAATAAACCTTTAGTATTTACAGTCACTACATCACCTACTTTTTTACCTATGAATAAGTCAAATGTCGCTTTGTCTTTGAAAAGATCAGCAGCAATAGTAGTAGCGTTATTAATTCCTTTTTCTTCGTTAGTGAATGTTCCAGTCACATCTGAATCTGCAGCAACAACCTCTTGAGGAATTGCAGTTCCAAATTGTTTTTGGATTCTTTCCACTTGACCGTCGATTAATTTATCGTCAGCAGTAACCACATATTTTACGATGTCGTTTTTAGCATCTAAGTCTAAAGTGAAGTTTGGAACCAATCCAATTTCATATTCAAAAACCAATTCTTCAGCATCCCAAGAAAAATCTTCGTTTACTTTAGGAAGTGGCGTTCCAAGAAGGTTTAATCTTTCAGATTGTACGAAACGCTCTAGAGCTAAATCAACAACTTTCTGAACTTCTTCTTGTTTAATAGCTTTACCGTATTGTTTTTCAACAAGATCTTTAGGCACAGCTCCTTTTCTAAATCCCTTAACAGTTGCCAAAGGCATTTTTTCATTTATTCTTTTTGCAACTTGTCCTTTGTAATCCATGTGAACAACAGTCATTACAATTGTTTCATTCACAGCGTCTATTGCTACTCTTTTGATATCCATCTTCTTCTTTAATTTACATAATAAAATTGGGTTGCAAAATTATAAAATTTTTGCAACCCAAACAAGCTTTTTAGTGCCGAACCTTCGGGATTGAATTTTAGGCAGTTATTTGACAAAATCACAGGCCAAAAAAGGAAAATAATTTGGGCGTGTCCCTCCGTCTCGTCCCAAAAGACGAGACTACGGGTCAGGCTGTACGTTCCCGCTTTTATTATTTTGCCCTGCTGGTCAAAACAATAAAGAGCTCCACTGCCATCCTTCACGCGAATTGTGATATACGACAATATGAAGTTTATTTGATAGTTTGTAAGAAAAAAATTAATATATTTGAAAACAGATAAAACTAAACAAAGTAGCGCAAAGCCAACCAAAACCGGGTGTATAAGCGCTAATTTTTACCGGGCACATACAAGTTGTCAGAAATAATAAAAAAAGAAAACGTAAAAAACATGAACTTATACGCTTATCCAAGAACTATAAAAGATATATTAACTTTAAATAGAAAATATATAATCCCTCGATTTCAAAGAGAATATTCTTGGGGGAAAACTGAACTAAATTCATTTTGGAATGATACTTTAAACCAAATCAAACTTGATAAATCAGAATTAGTTACTAATGATTATTTCATTGGAGCTTTAGTACTAGTTGGCGACGATTCGAAAGACACTGATTTTTTAGTAGTAGATGGTCAGCAAAGATTAACTAGTATAACTATTCTTTTTTCCGCATTAACTGAAACCCTTAAAAACATAGACAACGCACTTTCCCAAAGTTGCTATTCATATGTTGAAGGAAAAGATGGAGATTATAAACCTTTCTTTAAATTAGAAAATGAAAACCCAAAACCATTTTTACAAAGAAGAATTCAAAATCTAGATAAAGAAGATGAATATAAGCCAGAAACAGAAGAAGAATCAAATTTATTAATTGCTTATGATTTCTTTAGTAAAAAACTTAAGGAAGATAATTTAAGAATTGAGTTTAGTAATTTGAGTTTAAATGTTAAAAATTTAGAAACCATTGATCTTTTAAAAGCAGTTAGAGATCAAATTTTAAAATGCAAAACTATATTCATAACTGTTGATAATGAAAGACAAGCACAGACTATATTTGAAACCCTAAATGCAAAAGGTAAAGATTTAGAAACAATTGATTTAATAAAAAATAAAATATTTAATTTATTAGCGGAAGAGCATCCAACTGATTATGCAAAAGAAAGTTGGAAAAAAATTAAGAGTATTTTACAAGAGAGAGAAAATAGAGTAAATATATCGACATACTTTAGACATTTTTGGATTTCAAATTATGAGTTTTTAATTGAAGACAGAATTTATGCGTCATTTCAAAAAAAAATAAAAGAAAACAAAAAAGAGTATAAAAAATTTGTAGGAGAACTTATAATTGCATCGGAAGATTATGTGAAAATTATTTCTCCTTTAGAAATAGATTGGAAAGAGCAAGAAAGCAAAGAAATCTATTACTCAATTAAGTCTTTAAATGACTTTAGAGTAGTACAACATAGACCATTATTTTTGACCTTATTATATCTATATAAAAACAAATTAATAAACATAAATGAATTAAGAGAAAGTATTTCAAAAATTGAAAAATTTCATTTCATTTTTACTGCAGTTTGTTCAATGAGAGCTTCTGGTCTAGAAAGCACATATTCAAAATATTCCAGAGAATTAAGGTTACTTAACGATAAATCACAAGTCAGAAAATTATTAAGTGAGCTTTTTGAAAAATTGAAAAATAAAATTCCTTCTTTGGAAGTTTATAAAAGTAAATTTAACGATATTGTTTTTACAAATAAACTAACTAAAGATAAAAAACTAATACAATATATCTTTGCTAAACTAGAGACAGAATTATTAAACACAAATGAATTAAAAACCTTTAATATAACTTTAGAACATATTGAAAGTCAAAAAATAACAGACAAATGGGTCTCTAAAATGGGGAATTTACTCCCATTAAGTGGTGAAATAAACTCTGCTATTGGAAACTCAAAACTTGAAGTAAAATTAAAAGAACTTAAAAAATCAGAACTGAAAGTTGTAAAAGAGTTTTGTGATCAATATAGAGATTTAAAAGTTTGGACTGAAGTAGAATCAGAAAAGAGAACTGAAAGTTTAGCAGAAAAGACGTATTTACTTTGGAAACTATAAAATTACTTATGCCAACCCCCGCTAGCGCTAGCGTCCCGCTCATGCCCGCAAACAAAAACAAAAACAAAAATTAAAACAATTAAAAAAAAGGTAAGAGCGTGACGCTCGGGCTAGCGGAGGTGTATTTTGAGAAAAAAAGTAAAAATTAAACCAAAATAAAATGAATAAAAGAGAAGTTACTTTTTCAAACCTTATTAAACTAATTAAAGACAGAAGCCCTTTTTCAATTATAGGAATTGTATTTGTTTTTTCATCAATTTTTATTTTACTTCCAAGCGTTTTATTTATGACAAACTCATTTGTTGAAGCGTATCAAAAATATGATTTTAATAAAATTGAGAAAAATGGAACAGAAAAAAACGCAAAAATTACTGATTTAAGACCTATAAATAATGTCACAATAAATGGAGAACATCCATTAAAAATAAGTTACGAATTTTTAGACAATGGTGTAATTAAATCTGATCAATTCCAAACTATGGATTTAGAGAAAACTAATGAAATAAAAATCGGAAGTGAAATAAAGATTAAAACTTTTGAAAATCAAACCAAAATTCAAAATTTAGAACCTTTTATTTTTCCATTTTATTTATTTTACATTTTACCATTTATCTTTTTTGTTCTCGGTTCTGTCTTTTCAGCTATAGGTTTAATTCCTGCTTTGAGAGATTATAATTTATATAAGAATGGACTTGTGAAAGAAGGAACTATTATAGCTTTAACACCAAACTCAGGTTTGCCAATAACAAATATTGGGCAAAGTATTCTAATCAACTATTATTACATAGGTGCAAGTGGACAAAAGATTTTTGGAAAATCTAAAACAACAGATTTTTCAATAATGACAGAAAAAAAAGCAGAAGATAAAATCAAACTTTTTGTTTCTAAAAACGACGAAACTAAATCTTGTATAGTTCCAAAATTAGAAGCTATAAAAAATAATTGGAAAATATAAAAAAACCACCAGCTCAACAAAGTGTTCATTCAAACAATAAATTTATAGTAAAAACTGCGCAAACGTCTCTGACTTTGCGTCTACATTTACACAAGAGCTATAAAAAAAGATAACGCGATTTTGCAAATCGTGTCTATAAACGAGAGTAGTATATTATCCTAAAAAATATTTTAATTTAGCTTTCGCTTGAAAATAATTATGAAACTAAAAAACTTTTTTACACTACTAATATTGTTTAGTGTATCAACGCTATACTCACAACAATGGAAACAAAATTTTAAAATTGTTGCGCCCATTAGATCCATTGATAATGCCTTTGGTTCCTCAATTTCTACATATGATGGTTTTGCAGCTTTTGGTGTTGACCGAGAAAATATCGGAAGCATAGAAAATGCTGGTAAAGTTTATATCGCAAAACAAGATTGTGATGGATGGTCTATTTATCAAGAATTAACACTTTCAAAAATCGAAGGGTATTGTGGTTTTGGCGCTTTAGTTGTAATGGACGGTAAAACACTTGCGGTTTATGGTTGCGATCCACTTAACCCGAGAGGTGGAAATGCTATATACATGTACGAAAGGGATGCTAATGATTTATATGTATTTACTCAAAAAATAGCTAAACCTGAAGATGTTTTATGGGATAATTTTGGTTTAAAAATTGCGCTGTCTGGTAACCAAATGGTTGTTGGCGCTTCCTATAATAGTACTGATAGCTCCCTAATGAATTTCTCTGAGAACGCAGGAGCGGCATACATTTATTATCGAGATAGTGCAGGCGTTTGGTCATTAACTCAAAAAATTGTGGCAAGTGATAGAGGGCAGAGAGACAACTTTGGTGGTTCTGTAGCTATTTCCGGAAATACTGTTGTAATAGGAGCAGAAAATGAAGGGATTAATTGGGCTGGAGCAGCTTATGTTTTTGAAAAAAATGCAAATTCTAACACCTGGAGTGAAATTAAAAAATTAATTGCCTACGATTACAGAGGATTACAAGACAGATTTGGTGGAGTTGTTAAAATTAATGAAGATGTCATTACTATTTCAGCTAGCCGCGAGGATGATTACGATTCCAACTTAAGTGGAGACGGAGGAGGCCCTCTAACATCTTTGGGGTCGGTTTATATTTTTAAGAAAAATTCAAGTGGTGATTGGGCGGGACATCAAAAAATCAGGGCATCAGATGGTTCAATTAATCATTTCGATTTTGGTTCCAGAATGGAAATTTATGAAAATAAAATGGCCATAAGCGGAACTGAATACGAATATGACACCAATGGAAATTTATCAAAAGTTTATGGTCGCGTCTATATGTTTCAAAAAGATAACAATGACAATTGGAAAGAAACTCAAATTATTCAACCAAAAATAAGGCATAATAGCGATTATTTTGGCGGCTCCTTTTCCTTGCATGGAGAGAATTTGTTTGTAGGTGCTTTCTGGGACGCTTTGGATGCTAATGAACAAAATTACATAGGTTATGCTGGATCTGTTTACCTTTTTAATACCTATGATTACATTCAAACAAAAAAACCTGAATTAAATGCCATACCATTTTTGACATCTTGCGCTGATTTAGGAAATGGTTTTTCTTCTGGTTTTGATATGTCATCAATAGAGAAAGATCTAGTTGAAAATCCAGATGACTTTATTTTCTCTTACAAAGACAAATTAGGTAATAATCTTCCATCTCCTTTGACTGTAAATTATTCTAATAAAGATCCTTTTTCTGAAACTATCTATATTCGTGTAGGGAATAAAAACAACCCAAATTGCTATAAGGATACGCAGATTGAATTAAAAACTACACCTTCTTTTACTTTAAATACAATTCCAGATTTATATGCATGTGAGCCTACGGGAAGTGGATATGCAGTATTTGATCTATCAAAAATAAGTTCTCTTCTAGTTCACGACACTACGCTTTATAAGTTTTCATATTTTGATAGTACTGGAAACGATATAAGTGCTCTAATAAATGAATCTTATAAGAATACTACTAAAGGTTATGAAGAAATAACACTAAAGGTTACTGATATCAGTACTCTTTGCACTGTAAAAACAAAAATAAATTTAAATGTTTCTGATGTTGGTGTAGATTGTAATTTAGAAAACAATGGGGATTCTTTAATGTATAATATACCGAATTTTTTTACTCCAAATAATGACGGTATAAATGATATCTGGAAAATTACTGAAATAACTAATCAAAATTATAGTATTTACATTTATGATCGATATGGAAAACTTTTAAAAAGTTTGGGTTATAATGAAGGCTGGGATGGAAGTTTAAATGAAAAACCTTTGCCGTCTACAGACTATTGGTTTCAAATAATTTTTGCGAATGGAACCAACAAAATGGGTCATTTCTCATTAAAAAGATAGTATATATAAATACTAATTGTATCCTTAATTAAATTTAAAAGACTCGTTCTACTCTTAAACACGGTGTCTTGATGAAACCAGCTGCGCAAAGGTGTTCATTCAAATACTAAATTTGTCGTATACCCTGCGCAAACGTCTCTGACCTTGCGACCACAATAATGAGCAAATATATAGTGAGTGTAAAGTGATAACGGCATATTAGGATTTGGCAAAAAGTCGGGAGAGTTTGCAAGCGGAAGGTTAAATGAATATAAATGAAATACATACAAGATGAAAGTACAAATACATTAATTTTTTATTTCTTTTTCTGGATTGCTGTTGCTTTTTTAATAGTCAAATGGGATTTATATGAAAAAAGAAAAAGCGAGAAAAAAAATGAATATCGAGATTCCTTATCAAAATTTAGAATACGCGGAATATTCATAATAATATTGATTGGACTATTTGCAACTGTAAAAGAATTGATAAATAGAATTTAATATTTTAGCACATTTCTGAAAGCTGAAACATTCTCTTATTTCATAAAAACAAAAACCAAAACCAATAAAAAAAGCCTCGAAAATTTCTTTTCGAGGCTTTTTAAGATAATTGTTTATGAGTTGTAGCCCGTAGCGGAATCGAACCGCTCTTACATGGATGAAAACCATGCGTCCTAACCGATAGACGAACGGGCCATTTTCATTGTTTCGGGTGCAAAAATAACACTATTTTTGAAATGCACAAAGCCAAACCCAAAAACCTTCAAATAAAAATAGTCTCTATTTCATTCGGTAATTGTAATCAATTCAGAACTAACACTTATCAATAATACGATTGTTTTTTCAACAAGTTAATTTTTCAAAGAACAAATCTAAAACCTAATGATAAGGTGCCGATTGTTAACTCAAACTGTCCTTTTCAAGAATAAATTCCTCATTAATGCTGCGCAAATATTTCTGAATTTGTAATCACAATAATGAGCAAATAATAAAGTAAGTGTTGAGTGTAAGGACATATACAATTAGATTCAAAGTTAGGAAACTTCGCATAAAGTCGCAAAAAAGGACTTTAAACAGAAATCAAAATGACGATAGCATCACCAACAGCAACAAGACCAGTTCCAGAACCTATCAAGTTTTGTCCAAACAACACACTATTCCCTACTGTCCTATATTTTGCCAAAGTCAGCAAAGGATCTTTTCCTGAGGTCTTGCCTTTTTCTTGATCAATTGTTGTCATTACGCATCTTCCGCAAGGTTTCACTCCAAAAAAAGTCAATTCGCCTATTGTAAATTCTTTCCAAGATTCTTCTTCATAAGCGTCACCGCCTGTAAAAACAAAATTAGGTCGGAACCGATTCATCGGAAGTGCTTCCTTCAAACGGGAATTCAAATCATCCAATGACGATTGACCAATCAACAAAAAAGGATAGCCATCCGAAAAAGAATTAATATCAGCCTCGGTAACGGCATATTCAGCCTCCACTTTTCGGTGACTTTCTTCGGGCATGTAAACCAAACGAGCCGAAAATCCCAATAATCGGGAAAACCAATCTGATACAACCGAATCTACTTCATACGCTTGAATGGAATCCTCCCAAACCGTCACATCAATTTTAGTTTCGGCTTCCGAAAAAGATTGTTGCAAAGGAAATTGTATTGTTTCTAATTGTACCCGATGTGTAATCTTTAGAGAATTCCCTGTAATTTCAGGTTGAAAAAGAGCTAACTCCGGATGTTCCCTTTGCGACAGAAACGTTCCGTTTTCATCAATCAGCAACCAACGGCGGTCGTGCTCCAGCCCGCGATCGGTCACATGAGCTTTTTGCAATTTAATTCCACCTAATGATTTTACAGGATAAATCCAGATTTCTGAAAGTTGTAACATAACACTATATTTTTCTCAAAATTACAAAAACAAAGTATTCCGTTTTTAATAATTCAAACTCAATCCAAAACCCATTCCCATATCACTGTCGTAATGCGTAGTTATTCCGAAATTTCTCTTAACAATATACCGCAATCCCGCCATATATTCGTTATCCGTATTCCACATTAAATTCATGCGCAATCTTTTGGAAACCGGAATATCCATGCGTTCAAATTGCAATCTGAAATTTCCATCGGTATAGACTTCGGCTTGTGCTTTGATGAGCATTGGCAACGTATATTCGACTCCGGCACTGAAGACAGCACGATTGTCTTTGGTATTGGTTTGACCAAAAAGATTCTCTTCCATTTCTCCCATTTCCATTTTTCGATACCTCCAGTCAAAACCAATGAACGGCATCATCCATTGCATTTTACCGATGTAACGTCCAATGTGTGTTTCGGTTTCATATCCGTGATGTTTGGTGTAACCCAAACGCCATTCGGTCCCAATACTCCATCGTGTGTTTTGAATCATCAACATTCCGTCATTTCCGTTCGTGGCAAAATCATTTTCGGCCATCACATGAAAAGCTCTGTCATCAGCAAATAATTTGCGTTGCGCTAATTTTGGATTTGGAATCAAAGGATTTGGCTCTTGATTTTCATAACTAAAAACCCTGCCCATTCCCGCCATCATGTGATAGAGAATGTGACAATGAAAAAACCAATCCCCTTTAACATTTGCATTAAATTCAATCGTATCAGTTTCCATCGGCATAATGTCAATGATATTTTTCAGCGGAGCGTATTCTTCTTTTCCGTTCAACACTCTAAAATCGTGTCCGTGCAAGTGCATCGGGTGGCGCATCATCGAACCGTTGAAGAGTACAATTTTGACGTTCTCCCCTTTTTTAATTAGAATTTTATCAGCTTCCGAAACAACTTTATTGTCCAGACTCCAAACATAGCGATTCATATTTCCTGATAATTCAAATCGCAATTCTTTCACTTGTGCGTCTTTTGGAAGCGTAGTTTTAGTGGGTGATTTCAGCATCGCATAGTTCAAAGTTGTTATATCTGACAGAGCGTTGCTGTTATAATCGTCCTCCGTCATTTTCATACCTTCTTTTTTTGCAGAAGAATCATCCATTTTCATTTTCCCCATGTCGTGCGAAGAATGATCCATTTCGCCTTCTTTTTGAGTTCCTCCTTTGACAGTTGCGGGACCTGTAATTTCAGGATACATCACCACATTCATGTCCATTTGATTTAGTGACATTTGCATGCCCATATCGTCTAAATCACCGTTCATTTTCATCATGCTGTTCATCATTTTCATCCCTTCAAAATACTTTAATTTAGGCAAAGGTGAAATCAATTGTTTAATGCCGTCGCCTAAATACAACGAAGCAGATTTTGTTCGATCCTCAGAAGTAACTAAAAATTCAAATGCCGTTTTTTCTGCAGGAATCGTTACAACAACATCATAAGTTTCAGAAACAGCTACTATTAATCGGTCAACTTCAACAGGTTCCACATCATTTCCGTCATTAGCCACAACGGTGATTTTTCCTCCGGCATAATTCAGCCAAAAATAGGTTGATGCGCCACCGTTGGAAATCCGCAATCGGACTTTATCGCCCGCTTTGAACTGCGAAAGTTGGCTTTCATTTTTCCCGTTGATCAGGAATTTATTGTAATACACGTCACTTACGTCCATGGCGTTCATTCGTTTCCATTCGTTCGCGACTTTGGTTTTAAAATGTCCTGCTTTTATAGCCTCAGAATAGCTTTGCGTAGTTCCTTTTTGAATCGCAAACCAGTCTGTGGCATTGTGCAGCATCCGATGTACATTTTCCGGTTTCAAATCGGTCCATTCACTCAGAATAATTGGAACGGTTGGCAAATCATCAATTCCTGCTCTAAAAGTGGGGTCTTCGTTTCTTTTATTCATGACAAAGGAACCGTACATCCCAATTTGCTCCTGCAAACCCGTATGACTGTGGTACCAATGCGTTCCATGCTGAATAATTGGAAACGTATATTTATGTGTGGTGTGCGGTTTAATTGGCATTTGAGTCAAATTAGGCACACCGTCTTCTTTATTAGGCAAAAACAATCCGTGCCAATGCAGCGAAGTATCTTCATTTAATTCATTATGCACATAAATCTCGGCAATATCGCCTTCGGTAAAGGTGAGTGTTGGCATCGGAATTTGTCCGTTTACAGCAATCGCTCTTTTTGGCTTATCGCCAAAAGTGACAATTGTATCCCGAACATACAAATCATATCGAACGGTTCTCGGAGGGACATTTTCAACAATCTTTTTTATCGGCGCTTCTATAACTTTAGCAGTTTCTGCAGGAGCAGTTGTATGATTTTGATGCAAATTATCACTTGCTGCTTTAGTCTCAATAATCTTAGCTTTTACAGGCACTGCTTTTTTTACAACTGCTTTTGATGATTGCTGTTTTGGAACAGATTTTTTTACCGGTTTTGCTTTTTCCTTAATCAAATCCATGCCACATTTGGGACATTTTCCCGGTTTAGTAGCATGAATTTCAGGATGCATTGGGCATGTATAAGTTTTAGGCTGTACCTGAAAAATTTCTATTTTTTTTGAAATACTCTTTTTATTTAAATTTTCTGCTTTTGCAAAAGGTGAAATAAGAGTCAGGAATACGATTAATAATATGGTACTTTTCATGTTTTTATTTAAAATTTTAAATTTCGCAATCGCAACGCATTTGCAATTACAGAAACGGAACTGAAACTCATCGCCAAAGCCGCTATCATTGGCGAAAGCAAAATTCCAAAAAATGGATACAAAACTCCCGCAGCAATTGGAATTCCTAACACATTATAGAAAAAGGCAAAGAATAAATTTTGTTTAATATTTCGCATCACCGCATGACTTAAGTTTTTAGCTTTCACTATTCCTTGTAAATCGCCTTTCACCAACGTTATTTTGGCACTTTCTATCGCAACATCCGTTCCGGTTCCCATAGCAATTCCTATGTCGGCTTGCGCCAAAGCTGGAGCATCGTTTATTCCATCGCCTGCCATCGCTACAATTTTCCCTTCGGATTGCAATCGCTTAATTTCCTTGAGCTTGTCTTCGGGCAAACAACCCGCTTTATAAGAACTTAAATGTAATTCCTGAGCGACTGCTTTTGCCGTATTTTCATTATCGCCTGTTAGCATGATGACCTCAACGCCTTGACGAATTAATTCTTTGATTGCTTCGACACTTGTTGGTTTTATGGCGTCAGTGATTGACACAAATCCAACAGCAATTCCGTCCACTGAAATATAAGAAACTGTTTTTCCTAGTTTTTGTTCAGCTATAATTTGATTTTCTAATTCTTCAGAAACCGTAGCTTGCACTTGTTCCATTAATTTTTTATTTCCCAGCGCCACTTTTTTGTTGGTTACCGTTCCAATAACTCCTTTACCGGAAATGGCCTCAAAATCTTTGACTTCGATTAATGAAACGTTTTTCGCTTTCGCAAAATGGACTACGGCTTGCGCCAAAGGATGTTCGCTGTACTGATTTAACGAAGCAATACTTTGCAATAAAGAATCTTCGTCATTATTAATAGCGAAGACTTTCTCTACAGAAGGTTTTCCTTCGGTAATGGTTCCTGTTTTATCAGTAATCAGAACATCTACTTTGTTCATATTTTCCAATGCTTCCGCATTTTTTATCAAAATTCCCGATTGCGCTCCTTTTCCAACACCAACCATTACTGACATGGGCGTGGCCAATCCCAAAGCGCAAGGACAGGCAATTATCAATACGGCAATAGCATTAATAAATCCATAAACCAGTGCGGGTTCCGGTCCGAATTTTGCCCAAACAAAAAATGTAACTACAGAAACAATTACCACTATTGGTACAAAATATTTAGCGATTCTATCCGCTAATTTTTGGATTGGTGCTCTGGAACGACTGGCGTCATTTACCATTTGCACAATTTGTGAAAGCAAAGTTTCCGAACCTACTTTCTCGGCAATCATCACAAAGGATTTATTTCCGTTTATGGTTCCCGCAATAACGGAATCATCTATTTTTTTATCAACGGGAATAGGTTCTCCTGAAATCATCGATTCATCAATAGTACTTTCTCCATCGGTGATTTTTCCATCTACCGGAATTTTATCTCCGGGTTTTACGCGCAATAAATCTCCTTTTTTGATATCATGAATGGAGATTACTTTATCAGCTCCTTCGATAATCAAAGTGGCTTCCGTTGGTGCTAATTTCAAAAGCTCTTTTATCGCGCCACTAGTTCGACTATGTGCTCTGGCTTCTAACAATTGCCCTAATAAAACCAATGTCAATATCACAGTTGTCGCTTCAAAATAAAGATGAACTGCTCCGTTATGCGTTTTAAACTCATCCGGGAAAATAGTTGGGAAAAATAATCCAACCAAACTAAACAGAAAAGCTACTCCGGAACCTATTCCGATAAGGGTAAACATATTGAGATTCCAGGTAACAATGGATTTCCATGCACGCTCAAAAAACATCCAACACGCATAAAAAACGACAGGAAGCGACAAAATTAGTTGCACCCAATTCCACTTTTCCGCATCCATAATTCTCATTAATGGATTATTCGGAATCATATCTGACATAGCAATAATAAAAATAGGAACTGTAAAAACTACAGCAATTTTCATTTTACGCACCAATTCATTGTACGTCTTATTTTCTTCAGAATCGGTGGGTTCCATTGGCACTAAATCCATTCCGCAAATGGGACAAGAACCAGGACCTTCTTGGATAACTTCAGGATGCATGGGACAAGTGTACATTGTCTTACTATTTGCTATCGCTACTTCTTTAACCAAATCCATTCCGCAAACGGGACAATCTCCTGGTTTATCATAAACTTTTTCTCCTTCGCAATGCATCGGACAATAGTATTTCCCTTTTGCATTAGGAGGCAAAGTTACTGTTGATTTCTCTTGTGGTTTATTCGAACTGCAACATGATTTCTCGATTGGTTTCTCAGCCATTCCGTGAGAATCAGTCATATTATTTATGGTAATTGTATAGTTTCCGGCGGCAGATAAAGCTTCTTGTAATTGAGTAGTTGGGATGTGTTTATCCATTGTTATTGTCGCTAAAGGCGGAACTAAAGTAACAACAGCTTGAATCCCATCAATAGCATTTAATGTTTTTTCGACTTTGGAACGACAACCGTCGCAGGACATTCCGATGATTGTATAGGTATGTTTCATAATACTCAAATTTTGATACCACAAATCTCCGACTATACCGTCATTCCCTTATTACACAATTTTGGAAAAGGTTTGCGTGATTACAAATCATCGATTTGCTTTCTCGTTTTTACTTTCAATTGTTTAAAATAAGTAGGCGTAAATCCAGTAGTTTTTTTGAACTGATTGCTCAAATGTGCCACATTGCTATACTGAAGTTGAATGGCGATTTCGCTCAAAGTCAACTCATCATACGTCAATAATTCCTTGACTCTTTCTATTTTTTGAGCAATAAAGTAACGCTCAATTGTAATTCCTTCTATTTCCGAAAATAAATTGCTCAAAGCACTATAATCCTGTGCCAAATCATTTGCTAAATAATCCGATAAATTGCTGTTTAGCACATTATTTTTGTTGTAAACCAAATCAATTAGCACTGTTTTTATTCTTTCGATGGTTATGTTTTTTTTATCATCGATTAAATCAAAACCCAAAGAACGTAAGCTTTTGAGCAAATCCCTTTTTTGAGTTTCGGTACATTCCGTTTCTAATTCGACTTCACCAAGCGTAATTGAAATGGCATAAAGTCCGAGTTTTTCTAGCTCAGACTTCACTGCCATTACGCATCGGTCACACACCATGTTTTTGATGTAGAGTTTCATGATTATTTAACAGTTCCAATTCTTCTGCCACAATTCAGCATCTCCGAACCAAAATACGGATTGATCACATCTTTAGTTTCGCTGATCCAGTAACCGGTTTTTCCTTCTCCGTACATTGGACAATAATCCTGATAAACTGTTTGTTTTGTTCCAAAGGTTTTAATTAAACCGAAAACATCTTGGCTCAATAACGAAAAATATTCTCTTTGGTGGTCCATTTTACCGGCATTATCGCCAATATGTTTGACATGCGCTTTGGCATCAGCCACAAAAGCATTGTACTTATTTTTTGATTTGGTATCTACAGAAGTTGTACTCGAACTATTCAAAGTAATTAACAAATTTCTTGCGGCAACGGCAGCTCCATTTGAATCATCTTTCGTTAACGCATTTTTGATGTTGAGGTAATTCGAAACTATTGCATCAGTTGGGAAAGCCGTTTTGCTCACATTTCCAGTTGCAGTTATGGCACTGGATTCTTCGTTAGCAACAGCAACAGGAGTTGCTTCATTATAAGCAGCGGTTGTTTGCGCCACTTTGTCGGTTAATTCCATTCCGCATTCTGGGCATTCACTTCCCGCTGTGCCAGTAACTTCAGGATGCATCGGACAAGCATATAATTCAGCCGATTTTTCTGTTTTATCAGAACTGGCAGCGGTTTCATCTTTACTTTTTTGGTTACAAGAAACCGTAAGGAAAGCCGTTATAAGAGACAAAAGCATTATTTTTTTCATGGTGTTATTTTTTATTATTATTGATTGACCTCTACTTAATCAGTTATTCAGTACTATCAAGTTAAGCCGTACAATTTATTTTATGATATTAAAAAAGTTATATTCTAAGTTCAGATAAAATCCATTTGGTGCAGACCGGAACATAGAACTATATAATTCGTGCCTGTATGCAACATCAATTCGTGCCTGACTATTAATTATAAATTGAATGGAAGGAACAATATCCAAATACGATTTTCCATTTTCGTTTAATGTTTGTCCAACAAACTCAACCATTGTATTGATATTTGTTTGCTTAAAATTAGTGTATTTTTTTGGATACATCAGTCTTCCAAACGACAATGTATAATTAGTGGCGTTATCACTTTGCGCTGCGGGAAATTTGTAATCCGGCTTATTATCGAATGCTTTTTCAAAACTGACAGAAGCACTAATGGCTACCTTTTTTATAAGCTGCGTCGCAACAATTCCAGTTTCAAAACCAGTATTTTGTCCCATAATTTCTAACTGTTCCTGATGAATATCGGCATTATTGAAACTGTATCTTCCAAATGCTGCCATCCTAAAATGACTGTGTAAATCATCCGTGGAAAGGAAACGATATTTTGTATAAAAACTGGCGCCTTCAGTTACCAATTGATTACTTCTATTGCTGACAAACATGGATGTTCTCACCATCAAATTTTTATTGATTCCCAAAGTAACTTCGGGCATGACATGGTAATTAAATCGTGATTGCATTTGCTCCTTAAAAATGGATTGTCCAAAACGAATTCCCAGTGAGCCCGCAGGAACATTACTTGCCGGATCAGTAACTACAAAAAGTTCCTGAGCCGATATTCCCTGAATAAAAAAAAGTGTAAATACAATTATAAATTTCCTCATTACATTACAGCTTTAATATGGTAATCATCTTCATTATCTAATGGATATGAAGCAGTTTTTGAAAACGTTTTAAGCAGTTTTTTATGTTCTTTTTGGGTAACATATCCTTTGTCATAAATTTTCAATTTTGTTTCCCCATTACTATTTTTAAGTTCTTCATTCAATAAAACGAAAGTCGAACCATTTACTAAAATAGTTTTATTCCCATCGACTTTTAAGTTTTCTGAAGGCATTGTAATTACTAATGAACCGATGAAAAAACCTGCTTTTTCAACGCCTTCTTTCAATACTCTTGGCATTATTTTACTGTCTTTTTTAAAATAAACCGTGAAGGTATTCGTATTCAAATCAGTACTCACGCTGTCCACACCAACGGTTGCTTTCAATTGTTTGTTTATCGCATTAGAACACATCGAACACGTTAAACCTGTCGCCATTATCTCAGCTTTTGAGATTTGAGAATAGGATTGTACACTTGTCATTAAAACCAAACAAGCGATACCTATGAATTTTAGATTTAGATTTTTCATTTTGCTTTAATTTTTTATTTGCATTAAAATTTGCTCTTCTGTAGGATTGATAGCAACCAGTTTTCCTGATGCATCAAAAAGATAAGCACTTGGCAACTGCTCTACGCCAAAAAGTAGCGCTGCTTTAGCATCAAACCCTTTTGGATCAATCAATTGCTCATATTCTAATTTATCTTTTTGAATAGCATTCATCCATTTGGTTTTATCAGTATCCAGCGATATACCAACAATTTCGAAGTTGTCATTTTTATATTGATTGTAAAAAGGAACCAACTTTTTATTGGCTATTCTACATGGCGCGCACCAAGAAGCCCAAAAATCAATTAAGACCGTTTTTCCTTTTAGCGAAGCCAAATTTATTGTTGACTCTTTATTATTTTTAAGTTCAAAATCAAGCAAACTTTCTCCAATTTTCACTTGCGCAGTCGCAGTTGAAATACTGATTATTAAACTGAATAGCAGCATTATTTTTTTCATTTTATACTCCTTTTAAATGCTTATTGAATTGTCTCGACCGTTTTTCCGCAAGTCATCATTTGGGAACCATAATAAGGATTTTTAACCGCATTTTCTTTGCTTAACCAGTTTGCACCTTTACCGTCATTTGCCATTGGGCAAAACTGAAGATAAACCGGAGTTTCATATTTAGCCACTTTTATCAATTCATACATCGATTTTGAAAGTGGAATGAAAATTTCTCTTTGACGTTTGATGTCTTGAGTCTCCGAAATGTTCTTGGCACCAGCCATTAAACCTTTCATTTCTTTCATCCAAATCATGTGAACATCCATCGCAAGCTCGTCCATTTTTACTGCATTTAATGCTGTAAGAATGTCTTTAGCTACAGTAGCAGCAGCTTTTCCGTCAGTTTTCACCAAAGCATCTTTCAGAAGAAAATAGGTGTCAAAAACAACTTTTAGTTTAGTATCCACTTGCTGTTTTGCAGCAGAGGCATCAGAATGATTGGCGTGATTTGCATGACTTTCTGTTGTGGCAGTTTCAGATTTCATCTCTGTTGAAACAGCTACTTTAGCTTCTCTTTCATATTGACAACATCCATGTAATGCGTCATAAGTAGCATCCGGAGCAAGAAATTTATCGCTGTCGTAACCTGCTAAAGCAATGCGTTTCAAAATTTCGTCTTGGCTCGTTTTAGTAGAATCATAGGTAAGTGTCGCCATTTTAGTGTCTTTATTCCACTCGACTTTTGCTACTTTTTTCAGGTTTCCGGCAGTTTCTATCTTGCTTTTACACATATCACAGTTTCCATATATTTTAACAGTTTCTGTCTTGCTATTTTTAATTTGCGCGCTTGCAATTGTAACTGAAAGCAATAGGATTATTGCCATCAATATTTTTTTTATTGAGTTCATTGTATGAATAATTTTGAGGTGAATCAGTCGCAAAAAACATTGAAAAAAATAGCACATTTAGCTACATTTCAAATTCTATCCGACTAAAATTTAATGATTGTTAAAGCATAATTTGCTTTGAAAAAGACAGTTTTCAGGCTGTCATAGAAGGGATTTAGCTTATTTTAGGTGGAAGCCAAATAGAACGAAAATGTGAAGAAATAAACATTTCCGAATAATAATAATTTTGTTTTTCAGTAGAAAAACTAAAAACTTGCTTGTTTAATTCGGTATAAAACACCGAAGTTAAACCTAATTGAAATGCTGAACTGCTACAAGAAATATTCTTGCAAGCACCGTTACAGCCTTCATGTGAACTTTCATTTGATTTCTTTTCTTTCTTGCAACAGTCTTTCTGCTCCTTTTTTGAAGAAGATTCTTTTTTGCAACACGACTTGTCTGCTTTTGTTCCACATGCAAAAGCTACGCTTGGTGTCATAAAGAAACCAAGCATAACCAATAACAATATGTAAAACTTTTTAGACATAATATTCTATAAATAAAGTACAAAGGTATAAATTGAACACAATTAAAACCGGAATTCAATCATAAATACGTGTTAAAAACAACGTTTTATTTTCCTTCGCCTAATATTCCATTCATAATAGACTGCAAAACTGACAATATAATACTAAAGAATAAGGCCGTCCAAAACGTGTCAACGCTAAATCCGCCCACAATTTTGGTACACAACAAAATCATTAACGCATTAATAACCAGTAAAAACAATCCTAATGTAATAATAGTAACCGGCAAAGTTAGTATTACCAATATTGGTTTGATAAATATATTAAGCAACCCTAGAACAATGGCTACAATTAATGCTGTAGTAAATCCAGCCACATGAACTCCCGGCATAAAGTTCGCAATAAGCAACACCAAGCCCGAAGTAATAAGAATTTTGATTAGTAAATTCATAATTTTATATTTTAAGATTTAATAAATGTAGTAAAAATTTAAATCTGATTAATTTATTTTAAAAAGGAAATAACTTTTTGATAGAAATCGGCTGGGTTTTCGGCATGAAGCCAATGTCCTGCATTCGGGATTGTTTCAATGCTTGAATCCGGAAAATGCTGCTTTATGTTTTCGAAATCGCTGTCTAAAATATACCTTGAATTTCCACCACGAATAAACAACGTTGGTTTTTCGAAAATGGAATTCTCAGGTAAGGGAATTCCTATTTCATCCATTTTTGTATTAAAAACTGCCAAATTGAATCGGAAGGCGAGTTGTCCGGGCTCTTGCCAAAATAAATTTTTCAGCAGGAATTGTCTGGTTCCAAAATCAGGAACAAACTGCTCCATAATTTCTTCGACATCACTTCGGCTTGGTTTTTTTGAAAAATCGACGGCGTTCAATCCCGCCAAAATATCCTGATGGTGTTGCGGATAAAATTTTGGACCAATATCAGCTACAATTAATTTACTCACTAATTCCGGATGTGTCGTTGCCAAAAGCATGGCCACTTTCCCGCCCATCGAGTGTCCTATTATATTGATGTTTTCTAAATTATGAGCCTGGCAGTACTCGTAAACATCCTGCACCATGATTTCATAACTAAATTCTTCTGAATGTAAGCTTCGTCCGTGGTTGCGTAAATCGAGAACGTGAACCTGAAAATCAGTCGCAAATTGCGTTCCGAGTGTTTTCCAATTATCTGACATTCCCAGAAATCCGTGAAGAATTAAAAGTGGTTTCCCTGAGCCTTCTATTTTTGAAAAAAGCATATAATTTTAGATTTTAACGTTATAATTTAAATTACAAACCATTAAGAAATTAAGATAGATTAAGTGTAAAGCTTACTAACCTTAATTTCTTAATGGTTAAAAAAACTATTTCAATTTTTGCAAATACATATTTACCACATTATCCAATCCAAGATAGATAGCTTCGGAAATTAAAGCATGACCAATAGAAACTTCCAATAATCCCGGAATGTTTTGTTTGAAAAACTGAATGTTATCCAAACTCAAATCATGACCTGCATTGATTCCTAATCCAAGTTCATTAGCCAAAATTGCCGATTCAGTGTACGGCAAAATTCCCTTTTGATTTCCTAAACTGTATTGATGAGCAAATGCTTCGGTATACAATTCGATTCTTTCGGTTCCAATTTTCTTTGCACCTTCAATCATTTCCAGAACTGGATCTACAAAAATGGAAGTTCTGATTCCGTTGCGTTGAAATTCCTGAACGATTTCAGTTAAATAAGACGCGTGTTTTATAGTATCCCAACCCGCATTAGAGGTTATGGCATCAATCGCATCTGGTACTAGAGTCACTTGTGTTGGTTTTATTTCCAGAACAAGATCGATAAACGTTTTCTCTGGATTTCCTTCAATATTATATTCGGTGTAAACCACAGCCTTTAAATCGCGGGCATCTTGATAGCGAATGTGGCGCTCGTCCGGACGCGGATGTATGGTTATTCCTTCGGCTCCAAACTTTTGAATGTCGGCAGCCACTTTTAATAAATCTGGAACATTACCGCCACGAGCGTTTCGCAAAGTAGCTATTTTATTGATGTTTACACTTAATTTTGTCATTAGAACACTTTTTGATTTTGATACTTGTATTTGTCAGGACAAAAATACAAAGTAAAACTTAGGAGATTTTGCTTATTTTTGATTATTTTGCATGAAATATTGCCGATTGATTTATGACAGAAATTACAGAATATATTACCAATGATTTTAAAGCGATTGACAGCCATGATTCTATTTCGGCCGTTCAAGACTTTTTTAGCGACTTACACTTTTCCCATTTTCCAATTGTAGAAGAGGGAGTTTACATTGGCAGTATTGCATCGGAAGATATTGAAACCTTTGACAGTGACAAGGAAGTAGCCGATTACCGCTTTACGCTCGAGGGATTTTTTGCCAGAACAAATACGATTTGGCTAGATGTTTTAGAAGTTTTCGCAAAAAACCATACAAATTTAGTTCCTGTTTTGGACGAAAACAATGCTTACGTAGGCTATTATGAAATAGAAGATATCATGAAGTTTTTTCATGAAACACCCTTTTTAAAAGAACCAGGCGGAATCATTGTTGTCAGAAAACCAATTTTAGATTATTCTATGAGTCAGATTACTCAAATTGTCGAAAGCAATAACGGCAAGCTATTGGGGTTGTTCATTTCGGAGGCCGATGTGGATAGTGTGGAAGTAACCATGAAAATAACATTGGGAGCAATGAACGAAATAATCCAGACTTTTAGAAGGTACAGTTATGAAATCATTTCAGAACATCAAGAAGACAATTATATTAATAACTTAAAGGAAAGGTCTGATTATTTAGACAAATACCTGAACATATAACCGCTTATTCGGAGATTTGATGATTTGGTTATTGCAACCGCCATCTCAAACAACCCAATAATCAAATTAACGATTAAAAAAAAGATGAAAGTAGCGATCTACGGTCAATATTATCAAAACAGTACAGAACCTATTATAAACGACATCTTTGTTTTTTTCAACAAAAACAATGTAGAGATGATTATCGAGTCTCATTTTTTGTTGATGCTTAATGAAAGGAAGATTGTCGAAAATAAATACAAAACTTTCACTTCCCATACGGAACTAGACTCCAGTTTTGACATGCTAATTAGCATTGGCGGAGACGGAACAATACTAAGAGCCGCAACATTAGTTAGAGATTCAGGCATTCCCATATTAGGTATAAATGCAGGAAGACTTGGTTTTCTGGCAACTGTTCAAAAAGAGAATATAGCTGAATTTATGCAATTTGTGATTGACAAAAAATATTCGATTTCCAAAAGAGCATTACTAAGCTTGACCTGTTTTCCAGCCAATGAATCGATTGACGAAATCAATTTTGCGATGAATGAAATTACGGTTAGCCGAAAAGACACCACATCGATGATTACGATTGATACCTATTTGAACGATGAATTTTTGAATTCCTATTGGGCTGACGGTTTAATTATTTCAACGCCAACTGGATCTACAGGATATTCCTTGAGTTGCGGCGGTCCAATTTTGACTCCGGATGTAAAAAGTTTAGTCATTACTCCTATTGCACCACATAATCTTACCGCCAGACCACTTGTTGTACCGGACGAAACTGAAATCAGATTGAAAGTTTCAGGACGAGAGGAAAATTACTTGGTTTCCTTAGATTCCAGAGTCACTTCTGTAAAAAATGAATCAGTACTGACTTTAAAGAAAACGCCATTTCAAATTAACATGGTCGAAATTCCCGAAGAAACCTTTTTGAAAACACTTCGCAGCAAATTACTTTGGGGACAAGACAAGAGGAATTAAATCATTTTGTCCGCGCGTTATACGATTTTATCGATTTTCCCCGTTTTAATGAAACAAATACTTATTTAGTGTTAGTTACCACTCTAATTATTAAAAAAACACACATTTAACGGAATGGGTATTGTATCGAATTGATAATTATTATATTTGCACGCAATTTTTGATTTAATGAACAAGATCTATTACTTACTTTTCTGTTTTTTCCCTTTGATGATGGCCCAAGCCCAAATCCATGAGGTCGGAGTTTTTCTAGGCGGAAGCAACTACATTGGTGACATAGGTCCAACAACTTATATTGCACCAAACGAGCCTGCTTTTGGAGTGTTGTACAAATGGAATAAAAGCCCGAGACACTCCTATAGATTTTCCTATACTCAATCTGACATTACATCAAATGATTTAGATTCCGAAGAAGCCAGCAGAAACCAAAGAGGGTATCTTTTTGAAAACAACTTAAAAGAAGTATCTTTAGGTCTTGAATTCAACTTTTTCGATTTTAATCTTCATGAATTGAGCACTAAAATCACTCCTTATGTTTTTTCTGGTGTAAATTATTTTTCAGCTAAATATACCTTAACCAATACCAAAGCAGATATATCCGTGGAGGGCAGAACAGAAAGAAGAAAATCAATCGCAATACCAATGGTAATGGGAATCAAGTCAAACATAACACCACGTTTCGTTTTAGCACTAGAAACCGGAGCCAGATATACATTGACCGATAATATAGACGGAAGTTTTAATCAACAATTTGGAAATATAAATAATAATGATTGGTATGTTTTTTCAGGAGTTACCTTAACGTATACTTTTGGAGAAAAACCCTGTTATTGCGCAGAATAAAAAAATGAATTTACTACAGCATATCGACGCGACAAGATTACCCAAACACTTAGCTATCATCATGGATGGCAATGGACGTTGGGCAAAGCAGCAAGGACTTTTACGAGCTTTGGGACATGAAAGCGGGACAAAATCAGTGAAAGTAATAATAGAAGCCAGTGCTAAATTAGGCATTGAATTCCTTACGCTTTACGCTTTCTCAACTGAGAATTGGAACAGACCAAAATTAGAAGTTGAAACTTTAATGAAAGTGCTTATCAACTCCTTGAAAAAGGAACTTACCACCTTACAAAAAAACAACATCAAGCTTAATGCTATTGGCAATTTGGAAAAATTACCAAAATCCGCACAAAAAGAGCTTCTTGATGTAATTGATAAAACTAAAGATAACACGCAAATGACTCTGACTTTGGCGTTAAGCTACGGATCCAGAGAGGAACTTGTCAGTGCGGTTAAAAACATTTGCAGTAAAGTTAAAAATAATATAATTTCAATAGACAGTATTGACGATTCCATTATTAATGAGCATCTTTACACGCAAAATTTACCTGACGTAGATTTACTAATACGAACAAGTGGAGAACATAGGATAAGTAACTTTTTGTTGTGGCAAATTGCCTATTCAGAATTGTATTTTACTGACATATTGTGGCCAGACTTTAAAGAACAAGATTTATATGAGGCTATCATTAGTTATCAAAAAAGAGAACGTAGATTTGGAAAAACAAGTGAACAAATTAAATAATTTTTTAGTGTTAAATAAAAGCATAAAAATAGTCCTTACCGTTTTGATTTTTGGAAGTTTTACACAAGTTAAAGCTCAAGAAAGAGTTCCTTTTGATCAAGGTAAAAAATACATTCTTGCCGATGTAGCCGTAGTGGGAGATATCAGTTTTAATTCGCAAACCGTTGTCACTTTTTCTGGTTTGCAAAAAGGACAAGAAATAACTGTTCCAGGTGAGGAAATCAGTGCTGCTATAAAAAAATTAGGAAAATTAGGTCTCTTTGATGAAATCTCTTTTTATGTAAATAAAATACAGAATGATAGTATTTATCTTGACTTAAACATCATCGAATTACCTAAATTAAGCGAGGTAAAATTTGTAGGTGTTAAGAAAACAAAAACGGAAGGTTTAATTAAAGACAACTCGTTGAATAAAGGAAAAGTAGTTAATGAAAACTTGATTACGACTACCAAAAACTACATTGAAAATAAATATAAAAAAGACGGCTACTACAACACTAAAGTAAATATTAACACCGTAAAAGACACTGCTTCGGTAAACCAAGTCAATATGCTTGTTACTATTGACAAAGGCGATAAAGTAAAGATTCAGAGTATTGATTTTGCCGGAAACACAAAAATATCGGATAACACTTTGCGTAAAGCAATGAAAGATACGAAACAAAAGAAATTTACTCGTGTTTTGAAAGCTTCTAAATTTATAAAAGATAAGTACAAAACTGATTTAGAAAAAGTAATTGCATCTTACAAGGAAAAAGGATACAGAGACGCGAGAATAATTTCGGATTCTGTAACTTATGATAAGAATAAAAATGCGTTAAACATCAAAATTAATGTTGAAGAAGGGAATAAATACTATTTTGGAGACGTTAAGTTTTTAGGTAATACTGTTTATCCTGATCAATTTTTAAGCAGAATATTAGGCGTAAAAAAAGGAGACACTTACAATGGTGTTCTTCTTGAAAAAAGAATTGCAGATAAGTCTAAACCAGACGCAGAAGATATCACGAATTTATACCAAAACAGCGGTTATTTATTTTCTAATGTAAATGCTGTTGAGGTTAAAACTGCAAACGATACTATTGATTTTGAAATACGAATTACGGAAGGTCCAATTGCTTATTTCAACAAAATTACAGTTACAGGAAATGACAAAACAAATGACCGTGTAATCTATCGTGAATTAAGAACAAAACCGGGAGAGAAATACAGCAAAGAAGAATTAGTTAGAACAATTCGTGAAATTGGTCAATTAGGATTTTTTGACCCTGAAGCTATCAATCCAGCGTTCAAAAACGTTGATTCAGGAGCGGGAACTGTTGATATTGAATATCAATTAGTAGAGAAAGGATCGAGTCAAATTGAACTTCAAGGAGGTTATGGCGGAGGTGGTTTCATCGGTACACTTGGACTGTCATTTAATAACTTTTCAGCAAGAAACATGTTCAATAAAGATGCTTACAAACCTTTGCCAATGGGTGATGGTCAAAAAGTATCGTTACGTTTGCAGGCTAGTACTTTTTTCCAAACCTATAGTGTATCCTTTTCAGAGCCATGGTTTGGAGGAAAAAAACCAGTACAATTCAGCTCTTCTATTTCATATAGCAAGCAGTTTTTAAATAACTTCATAACACAACGAGCAGATAGAACAAAAAGTTTTGATATTCTTACATTATCTGTAGGTTTAGCAAAAAGACTTACTGTTCCAGATGATTTCTTTGTATTATCACAATCTATTAGTTATCAGCATTACGCCTTAAACAACTATAATACAGGGTTATTCACATTTGGAAACGGAACTTCCAGAAACTTAGCTTACACCGTAGGACTTACAAGAAACAGTAAAGGGTTGAATCCGATATTCCCTACTTATGGTTCAGAGTTCAGCATTTCGGCAAAGTTAACGCCACCTTACTCTTTATTTAATGGTGTAGATTATGCCACGCTAGGAGATCAAGAAGAGTACAAATTAAAAAACACCGTGGACAGACAAAATGTGCCGGATGCTAATGGAAATATTGTAAATATTGGAGATTACATCGACACGAATGGTAACAAGGTTACTAATTTTTCACAAGCGGCACCTGACGTAAGTAAAGTCGATCAAAAGCGATTCAATTGGTTAGAATATTATAAAGTTAAATTCAAAGCGGACACGTACACCAAAATTTACGGTAAATTAGTACTTAGAGCATTAGCTGAATTTGGTTTCTTAGGATCATACAATCAAGAAAGAGGAGCTGTTCCTTTTGAACGATTCTATCTTGGTGGTGATGGATTGGCTAACTTCTCCATGGATGGTAGAGAGACGATCCAGTTGAGAGGATATCCTAATAACTCGCTAACGCCTGTTAATAGTGCTGGAGAACAAATTGGAGCCACAGTATTTAATAAGTTCTCAATGGAATTGCGTTATCCAATTACATTGAAATCATCAGCTTCAATATACGCGTTGGCCTTTATGGAAGCAGGATCATCATTTAGTGATTTCAAAAGCTATAATCCATTTGCTTTAAGCCGTTCTGCAGGGGTTGGATTACGTGTATTTATGCCAGCATTTGGTTTATTGGGAATTGATTTTGGACATGGATTTGACGCATTACCGGGACAAGCAAAAGCTAACGGATGGGAAACCCACTTTATCATTGGGCAACAATTCTAAAGAACTGCTTTACGATTTTCTAATATAGCACAGTTATGAGGAAACAATTTTTATATGTATTTTTAGCTTTAATTGCCATGCAAACAATTAACGCGCAGACCAGAGGAAATAAACTGGGCTACATTGATATGGAATACATTTTACAAAATGTTCCTGATTATACTGAAGCAAAAATTCAATTAGAGCAAAAAGCTCAAAAATGGAAATCGGAAATTGACGCTAAGAAAATTGAAATCAATAAATTAAAAGAAGCTTTAAAAGCCGAAAAAGCTTTGCTTACTAAAGAATTGATAGACGAAAGAGAAACCGAAATCAGTTTCCTTGAAAATGAAAATTTAGAATATCAACAGAAACGTTTTGGTGCCAACGGAGATTTAATCATTCAGAAATCTGTTTTGGTAAAACCAATCCAAGACCAAGTTTTTACAGCAGTTCAAGATATTGCAGAACGATTGAAGTATGATTTCATATTTGATAAAACTTCCGACTTGACGATGCTTTTTGCAGCCAAAAGATTTGACATCAGTGATCAGGTTTTACGCGTTTTGAACCGTACCGAAAAAAGAGAGCAACTGACCAAAAAACAGCAAAAAGAAGCGGAAGCAAGAGAGAGTAAAGAAGATGCATTAGATGATAATCCGGCTTTGGCTGAACGCCAAAAATTGTTAGACGATAAAAAAGCTGCAAGAGACAAAGTTCTAGAAGACCGAAAACTACTTCAAGAGCAAAAGAAAAAAGAATTTGACGACAAAAGAAAACAAATTCAAGCAGACAGGGAAGCTAAAAAAAATGGCACGGTTTCTGCAAATGTTAAAAAAGAAGAAGCACCAACCAGTTCAACTGTAAATAATGAGGCTACAACAATTGCAGATGATGCTAAACAAAAGCAAGCTGACGCGAGAGCCAAAACATTAGAAGACCGTAAAAAAGTGCTGGAAGACCGCAAAAAAATTTTAGAAGAAAGAAGAAAAAAAATACTGGAAGACAGAGAAGCGCTGAAGAAAGCGAAAGAAGAAAAATTAAAAGAAAATACAAACAATAATTAATTACTTAATATTTTAAAAACGATGAAACAAATCAAAACTCTACTAATTGCTGCAATTTTAATGTTAGGAGCAAATCAAACAATGAATGCACAAGCAAAAACAGCTCATGTTGATGTAAGTGAAATTATGACAAAAATGCCAGCAATGTTAGATGCTCAAAAACAATTAGATAAATTGAGTACAACTTATGATGCTGACTACAAAAAAATGGTTGAAGAATACCAAGCAAAATTAAAAAAATACGAAGCTGAAGCTGCAACTGTTACTGAAGCTGTAAACGGAGATCGTTCTAAAGAAGTGCAGGATATGCAAAAAAGAATTGTTGATTTTAGAGATAATGCTCAAAAAGAATTACAACAAAAAGAATCTGATATCGTAAAACCATTAATGGAAAAAGTGAGAGCTTCTATCCAAAAAGTAGGTAAAGCAAAAGGATTCCAATATGTTCTTGATGGTTCTTCTCTTTTACTTGCTGATGGTCCAAACTTGACTATGGATGTAAAAAAAGATTTAGGTTTCTAAAAAAATCATTAATCGTAATAAAAACTGCTCAACCTAATATAGGATTGAGCGGTTTTTTTGTTTAAAACAAATCATAGGAAATTTAAATCGTAGCATGTAACTTTGTTTTTATGAATAGCAATAATCAACCTATAGGAATCTTTGACTCAGGTATTGGCGGAACTTCTATTTGGAAAGCAATCCATCAATTGCTGCCTAATGAAAAAACAATATATCTCGCAGATAGTAAAAATGCGCCTTACGGACAAAAATCTAAAAAGGAAATTGTTGCACTCAGCATGAAAAATACCGACTTATTGCTTGAAATGAACTGCAAATTAATAGTAGTCGCCTGCAATACCGCAACCACGAATGCAATTCAGGAATTAAGAGCAAAATATAATGTTCCTTTCATAGGAATAGAACCGGCTATAAAACCAGCAGTCACACATTCGAAAACACAGATTATAGGAATCTTGGCAACAAAAGGAACGCTGAACAGTGAGCTTTTTAATAAAACCACTGAGAAGTACCAAGACACTAAAATAATAGAACAGGTAGGTCACGGATTAGTTCAGTTAATTGAAAATGGAGAAATCAATTCACCCGAAATGACTAAACTGCTTCACTCCTATCTAGAACCAATGATTGAAGCTAATATCGATTATTTAGTTTTAGGCTGCAGCCACTATCCCTATTTGATTCCGCAGATAAAGAAAATCCTTCCTGAACACATTCAAATTATCGATTCAGGGGAAGCTGTTGCTAAGCAAACACAAAATATACTTCGGGAAAAAGTAGGATTCGCTTCCGTTGAAGAGAAGCAACCTGTTTTTTACACCAATACAAATCCCAAAGTTTTAAGTGAAATATTGGAAAATAAATATACGGTTTTACAGAAAGAATTCTAAAGAATACGGCTACTCTTCCTCTTTAAACCAACTGGAATACATTACATAATTATTCGAAATCCGTTCAATTTCTCCGGCAAAGTCCGATTGATCGATATCTTTTACCTTTTTAGCAGGAACTCCCGCCCAGATTGAGCCTGATGCTACCACTGTGTTTTGAGTAATAACAGCTCCGGCAGCCACAATCGAATTGCTTTCGATGACACAATTATCCATAACAATCGCTCCCATTCCTATTAGCACATTATCATGAACAACACATCCATGTACAATGGCATTGTGTCCAATAGAAACATTATTTCCTATAATAGTTGGGTGTTTTTTGTAGGTGCAATGAATAACAGCTCCATCTTGGATGTTTACTTTATTTCCAATTTTGATGAAATTGACATCGCCACGAATTACTGCGTTAAACCAAACACTGCAATTTGCACCAAAAGAGACATCGCCTACAATAGTGGCATTTTCGGCAACATAACAGTCTTCAGGAATAGAAGGCGATTTGCCGTTAACAGATTTTATTAGCATGAGGATATGAATTAATTAATTAATTGCCGGACAATTACAATCGTATTTTACGGGTTTGCAAAACAAATCGATTCCTAAAGTGATTTGGTGATAGCCACCATTATCAAACTTTACGGCTCCGGACAATTGAGAATAGGTATAAGCAAACATAAACTTATCAAAATTTACCCCTACAATAGGTGTGATGTATTGTAATTTTTGCTTAGAAATTGTATTGCCATCAATATATTCAGCACCATCAAAACTTCTTCGGTAGGACAATCCGCCCCAAACTCTTCCAAAATCTAGATTTTTGTAGGCTTTCAAATTAATGTCAATTGCTTTTTCATTTGTTTTTTCAACCATTTGAAATAAAACCGAAGGCTCCCATAATATTTTGTCTCGATTTCCAAAAATATAGCCGGCACTCAATAAATATTTTCTCAAATTATCACTTTCATACTCCGTATAAATATCTCTTCTGGTCTCAATGACATTTTTCACGGTTGCATGCGCATAAAAATCCAGAAAATTATACGAAGCACCAATATCAACATTAAAATAGGAATCTTTTTGCACTACAGTTCCATCAATAATTGGATCAAAATCTCCGGATTGTCTAAATTCCGTTTCGTCCAATTGACTTTGAATCAAACCAGCACTCATACCAAAAGACAATTGATTTAAATCGATTTCATCTCTGGAAAACATAAGATGATACGCATACGTAAATTTGACTCCTTTTTGGGAATGGTAACCATTTTTATCATTAAATAGTATAATCCCAGCTCCAGCTTTTTCACCTACTCTTCCATTAAAACTTAATGTTTGCAATTCAGGTGCATCCTTCTGATCGAACCATTGCTTACGACCTGTCAACCTAACTTTAGCACAATTAGCAGCACCAGCCATTGACGGATGTATCAGGTAATAATTATCAGATAAATAATCTGAATACACAGGAATTCCTTCTTGTGCAAAAGAATAATTTGTTATAAATAATAGTGCAGCTAGAATTTTAATTTTATGATACATTGAAATATTTTTTAGCAAAATGAATAATTCCAAATCAACATTAAGATATATAAATAATGATTTCTCCAATTTAAAAATTAAACTAAAGTTAATTTATTCATTAAAAAATCAAATATAGTTATTCGTAGAAAATAACTTTAGTAAATTTGTGAAAATTTCAAAAGCCATGAACAAAGTTACTATAAAAGAAACACAAAACCCAACGATATTAAAGTTTGAATTTCAAGATTTTATCACTCAAAATGAAAGTTTTGAATTTAAAAATATTGATGAAGCAAAAACGTCTCCATTAGCGCAACAATTGTTTTATTTACCGTTTGTAAAAACAGTTTACATATCCGGCAATTTTATCGCAATCGAAAAATACAGTATTGTAGAATGGGACGATGTAAAAGATGCCGTTGCAGAACAAATGGAAAAATTTGTCAACGATGGCGGAACAATAATCACTGTTGATGAAAATAAAACCAAGAAACAGCCGGTAACAGTTTATGGGGAAACTACTCCAAACCCTTCAGCATTAAAATTTGTAGTCAGCAAAATGCTGACTAAAAACGCGATTGAATTCAAAAATATTGATCAAACTGCTGCTTCACCTTTAGCCAAAGAACTTTTCAAATTTCCTTACGTAAAAGAAATTTTCATTGACGAAAACTACATTTCTGTAACCAAATATGAAATCAATGATTGGCAAGAAATCACTTTAGAACTTAGAAGTTTCATCAAACAATATATTGAAAACGGAGGAACTGTTTTAGATGAAAATTATGTTGCTGCAGTTACCGCAGAAGAAACCGTTAAGGCAAAAGAATTTGATAATTTGGATGTAACCTCACAACAAATCATCAATATTTTAGAAGAATATGTAAAACCTGCCGTACAAGCCGATGGTGGAAATATCGCATTTGACTCTTACAACGAAAATGACAAAACCGTAAAAGTGATCTTGCAAGGTGCCTGCAGCGGTTGTCCTTCTTCTACTTTTACATTAAAAAGCGGTATCGAAAACATGTTAAAAAGCATGTTGAATGATGAAAGTATCAAAGTTGAAGCAATAAACGCATAAACACACAAAATACTATTTGCTTGAAAATCTTTACGTTACGTGAAATATTTATATTTTTTAAATGTTCTATTTAAAAAAAATTGGTAAATTTATATTTCACTTAACAAATAGAAATCATGTCAATATTAAAAGTAATTGAAATACTTTCAAGCTCAGAAATTAGCTGGGAAGATGCAGCTCGAAAAGGAGTTGCTAAGGCGTCAAAATCAGTAAAACACATCCGTTCTGTCTATATTCATGAACAAAGTGCAACAGTAAGCGATGGCGCCATTACAGAATTTCGAGTGAATCTCAAATTGACTTTCGAACTCGAATAAAGAACTTAACAAAACAAATCAAAGCGTTTCATTCGAGACGCTTTTTTTTAGAAGCTATTTCCCGTCATCCGTTGCAATCTTTCCAGCCCTGAAAAAGCTCAGGACTAGAAAGGATTTCCACTACTACCGGGGCTAAAAACGACCTCATGAACGAACTACATTTAGAAACCAGCCCATACCTATTACAACACGCCGGAAATCCTGTAGAATGGAAAGCTTGGAATCCAAAATCATTGGCAACAGCTAAAGAAGACAATAAACTTATCATCATAAGCATTGGTTATTCCGCTTGTCATTGGTGTCATGTAATGGAATACGAAAGCTTTGAAGATCAAGAAGTCGCTCAAGTAATGAATGCACATTTTATACCCATAAAAGTCGATCGGGAAGAACGCCCAGATATTGATGCTGTTTACATGAAAGCTATTCAAATCATGACCGGTCGTGGCGGATGGCCGCTGAACATAGTGACGCTTCCTGATGGAAGACCCGTTTGGGGCGGAACCTATTTTAAAAAAGAAGAATGGATAGAATCTCTGAACCAATTACAGGAACTCTATCAATCTGCACCTGAAAAGATGATTGATTATGCCGAAAAATTACATCAGGGAATCCAAGAAATTGGATTAATTCAAAACGATAACACAGAAACGGAAGTAAACCAAAATGTACTGAAACTCTTAGTCAAAAAATGGAAAAAAAGTTTCGACATGGAATTTGGCGGCATGGCCAGAGCACCAAAATTTATGATGCCTAATAATTACCAATTTCTGTTGCGTTATGGCTATCAAACTAAAGACACCGATTTGCTGAATTTCGTGAATCTTACATTAATAAAAATGGCGTATGGTGGACTTTTTGACACTGTTGATGGTGGTTTTTCGCGTTATTCAGTAGATATGAAATGGCATATTCCTCATTTTGAAAAAATGTTATACGATAACGGCCAGTTGGTTTCTTTATACAGTGACGCCTATAAATTAACAAAAAATCCATTGTACAAAGAAGTGATAGAAAAAACACTTGGTTTTATCGAGAAAGAATTAATGAATCCTGAAGGCGGCTTATACTCAGCGCTGGATGCAGATAGTTTAAACTCGGATAATCAACTTCAGGAAGGCGCCTTTTATGTCTGGAAAATTCCAGAATTAAAGGCAATCTTAAAAGAAGATTTTGATTTATTCAGTCAAGTATTCAATTGTAATAGTTTTGGATTATGGGAAGATGAAAACTATGTTTTGATTCAAAACCAAACTTTAGAAAGTATTGCAAAGCAAAATAATATTCCCGTTTCAGAACTACAAACTAAAAAAATATTTTGGGAAAAATTGCTTTATAACGAAAGAGAAAAACGACCAAAACCAAGACTTGATGATAAGTGTTTGACTTCATGGAATGCAATAATGCTAAAAGGATATATTGATGCTTATAAGGCTTTGGGAAACCAAAAATATTTAGATATTGCACTACAAAATGCAGCCTTTATAATCAAAAACCTCTGGTCAGATGATGGGAATTTATTCCACAATTACAAAAACGGAAAGAGCACCATCAATGGATATCTGGAGGATTATTGTTTCGTGATTGCCGCATTCATTTCTCTGTATGAAGGAACTTTGAACGAAAAATGGCTTCACGATGCGAAACGACTTATGGACTATAGTCTGGACCATTTTTATGACAATAAAAAATTCTTATTTGCATTTACGTCAAATCTAGACGAGGCGTTAATTACAACGCATTACGAAACCGAAGACAATGTGATTCCTGCTTCAAATTCAGTGATGGCAAAAAACCTATTACAACTGAGTATCTACTTCAATAATTCCTATTATGAGCAAGTCAGTCATCAAATGCTGATGGCTATACTACCTGGAATTGATTATCCATCAGCTTTCTCAAATTGGATGGATTTGGCATTAAATTACTCGGAACAAAACAAAGAATTAGCCGTTTCTGGCGAACTTGCTTTGGAGTATTGCACAAAAATAAACAATCTTTATATTCCTAATATTGTATTGGCTGGATCACAGAAAAAATCAACACTTCCGTTTTTAGATTCTCGTTATTCAAACCAAGAAACACTGTTTTATCTCTGTCAAAACAAGACCTGCCTCATGCCAAATACTGATTATCAACAAATTATTAATGATTTAATAAAGTAATCTTAGAAAAAAATGATTACTATTGTAAGACTAATCAAATAAAAAAAACCATGGGACTATCTTCATTTTTTAAAAAATTATTTGGCTCAGCCAAAGAAACAGCCAGTGAATTAGCGGACAAAGCAGAAACAACTTTCGAAGAAGCAAAAGAAACTGCAGCGCCATATCTTGAAAAAGCAGAGAATTTCGCAGAAGAAACATTTGAAAAAGCAAAAGAAACCGCAGCTCCTTATCTTGAAAAAGCAGAAGTTTTTGCCGAAGATACATTTGATAAAATAAAAGAAACGGCTGCCCCAATAATCGAAAAAGTAGAAAATTTTACTGGTCATGCTAAAGAAACTACCGGTGAATATTCCGAAAAAGCAACAAACGTTTTAGAAAACACAATTGAAAGTGTCAAAGAAAAATCAGACACAACAGCTGAAAAAGTAGAAGATTTAGCCATTGAAGCCAAAACTGCCGTTTCAGACACAGTAGAAACCGTAAAAGAAAAATCAGAAACAACATCTGAAAAAGTAGAAGATTTAGCCAGTGAAGCCAAAACTGCTGTTTCAGACACAGTAGAAAATTTAAAAGAAAAGGCAGAAATAACTACTGACAAAGCGGAAGATTTAGCCAGCGAAGCTAAAACAAAAGCTACCGATGTTGTTGAGAATGTTGCTGAAAAAACAAGTTCACTTGCAAATGATGGCGATGAAGAAGCAAAGCACATTGCCAAAGAAACCATAAATAAAATAGAAGAAGACGCGGATTAATTTATAGAAAAATAATTTATTCGTATTTTTGTGCTTCAAACTTAACCTTCTCCTTTGAGAAGGTTTTTTATTTAAAAAAATGAATTTAAATCCAGAGCAAATTACTGATTACGCGAATACTTTTATCAAAGTGTTAATTGACTATTCTCCAAGATTAATTTCTGCATTCATAATTCTTTTTGTAGGTCTTTATATCATCAGGCTTATAAACAGGTTCATCAGGAGGTTAATGGTTAGGAGGCATTTGGATCCAACATTGACCCGATTTCTTGCCGATATTTTACTTTGGGTATTAAGAGTAATTTTATTTGTATCTTTTATTTCCAAACTGGGAATTGAAACATCATCATTTGTAGCCATTCTTGGAGCAATGGGACTTGCGGTAGGATTATCACTTCAAGGTTCCTTATCTAATTTTGCAGGCGGAATGTTAATTATCCTTTTTAAACCTTTTCGGGTAGGTGATCTGATAGAAGCGCAAGGTGTAACAGGAACTGTGAGTGAAATACAAATATTTGTAACCAAATTAGTTACAGCTAACAATCAAACTATTTTTGTACCAAATGGTTCCCTTTCTAACGGAAACATCATCAATTATTCACTGGAAAAAATTAGAAGAGCTGATTTGACTGTTGCTATCTCTTATGACACAAATATTAAAGAAGCTAAAGACATTATTACTGCCGTTTTAAAGAATAATCCAAAAATATTAGAAACACCAGCTGCCGAAGTTTCTGTAAAAAACCTTACTGATAGTGCCATACAAATAGCTGTAAGACCATGGGCAAAAAATGAGGATTTCTGGGGTGTTTATGCTGATACACTACAAAATTGCAAACAAGCTTTTGATGAGGCAGGAATTGTTATTCAGCCATTTGTCAAAGAATCTTCTAAAAAAAATAATCCAACTGAACCGATGGAATAATCGATACATTCAGCAATGCGCTATTTCTTTGGAGCGGTTATCATAAAATCTTTCAGATAATATGGTTCAAAATAAGCGACATCAACCGTGTCGCTTATTTTGAATTTTTCAAAACTTAGCACACTCATTTCTTTGGCAGATGGATATACAATCTCTTCCAAAAAAACATGGTTTTCCTTTGTTAAAACCGACTTGCATTTGTCGGCACAATCACCTATAAAATAAAGTGTTTCCTGTCTATCTTCAAATGAATTCTCATCGATAATTTGGGCAAGAACTTCTCGTTTTTTTTCTAAAGTTGGACTAAAAACTGCACTATACACTTCCATTCTTCGTGCATCAATCATAGGAATTATCAAACCGCTCGAAATAGTAACTTGTGCCGCTAAAGCCTGTAAAGTGTCTACCGCAATTAGTGGAATATCTAGTGCATAACACAATCCTTTTGCTGCCGAAACGCCAATTCGCAATCCCGTGTACGAACCAGGGCCTTGACTTACTGCAATCGCTGATAAATCTTGAAGAGCAATTCCTGCTTCTTTAATTATCGCTTCAATAAAAACATGAAGTCGTTCCGCATGTGAATATCCTTCTTCTGCAATTTCCTTACAAAGAATCGTTTTTCCATCTTTTGCAAGAGCGACAGAACAATTCTTGGTCGCCGTCTCAATGTTTAGTATATAGCTCAATTTCAGAATTTATTTTAAATTAAAAATCACAATCACAAAATTAGATTTTATGATTGTGATTTCAAAATAGTTGCTAATATAGGTTACTTTTTACTTTCTCCTTTATCTTTATCTGTTTTTAGCATGACTTTGTCACCAGAATTCAAATCTTTCGTCACCGTAGAATAAGGTCCTGTGATAACCACATCTCCTTTTTTAAGACCGGTCAAAACCTCAATGTTAGTATCATCCTGAATACCTGTTTTAATGACTCTGATTTTAGCTTTATCACCAACTTTTACAAATACACACTCGAATTTTTTATCGCTTTTAGGCGCTGCTCCTTTTTGCTCGTCTTTAGGATCAACTACAACAATGTCTTTTACAGCGGCAGTGTCTGATTTTATAACAACAGAACTAATTGGAACTGATAATACATTACTTTTTGTTTCGGTAATAATATCCACAGTCGCTGTCATTCCTGGTCTGAAAGGCGAATACGTATCTGGTTTTCCTTCCAATAAATCTTGGTAGGATTCCTTCAAAATTCTTACTTTAACTTTAAAATTAGTTACTTGATCAGCTGTCAAGGCAGAACTGGCTGAATTTGAAATACTGGTTACAATTCCTTTAAATTGTTTTTTCAAATACGCATCTACTTCAACATTTGCTTCGTCACCTACTTTAATTTTTACAATATCATTTTCATTCACATCCACTTCAACTTCCATATTGTTTAAGTTGGCTACCCTCAAAATTTCTGTTCCAGTCATTTGTTGGGTCCCCAAAACGCGTTCTCCTAATTCTACGTTTAACATAGAAATAGTTCCATCTGCGGGTGCGTAAATTGTAGTTCGTCCTAAGTTGTCTTTCGCTTCATTTACTGTTGCCGAAGCACTTTGAACATTAAAATAAGCGTTTTGTTTTGCAGCTTTAGCTACTTCGTAAGATGCAATTGCTTTATCCCAGTCGGCTTTTGAAATAATCCCTTTTTCGAATAAAGTTTTATTTCTGTCATAATTGGATTTTGATTCTTTGAAAGAAGCATCTGCTTGGCTCAAATTTGCTCTCGTTCCAGATAAGTTTGAAACAGAACGGTTGTAACCTGAAGTATATAAATCGGGATTTATTTTAACCAATAAATCTCCTTTTTTCACCACTTGACCTTCTTTTACATTCAAAGAAATAATCTCTCCGGATACTTCAGATGAAATTTTCACTTCAATTTCCGGTTGAATCTTTCCTGTTGCGGAAACTGTTTCAACGATTGTAGATGGTATAACTTGGGCTATTTCAACTTCAGTTCCTTTATCTTTATTACCGATAACGCCAGACTTTGAAAGTATTACTAGAGCCGCAATAATTACAACAGCTCCACCTATTAGAATATAAATTGTTTTTTTAGACATAATAAATTAGTTTTTGATAAGAGGAATTCCAAAATAGAATTCTAAGATTTTGATTTTGAAAATATAATCGTACTTGGTTCTGATAACTTCTGATTGTGCATTAGCCAATAAGGTTTGTGATTGGTTAAAATCAAATGAGTTCATCAAACCTACATCATACCTTTCTTTAGCATAATTATACGCTCCTTGTCTGGCTTCAAGTGCAACAACTGATGATTCATAAGCGTTAAGTGCACCTTTTGCATCTGTAAATGCAGTAAAAACATTTCTTTGCAAATCCAAATCTTGTTGCTCAACAGCAATTTTTGATCGTTCTAAACTCACTTTGGAACGCTCTACATTGTTTCTAACTGAAAACCCATTAAAAATCGGAATCGATAATTGTGCTCCAAAAGATTGTCCTTTATTATCGCTAAACTGATTGAAAAATGGCGCTGAATTTCTCGTGCCAATTATGTTTCCCTTGTCATCAAAAACAGGAACATCAGCATATGAAACTCTGCTATTAAAGCTGTAGAAACCCTGCAAAGTAGGCTGAAAAGCTCCTTTTGCAATTTCCACATCTTTTTGTGCAATCTCTAAATTAGTTCGGGCAATTTTCAATTCTGTTCTGCCTTCTACCGCTTTGTCATAAATAGCACTTGGAGTTTGTGCCATAATATTATTCTCATCCCTCATGTTTGTGTCATCCACAACATCAAAATTTTCAAAATCTTTTAGCTGTAGTAACTGCGCTAAACTTAATTTTGAGATTAATAAAGCATTGTCAGCAGCTATAACATTCTGATTATTTTGCGCTACTGTCGCTTTAATATCTAATAAATCTCCACGAGGAATAGATCCTGCATTGACTAATTCTTCTGAACGCGAATATTGCTTTTCATTGATTCCCAACTGCTCCTTTTGTACTTTTAAGTTTTCTTTGTTAAAAAGAACCTGCAAAAAAGCATTGGCAACATTCAAGGCAATATCTTCCTGCATTTTCAACAATTGATATTTGGCTGCTACTATCGAAAGATTGGCTTTACGAAGCGTATTCTGATTTTGCAATCCTTTATAAATATCAACACCTACATTAGCGCCAGCTGAAGTAAACTGGGTTGTTTGATTCCTCAATAAACCCGTGGTAATATCCTGGTTTAAACCAATATTCCAAGAATGGGAAGCACTGGCGTTAAGAGAAGGAAGAAAATTCCCGATAGCATCTTTTTTACCAATAAGTGCTGTTTTTGAATCCAATTCAGACTGTTTGATGGAAATATTATTTTGAATGGCGTATTTCACGCATTCTTCTAAGGTCCACACTTTTGACTGTGCTTGCGCTGTAACGCAACAAATCAGCATGACCATTAAACTAAGAAAACTTCTTTTTTCCATATATTTTTGAATAAAAGCGCAGCATAGCTGCAAACAAATTTAACTTTTTCTAATAAAAATCTATGAATTAATAAAAAATATTTTGTCCATAAATCCGTTATAAAACAATTAGACTTTAGAAATTAGCATTTGTTACAAAAATTCATAAAAAAAGAATAGTTTTGTTAATTTTGATTTTTTAAATAAAATAATGATGCTGAAATTCTCTTCCAATCTACTTATAATCTGTTCAATTTTATTCATTTCAAGTTGCGCTACTACTAATAAAATAGATGCTTTGAAACCGGAACCGGATGATGCAACCCCTTTGATTTATGAAAACACTCCTTCATATATTAATATGCCAATTAGCGTAAAACTAAAAGATATTGAAAACCAAACTAATGCATCGCTGAGTGGATTAATTTACGAAGACAACAGTATTGAAGACGACGACATTGAAATGAAAGTTTGGAAACTCGCTCCCATTACCATCAAAAATGAAATTGGAGAAAAAATTAAAACTATTTTACCCTTAAAAGCTATTGTCAAATATCGAATCGGCACTAAAAAATTGGGAATCGAAATATACGATACCCGAGAATTTCATCTTGATGGAGTTGTGACTTTAGTAAGTGATGTTGCTTTGATAAATTGGAAACTAAACACAAAAACAGAATTAAAATCATTAGATTGGAATGAAAGTCCTACGATGACCGTTTTTGGAAAAAACGTTCCGGTTACTTATTTAATTAATCCTGCCGTAAAACTATTTAAATCAAAAATTGAAAAGAAAATTGACGAAGCTATTGCAAAATCAATGGACTTTAAACCAAATGTTTTGGCAGCACTTGAGAAAATCTGTGTTCCTTTTTTAATGAATGAAACCTATGAAAGCTGGCTTCGAATTGTTCCAATAGAAATTTATTCGACCAGTGCGAAACTGAAAAATGACACTTTTGTGTTAGATATGGGAATGAAATGCAACATGGAAACCTTAATTGGAAAACAACCGGAATCTAAATTCAATGCATCCAAAATTATTTTAAAACCCGTTACCAAAATTCCTGAAGATATTACTGCCAACATTGTAGCCATTTCAACGTATCAGGAAGCATCAAAAATCATGACCAAAAATTTTGCCGGTCAAGAATTTGGTTCCGGTTCACAGAAAGTAAAAGTTCAAAATGTAGCAATTTGGCACAAAAAAGGAAAAATGATCATTGCTTTAGATGTTTTGGGTTCTGTTAATGGGACTATATATTTAGCCGGATTTCCAAAGTACAATGAAAAAACTAAGGAAATATTTTTTGATCAATTGGATTACGCTTTAGATACAAAAAACAAATTGATGCGAACTGCAAATTGGCTAGCCCAAGGATTAGTGCTCAAAAAAATTGAACAAAGTTGTCGTTATTCTATAAAACCAAACCTAGAAGAAGGTCAAAAAAGCATGATGACTTATATGAGAAACTATTCTCCAATGCAAGGTGTTTTTGTAAATGGAAAGATGGAAGACATTCAATTTCAAAAAATCCAATTAACGAATCAGGCTATAATTGCCTTTATAAAAGTAAAAGGAACTGTAAGTGTTTCCGTTGACGGATTGAAGTAGAATTATTTAATCATCAGTTTTTAATAGTCAACAAATCGTATACTTTAAACTCGAAGAAAGTGTTTTATCCTTTCTTTTTTGATAATGATATTATCTTTTAAGATTTATTCTTTTTCATTCGATAAATAGCATAACCAATTCCTGCAACCAAAATATAAGGAATAACCATCAGGTACACAATTCCATCATTTACCGCTGCTGCTTGCGTTGCATTTCCCTCACTTGTTAATGCAGCGCGACACATGGCACATTGCCCATTTACAGTACCACTGAATAATCCAAAAAACATCAGAAAGATATATATTACAACCTTGTTCACATTGTTTTTGACTGTCATTTTAGTATTCTTAGCTTTAATAAACATAGTAAGGTGAAATCATTAAATAAACAACTACTCCAGTTACGGCAACATACAACCAGATTGGGAAAGTGATTTTCGCAATCTTTTTATGCCTATCAAAATTTCCTGCTAATGCTCTCACATAGGTTATTAAAACCATAGGAATGATAGCCACTGACAAAACTATATGGGTAAACAAAATAAAGAAATAAATATATTTGATAGCTCCTTCTCCTCCGAATTTTGTAGAATCAGAAGTCATGTGATACGCAACATACATCACCAAAAAAGCAACAGACAAGGCAATTGCACCAGTCATTAATCTTTCGTGAAGTTTCCTTTTACCATTTTTAATTGCAATAACGGCAGCGATTAATAAAACAGCCGTAATTCCGTTAGTAGTGGCATAAATAGGAGGTAAAAAAGATAGAGGTTCTACATTATAACCAAAATCTTTTAGTTTCACACCAAAAAGTATCGCAACCGCAACTGGTATTATGATGGAGACCGCAATTATAAATTTATTGAATTTTTTTTCAAGAGAATTGTTTTCCATTTTTATTCTTCTAATAAAATATTAATATCTTGTTGTAAGTTTCTTACACCCATTTTATCTAATCCGTCATAATACAAAATCGGGTTTCCAAATTCATCATTTCTACAACGAATATTTCCATTTTTATCAATCAAGGCAAACAACCCTGAATGCTCAAAACCACCTGCAACTTTTTTATTTTCACCTGCGTAAAGATTAAATCCTTTATTAGCAAGATTAAATATGTAGGCTTTATTACCAGTCAAGAAATTCCAATTAGTAGATTTTACTCCAAGAAGATTAGCATGCTCTTTCAATACTTTTGCAGTATCATGTTCCGGATCGATAGTGATGGAGACGATTCCAAAATTAGGATTTCCAAAAAACTTTTTCTCAATCAGGAGCATGCTTTCATTCATCTTCGGACAAATTGTAGGACAGGTAGTAAAGAAAAACTCTAATACATATACTTTCCCTTCGTACGTTTCATTGGTTACCTTCTTACTATCTTGATTTATTAATTCAAATTTTGGAGCAGGACCAATTTTTATTAATTCCCCTTCTTCTGTAGTTGTTGGATTAACACTATCGAGCCTGTCGCCTTGAACCACCTTATCATTTTTAATTCTTTCTACAATTTTTGGAATTGCATAAATTCCAAAAATCAAAATAATAAAAGAGATACCTATGTATGATTTGTTTTTAAACATAAACTACTATATTTTTCTGGTGGCGTTATTGTTCTTTTTTAGTGCTGCACGATACTCATATAGAATCACTTTGAAGTCATCAAGCATTTCGTTACTCAACTCCGCTGGGTGAAATGTACTATATCCTTCTTTAGTATCTTTTACCAATTTTCTACCGCGAAGATTTCTCTTCTTATCGACAATATATACTTTTGGAGTTCCTAATTTATCGTCTAATTCCTCCACTAACTTTAATTGATTGTAATAAGTCTTAATTTCATCAGGTGAAGCAAAAACAAAACGCCATTGCGCTACATCCGTAAAAGCTCCTAAAGCATCTACTACTTTCTTGGCATCATTTTCAGTTCCCGTTGGGCAAATCATTACAAACTGAACATCTTTGAACTCATGATATCTTTGATAAATCTTCTGATTTAAATTGAAAAGATTTCCTCTGTTTTTTAACAGCTCTGTACCCATAAACCCCAGAATAGTTACTTTTCCATTCAAAGTAACTTTTTGTCCGTCTAAAGATTGCCAATTCCCAAAATCAGCAGTATTAGGAGTTATCGTTGGTAATTTAGTAAACCCATTTACTCCAGAAGCAAAAAAAAGGTAGGCAACTATAGGCAAAATAAAAAGAACGAAAAGGACAATATTTTTTTTCATTGTAATGATACTTTTAAAGTACAAAAATAAAAAAAGGTACGCAATGCGTACCCTTTTATTGAATTAATATCTTGTTAAAAATTCCATTTAATTGTAGAATTTTTAAAAACCTCATAAATATAATCCCCTTCGGTCAAAAGAATAAAGAGAATATATAATATCAGAAAAATTAGGGGAAAAACAACTGCATTTCTTAAAGTGCTTTTTTCTCCTTCCATGTGCATGAAAGCCCAAACAATATAATACGCTTTATAAATAGTAAGAGCGTAGAATATCCAGTTCAGTAAATTCATACCCATAAGATTGTTCATGTGTAGCGCTTCAGGTTTTAAAATCCCTAAAATTACTTCTACTACTGTAACGGCAGACAATATTCCGAAAACTTTCCAGATTCTACCTATATTAGATACGTGTTCGTGTGACATGATAATTACTTTTTGAAAATTAAACTAGATAGAAAACTGTAAATACAAAAACCCAAACTAAATCGACAAAGTGCCAATAAAGACCAACTTTCTCTACCATTTCATAACTTTTTCTTTTTTCGTAAGTACCAATTAACACATTAAAAAATATAATGATGTTTATCACAACTCCAGAAAAAACGTGAAATCCGTGGAATCCAGTAATAAAGAAAAAGAAATCAGCAAATAATTTACTACCGTATTCGTTTCTAACCAAGTTAGCACCTTCTACCACATAATGAGCTTGACTCAATCTTGCTTCAGATTCTGCTCTTGATAAAACTGTCTTTTGTTTTTGAGCAGTAACAACCTCTGTTCTAATCAAAAGTTCAGGATGCGCTTTGAAACCCGCTTGAACTTCTGCTACAGAGTACGATGGAAGAGTTGGTTCACTCATAAACCATTTCGCTTTGTTTCTTGTTAGTTGCTCTCTCTCCTCAGGCAAAGTTGCAGCAAAATCAGCTAAGGCTACACGTTTACCATCTTTATCAACAAACTGAAGTAAACTACCTCCTTTTGTTTCAATAGCACCATATTCTCCTTTGATGAAATTTTTCCATTCCCAAGCTTGAGACCCTACGAAAATCAAACCACCAATAATGGTTAAGAACATGTAGAGAACCACTTTGTTTTTTTTCATTTGATGACCTGCATCAACAGCCAAAACCATTGTTACTGATGAGAAAATCAAAATAAAAGTCATTAATGCCACATAATACATTGGAGCAGATACTCCATGCATAAACGGAAAGTGCGTAAACACTTCGTCAGCCAATGGCCATGTTTCAATAAATTTAAATCGAGAAAAACCATACGCCGCTAGAAATCCAGAGAACGTTAAAGCATCTGATACGATAAAAAACCACATCATCAATTTGCCATAACTTGCTCCCATTGGCTCATTGCCGCCTCCCCAAGTTTTTTCTTCACTATTTGCAGTAGTAACTGTCGCTTCCATAAAAGTTATTCGTTAAAAAGTTCCCAAATTTACGTTTTTTTCTTATTTAAAGAAATATAAAAACAAAAACAAATAAACCCATAATAAGTCAAGAAAGTGCCAGTACATTGCACCAAGTTCAATTCCAAGGGTTTGAGATGAATTGTATTTTTGTTTAAAATGATTATAAATTATAATTAGTAGTGAAATCACCCCACCAGCAAGGTGAATCAAGTGCACAACAGTAACAACGTATAAAAAAGTAGTGGTTATTGAGCTTCCGCTTCCGGTGAAATAATATCCGTTTTCCACTATTTGTCCAAATCCTACGAACTGTAAAATTACAAACAATATTCCGAGAACTAAGGTGCTCAAAAGAAAAATTGTTGTTTTACTTTGATCGTTTTTTTGAATAGACTTTTTTGCCAAATGAAACGTTACACTGCATGCTATAATCGCTACAGTACTATAGTAAAATGCCGGTGGTAACTGAAAATCTTTCAACCAGTCGGCTCTGGATTTACTTACTACAAAAGCACTCGTAAGTCCTGCGAACATCATGGTCATACTCACCATTGCAAACAACAAAATCAATTTATATGATCTTGCGGTTCTCGATTTTTGTTCGGCTGCTGTCATTGTCATTTCCATAACTATCTTAAAAATTTATCAAATATATAAACTAACTGTAATAATGTAATATAAGAAACACTTACTAACATTAAGGTACGGGCAGCTTTTGCTGTTCTCAACTTATACAATCGTACGGCGTAAAATAACATCCATAGTCCCAACAAAAATACAACAACAGCTGCAATAGGCGTCATATACAAACGACCTGTGTAACCCAAAACAGGTAAAAGCGAGGCTAAAATCAACCAAACTGTGTATAAAATAATCTGCAAGGCTGTTCCTTTATCTTTTTTACCTGTAGGCAACATAAAGAAACCTGCTTTTTCATAATCTTCATACAAAAACCATCCAATGGCCCAAAAATGTGGAAATTGCCAAAAAAACTGAATTAAAAATAAAGTTCCTGCTTCAATTCCAAATTCGCCTGTAGCGGCAACCCAACCCAACATAAAAGGAATTGCTCCCGGAAAAGCTCCAACAAAAACAGATAATGAGGTCATGGTTTTCAAAGGAGTATAAACGCTTGTATACAAAAATATAGAAATAGCACCAAACATTGCCGTTTTAGGATTGATCGTGTACAACAAAGCAATTCCAACAATTGTCAAAAGACTTGCAATAATCAAAGCCGTAGCTTGCGACATCCTACCAGCCGGCACGGGACGGTTTTTAGTTCTATCCATCAAAGCATCCAAGTCTTTTTCGATCACTTGATTAAAAGCATTTGATGCTCCAACCATGCAATATCCACCTACAGCTAACTTTAATAAAACCATCCAATCCAATGAATGCAAATCATAAATTCCAAGCATAAATCCCGCAATCGACGAAAAAACAACACTAATTGCTAAACGTGCTTTGGTGATCTCGCGGAAATCAATGTAAACAGATTTTAATGAAAAGGGACTTTGTGTTGCGTTCAATGCTAAAGATTATTTGCTTTGTGAAAACTTTTGCAAAAGTAGGCTATCAAAAGGGATTTGACAAAAAACAATTCATAAAAAGATTATTAATCAGTAAAATAAAGATTAATAATCAAAATACCAATTAAAGATATCCGCTCTTAATCCTAAAGTTAACCAATTTGTGCTCTGACTGAAAGTAGTTGCCGTATTTTTAGTTGGATCAAAACTCCTGTAAATATAACTTCCAAAGAGTTTTAGATTCGTTGCCGGATTCACTAAATAGCCTCCTTGAAAATCAGCAATAAAAACAGCGGTTTTGTTTCCCTGACCCACTTTTACACCACTGTCAAACGGTCTGTTTTCATCGTAATCTTTATAAATATTTCCACCGTAATTAAAATTATCTTCCGTAGTATCAAAATCCAACCCCCGAGTTCCCATAGTAATTTTTGCGTCAGCAAAATATCTGCCTTTATGATATCGGGCAATGGCAATTAATTCTTTGAAATTTCCACCCCATTGATGTCCTATACTTTGGTTATTATGCCCGTAATTAGTAATAGGCATGCTATGCGAATAAACATAAGGACGTACATGATTATACTCCAATTGCAACAATAAATTATCAATTTTGAAAGCATTGTAATATTTCGCACCCAATTGGTATCCGTATTTATTTTTCCAACTATTATCCCCTTCTTTGATATCTCCAAGAGAAAATTCATCCAGAATAAACTGTCCGTAAAAGTTAATTTGATTGCTCCATTTGTATTTGTAGGTCAACCCTAGAATTGCATTTCCGCTTCTGGCCGAAGATGCAAATTCAACCGAACGATAAAATATTATAGGATTCACAAAGCTCACATCGAATCCTCTATCATTCGTATTAGTCCAAATCACGGATTCAAAAAAACCAAGATTTAATTTATTCGAAACATTCCAACTCAAATAATGGTTTGCCATAAACTTAGTTGCATACGTACGTTCTAATGTAACCTCTGGACGAACATCTTTGAGCCACATGTAGGTATTTGTGTATTTTATTTTCCAAAAATTAGTATTCAATTTAAAATAAGGATATGGGCTGGCACCATCACTTTCTAATAAAGATCGGTATCCATCCCCAATAAAATTTCTTCCGTAACCCAACTGTAAATCGATATGTTTACTTGGCGTAAAAGTCAAATTGGCTTCGGCCGAAGGAAAATCATACGCATCGGTTTTGAAATCTTTTGCAATACCAATTCCAGGAATAATTGCGGGATTTCCTCCAGCTGGCCTGATAGATTCAGCATAATTATTGTAATAATCTGCAAAACGTCCTTGACTTTCAAAAACAGTAGTAGTAAAATTCAACGTTTTACCCAAACCACCGCGAAAATTGATTCCACGCGTATTAATATAAGTATACGATACATCACTTTTTGAAGCTTTCCCAACTTGCAAATCAAGAATAGGATTCAGTGTAAACCAGTAATCCTCGCCCTGAATTTCAACCATGTTTTCATTCCATAACTTTCTTGCCCACCAACTGGAAGCAGTCTTTTTCAGCTTCGCATTCACTGCTTTCAGGTCATAATATTTAGACACTTCGGCATAGGTGTATGGTTTTGAAGCGGTATGATTGTTACTTCCCATTTGGTTTAACGAAGCATCAAATTGCGCATAATAGCTATGTGAAAATGGGATATTCAAATGACTTTCAAACTCCGGGCTATTAAATTTTTTATAAATAATACTATCCAGTTCGGTTAACTTTTTGGTGTTGTTTGGAATAATATCGGCTTGCGCCAAAGTTGTAGCAGCCACTTCTTCCCTACTTTTTAATGGAATCGAAATCGTCATGGTAAACTTAGCATACGTTGGCTTTCCATTGTATGTCGAGGGTTGAATTTTTGGGAATTTACCAAAAACTCTTTTTGTTTCTTCAATCAATTTTTCCTCCGAGGCATCTACATAAATTACTTTGAAAACACCGTTGCTGTCAACTTCAAAAAGCACTTTTACATTTCCTTCAAAATTACTTAATGTCAAATTCTCCGGAATTTCAAAATTCGCAAAAACAAAATCCTGTACCTGATTATAAAAACAGGTTTCTAAAGCATTCGATTGTAAGTTCACGCAATCCGAAAAAACTGGAAAACGCTCCGCTGAGTTGCCGGACTGTACCGTAACACTTTTGATTTCTTGAGCAGAAATAGTAAAGGAATTTAATAGTAAAAATAATCCCAACAACCTTTTGTTCATGCTTATTTTCTTTTTGAATTTAATATTCATTATTTGAATTTTGACCATTCGCTATCATTTTTGCGCCGGAAGTTCCTATTCTTTTCACGCCCAATTCAATCATCGCTACAGCTTCCTCGTATGTTCTCACTCCACCAGCAGCTTTTACCGGAAGTGGCGAGGCATTTTCAAGCATCATCATTATGGCCGGAATAGTGGCGCCATTAGGTAAGTTATTTTCGGTTTTATAAAATCCCGTAGACGATTTTACAAAAACCTTTGGAAACAGCTCTTGTTCAAAATTAGAAACGATTACATTTTTTATCAAACTTGACAATTGGATAATTTCTTTTTCGGTGAGTGCAGCTACTTCAATAATCCATTTTACAACTTTATTATGAGCCAGACCTAATTGGGTACATTTTAAGATTTCTTCTTTAACCAAATCTATTTCTCCATTTTTAAAAGCTTGGTAATTGCATACAAAATCTAAATCATCCGCACCATCTTTTATCGCAAGAATTGCCTCTTGAAGTTTATCTTCTAGTGAAGATGTTCCTTCGGGAAAATCAATTACAGTTCCTATTTGCACTAACGAATTCGCTTCCGTAATCATCTTTTTAGCCAAAGAAACCATTTCTGGACGAATCATTATAAGTTTAAAATGCTCCTCGATAGCTTCCTGAATAAATCCCTGAGCCACAAGGATATTTTTTTCTTCACTGATTCCAGCTTGCTCTGCAGTTTTTAAATAAGTGGAATCTAAATATTGCTTAATATTCATAGCGTTTCTGATTTCTTGATGATAACGAATTCGAACTCACAAAAATACATTTTATCTGCACATAAGTTTCATATAAGATTCTTCTATTTGTATTTTTTTTAAACTCAAAACTACTATTTCTTGGCATTTTTAAAATAGAGCTTGACAAACAACTTCCTGAACAGATAATTTCTGACTTTTACGGAAACCTATAAAACAAAAAAATCCCACCGAAGTGGGACTCAATTTATTTTTGAAATTTATCTGAGCTTTGTGTTTAAACCAAATAAAAGAACCATTGCGACTGTTAAAATTGCTCCAGACAGATTTGCTAAAACATCAAACACTTCTGCATGACGGGTTGTTGTAAATAATTCCTGAGCTATTTCGATTCCTATTCCAAAAAAAACAGAAAAAAGAAACGAAGCAATCAAAGGCATGAAACTATTCGGATTATTTGCTCGGCTTTTTAAAAACAAGAAACAAAAGAATGTAAGGACAAAATGAAAAAAGGCATGTACCAACTTATCTAAATTGGATACAGTTCCCATTGGAACATTATTCAATTGTACCAGACAGAAAAAAGCAATTGTTCCTGCCCACAGCAAAGCAGCCCAAAAATAGAGCTGTTTACGCACCTATTAATTCTTTGTATGATTCGCTTGAAAGCAATCCATCAACTTCAGCCATATTAGCTATTTTCACCTTGATCATCCATCCAGCTCCATAAGGATCTGCATTTACACTTTCCGGAGTATTCTCTAAAGCGTCATTGAAAGCAATGATTTCTCCTGCTATAGGAAGAAACAAATCTGAAACCGTTTTAACCGCTTCAACTGTTCCAAAAACCTCATCTTTTTCTAACGTTTGATCTAAAGTTTCTACCTCAACATAAACGATATCTCCTAATTCTTTTTGAGCAAAATCAGTGATTCCTACTGTTGCGATATCGCCCTCAATACTAATCCATTCGTGATCTTTTGTGTACTTTAAATTTGCTGGTATGTTCATCTAAATTGTTATTGATAATTATTAATTGATAATTGAAATTTTCTGTGACAAATGTAACAATCTTCTATTCAAATCTGCTTTAGATTTTGAAAAATTAATTTCCAAAATTATAACGAAGCGTAAATCCGGAACGAATATTCGTCAATGGAAAAGAAGTCGAAATTACCGCTTTCGAAAAAGCATGATCGTAATAAAAAATGGCCGTCAGATTTTTGCTGAATGCGTAATCCGCCGTTAATTTTATGGACCAAATATTTTGTCCGCCTGCCAATTGATTGTTGTCATAATCTAAATAACGTACAATGGTCTGGTTGTTTCGATACGATAAATCTCCTTTCAAATTGATGTCGCTTTTTATAATTCCAGTTGGATTGTCCGCCAATCTTGAAGAGAAAATCACATCTTTAAAGCGGTACCCCAATCCTACTACATATTCAATTCCTTTTACCTCGGTCAATAAATTATTATCAAAACTCATTGATAAAGCTCTGTCTTTTTTAATTTCAGTCAGTACTTTTAATGAACTTTTTAATTCAAAATCCATTCTTAAAAGCGGACTGAATTGCTCTACCAAGTTGATATTAGACATAATCGTCTGGTTGAAAAAATTACCGCTTGCATCAACCCCATTTGGTTCATTATCATATTCAAAATTCGATCTGAATGCATTTATAGTGTACGAAGCGCGATAATTGTGTTGCAAAGAGAAGCGTTTGAAATTCTTCTTGAACATTTCATAACGCATCAAACCATTATATTTTACAGCCCAGTTTGGTATTGGAAAACTTCTGAAAATTCCGAGTGAAACATTTGATGCATCGCCTCCGGAATAAGCTGCTAAAAAGGCCGGCAACAAAACCGCTTGATTATTTTTTCCATATCCTAACGGAAATCCTTCAGCATCGATATTGACAGGATTATTGATATCAATTCCTCTTTCTGTGGCTAAACGGTTTGCTACCGTAAGTCGATTCATTCTGAAATCATCAAAAGCCTCTGATGAAATTTCATTACTGGTAGAAAATGATGTTTTAATTAAAACAGCTGATATAGAGAAAATTCCTGTGCTATATGGTGATCTCGGATTGTAAACGCCATCAGTCACATCGTATTGTTCCGAAGAATTTTCAGAAAAAGCCCTGTCTAAAGTCAAATCAATCTTTAAATCTGGGAACAAATCTACATTGGCTGTAGCCTTAAATAATTTATTAGTTACTTGAGCGAAATTTTGGTTAAAATCTGGATAATTAGTCAACCAACCATTTTTAGCAGCGTCATAACGAACATCATCTTGACTTCCAAAAATAAATCCTAATGAAGGTCTTGAAGATCCCAGGAATCCAACACCCGGTGTATAACCAGGTAAAATTGTACCGCTGTTGTGGGTATAATTCATTTGAATATTCTTTACGCTGGTCAAAACTCCAATCAAACCATCAACAAATGCATTGTTTTTTGGAATTTGATTCGCATTAGTATTCACTATTTTTTCACCCGGTTTTGGCGCTGCCGCTTTAGGTTTTGGTGCTGTTTTGTTCGTGTTTTTTGTCACTCCCAAATATTTATACAACATTTCCATATTGAATGTAGCATTCAAATTATTGGAACTCGCATTCTGGATTGTATTCCCTAAATTATAATCTTGCCCGTCAATTTGAATTTGTGACAACGCATTAGAAGTTCGCTGCCAGCTATAGTCTCCAGTATAGGAATAATTTGCTTTAACGAAACTGAATAATGGTATTTTATTAATTGGTATTTCGTAATTCACAACTAATTGTTGCATGTGCTGGTTAGAATCCCCAATATCCCAATAACTATCCCAAATAGTAAAACTGTCAATAGGCTCATTATCTTCATTCAAATAGTTTTTTACGATATTGCTTGAAGAAGCCGTATAATTTAATTTCAACGATTTTGTCAGATTATAATTGAATCCATATTGATAATTAAAAGCAAAGTTTCTACGGTACAATGGGTCAATCCCAATTCCTTCCACTTCCACTTGTCTAAATTGCTGACGGTTGTACTGTCTATTAATATTGGTATTAAACGAAATATTAGCAGGCAAATAATTAAAATTGAAATCGCTTAGGAGTTTCCAATAATTACTTTTTTTCAAGAATTTGGTCTTCTTGAAAGGCTCTACAGACTTAGGCTGAAAACTGTACGCATAATCAAAAGATGAATTTGCCTGCTGATCTACGTAGTCCTCGATTTCAAAATCATGTCTTTCTACTTCATTAAAAGACTGAGAAAACGTAAAGTTTTCCGGGTCATAAACACGTTGCTTTTGCTCCGGCTGGCGTTCTTTTCTCACTCCGATAAAGTTGATACTTTTACGTTTTGTATAATCAACCGCTCTGCTGGTAATATTGTCTTTTTTATTTTGATCAGCAGTATTATCAAGCAACTGTTTTAATTTGATATCTTGATTGAAAGGATCGTATTCAGGAGTTATAGTTTCCTCACCAATAGCGTAATTGAACGGCAAATTGACACCCCATTTTTGAGGCAATAATTTTCCAAGATTTAAATTAGTCACAATACTATATTGCTCGGTATCTTCTCGACTTCTTTCATTTGGGCCTTGTTCCAATGCTCCAAAACCGATGGTGCTTTTTCTTCCCGAAGCTGAAATCGTGGCAAAATCAGCTAAGTTGGAATCTACATTCAACACCGCAGCCATTCCGCCTTGGTTGTCCATATCTGCCAAACGAAGTTCATTGAACCAAACTTCTCCTTTTATATCGTTACGAAGATCACTATTTTTCACACCTACCATAAGCGTACGCACTAATCCAAAGTTAGGATTTCCTTTTATCCCTAACTTCAATGAACTGCTTCCGTCACCATCTGGTTTACTAGGATCCGAATCTGGATAATAAATCCCGTCCAATGGCAGCGTGGTTGGATCAACACCCATTGCTAAAATCTTCAATTTAGTCAGTAATGCCAAAGACAAATCAATTTCATTCTCTTCTGGCCAAACCGCTTCTGCACTCAACGGACCGCAATCAGCATTTGAAGCAGAAGAAGCAACAGTTACTTTTAAAGGAATCTCAACTTGATAGAAATTTTGGGTAAAGTCATTTCCAAAACGAATAAATCCAACCATTTGATTGTCTTGAAGTGCAATTTCGCCAGTTAAAGATTCCGCGTGTAAAAACATTTTCAATTTCTTGAATTGACGCATATCAATACTCACATTTTTAAAAACTGCTCTTGAATCTTCCGGCTCTAATCCGTCTCCGGAAACTCTTAATGCCAATGATTGCTCATTTTGATTGATTACCGTATTATTATTGAATAATTGCTCTCTTTGTACACCTGGAGGAGTAATATAATTTACCGGACATCTTTCATTATTTTCCTGAACGTTGACTGCCAAAACATCTAAATTAGTATTGTCATCTAAAATATTTGTATCATTAAAATCAAGCGTATTAGTATACCTTCTCCATTCGCCACGAACTAAATCCAAGGCTCCAAAACGCATTGTAACTTCCTCATTAAAACCCGTCATAAACATTCTCATAAAACGTATGGATCTGAAATCAGAAATGTTTCCAATCGTGTTTTCAGGCTGAGAAACTGGAATTTTAAATTGCAACCATCTGGCCTCGGTAGTCGATCCATCTGGCAGAGTCACTTGTGTATTTCTGATGTCGGTAATATAATTTTGTCCAACATTCATTCCTGGTTGCACATCAATACTGTACTCATAATAAGCATTGATTGTATTCATTGTATTGTCTCTGTTTATATCTTCAACATCAGGAACTGTTGATGAACCTCTATTTGGATCAGTAATATCCACCGCTGAGTTACCATCGGTACCATTATAATTTTTATACCGTTCCAAAATCCCTCCATCTGTGTTCAGATAAAAAGTGTAATCATCTGCTGCTGGATCCAATTCCGAAGCGAAATTTGTGTAAACTGCTCCTTCATTGTCATTAGCTAAACCATCCAGACCAATATCTTGATTCTTTCTATTATCAGCATTAGTATCAAAAGCATAAATCAAGGATTGCGAAGCAGGAACATCTCCCCATAATGGTCTTGGGTTAACCAAAATCTGATCTGGTCCAAGTCCATTTTCATATTGCTTCCTTCCGTCTTTCAAAACATCTTCTGAAATTTCCCCTAAATTGAAATAGATTTTACCTGTATTTGATTGCGGAGACTGACCATTTCCAACATAAGGATCTAAAACCCAAAACTGAATATACTCCACATTTCCTTGCTCGAAATTTGTGGAATTCAGCGATCGCATAATTCCACCAAAGTTATCCGCCGGGTTTGAAGCTCCATTTGGATTATTATTATACGGTCCTCGATCCGATGGATAATAACTTAAATCCAATGTATTTATAACTTGTGATTGTCCTTGCGCAATATCTGTCAAAGGATACAATTCCTCGCTGAAAATTCTTCTGGTTTTATTGAACGACAAGTCTTCATTTGAAATCCCGGCCGGTTTTTGTGTATAAAAAACAGGATCAATAGAATACCACGCTAATTTGGCTCTTTTGAATCCATAACTCAAATCATTTGCATTTGCATTAAAATCATACGTACTTGTTGCGTTACGTTCCGGAGTGGATGCTAAACTCCAAGAATATGGTGAACGCATATCAATGGTAGATTGAGAACCCTCAAAATCATCTACATAAATAGTGGATTCTCCCTGAAACTGATCAGCTTTCGGCGAATCTGGTTTCAAAAATGCAATTTCACCTCGTACTGAAAGATTCGAAGGTACATCGGTATCAATATTTGGTAATTTGTTGACCAATCGCGTCAAGAAAGGAACTTCGGTAGAGAAGTTAGTATTGAATCCAAAAATAGTATTATTAACGGATTCTTGTCCAAAGCTTGATTTTTGTGTAAAAGGTCTTTCGGACATTTTTAAGAATGTACCACCAACTACGAAGTTATCAGAAATTTTATGTTCTACATTTAACCCCATGAATCTTCTGGTTTGCTGACCAAAAACCGAATTGTTTTCTAACGAAACTTCAATTGGTGTATTTGAGGCTTGTAAGGATGGATCCAAAATTTGAACGCGGCCTAACTGATAATTGACACTATAATCAATCCCTTCTACTAAAACTCTTCCCGCTGCCGTAACAACCACAGAACCTTGCGGAACATTGAATGCGCCAATAGGAATCCCGTCACTACCTGTTGATTTATATTTCCCTCTTAATAAAAATTTATTTTTTTCACTATCCTGCAAAGCGCCCGATTGTGTATTTCGATACATGCTGCGAAACACATATTTCTTCTGATTTTCATTATAAGAACTAACGACATTATAATTTTCGGCAGAACCTGCATTAGATAATTTAGAAAACAACAATTCTCCAAAAGGCTCTTTGGTGGTAAAAATTATTCTTCCATTTTGAGCATCTATTGTCAAGCCCGGCATAAAATCAAAAAAACCATCACCACCAGTTTGAGGGTCGTTATTGTAATTCAACTTATCTAAGTTGAAAACTTTCAACAAAGGCGTTTCAGCAACTTTATTTTCTTCGTTTTCCTTAGGTGTTTTTAATGGATCTGGTCCGGGAAATGGAACTGGATTTCCAGCAGCATCTTTTGCTTCAGTTATATAATTTAAAGGAGAAGGATCTGTGTAAAGTATATTAAATCTAAAATCTTCTTGTTTCAATTGATAGCCACCTTGAATCTGATAGATGTTTTTCATCATCAGGTTCCAAACCGGATTTTTAACATTGGTCAAATTGCTTTTCAGCATTTTTAATACCAAACTTTGCGAAATAATGGCTTGATTGGACGGACTGTTTCCTGTAACCACAGTTGCATCTACGCCATCGTTACCAAATTCCCCAACTTGGTACACTTGATCACCAATCGTATATTGGTACGCTACTGCTAAAACCTCATCATTTGCCAATCGTTGTTGCAATGAAATATATCCTAATTGCGGATTGAACGTATACTCGTTTGGATTCAGTTTTCTCGCATTTTCTAGTTTAGAGTAATCCTGACCTTCGCTTACCGTTGTATTAAACCCAGAATTTGAAGTAACAATTTCCCGAATATTAGCGTTAAGCAATCCTGTTCCTGTAAGTATTTGAGCGGGATCATAATCATTATTGGAGTTGTCTGTAGGAGAATCTAAAGGATTGTTAAAAATTCCTGTTGAAGGATCTAAAACAACCACTTCATTATCAGGAATACCGGATAATTGGCCTTCTCCTAAATCCTGAAGCGCAATAATATTTCTTAGGTTATTATTAGTTGTAGTTACTCGGTTTTGCTTGTTTGTAACCCAGATTTCGATTCTGGAAATTTGGACTCTACTATCAATAAAAGGATAATTTGCGAGTGATTTATCGTAACGATTTCTGAAATATTGGGATAAGAAGAAGTGTCGGTCACTATCATAATCCAAAGCAAACATTTCAAAATCCTCGATTGTTCCTCCGCCTTGCGCAATCAGACTTTTAGTTTGTGATTTTTGTTCCGAAAAAACTCCTGTAATTGTTGTTTTTCCAAATTGCAGTTGGGTTTTCACACCAAATAAACTCTGAGCACCCCGAATCAAAGAACTGTTCAACGGCATGCTGACATTTCCCACTTCTATTTTTTGAATGATATCATCTTCAGTAGGAGCGTAATCTAATTTGATTAAATTTTGAAAAGCAAATGTAGACTGCGTATCGTAATTAGCATTCACATTAAGTCGTGTTCCAACTTTCCCCATCAAACTCATACTGATTCTTTGATCAAAATCGAAAGAAAGATTGGATCGATTTCTTGGCGAAAAAGATGGATTATCTTGTTTCGTGTACCGCATTCCCAAATCCATTTCAATAGAACCGGTGGGTTTCACATCAATTGTATTACTACCAAAAATGGATTCAAAAAGCCCTGATTTTATGTAATATCTAGGTAACAAATCTCTTTTCGCGAGTTCGCTTCCTTCTTTTTTACCGTCAATCGCGTCTACTTTTTGCTTGAAATAATCACGCATGGATTCTTTCAAAACAAGACTTTCGTATTCTTTTGGAGTTAAAATAATAGGATAATTAATCGAAAATCCATCGACGGAATTAGTATAAACGTACCGATCCGTAACGGGATCATACGTGTAAGCAGAAAGAATACTCTGAGGGTTTTTTAGTTGAAGTTTCCCAATAGAAAATCCAGTTTTAACGGTATCCTGAGCCTCCTGTTTCACTTGGGCCTGCGACACAAAACCACAAAATAAAACAAGCAAAAAAATACAAATTTTATGCATACAACTCGTGTTTCTTGAATACCTTTTAAAGGTTTTTTAAAGCTTTTTTGATAATTGTTTCCACAGAAGCATCCGGATCTTCTTTAACAATTTTTTCTATGATTTTTTCAGAAGTTTTTCGTACAAATCCTAAAACTTCCAAAGCTGATAACGCTTCATCTCGATTTGTATTGCTTTGTGACATAGAAACTTCGTCTAAATCATACAATTTTAATACTTTTTCTTTCAAATCCAGTATTACTCTTTGTGCTGTTTTACTTCCTATACCTTTAATGGACTGAATTGTAACTACATCCGCAGATGCTATTGCATTGGTAATTTGTTTTGGATCTAATGAAGAAAGCATCGTCCGAGCTATACTAGCTCCTATTCCAGAAACGGACAATAAGAGTCTGAAAATCTCTCTTTCTGACTTTTCCATAAAACCAAAAAGTGTATGCGCATCCTCCTTTATTTGAAGATGCGTATACACTTTTATGAAATCTGTACTTGGAAGCAAAGAATACGTATGTAAAGAAATATTAACATGGTAGCCAACGCCTCCACAATCAATAATTATTTGTGTTGGTGATTTTTCTACTAGTTTACCTTGTAAATGTGCTATCATGAAGTCTTAATATATTTCCAAATATAACAAAATTAGCATACGATTAAATTAAATTTAAAATTTTAACTATGCTTCTCGTCTACAGACTATTAAACTTGTTTAACTTTTTTCATTTCTTTTTCCTGAGCATCAATCACAGCAATTGCCGCCATATTGACCATTTCCTCAACGCTGGCACCTAATTGAAATATGTGAACTGGTTTTCCCATTCCTAACATGATAGGCCCAATAGAATCCACTTTATTCAATTCTTTCAACAGTTTATAGGTAATATTCGCTGATTCCAGATTTGGAAAAATCAACGTGTTTACTTTTTTACCGGCTAGTTTAGAAAAAGGAAACTTAGCTTTCAACATTTCTGGATTCAAGGCGAAATCCGCTTGAATTTCTCCATCAATAATCATATCAGGATGATTTTTATGCAAATAAGAAACTGCTTCTCTTACTTTGTTTGCGCTTTCGCTTGTTGAAGATCCAAAATTAGAAAATGAGATCATTGCTATAACCGGTTCTACTCCAAACATTTTGGCCGTTTTAGCTGTCATGATTGCAATTTTAGCTAAATCGTCAGCTGATGGATTAATATTTATAGCGGTATCCGATAAAAACATTGGCCCACGAGCCGTCATCATCATGTTAGTAGTAGCTACAATAGAAGCTCCCGGCGCTTTGTCAATAAGCTGTAACATTGGTTTAACCACTGAAGGATAACTTCTGGAATGCCCTGTTACCAGTGCATCTGCTTCTCCTTCATTGACCATCATTGCTGCAAAATAGTTTCTTTCACGCATTAACTTCTGCGCATCCAAAAACGAAATACCTCGTCTTTGTCTTGATGACCAGTATGTATTGGCAAACTTATTTCTTCTAGCTTCTTCCTCGTCAATTTTAGGATCTATGATTTGAACATCTGCATCAAAACCAATTTCTTCTTTTAATTCTAAAATAATTTCTTTGTTCCCTAATAAAATTGGAAAACCGATACCTTCTTCCCATACAATTTGAGCTGCTTTAAGAACATCTAAATGATCTGCTTCAGCAAAAACTATTCTTTTTGGATCCATTTTTGCTCTGTTTGCAATCAGACGAACCATTTTATTATCATTCCCTAAGCGATCTAATAATTCTTCTTCGTACTTTTTCCAATCAGTAATAGGATTCAATGCCACACCAGAATCCATTGCAGCTTTTGCAACAGCAGGCGCAACAATCGTTATTAATCTTGGATCAAATGGTTTTGGGATGATATATTCTCTACCAAAATTTAATTTTGTAGCTCCATAAGCAACATTCACTTGTTCTGGAACCGACTCTTTAGTCAATAAAGCCAAAGCTTTGACAGCAGCCATCTTCATGGCTTCATTAATTTTGGTAGCACGAACATCTAGTGCTCCTCTAAAAATATAAGGAAATCCAAGAACGTTATTCACCTGATTAGGAAAATCAGAACGTCCTGTTGCCATAATAACATCTTTACGAGTTGCAATTGCCAAATTATAATCTATTTCCGGATCAGGATTTGCCATTGCAAAAACGATAGGATTATCAGCCATTCCAAGCAGCATTTGTGGAGACATAATTCCTCCTGTGGAAAGGCCTAAAAAGATATCCGCACCAACTAATGCTTCTTCTAAATTCATAGAAGGTATATCTTTTGCATACTTTAACTGTAATTCTGATAATTTAGGATTGTCTTTTGTCAATAATCCTTTGCTATTAAACATGAAAATATTCTCAATTTTCACTCCTAATAAAACATATAAATCGGCACAAGCCAAAGCAGCAGAACCTGCTCCCGAAACGACCATTTTTACATCTTCTGCTTTTTTATCCGCTAATTCTAAAGCATTCAACAATGCTGCAGATGATATAATGGCTGTTCCATGCTGATCATCGTGCATCACAGGAATATTTAACTCTTCGACTAATCTTCTTTCAATTTCAAAAGATTCCGGAGCTTTAATATCCTCCAAGTTTATACCACCAAAAGTTGGTGCTATATTTTTAACCGTCTGGATGAATTCTTCAATATCTTTAGTTCCAATTTCGATATCAAACACATCAATATCAGCAAAAATTTTAAACAATAATCCTTTACCTTCCATTACTGGTTTTGATGCTTCCGGACCTATGTCTCCCAATCCTAAAACTGCAGTTCCATTAGTGATTACTGCAACTAAATTTCCTTTAGCGGTATATTTATAAACGTTGTTTACATCTTTTGCAATTTCTAAACACGGCTCAGCTACACCAGGAGAATACGCCAAAGACAAATCTCTTTGTGTTGCATATTTTTTAGTGGGAACTACTTGAATTTTACCAGGAGTTGGCTTTGCGTGGTATAATAATGCTTCTCTTCTTTTGCTATTCTTTTCCATTGTTTTTAGATTTTATTCTAGCGTACAAAGATAGGGGTCTAGATTTAAAAAAAGAGGACTTTTCCCCCATTCTTTTGTATAAAAACAAGCCTACTTGGATTCCAAAAAAAAAGCTGCAATAACTGCAGCTTTCTATAAGTATCATTATTTTGATTCTTTTTATTGGGTTATGTAAGAATTTAAATGTTGAATAGTATCTTTTTGCATCTCGATAATGGCTTTTACGACATCACTTATTGAGATGATTCCAATTACAATTTCATTCTCTAAAACAGGCAAATGACGAACTCTTTTGGTACTCATCAATTCCATGCAATATTCTAAATTATCGGACGGACTTACCGTAACCACATCTGTCTCCATAATTTCATGAACAAATGCTTTCTTTGAAGATTTTGCTTTCAAAACAATTTTTCTAGCATAATCTCTTTCAGATAAAACTCCTTTCAAAACGGTATCTTCAATGATAAGAATTGCTCCGATGTTTTTTTCGCTCATCACTGTCAATGCTTCGTATACAGTGTTAGTGGAAAGTATGGAATAAACTTCCTTTCCTTTAGTGCTTAAAATTTGATTAACTGTCATAATTGATTCATTTAATGAATTATAAAGTTAAAAAAAATATGCATTCAAACAACAAAAAACATTTTTTTAACCTCTAAAATATATCATCGGGAGAAACCAACTCTCCTAATTTCTGCTTCAATTCGTCGTTCAAAATTTGTAATCCATACTGATACGACGCATTCACCCAGCCAAAACCTTCCTTTGCGATGTAATCAAATTCAGTTCCTACATTTCCATATTCGGCAAAAACTTTATGGGAACTGATTTCCAAATCAAATTTTTCCGGAATCGTTCCATTATAATCCACCGCATTTCTGGTAATTAACCACAACCATCGGTACACCATTTCTTGTGCTTTATCTAAATAATTGTAGTTGATTAATCCTTCCCAAAGCAACATTTGATGCGGCGCCCAACCAAAAGGATAATCCCATTGTCGCTGCGGCGCTTCTTTTGGAGCATTAGCAATACTCGCCTGTGTACTTCCCGTAATTCCTCCAGTTTTCACAAATTGTGGTAACGCTACCTCTACTAATTTTTTAGCTTGATGTTCATCACACAACCCAGCCCACAAAGGAAAAAATGTTGTTGCAGCTTCAAACGGAAACTGCTTATGGTTCACAAAATCATAATCGAAATACATACTTGCTTCCTCGTTCCAACACAATTCATTCATTTTATCTTTACGGAAAAGCGCTTTTTGTTCCCATTCTTCGGAAGTATAAACGATATCGCCAACTTGACAAGCGTTCCCGAAATAGGCTTTAATTAGATAAGCGACGTCTTTTTCGTATTTATAAAGAAAACTGTTGACATCTACTGAATTCAAATTGGCACACGTATTAATCAATCGGTTGGTGGTGTCATGCCCACTTTCCCTCATGCTTCTGTCATGTACAAAATACATATCCAGTTCCTCATCGACAATCATTCTTTGTAAATATTGTTTTTCAAACTCCCGAATAGGTAAATTATATTTTTTAGCATACGGTTCTAAAACATCATCAAAATGTCCAGGTTCCACTTCAAATGGCATTCCAATTCCGTCCGCTTTGTAGCGATTTAAACCTGTTGGTGTCAATCGATTTCCTTGAACCATCCAAACGGTGTTATATTCCAAAATGACCGTTTCCAGATGAGATCTCAACCAATCTAAACTTGGCGTTTTCTTTTTTGCAATTTCGATAATCAAAGAAGAATATAAAGGCGGTTGGGTTCGTGTCAAATAATAACTTCTATTTGCATTTAGGATTTTTCCGTAGTGAATAATTTGATATTTAAAATTTTCAGCAATCGCAATTGCTTTGTCTATTTGTCCGTCAATAAGCAATCCAACACCAATAAAATAGCTGTCCCAACCATACATTTCATTAAATCTTCCACCGGGAACCACAAAAGGAACGCCTTGCAGACTGTATATTTTTTGTTCCAAAGCCAAGGCCAGAATTCCCGGTTTTTCATTTAAAGTTTCCACATATTCCACCGAATAATTTTCAGGAAGAATTTCAACTTTAAAATTTGGCAATTCTTGTTCTAATGCTTGAAAATAAGTAACTCCCTGTTTGTCTTTGGCAGCAACATAAAGCGTTGCCACATCACTAGAGGTTTTTTCATCTTCAATAATTTGTGTCAATCCTTTTTTATCAATGGTACGAGTTAGTTCGTTCCAATAATCTTCTTTGATTTTTCTTGAAATTCGCTGTACTGGATTCTCTTGAATGCGACTCAAATCCACTTCGCCCAATGCTGAATTCGTTTCCTTAAGCTGCGCTAATTCCTGTAATAAATTAGACAAATGATACGTGCCGACAATTGCTTCTTCTTGTTTAGTAGTTTCGTCAACCAAAACAAATTTTTTAGGCCCATTATCATCTTTCGTGATTTTTTTATCTTGGTCAGTATCCTCTTGAATCAATAGTTCCTGGAATACTTTATCTATGTTGAGTAGGAATTTCATTGTTTAGCGGTAAGTTTTTTTAGAATAAAGAAAGAAACAAGCAATAACGACATTGGTATTAAAGTATAATAAAATGCATTTTCCGGACCTTCGTTTTTAAACAAATAACCAATAACCCTAGAGCCCAAAGTACCTCCAAGTGCTGAGAAAACTACAATTAAACCAGTCATTGAACTATGCAGTTTTTTAGGTAAAGCACTTAAAACCACCGAATTTAAAAGAGGATAAATAGGCGCAATAAAAAGCCCTACCAATGGAAAAGCAAATCCTATCAAAGGAATATCACCAAGCGAATTGATTTCTTTGACATCTAATCCAACCGTTTTAGGAAGTACAAAAATCACAATAAGCATCGCTGCTACGATACAAAAACTAAGTACCCAAATCCAATTGACTCTTTTAGTAATTACACCTGCTACAAGTCTTCCTACAGCTAATGAAATAGCCAAAATACTTGCCATCATAATGCTTATATTCTCCGGAAGATGTAACACTTTACTATTAAAAGTTGGCAGCCAAGACATGATTCCCTGTTCAATCATTACAAACAAGAATGCACTGATTACAAAAACTATGGTTAATAGTTTTGCAAATAATTTGAACATTTGTTTAAAGTCATCAACTAAATCTACGCCAGGAATATCCGTTTGATTTTCGAATTTAGTAAAAAATAAAAAACTAAAAGAGACTAACGAAATCGCAGCCAGTAACCAATATACATTCAACCAAGCATCTGGATTCGCATCTGAATTAAAAGCGGGAAACAGGAAATACGCTAATGCAATTCCTATCATAAATACGCCTTCAATGCTACTCATCAAACTATTGTGTTCCTGCTGATTTTCGGTTATGGTTCCAATAAGTGAATACACAGATACTTTTATCAACGCAAAAGAAACACCAACGGTAGCAAAAAGCAATTTTGCCGTTCCAAAAGAATTACCAAAATACATACTAATACAAGCTACAGAAACCAGAGCTAAACCAATAAGCATGGCTCTTTTATATCCTATTCTAGGTAAAAAAGAAGCGATCAAAAACGAAACTATGGCAATGGGTAAATCTTTGAAAGCCTCCAAAACACTAGCTTGCAATTCATCTACACCATAATTTTTTTGCGCCTTTAATATCACAATTCCTACGCTGTTTAGCAGAATCGCAAATACAAAGTAATTGAGATACATGGCAATTTTAACCGTACTTTTTTTCATTTTTTACCTATTATTTGAGTTGAATTATTATTTTACTTTGAATTATAAATCGGTATTTAAATATTCCTGAATATCTATTCCTTCTGGCAATCTGCCTACATTCTGAAGTTTCAATACTGCCAGTTTCTGTGCAATAGTTATCGTTTCTTCAAAGTTTTTATTCAATAATTGTGCGTATAAAAAACCCGTCCAAAAAGCGTCTCCTGCTCCTGTTGTATCTTTGATATCTTCCACAGGCAATGCCTTTTGATGAAACATTCCATAATCAACATTCGACAAAACCACGCCGTCTTTTCCTTTTGTCAAGCAAATGGTTGAAGCTCCTAAACCATGAAAATAGTCAAAAATAAAATCTTCGGTTTTTGCTTCCGCAAAAAGGCGGTAACAATCATCTTCGCTTAATTTCACCAAGGGATTTGTTGATAAATAATCCCTCAAAACCTCTTTCGCCTCTTCCCGATCAGGCCAAATTCTTTCCGAAAAATTAATATCAATACTCGTTTGCAATCCTAATGATTTCGCGCGTTTGGCGCTTTCAACAATAGTTGTCCGAGCAGGATTTTTGCTTAGAGCAAAACAAGTAGTATGAAAAATTTTAGCACTTTCCAGTAAATCATTCGGTATTTGACTTTGCTCAATCTGACAATCTGCTTCTCGGTACGGAATAAAATCTGGCGTACTAGTCGATTTTGAAACAAATATCACAGACGTCGGATGAGTTTCTGATTTTCTAATTTGTGACGTAATCACATGATTTGCCTTTAACTTCCTAACAATATATTCGCCCAAACCATCTTCTCCACAGGTGGCTACTAATACTGATTTCAAACCCAAACGCGTCGCATTTACAGCAACATTTGTTGGTGAACCTCCCAAAAAGCGATGGTAATCTTTGGTTCTATTTATAGACGTATTCATTTCGTGACCAATAAAATCAATCAAAACTTCGCCTGCACATATTATGTCTATTGTCTTTTCCAATTAAACTAAGAATTTAAAATTTGTATGTAAACTTTGGTTTAGAAGCACCGTTGCTGCACCACTCCAAGCACAAAAAGGAACTCCGTTTGGAGCTTTAGTTTCACTATTGAAATTTTCGTAGAAACTGAAATCTTCAATCGCGTTCACTTCATTTATAGCTGTTAAAAGCTCATTTGCTTCCTTGTTTTTTCTTTTCGAAAGCAATGCCAATCCATAAAATCCATTGACCATTGACCAACTTCCACCGTTATGAAACTCATTTGGATAATTCCTAAACTCATATTTGCAATTGTTTTTAAGCAAATTCCAGTCTAAGTCAGTTTCTTTTATTGGTGGCCAAAAAGCAGGCAACAGCTGCAATTTCATTTCGTTTTTGAGTGCAATTGAATACTCTAAAATTGTATTTTGAAAACTTTCGGAACCAATGTTTAAATACAAAGCGAGCGAATTTGCAAAAGCATCAAACTGTGTTTTATAGCCCGCCGGTGAAAAAGAACACGGCATGTATTTTTGAAAATTCAATTCGTTGTAAGCTCTTTCGTGGTATTTCTCACCAACTGAATTTGGTGTAAAATTAATTTCTAATTGCCTTGTTATTGTTTCAATTTTTGCAGCGATCAAATCGTCATGCGCAAAATGATTGTAACTTTTTAAAGCCCAAATTCGGAGTAATTGATCATACAATACATAACCATCAGTGATGTATTCATCCGCCCAATTTCCTGATAATGGAACATATAAAAGCCCTTTATTGTTAAATTCCCAAGCCTCCAAAAGCGCAAAACACTTTTCAATTTCAGCATCGTATTTTGCCACAAAGGTGATGTCTTTTGTATAATACGCATATTGACAAATCCCGATTACAAACCAAGTCACCGCATCTACTCTTCCTGCCAATCCGCCATAACTAACCTCAACTTGATCTCCATGTGTCATTACATTCGATGGAATAGTCCCGTTTTGATGTTGGTTAGTAGCTAACGTTTCTAATGTTTTACGGAATGTTTCGATTAATTTTTCTTCTCCCGAAGCCAAAGCCGCTAATCCACAAATCACACCATCCCGAGCCCAGACTCTTTTGTAGTTAGAAATGTTTTGGGCACTAGCCAGAAATCCTTCTGATGAAGATACTTTATCAAGCAACTCAATTGCTTTTGTATAATTTAAATCACTTTTCATATTATTCTGTTGCAACTTTTTTAGTTTTAATCAAAAGGGTACAAAAAGCACTAATTAGCAATAAAACTCCGGCAAAAGTAATTGCTTGACGAGAATCGTTATCTAAAAAGTTTTTTAAAATGTAACCAAACGACAAGTTTTGGATAATCATTGGGATAACAATCATCATATTTATAATTCCCATATAAACTCCGTATCTTTCTTTAGGAACTACAGCAACAACCATCAAATAAGGAATACCCATCATACTTGCCCAAGCAATTCCATATCCAATAATTACCGCAAAAAATACATATTGATTTTGTACCATTGGAAACCACAAAAAAGAAACGGCTCCTAATAACAGGCACCCAAAATGAATCATTTTAGCACCGTGTTTTTTGGCTAATTTTGCCAGATAAAAAGCTACTGAAAATGTAACTATAAACCCAAAAGCGCCGATTAAACCATTCCATTCTACCGCTTTTTCGTAGCCCATTACATTCTTTGGAGTTACATTCCATACGGACAAAGCAATACTTTTGGAATTGTTTTGCCAATAGCACATCATGGCATACCACTGAAAAAGGTACACCAGAAACAGTTGCCACATCACTGTTGGCATTTCTAAAACAGCTTGATAAATATCGATAAAAGGTGAAAAAATCTTTAATGGTTCTGCTTTTAAAATGGCTATTTCTTCTGCCGTTGGTGGGATTTCTTTTGTTTTACTCATACTCCACCAAATGGAAGTTACGGAAAGGACCGCTCCTAAAAAGAAAGAAGCATAAATCCAAGTAGGCAACGATCCGGTGTATCCTACAAAAACAATTGGAAACAGAAAAAGAGAAATATAAGCGAGAAATTGCCCGAAACCTGTAAAGAAACTCTGTGCCTGAAAACCTGTTGGTTGCTGCTCTTCGTCTAATGTATCCGCAATAAAAGCGCGATACGGCTCCATAGCAGTATTGTTTCCAATATCTAAAATCCAAAGTAAACCAGCGGCCATCCATAAAGAACTGCTAAATGGGAATAGAAATAAAGCGATACTACAAATTATGGCTCCAATAAAAAAGTAGGGTTTCCGTCTTCCCCATCTTGGATGCCACGTTTTATCACTCATCGCACCAATAATAGGCTGAATCAATAAGCCGGTTAAAGGTCCCGCAAGATTCAGTATAGGAATTTGATCTGGACTTGCATGTAAAAAATCATAAATAGGATTTACGGCACTTTGTTGTAAACCAAAACTGTACTGTATTCCAAAAAAACCAACATTCATATTAATTATCTGCCAAAAGCTCAATTTTACTTTTAAATTCATTCTACGTGGTTAATTTGTTAATTTTTTCTAAAATTAATTTTAAAATTGCCAATTAAAAACAGAATAAAAACAAAAACGTTTTCGGAAGACCCGAAAACGTTTTCGATAAATTTAAATTACATAAATAATCTGCTCTTTATTTAGAAGCAAATGGAATAATTATTTTAGTTTCCCATTGCAGCTCTTCCCCCCCATTGAAAGGATTTGATAGGAAATGTTCCAGTACTTTATTTTCCAATTTAAGATTGTGCTTTTTTGCATAATCCATCAAGGCAAACCAAGCTCTGTCCGAAGTTCTGAAATTGCCGTAATAAGTAGCTTTCAATCCTTTAACAACTGGTAGGGTTTTGAATTTAACAACATCATTTAGAATGTTGTTTGTAGGTTTTTCAACTGGAAAACAATAATTAAAATCTATTGTCTCTTTATCAAGATCCCATTTTAAAATTTCTAAGTAGGGCCTTCCTATTATTTTTATTTGATTTTCGAAGAGAAAACCAGTAATAAGAGCATCATTAGCAATCATATATCGTGCTTTTTCCTGTAAAACACTTTTCAAATTAATATAAGCCACAAATGTTTCTTCTGACTCACCTTCTCCATCAATTCTGACTTTAAAATTTTTCAAGTGTTCGCTCAAACCTTTCTTAAAATCAGTTATTTTTTTGATTTGTTCTTGCTTGAATTCAGTATTAAAGAAAGGTGCCGTTACTTTATTGTACCAACTATGATTCAAATCCTTGATACCAACATTCACTTTTGTAACCGAATCATTGATAGAAGTAATGTCCCAAGTATAGTGCATTTGAACCTCTTTTTTGGTCATTTCTTGTTTAATAAAGTCAAAATTTCTTTTTTCTAAAATCACATACTTTTCAGAATCCTTTAAATCCTGAGCATTTGACCACTCCTGAATTCCTTGAAAAACAGTTCCTGTAGCTGCATTTACTTTGAACGAAATACTGTAATCAGTCTTCTTTATGAATAAATACCAAATTAAAAACAAGGATAAAAAAGCACTACAAGCTATTATAATTTTCTTTCTGACTGTCATTATTTTTTAATCATCTTTAATTTATTATTAACATAACCTCCAATATTGTTGCCTTGTACAATACCATTTTCAATAGCGGCTCTGTAATGAATACCACCATAAAGCCGGCTAATTGACGCCTCTGCGGCAGCTTGTTTAAATGATTTAAAAGATCTTTTAGGCAAACCAAAAGGAACTTCTGAATCATCAATATAACTAAAATTATCCCCAAAAATAGAGGTTAAAATAATTGCCGAACATGAAGAAACAACAGAATGTCCACTTACATATTCCGGAAAAGGAGGCGTTTGTAATTGTGGTCTCCAGTTTTCATCTATGTTTTGATTTATATACGTTTCAGGACGCACAACATTACTTCTATATTTTTCTTCCCAGCAACTAATGAAACTTTCAAAAATTCCAATTGATGTTATAGTGTAAGCAAAAACAGTAGTTTCAAAATCTGATTTCGATTTTTTTAAAGCAATTTTAGTAATGTTAATCCAATGCGCATCAGGTGTATTTTTCTTCTTTGCAAACATCATGTGTCCTTGTATGACTGTAGCATAGGGATTACAATCCCAAAAGGAAGCAATAGCTGATTCTTCAGGAATTGGTTTGCTTTGGTTTTTTTCTACTTCGATTAATTTTTCAGAAATCAAATTACCCACATCATACGTTTCTTTTGCTTCTTTGTAAAATGCAGAATTTTTATCAGTTGAGAATGGATGAGCTGGAATAGGCTTAAACTGAGATGCCGAATCCATAACTAAAGTTCTTATTTCTCCCCAATGGGGTTCCACGCCATCCATGTAAGATGGCGGAGTTGGCTGCCACCTTCCCGGTTGATCTGCATACACTGAAAATTTAGAAGAAGTTCGCGTTTCTTTGTAATTATCTTTCCCCATCCACATTTTGATTCTGTCTACCACTTTTAAGGCATATTCCTTAGACACATCAAATTCTTTTTGGTTTTCAGAACCCCATTTTTTATACAAACTATCTCGATATTTTTCTAATGCTTCTTCAGAAAAAATCAATTGTTTGCTTACTTCAATATGGGCAATAAGCGCTGCTAAATTTTTATTTACGCCACTTTTCGGGTCTAGTTTAGGAATAGAATCTAATCCTTTTAGCTGTCCTTGCAAACTCTCATATTTAGTGCTGTTTTGAGCCATAATTTCATAAGCAGCAACATTAGGATAAACATAAATTCTGCTGGCAACCGGAGGCGAAAATATATCATGGACCATAATTCCTGTTACAGTATCAACTGCTGCACAATAATCATCTGTTGTCACTTTAATAGGAGTATCTTTTTTACATGAAGTTAAAAAAAGCATTATAAGTCCTAAAAGGTATATTTTAGAATTCATCTTATTAGATTTAATTATTGAGTTTGTCATTAATTTATTTTTTAGCCGAAGGCAATTCATACAATTCTGCCTTTTTATTATTGATGGTAATCAACATATATTTCTTTCCATTGAAATTTATTATATCCAAATGTCTAACTGCCTTTTGAGTCAAGTTGATTCCTATTTGATTACCTAAAAATATGGTTTTTTCATTTTTGATTAAGGCTCCTGAAAATCCATCAAACCTGCTGTGATACGGAGAAACTCCAAAGTAATTTCCTGCCGCAAAAACCTCTTCTTTCGCATCTGAATCAAAATTAAATTTCAGAAAACTAGTGATGGGTGCCACTTGCATTTTATTAGAAAAAGGAACAAAAGTAAATTTCCCTTTATCGTTTCTTAAGTAACCGGATTTCAAATTATGAACTTCGAATAACTTTCCTTTCTCCAGCATTTTTGGATCAAAAACTTCTTCAAGTGTTTTCCCTGCGAATGATTTATAACTGTTGAATTTCTTTTTTAGCATTCCGCTGAATTGCTCGGCTAATTCGTCCAGCCCTAATGTAGTATAATATTTTGCATTTTTTTCAATTGCAACAATGGTTTCAAAAGAACCGTTAGTATCAAAATCATCGTAATACATTTTCATCGGAAAATCCTGTGAAGCTTTAAATTTAGAATTCATTCCCCAGTTTCCTACCAAATAATCTTCATCGCCATCCTGATCAATGTCAAACGAAAGTACTGACTGCCACAATCCATTGCTTTTTTCTGGAAAAATAGTTGCGGTAACATCTGTAAACTTCCCGTTTTTATTTGCAAAAAATGTAGGTTTCATCCATTCACCCACTACAATTAAATCTATTTTACCGTCTTTGTTGAAATCAGTAAAAACAGCATCGGTAACCATTCCTATTTTCTCAAAAGTTTTATTTTGAACAACAGTAAATACTCCTTTATTGTTGTTTAATAAATAACAATCCGGCATGCTTCCAAATCTGTTATTGACTGAATTATTACCTACAAAAATATCTAAATCTCCGTCTTTATCATAATCAAAAGCCTTTACAACCGATGCATTTTGAGTTAGCTTAGGCAAAACCGTATTTAGAAATTGATTGTCTTTATTTAAATACAAGCGGTCTTGCAAATTAGATGCGTTTTCACCACCACCAGAAGCAACAAACAAATCATTAGTTTTATCATTATTGAAATCACCAATTACAACTGAAGCATCTTCAAAAACAGAATCTTTTTCGATTGCAGAAAATCCTTTTTTAGAAAACCCGGTAGCATTTTGAAAATAAATCGCTGCTTTTTTACCTTTGGAACCACCAAAGAAAATATCGTCCATTCCATCGCCATTCAAATCCCCAACTGTAGTTGCAGAGCCACGATCAGAACGTTGGTATGGAATCAGTTTTTGTGATAAAATATCTATAAAATCGTTTTCCTGATGCATAAAATCGATTCCCAATCCGGTTTCTACCTTTTTGAAAATTGGCAAAACTGCAGGATGTAATTTTTTATAATCAAAAGCTTTTCTGTTCTGATTGGCTTTTATGGTAAGCGTTTGACACGTTTTAACATTCTTTATTGTTTGATACGTTTTATCTGGCCAAATCACCACTAACGAATCTATTTTATTTGTTTTTCCATAACCAAAATGAATTATTGGTTCTGATGATGACTGAAATCCTCTAGTGGTTTGCAGTTCCTTAAATTGTTTTTTTCCTTTAGAATAAGAAATTACTTTGGCTCCTATCCCAAAAGTATTTTTCCCAGTAAATCGCAGTTTTAATTTTAAATAGTTTGATTTGGTATCCGTTTTATTAATATAAAGGGATGCAATTGCGTTGGTATTATTGGTAATTACATCTAGATCTCCATCATTATCAATATCTGCATAACCACTACCATTTGAAATTACAGAATCATTTTCTATCCAATCACTTGAACGGTTCTTAAACTGTAAATCAGCTGCACCTTGAAAAACATAATTCGTCACATTTCCCTTTGGCATTCGCTTCAACGCTTCTTTATCCAATAACTTCGTCGTACTGATTTTGCTTTTTATTTGATCGTTTGAATAGTATTTCACGTAATCTAAATCGTTAGGACGCTTTGGAATTCCGTTACTTACAAAAATATCCTGCTCTCCATCTTGATCATAATCCCCAAATAAAGTGCTCCAACTCCAATCAGTTGCCGCAACACCGCTCAGCAAAGCCGTCTCAGTGAAACCGCCACCTGCTTGATTTAACTGCAACGTATTTCTGGAGTATTGATAATGATAGCCTAGTTTTTCGGTTCTCATTTTCAACATTTGTACATTATCATCCCCTAAAGACGATTTCAACACTTTCTCATCTTCGGGCAACATATCTAAACTTAAAATATCGGGGAAACCGTCATGATTTACATCTGCAACATCAACCCCCATTGAAAAACGGCTGGTGTGACCAAAATACTGTTTCAAACTTTCAGTAAAAGTTCCGTCACCATTATTTAAATAGTAATAATCATCTTCATGAAAATCATTCCCCACATAAATATCCGGATAACCATCTAAATTAAAATCAGAAACTGCCAATCCCAAACCATAGCCATTAGCACCGCCAAAAATTCCTGCCTGTTCACTTACATCTACAAATTTTCCATCATCATTTCGGAATAATTTATCGCCACATTCGTAGCTTCTTTTATTTCGAACAGCTGCATTTCCAAAAGATGACTCCGAGTGTACGGCGTGATTCAATAAATACATATCTAAATCTCCATCTAAATCATAATCAAAAAATGCTGCCGAAGAGCTGTAATTATCTAAATCTAATCCGTATTCAGCCGCGCTTTCGGTAAACGTGTTGTCTTTATTATTGATAAACAACTCATTTTGACCTTCAAAACCATTAATCCCAACTACCGCACAAACATAAATATCAAGATATCCATCTCCATTTACATCAGCCATAACGGTTCCCGCGTTCCAATCACTTTGACTTTCAACTCCAGCTTTTGCTGAAATATCCTCAAATTTATTTTTCCCTTTATTTAAGTATAATTTATTTTTTCCTTGATTGGAAGTAAAATAAATATCTACCAAACCATCATTATTGATGTCACCAAGAGCTACTCCTCCGCCATTATAATAATAGAGATAATCTAAAATAGAGATATTTTTGGACTCAACTAATTCGTTATTGAAAGTGATATTGCTTTCGTCAGAAGACAATTTTTCAAACAATTGTCCTTCCTTTTTGGAACAACCCATAAACAGCAATGAAGCCAGTCCTATTCTGAAAAAATTATTCATTACGTCTAAATATTTTTGGAGTATTATCATTTACAACAGCTATAATTGAAACTGTTTTGTTTTTATCTTTTACTATTTTCACCTGTTTTACTTCCCCTTTTATGAAGAAACCGGATTGATTATAAGGCAACCATGAAAAAGTTCCGTTTTTACTTCCTAAAAGTACACTGCCGTAATTAGCATCCAGTCGGGAGAATTGTGGTTTGAATTCGTATTGATTTCCGCCCAATATTAAATCCAAAATTCCATCATTATTAACATCCATTGTAGTAATGGTATTCACACATGAAAACTGAACTTCTTTTGGAAGTGCTTTTATTTCAAACTTGCCATTTCCTTTGTTGATTGCAATAACACTTTCTTGAATATTTACTGTCTTCTGGATTGAATTATCGACTACTTCTTTAGCAAATAATTCCTGAAATGTTTTCTTAGAATAATCCGCATAACTCAAATTTTTCTTCTTAATGGAAGGGATTTGCTTGGCCAATTCTTGTTTTAGATTTATTGGTAAATCTTTGCCTTCAATAGAACGGGTTGCAATTTGTTCAATAGTTCCATTATTATCAAAATCATTGGTAAACAATTTCATTGGATTTGCACTCGTTGCTTTGTAGTTCGTATTTGTTCCTTTATTTCCCAGAATCAAATCTTTTTTGCCGTCATTGTTCAAGTCAACACAACTTACAGCATTCCAAAAACCTAGATAACCCGAAAGATTCGATTTAAATTCTACTAATCGGCGTCCATTATTTTTGAAAATCATAGGCGCTGTCCAATCTCCCACTAATATCAAATCTTTTTTGGAATCGTTATCAATATCCTCCCAAATTGCATCAGTTATCATTCCAACCGAGTTAATTTTGAATGCTTTTTTATCCGTTACGTTAGTAAATTTTCCTTTGCCGTCATTTTCCAATAACAAATGTTTAGGATCAATTCCATAAACACCCGGAACGCTTCGGCTTCCTATAAATACGTCGATATCGCCATCATTATCAAAGTCATTTGGTGCTATTACCGAGACGTTGTTATTGGTTGTTGGCATATTGGTTTTGCTTTTTACAAAAACTCCTTTTCCATTATTCAAATACAGACGGTTTTTATAATTAGCCTGATCCGCTTTTTCGTTTCCACCAGAACCTACCAATAAATCTATATCTCCATCATTATCAGCATCAAAAAAACTGGCAGCGGTATCTTCAAAAGCACTATCTGCATCCAAGTCTTTTTGGTCAGTAACTGCATAATTTCCATTTCCTTTATTCAAATATATTTTACCGGATTGTCCTTTGGCTCCACCAATAAAAACATCCTCATTCCCATCACCATTTAAATCACCAACTGCGAGTGAAGGTCCTTCTTGAGAAAGCATTTTGGAGATTAAACCTTCATGATCAAAATCGACATAATTATTTTCTTTGTGTGCTAAAAAAGTTGTTCCCTTTTCAGCAAACAATGTTTTTGACTTGACAGTTTTCGGAACGTAATCTACTTTTGCATTGGTAATATCCAAATTTAAAGTGCTATTATTAGCTATTTTTTTAATCGTTTGAAATTTACCATTTGGCCAAATCACTTGTAATGAATCAATTTTTTTAGTTCCAATTCCAAAAGTCATTACATAATCAATTGATGATTGAAAACCTCTGGAAGGAATTAATTCTTGTCTCAAAATTTCTTTACCAGAGAATAATTCGACAACACTTCCAACAGCAAACTTATTTTGCCCTTCGCCTTTCAACTTTACTTTTATATAATGATTGTTCTTGTTTTTTTGCGAGTTATTGCGATAGATAAACGATTCCATGTTGACATTATTGACAATCAAATCTAAATCCCCGTCATTATCTAAATCGCCATAAGCTGCTCCATTAGAAAAACTTGGAGTATCTAATCCCCACTTCATGGCCTCATTACTAAAGGTCAGATTTTTATTATTCTTGAAGGCGTAATTAGGTATTGGTGTACTTGGCATTTTACTTATAATGGTTTGAATTTCTTCTTTTTTACCAGTAACAACCATTTTCTGCATAAATTCATTGGCGAAAAAATCAACAAAATCCTGATTGGTTAAATCGTTATAAATACCATTACAAACGTAGATATCTTTGTAACCATCATTATCCATATCAAATAATAAAGCACCCCAACTCCAGTCAGTTTTAGCAACGCCGGCATGATTCGCTATTTCAAGAAATTGATTATTGCCATTATTTATTTGCAGCGTATTCTGCATATATTGTGTATAAAAATCCAGATTTACTTTTCGGGTAAATAAATCATAATTTTCAAAATTTGTAGTCGTTTTTAAGCGTTCGTCCGGTTCCGGTAACATATCTGTTACAAAAATATCGGCTTTCCCGTCATTATTAACATCGGCCATATCAGCTCCCATTGAAGATTGACTAATATGTGATGTCCATCCCTGAATTTGTTCGGTAAAGGTTCCGTTTTTATTATTTATGTACAAATAATCTCTTTCATAAAAATCATTCGAAATGTAAATATCCGGATATAAATCCCCGTTTACATCTCCCACGGTAACTCCAAGACCAAAGCCTATCAGACTACCATAAATACCTGATTTTTCACTTACATCTACAAATTTTCCGTTATCGTTACGCAATAGTTTATCACCTCCACCTTTAAGAATTTCGGCTACATCCCAATCTTTATCTCTTAAATCTCTTTTATTGGAATAATTAAGACTACTTACCGGAATAAAACTGTTGTTCAGAATATAAACATCTAAATCCCCATCTTTATCATAATCAAAGAAAGCTGCATGAGTTGTAATTCCTGTATCAGCCAGATTGTATTCAGCTGCTTTTTCAGTAAAAGTATTATTGCCATTATTGATGAAAAGCTCATTTTTTTGTTGGTCGCCCAAACTATTTCCTGCATTACAAACATAAATATCGAGTAAACCATCCGCATTTAAATCAACCATTACTACGCCAGTTGACCAAGTTTTAGTTCCTTGAACACCTGCTTTTTTAGAAATATCCTCAAATTTAAAATTCCCTTTATTTAAGTAGAGTTTGTTGGTTCCGAGATTAGAAGTAAAATAAACATCCGAAAGACCATCATTATTAATGTCTCCAATAGCTACACCACCACCATTGTAAAAATTTCGATACTTGAATATATTCATATCCGCACCATTTTTCACTTCATTGATAAAATCAATTCCAGTTTGGGAAGCATCTAATTTGGAAAACAAAGCGTCTTTATTCTCTGAATTTTCTTTGGAACAATTGGAAAAAAGTAGAATAATTAGGGGTAATAAGACAAAACGATTTGACATATTATATTGCGGCATTTTAGTTAGGTAATTGCTTGTTTAGAATTGCCTAATTTATATAATATTGATATAAAAAAAGAATAAAATAGATATAAAATAAAGAGGGTAATAAATACCCTCTTTATAACTAACTCAAAAAACAATTAATAGTAAACAAATCTTTAATAACCAGGGTTTTGTGTCAAATTCGCATTAAATAATGCATCCGCTGGAATTGGGAACAAAATATATTTAGCATCTGAAACATAAGGCTTCAATTCTCTTGCTTCCAAGAATTTACCAAAACGAATCATATCATTTCTTCTCCATCCTTCTAACCATAATTCTTTTCCTCTCTCTAAATATACTCCGTCTAAAGTTGCTGCTGATGCTGCTTGACCTGATCTAGCAGCGATGTCAGTCATGATAGTTCCAACACTTCCTGTACCTCCTCTTAAGATTGCTTCTGCCTTCATTAACAAAGCATCCGAATATCTCATGAATACATAATCATTATCCGGGGTATTCACATTAGCCGCATCTGGAATGTATTTTTGCATTCTGATACCAGCTGTCTCCAAAGTAGCTCCGCTTGTAATTAAAGTCACTGCTGGAGTAAAAAATAATGGATTCCCTCTTCTATCATTCAAAGCAACTGTTCCTCCAGGTTTGTACATTTGGCCAACTTGTAATCCAACAGGATTACCGAAAGCAGTGATGATTGCCGGATCAGCATTTTTGATACGTCTGTCATTTGGATTAAACTTGTTGTAGTACTCTGCAACAGTAGAGAAACCATTCCATCCATCAGGAGTTTGGTTGTAGTGCATTGACATTCTCCAATGGTATTGAATTCCTCCACCTGCTCCACCTCTTACGTTCTTAGCCGAAAACAAGATTTCTGGTGAAGTATTATTTGCAGGTTTAAAGTTATCCCAATAATCAGTAGCTAAACTACTGCTAATAGCATTCACATGCTCAACAACCTTAGTCATATCAGCAGCAGCAAAAGTATATGGACCTGCCGCCGCAGAGGCAGTAAACACTCCTTTATTCAAATACAATTTAGCTAATAAAAAATGTGCTGCATCTTTGTTTGCAATACTTGCATCATTTGCAGTTCTTGCAGGTAATTGAGAGACAACAGCCTCTAGTTCACTAATTACAAAATCAGTAGCCTCAGTTCTAGTCCATACTTTTGGATCATCTGTCAACTTAGAACCTGCTTCTCTGTAAGGAACTTGCCCAAATAAATCAATTACGTTATAATAGTAAAAAGCTCTTAAAAAACGCGCCTGTGTTACTTCAGAACCCGTACCGTTTTCTACTACTAAACTACAATTGTATGCATTTGATAACAAAGCATTCCATGCATTTCTAACCTCATTATGATCTGGCGCCCACGTGTGCACGTGAATTTGTCTCCAAGTAGCATTATCATCCCAGTCACCACCTCGTGTTGGTCCCACTAAGGCGTCTGTAGACATTTCATCCAAAGCAAACATTTGCCCTTGAGTTTCAAAACCTCGTAATCCTTCATAAGATGACTGCAATATAGCAGCAGTATTAATAGCACCACCTTCTTCTGCACTATTAACATAACCATCTAATACTTCTTCATCTAAATTAGTACAACCTACGCCTAAAGCTATAGTCCCTACAAAAAAGATGCTTTTTATAATATTTATTCTTTTCATTGTTCTTTTAATTAAAATGATACATTAAGACCAACAGCGATGCTTTTTTCTCTTGGATATGATAAGTATTCCATACCTGCCGAAGGTACTCCGTTTAATGATTTATCTGTATCAACCTCAGGATCAGAACCTGAATAGCTGGTGATAATAAATAAATTAGAGGCATTTACATAAAAACGAGCTGATTTCATTTTAAACCTCTCTATTACATCTCCTTTAAAAGTATATCCCAAAGTTAAATTCCCCATTCTGAAGAAATCACCTTTTTCTAAATACCTAGTAGATGGTGCGGAAACATCAGCCGTCGATTGAGGCGATGTAGCTACTTCCAGCGTTATGTTTTTACCTGGATCACCACTAAATGCACTTTTAGCGAAATTAGCATTGGTTGTGTTATTATAGATGTAATGACCAAATGCACCATAGAAAGAAGCACTAGTATCAAAGCCTTTGTAAGCTAAAGAAGTAGTAAAACCAACATTGATTTTAGGTAAAGGTTGCTTGTCTAATAATTTTTTTGCAGCTGTACCTAAACCCGTATCGTTACCGGCTGCATCTGCATAAATAGACATCCCATCAGCATCATACCCTCTCCACTCATAAAGATAATAAGTATATGCAGGGTAATTAGTTGTAACTACCTGAGCGTAAGCTCCAGACAAACCTTGACCATTTAACGCTCCTGTAGCAATGAATCCAGGAAAATTTTTCACCTCGTTTGATAAGAATGAAGCATTCCCTGAAATATCCCATGTCAAATCCTCAGTATTTATTACGTTGTAGTTTAAAGAAACTTCAACCCCTTTATTGATTAAGTTACCCGCTAAGTTTACAAAACGTGGCGCTGGTGGACCCGGCTGAGAAGAGGCCGCTGGAACTGGAAAGATTAAATCTTTTGTATCTCTTTGAAAATAATCTACAGAACCAGTCAATTTGTTGTTAAACAACTCGAAATCTGCTCCTACACTATAGGATTTAGTGGTTTCCCATCTTAAATTTTCATTTGCGTTAATTTGCTCACCTTGACTTCCATCTAATGCATATGAAACTCTTGCAATCGCAGAGTTAGGTGCAAATTCCTGGTTTCCTGTGATACCATAACTACCTCTAAGTTTAAGACTATTCAACAATCCTTCTTTATCTTCAATAAATTTGTATGCAATACCTGCGGAAGGGAAATAGTCGTATTTATTATTCTTTCCTAATTTAGTAGAACCATCAGAACGCAAAGTAGCCGTTACAATTAATTTTTTGTACAAAGTAGCATTTACTCTACCAAAATAGGACTGCAATTCTACTCTATTTCTAAATGAATTAACTCTAAACTCACTTCTTATACCACCTTCGATATTGTCAATTAAATTAGTTTGCAAAGGACTATATCCTTTACCGATAGCAGTACTTCCATCTACAGTGTAATCGTAATATGAATATCCAACTAATGCATCTAAATTAAAATTATCACTAAAATCATTATTATAATTCAAGGTATGCTCAAAAGTTCTGTTGAATTTATTCAAGTTAGAAATACTTGCCTGACCAAATTTAGTAACTGAAGTAAGAGGATCTGTTGCTTGAGCAACATTCGTGATTTGAATGGTTGGCAATAACTGACTTTTTCTGCTTGAATTTGAACTCTCTACACCAAACAAAAATTGGTATTTCAATTTACTATTGATTTTCCAAGTAGTATTAATACTAGCTAATAATTTGTTAGTGTTTGTGTAATCTTTGTATGCATCTAGCAATTGAACAGGATTCAAATAATCATTTCCTACAAAAGTGTAAGATCCGTCCGGAGCATATATAGGAAGAGTTGGATTCCAATATAAAGCTGCTCCCATAAGATTCCCAACAGCTCCAGCATTATTAGACAATAAAGTAGCCTCATCTTTCAAAGAAGCATAAATAACTCTTTGCTCTATTTTTAATGCACCATTGAAGTAGTCATTTGAATTGTAGACAGTAGCATTATATTTGTCTAATCCTGTATTTTTTACGATACCATCCGTACTTGAAGCACCCAAGGAAATTCTAGTATTCGAGTTTTCAGTAGTTTTAGCAAAAGACAGATCATGATTCGTTGAAAAACCATTTCTCAAAACAGCATCTTCCCAATCATAAGTTCTAGATCCCTTATCTATACCACCAGCAGCAACAAATTGATTTGCATCCATAACATCCAGTTTACCAGACATTTTGCTAAATTGTATAGATGAGCTATAGCTTAATTGCGGTACATTCGATTTTCCTTTTTTAGTTGTTATAACAATTACCCCATTAGACCCACGAGAACCATATATTGCAGTAGAGGAAGCATCTTTCAATACACTGATACTTTCTATATCATTTTGATTCACAAAGTTTAATGGATTTTTAGAGGAAGAAGTTCCTAATAGATCATCCCCACCACCAGAAACATTTCCTCCATCCAAAGGTACACCATCAATAACAATCAATGGACTGTTCCCTGAACGGATAGAAGAGTTACCACGAACTCTAATTGCAACTCCAGCACCTGGCTCTCCACTGGATTGTGTAACTTGTACTCCGGCAACCTTACCTCTTAATAATTGAGCAGGTGAAGGAGAAGAGACATTGTCAAAATCTTTTGCACTAATTTGATCAACTGCACCAGTTGCATCTTTCTTTCTAACTGAACCGTAGCCTATAACTACAACTTCTTTTAATTCAGCTGAGTCTTCTTTTAATACTACATTAACTGTGCTTTTACCTGCTACATTTAATTCTTGAGTTTTGAGACCAATGTAACTAAAAACTAAAACTGCATTTGAGCCAACATTCTTGATAGTAAATTTTCCATCGAAATCAGTTTGCGCTCCATTTGTTGTTCCTTTCACTAAGACAGAAGCCCCTGGAAGCGGACCGCTGCTATCAGATACTGTACCGGACACATCTTGTGAATACGTCAAACTTGTACAAAGTACTGTTAGAAACACCATCAAGCCTTTAATTAGACTATTTTTCATACGTAATAAATAAGTTGGTTAATAATTTGTTTAAATGGTTTGTTTAAATATTAACATCAAACATAAATATAAATTTATGATAATATTAAGATATTAACAAACTATAACGTTTTCGTTGTGCCGAAAACGTTTTCGATTTTAAAATTAATCCTTTAAAAAATTAATACTAAAATTATATTAAACATAAAAAAAAGGCAATAAAAAAGACATTATTGTACTTTAATGGCTTTTTTGGTAAAAATCAATTGCATTTTTGTTAATAAAAAAGCTTTTTACAAAATAAGATTGCGAATTATTCATCATAATGAAGTTTTTTAGAATAAATCAATAATTTAGATTGAGTTCCATTAAAAAGCGAATATTATCAATCTAAAAATATCATATTCATTTATTTCGATGTGTTTTTACTGCTAAAAATATCACATTTATAAAACGTATTGTTATGAAAATTTAACACTTTTAAAATTAAAAATTTGGAAGAAATATCTTAAAAATAATTTAATATTTTCACTTATTCGCTTTATTTAAATTTTGAAATAGTTATTTGCGCTAATCCTTTCAAAAGTTGTTTAGTGTGCATTCAAAAAACTAACATTTAAAATAAATAATCTCATTGGACATAAAAAAGCCACGAATACGAATTACAATCCTATAAAGAAGAAATGCAACTGCTATTCGTGGCTTAAAAACTTACTGAAGTATTACTTTATTACTATCGTTTTATTATCGACTCCAAGACCTATAATCTTAAGTGATTTCCATTGTTTTGGCAACAGTCCTTTATTGTATTTCAATCCCAAGTCCGTTTGTTCTACTCCGCCAAAACCGTAAATAACCGCTTGAAGCATCGCTCCTGCTCCTGTAGCAAAATATGGATTATTACTATTAGCAGATTCCGAAAACACTCCAAAAGGTGGTCGACTATTTGGCAAATATGATTTTACAAAATAATTATACGCTTTTTCTTTGTCGCCTAAACGGGCATACAAAACAGATAAAACTCCGGAAGCCATTGCCGGTCCATCCTTTTTATCAATTTTTTCAGCGTAATATTCTAAATCTCTTTTTATTTGTTCTTTGTCTGTCATTACGTGTAAAGGATATGCTAACAAGTTCACATCAGCTTGCTTGATCATTTGCCCTTGATATCCTTTATAATTTTGGGTAATTCCCTTTTCAGTATGTATGGCTAGTTTTTCAGATACTTCTTTCCATTTCGGATTTATTGGTTCACCCAAAATTGCTGCTGCTTTAATCGTATTTTTTAAAGACTCAATAGCGGATGCATTTGTAAAAGCATTATCATCTACGTGCTGTGCATATTCGTCGGCACCTACAACATTTAAAATTGAAAAACTCCCATCTTGATTTTTAACTACACGACTCACCCAGAAATCGGCAGTTTCTTTTAGAACTGCCCATTCTTTTCTTAACCAAGATTTATCTTGCGTGTAGGCGTAATAATTCCAAAAAGCGATCGAAACATCCGCAGTGATATGCTGTTCAAAAATCCCGGTCAGCGCCCAAGTTGGTGTTGCTTCTTCCCCAGTATCATCAGATTCCCAAGGATACATTGCTCCTTTATACCCATAAATAAACGCTTTTTGTTTTGCTTTTTGCAAACGGTCTGAACGATAATCTAAACACGATTTAGCCATATCCGGTTGCAATGCCAATAATGTTGGATACATCCAAAGTTCTGTATCCCAAAAAATATGTCCGTTATAACCTTGCGATGACAAACCCATTGGCGCAATACTTTGTCTGGTTTCAGGACGGATGTACGAATACAAATTGTACAATGCAAAACGAACCCGTTGCTGTGCATCTAGATCACCTTCAATTTGTATGTCGCCCGTATTCCATAACTCAGCCCAAGCTTGTTTGTGTCGGTTCAATAATTTATCAATTCCTTCCTGTAGCGCATAAATGGGTTGTCTTTCAGATTCATTCAAAGGATCTGTAACATCTTTAGACGTGCAAATTCCTCCTGCTATTGCAAAACGATATTTTTTTCCTTTCAAAAGTTTTTTGGTAAACCCAACTTCCTTACCCGATTGTTTTAAAGTTTCACTTTCACCATCAAAAAGAAAAGTGGTTGAAGCCGCAACAGTATATTTACCCGTAAGCGTTTTGGCGGTTGTTCCAAAAACTGGCATTAAATATTGATTGTCTTTCAAAATCCTAAACTGACTTTTGGCATCTTTCAATTCGTCAGGAACAACCATATAATTGTTAGCCGTAATTTCTATATCCTTAATAGGATTGATTTCGACAATTGCCATCGCTGAAAAAGGAATAGCTCTATTGGCTAAAATCGTATAATTAATCGTGGCCAAATCTTTAAATGAAAAAGACGTGGTACTTGTTCCCTCTTTCATCGAAATAACCTGACTCCAGTTATCGATATTGTCTGATTTAATTTCTTGATTATTAATGTCTAAATGCAGATTCAGAAATTCTATTCCGCGAACTATTCTGCTGATTCCATTTTCGGGACTTCCGTCATAAACACCATTCAGAATAATTTCTTTTGTTTTTAAAGGCGTATCGTCTGTAACAATTCCTATTTGACCGTTGGCCATAGCAACGCCAAAATAATTTTCTCTTGAATTTGCGAATAAATGCCACTCATCTGATTTGCTTTGGCTAAAAGCGACTGGACTTAGTAAGAGCATGAAAAACAAACTTCTAACTGTTGAAATCATAGTTTAATTTTTTAATAATATTTTCAAACATATATATTTTTTTCGTTAAAATATTGAATAAATTCAGATACTGCGTCGAATACAAAACGAAAACGTTTTCGACTTATCAAAAACGTTTTCGATAACACAATTATGTTTAATTAAAAAATATAATTCTATTTTTATGAAGATAATATAATAATTAAACCTTATTTTAATGAAGTTCACAAATAAAATACTCCCCTTTTATTTAGTATTCGGAGCCTCTTTATTCTTGTTTTCCTGTAAAAAAGAAGCGGAAAATGAAGTTATTTCCATAGCTTCTTCCGAGAGTATCAAAACTGATTCCACGGTGCAATACAAAGAACCTTACAGACCACAATTTCATTTTTCTCCAGAAAAAAAATGGATGAATGACCCAAACGGAATGGTTTTCTACAAAGGAATTTATCATTTGTTTTACCAATATTATCCTGACGACATTGTTTGGGGACCGATGCATTGGGGACACGCAACAAGCACGGATCTAATCCATTGGAAACATAAAAAAATCGCTTTATTTCCTGACAAATTAGGAATGATATTTTCAGGAAGTGCCGTTGTAGATTTAGAAAACACTTCTGGTCTTGGAACAAAAGAAAACCCGCCAATGATTGCCATTTTTACCTATCACGACATGGAAGGTGAAAAAGCGGGAAGAACAAACTATCAAACGCAAGGAATGGCATATAGTCTGGATGAAGGCGAAACTTGGATAAAATATGATGGAAATCCAATTGTTAAAAATTCCGGTATAAAAGATTTTAGAGATCCTAAAGTATTCTGGAATACCGAAACCAATCTTTGGAATATGGTATTAGTCGCAGGCGATCATGCGCAATTTTACACTTCAGAAAATTTAATTAATTGGAAATTCGAAAGTGAATTCGGTAAAAATATAGGAGCGCACGGCGGTGTTTGGGAATGTCCTGATATTTTTAAATTAAAAGTTGCCGGTTCCAATGAAGAAAAATGGGTTTTACTCATCAGCATCAATCCTGGCGCACCACTTGGCGGTTCAGGCACCCAATATTTCATAGGTGATTATGATGGGAAAAGTTTTAAAACCTCCCAAAAAGACATCAAATGGATTGACAATGGCACTGATAATTACGCAGGTGTCACGTACAATAATGCTCCTGACAATAAACGAATATTCATAGGATGGATGAGTAATTGGTCATACGCCAGAGACACGCCTACAAAAAACTGGAGAAGCGCGATGACACTTCCACGAGAACTATCGCTTGCTAAAATAAATGGTGATTATGTCCTGAAAAACACTCCTGTAGAACAGTTCAAAAAACAAGAAACTACAGCCTTTACCAAAGATGAAATCATCCTAAAAGCGAATCAAAAAACGACATTTGATTATCAATATTTGAATCAGTCAACAATACAATTGAATGCTAAAAATGAAAATTTAAGATTCGTTTTTTTTAATGAAGTAAAGGATTCTCTGGTTATCAATTACGATGCGAAACTAAAGACTTTTTCTGTAGACCGAAGACATTCCGGAATAGTAAATTTCGAAAAAAGTTTTGGAGAAAAAATTCACAACACCAAAATTCCAAATATTACTACCGAAACAATCGATTATAAGATTATAGTAGATTTGTCCTCAATTGAAATTTTTCTGAATGGTGGGGTATACAGTTTTACGGAACAAATTTTCCCCAACAAACCGTACACCAAACTCAGCATTCAATCGGATAGGAATCAAGAAATTAAAAACCTTACCATTTCTAAAATAAAGGGAATCTGGTAAAAAATACTTTTATAACAACCAAAATAATCAACCAAAAAACAAAATAATGAATAACAAAAAAATACTCTATTGGTCCATTGTCGTTGCATTTGCAGGATTTTTATTTGGATTTGACACTGTAGTAATTTCGGGAGCTGATAAACAATTGCAGCAATTATGGGGTTCTTCTGATTTGTTTCATGGATTAGTAGTGATGTCATCCGCATTATGGGGAACGGTTATTGGCGCTATTTTTGGTGCGTTTCCAACGAATATTTTAGGTCGGAAAAAGACTTTAATAATCATTGGATTGTTATTTTTTGTTTCTTCCATTGGAACTGCATTTGCAAATGACCCTATTTTCTTTTCCATTTTTAGATTTCTTGGCGGAATTGGTATTGGAGCATCCACTATTGCGGCACCAACCTATGTCTCTGAAATTGCTCCTGCAAAAGACCGGGGAAAACTGGTTGCTTTATACCAATTCAATATTGTTTTTGGAATTTTAATCGCCTTCACCTCTAACTATTATTTGCAGGATATTGGAGAAAATGCTTGGCGTTGGATGTTAGGAATACAGGCTTTTCCATCTTTTATATACACAATTCTAGTATTTGGAATCCCGGAAAGTCCACGTTGGATTTTAGAATATAAAAAAGACAGAGCAAAAGCAGTCTCTATTTTGAAACAAATTAATAGTGACGCAGAAGTTGAAGCTGAAATTGCAGCTATCGAAAAAGAAACTACTCATGAAGGGAAAAACGAATCCATTTTCATGGCAAAATACAGGAAACCATTATTATTGGCTTTTTTTATTGCTTTTTTCAATCAGCTCTCCGGGATTAATGCTTTTCTATATTACGCACCACGAATTTTTGAATTGGCAGGACTAGAAAAATCAGCTTCTTTTTTGAGCAGTATCGGAATTGGAGTGATTAATTTGATCTTTACCATGATTGGAATCTCGCTAATCGATAAGTACGGAAGAAAAACATTGATGTATTTGGGTTCTGTAGGATACATCATTTCTTTGGGATTAGTAACAACTGCCTTTTATTTTGAGTGGAAAGGAATGGCTGTTCCGTTGTTTTTCTTCTTGTTTATAGCCTCACATGCGATAGGACAAGGAGCCGTGATTTGGGTCTTTATCTCTGAATTATTCCCGAATAAACTTCGAGCCGCCGGAACTTCTTTTGGAACTTCTGTCCACTGGATTTTAGCAGCGTTAATTCCTTCTTTTATTCCGTTTTTGTTTAAAGAAATTGGAACAACAACGGTGTTTGCCATTTTTTGCATAATGATGGTTTTCCAATTGCTTTGGGTATTTACAAAAATGCCGGAAACCAAAGGAAGAACATTAGAGGAACTATCTGAAAGTCTATCAAAAAACGAATAACCATGACTAAAAATATAATCTGTTTCGGGGAAGTCTTGTTTGATGTTTTCCCTACGCATCGAAAAATTGGAGGAGCACCATTGAACGTGGCACTGCGCTTGGCTTCACTTGGCATCAATGCCCAAATAATAAGTCGTGTTGGAAATGATGAAATTGGAAGAGAACTACTTGCTTTCATTAAAAAAAACGGAGTTGACACCGATACGATTCAAATAGACGAAAACTTATCAACTGGAGAAGTTATTGTTCAATTAAACGAGAAGGGTTCTGCTTCTTACACGATTAATTACCCTGTTGCCTGGGACAAAATTATTTGTATTCCGGAAGACGAAATTATGGTCAAAAAAGCAGATGCACTTGTTTTTGGGAGTCTTGTATGTCGAGATTCTGTTTCACAAAATTCCCTTTTAGAAATAATAAACTATGCTAAATACGCTGTTTTTGATGTCAATTTACGCGCTCCATTTTATACTAAAGAAATACTCATCAATATAATGATGCAGTCTGATTTTATAAAATTTAATGATGATGAATTATATGAAGTAAGTGCTTTCATGAATTCCCCCTATCATTCATTGGAACAAAACATACTTTTTATCGCAGAAAAGACCAACACAAAACATATTTGTGTTACCAAAGGAAGTCATGGTGCAGTTTTGTATTACAATGAAAAAATGTACTACAATAGCGGTTATAAAATTGATGTTGTAGACACAGTAGGTTCTGGGGATTCCTTTTTAGCCGGTTTACTTTCTAAACTATTATATGATGAAAATCCGCAAGAAGCCATTGATTTCGCTTGTGCTTTAGGGGCGATTGTAGCAAAAAATGAAGGAGCAAATCCAAAAATTTCCAGTAAAGAAATCAACGATTTTATGAATCCTTAAAAGAAATTTAAAGGTTTTACAGAGATTCAGCAAATATAAAAGACAAAAAATAATACTTTATTTGCCAGTGAATTTGCAAGGACTCAGCAATCTGTTTTAAAATTCACAAAAGACGACTAAACTGTTTCCTGAAAATTGATTTGCAATAAATAAATTGTAAATTCGTTTTCGAGAAGCAGTTTTTTGCTTTCACTACCAGAGAATTGAACCATGAACAACACCACTCTCAAAGAGATAGCCACACAATTAGGAATTTCAATAACTACCGCTTCAAAAGCTTTGAAAGGGTACTCTGATGTCAGTGAAAAAACAAAAAATGCGGTAATTGAACTTGCTCAAAAACTTCATTATACTCCAAATAGTTTTGCGGTAAATCTGAGAACCAAAGAATCAAAAACCATAGGTTTGATAATTCCCACTCTAGTTCATGATTTTTTTTCATACGTAATTAAAGGAATTCTTGAAGAAGCGGAAAAAAGAGATTATTTGGTTATTATTTTACAATCCAATGAAAAATTAGAGTTTGAAAAAAAACAAATCGATTTACTTTTAAACAAAAGAGTAGACGGTATTTTAATGTCATTGTCTAATGAAACCGGTGATTTTGATCACTTGAAATCAATCATTTCCCATAAAACTCCATTAGTACTTTTTGATAAAATTGCTAAACTTGTCAATTGTTCCAAAGTAACTATTAATGACAAAAAGGCGGCTTATGATGCCGTTTGCTATCTTATAAAAAAGGGATACAAAAAAATAGCCCATTTTAGAGGGTCTTATATGCCCCAAAATTCTATTGACCGATTTTTAGGCTACAAAAAAGCACTAGAAGATAACAATCTTACATACGATTCTTCTCTAGTTTTTGTATGTAAAAATAATGCGGATTTTCAAGACGGTTACGAAAATGCTAAAAAAGTGATGGAGGAACATCCAGAAATTGATGCTATTTTCGCCGTTACCGATTTAGTTGCCATTGGAATCATTAAATACTTTAATGAAATTGGGATTTCAATACCAGAACGAATTGCAGTTTTAGGTTTCAGTAATTGGTTTATGTCAAGCGTAATATCTCCAAAACTATCTACGATTGACCAACCTGGTTTTGAAATTGGAAGAAGGTCAGCCTCTATTCTTTTTGATGAAATCAATCTAAAAAAGAACAACTTGCCAGTAGTTTTCCAATCCATTGAACTGGAAACAAGCATAATTGAAAGAGAATCAACATAAAAAAATTGAATCTTTCAACAAAATACGTGCACACCTTTACTTAATTTAACGAATCGATATTTATTTGTTTATTTTGATAAAAAATAAGGATATAAGATAAAAATCAATATCTTGGTAAAGAATATTTAAAGGTAAATTCGTTTTTTACAGCTATTAACTAAATAACGAGAAAACGTAAAATATCATTATTCCTGAAATATTTTCCTAAAATTAAATCCGTAGAAATTCGATTCATGAAAGACATCACTCTTAAGGAAATTGCAACAAAATTGGGAATTTCAATAACTACTGTTTCGAAAGCGCTTAAAAATTATCCTGATGTTAGTGAGAAAACTAAAAAGTCAGTAATTGAACTTGCTCAACATTTACATTACACCCCAAACAGTTTTGCCGTAAATTTAAGAACCAAAGAATCAAAAACTATAGGTTTAATAATTCCTGAAGTAGTCCATCACTTTTTCTCAAATGTAGTAAATGCTATTATTGATCAGGCCGAAAAAAGTGGATACTTGGTAATCATATTACAGTCAAATGAGACGTTGGCTTTAGAAAAAAAGCAAGTGGAATTATTAATAAACAAAAGAGTGGACGGCATCATCATGTCTTTATCTAATGAATCAAATAATGATGACCACATCAAGGAAATCATGAATCGGAAGATTCCTTTTGTGATGTTTGACAAAATTGCCAAGCTTTCAAAATGTTCCAAAGTAATCATTGACGACCAAAAAGCAGCTTTCAATGCCGTTCAGCATTTAATTGATAATGGGTGCAAAAAAATAGTTCATATTCGTGGACCGTTAAATCCCCAAAATTCAATAGATCGTTACATTGGTTATAAAAAAGCGCTGGAGAAAAACAACATTCCGTTTGACGCAAAATTAGTTTATACTTGCGAAAATGTGACTTTTGAAGAAGGAAGAGCATTTGCCAAACAAATAATTGAGGAACATACTGATGTGGACGGAATATTTGCAATTACAGATTTAGTGGCGGTAGGTGTTTTGGCTTATTTCAATGAAAACAAAATAAATGTTCCGGAGCAAGTAGCAATAATTGGTTTTAGTAATTGGTTTATGTCACAAGTGCTGACTCCAAAATTAAGTACCGTTGATCAGCCGAGCCACGAAATGGGAATTGCATCTTTCAACCTATTACTGGAAGAAATGAATTGTCATAAAGAAGGAGTTCCTTTTACGCCAAAGACACTTGAATTAGAAACTACCGTTATCATTAGAGAATCTTCGATTCGATTGAAAAGTTAGAACTTAAATCCTTATTTAAGAAAATCAATATTTCTTTTTATTCCTTGAAACTTCGCTCTTTTGAGTGGCGAATTTTTAAAAACTGCTTTAAATGTTTCTTCGGTTATTTCTAACCAGTCCTTTTTAGACATGGTAAGTAATTCTGGATTTGGATTAAATAAAGGTTCGTTATGCTGTTTTGAAAACTTATTCCAAGGGCAAACATCCTGACATATATCGCATCCAAAAGCCCAATCATCAAATTTCCCTTTCATTTCGTGAGGAATATTTTCTTTTAATTCAATCGTGAAATAGGAAATGCATTTGCTACCATCAACAACGTAAGGAGTAACAATTGCCGCTGTTGGGCAAGCGTCGATACAGGCAGTACAAGTTCCACAATGGTCCGTTGTAGGATTATCGTAATCTAAATCTAGGTCGATAATTAGTTCCGCTATAAAGTAAAAAGAACCTACTTTTTGCGTCAATAAGTTACTGTTTTTTCCTATCCAACCCAAACCACTTTTTGCAGCCCAAGCTTTATCGAGTACAGGTGCGGAATCTACAAAGGCACGACCAGAAACTTCCCCAATTGTTGACTGAATAGAGAATAAAAATTCTTTGAGTTTTTCCTTGATTACAAAATGATAATCCTGTCCGTAGGCATATTTTGAAATTTTATAGGAATCCAGATTTTGCAGTTCTGCAGGATAATAATTTAGCAAAAGCGAAACAACACTTTTGGCATCATCGACTAGTAAAGTTGGATTTAAACGCTTATCAAAATGGTTTTCCATATAGGACATTTGGCCATTTCTGTTGTTTTTTAACCAGTTTTCTAAACGTGGCGCTTCTTCTTCCAAGAAACCAGCTTTGGATATTCCACAAGACATGAAGCCGAGACGTTTTGCTTCGGTTTTGATAAATTCAGTGTATGTAGCCTTAAGATTGATAATTGAGAAATTGATGTTAATAAACGGAATATGTTAGCCCTGATAGAAGCGGCATCTCCCGATTTAAAAAAACAAGGCTTTTTAGCCGTAGTTTTTGTTAATGGGGAATACAGCGGATAGCAGGAAATAGCTCCTAAAAATTAGAATAAACCGCCTTGAATGTTTGTATTTAATTTGCCCAAATGCTTGTAAGCTTTATCGGTAACTTCACGACCTCGCGGAGTTCTCATGATAAATCCTTCTTGAATCAAAAACGGTTCATAGACTTCCTCAATTGTCTCGCTACTTTCGGATACGGCTGTCGCCAAAGTAGTCAATCCGACCGGTCCACCTTTGAACTTATCTATGATTGTGGTTAAGATTTTATTGTCCATTTCATCCAAACCATGAGCGTCAACATTAAGCGCTTTTAAGGCATAACGGGCAATCTCAATGTCAATTGTACCATTCCCTTTTATTTGAGCAAAATCACGCACACGACGCAGCAATGCATTAGCGATACGAGGTGTTCCGCGACTTCTTCCTGCAATTTCTATGGCTGCTTCCATGGAAATTGGCATTTTAAAGATTGTAGCACTTCTTTCCACGATAGTGGTTAACAATTCTGTCGTATAATATTGTAAACGGGAAGATATTCCGAAACGAGCTCGCATAGGAGCGGTCAACAACCCAGAACGCGTAGTGGCTCCGATTAAGGTGAACGGATTCAAATTAATTTGAACGGTTCTTGCATTGGGTCCTGATTCAATCATGATATCAATTTTGAAATCCTCCATGGCAGAATACAAATATTCTTCAACTATTGGACTCAAACGATGAATTTCATCAATAAACAAAACATCTCTTTCCTCCAGATTAGTCAATAAACCAGCTAAATCTCCAGGTTTATCCAATACAGGACCAGAGGTTATCTTGATTCCAACTTGAAGTTCATTAGCAAGAATATTAGCCAAAGTAGTTTTTCCTAAACCGGGAGGACCATGAAAAAGTGTGTGATCAAGTGCTTCATTACGTTGATTAGCAGCTTGAACAAAGACTTTCAAGTTTTCCAATATCTGATCTTGTCCAGCAAAATCGTCAAAGGAAAGTGGTCTTAATTTTTTTTCAAGATCTAGTTCTTCCGAATTGTAACCGTTTGATGTTGGGTCTAAATTTTCATTCATGTAACAAAGATAGCAAAGCAATTTCGAAATATAATTTTTAAATTTAAAATGAAATAAAAATTAAAAACGACTCCATGTGAAAGAATATCATTTTGATAAACAAAAATAAAAAGCACAAAAAAAGCCTCTACTTTCGCAGAGGCTTCAATTATATTTTAGTGGTGTAAAACTTCTTCACCTTCTTTCATTGGAACGTTTTGAGGTACAAAATCCACATCGTGTGCTGGATTACTGTAGTCATAAGGCCAACGATATACGTGAGGAATTTCACCTGGCCAGTTACCGTGAATATGTTCAACCGGTGCTGTCCATTCAAGTGTATTAGATTTCCAAGGATTCATAACAGACTTTTTACCGTAGAAAATACTAACGAAAAAATTGTATAAGAAAACCAATTGAAAAGCTCCACCAATTAATGCGAATGTTGTTATTAAAACGTTTACGTTTTGTAAATCATCAAATAATGGGAAGTTTGTATTTGTATAATAACGTCTTGGTAAACCTGCTAATCCTATAAAGTGCATTGGAAAGAAAACCCCATAAGCACAGATTGCAGTTACCCAAAAGTGAACATATCCTAGATTCTTGTTTAACATTCTTCCGAACATTCTTGGGAACCAATGATAAATTCCAGCAAACATTCCGTAAAGAGCAGATATACCCATTACTAAGTGAAAGTGAGCTACAACGAAATACGTATCATGAACATTAATGTCAAGTGTACTATCGCCAAGAATAATTCCTGTCAAACCACCAGTAATAAATGTAGAAACTAAACCAATTGAAAACAACATAGCTGGATTCAACTGCAAATTACCTTTCCAAAGTGTTGTGATATAATTAAACGCTTTCACAGCAGAAGGGATAGCAATCAATAGCGTTGTAAAAGTAAATACGGATCCTAAAAATGGATTCATACCCGAGATAAACATATGGTGACCCCAAACAATTGTTGATAAGAAAGCAATAGCCAAAATTGACATGATCATCGCTCTGTAACCAAAAATTGGTTTACGTGAATTTGTTGCAATAACTTCCGAAGTAATTCCCAAAGCAGGTAATAAAACGATATAAACCTCAGGGTGTCCTAAGAACCAAAACAAGTGTTCGAACAATACTGGCGAACCACCTTGGTAATGTAAAACTTCTCCAGCAATATAAATATCAGATAAGAAAAATGAAGTTCCAAAACTTCTATCAAAAATAAGTAATAACGCTGCAGATAAAAGAACCGGAAACGAAACAATACCAATAATCGCTGTTACAAAGAAAGCCCAAATTGTAAGAGGCAATCTTGTCATAGACATTCCTTTTGTTCTAAGGTTAATTACTGTAACTACATAATTTAAAGATCCCATTAAAGAAGATGCGATAAAAATAGCCATAGAAACCAACCATAATGTCATTCCCATTCCAGAACCAGGAATAGCTTGTGGTAAAGCACTTAACGGAGGATAAATTGTCCAACCTGATGATGCTGGTCCAGCTTCGACAAAAAGAGAACCAATCATAATGATACTTGACAAGAAAAACAACCAATATGAAATCATATTCATAAAACCGGAAGCCATATCTCGAGCACCAATCTGAAGCGGTATCAACAAGTTACTAAAAGTACCACTAAGAGCAGCGGTTAATACAAAGAATACCATTATGGTTCCGTGTATCGTAACTAAAGCCAGATAAATATCATTAGCCATAACTCCGTTAGGAGCAAATTTATCACCTAATAAAATATTAAAAATTTTAAAAGACTCTTCTGGCCATGCTAATTGCATTCTAAAAAGCATAGACATTCCTACTCCTATAATCCCCATAAAAATACCAGTAATAAGGTATTGTTTGGCAATCATTTTATGATCAATACTAAAAATATATTTAGTAATAAAAGTTTCTTTATGATGATGTTCGTGTTCGTGATCTATTGCGTGATCGTGACCTTCTGCTGACATATATGTTTACTTTAAATATTCTTATTAATTATTTCATTGCCATTACAGCAACTCCTACAGTATCTTTAGTTTTAATAGAGTCTGAACCTGAAGCTCCATCAGGAGAAGCTGGTTCAGCCATAGCAGCTTTTACTTCATTTACAACAGTAGCTTTATCTTTTAACCAAGCTTTGTAGTCCTCAGGAGTATCTACAATAATTTTCATTTGCATGTTATAATGAGAAGCACCACAAATTTTATTACAAAGCAATAAGTAATCAAAAGTGTAAGGATCCAAAGCTGTTTCACCTTTAGCAACTAATGCAGCACTTTTCTTAGCTCTAAGAGCATTTATATTTGCTACTTTCTCAACCATAAATGGTAATTCTCTATATTCAGCTGTAGTGTAAATTGGCTCGAAAGCAAATTGAGTAACCATACCAGGAACACAGTTCATTTGAGCTCTAAAATGTGGCATATAAGCTGAGTGTAAAACATCCTGAGAACGCATTTTAAAAAGAATCTTTTTCCCTTTTGGAATGTGCAATTCAGTTACAACAATATCATCTTGTGCATAAGGATCCGCTAAATCAACACCAACGGCATTAGCACCTTCAATATATCTTACATTCGCTTTACCAAGAACATTATCTTCACCTGAGTATCTAGCTTTCCAGTTAAACTGTTGCGCATACAATTCAATTACTACAGTATCTTCATCTTCATCAACAAACATGATGTTAGTCCAAGCATAAAGTCCGTATAAAATTAAACCTGCTAAAACTACTGCTGGTATAACACTCCAAATGGCTTCTAACTTATTATTATCAGCAAAGTAAAGCGCTTTTTGATCCTTTTTACCTCTGTATTTAAAGGCAAAATAGTGCAACAATACTTGAGTTATAGCTTGAACAATAAAAATAAGAACCCAAGTGATATTCATTAAATTATCAACTTCACCTCCGTGTGCAGAAGCTGGTGTGTGAAGAACAAGAGGTCCCCATTTAAACAATCCGTAAATTGAAAAAATGTAAATGAAAGCTAGAAAACCAAACATCAAATAACCCTGAACGTTATTGTCGTTATCTGTAGCGATTTCTGAACTATCTGTATTAGAACCAACTTGCGTCAGGTCGAATATTTTAGTCAATTGCCATAAAGCAACAGCTAATAAAACTAAAACTATAATTACCAACAAACTTGTCATCTGTTTTTTTCTTTAAATATTAATAATGAAAATGTTTACTTTCTTCTATGAAAGGATTTCTTTTTGCCAATAATGGAACTTTAGTCATTGCTGTGAAAACAACATAAATAAATAATCCAAGGAAGAAAAGAACAGAAGCTATTTCTGAAATTCCAATAAACCATCTGTCACCAACAGTTCCTGGCATAATCATATTAAAGAAATCAATATAATGCCCACCAAGTATTACAACTCCTGCCATAACTAAAACCCAAGTAATTCTTTTGAAATCTGTATTAATTAATATTAATAAAGGGAAAACAAAATTCATCACTACAGCACCAAAGAATGGAAGGTTATACAACTCAATTCTTGTAATATAATAAGTAACCTCTTCTGGAATATTAGCATACCAAATTAGCATATATTGTGAGAACCATAAGTATGTCCAAAAAACACTAAAACCAAACATGAATTTCGCTAAATCATGAATATGACTTGTATTAACATATTCTAAAAACCCTCTAGATTTTAAGTATAAAGTAACTAAAGCAATAGTTGTTATTGCACTAACAAAGAAGCTAGCAAAAACGTACCAACCAAACAACGTACTAAACCAGTGTGGATCAATAGACATTATCCAGTCCCAAGACATTATAGATTCAGATACAATAAAAAACACAAGGAACATTGCTGAAAGCTTAAAGTTCTTTTTGTAATTAAGATCATCGTTAGCTTCATCTTGAGCCAAACAGTTTTTTCTAGAAAAATACTGATATAAACTCCAACCTGTTAAAAATATAGCCGCTCTAACGATCCAAAAAGGGAAATTTAAATAACCCGCCTTGTTTGCAATTAATTTGTCATTGGCAACAACTTCAGGATCTAACCATATAAAAAGGTGATTTAAGTGTAATCCACATAAAATTAAAATCACAAAAAAGATAACTGAACCTACAGGTAAATACGCCGTTATACCTTGCATAACTCTAAATAAAACAGGAGACCATCCAGCTTGAGCTACTTGTTGAATTGCATAAAAAACTAAAACTCCTAATGAAACAAGCATAAAGAAAATACAGGCAACGTACAAAGCAGACCAAGGTTTGTTTTGTAATTGGTGTAAAACATGATTTAAATGTTCCGTATGTTCAGCTTCTTCACTAACCTCGTGACCTTCTTTTTTTACTACTGGCTCAACTTGAACTTCTTCAACAACTTTCGCTGTATCAACTTTCAATGAATCACCAGTTGGATTAACTACAGTTGTAGATTCCTCTATTTTTTTCTCTTCAGTAGCTTCGTTGTGAGCAGCATCCGATACATGCGAAGGTTCAGCAGCGGTTGACGCTTCATGTTTTGCTTCACCATGCCCACCATGACTTTCGGCTGCAAGAAGTTTTTCAACGTCTTGAATATCTTTTGGTGCAGTTAAAAAACCATATCCAATTCCTAATATACCTACGGCCATTAAGACGAAAGAAAGAGTTTTTAATTTACTTGAAAATGTATACATATCTATTACGATCAGTTTGTTCAACAATTATAATTCGCTTTTTAGTTTCAGAACATAGTCAGTAACTAACCAACGTTCTTGGGCACTCAATTGGTTTGCATGTGAACCCATTGAATTCAAACCATACGTTATTACGTGAAAAATACTTCCTTCAGTGATCACTCTATCTTTATAACTAGGAACACCCAAGAATTTTTCTCTCTCTACCAGTTTACCTTTACCGTTTCCAGAAGCACCATGGCAACTGATACAATAAATCTCAAAAAGTTCTTTTCCTTTCTCAGGATTTCTACTTAAAGAATCTAAAGGAGATTTAAGATTCGCTTTAGCCAACTCATATCCGGCAGTAGAATTTTCATATTCAAAAGGTTCGAAACCTCTATTCACAGTTCCTTCAGCTGGAAGTTGACCTTCTTTACCATCTTTAAATGCATTCGATTCAGAATAGGTTTCATACCCTACTGATTCGTACATATTTGGAAAATATTGATAGTTTGGTGCCGCATTATTATGGCATGATGAAACTAAAATAGTTATACCAAATAAAAGTGTTATTTTATATACGCTTTTCATATCTATAATTAATGCTTATCTATTACTTTAACTTCTACAGCTCCGGTGCTTTGGAAAAAAGAAATCAATTCTTCTTCGTTATCATTTACAGCAACTTCCATTAAAAAATGGTCATCTGTAGTTCTTACATCTGGATTCTCTGCTTCTTTGAAAGGCCATAATTTACTTCTCATATAAAAAGTAATAACCATTAAGTGAGCTGCAAAAAATACAGTAAGTTCAAACATAATTGGAACAAAAGCAGGCATGTTTTCAATATAACTGAAACTTGGCTTTCCACCAATATCTTGTGGCCAATCTTGAATCATAATATAATTCATCATAGCCGTAGCTACCGATATTCCAACACATCCATAAAGAAAAGCACAAATTGCTAATCTTGTAGGAGCGATACCCATAGCTTTATCCAAACCGTGAACCGGGAATGGAGTAAAAACTTCTTCAATATGATGATGAGCTGCTCTGGTTTTTTTAACCGCATCCATCAATATATCATCGTCATTATAAATGGCGTATATTACTTTATTACTCATGATGTGAATCTTTATTTGCTTCTCTTTCTCTTTTGTAATTATCTCCAGTTCCTTTCAAAATTGTTTTTACCTCTGCTTGTGCAATTACAGGGAATGTTCTTGAATATAGTAAGAACAATACAAAGAAGAAACCTATTGTTCCAATGAAAATTCCAATGTCAACAAATGTAGGTGAAAACATTGTCCAAGAAGATGGTAAATAATCTCTATGTAACGAAGTTACGATAATTACAAATCTCTCAAACCACATTCCAATATTTACAACTATCGAAATTATAAACGAGAACATAATACTTGTTCTTAATTTTTTGAACCACATGAATTGTGGAGAAAAAACATTACAAGTCATCATTGACCAATATGCCCACCAGTAAGGTCCGGTAGCTCTATTCAAGAAAGCATATTGCTCGTATTCTACACCAGAATACCACGCAACAAATAGTTCAGTTATGTAGGCAACCCCGACAATAGAACCTGTAATCATGATAACAATATTCATCAACTCAATGTGTTGAATGGTAATGTAAGCTTCTAGATTAGATACTTTTCTCATAATGATAAGCAAGGTATTTACCATTGCAAATCCTGAGAAAACCGCTCCAGCAACAAAGTACGGAGGAAAGATTGTAGTATGCCATCCTGGAATAACAGAGGTAGCAAAGTCCATCGATACAATAGTATGCACAGATAGTACAAGTGGTGTAGCTAAACCTGCAAGTACCAAAGATACTTCTTCAAAACGTTGCCAGTCTTTTGCTCTACCGCTCCATCCAAAACTTAATATAGAATAAACTCTTTTGTTGAAAGGAGTAATAGCTCTATCACGTAACATCGCAAAATCAGGTAATAAACCAGTCCACCAGAAAACTAATGAAACTGAAAGATACGTTGAAATTGCAAATACGTCCCAAAGTAATGGCGAGTTAAAGTTTACCCAAAGAGAACCAAATTGATTCGGAATTGGTAAAACCCAATACGCTAACCATGGACGTCCCATGTGGATGATTGGAAATAAACCTGCTTGAATAACCGAGAAAATTGTCATTGCTTCTGCAGAACGGTTAATCGCCATTCTCCAACGCTGACGGAAAAGTAATAATACCGCTGAAATAAGTGTTCCTGCGTGACCAATACCAACCCACCAAACAAAGTTCGTGATATCCCAAGCCCATCCAACAGTTTTATTTAATCCCCATGTTCCAATACCTGTAGATACGGTGTAAATGATACAGCCAAGTCCCCAAAGGAAGGCTATTAATGCGATTGAAAACACAATCCACCAATGTTTGTTTGCTTTACCTTCAACAGGCGCAGCTACATCTACAGTTACATCGTGATAAGATTTATCACCTATAACTAAGGGTTTTCTAATGGTTGCTTCGTAGTGAGACGACATAATCCTTTATATTGATTCTTAATTAATTATTTTTTGTACTAGGTATTTCTAACTTTAACGTGGTAAATCACATTAGGCTTCGTTCCAACATGCTCCAATAAATGATACATTCTTTCATCAGCAGCTAATTTAGTTATTTCTGCTTCTGAATCATTTACATCACCAAATTTCATTGCTCCAGTAGAACAAGCGTTTGAACATGCAGTCTGGAATTCACCATCAACGATTGCTCTTCCTTCTCTTTTTGCTTTCAAAATTGTCGCTTGTGTCATTTGAATACACATTGAACATTTCTCCATAACTCCACGAGAACGAACATTAACATCTGGATTCAATACCATACGTCCTAAATCGTCATTCATATGATAATCGAATTCACTGTTTTTGTTGTACAAGAACCAGTTAAAACGACGTACTTTATACGGACAGTTGTTAGCACAGTAACGCGTTCCAACACATCTGTTATAAGCCATATGGTTTTGACCTTGACGCGAGTGTGAAGTTGCAGCAACTGGACAAACTGTTTCACAAGGTGCATGGTTACAATGTTGACACATTACAGGTTGAAAAGATACTTGTGGGTTATCACCCGCTTTTTCCATTTCATTAAATGTAGATAATGAACTTGATAAACCAGCTATATTTTCTTTTCTTTCATTATCACCTTCAAAAGTACTTTCAGAAGAATAATATCTATCAATACGCAACCAGTGCATGTCACGACTTCTTCTTACCTCTGATTTTCCAACAACAGGAACGTTGTTTTCAGCATGACAAGCAATCACACAAGCACCACAACCGGTACAAGCATTTAGGTCAATAGAAAGGTTAAAATGGTGACCCGTTGAGCGATCAAATGAATCCCATAAATCTACTTTAGTTGCTTCAACTTCTTTGTGATCCAATGAAACCATTGGTTGTTCATTCCAAACGTGAGCATCTTTTGTATTGAAAATTTCTAAAGAAGTTTCTTTTATGATATCACCTCTTCCCATCAATGTCTTCTGACCTTGAACACAAGCAAACTCATGTTCTCCTCCAGCTTTCGCCAATGTTACCGACTGTACATTATTAAAACCTTTATATAAAGAATAGGCATTTAAACCCACCATCATTTCTTCTTTCAAAGCCGCTTTACGACCGTAACCTAATGCTAAACCAATAGTTCCCACAGCTTGACCTGGCTGAACAATTACAGGAACATTTTCTAATTTAAGTCCATCTGCAGTTGTAATAGTAGCGTAACTTCCGTTTAAACCACCATTTGCAACGATTTCATTAGAAAGTTCATATTTCTTAGCATCTGCATTCGAAACAGTAACATAATTATCCCACGATACTCTTGTAATTGGATCTGGAAACTCTTGCAACCAAGGATTATTAGCCTGTTGTCCATCTCCCATACCTGTTTTAGTATATAAAACAAGTTCTAGTCCTTGCGCAACTTTTGATTGTGCTAAAGCATTGGCAGCTGCACTAAAATCAGCAGAACCACCAGCGGCAGCAGGAATCGCTCCAACATAAACACCATCGTGCAATACTTTGTTCCATGTAGAACCAGCTATTATTGTTGATGAAGTTACTTTGATATAATCATAAAAAGTACCTGTTAATCCATTTAAAGACAATAATACATCTTGAAATTGTTTCGTATTAAAAAGAGGACGAATTGTAGGCTGAGTAATTCCATAAGTACCTTTTGTGATACTTACATCATTCCATGATTCTAAATAATGAGGAACAGCTGCAGCAACAGTACTTAATAATGCAGTCTCATCTTCTTTTAAAGAAAACGCCACTGATGTTTTTACCTTTTTAAGTCCTTCAACAAAAGAAGTACTATCAGATAAAGTATAAACTGGATTTACACCACTCATTATTAATGTATGAACGCTTCCCGCTTTCATATCATTAACCAATTGAGCAACTTTTGCATTAGAACCTTTTCTAATCTGTCTTGTTCCAGAAGTAGTGAAAGCTTCACTTGCCAATGCTTGGTTGATAGCCAAAACTAGCAATTGAGCATTTTTATCTTGAATACCAGAAACTAACACTCCTTTTGAACCAGCAGCTTTCAATTGTTGAGCCGCTTTTGTAACTTCTGCTTTAAATTTATCTTCTAAACTTACAGCAACAGAAGAACCAGTTACAATATTGTATATATGAACTAATGCTTGTTTTTGATTAGCAGTAGACATTGGCAAACGCTTATCAGCAGCAGCACCAGACAAAGTCATATTTGCTTCTAACTGAAAGTGACGAGACATCTTTCCTGCCTTAGGAATTCTTCCTTTTGCGTAACCTGAATCATAACTACCACCTTGCCAATCTCCAAGGAAATCAGCTCCAACAGAAACTATAAGTGAAGCTTTAGAAAAATCATAATCAACCAAAGCTCTTTCTCCATAAACTGTTTCAAAAGCATCTAATGCTTCAGATTCAGATACAGCATCATAAACAACATGTTTAGCATTTGGATTTTTACCAATAAACTCAGCAATCAACTTCTCAGTTGACGGACTGGCTAATGTATTTGTCAAAAGTACCACTTGACCACCTTTTGCAGCAGCATCAGCTATACTTGATTTAATCTTAGAATCTACAGCTGACCAAGTTGAATTTTTACCTTCAATTTTAGGCTCTTTCAAACGCATACTATCATATAAAGATAGAATAGACGCATGAATTCTTGCATTAGCACTAAACTTAGCTCCAGCAATAGTATTATTATCTATTTTAATAGGACGCCCTTCACGAGTTTTTACCAAAAGATTAGCAAAATCAAAACCGTCAAAAACAGAAGTTGCATAATAATCCGCAACTCCAGGAATGATTTGCTCCGGCTGAAGTACGTAAGGTATTGATTTGTTCACAGGACCTTCGCAAGCTGCAAGCGTAGCTGCCGCAGTACTAAAACCAACGTACTTTAAAAAATCACGACGTGATGTTGACGAAGATGACAAAGCGTCATTATTTCCTAAAAATTCATCAGTAGGAATTTCTTCAACAAATTCGTTATTTCTAAGCGCCTCAACAATAGAACTATTTTTGTCTAGTTCCTCAACACTTTTCCAGTATTTTTTGTTTGATGACATATATAAATATTAAAATCTTAATAATTTGATTAATAATGGCATTTACCACATTCTAAACCTCCCATTTGCGCTGCAGTCAATTTGTCTACACCGTATTTCTTAGAAAGTTCATCATGAATTTTAGTATAGTACTCATTGCCTTCCATTTTAACATCTGTTTTTCTGTGGCAATCTATACACCAACCCATTGTCAATGGAGCAAATTGTTTTTGAATCTCATACTCTTGAACCGGACCGTGACATGTTTGACATTCGATTCCAGCAACAGTTACGTGTTGCGAGTGATTGAAGTAAACAAAATCAGGTAAATTATGAATACGAACCCATTTTACAGGCTGAGTTTTTCCAGTATACGTTTGCGTTGTTTTATCCCAACCCACCGCAGTATATAATTTTTGAATTTGCTCATCATAAAATGCTTTGCTGTATTCTGGCGTAGCAGTAGTTTCTGCAACTTCAGCTATATTTTTATGACAGTTCATACAAACATTCAACGAAGGAATTCCACCGTTTTTACTTACCCTAGCAGCAGAGTGACAGTATTTACAATTGATTTCATTGTCTCCAGCGTGTATTCTGTGAGAATAATGAATTGGCTGTATCGGAGCGTAATCTTGATCAACACCTACTTGCATCAAAAATCCATAAACAAAATAAGCACTAGCCAAAAGTAAAAACACCGCAGTAACTAAAACTAAAAATTGATTCCTAGCAAATGCTTTCCAAATAGGAGTCGTTGGAGTTTTAGGAGCCGTTTCAATACCATTAGCTTTCGCAACCTTAGATAAAACTTGGTTTACCAAAAACAACATCACCACTAAAATCAGCATTACAAGCGCTAAAGCACCTAATATGATATTATTTGAAACACCACCCTCAGAACCACCAGTTCCAGGAACCGCTTCAGTACCACTAGCTACCGGAGCAGGAGCTTCAGCCTTAGGCTCTGAAGTGTACGCAATGATATTATCAATATCAGCATCAGATAATTGAGGAAAAGCTGACATCACTGCCTTATTGTTTTCTTCAAAAACTTTCACCGCTTGAGCATCTCCAGATTTAATTAAATCCGAACTGTTACGAACCCACTTATGAAGCCATGAAGCATCATATTTAGCACCAACACCTCTAAGAGCTGGACCTGTTGCTTTCGCATCAAGCTTGTGACATGCTGCACAGTTTGCATTAAATAGCTCTTTACCCTTAACCGGGTCTGCACTTTGTGAAGTAGCTGAAGCATCCGGAGCAACATCTGTAGCTGCAGGAGTAGCTTCTTGAGCAAATGAAGTAAAGGAAAATGATAGCATTAAAGCTATGCTAAAAAATAATTTCCTTGAGATCGAATTATGGTTACCCACCTTTTTCATATAGTATAATGATTATCTACTAAAAATTGGCACAGTTTTTTCTAATTGTATTATAAAAACTGATCCTTTATTTTAAAACTTGGACAAAAATACGACTTAAGAACTATTCTCAAAACCTTAAAATAGTCTTAATTTCAATTTATATCAATTCTAAATAACATTTGCTATTTGGTATCAATCATTAAATATTACTTTTGCATAAAAACAATCACATTATGAGAATTTTAGCCACTCGAAAAGCCTTTTTTATCTCTGTAACATTATTAATTTGCGCGTTCAACGCAACTGCACAAGATGGGAAAATTACTTTAAATCAGGACTACAAATTTGAACAATTACTAAACGAAAAGAGAAAAACAAATGTTTCCAATGCTGTAAATGACCGATATAAAATTCAAATTTTTAGTGGCGAAAGCGACAAAGCCAAAAACACACTCAATCAATTCAGACAAGAATTTAGTGACTTAGATGGTACAATTATATTTTTCACGCCAAATTATAAAGTTTGGGTAGGAAATTTCAAAACACGAATTGAAGCAGAACGCAATTTGATAGCAATCAAAAAAAGCTACACTAATGTTCATCTAATAAAGCCGAATAACTAAAATTTATCTTTATTTAAATTGTAGTATTCAAAATATTCACGAATAACAAATAAGCAAAAAAAGCAACCCGATTAGAGTTGCTTTTTTTTGTTTTAAATCTTTAATACTAAACTTCACATAACTAATCGTATCATTCCAAACAAACACTTAAAGGATATCAATTTTTATTGCCCTAAAGTTAATTGGTAATATTTTTTTAGAATAACTTTTTTAGCTAAATTGCTTTTATTACCATCCTTAAATTCTTTTAAAAGTTCCGGATGAGATGCTAACATTACTTTCATCTCACTATTTGATAAAAATGATGGTTGCCCCGTATAACTATCAATAAGCATCGGAATTGACCCATCACTTACTGAAGCAGCAATTGCAACGCCAATCAACCCAAACATCGCACCCATAGCGACGGCATTATTTGAATTATAAATTACATTCTCGACATAATACTTACCACTAATAATTTCCGTCTTGGCATAATATCTTGAACTCGCATATTTTGATGCATTAATATAAAAATCCTGGCCATCACTAAATCCATAATAATTCAGCTCTTCTGAACGGCTCAGTTTGTTAAGCAAATAAAACCTATCTTTTTTATTTGTAATTTCAAAATCAGCTAAAGATATTGGTTTTCCATTTAAAACGTCAGCATAATTTAAATAAACACCTTTAGAAGGAACATCCGTTATTGTTTTGCTATTAATATTAAAATTATCATCATACAATATAGCCGTTTTATCTTCCTCACTTGTTTTCATATAATTTGTCAAACATTCCTGTAAAACTTTCTTCAATCGTTCATCGTGTGAACCTGTAACATCCATACCATTACTTTCTGTCGAAGCGATATAAGACCCCACTATATAACCAGTAGTATCTTTGGTTTCTATTACATCAATTGATACAGTTGCATATCCTGTTTCAGACATTGCACGCGTAAGTTCTGAAACGTACAAATCATTTACTCGGATAGAAATCTTAGATTTACTTTCCTCGGACGGACAAATAACTGCGAGATAATCAAAAATTTCAACTGGTAAAGATTTTTCAAAATTAGCTACTACTTTTCTATTGAAACCTCCTTTTTGAACAGTTCCAATATTTTCTTTAAACTGTCTTCCATCATAAACATTTTCAACATAAAAACTAAAACCAAACGCTTTGTCTTTTTTATCTTTTAAAGACACTTTATGGAATTCGAGTTTATTTTGAGAAAAGCCAACCGTGCTGACTACAACAAAAAATAATGCAAATAATTTTTTCATAAATTTAATATTTGGTACAGTATAAAAATAAAAAAATCCCGACAAAATCGGGATCTTATTTATAAAATATTGAAATTCTATTTCAATTTCTTTTTGATTGCTACCTCATGGTATGATTCAATAACATCTCTTTCTTCAATGTCATTATATCCTTTCACTTGAATACCACAATCGTATCCTTTAGCTACTTCTTTCACATCATCTTTGAAACGTTTTAACGCTAACAATTCCCCAGTAAAGACAACCACACCATCTCTAATGATTCTCATTTTAGCATTTCTGACAATTTTACCATCCATTACCATACAACCTGCTATCGAACCTACTTTAGAGATTTTGAATATCTCTCTGATCTCAGCAGTACCCAGAATTTCTTCTTTCATTTCCGGAGCTAACATTCCTTCCATTGCATCTTTCAAGTCGTCAATAGCGGCATAGATAATAGAGTAGTAACGGATATCGATTTCCTCTTTGTCTGCTAATTGTCTTGCATTTCCAGCAGGACGAACATTAAATCCGATGATAATCGCATCTGAAGCAGAAGCCAACATTACGTCAGTTTCAGTAATTGCTCCAACACCTTTGTGGATAATATTGATTTGAATTTCTTCCGTAGATAATTTAGAGAACGAATCAGACAATGCTTCAACCGATCCATCAACATCTCCTTTAAGAATAATGTTCAATTCTTTAAATTGACCCAATGCAATTCTACGTCCAATTTCATCTAAAGTAATATGTCTTTGTGTACGAACTGATTGCTCACGCATCAATTGAGAACGTTTAGAAGCAATTTGTTTCGCTTCTTTTTCGTCTTCAAAAATATTGAATTTATCACCCGCTGTTGCTGCTCCATCAAGACCAAGAACTGAAACCGGAGTCGAAGGACCCGCAACAGTTACAATATTCCCTCTTTCGTCATGCATGGCTTTAATTTTACCATGATGCTTACCAGCTAACATATAATCTCCAATTTTCAATGTTCCGTTTTGAACTAAAATTGTAGAAACATATCCTTTTCCTTTGTCAAGGAAAGCTTCAACAACAGTTCCGGAAGCTGCTTTATTTGGATTTGCTTTCAAATCTAAAAGTTCCGCTTCTAACAATACTTTTTCTAATAATTCTTTCACTCCTGTTCCTACTTTCGCAGAAATATCATGTGATTGAATTTTTCCACCCCAATCTTCAACAAGTAAATTCATACCCGCTAATCTTTCTTTTACTTTTTCAGGATTAGCATTTGGTTTATCAATTTTATTGATAGCAAATATGATAGGAACTCCAGCTGCTTGAGCATGGCTAATTGCTTCTTTGGTTTGCGGCATGATGTCGTCATCAGCAGCAATCACAATAATAGCAATATCGGTAACTTGAGCACCACGCGCACGCATCGCAGTAAACGCTTCGTGACCCGGTGTATCTAAGAATGCAATTTTTTGTCCGTTATCCAAAGTTACTCCGTAGGCACCAATATGCTGTGTAATTCCTCCAGACTCACCTGCGATTACGTTTTCTTTACGAATGTAATCCAGTAAGGATGTTTTACCGTGATCGACGTGACCCATAACAGTTACAATTGGCGCTCTGAAAACTAAATCTTCTTCTCTGTCTTCAACAACTTGAATTGCTTCTTCGATGTCTACAGTGATAAATTCAACTTCATAACCAAATTCATCAGCAACGATAGTCAACGTTTCTGCATCAAGACGCTGATTCATGGTAACCATGATTCCAAGTGACATACACGTACCAATAACTTTAGTAATTGGCACATCCATCATGATTGCAATTTCCCCTACAGTAACAAATTCAGTAACCTTAATAGTCTTACTTCCTTCGTCAATAGCTCTTTGCTCATCATCAGATTTCTGACGGTGTGTATCTCTTTTATCTCTTCTATATTTGGCTGCTTTAGATTTACCACCTTTTCCTTGTAGTTTCTCTAAAGTCTCTCTAATTTGATTTTTAACTTCTTCTTCTGTAGGCTCAACTTTTGCAACAATTGCAGGTCTGTTTCCTTTTACGAATCCAGGTCTTGCACTTCTGTTAGCATTGAAACCTCCGCCACCTACATTAGGTGTAATCTTGTTAGGATTTGGCGCACCCGGAACTCCAGGTGTTGCAGGCGGTCTAGGAGCACCCGGCTTAGGAGCAATCCTTTTACGCTTGTTTTTATTTGCATTGGCTGCAGCTGAACCTGGAGCACCCGGTTTGTTCGGAGTGATTTTTGGTTCTTCTTTTTTCTTTTTCGGTTTGTTGAATTGAGACAAATCAATTATTTGACCTGTCAAAGTAGTTCCCGAAAGTTTTTGATATTGCGTCGTGATGGTTTCATCAACAGGCGTTTCATCAGCTTTAACAGCTTCTACTTTTTCAACTACTTTTGGTTCAGCAGGAACTTCTTTCGGAGCCTCTGTTTTAACCTCTTTTATCCCAACAACAGGTTTTACCTCTTTCTTGTCTGAAACAACTTTTTCTTCTAAAGGTTTTTCTGGTGACGGTTTTTCTGCTGAAACTTCTTTTTGAACCGCTTTTACTTCAGGTACTTTAGCAACTGGAGTCTCCACTTTTTCAACAGCTTTCACAGGAGGGACAATTGAAGGTTTTTTTGGATTAAGATCAATCTTACCCACTTGAACAGGTCCTGCTATAACCGCTCTCGCTTTTATAACTTCTTGCTGCTTAAGACGCTCTTCCTCAATCTTACGTTTATCTTCGATTTCTTTCTCTCGTTCTAAACGCAAAGCCTCTTTCTCTTTTCTTTTCTCTTCCCCTACTTCTTTCGAAGCTTCTTTATTCCCTTTGTCACCTGCAAACTGACCGCACAAGACATTGTATACATCATCGGAAATTTTTGTGTTTGGATTTGCTTCAATAGCAATCCCCTTATCTTTTAGATAATCCACAGCTCTTTCCAAAGAAATATTCAATTCCCTTAAAACTTTGTTTATTCTAATAATTCTCTCTTCAGACATAAAACCTTTTTATTATTACCTTTTTTGTTATTCCTCACTTTACTCCCAACTCGATACCTACCGAGCAAGAATTTATTGTAAAATGGCATGTTTATCGTTGAAGACTCATTGACTAACTGTCAAATTCTTCTTTCAATATTCTCATTACATCTAGAATCGTTTCCTCTTCTAGGTCTGTTCTTCTTACTAAATCTTCTACATCTTGTTTCAAGATACTTTTTGCTGTATCCAAACCAATTTTTGCAAACTCTTCAATAACCCAGTCTTCAATTTCATCTGAAAACTCAGTTAATTCAACATCATCCTCATCAGCAGTTGCACCAGCAACATCTCCTTCGCGAATAACGTCTAATTCATAACCAGTCAATAAACCAGCTAATTTAATGTTGTGTCCACCACGACCAATTGCTTTTGAAACTTCTTCAAGCTTCAAGAAAACCTCCGCTCTTTTAGTGTCTTCATTGATTTTAATCGAAGAAACTTTAGCTGGACTTAACGCTCTTGTAATAAACAATTGTATGTTACTCGTGTAATTGATAACATCTATATTTTCATTTCCTAACTCACGAACAATTCCGTGAATACGAGAACCTTTCATACCTACACAAGCTCCAACAGGATCAATTCTGTCGTCATAAGAATCTACAGCTACTTTTGCTTTTTCACCTGGAATTCTTACTACTTTTTTAACCATGATTAAACCGTCAAAAACTTCCGGGATTTCTTGTTCAAATAATTTTTCTAAAAACTTCTCAGAAGTTCTAGACATAATAATTTGAGGTTTATTTCCCTTTAGTTCAACACTTTCTATTATTCCTCTAACATTATCGCCTTTACGGAAAAAGTCAGAAGGGATTTGTTTTTCTTTTGGCAAAACAATTTCATTTCCTTCGTCATCCACTAAAATAACAACTCTAGGACGTACATGATGTACTTCAGCAGTGTAAATATCGCCAATTAAATCTTTAAATTGCTTGTAAAGATTTGTATTGTCGTGCTCATGAATTTTAGAAATTAAGTTTTGGCGTAAAGCCAAAATTGCTCTTCTTCCTAAATCAATTAATTTCACTTCTTCGGAAACTTCTTCACCAATTTCAAAATCAGCTTCAATTTTTCTTGCTTCTGTTAAGGTAATTTCTTCGTTTTCAAAATCCAGGTCTTCATCTGCAACGATTACTCTTCTTCTCCAAATTTCCATATCTCCTTTATCAGGATTTATAATAATATCGAAATTATCGTCTGATCCGTATTTTTTTTTCAATGCATTTCTAAATACATCTTCCAAAATTGCCATAAGCGTTACACGATCAATAAGTTTATCATCTTTAAACTCTGAGAATGAATCGATTAATGCTAAATTTTCCATGCGAATTCTTTAATTAAAATGTTACTGTAACAATTGCTTCTTTTATATCTGCGTAAGGTAACTGAAGTTCTTTTTGAACTGTTTCCTTTCCTTTCCCTATTTTTTTAGGCTCTCTTGCTTTCCAAGACAAAATTACAAAATCATCATTAGCATCCACTAATTCTGCTTCAATTATTTCTGTCCCAGTCTTCACAATCAATGTTCTTCCTATATTTTTCTTATATTGTCTTACTAATTTCAATGCCGAACCAACTCCTACTGACGCTACTTCCAAAGAATAATCTTGTTCCTCACGATCTAACTCATTATCTATAAATCGGCTTACATCAATACAATCTTGAAGCGCCACACCATTATCCCCGTCTAAAGTTACAATAACCTTGAAAGCATCAGTGATAACTAGGTCTATCAAAAAAATTGATGGCTTTTCTAAAAGGCATTCTGCCAACAACGAATTTACTTTTTCTTTAAATGTCATATTTTTTATAAAAAGAGGGGACATTTAGTCCCCTCATTATCTAGATTTTAATAAATAACCGTGCAAAGATAGTCTTTTTTTTTATAATTTAAAATATTCAGTTGCTGTTAAAATATTTCTTATCTTTATTAGTGCATTAAAATAACAGTTCTTACCATAATTTAACACTTTCTAATTATGAAACGCATTTTAGTTCCAACCGATTTTTCCGAACATGCTGAAAATGCTCTAAAAGCAGCAGCCATAATTGCAAAAAAAAATAAATGCGAAATATTCTTGCTCCATTTATTAGAACTGCCCAACCAGATGAATGATGCAATAACAAGTGGAGGCAGTATTCCCGAAGTAATGTTATTCATTAAAAAAGCAAATGAAAAGCTCCAAAAAATCAAAGAACAACCTTACCTGAATGGAGTTTCCGTAAATGCTTCGGTTCAATTCGAAAGAGCTTTTAATGGGATTTTATCTTTTAACAAAAAGAACAAAATTGATTTAATAATCATGGGATCACATGGAACTTCAGGCATCGAAGAAGTTCTTATAGGTTCAAATACCGAAAAAGTGGTGCGCCTCTCTGACATACCAGTTTTAGTAATAAAAAAAGATGTTGGCGAATTAAATTTCAAGAATATTGTCTTCGCTTCTGATTTTTCAAAAGAAATTAGAAAACCGTTTAAAAAAATGGTAGAATTCATTGAGATTTTTGATACAAATCTATTTTTAGTTATGATTTGCACTCCAAATAGTTTCAAAACTACACTTAGTGCCGAAAAAACAATGAAGGATTTTATTGAAAACTATGATATTAAAAACTACTCCCTACATATTTTTAATGATACCAATATCGAAAACGGCATCACCAATTTCTCAAAAACAATTGACGCTGATTTAATTGGACTTTGCACCCATGGCCGAACCGGATTGGCTCATTTCTTTAACGGAAGTATCAGCGAAGACTTAGTGAATCACACTACTAAACCTGTTATAACGTTCAAAATTTAATAAATTCCTGAATTTGAATTTATTAAAAAGCAATCGCAATCATGATATTCACTTGCAAAGTCAAACAAACACTAAGTCAACAAAACCTTTTTTAAATTATAGGCATAAAAAAAACCCCTCAAATTGAGGGGTTTTACGTTGGTCTACAAGGACAAATATCTTAACACAACATAAAACACCAAATCCTTTCAACCCACATCATAATAAAGGGTTAACTAAGATTCCAATAAAAATAATATTCCATTTAATACCATTAAATATCATATTATACTATACTTTTACTACGTGAATTACTACGTGAAATACTATGAAATTTTTCAACCTATGACGGACCCTAAATTTTCTTTTTTTTTGGAATCAAAACCAAACAAGACTGGTGAACATTTAATCTTTTTAAACTTGTCATACGGACTCAGAGAATACGATGTAAAAACAGAAAAATACAAATACTTACCCTTAAAATTGTCGACTGGATTTACAATTAGAAAAGAGGACTGGGATCGTGAAAAATATTGCGGTAATACAACACATGTCAGGAAAAATGGCGTAGGATTAAACAATGCACTCAGCAAAATTAAAACCACTAGCACAGAACAATTACAAATTTTCGAAAACGAACACAATGGACTACCTACTACGAATGAATTAAAAACTATAATTCTTGAAAAACTAGGAAAAAGCAAAGACACAAGTAAAGACATTAGTATCACCAAATACATTTCCGACGAAGTAACAAGAAGAACTACTATTGAAATAACATCCAACCAAAGATGGTCTAAAGCTACCGGAAAGCAATATACAAATCTAGAAAACCATATCAAAAATTACGAAACAAAAAAAAACACAATACTAACCTTCGGTAAATTAACTGGCGAAATATTTTTAGATTTTTTCAAAGTAATAAATGATTTACATAAAATTGAAAATGGCGAATATTACGCTCATAATACTATAGTCAAAGAAAACAATCATTTTAAAGCCATTCTTAATTCCGCTTATAAAAATAACATTAAAATTGGCTTTAACCACCTTCATGAAAATTACGAGATAAAAGAGAGAGAAATAAAAAATGATATAGTTTTGACTACCGAACAACTTATCACCATCATTAATACCGATGTAAGTTTATCAAAAGAATTCACCCATGCACGTAACTATTTTATTATATCTTCATTTACTGGATTACGAATTAGCGATATGAAATTTTTATATAAAGTAGAACCTAAACATCAAATGCATAATTCAAAAAAATACTTTTGTTTCACGACTAAAATTAGAAAAAACAAAGAAAATAAAGATGAGCTAATAGTAACAATTCCGATATTGGCCCCATTAAAAGATTTACTAAATCAAAACAAAAACTTATTCCCTAAGTTCCCTGCGCAATCTAATATTAGAAAAGACATTACCAAATTTCTTAAATTCCTAAAATTCGAGAACCTAGTTGGTATAAAAAAATATTACTACACAGTTGATAACGCTGTCTTATTCAAAGAAAAATTATGTGATGTTTTCGGGCCACACGACTGTCGCAGCACATTTATCACTAATCTGAAAGATCTCGGTATTACAAGTAATGAAATCGAACCTATAACGCATCCAAAAAACAAGTCACAGTCAATTGTTGATCGTTACGACAAAACAGAATTGGCTTCTAAGGCCGTAAACTTCATTAATGTTCTAAATAGTAAGAACTCTGATTTGTATAAATATTAAACAAATTATAATTTAAAAGAGTAATAACTGAATAAAATTTTGAACTCGGAAACTCACGATTTGATTATTCTATATATAGTCTCTATAATATTTTATAAATTACTTTAACTTCATTGGATCTGCCAACTTCAATAAAAAGTTGCATAATCAATCGATTAATACTGTCCCACTAACAGGATATACACTTTCAAATTACCGTGAAAATAATTATAACGGAAACCATTTTAAACTTGAAATAATTAGTTCATACAAAATGTTCATTTTATAACTATCATGCATCTTTTTTCATGATTTTATATTTCTGTTACGTAGATGAAATTATTTAAGATAGACAATTCCGTACGTTCTTTTTTTTGAAACGAATGATGATATAATTGTACAAAATGATATATTTAATTTAATCTAATTTAAGTAAGATAATTGGTTATATAAACATCTAAAAAAAATACTATAATACTTAAAAGATGGAAAACTTAGCAGAAAAATTTCTCTTAAATATAAGTAATCAAATTAAAACAAATATTCTTAATACAGTACACGGTCCTTTTTACATAGAAAATTTTAATATTTGGATGTGTGCGATAGACGTAAATAAACCAACTTTTGGATCATTAAAATTTATCTTATCGGAAAATAAAGGCGGACAATATTCAACTCTAACTTTTGAATTTTATTCCGAAGAAAATCATGAATTATTACTGCAAATTTTTAAAAAGACTGAAAATTTACTAAATACAACGGTACATGGACTTTTTCAATCTGAGGGTTGCATTACTGTAGATTGGAAGTTAGAACTAAGTTATGATAAAGAAGTTTTCATTTTCCTGTGCAAAACTTTAAAATTTTTTCAGAAATTTTTCATTTTGATTAAGGATTTAGGACTCATTACATTAAAAAAAAGTGATGAATTATATAACCGAAATAACAGCACCTTTGCCTACACTCGTAAAAAAAAGTTGCCAAAAAAAATTAAGAAATCAAGAATTACATTACTGCGAAAAACTTGTCCCGCTTTTGCTATATCAACAAAAAGTTATTATTACATTAGCCAGAAAAACACTTAACGACGGTTTTTTTGAAGAATTAACTTTAGAACCATATAAATCACTTCACTTACTATTAAATTTGAGTAGATCTAACTATCGTATAACTCAAAATAATGTAATATGAACTATGAAAAAATCACAATTCTATTTGTAATAAATACAGCCAAAATCAATCAAAGAGGATTATGTCCGGTCAGTTGCCGAATTACACTTAACAAAGTGCGAAAACAATTTGCAACCGGGCTCTTTGTAAACCCGCACTATTGGGGAAACAAACTTCAAGAAGTAACGACTCAAGAGGCAAACCACAAATACATAAACGGACAACTAGAGCGAATTCAAGTCAAGATTTACAACATTGCCTTGGTATTTCAACTTCAGGGGATACCATTAAAAATAGACGACATTTACAATGAATACAAAGGAATACCACTCAAAAAAGAAGAATATATATTATCTTGTTACAGGAAATATGTTTCAAGAATACAAAAATTAGTTGATATCGAAATAAAAGAAAACACCTATGAAAAATTCGTTTATGTTGGAAACCATCTAGAAGCGTTCATAAAATGGAACTTTAAAAAATCAGATTTCCCTTTAAAAGAATTAAGCCTGCGGTTTCTGGATGATTTTGACTACTACCTGAAGACAGAAAAATACATCAAGCAAATCACCATTAATAAAATCATTCAAAGACTTAGAACACCCATAAAACAAGCCATTTCTGAAGGTTATTTAGACAGAGACCCATTTATATTATATAAATCAAAAAAAGTACACAAAGAGGTCATATTCCTTACTACGGAAGAACTCAAAATCATTGAAGAATCCACTTTCCAACCAAAAAGATTAAGCATAATCCAAGACTTATTTATTTTTTGCTGTTATACAGGATTAGCCTATAATGAAATGGCACATCTGAAAATAAAAAATATTCAGCCAGGTTTCGACAACATGAAGTGGATCCAAATGAAACGAGAAAAAACACAACGTCAAATATCTATTCCAATTCTTCCAAAAGCACAGGAAATAATCGATAAGTATTTAGTAGAGAGTAATTTCGTATTCCCCGTCTTAAGCAATCAAAAATTCAATGCCTATCTTAAAGAAATTGCAATCATTACAGAAATTGATAAAAGGATTACACACCACACCGCTAGAAAGACATTTGCCTCAACCGTTTTACTTTACAATGATGTTCCAATGGAAATAGTATCCGAATTATTAGGTCATTCGAATATGACAATCACTCAGGAAAGCTATGGGAAAGTAGTCCAAAAGAAAGTAAGTGAAGAAATGCAAAAATTAAAATTAAGAATAGATAAAATTCCAATTTAAAAGCACTGGTAGTTGTAATGACCCCTCAAAATTTATCGAGCGGTCATTTTTTAGTTTTACTGTTAGATTTTTAAAAGTTGCTACGATAGTAATTCCTCTATTGCTTGGGTCCGTTGGCATATAATATAATTAGATATGGCATTTTCATTTAATTTCCATTTTGATTCTTTCCACCCGCTTCCCATAGTGATAGAATTCGACAATCCTATTTCGGCTAATTTTTGCGAAAGTTTACAGGCCTGAAATATTGTCATGAAATGACACGGATTAATTTCTGAACAAATAATTATTAGCCGAAAAGCTAGTTGCTCATTATCTGTCATTGTGATTATTTTCAATATTTTACTAGCGATTGCATCTATTTTCATTTTTTATTATTTTAGGATTAATTTAATTGAAATATTTTTTTTGGTTGCGTGCTTACCATAGGATACAACGTTATTTTCGTTTTACATTTGGTTTATCATTATTAATGGGGCTTTGAGCCCCATTAATTATAGTTCTTAGAGAGGTTTGGATTTCAGTATTTCTAGAATTGCACTTTCTCGCTGGTATCCCCTTATAAGATAATCATCACAATTTATTTGATAAAATCTCGTTGACCAAAAAATACTGTGTTTCAAATGAGGATTGTTTTTGCATTTAAAAACGCAATGTACTTTTTTTGGGCAATCTTCTAATGTAGACAATTGATTACTAGAGCAGTCAAAAGAGTCGACTTTTTTCGGATATCCTTCTATTGTAGTCAATAAATTATTAGAACAATTAAAATCATATTTAAGTCGTTTATTTACCCCGACTAAATCAGATAATTTATTGTTCGAACAGTCAAAATCCTCGCCAACTTTAGTCGGCCCATTTTCAAGACTAGTTAGCTGATTATTTGAGCAATATAGGCTAAGATGAATTCTACTAGTTATACCACTTAAGGAATCCAATCGATTGTAAGCACAGTCAAAATCACCACCGACTTTAACTGGCGCACCAACTAAAGAAGTTAATTTATTATGTGAACAATCAAACCCCATTGTACTCACCAGATAGAATAAAAAATCATCATCATCACATTTTTGATGTTTCCCAACAGATTTCGGCGCACCGACAAGCGAAGTCAAATTATTACTAGAGCAATCAAAACTTCCAATAATTGCTCTGAATTTCAGGGGCAGTTTGTTTAAATTTTGATTGGAAATATCGACATTTCCGTGTACATCTATACTTCTATCTCTATTGATAACATAGTTTGTTATTCCGTGTTTTTTGCATACCGATTCAATTCTTTTTTGAGTCATTTTTTTAAATTATTTAAAAGTTATAAATGATATATCTTTATTAGTCAAAAAAGTTTAGAAAATTTTAATATTTTTTTTCGAAATACTTTATTTCAAAAATAAAACCTTGATTTAATTGGGAAAAGTTGCCATTATTAAAGTAAATTAATTGGATCCGCTTTCAATATAAATTCTAATTTATCCTCATAAAAATTGAATAACGAAGTACGTAACTCGTAAAGACATTCACCAAAAGGATTTCTGTGCCTCTTTTTATTTCCAATAATAGAACAGTACTTATCAAAACGATTTCTTAGATGTCATTATTTTACTAAACTAAATCGGCAGTTGTAAACACCGATAAATCAACCGCAACTTCGTTCATGACTTCAATTACTTTTTGAGAAAATACTGGATCAAAAAATAACGCATCATAAATATAGCCAACAAAAATTCCTTCTTCATTTAGTCTTGACACAACCTCTGTCATCATCTGAACCTCTTTGGCAAATAGGCGGCGGGAAGTTATCTTATGTTCGAACGCGCTACTATTTTTTTCCTCAATAATTGCATGCAACATGGATGATTCCTGTTTGTGATAATAATCGAACAACGGTGACTGCTTCATTTGCCAGACCGTTTTGTTGAAAAAGGATAAGTGTTCCTTCTTTACTAGTGCTAGTTCCTCTTTAATCTTTTCATCTTCAGTCTCTTTACACAAATCTGTATGCTTCAAATTTCTGGTGCTTCCACCATATAGCTTCATTGCTATATTCGGATGCAGGCAAGAATAATCTGCTTCGGCAACTGACAGACCATTAATCTTAATTAATTTCCTAATCCAACCTGGCATAAGGGTGAATGAATCTACTATTCTACCACCACTCTTCTCATTTCCTGGTCTCGGTATAAGCAACCCATTTTTCGTTAAATACTCAAATACTTTCAAAGAATCTTCCACAAAAACAAGTTTATCCGGATTCTGATAGTAAGCTTTACCTTTTTTATTATTAAAAATGAGCATCTTACCTTTTTTATTGGGAAGTCCTATTTTTACCAGCCTCTTAGCTTCTATAAGAATTTCATCTTCGGTAGGCAGGACTATACTTTTATAGAATTCAAGCAAGTTTATACAAATCGTATTGCCATTAGCTACTACTAACTTACGTTGACATGATTTTTTAAACAATCCCTGCACTTTAACGCTTTGTAATTTGTAGGGAACGAATCCTTTACTTCTGTACGCAGCACCTAAGCGATATTTGGTACTATGCTTATCAACCACATAGTTCCAACATTCGAGTATGGGTCCTTTTTCATATTCGTATAGTAATGCATCTTTAACGTATTGATACGTCTTTGCATTTATTCGCAGTAATTGTCGTAAATATGCAGCTCGCAGAGATTTCCACCCATTTGGACTTGATCCGTTTTTTATGTTACGATGGGTAGAACTCAATTGCGATAAAAACAACAAGCACAATTCAACAGCTACCTTTCGATTTGCAACCGTTTTGTCCTGTCCGTGTATTCTATCTAAAATATTTTTAGGTAAATCTCGCTCAATTAATGTTTTCACTTTTGTCGGAACGGAAATTGTGTTTTGATTCTTAAAAAAAAGTGTCGCAAACTGTGTATAAATATCATCTGTTTTACCACTACCTTTTTCAGCATTAACCCCTGTATTATATGGTATTTCAGGTGATTTGTTGTCATCATTATCTGTTACATCATTAGTGATATAATTAGATTGATATTTAATTAATTTTGATAAATGGTGGTGAGTTAGATTAGATTTATTTCTAATTACAATTTTACGTCTTGTAGAGATCCTTTTAACTTGATTTGTTGATTTTGACATAGAATATATACTTAATTGATTAAGCCAAGACCTTACTTTAATTAGCTAAAAATGCCCTGACAATCCTTATAGCGTACGTTGCCTAAAAAGTTCATTTTATATCTAAATAATTAAGTAGAAAATACCTTAAACTGATATCGATTTATAAATCCAATGCAAAATCCATCACAGCGCAAGCCTTGCTCACCCATGAGTAAAGGCGTTTTAGTTGTTGAAAAACTGAGCTAAATATTAAAACCCACTTATTATAAATAAAAATCACTCTTTACGGCTTCCCTCATTTGGGTTAATAAAATAATGGTTACTTTAGCAGCACATGATCTCTTTAAATAAAAACTCTCAACATTAAGAATAGCATACTACAATGGCAATTAAAAAATCAGAATTATATAGCTCATTATGGGCAAGTTGTGACGAATTACGAGGCGGGATGGACGCATCTCAATATAAAGATTACGTACTTACCTTACTTTTTGTAAAATATGTTTCCGACAAATACGGTAATAAAAAAGATAGCCTGATTGAAGTTCCGGAAGGTGCTTCATTTGATGATATGATTGCCCTTAAAGGAAAATCGGATATAGGGGAACAAATCAACAAGAAAATACTTAAACCCCTTTTTGCTGCCAATGGATTGGAAGGATCCATGGAACTGGTAGATTTTGATGATGATGACAAACTAGGAAGTGGCAAAGAAAAAATAGATTTACTAACTAACCTGATTTCTATTTTTGAAAACCCTGGTTTAAACTTCAAGAACAACCGCGCCGAAGATGATGATATATTAGGTGATGCCTATGAATTCTTGATGAGACACTTTGCACAGGATAGTGGGAAAAGTAAAGGTCAATTCTACACGCCCTCAGAAGTTTCACGAATATTAGCTAAAGTAATTAGTGTAGACAAAGCTGACAAACCGTCTTATACAGTTTATGATCCGACATGCGGGTCGGCATCGCTTTTATTGAAAGTTGTTGATGAATCAAAGAAAGGATTAACGATTTACGGACAAGAAAAGGATATTGCCACCAAGGGCTTAGCCATAATGAATATGTGGCTACACGGTCATCCAGAAGCTGAAATTGCTGGAAAAAACACTATTGCTGATCCACAACATAAAGAAAACGGGAAACTAAAACGTTTTGACTATGTCGTGGCAAATCCACCATTTTCAGTTAAAAATTGGAGCAATGGCATTTCACCAATAGATGATGAATACAATCGTTTTAGAGGGTATGGAATACCACCAGACAAAAATGGTGATTATGCTTTTCTATTACATATTATTGCATCCTTAAATAGCACTGGAAAAGGGGCTATTATTTTACCGCATGGTGTTTTATTTAGAGGTAATGCTGAAGCAGAAATTCGTAAAAACATTATTGAAAGAAAACTCATAAAGGGTATCATTGGTTTACCGGCCAACTTATTTTACGGTACCGGTATACCTGCTTGTATAATTGTTATTGACAAGGAAGATACTGAAAACCGTAAAGGTATCTTTATGATTGATGCTGCTAAGGGTTTTATGAAAGATGGGAACAAAAACCGCTTGCGTGAGCAAGACATTCATAAAATTGTTGATGTATTTAATAACGAAAAAGACACTGACAAATTCGCTCGATTCGTTACTTTCGATGAAATAGAAAAAAACGAATACAACCTAAACATTCCCCGTTATATTGACACCCAAGAAAGTGAGGATATACAAGACTTATTTGCACACTTAAATGGTGGTATTCCTAAACGCGATATAGATGATTTGGGATCATTTTGGACAATATATCCTAATTTACAAAAGGATTTATTCAAACCATTTTCAGATAATTATTTACAATTGACTGTTGCGCCATCTGAAATTAAAGAAACCATTTTTTCACATGCTGAATTTAAAGGATATAGTGAATTATTAGAAAAAACGTATAACAGCTGGAAATCTAAAGTCTATAACTCTTTAACCGATATCACCTTAGAAACTGCACCTAAAAAATTCATTCATTCACTTTCGGAAGCTTTGCTTAATGAATACCATGGAAAAGCACTGGTTGACAATTACACCATCTACCAACATTTGATGAATTACTGGGATGAAACCATGAAAGATGATGTCTATTTGATCGTAGAAGATGGCTGGGAAGCTAAAGTAAAACGTGTAATCGAAAAAAACAGTAAAGGAAAAGAAATAGATAAAGGTTGGGTTTGCGATTTAATCCCAAAAAAATTGGTCATCAACAAATTCCTAACTAATCAAGAATTAGCATTACAAATAAAGCAAACTGAACTAGAGCTTCTACAGATAGAAATTGCAGAATTAGAGGAAGAACATACCGGCGAGGAAGCCATTCTAGCTGATGCTACTAATGATAACAACAAAATAACCAAAGCCACCGCTACCAAACGATTGAAGGAAATTAAAAACGACAAAATCGAAAAGGCAGCCGTTGAGTTGCTAGAAAAAGTATTGACATTATTTGAAAAAGAAGCCAAAACCAAAAAAGAGATTAAATTCCTTGAAGACCAATTAGACCAATTGACTTTAGAACAATTTGGTAAACTTACGCCCGATGAAGTAAAAGCATTAGTTATTGATGACAAATGGCTCACCACCATAAAAGCCAATATACAAACCGAAATTGATGGCATCAGCCAACGTTTAACCGGCAGAGTAAAAGAATTAGCAGACCGCTATTCCACTACGCTGTTAGCTTTAAACCAAAGAACCAAAACTCAAGAAGAAAAAGTTTTACAGCATTTACAAAAAATGGGATTGGTATGGAACTAGAGAACGGTTATAAACAAACGGAAATTGGTGTTATACCTAGTGATTGGCACGTTTTAAATTTAGGTAAATCATCAACTTTAAAAGCAAGAATTGGTTGGCAAGGATTAACGACTGCTGAATACTTAAAAAGCGGTGATTATTTCTTAATTACAGGAACAGACTTTAAAGATGGGTATATTGACTGGGATAATTGTGTTTATGTTGAAAAAGAAAGATATGTCCAAGATAAGAATATTCAAGTAAAAATAGATGATATTCTAGTAACCAAAGATGGTACAATTGGCAAAGTTGCATTTGTAGATAAAGTCCCAAAAGAAACAACTTTAAATAGCGGTGTCTTTGTAGTTAGACCAATTAGTAAAATTTATAATTCTAGGTATCTCTATTACATTTTGATGTCAGAATATTTTAAAGACTTTCTTAATAGACTAACTGCTGGTTCTACAATTTCTCATTTATATCAAAAGGATTTTATCTTTTTTGATTTTCCAAAACCATCCCTTAAAGAACAAACAGCGATTGCCACAGCTTTGTCCGATATCGATAATTGGATAAATAGTTTAGAGCAATTACTTGGCAAAAAACGCCAAATCAAACAAGGGGCTATGCAAGAATTATTACAACCAAAAAAAGGTTGGAAAGTGAAGAACTTGGGGGATATAGTTGATTTTAAAAATGGTGCAGCTCACGAAAATGTAGTAGATAAAAATGGAAGATATATTATTGTAAATTCCAAATTTATTTCACAAAATGGAAATGTGGTAAAACATTCCAATTTGAATTTATGCCCTTTATATAAAGGTGAAATCGCTATGGTTATGAGTGATATCCCAAACGGAAAAGCTTTAGCTAAATGCTTTATAGTTGAAAAAAATACTTTATACACACTTAATCAAAGAATTTGCGCTTTTAAAGCAAAAGAAGATTTTGATGAAAAATTTATTTTTTATAAGATAAATAGAAATGACTACTATCTATCCTTTGATAGTGGCAGTGGCCAAACAAATTTGAGAAAAGATGAAGTATTGAACTGTCCAATCACTTTTCCTAATACAAAATCAGAACAAACCCGTATTGCCACCATTTTAAGCGATATAGATACTGAAATAGAACAACTAGAAACCAAACTAAACAAATCGAAGCAAGTTAAACAAGGTATGATGCAGAATTTGTTAACGGGAAGAATTAGATTAGTGAAAAATGAAGGCAAAAACTTATGAGCGAAGCAGTAATTATTTCAAGTATACTAGGTGGTTGTGGTTTAATAATCACTATAATTTATAACTATTCAAATTATAAATTAGCTAGTCATAAAATGCAAAAAGAGTTGTTTACAGAGTTCAACAACAGGTACAATGAATTAAATGGTGATTTAAACTTATTAGGAAGTACTTCACCAAAAACATTTTCTGACTTTTTTTTACCCGAAGATCAAATAAGGATTAAAGGGGTCGTTTATGATTTTTTCAATCTTTGTGCTGAGGAACATTATTGGAAAAAAGAAGGAAGAATACCTTTAAAAGTTTGGATAAGTTGGGAAAAAGGGATGAATGACATTTATAATCGAAGTAAAGTAATTCAAGAAATGTGGGATGAAGAATGTCAAAACAAGGGCTATACATCTTACTACATCGATAAAAAAGATACATTTTTAAAATTGAGAAATTAAATGAAAGAAGTATTTATAGCTTATTTTGATTTTTTAGGATTCAAGGAATTCATTCTAAATAATGACGAGGAAACATTGATCCGAAGAATGGGACATATATTTCGTGATATAGAATTTGCCATTGGTCAAGGAAAATATCAAGAACCGTTTGAAGGAAAAATACTTGCTGATCTATCTCATTCAAAACTCAACACTTTAAATATTTCTGACACAGTAGTATTTTGGACTAATGACACCAGTATGAAAAGTTTAGAAGAGCTTCTTAAGGTTGCTTATGACTTCAATTGGCGAGAAAATCTATATAATTTTCCATTAAGAGGTTCAATTACTAAAGGCAAAATCAGCATTGTGGATGGTCGGAACAAAAATGAAAAAGGTGGCTCGTACGGAGTAAGTTGCTTATACGGGAAAGGGATTGTTAATGCCCATATAAAAGCAGAAAGCCAAGTATGGGCAGGTACTGTTATAGATAATTCTATTATAAGTGAGTTTGCCAGCGAAGTTGAAGCTGCTGGGTTTTTAGAATCTTATGCTGTAAAATATAAAGTCCCTTATAAATCAGAAGGTATTCAAGATGATGATGAGTTTGTTTTAAGATTAACCAAAGGAACCTTAAATCCTGAAAGTTTTAAAAACCTTTCGGCCGATCTAGAAAGGGTATTTAGTCAGGATAATAAATCAACATCGCATCCAAGTGTGCAATTAAAAATTAAGAACACTATTGATTTTTTGAGCACTTTTAAAGAATAATTTATTTTATTAAATAATTCAATATTGAAATGAAAGGAAGTAAAAATGCCGTTTTAAAACTTGTAGGATATAGTGATTTTTTAAAAGTCATTAACCACTTGCTTAAGTCAACCAAAGCAAGTGTGACTACTTATGATAATTGGATGCCTAAAAGTGCTCTTTTTGATAAGGAAGCAGAATTGAATGATTTTTTAAAACACAATTTTAGTCCAGAATTGGGTGCAGAAATAACTAATTGGTGGTTATTCAAAGACACGACAACACCCAATTGGGATTTAATTTCTACTTGTACTATTAACGGCAAAAGAGGTTTGGTACTAGTGGAAGCCAAGGCACATATAGATGAGTTAAAAAACGATTGTAAGAGTGATCCTAGTTTGAGTGATAATTCTATAAAGAATCATGATAAAATAGCCAAAGCAATCGAAGAAGCTAATGTTGGAATTAACAAAGGTAACAATAATGTGCAGCTTTCCAGAGATAGTTGTTACCAACTTTCAAACCGTATTGCTCACGCATGGTGGTTAGCAGACAAAGGAATACCTGTGGTATTATTGTATTTAGGTTTTGAGGACTGCAAAGATATGGATAACGGTAAAAACAAACTTTTCAAAAAAGAGGAAGAGTGGCAAACTTGTTTTTTAGAACATGCTAAAATAATAGGTGCCGATACACTTATTGACAAAACATTGAATTGTGGGGAGAGCTCTTTTGTAATGATTTGTAGGAGTTTAAAAAGCTAAAATAAATAAGTCGGGATAACAAATCAAAATCGCATCCAAGCGTATGATTATAGATTATGAACAGGGTGGACTTTTTGCGCATCTTTAAAGGATGAACAAAAAGTAGTTAATTAATGAATATTTAAATTTAATACCAATTTATGTTTCTACAAATAACAAATAAAGATACTTTAGGGAATATTGCAACTTCCGGCAGCATGACTAACACAACGACTATGTATCTGCTTATTGCAGTATTGGCATTTGGATTGTTATTCTATTTTATTTTCAAAGGAAAAAAGACAAGACCTAAAAAATATTATTCTTCTACTTCATCAAAACCTAAACCTATTCCAATACTAACGAAAGAAGTGAAAAAAGAAATAGATATTGATGTACCGGATAATCGCATTAAACTTAAATCAATTGTGGTTCCGGATAATATAGCTATAGAACTAAAAGAACCAAAAGTTATACCTAAGGAAGAAATTAAAATCCCTACGAAAATTGTAGAACCGGTTGTTATCCCTGAACCCGAAGAACAAACGAAAGAAAAATACATTGGGTACAATCCTATCAACCTATTTGCTCAAACTGAACCTTACAGTTTCCCTTATGTTATCATGCCACCACCCAATTGTGTGATTAAGTTTCCGAGAAAAGGCAGGACAGGTAGAAAAGGATTTAAAGAAGAAGCTTTTAAGACATCTATTGAAAAGTATTTTAGAAATTCACATCAAGTATATGATGATCGCTTACTTCTAACGAAAAATAATTCAAATGCATACGAACCCGATTTTGTATTAGTAAACGAGAAAAACGGAGTCAATATTTTTTTAGACATTGAAATTGATGAGCCCTACGAAGGTATAAATGATATTGAAAATAGAAAGTCAACTCATTATCAATACGCAGACACCAACAGAAATAATGCTTTTAAAAACAGAGGCTGGATCGTCATTCGTTTTGCAGAAATCCAAGTACACCAGCAACCTGATTCTTGTTGTAAATTTATTACCGATGTTTTAAAAAGTATACATACCGAATATTCATTTCCAGCATTTTCACAATCGGTACCTAAAATTAATCCTGTAAAACAATGGACAAATGCAGAAGCTAGACTATGGTCTGTAGAAAAATACAGAGAACGTTATTTGGGAATTGAGCGTTTTGGTGTCACAGCTAATGAAAAATCACTAATTGAACTCGAAGAAACAATACTTGGTGAAACCATTGAGGAACAAGTTAAAGATGATGAAATTAAACTTTTTAAATTTCAAGAAAAGCCGTTAGATGCTTTTAATAAAATTTTTAAGGCAACAACTTTTGGAAAATACATTTCATTTTCGATAAGGAATAAAAAAACGATTTTTAAACCAACCCATGTTAATGAACATGAAGTGTCAGGTTTTTGTTATGTTAAGAATGTTAAAAGAACTTATCCTCTTACATCATTAGAAAACTTAGAAATTAAGGACAATTATTATACCGTTCGTGTTGCTGGTCCGACAATAGGAATAGCTAAAGTTTCAAGTATTGTAAATACAGCTATTGAGTACAAAAAATATATAAGAATGAAATACACGAGAGCCTCATGGCAACAAATGCTTGTTGATATTGAAACTGGTGAACTCATCTTGGATCGTATAGAAGCAGAAGAAAGTATTCGAACAATATCTGATGTACAATTGGCAATAAACGCACTGTCTGAGGATCACATAGAAGCATATCGATTAAATAGTAATTACCTGACCGCGTATTGCAATAAAAGAGAAGAGCAAAGAACATTTCGTTTCGACCGAATAGGAGAGATAGAGATATTAGACCTATAACTTATTACGAATCAAAATGACCAAAATTAGCCAAATTAATACTGTACTTCGAGAGTATTTTGAAGTCAATAAAAGAATTAATATTATTCCTGCCAAGTACATGATGTCTTATTTTATTTTAGCTGGTATATTTGAAAAAGACACTAAAAACGGTTTGCCCATTCGAGCAATTCTGAGAAGATTAGACCAAAAAAATGAATTACATCAAATACCATTTGTATATGCTGAACGCAAAGCAGCAAATACCAATTGGTTTTTTCAACGAAATGGTGCTTCAACTTCTGGCACCAAAAAATTAACGTCAAAAACAAATTTAAAAGAGGTTACAAAAACTACCACCCGAAAAGACAGCGATGAACATTATATTTTAGACTTATGTGATGAAGTCTTGGGACTTAAAGGATCACGCCAACATCGCTTTGATTTCTTAGTAGGCGATCCTAATAAAGAAGGAAAGTGCGCTAAATTACCTGTGGATAGTTATTATCCGGAATCGAATTTAGTTATCGAATATAAAGAGCAACAACATACGAAACCCAATAAACATTTCGAGAAACCCGATCTGTTTACGGTAAGCGGTGTTCACAGAGGCGAGCAACGCAAAATTTATGATAAAAGACGTTTAGAAATTTTACCCCTGCACGGTATTAAGGTTATCGAGATTTCATATTCGGATTTCGAACACGATGGGAAAGATAGAATTTTGAGGAAAGATGGGGATGTGGAGAGAGTGAAGAAATTAATAAAGTAGATATAAATATGGTGCAAGAATTACAAAAAGAAATCATTTCCGTCGAAAAGCTACTAACCTACTGTAGTCTTACATTACCAATATACCAACGTCCCTACAAATGGAATGCTACTCATGTATCACAATTAATAGAGGATATTTATCATTTTAGTGATAGAAAAGCTTATCGTTTAGGAACAATTGTAATTCATTCCGAAACTAATGAAAACAATACTTCTATTCATAACATAGTTGATGGACAACAGCGCACCATTACTTTATTATTGATCGCTAAAGCGATAATTGCCAATAAAGCCAATTATAAAAATCCTATTTTATTAAACAAGCTAAAAATTATTGATTCTAGTTTAATTTCTTTTGAAATTGAATCACCTGTTTCTAAATCAAATATTCAGCAGAATTATAGAAATATTAAGAGGTTAATCACTCGACTAGATGAGAAACAACTCTTTTTCTTTTTCGAAAAATGTGAATTGGTTCAATTTATATTGAGTGACATTACGGAAGCCTTTCAATTCTTTGATGCTCAAAATGCCAGAGGAAAAGATTTGGATCCACACGATTTACTTAAAGCATTTCATTTACGTGAATTTTCGCAGGAAGATATGTTTTTACAAAATCAAATAGTAAACCAATGGGAAAATACACAATCGGAAGAACTATCTAAATTATTTTCCGAATATCTCTATAGAGTAAAAGGTTGGGCAAAAGGTAACTCGTCTAGATATTTTAGCAAAAAAGATATTAAACTCTTCAAAGGAATAAAGATAGACGAAACGGAATCTTATCCTTATACCATTCCGCTTCGGATAGCCCATTTTTTTACAGACGATTATAATAGAAATATAGATAGAAAAATTGACAACAACCGCCGTGATTTTCCATTTCAGCTCGATCAAACCATCATAAATGGACGACGTTTCTTTGAATTTATAAATTATTACAAACGTATAATAGATTCTTTATACTTATCAAATTTTAAAGAAATTCCTTTAGACGATAAGGCAAAAAAGATATTGAAATGCATACAAAATTACCCTTCTATGCATAGAACCGGCGATAAATATACAAGAGCACTATTTGATTGTGCTCTAATCTTTTATATCGATAAGTTTCAATATAATGAGATCTCAAGAGTAATTGAAAAAATATTTATATGGGCATATAGTATTCGTTTAAATTATCAGAATTTACAATTTGCTTCTGTAGATAATTATGTGCTAATAGAAAAGAATATTTTCAAAATAATAAGTACTTCTATAACCCCTCATCCTGTTGTAAACTTAAACTTAAATAATGTTGAAAATATAAAAGCAAGTAAAGTTCCGGAATTGATAAAATTATTTAAAGAATTAAATTATTATGATAAATAACGCTGACTTAAAAGAACTTACTATAAAGGAATTGTTAGACGGAAAAGATAGATACGTTATTCCAATTTACCAAAGGAATTACGCATGGGAAGAAAAAGAAATTGAACAATTACTTCAAGACATAATAGATTATATTCCCAAAGAAAATAATGAAACGGCAAATAACTATTATATAGGCACTCTTATTATTAATGAAGAGACTGTTAATAACAATGCTTTATATGAAACCATAGATGGTCAACAACGTATGACCACTTTGAGTATATTAACTAGCGTATTAAAACATAAACTTAAAGACACTACTATATCTTTAGATTGGTATAAAAACATTAATCTAGAATTTTATAGCCGAAGGCAATCTACAGAAACACTAGAAGCTGTTTTTCAAAACTATTTTAATAACAATCATATTTATAACGATGGTATTAAAAATGGATATGATTTAATTCATAAGCATTTAGACAACAAATTAAGAGAAGCGAAAATTTCAATAGAAACTTTTTCGAATTTTCTCTATAGTAAAGTCAAGATTATAAGAGTTCAAGTTCCCCTAAAAACTGATTTGAACCACTATTTTGAAATTATGAATACTCGTGGAGAACAATTAGAAAAACATGAAGTATTAAAAGCTGCATTATTAAGTATCTATAATGAAATTGAAGATGAAAACGAGAAGAAAAAGTATTTTGCAGTTTTCAATTTAATTTGGGAAACGGTATCGGATATGGATTATTACATGCAATATCGGTTCCATCCAGATCTAAGAGAAGGCTTATTTGGTAAAGAATGGAATAAAATTCAAGTAACAAATCACAATGAGTTATTTCAGTTTCTTGATAAAAAATCGAATAATATTGATGATAAAAAATTAACTATTGATGATATTATTTCAAGCGAATTCACTTTTGAGAAACCAAATGATATTATAGATGAATCGGACCGATTTCATACTGTAATTAATTTTCCTAATTTTTTACTTCAAGTATTAAGAATTCAATTAAAAAGTAAAGAAATAGCATTAGACGACAAAAAACTGCTTACAATTTTCAAAGACGAAATTAAAAAATCAAATAATAAACTAGAATTTGTAAACAATTTTATTTTTAATTTATTCAAAGCAAGATTTTTATTTGATAAATATGTTATTAAAAGAGAATACACCAGTAAAGGAGAACAATGGAGTTTAAGAACATTAAAGCACTATAAAAATAGCCAAGCTAATTTTGTAAATACTTTTGGAACAGAAGAAGATTGGGACAATGAAACAGTAGTAATGTTGTTGTCAATGTTTCATGTTTCTACACCTACCATGATATATAAGCATTGGGTAAATTCTGCATTATTTTATTTAAATGAAAATTATTCATTTGATAGTGAAATAGATTTATCAGATTACATAATTTATTTGGAAACCTTTGCTAAGGATTTATTAATTCATAGATTTTTAAACAATGATCCTATCGATTATTTTGATTTAATTTATAATAAAGCAGATTTGGATTTAACTGATAGGAAATTAGATTATGATGAACCAAAATTAAAATATGGCGCAATAGAGAATAATTTAGTATTTAACTTTTTAGATTATGTTCTTTGGAAAAAAGACTATGTTGAAGGACTAGATTTTAATTTTACGTTTAGAAGTTCAGTTGAACATTTTTATCCTCAAAATCCTATTGGTGGTTTGCCGCTAAAGAATCAATCCATTTTACATTCATTTGGAAATTTATGTTTGATTAGTCATAGTAAAAATTCCAAATTAAATAATCATTTACCTTCAGCTAAAAAAGATTATTACTCAAAAATAGAAACCGACGGCAAAACAGACTCAATAAAGCAGCACATTATGATGTTTGATTATGATGTAAACAGTTGGAATGAAAACAGTATTAAAGACCATGAAGTTAAAATGATTGATGAGATTAATGATTTTATAAAAACATACAACCATGAATAATATTGGTAAATCAGAACGTGAAACCCAGAACCGAATTGTAGCTCTTTTTAAAAATGAGCTTAACTATACCTACCTCGGTAATTGGGAAGATCAACAGCGTACGCACCCTATTGAGGAAAACCTTTTGTTAGATTTTCTAACTAACACACAAGGATATTCTGAAATAGTGGCTAAAAAGGCAATTCAAGAATTAGTTAAAGCGGCCACTAACCTATCTGGTAGTTTGTATGAAGCTAATAAAGAAGTGTATAAACTGTTACGTTATGGTAAATCCATTCGTGAAGAATTGGGCGATTTAAAAGAACGTGCCTGGTTCATCAATTGGAGTGAACCACAGAAAAATCATTTTGCAATTGCCGAAGAAGTAACCGTTATTGGAAAACATTCCAAGCGTCCGGATATAGTAATTTATGTTAATGGTATTGCACTAGGAATACTAGAAATAAAACGCAGTAAAGTAGGCGTTTCACAAGGGATTCGTCAAAATTTAGATAATCAAAAAGAAGAGTTTATACCAAAATTCTTTACCGCTGCACAATTAGTATTTGCTGGGAATGACACCCAAGGATTGAGGTACGGTACGATTGAAACTAAAGAGAAATATTACCTGCAATGGAAAGAAGAAAGTAATAAAACTTTTGATTATTCTTTAGACAAACATTTATTTTTAATGTGTCAAAAAGAACGATTATTGGAAATAATCCATGACTTTATAGTGTTTGATAAAGGCACCAAAAAACTCTGTCGTCCCAATCAATTTTTTGGTATCAAAGCCGCACATACAAATGTAAAAACCAAACAAGGTGGAATCATTTGGCATACACAAGGAAGTGGTAAAAGCTTAACTATGGTTTGGCTCACGAAATGGATCAGAGAAAATGTAGATAACAGTCGCGTTTTAATCATCACCGATCGTGAGGAACTTGATGACCAAATTGAAAAATTGTTTCTTGGAGTAGATGAAAATATATACAGAACCAAAAGTGGAAAGGATTTAATTAATAAGCTCAACAGTACAAGTCCATGGCTGATTGCTAGTTTAGTCCATAAATTTGGTAGAAACTCTGAAGAGGGTGACTTCACAGGTTATATAGAAGATTTAAAGAAGCATTTAAGCACAGATTTTAAAGCCAAAGGAAATATCTATGTTTTTGTTGACGAGTGTCATAGAACGCAATCCGGCAAGCTTCACGATGCGATGAAAATGTTACTACCCGAAGCTTTATTTATAGGTTTCACAGGAACACCACTACTCAAAAAAGACAAGCAAAAAAGTATTGAAGTTTTTGGACCATATATCGGTGAGCCTTATAAATTTGACGAAGCGGTTGCTGACGGTGTAGTTTTAGATTTATTATATGAAGCGCGCGATGTAGAACAATTTGTTACTGACCAGCAAAGTATTGATCAATGGTTTGATGCCGAAACTAAAGGATTAACCGATGTCGCTAAAGTAGATTTGAAGCGCAAATGGGGAACAATGCAAAAAGTGTTAGGTTCTAAATCACGTCTAGAAAAAATTGTTTTTGATATTATAAAAGATTTCAAAATAAAACCTAGAATATCAACAGGAGAAGGAAACGCAATGTTGGTTTCTAGCAGTGTTTACAACGCTTGTAAGTATTATGAATTATTTCAAAATGCAGGATTTAGAGAGTGTGCCATTGTTACTTCGTACAATCCACATCACGGCGATATTAAAGGAGAAGAAACTGGTGAAGGTAATCCAACAGAGAAACTTTTGAAATACCAAGTCTATCAAAGAATGTTGGATGGAAGATCTACTGAAGAATTCGAACAAAATGCAAAAACTAAATTCGTAAAAGAACCAAATAAAATGAAGCTGTTAATCGTTGTTGATAAACTATTGACTGGTTTTGATGCACCGTCAGCAACATATTTATATATTGACAAATCGATGCAAGATCATGGTTTATTTCAGGCCATTTGCAGAGTAAACCGTGTGGATAAAGAAGGAAAGGATTATGGTTATATCGTTGATTACAAAGATTTATTTCAAAGTTTAAAGAAATCTATTACTGATTATACTTCTGGTGCTTTTGATGACTTTGATCTTGATGATGTAAAAGGATTGCTATCGGATCGATATGAAGTAAGTAAAGACCGATTAGAAAGCGCTTTGGAAACCGTTATAGCTTTATGCGAACCGGTGCATCCTCAAGACGAGCCCAATTTTATCAGGTACTTCTGTGGAAATACCGAAAATCCAGAAGATATCAAAGATACCGAAGAACGAAGAGTAACTTTATATAAAGCCGTAGTGGCTTTGATTAGAGCCTTTGCCAACATTGCGAATGAACTGGATAAAATTGGTTATTCTGATGAAGAAGCCGCAAAAATTAAGCAACAGGTACAATTTTATTCTGATATTAGGGAAACAATCAAACAAGCAAGCGGTGATTATGTAGATTTAAAACGATTTGAACCAGGTATGCGCCAATTGATGGACATGTACTTAGATGCAAAAAGCAGTCAGAAAATATCAGATTTTGAAAATAAATCATTAGTTGACTTAATTCTTCATGTTAGCGAACCTTCTGAACCATACGGTGGTAAAAGAAGTCAAGAAGCAGTTGCTGAAACGATTGAAAACAACGTTCGAAAAGTAATTATTGAAGAAAGCCAAACAAATCCGAAGTACTATGAGAAAATGTCTAAATTGTTAGATGAGCTAATCAAACAAAGAAAAGAAGAAGCAATCGCGTACAAAGAATACTTAGAAAAAATAAAACAATTGGCTGGTGATGTGTCCAATCCTATGCATACCAACAGCTACCCTACTTCACTAGACTCTAATGCTAAAAGAGCACTATTCGACAATTTAGAAAACAATGAAATTCTAGCATTAGCTCTTGACAATGTCATTAAAACAAACAAATTAGATGGATGGCGTGATGGTGGTTTAAAAGAAAAAAAATTAAGAATTGCAATTAATGAAATTATTAAGGATGACAGTAAAACGGTTGCTATAATGAAAGTAATTAAAGCACAAAATGAGTATTAACATGGAAACGTTGTCAATCTCAACTTTTACAATAGATATTGTACGGAAAGACATTAAAAACATGCACTTGGCGGTCTATCCGCCCAATGGCAGAATTCGTTTATCCGCCCCAGAAAAAACAGATACTGATATGATGCGACTATTCGCCATTTCAAAAATTAGTTGGATAAAGAAAAATATCAAAAAATTTGTTGCCCAACCACGTGAAACCCCAAGGGAATTTATATCAGGAGAAAGTCATTATTTTCAGGGCAAAAGGTATTTATTAAATGTTATTGAACATAAAGGTATTAATAAAGTAGAAATCAAAGGGACAAAAAATATTAACCTTTATATCAAACCAAATAGTACAAAGGATACAAAAGGTAGGATACTTAAGGAATGGCATCGCACAGAAATGAAAAAACAAATTCCTGAATTAATTACGAAATGGGAAAGCATAATCGGAGTAAAATCAAATGAATGGGCCATCAAACAGATGAGAACCAAATGGGGCACCTGTAATATTGAAGAGAAAAGAATCTGGTTGAATCTAGAACTTTCTAAAAAACCTATTATTTGCTTAGAGTATATTATAGTTCATGAATTAGTGCATTTATTAGAAAGAAATCATAATGAAAAGTTTGTATCATATATCAATCAGTTTATGCCAAAATGGAGAATACATCGGGATGAACTAAATAATTTGCCCGTGGCACATAATGACTGGGGATACTGAATATTAATTATTCATAATTTTACACATCCAAAAGATATTATGTTATCCCAAGAAATAAAAGATCAATAAAACTATTCTAAATAGAAAAACTGTTTGCAAAACATTCAAAAGACGTTAACCAAATCTACTTTAATCCCTCATCTATTTCTGCAATCAAATCATTGAAATATTCTTTATTTAATGTTTGATCATCGTTCCATATTCCAAAGTACCGCTGGTATTTAAGGATTAGTTTAAGGTGGTGACGGTTTTCAATAATCTCAACGGGCAACTTCTTAACCATTTTATTTGATTCATTACTATAAGTTTCATTAAAAAAAAAACTACCTTCAAATTCAACATCATCATCGCAATACGTCGACGACAAAACGTCATCAAAAGAGATATTGCCATGTATTTTAGGCGTGCATCCTAGCAAATTTGATAATTTATTATTTCCGCTTATGTAATAATCACCTACTACCTCTTTCGGAGAACCAACTAATGATATTAATGCATTGCTATAGGCAAAAAAATCACCCCCTACCCATTTAGGACTACCTTCAAAATTTATAAGTTGATTGTAATAGCAATTAAAATTACCCCCAACTGATATTGGCGCACCTTTTAAAGTAGTTAGATTATTATCCTGAATACAAAAATTCCCCATAACTCTTGCAAACTTTAATGGTAGACTAGACAGGTTTTTGGAAGACATATCAACGTTACCATCAACATCAATAGATCCATCAATATTGTAATTCCAATTGTTGATGTTATATTGTTTACACAATATTTCAACTTGTGAGTAAATGATCATAGTTCTTAAATTAAAGTAATTTAAAGTTAGGCCCGGTTGGTAAATTCATCAGACCAATACTACACCGTTTTTACCGATATGGATATTCAAGTGTCTAATGCTAAGCGGTTAAGATAAGATTATTTTAAAAATATTGTTAAAATATGACATTGATCGTCTTCTAATCAAACAATGTAGCTGCATATCCAAAACTCGATTAATCATAGCTTGCTATATACTATAGACAAGTATTGAAATACAAGTTTACACTATCTAGAAAGTTTAATGTGTATTGATGAAAGAAATAAACTCATTTTTTCTATTATGGATTGAAATTATTCCATTTATTAAGAAAGTAATTTATTGATTAAATATTCTCGTTTTTTCGCGATATAATCAACATCAATTCCAAAACTGAATTTTAAAAAATCCTCGTCCCAATATTTGTGGTGTTCATTCATTGATTTTTCAACTGTATCAATGTAAGGTTTGTCAATTAAATCAAGAAGAGAATTTACGGATAAGTTATTAAATCTAATATCAATTATTCTACCAACCTTTAGCGGTAAAAATTCTAGTGATGTCAATAAATTACTATGACAATTGAAGAAATCACCAACATACTCTGGACCAAATTCTAAGGACGTTAATTTATTATAGCTACAATTAAAATCATTACCGACCGATTTTGGCGATCCTTTAAGAGTTGTTAACTTATTATTGCTGCAATCAAAACGACCACTTACTTTATTAAAATTTAGTGCTAATTCTGTTAATTGCAAACATGGATGTAAGTTAACATTGCCCATAACATCAACTGAACCATCTAAATTAATATTGTAATTGTATATTCTATACTCTTTACATTTTCTTACTATTTCTTCTCTTGTCATCATGTTTTTTCTCTGATTTATTAGTTATACTAGTTGGATAAATTTTTGTTTAGTCATTAATTTTTTAACTATTTATTATGTCAAAAATATTTGTACTTCTTTTTTTAATTAAATATCTGTTCCATTTTACATTGATACTTTTACTCTTATTTATGAAAGCTTTATGTTTTGTAATTGTCCATGAATTTATTCCAAATAACAAAGTGTCAAATTCAATTTTGTTGATAATATGATGATAAACATCATAGTCATCAAATGCCGAATGTAATTCCATTGTCACAACTATTTCTGACAAAGCATCTTCTAACGACTTTGTTTCATCATCATCAGAATAATTTTTCGTAGTATACAATATGATACAAGAATCAATTGTATCAGCTACATTTTTGATTATTGATAAATTTTCACCTTCTTTAATTAGAAAAGTAACCAAGGCATTATAATTTTTTTCATTGAAACTATGACGAGTTTCTTTATCATTTTTATTTTTTGAGAAGGTATGATATGTTATACCCATAATCTCAGAAGCCTTTGCTGGTGTCATGCTGTACTTTTCCATTATCTTCAGTATTCTGTCTTTTGGTGTCATATCTAATTATAGATTATGATACAAATATACGGTAAATATGTATACCGTTTGTTGGATTATTAAAAAAATGATTTTAATAAAATAATTAACTAAAATGATTAGAAGATAAAACAACTTTCACCAATCGTAAAACTTATTTATAACATGTAATTTCATTTTAGATTCTAATTAAAATAACTAAAAATCTTAGTATTCAAAGAACCAAATACCTCATTACCATTTCGTTATTTTAATTTTTTATGAAATATTTCATAATTTAATAAACAAAATGCATCGAAACAGATATAAAGGAAGCAATAGCAACGAAGCCGATTGCACCAAAAACATAAAAAATGGATTACGGTGAATATGTAAATACCAAAGAAGCGATGATAATTTTAGGAATTCGAAGTGAAACAACGATGATAAAGTACGAAAAACTGAAAAAAATAAAGGCATACCGTCCGTTCGGAAATAGAAAGCGGTATAAGCTCATTGAATTACTTAACATTCAATCTAAGAGGTAGCGAAAGCCGCCTCTTTTTACTCTCACTACAAGAAAAACTAAAAAAATCAAGTTTTCAAACTGATTTGTATATAATTAGGGCATACTAAAAAAGGACTCACAATTCCGGCTCAAAAACATTGTTTTTTGATGTATATTTTTGCCAGTCTAAATATATACACTATATTAGCTCTATAAAAGAATACTTATGACAAAAGTAAAATACATCAGGATCTCAAGCATAGACCAAAATACGGGTCGCCAAGAAGTGAATGCGAAAGATTTTTCAAAAATATATGTCGATAGAATATCGGGGACAATTCCATTCCAGGATCGAAAAGAAGGTAAAAAGCTTCTTGCTGATATCGAAAATAACTCAATCACGGAAGTACACGTAAATTCAATTGATCGATTGGGCAGAAATATTATAGAGCTATTAACAATGATTGAATTTCTAAATCAAAATTCTGTGAATCTATTTGTCGAGAACATAGGCATGTACTCACTGATTGAAAACAAGCCAAATCCAAGCTTCAAAATGATCATAAGCGTTCTCGGCAACGTAGCCGAAATGGAACGCTCTAATATGTTAGAAAGACAACGACAAGGAATAGAGCTTGCCAAAGCCAAAAAATTATATACTGGACGTCTATACGGAACCAGAATGGCCGATGATGAAGTCCTTACCAAATACAAAATTGTGGTCAAAGAACTAAAGAATGGTGAATCTTTAAGAAGAGCTGCTAAGATTGGCGGATGTAGCTTAGGAACAGCTCAGAAGGTTCAAAGGTTAATAACGAAGCTTTAAAAAGATTCAATGAATATTATGTGATCGTTGCAAAATCTAATCTTGTATGCCTTGCCACTAGATTTTTATCTTTCACAATTTAAAACTATTCTTCTCATTTTTGTCCTGAAATTGTCCCAAGTTTCACTGTCCCACTTTTCTGTTTTTAATTTACCGGAATAGTCTTCTAAAGATTTCTCAAGTTCTTTAGCGAAAACAATACTATCTACAACGTGATTTGTGCTGTTAAATAAATTTGTGCCCTCACGATTTATTTTCCAACCACCCGTTGTTTCGCCTTGATGCAAAATACCGCATCTTATATTTATATAAAATTCCTTTTCTTTATTTCTAAATACTGCAAAGTTTGTTTCAGTTGATAGGAATTGTTTAAAAGCTAAAGCGGATTTGTTACTACTATCTTCCCAACCATTTTTAAATGATTGAAGTGTTTCTATTAGTAAGCAGCAATTTGCCATTATTGAAAACCCATTCTTAAACTGCTCAATAAAATCTTTGTCACCAAATTGAAACGGTTTTAAATACCTGCTATGAAGTCGATGGAAAATAAAGAGGGCAATTGAATTTTGATCCTTGTTGGCGACATAACCATTGTAGTCGGCAACTGTAACTATTTGCAATTGCCCAGAGGCATCAAAATATCTTGCAAGCTCAATATTTGTATCAAGTGTCGTCATCATTACTTCTAATTTAAAAATACTACCGTAGACGCGTCTACTGACTACCTAACTAAACATTTTTCTTGAAAAATGGTTTATTTAAACCCGTCATACCCATACGGAAATTTACCATTTCAACACTAGCGTTAAAGTGAATTGCGATTTGTTCATTCGTCAAATTCCTTTTTCTCGCCCATAAAAGGCAAGGTTTTGATAATTGTAACGTTGCGCCCAAGCATATAGCTTCTTCTTCTTGAAGCTTATCAAAATCTCTCATACCAAATGGCAAATTGACCCCTACAGGAAATTCTTTTACTTTATGTTGACATAAAATATGAGCAATTTCATGCATAATATTACTTTGTTGACGGTATGAATTATGAAAATTGTTATGAATTATGATACGATTACCACTTTTCGTATCCATAGTTAAGGCACTCCATCCATACTCTTCAGCTTCAATACCTTGCAGTTTTCTTATTTCATAATCATCTTTCAAAAACTCTGTTGCATTGTAAACGCTAATATTTAAAAACTGCGCTAACTTAAATGCACATAAAGGCGCGCAAGGATGAATATTGAGATTTACTCTACATTCAGTTGCTTTTTTTTCTGCCTTTGCTTTAAAACCTCGTTTAAGAATACTTGTTGATGCCAAAAGGAATTATTTTGTTTCGTATGCCATATCTATCATTTTAATAAGCATACTTACAGTGTCCTGAGTCAATTCCTTATCCGCCCTTAAGTGAGCAACGACCTGATCTTTATTAGTAACAGGTTTAGAATCTGTATTACCAACTATAAAAGTATCAGTTGATACTTTTAACCAATTACAAATGTTAATAAATGTATCAACATCTGGAATTTTTCCTTGCTCAATTCTTGATAAAGTAGCCGCACTTACATTGCCAATTTCCTCAGCAATAGCTCTTAGTCCTTTACTTGCCCTTTTACTTTTTAACATCCCTGCTAAAAGGTCTGTATTAAGTGTTGATTGCATGTTAATAAGTTTTACGTGTTAAACACTGTCTCACTTGTGCAACAATAAGATATTTACGTATCTTTGATGCAACAGATTTGAGTTTTGTTTTATATATGAGACAAATATATCATTAATTTCTAAATTTTCATCATTATGAGTAAAAAAAACCAGCATGTAGTACCAAGAGGAAATGATTGGGCAGTGCAAGGCGCAGGAAACGAAAAAGCAATAAGGATTGTTTCCACACAAGCTGAGGCTATCAAAATCGCTAAAGAGATTGCAATCAATCAAAGATCTGAAATGTTTATTCACCGATCTAATGGACAGATTAGAGAAAGGAATACTTATGGAAAAGACAATTTTCCACCTAAAGGATAATCTGAATGAGTAATAGAGGTAAAATCAGCTTCAGTTTTGGGATATTAGGATTGGTATCAAGTTTTTTTCTAAAGAAGAGTGAAATTCAGGATGCCATATTCAATATCTCGCTTGGATTCATTGTAGCATGTCTTATGGAATTAGTTATCTTCTTGTTAGATAATAAGGAAAGATGGAAGTTAATAAAGCCACAATTTTGGAAATATAATTTGCCTGTAAGAGTGACTGTTGCATATTTATTCCGAATTGAATTTAATGGCAAATACATGTTAATCAAAAGACACAAAAATGATTTTGTTGGATATCAACCAGTAGGCGGTGCCTATAAATATTTTAAGGAAGAAAACCGAGAAATATTTGACAACTTAGGGATAGTGCCATGTAACCATGTTCCAAGAGACGAAGACACTGAAAATGATTTACGAATTGTAATTAATAAAAGAAAAAAATTAAGTGCCTTTTTTAAATGGTTTGAAAACAGAAAAAATAGAGAAATTGATCCTTGGCGTGAATTTTATGAAGAATTAATTGAACCTGGTTTTCTTCCCGAGAAGCTATTCAAACATATTAAATATGCTTACGTTGGGAAACATGAAGAAGGCGTGCTAAGGACAGAGGATTATCCAATTGAACAATTTCGTTACGCCGATATTTTCGAACTAAGACTTGAAACAGATGCACAAAAAGAGGCAATAAAATCACTTGTTAATAATGACAATATAGCATTTGTAACCGCTGAGGAAATTAGAAAGGGACATACTAACGGCGGTATAAGAATACTACCACACACATTTAAAATATTACCAAAATGATGACACTTTTTCAAAACAAGAACGTCCAGTTAGACGATCTATTAGACAGAATGGCGGAAGCTCTTCAATTAGACAAAACTCGTTATGAGCTAATGATTCAACACTATGAAGCAATAAAAAAATGGATAGAAACAGACGAAACCTTTTTCAAGCCATTTAAATATGACCTTTATCCTCACGGGTCGGTAAGGACTAGAACAACCGTAAAACCAATTGGAAAAGATGAATTTGACCTAGACATAGCATTACATATTAAAACAAATTTCAACAATCATACCCCTGAAAAAATCTATAATGAATTAAGACGTAGATTAGAAGAACATGCTTTATATAGCGGAAAGATGGAACTGAAAAATAGATGTATTAGACTAAACTACGCTGGTGAATTTCACATTGATATTTTACCTGGAATCCAAGAAAACGAATGGGACGAAAATAAACTAAGAGTCCCTGACCGTGCATTAAAAACTTGGGTAAGTAGCAACCCAAAAGGATATGCAAAATGGTTTTTGGAAAAAACTAATATCCTGAACTTTAGTTTGCTAGAAAAATCAATGCGCGCAGAAAACTTACCTTCAAATGACTATGAGAATAAAAAACCATTACAAAGGGGTGTACAATTGATTAAGAGATACAGAGATGTCTATTTTCAAAAAGATGATACGTATAAAACTTCAAGTGTTGTACTAACAACCATAGCAGGGCAATTTTACAATGGGGAAGAAAGTATCTATTTGACCGTTGAAAGCATTGTAAACAGGATATTACTTCACACAAGGAATATGTCTGGAAGAATCAAAGTTGTCAATCCTGTAAATGCTGATGAAGATTTTACAGATAAATGGGAAGATGAACCAGGATATTACTACGCATTTAAAGATTTTAGCGAACATTTATACAAAGAGTGGCAAGAGCTGAAAAAAGAAAATGGTGTTGTTCCGGAAGGAAACATCTTAAAGGGTTTGTTTGGGGATGAATTATACTTCGGAGCGCAGACTTCACAGGCAAATGTTATTGAAAAAGCAAGAACTAATAACCAATTAGGAATAGATAGAGCCACTGGTTCATTAACATCCGTAGGTATGCTTTCCACATCAGCTGTAAAAGCGAACACTTTTTATGGAAGCAAATGATAATCAAAAATTTATTAAGAAATAAAACGATAGCTCAGCAAGCTAGTGCATTAAAATTCAAATTTCCAGAATGGAATGTGAATTTCAATGCGATTAGTTTAATTGCTATAGGAAAAATAAAACCAACTTCAAGAAGTGAAGCATATACAGTTGAAATAAAATACTTCATTATCAAAAAGAAGCCCTTAGTTCAAGTAAAGATTTTAGATCCAATTTTAATAAAAAATGAAAAAGAAGAAGAAATACCACATATGTACTCACAAGAAAGCTTATGTCTCTTTATGCCTAAGTATAACGAATTCAAAAAAACAGATCTAATTTGTGATACAATAATTCCTTGGACTTCACTATGGCTTTACTACTATGAAATTTGGCATACAACAGGAACATGGCTGGGTGGTGGCTTACACGTTTAAATTCATTTTAAAAACAATAACCGTCAAGTCATCACTAAAACATAGAGCTGTAACAGAAAACAGACACCAATTCACTACATTTCATATCACAAAATTACTACGTGAATTACTACGTGCTAAAAAAGAAAACCCCGTAAACGTTAATGTTTACGGGGTTCTTAAAAAATGCTAGTTGGTCTACAAGGACTCGAACCTTGAAAGACTGCACCAAAAACAGTTGTGTTACCATTACACCATAGACCAGCAGAATTACTAAACTAATATTCTTGCTTAGCGAGTGCAAATTTATACTATTTTTTAGTTTGCACAAACTTTTTTATCAATTTTATCAAAAAAATTTTCTCTAAAATTGAATTTAATTTCAAAAACAAACGAAAAAGATTCATAGTCAGAACGTTATTGAATCGCATTACTTTTCCAGAAAATATTGTTAATGCTATCAAGTTTAAACAAAAAAACATTTTCTTTGTAACTTACAATTAAATTAAATTTTAGTACATGGATAAAGCAGCATTCAATTTTAATAAATGGAATACAATTATTGGTTGGCTTACATTTGGAATCGCATTATTAACCTACACTTTGACTGTTGAGCCTACTATGAGTTTCTGGGATTGTGGAGAATATATTGCCACAGCAGCAAAATTAGAAGTTGGTCATCCGCCGGGAGCTCCATTATACCAAATGATTGGTGCTTTTTTCGCCATGTTTGCTGCAGATGAAACAAAAATTGCCTTAATGGTGAATATGATGTCTGTATTTTCAAGCGCATTTACTATTCTTTTCCTTTTTTGGTCTTCATCGATGGTCTTGAAAAAATTAGTTTCCCGATTTTCAGAACCCAATAAAAATAATGAGATTGTAATACTAGGGAGTTCATTTGTAGGTGCTTTAGCATACACTTTCTCTGATAGTTTTTGGTATAATGCAGTTGAAGCCGAAGTTTACGCTATGGCTTCATTGTTTATTGCTTTATTGTTCTGGCTCGGATTACGCTGGGAACAGGACATGAATAAACCAAGAGGAAACAAATGGTTATTAATTATTTCGCTTGTTGTTGGTCTTTCGTTTGGAGTTCACTTCATGGCTTTGTTAACCATTCCAGCAATTGGTTTCTTGTACTTTTTCAAAAACTACAAAGTTGTTACCATCAAAAGCTTTCTGCTTGCGAATGTAATCGTAATCGCTATTTTACTTTTTATATTCAAACTACTCCTTCCTATGACTATGGGATTCTTTGGTAAAACCGAAGTATTTATGGTGAATAGCTTAGGATTACCGTTTGACTCCGGAACTATATTTGTTACTGTTTTACTGGCAGCTTTGTTTTATTTTGGTTTAAAATACACCAATAACAAAGGCTTGGCAACTTACAACACTTTAATTTTATGTGTTCTTTTTATCCTAATCGGATTTTCTACTTGGACCATGCTGCCTATACGTGCTAACGCCAATACCGTAATTAATGAGAATAAACCTTCTGATGCGCGTGAAGTTTTAGCCTACTACAACAGAGAACAATACGGTGTAAATCCGTTGTTTTATGGACCTCAATACACCGAAGCTTTTTCAGGCCTTGATGAAGACAATCCTTATCTGGACAAAGCACCTAATTACGAAAGAGATTACAAAACAGGTAAATATGTTATTGTAAATAATTTCAAAAATGCGGAGCAAAATACGGATGACAATCACAAAACTATTTTACCAAGAATGTGGAGTGGCGATCATATTGAAAATTATATGAATTTCACGAATCCGCCAGAGTTTAGGTTAAATCCTAATTATCCTTACGAAGACGATCTTGCGAAGTACGGAATTGACCCTAGTCAGCTAAGCGAGGAAGATTATAATAAAGCAATTGCACAACTGAAAAATGAAACTGAAAAAATCATAAATGAGTTCAGACAAGCTTATGCTCAAAATCAAATTGACAATGAAGGTTACGTAAAGTTTCTAAAAAGTTATGGTGATTATTTATTGGTTGAAAAACCTTCAACTGCTGACAATTTAGGTTTTATGGTTGAATACCAATTTGGTTATATGTACTGGAGGTATTTAATGTGGAATTTTGTTGGCCGTCAAAATGATGTTCAAGGGAGATACGATTACCTGGACGGAAACTGGCTCAGCGGAATATCCTTTATAGACGAACTGCATTTAGGAAGTCAAGACAACCTACCTTCTGATGTGGTTAACAATAAAGGTCGAAATGTATATTTCTTTTTACCATTTATTCTTGGTTTAATTGGTTTAATGTATCATGCTAATAAGGATTTAAAAAGTTTCTACGTCTTACTCGCTTTATTCCTTTTTACGGGAATAGCACTGAAAATATACTTAAACGAAAGACCTTTCGAACCTAGAGAAAGAGATTATGCCTTAGTCGGCTCTTTTTACGTGTTTGCAATCTGGATTGGTTTTGGAGTATATGCATTATATGAAAGCGTACAAAAATATCTTGCTCCAAAAATTGCCGGCCCTATAATCATTGCAGCTAGTTTACTGGCAGCTCCGGTTCTTATGGCAGCGCAAAACTGGGATGATCACGATCGCTCCGGGAAATATACTGCCGTAGCAATGGCTAAAGCCTACCTTACTTCTTGTGATCCTAATGCTATTTTATTTACCATTGGTGATAACGATACTTTCCCGCTTTGGTATGCCCAAGAAATTGAAAAAGTACGAACGGATGTCAAAATCGTAAATACTAGTTTATTCATGACGGATTGGTATATCGACCAAATGAAAACGAAAACATACGAATCTGACCCATTACCTATTTCGTTTACTCATGATGAATATGTGGGCGATAAATTGGATTATGTAGCTCACATTCCAAAAGTTGAAACCCGCTGGGATATTAAAGATTTTATTGATTTTATTAAAAATCCAAAATCAACGGTTGAAATGCAAAATGGTCAAACCATTCATTTTTATCCTACGAATAAAATCAGAATTCCTGTTGACAGAAATACAATTATTCAAAACAAAGTTGTTTCGGCTAAATACAATGATTCTATAGTTCCTTACATTGATTTGGAAATCAAAGGAAATGCATTGTACAAAAACAGATTAATGATGTTGGATATTGTTGCCAATAATAACTGGAAACGACCTATTTATTTCAGTGGAGGTGCATTTGACAACGAAGATTATATCTGGATGAAAGAATACCTTCAACTGGAAGGAATGGTTTATAAATTAGTACCTGTTAGAACAATTATTCCTAAAGATGGAGGTCTATTGGAAATGGGACAAATAGACTCTGATAAAATGTACGCTAAAGTAATGAAATGGGATTGGGGAAACAGCGAAAGCACTACAATATATCATGATCCTGAAACCAGAAGAAATAGCATAACGTACCGAACGAATCTTTCCAGATTAATGAATCAATTGATTGTTGAAGGCAAAAAAGACAAGGCGAAAAACATTATCGATTTAGCGATGACAAAAATGCCTTTGGAATATTTTGGTTATTATTCGTTAGTAGAACCTTTTGCTGACGGTTATTATAAAATTGGTGACAAAGTAAAAGCGCAACAGTTACTAAATAAATTGGTGAATAAATATCAAGAAAACCTCAACTATTATGGTAATCTTAAATCATCAGAGCAAAGTAGCATTGCAATTCCTATCATTACTGATATTGAGCGCTACAGAAGCCTTTTGCAAGTCATGAAAGAAAATGGAGATACTGATTTTTATAATAAACACAAAATTACTTTCAATACATACATTAAGATGTTTGAACGTTTTGGACGAGAAAAAGAGTAATCTTGAATAGCAACTAGAAAAGGTAGCGACATTGAAAAATGTCGCTATTTTTTTTTTACTTTTAAAACTAAAAAATGAAATTCTACTGGATTAAAACGAATTGGTTTATCAAAAAAATATTCTCAAATTACACTTGGGATGTTTCCAATGCAGGAAATACGGTCTATCTTACTTTTGATGACGGTCCCATTCCTGAAGTGACTGATTGGGTCTTGGCAGAACTAAAAAAACACGGGTTTAAAGCTACTTTTTTTAGTATTGGAGAAAATATTACTAAGTATCCAGAAATATTCAAAAAAGTAATCAGCGAAGGGCATTCCATAGGAAATCACACTTATAATCACCTCAATGGCTGGAATACTTCTACTGAAGATTATATTGAAAACGTAGCAAGATGCGAAGAAGCGATTGGCAAAAACACAAATCAAAATCTAAAATCTAAGCTGTTTCGTCCGCCTTACGGCAAAATAAAAACGGCTCAATCTAAAGCGATTCAAAAATTGGGTTATAAAATAATTATGTGGGACGTGCTTAGCGCTGATTTTGATACCACAATATCCAGAGAACAATGTTTAGATAATGTGTTGTCAAATGTAAAACCGGGAAGTATAATTGTTTTTCACGACAGCCAAAAAGCATTCAAAAATCTTGAATACGTGCTACCAAAAACACTGGCTTTTTTAAAAGAAAAAAAATTTAATTGTGACGTTTTGTAACTCCAAAAAACAATTTTACAATTGTTCCTGAACGATTCCAATAAGTGTGTTGGCATCTAATTCTCCAGATTGTCTCCAGATCATTTGACCTTGTTTATAAATCATCAATGTAGGCAAACCTTTGATTCGCAAAGCCTCAGCTAATTCTTGATTTTTGTCAACATCAATTTTTATCACCTTTGCTTTATCGCCAAGAGCAGCTGCCACATCTCTTATAACAGGATGCATTGAAACGGAAGATTCGTTCCATTCTGTGTAAAAATCAATTAACACAGGTACTTTTGTATTTATAAGTTCTCCAAATTTTGACATAAAACCAAAAATTTAATTTTTAAAATTCACTAAAAAGAGATATTTATTTTACAAATGTAGCATTTTAAACGAATTATGCCACATTAACACCTTTTTTTAGTTCAATGACTGTTATTTCCGGCATAATACCTACTCTGCCCGGATAAGCGTGAAAACCAAATCCTCTGTTGACATATACGTATCTTCCCAAGTTTTCATATAATCCAGCCCATTGTTTGTAAACATATTGAGCCAAACTCCATTTGAAATAACCTGGAATTTCGATTCCAAATTGCATTCCGTGTGTATGCCCTGAAAGCGTAAGGTGATAGTGTTTCTCATCATGCTGCACCACATGTTCCCAGTGTGAAGGATCATGACTCATCAAAATCTTGAAATCTTCTTTCTTTAAAGATCCGGCTGCTTTATTCAAATCTCCAGCTTGTTTGAAATTATGACCCCAGTTTTCGACACCAACTAATGCTATTTTTGCGTCTCCTTTTTCGATAAAAGTATGCTCATTCAACAATAAATTGAAACCAATTTCCCCATACAAACTTTTTATAGCTTTGAAATTATCCTCTTTTGCAGCTTCTGATGGCCAGGTTACATATTCGCCATAATCATGATTCCCCAAAACGGAATATTTGCCATATTCGTGTGTTTTAATTCTATTGAATGTTTCTATCCAAGGATGCATTTCCTTGGCATCCGTATTTACAATATCGCCGGTAAACAAAATCAAATCTGAGTTTTGCTCATTCACCAAATCAATCGCATAATTAATTTTTTCGGGATTATCAAAACTGCCACTGTGAACATCTGATATTTGAGTAATCGTAAAACCATCAAAAGCTTCCGGTAAATCTGGAAAAAAAATACGTTGTTTGATTACTTTGTAATTGTATTTCCCAACGGTCACACCATAAATTAAAGATAAAAAAGGAACTGCCGCTAATCCTAATCCTATCTGGCTGATAAACTTTCTTCTGGAATTAAGGAAATCCGCGCTTTTGTCATAATCAATAAAATAATTTACGGTTCCTGCACCTAATCTAAAAATATCTTCGCCCATTAGAACAAGTGTCAAAATTAATTTCGGAACGTAAACAATGAGCAGTAAACCCATGATTACCATCATGTGTTGGGTTTGACCAACGCTTCTGTCAAATTGCATTATCGAATAGACAATATATACCAAGACTACGATGCTGATGAGCTGAATGGAAAACAAAATTGGCTTTGATTTTATCAAAGTTTTTAATACCTGAAAAGTATAAAGCTCAATAATAAGAAGTAAGAGACACAAGAATACGATACGAAAGATCATTTTAATCAAATTTTAAACAAAATAACAAAAGAATTAACCAAAGTGTTTTTTTATTAGTTAAAATTTAACGGTTGATTAAAGGTAAAGGACACCTGAAATTCAAAAAAGTGAAATATAAATTAAAACCGCAATATTTAGTTTAAAATAATGCGGTTTTTGATAAATTTTAAAATGATGCTATTTTACAACCAAAGTCATATTAGGAGTGATAATACTATCACTAGAATTTGTTGATGTATATCGTTGTGCAAAAACCTCAATATAATCAGAATTTGATAATTCTACTAATGCATTTAATGGTAATACTACAATATCATTTGCAGCTGCGCCTCGTCCATAAATCTTATACTGTGTAATAGCTGCTCCATTTTTAGAAATATAAATTATATAGGTACCTATTGCTGGAACTTGAAAAGAAATAGAACCTGTAACTTGAAAAAATCTTTTCTTTTTGCCTAAATATATCAATTTATTGCTAACTCCTCCGGTAGAAAATCTAAATAAATTTGATGAGGATGAAACACCAGAAACCTTTACAATAGCGGTTGGATTTGATCCGGAAAAACCTGTAGAAGCACCAGAGCCCACCGCATAATCTATTGAAAACTCACCTACAGCATTTGCATCAGTTTCATTAGGTATTCCTGCACAGCGAACACTCCAACTGTTATTAAAATTATAGCCTGTATAACTTCCGGAAGTGTATCCATTTACATATTTTCCTGTAGACACTGTTCCAGTAAAAACAACAGTCTCCATTACCGCATCTCCAGATATTGTTGGATTAGAAGATACATCAAAGCCAATACTTGTTCCTGTAACCTCACTAAAACCTCCTTGTTTTTGCACTAATCCAAATGTACCTTGCAATTTTTCATAAGTACCGGAATTATTACTAAACCATGCTGCGTTACTAATCAATAATTTACTGATAGAATCATAAACAATTCCCGCAGTATTACCAACATATTGAACTATGCTGACAAAAACTAATCCAAAACCTGTTATTGATCCTACATTAGATGACCCAGCAATTATGGCATCTCTAATAATTAAATTTTCGGTTGATACTCCGCTAAAGTTAAAAACTTTTCCCCCTCCCGTAACCTGTATGGTAACATTTCTTATACTCCCTCCTGTTGCACCATCAAACAAATTTCCAGATGTTCTTACTAACTTATCTTCGTTTGCATCCTGACCTGAAACATAGGCATTATTCAAGTCAATAGGTAAATCAAAACTTATGGTTCCATTTATTTCATAGTACGTATTAGCATCCAATTTATACTTTGCATTACTCCCAGCCGTTTTCTCCGCAGCCAAAACTGTTGCTAAAACATCTGTAGATTTAATTCGCTTAAATTTTAATCTACCTGTAGTACCGCTATTAATAACATTCCAAGACGTTAGAGAGGAATTGTAATGATAAAAAGATTTTAAATCCGTGTCATAAACCATTAACCCATCAGCTGGAGACGCAATTGCAACACGTTGAGCCGTTGTCATCCTGGGTGTCAACATCCCTTGTGTTGTAGAGGACAACTCTAAAACAGAACTTGCATGTGGAGTTATGGTCCCAATACCAACTTGGGCTGACATAGACATATTTGTTGTCATCGTTATCAAAAATAACAAACAGGCTTGTAATACCTTTTTAGCAAAGTAATGTTTTTTCATAACACACAAATTAAATAATTAAACACTTGAACGATAAATCAACCTTTAAACTGATGGTCAAAATTAGACCTATTATCGATTAAATACTAATTTAATCGATTAAATACATGTTTTTAAATTTAATATATTTATAATCTTACAATTTCAATCGTAATAAATTAAGCTATATACTATTTGTAATTATTTTCTTGTCTTTAAAAAAAGAATGCACAAGTAGTAATAAGACAACCAAGGCATTAATAAATCTACCTTAGATAATATTTTTACAATGGAAGACAAAGGTCCTTTTCAAAGAAATTATACAATCCTGCACTCCTTTATCTGACAAGTTTTGTACTTTTGAAAACTTTACAAAAATCACAATTCATGTCACAACAAAAACGCCTTTTCCTGCTTGACGCCTACGCCTTAATCTTCAGAGGTTATTATGCTTTTATAAAAAATCCAAGAATCAACTCCAAAGGAATGGACACATCAGCCATTATGGGATTCATGAACTCATTAATGGATGTAATCAAAAGAGAAAAACCAGACCATTTAGCCGTAGCCTTTGATAATGGCGGAAGTCAGTTGAGAAATGATATATTTCCTGAGTATAAAGCACACCGCGACGCCACTCCCGAAGCCATAAAAATTGCTATTCCTTATATCCAAGAGTTACTGAAAGCCATGCATATTCCTATTATTGAAGTAAAAGGATATGAAGCTGATGATTTAATTGGTACAATTGCCAAACAAGCTGAAAAACAAAACTATAAAGTCTTTATGGTTACGCCCGATAAGGATTTTGCACAACTCGTTTCTGAGAATATTTTCATGTACAAACCCGCCAGAATGGGAAATGGAATCGAAATTTGGGGAATTCCGGAAGTTTTGGCAAAATTTGAAATCGAACGACCAGATCAAGTAATTGATTTCCTTGGAATGATGGGCGATACAGCAGATAACATTCCAGGACTTCCTGGCGTAGGTGAAGTAACAGCTAAGAAACTATTGAAGGAATTTGGAACCATGGAAAACCTTTTAGCGAATACCGACAAGCTGAAAGGAAAAATGAAAGAAAACATTGAAGCCAACAAAGAAAAAGGATTATTATCCAAAACTCTGGCTACCATACTTTTAGATTGCCCTGTTATTTTTGACGAAACCGATTATGAATTATCCACTCCAGATGTCGAAAAAACAGATGCACTTTTCAATGAATTAGAATTCAGAAGAATGGCGGAACAATTTGACGCTATATTCAAAAAAGGCGGAAGTGCAACCGCCACCAGCAATCCAGTTGACGAAACTAAACTGTATAAAAAACCACAACCAAAAAACGAAGAACAATTCGATCTTTTTGGAAGTGCAATTCAAGACGATTCATCTGATGAGACACGTCATCAATTTTATAATAATTTAGAAAATACAGCTCATTCATACCAGATAATTCAAGGGGATTTAGGATTGAAATTGCTGTTACAGAATTTACAAAAACAATCATCGGTGTGTTTTGATACAGAAACAACCGGACTTGATGCTTTGCATGCTGAATTAGTGGGAATTTCATTTTCTTTCGAAAAAGGAAAAGGATTTTATGTTCCGTTTCCAGAAAATCAAGAGGAAGCACAGACTTTAATAGAGAAATTCATTCCTTTTTTCGAAAATGAAAATATTGAAAAAATTGGTCAGAATTTAAAATATGATTTAAAGATTCTTTCTAATTACAATGTTACCGTAAAAGGAAAATTATTTGATACCATGATTGCCCATTATCTGATTAATCCAGATATGCGTCATAATATGGATATTTTATCGGAAACGTATTTGAAATATTCGCCTCAATCCATTGAAACATTAATTGGTAAAAAAGGAAAAAACCAAAAATCAATGCGGGACGTTGCATTGGAAGAAACAAAAGAATATGCTGTTGAAGATGCCGATGTAACACTGCAACTTAAGGAAATATTCACCTTAGAATTGGATAAAACCGGAACCAAAAAACTTTTTGAGGAAATCGAAATTCCATTGGTAAAAGTTCTGGCTGATATGGAAAAAGAAGGAATCCGTGTGGATGTGGATTTCTTAAAATCACTGTCGGAAACATTAGGAGATGACATCAAAATATTAGAAGCCAACATATTCGAAACTGCTGGAGAGAAATTCAATCTGGCTTCTCCAAAGCAATTAGGCGATATTTTATTCGATAAATTGAAAATTGGAGGCGTAAAACAAAAGAAAACCAAAACCGGTCAATATGCAACTGGAGAGGAAATATTAAGTTATTTAGCCGCCGAAAACCCAATTGTAAAAGACATTCTGGATTGGAGACAATTGGTAAAATTACAAAATACTTATGTCGAGGCTTTGCCAAACCAAGTCGACAAAATCACAAACCGAATTCATACCGATTATATGCAAACCGTTGCGGCAACAGGTCGGTTGAGTTCGAATAATCCCAACTTGCAAAACATCCCGATTCGTACCGAACGTGGAAGACAGATTAGAAAAGCATTCGTTGCCCGAGATGAAAACTACACGTTGGTTTCTGCAGATTATTCTCAAATAGAATTGCGTGTAATCGCAGCATTAAGCGGGGAAGAAAACATGATTAAAGCATTCCAAAATCATGAAGACATTCACAAATCTACGGCTTCAAAAGTATTTAATGTGCCGCTTGAAGAAGTGACTCGCGAGCAGCGAAGTCATGCCAAAACGGTAAATTTTGGAATTATATACGGGGTTTCGGCTTTTGGATTGAGTAATCAAACTAACCTATCCCGCAAAGAAAGCGCTGATTTAATTGAGGCGTATTATCAAACTTATCCAAGATTGAAGTCCTACATTCAGGAACAAATAGATTTTGCAAGAGAGAACGGTTATGTACAAACAATCCTGGGTCGTCGTCGTTATTTGAAAGATATTAATTCGCAAAATGCCATTGTTCGCGGTGGTGCAGAACGAAATGCGGTAAATGCGCCAATACAAGGAAGTGCTGCCGATATCATCAAAATTGCGATGATTAATATTCATGAAAAACTAACATCTGAAAACTGGAAAAGTAAAATGTTGTTACAGGTTCACGATGAGCTTGTGTTTGATGTGCATAATGATGAACTCGAAAAAATTAAACCGATGATCAAACATGAAATGGAACATGCTTTCAAGTTAGATGTTCCATTAGATGTTGATTTAGGAGCTGGAAAAGACTGGCTGGAGGCGCATTAAAAATATCTTTTATAGTAATCAAAAAAAATCTCTAATCATTCAAAAACGATTAGAGATTTTTTTTACAGTTATATTATATGAGTTGCTACAATTTTCTTGTTGACTCTCTTTCTTTCAATTTTGTTTTAATGACAACCGTTTCATAAGGAACGTGCTCTTCTTTAGATTCTAATCTATCAATAAGCAATTTAGCGGCTACTTCTCCTATTTCAATTCCGTGCTGACTTACTGTGGTTAAACTCGGAGACAATCTGCGTGAAGCAAGAATTCCGTCAGCGAAACCTATAATAGAAATGTCTTCTGGAACTTTAAATCCTTTTTTGAGTGCGATACGCAAAGCCGCAACAGAGTCATTTTCTTCCAAAGCAAAAATTCCGTCTATTTTGTTTTCAAAAACTTTCTCAATTTTATCTTTTAAATCATCTTCTGAATCCGTTCTTAAAATGATATCATTGTTTACCGAAATATTGTTATTTTCCAAAGCTTTCAAATACCCTTCGGCTCTTAATTTTCCAACACTTAAATTATCTATAGAAGACAATAAAGCGATATTCTTGCATCCTAAATCAATTAAATGTCGAGTCGAATTTAAAGCGGAATCAAAATCATCAACAATCACTTTGTCACAATCAACGCCGTCTGCAATTCGATCAAACATAACAATAGGAGTTCCATCATTAATGATTGCAGAGAAATGCTCGTAATCTTGATTTTTTTGGGCTTCTTCAGAAACGGAAACAATAAATCCATCAATGGTTCCATTGCTCAACATTTCCAGCGTATGAGCTTCTTTTTCTGCTGATTCGTTAGAGATACACATAATAACATTATATCCTTTTTCATCAGCGATTTTCTCGATACCACTAAACACTTTGGCAAAAAAAGAATTCAGAATATTTGGAATAATAACGCCAATCGTTTTGGTTTTTCTATTTTTAAGGTTCAGACCAATTACATTAGGCTTGTAATTTTTAAGCTTTGCATACTCTTTAATTTTAACCTTTGTCTGCTCGCTAATCTCCGGACTATCGTTCAACGCTTTAGAAACTGTAGAAACAGAAACATTCAGTTCTTTAGCGATTTGTTTTAAAGTTGCTTTAGCTTTCATAAGGAGATATTTGAAGTAATTTTAATAATAAAAAAAGTAACAAGATATGAATAATTAGAATATTACCCACTTAAATGACAAAAATAGCCAATAAAATGTAAAATTTGCTGCTGAAAATTAGAAATATACAATAAAATTAAATCAAAACAACAGCACATCGGATTCAACTCAGGCAGAAGTGAGAAACACAAATTCAATCTTAGAATATAATTTTAAATATACATTTGATTATCAGAGTAAAAACGAGAAAAAAATATTCATTTAAGGTATTTGTATTTAAAATAATTAATTGTACTTTTGCAACCCCTTTATTGGGGATGGAATGTTTAATTAAAAATATATTATGGACGCATTAAGCTACAAGACACAATCAGCAAGCAAAGCCACAGTTACAAAAGAGTGGATTGTTGTAGATGCTGATGGTCACAACTTAGGTCGTCTTGCTTCAAAAGTCGCTATGATTTTGAGAGGTAAGTACAAGCCAAGTTACACACCACACGTGGACTGCGGTGATAACGTAATCGTTATCAACTCAGAAAAGATCAACCTTACAGGTAACAAAATGGACGAAAAGACTTATATTCGTCACACAGGTTATCCAGGTGGTCAAAGAACTTTAACTGCTAAAGTATTGCAAGCAAAAAACCCTGCATTATTAGTAGAGAAAGCTATTAAAGGAATGTTACCTAAAAATAAATTAGGTGCTGAACTTTTTAGAAATTTAAATGTTGTTGTAGGATCAGAGCACAAACAAGGCGCTCAAAAACCTAAAACAGTTAACCTTAACGATCTTAAGTAATGGGAGTAATTCACAAAATTGGTAGAAGAAAAACGGCTGTTGCACGTGTTTATGTTTCGGAAGGAACAGGAGTAATCGTTGTGAACAAAAAACCATTCGAAACTTATTTCCCAACTGCAACTTTACAGTACAAAGTATTACAACCAATGTCTATGACAGAAAATGTAAGCAACTTTGACGTAAAAGTGAATGTTTACGGAGGTGGTTCTACTGGTCAAGCAGAAGCTGTAAGAATGGCATTAGCACGCGTTATGTGTGAAGTAAATGCTGAAAACAGAGGGATATTGAAACCACAAGGTTTATTAACAAGAGATCCAAGAATGGTTGAACGTAAGAAATTCGGTCAGAAGAAAGCTCGTAAGAGATTCCAATTCTCTAAACGTTAATATTATTCAATCTGGATTTAATTCAGATTCTCACGTTCATGGACTGGTTTTATTATCAGCTTAAACGAAAAAGATGCTGAAATAAATTCAGCATAAAAATTTTAAAAAAAACAGTTGTTGTTGCTCTCCTACCGAGGTAGGAAATAGTTTAGCATCTAAATGCATAAAGCCGAGAAATCGCCATTTATTCATTGCTAATCAACAGAACGTAAACTAGAACAAAATGGCAAACAAAGTAGAAGTAAAAGACTTACTAGAAGCAGGTGTTCATTTCGGACACATGACTAGAAAATGGGATCCAAACATGGCTCCTTACATTTATATGGAGCGTAATGGTATTCACATTATCAATCTATATAAAACTGCAGCAAAAATTGAAGAAGCAAATGACGCTTTGAAAAAAATCGCTGCATCAGGTAGAAAAATATTATTCGTTGCTACCAAAAAACAAGCAAAAGACATCGTTGCTGAAAAAGCAAAAGCTGCAAACATGCCTTACATCACTGAAAGATGGCCTGGTGGAATGCTAACTAACTTTGTAACTATCCGTAAAGCTGTTAAAAAAATGGCTACTATTGATAAAATGAAGAAAGATGGTACTTTCATGACTCTTTCTAAAAAAGAGCGTTTACAAGTTGATCGTCTTCGTGCTAAATTAGAGAAAAACTTAGGTTCAATCGCTGACATGTCAAGACTACCAGCTGCATTGTTCGTAGTTGATATCAAAGCGGAACATATCGCAATAAAAGAAGCACAAAAATTAAACATTCCAGTTTTCGCTATGGTGGATACTAATTCTGACCCAAGAGAGGTTGAATTCGTAATCCCATCTAACGATGATGCTTCTAAATCAATTGATAAAATTTTAACTTTAGTTACTGCTGCAATTGTTGAAGGACTTTCTGATAGAGGTTCTGACAAAGAATCTGAAGCTACTGCTGAAGTTGTTGCTGCTCCTGCTGCTGAAGCTGTAAAAGCTACACCTGCTGTAGAAACTGCTGCGCCAACTGCAACTGAAGAATAAATAAAATAAATTTAAAGATTGAAGGATTTAAAGATTAAAAATTATTGATTGCAGAATTAATAATAAAATCCTTAAATTTTTCAATCTTTTAATCTTTAAATAAAAAAATTATGGCAACAATTACTGCTGCAGATGTAAATAAATTAAGACAAACTACAGGTGCCGGAATGATGGACTGTAAAAAGGCTTTAGTTGAAGCTGATGGAGATTTTGACAAAGCTATTCAAAACCTTAGAGAAAAAGGACAAAAAGTAGCTGCAAACCGTTCTGATCGTGAATCTTCTGAAGGAGCTGCTGTATCTTTTATTAATGCAGACAAAACTAAAGGAGCTATCATCACTTTAAACTGTGAGACAGATTTCGTAGGTAAAAACGAAGCTTTCGTAACTTTAGCTAAAGAATTAGTTGAAAGAGCGATTAACTATTCTTCTAAAGAGGAATTTTTAGCTTCAGATTTCAACGGAATTACTGTTGCTGAAAAACTAATCGAGCAAACTGGAGTAATTGGAGAAAAAATTGAAATCGGTGGTTTTGAAATTTTAGAAGGTGCTTTCGTTGGATCTTATGTTCACGTTAACAAAATTGCTGCTTTAACTGCAATATCTGCACCAATTGCTAATGGTGACGTTATAACTAAAGACATCTCTATGCAAGTAGCATCAATGGGAGCTGATACACTATCTTACAAAGATTTTGATCCTGCTTTTGTTGAGTCTGAACTTGCTGCTCGTATTGCTATCATCGAAAAAGAAAATGAAGAAGCAAAACGTTTAGGAAAAACTTTAAAAAATGTTCCTAAATATATTTCTTTCTCTCAATTAACTGAAGAAGTTATCAAACAAGCTGAAGAAGATGCAAAAGCTGAATTAAAAGCTGAAGGTAAACCAGAACAAATTTGGGACAAAATTATCCCTGGAAAAGTTCAACGTTTCATCTCTGACAATACTACTTTAGATCAAGAGAAAGCCTTATTAGATCAAAACTTCATCAAAGATGACAGTAAAAAAGTTAGCGATTATGTTAAAGGATTCAACGTTGAGATTACAGGTTTCAAAAGAGTTACTTTAGGATAATTTATTGCGAGGAACGAAATCACATTAGTAAATTTCACAACCCAAATTTATATAAAATCCCATCTTATTTGAAAAAATGAGATGGGATTTTTCTTTTAAAAATAAAACCCTAAATTTGAATACTAATTATTTTTTATGTTTAAAACCAAAAAGGAACTTGTCTTTTTTATTCTAGCAGGAATCTTCATTACCAATGCTGTTACCGCAGAACTCATCGGTGGAAAATTGATACAAATAGGTCCCTTTGTAATGAGCATCGGTATTTTGCCTTGGCCTATTGTTTTCCTGACAACTGATTTAATCAATGAATATTTTGGAGAAAAAGGAGTAAAGAAACTTTCCTTAATCACAGCTGGTTTAATCGCGTATTCATTCCTTGTTTTACTTTTTGCGATCAATATTCCCGCTGCAAAAGGAATAAGCCCAGTAAATGACGAACAATTTTTTGCTGTCTTCGGACAAAGCATGTGGATTATTGTGGGCAGTATCATCGCTTTTCTCGTTTCACAATTGATAGATGTGACTGTTTTTTGGTTTTTTAAAAACCGAACCGGGAATAAAAAAATATGGCTTAGAGCAACAGGTTCCACTATAATTTCTCAATTATTCGATTCTTTTATTGTCCTTGGAATTGCTTTTTGGTTACCCGGTAAAATTAACTTTGATACTTTTATCACATCTGCATTGACAGGTTATACTTTTAAACTCGGAATTGCCATTCTCTTGACGCCATTAATTTATTTGGGTCATTATATTATCAAGAATTATTTAGCCTCTGAAAAAGAATAAAAAATGGAAGAAAAAATAAGATGTAAATGGTGCGTTGGAATTGATATTTACGAAAAATACCATGATGAAGAATGGGGTGTTCCAGTTTATGAAGATCAAAAATTATTTGAATTCTTAATCTTGGAAACTTTCCAAGCGGGACTAAGTTGGATTACAATCCTTAAAAAGAGAGAAAACTTCAAACTAGCTTTTGATGATTTTGACTATAAAAAAGTCGCTCTTTATACCGAAGATAAAATCCAGGAATTGTTATTAGATGCGGGAATTATCCGCAATCAATTAAAGGTACGCGCTGCTGTTTCGAATGCCTTAGCGTTTATGAAAATACAAGAAGAATTTGGAAGTTTTTCAAATTACATTTGGAAGTTTACTAATGGAAAACCTATTCAAAACAACCGACAATCCTTAAAAGAAGTTCCTGCAACTACTCCACTTTCTGATGAGATAAGTAAAGATTTAAAAAAACGCGGATTCAAATTTGTGGGTTCCACAGTGGTTTATGCACACATGCAAGCCACCGGAATAGTCGATGATCACGTAGCCGATTGTTGGAAGAAAAGTTAATTTCCACTAAGATAGAACTATAAAAATTCGGAATATGAAGATTATTTACTTTTTAAAATTTTCATAAAATCAACTCTTTCTATTTCGCGACAACCCAAACTTTCAAGATGCGGATTATAAACTTGGCAATCCAATAGTTTGTAATTTTCTACTTTTAATTGGTGAACCAAAGCTACAAAAGCCACTTTCGAAGCGTTCGAAACTTTAGAAAACATACTTTCACCACAAAAGACGTGACCTAAATCAATTCCATATAAACCCCCAACCAAAACCTCATCTTGCCAAACTTCGATTGATTTTGCTATTCCTAATTCGTGCATTTTACAATAGGCTTCAATCATGTCATTCGTAATCCAAGTTCCGTTTTGACCATCACGTTCTATGTTTTGACAATTAGAAATTACATCCCTAAAATTCTGATTGAAAGTCACCTTAAAACTATTCCGATTCAGGATATTTCTCATACTTTTGGAAACTATCAATTCATCCAGAAACAAAACCATTCTTGGGTTTGGTGACCACCACATAATAGGTTCGCCATCTTCAAACCACGGAAAAATACCGCTTTTATACGCAAGTTGTAATCGTTCCGGAGATAAATCACCGCCAATGGCTAAAATTCCATCGCGATTGGCTTGGTCAACAGGGGGAAAAAATAAAGTTGTAGATAAATAATACATTTTTCAATTTCAAAAATCAACGGATATTTCAAAAAAAGAAAAAAGTCAGAAATTCAAGTACAACTCAAACTTCTGACTTCTAATTTTTAACTTTTTTATGTCTTAGAATGGCAAATCATCTGCTTCTTCTTCGTTTAAGTTTGTTGCTGGTGCAAAAGCTTCAGCAGCAGGCATAGGTGGCATTTGCGCAGCAGAAGGAGCTTCGCCTTGTAATTTTCCAATTCTCCAACCTTGGATAGTATTGAAATAAACTGTTTCCCCTTGAGGATTTGTCCATTCTCTACCTCTTAGATTAATATCAATTTTAACAGGCTCACCTACTTGAAAACTGTTCAATAAGTCACATTTATCTTGAACAAACTGAACTAGAATATGTTGTGGATACTGCTCATCAGTTGTAACAACTACATCTCTTTTTTTGAAACCTCCAGATCCAACTTCTTTAGTTTGATCGATCATTTTAATTTTTCCTGTAACTTCCATCTTCTCTATTTTAATTGTTTTGTTCTATCTTTTTTTCTCTGCCAAAAGCACTTTCCAAGCGGAAGAAACATCATTGGCATTCAAATATTTTTTGGCCTCAAGATGCACTTTATCAGCATCATCGGAACTTAAAACTCCTTTTACTGCAAAATTTTGCTGTACAAATATACTAACTTCTTCGGTTGTAGGCAAGGCTTCTACATTCCCTAACATTCCTAAATCATTTCCATCAAAAATTGGACTTTCTTTTATAAAATTCGGAATTGCATCTACTCCGATTCCTAAGGTTGATAACGGTTTTGGTACTTCAAAAAGCCCTTGGTTTGACCTCGAATACCAATTGCCACCTAATCTGGAAACTAAGTCAATTTTATATTGATCAATCGCTCCATTTTCATCTAAAACAGATTCGTCAATATGTATTCGCAAAACTTCGCAAAGCACTAAATTTCCTGCTCCTCCTTCTGTTCCCAGTGGAATAATCTGAGTCACTTTGCATTCAAATTGAACAGGCGATTCTTTCACTCGAAACGGTTTTACCACTTCTGAAGCAATTGGCGTCAAGCCTGATTTTAAAAACTCATCCACGCCATCAGCATACTCCGTACTTGCCAGAGAAATCTGTTGTACCATATCGTAATTTACGACATTAATTACGACTTCCCTAGTAGCTTCGGCATTGATTAACGTATGTTTTATCGAATTGTCACGAACGCGTCTCGCCGGTGAAAATATCAAAATTGGAGGATTTGCACTAAACACATTAAAGAAACTAAAAGGCGATACATTAGGATTCCCTTCTTCATCCATGGTACTGGCAAAAGCAATGGGTCTTGGCCCAACAGAACTCTGCAGATAACCTTGTAATTTGGCCGTTTCAATACTTTTAGGATCAATCGTAATCATATTTTTTAATTTTTCACTGAAGATACAAAAGTAGACAAATCGAATCAGTTTTTGAAGGAGTACAACAAATTAGAATAAAATTAAGTATGGATTTTTTCTAAAAAAAATTCTTTGATCAAAACTAAAATACAACCAAATTTATTTCGTTATATTTATAATTCAAATTTTCATTTATGCAGTTTTCTGAAAGAAGAAATACAACCCGTTGGATCATAATTTTCGCCTCTTTTTTAATCATTTCACTGATACTTTGGAATACATATACCTTTTTTCAAATCTTCAAAAACGAAGAACGATTAAAAATGAATCTTTGGGCGCAAGCTCAAAAAACACTGATTAACGCCGGCGAAAATACCGATGTTGAACTTCCGCTTCAAATTTTTAGTGATAACACTTCGATTCCTATTATACTCACAGAAAATGACAGCATCATAAATACCGTAAATATTGACGAGGTTATTGTGAAAAATAATAAAAAGGCAGTCGCATTTTTACATGATTTAAAAAGTGAAAACGAGCCCATCGTCATTGAATATGTTCCGGGAAAATTTCAAAAACTCTATTATGGGAACTCAGCTTTACTAAATAAATTAAAATATTACCCCGTTGCTTTAGTGCTAATTATTGTGCTTTTTGGCGCTTTAGTTTACAATTTTTACCGAAGCACCAAAATGGCGACGCAAAACAAACTTTGGGCCGGAATGGCCAAAGAAACTGCACACCAAATAGGAACTCCGCTTTCTTCCTTGATTGGCTGGGTGGAACTATTGAAATCTGAAAATGTGGACGAAAGCACGACTCTCGAAATTGAAAAAGACATTGAGCGATTGCAAACCATTACCGATCGTTTCTCGAAAATAGGATCGGAACCCAAATTAGAAAACAAAGATATTGTCTCAGAAACGCTTCAGTCCTACGACTATTTGCAATCCCGATTTTCCAAACAAATTGAGTTTTCATTCAAAGCGCCTAAATCCCCTATTATGGTGTCACTGAATCCTACTCTACACAGTTGGACTATTGAAAATCTTGTAAAAAACGCAATCGATGCGATGAAAGGCAAAGGAAAATTAGCACTGGAAATTGAGCAAGAAGACGATTATGTAAAAATAAACGTTTCAGATACCGGTGGTGGAATTCAGAAAAATCAATTCAAAAGTATTTTTGAACCTGGTTTTACCACCAAAAAAAGAGGTTGGGGATTAGGACTTTCATTGACTAAAAGAATCGTTGAAGAATACCACAAAGGAACCATCAAAGTCTTACATTCTGAAATTGGAAAAGGAACAACGATGCAAGTGAGTTTAAAAAAAATAATTTAGTTTAACGAACTCTAAATTGTGAGGTTTTATAGAACATCGTTTTTCTGACTATTTTTGACTTACTCAAATAGTTATCTACAAATTTCGCATGTTCTTCGGCTTGCGCCAAAGCTTTACTTATTGATTTTTTTATCGAAGCTACATTAGCAGCATTTTCATTCCCAACAGAACCAACTTTGTAAATTGCATCTTGGCACTTAGCCAGTTTTTCTCGTGGCGCATCAATCATATCAATAATTTCACTATCTGGCAAGGCAGGTTTAAAAGTGTTATTCCGATAATGAATAAAATCATTCAACAATACAACAGCTTCATTCATTTCATTCACAATCTCATTCAATTTTTCAATATTTGAATTGTATTGCAAATACGCTAATTGCTTTTTCTTGCCTTTGTAACGCTCCAAAATCATGGCGTTCTCTATTCCATTTTTCTCTATGCGTTCTGCAGCAGCGGCTAATTTTTCCACCTCTGGCAAACTATTATGTTTTGCAATTTCTTTCTCGAAATCAAAGTATTTCTTGGTTTTATTGATTTGGGTTTTACCTTCATAAAACTCATTATTGGTAATAGGATAATTAGAAAATTGCCATAAATAATCAAATGGAATGTGCGAAGCAATTATTGTAGAAGGATCTGCCTTAAAATAATAACTGTTTAATTTTTTTGAAAATCTACCATTATTTACATAGCCGGAACCCCACGTTGGATCAAATACATACCACTTTCTGTCAATTTTTGCAGCTACCCAAGCGTGAGCCAAGTTACTTACTTTTCCGTTTTGCTTGGTATATCCTTCAATGATGTAGGATTGAATTCCAATTTTTTGAGAGAGATCATTAAAAACGGAAGCATAATGAATACAGACGCCTTTTTTAGTCTTCAACGTCTTTGCAATTTTCTGCTGAACTGTTTCATTAAAATTTACGGCATTCATTCCGGGAATATCGTAAGTGATATTTGATGCCGTCCAATAAAAAACCGCCCTGATTTTATCTGTTTCTGTTTTGAAATTAGCATTGATATAGTTTGCAATTGCTTGTGTAGAAGTTGTTGCATTTACAGGAATTGCGGCCATTTTAGCATCAGCTACAGAATATCCCGAATTTGCTTGTCCAAAACTAAACAAGGAGAAAAAGAAAAAAAATAACAAAAAAATATTTTTCATAATATATAATGAAGGCTCCATAAAGTAGAAAAGGGAACAGGTTTACACCTATTCCCTTTTAAACGAAAACCATACCAAATTATTTTATTTTAAAAAATACTATAAATTGGTTTTTATACTTGCCGCCAATGCTTCAAATTCGTCTTTGGATAACGTTACTTTATTTTGAAAACGCATTTCATCCATTTCATTCAACGGAATCAAATGAACGTGCGCATGAGGAACTTCAAGTCCTACAACTGCCATCCCAACACGTTTACACGGAACTGTTTTCTCTAAAGCCACCGCAATTTTTTTAGAAAACTGCATTAACCCTAGATACAAATCATCTTCCATCTCAAAAATCTTATTGATTTCTTGTTTTGGAATACAAAGTGTGTGTCCTTTTGCATTTGGATTCACATCCAAAAAAGCCAAGAAATTTTCATCTTCAGCAATTTTGTAGCACGGAATTTCTCCATTTATAATTTTGGTAAAAATACTTGACATCTTGAATCAATTAATCGTTTAAACCTTTAACTAATTAGTCGCGTGAAATTTCCAAAATTTCGAATTTCAAAACACCATTCGGAACTGTAATTTCAGCAAATTCACCCACTGATTTTCCTAGTAAACCTTTTCCAATTGGTGAAGTTACAGAGATTTTTCCAGTTTTCAAATCGGCTTCACTTTCCGCAACTAATGTATAAGTCATCTCCATACCATTGGTTTGGTTCTTGATTTTTACATTTGATAAAACCAATACTTTAGAAAGATCTAAATGAGACTCATCAATTAATCTAGCATTCGAATGTACTTCTTCAAGCTTAGCAATACGCATTTCAAGCATTCCTTGCGCTTCCTTAGCCGCATCATATTCGGCATTCTCTGAAAGATCGCCTTTATCTCTTGCTTCAGCAATATCCGCAGATGCTTTAGGACGCATTACGCTCTTTAAATAATCCAATTCTTCTCTTAATTTTTTTAACCCTTCTGCTGTGTAATACGATACTGTACTCATAAATTCCTCATTTATATAAATAGAAAAAATCCCATCAGGACGGGATTTCTTTCCACAAAGATACTATTATTTTTTTTTCGTCTATAAATATATGTTAATCATATATAATTCAAAGTTAAATAAATTAAATTTGTTTCGCTAATACTTTGACACTATTTTAAAATGAAAAAATACGCACTTCTTTTTCTTATTATTCCTTTCTTTTTATCGTGTAGTGATTCTGGTTTAAACAACTCTAATCCATTTATTCCAAATTATACTTTCACAGTAGATGTCAATATGAATTTACCTGCGTATTCTAATCTGAAATTCGTTAGTAATGCAGTTTATATTTCTGGAATAGGCGCACGAGGTGTCATTATTTTCAATACTGGCAGCGGTTATAATGCTTTTGATGCTGCTTGCCCTAATCAAACGATTAGCGCTTGTTCTACCATGACCATAAATGGTATCAATGCTGTTTGCGGCTGTGATAATGCAGAATATAGTTTGTTTACCGGACAAGGACAATTGCAATACCCCTTGAAACAATACCGAGTTCAGGTTAATGGAAATGTGCTTCGCGTTTATAATTAAATCAAAAAAAATCCTGACAGCGAACCGTCAGGATTTCTTCATTAAAAGTAAATCATTACTCTAAAAATTCAACGTCATTCCTACCAAGAAATTAATTCCTGCCTGTGGATAATAATACGGATATACATCATACATGTATCCGTTAGAAACATATTTCTTATCTAAAAAATTATTCACTAAACCCGTCAACACAATTTCTTTGAAGATGGTTTTAGGTTTAAAAGTGTAGGCAACATTTAAATCATTGACAAAATAATCAGCCAACTTAGCAGCCGGTAATTCGATATTATTCATGTATTGCTCTCCAACGAATTTTTGCATCCATGAAATATGAAGATTTTCAATTGGCGTATACACCAAAATATTTCCCGCAATAATTGATGGCGAATACGCAATATCTGTGGTGCCGTAATCCTGCCCTTCAACTGCTAAATCTGTATTTTTATTAGCACTCAGCGTAAAATTAGGGCGGATAATCAATTGATTTGTCAACGCTATTGTAGCATCCACTTCAAGTCCTAAACGGTAACTTTTTTCACTGTTAGAGCGTATTGGAGCACCTACATCATCTAAACTTCCTGTCAAAATCAATTGGTCTTTATAGGCCATATAATACACATTCGTATTGAATTGTACTTTTTCCGCAACGTATCTCCAACCCAATTCAAAGTCATTCAACTTTTCAGGCTTTACGTTTCCGCCTTCATAATCACTCCTATTAGGTTCGCGATTGGCTCTGGCATACGATAAATACACGGAATTTCCAGAATTGATTGTATAAGTTAATCCTGTTTTAGGGTTAAAGAAGTTAAAAGTATCATCCACAAGTGTTGGTTGAACACCATTGGCTTTATAATTCACTGATCTATATTGCAAATCTCCAAATAAACTTAGCTGTTCCGAAATTTGGTAATTGGCTTTCGCAAAAATATTTCCATCCGTTTTATTAGCAAAATCATTATAATAGCGATCTCCTAACTCACTCTGAGAAGCATTTCGTGCCCAAATGACTTTTCCAAAATGGTCGCCTTCATACTTGTTCCAACCACCACCAAAAATCACATCCAGTTTTTCATCTTTATAATTAGCAGAAAATGTAGTTCCATAGAAATCATTTTCCAACCATTTCTGACGCACTAAATCCGTTGTTGTAATAGCACCAACGGGCTGTAATCCATAATCGGCAAAGTCAGCATCTTCTTTATAGTTTTCATAAAATCCTTTGCCTTTTGTGTAATGCAAAGCAAAATTCGTGCTCCAGTTGTCGGATATTTTTTCGTTCCAAAGCAATTGCGAGTGATCTTGCTGGTAATTATCGGTTTCATTGTCATAAAAACGAGCATTTCCTTGTTCGTCCGTGAAAGCACCAGCTGAATTAAACGTTCGGTCATTTTGTAACGTTTCACCATCTATTCCGTTCCAAGATTGGTACGTTTTTTCGGTCCCACCAAAAACCAATGCTTTTATCAAACTAGTTTTGCCCACATACGTTCCTTGAAGAAAATACGACTTCAAATCAGAGGCTCCGCGATCCACAAATCCATCCGACTTAATAGCTGATAAACGTCCAGCAATTTCGAAGTGATTATTCATTAAACCTGTACTGAATTTTACGGTGTGTTTTCTGGTATTAAAACTTCCAAAAGAATTGGAGATTTCACCCGAGCTTTCTTTGGCAAAATTATCCGTCAACATGTTTAAACTCGCACCAAAAGCGCCCGCTCCATTAGTGGAAGTTCCAACGCCGCGCTGCAATTGCAAACTCTCTACTGAAGAAGCAAAATCAGGCATATTCACCCAAAAAGTTCCGTGGCTTTCAGAATCATTGTAAGGAATTCCATTGATGGTAACATTTACTCGCGTTGCATCGCTACCACGAACTCGAATTCCGGTGTATCCCACGCCATTTCCAGCATCAGATGTCGTAACAACTGACGGTAAATAATTCATCAGAATTGGAATGTCCTGGCCTAAGTTTCGGAATTTGATATCCTTTTTTCCTAAATTACTAAAACTTACCGGCGTTTTTGTGGTAACACGCACCGCTGAAACCAAGACTTCATCAAGTTGGTTTACAGATGTAGTGTCTTTGACTTGTGAAAAGGAGACTAAAGAAAATAGAGAAAAGAAAATAGAAGTACAAGGAGTTAGAACCTTGTATTTTGCAACTTTGCAACTTTGCGACTTTGCAACTTTGCGACTAATAATAATAGTATTCATCCGTAAAAAGATTACGAATAAAAGGGGGAATTATTCTTTTTGTTAAATTAAAAAATGATTGTTTCCTATGACAAATAAAGTAGTGTGCACGCTATTTCTTTGTCATTTTTTCCCTTAACAGCATTACCTGTTCAGGTTCGTTGGGTATAATCTCAGCTCGTTATTTAGAGCACCCCTTTGAGACAGCGCAAAACTAATTATAAATTGTGAATTATAAATTATGAATTGGAATAAATTTTAAAAATCGGGTTTTCTGCGTGTCTTTTTAACCTCAGATACATTTTTTTTATCCTTTATTCGCTTTCTAATAACAGATTTTGGGATTCTGGTGGGCTTTCTTTCTTTTGGAACAAATAATGCATTTTTTATCAGTTCCAAAAATCGTTTAATTACAATTTCTTTATTTCTAAATTGACTTCGGTCTTCATCACAGTTCAAAATTAAAACAGCATCAGTAGTCAATCTAGAAGATAATTTGGTTTCAACCAAAAGTTTCTCTTCATGCGTTAAAGCCTGAGAATTTTTCAAATCAAAACTCAATACCACTTTCGAGGAAACTCTATTCACGTTCTGACCACCGGCCCCACTGCTGCGGACGGCTTTAAAACTTAATTCAGATATGATTTTATCAATTTCCATGAATATGTTTTTTTTTTAGGATTGATGTGCCGGTTTCAATAAATCATTCACTGTTTTTACCGGATTAAAAGTAATCAATGGCACCTGTACAAACACAGTCAGCCAATTTGCCATAGCGCCGTTCCATAAACCAGGTAACTCATATCCTTTGATACTTTTGCCTGCTACATTTTTCTCTACAATAAAACCACTGTTGTAATCCACAAACTGAGTCAAATCAAATTTCTCTTTTTTATAATTTTTAATGCCACAAACTAAATCAACCGGATTAAAATGGGTGGCAGCATTCAGAATTTCCTTTTGATTGTCATTAACCAAATCAACTTGAGAACTTTCTACAATTTGTAAGGAAACGGCACCTTGATTATCTCGCACCCAAAATGGACCTCCGCCTGGTTCACCCTCATTTTTTACGATTCCACAAACACGTATTGGTCTGTTTAAAATAGTCTGCAATTCAATGATTTTAGTTTCTAAATTTTTAGAATAAAAATCATCCTTCATGGTAATATTTAATTTTTCTTTCAAAAAAAGAATGATTTCATCTATCAACTCGGGTTCAATTGATACAGCATCCAAAGTATTTAAATAACTAAAAACCTGTTGCTGAATTGCCATTAAAATTCCAGCCAATCCTTTTTTGTACAAAGAAATTTTCTCTACATTGTTTTGAATTACATTATCAATATTTTTTATAAAAACAATATCAGCATCCAAATTATTCAAATTCTCAATCAAAGCCCCGTGACCTCCTGGTCTGAAAACTAATTGTCCATTTTCATCCCGGAACGGCTTGTTTTTCATAGTGACCGCAAGCGTGTCAGTGGTTTTATTTTGATACGAATAACTAACATTTATTGCGACAGCTGATTCGTTTTCAATTTTAGATTTAACAGAATCAACAATATCTTCAAAATGTTTTTGATGCGATTCTGAAACCGTAAAATGTAAATCAGAGCCATTATTAGCACTTGAATATTGCGCACATTCCCGCAAATGTTCTTCAACTGGAGTTGCAATATGGGTTTTATATTTGTGAAAAGGAAGAATCCCTTTGGGTTGATTTGCAAAATCAAAATAATCCGATGACAGCATTAATTTTATGAAATAGTAATTTTTAAAACTTCGGTCCAAAGTATCAAAATCAGCAAATTCTGCTTTCAATTGCTTATCTATTGCTTCAAAAAAAGGAAACTTCTCCATTCCTACAATAAAAATGGACAGTTTACTCGCTTTTTTTCGATTAATATAAGCATTAATCGATTCGTTTTCAACATCAAATTCATTCAGAAATTCTGTTAAAAACTTAAACATTCTACTCGCCGCTCCAGATGCAGGAACAAATTTATTTAATTTGAGCTCTGATTTATTTGCATCAAAAAAACTTGCTTTCTCTTGAAAATCTTTCTCTGATAATTTCAAAATACCATTTGACAACTTTGCCGGACTGACTAAATCTGCCTTTGGAATTCCATTTTTAAAAAAATCAAGTTGCTTTTGAATAGTTGCAATTGGGATTCCATATTCCTGAATATGCAAAAAATCAGCCGATGAAAATCCTAATTCTCTAGCCAAAGTCAAATCTTCAATAATTGCAACTGCCTTTTTAAGCCGCAAATCTTTGTCTCCGGAAAGTGTTATAAATGGCTTATTATTATCGATTAAAGATTGCTTAAAAACCGCAAAAACAGATTCTCTTCCCTCCGCTTTGTCTCTTAAATCATCTCTTTCCCAAGGCACATCAATATCAGTCAAAAAAAACAAATCATATTCATGTTCGCAAGCCGCTTCATGTAACAAAGGGTCACAATAGTTATAATACACCTCAGAAAAAACCTTGGTAACCATTAAATTCGTATCACAAAAAAGATACTTATTGGCAGTCAGCGTTCGCTCATTTTCTAATTTAGTTTGACCATAAGCAATGGGCAGCATGTCATCAACAGTACATATTTGCTGGCTGGAATCCCATTTTTCCTGAAGATAATCGCGTGCAAATTCTGGAACCCATTGGGTTTTATAATATTCCGCAAGTTGTCTGGCCAATGTAGTTTTGCCAGTGCTTTCAGGACCAAATAAAGCTATTTTAATTATTTTTGTAACTCCGTTGGAGAGCTGTCTGAGATTTTCTTCCATTCTAAATAGCCAAAAATGGCAACTACTGTAAATACTATATATTGAAAACTGGTAAAAGTATAGCCTTTTGCAAAATACAACGGAATGGAAATTACATCTCCAACAATCCAAAATATCCAATTCTCTACTTTTCTTTTGGCCATGAGCCACATTCCTACAAAGAAAATCCCTGTAATAAATGTATCCACATACGCGTACCAAGTGGTGAATTTTCCGAAATAATGATATACCGAAATCACAAAGGCGACGGTAAATATAAAAAGAATTATCGCAATTCGTTTTTCAAAACTCGAAATTTTTGAAATTGGGAATTCTTCCGTATCTCCTTTTTTCCGAGTCCAATGGTACCAGCCATAAATACTCATCACAAAATAATAACCGTTGATCATCATATCGCCCCATAAAGTCCATTTCCAAAGCAAATACACAAATATGGAGGTACTTATTAATCCGGTTGGAAAAACTAAAATATTGTCTTTTTTAGCGTACCAAACGCTTAATAATCCAAAGATGACAGCAACAATTTCCAATATAATATCTAATGTTGGGTATTCGCTGTACTGCGAAAAAAAATAATCAATCATTTAATTATGCGTTAAAAAAATTATTATCGTTTTCAAAAGCGGTTCCTATAATTACTAAATCGGCTCCGGAATCATAAGCGCTTTGAATTCCCTGCAAATCTACAATTCCGCCACCAACAAGTAGTGGAATTTCAATATTTTGAGCAACTAATCCAATCATTTCTAGCGGAACAGCTTGTTTAGCGCCACTTCCCGCTTCCAGATAAATCAATTTGTTTCCTAACATTTCGCCGGCTTGTGCCGTAGACAATGCTAAATCAAGATTATTTCTATTTAAAGGTTTGGTCTTACTCACTCTCTCTACAGCGGTCTCAGTTCCGCTTTCAATTAAAATGTATCCTGTAGAAATGATTTCGAGTTTGGTTTTCTTTAATATGGGAGCTGCTTTTACCTGATGTTCAATTAAATAATCCGGATTGCGACCAGAGATTAATGACAAAAACAAAATAGCATCAGCTTTGTCTGAAATCTGGGATGGATTTCCGGGAAAAAGAACAATAGGTAAATCACAGTTTTGCTTGATTTTTACAATTAATTCATCTAGAATATTTGTTGTAACATGGCTTCCGCCGATGAAAATATGGCTTGCCGGCGATTGATGTATTTTTGAAATTAGTATTGCTACAGTGTTCAAATCAATTTTATCTGGATCAAGAAGAATAGCTAATAATTTTTTGTTATTCCTTTTGGCTTGTATTATTTGACTGTATAGGTTCTCCATAAGTTCTACCGCAAATTGTGGTTTGTTTTAATTTTCAAAGGCATAAACTAAAGTAAAATCTTCTATTTCTTCAAAATGAATTTTGAAATCTTTTACTAAATTATCAAAATGAAGTTCAGCGATGGTCTGTTTAATTTCAAAATCAAAATCACAGACTCTTATATGGTTTTTGAAACTGATTCCTTTTTCATTTCTAATTTTGAAAATAGCTTCTTTAACACCCCAAATAACGGTCAGTTTTCGAATGTATTCGTCACTATCCAAATCCAAAAACTGAAATTCCGAATCACAGAATTTATCTGCAATTCGGGTTATTTTGTCTCTTTGCAATTCGATATCGATTCCTACGGTTTCGTCACTGATAATAATCGCGGAAAAATTATGAGAATGCGTTATGGAAATGAACTTTCCATCGTTTAAATGTGGTTTTCCAAAAACATCATAATACAAATCAAAATCAGTGTAACCAACTTGTTGTAATAATTTGCGCACGCTAAGAAAAGCGCGTTGGTGCATCTCCGATTTCATTCCGTTTAGCCGAATCTGATTGCTTTCATTGAGAACAACCTGCTTGTATAATTCGGCAAAAGGTTCTGTTATTTTCCAAATTAAAATTTGGGTGTTGAACCCGACGCTTGCAGAGAAATGTATCGTTTTAAAAAGTGGCATCGTGTTATGATCTTGATTTTTAGCCCCGATTGAAGTGAAAATCCTTTTTATTTTTCTTTAAAAATAAAAAGATTGCAACAAAAAGCGGGAAATAGCTCCTAATAAAAATTATTTAGTTAATGGTCAAAAGATTAGCGAATTAAACAATTCATAATTCTTTTAGAAAACAGCTAAATTCTAAAGTTATTACGTAAATTTGCAAAAAATTTACAATTACAAATATACTATAAATGAGTACTACAACTATGCCTTTTGTGGCTTTCAAAGTAAAAGACATTTCTCTAGCGGCTTGGGGAAGAAAAGAAATTGAACTAGCTGAAGCTGAAATGCCAGGTTTGATGGCGCTTCGTGCGGAATATAAAAATGAACAACCACTTGCTGGCGCTCGTATTGCAGGATGTTTGCACATGACAATCCAAACTGCGGTTTTGATTGAAACTTTAATCGCTCTTGGTGCTGAAGTGACTTGGAGTTCTTGTAACATTTTCTCTACTCAAGATCAGGCTGCTGCTGCAATTGCTGCTGCAGGAATTCAAGTTTACGCTTGGAAAGGTTTGAACGAAGAGGATTTTGACTGGTGTATTGAGCAAACATTATTCTTTGGTGAAGACAGAAAACCATTGAACATGATTCTTGATGACGGTGGAGATTTGACGAATATGGTTATTGACCGTTACCCGGAATTAGTTGCTGGAATCAAAGGATTATCTGAAGAAACTACAACTGGAGTTCACAGATTGTACGAAAGAGTAAAAGCGGGAACATTGCCAATGCCGGCAATCAACGTGAATGACTCGGTTACTAAATCGAAATTTGACAACAAATACGGTTGTAAAGAATCTGCAGTTGATGCTGTTCGTCGTGCAACGGATGTTATGCTTGCTGCAAAAAGAGTAATCGTTTGTGGTTACGGTGACGTAGGTAAAGGAACAGCTGCTTCTTTTAGAGGTGCTGGTTCTATTGTTACCGTTACTGAAATTGACCCAATTTGTGCTTTACAAGCTGCTATGGACGGTTTTGAAGTAAAAAAATTAGATACAGTTATTGAAACTGCTGATATTATCATCACAACGACTGGAAATAAAGATATCGTTTTGGGTTCTCATTTCGAAAAAATGAAAGATAAAACTATCGTTTGTAACATTGGGCATTTTGATAACGAAATTGATATGGCTTGGTTGAATACAAACCACGGTGCATCAAAAGTTGAAATCAAACCACAAGTTGACAAATATACAATCGCTGGAAAAGATATTCTTATCTTGGCTGAAGGTCGTTTGGTAAACCTTGGTTGTGCTACAGGTCACCCAAGTTTCGTAATGAGTAACTCATTTACTAACCAAACTTTGGCTCAAATCGAATTGTGGAAAAACAGCGCGGCATACAACAATGAAGTGTATATGTTACCAAAACACCTTGACGAAAAAGTAGCAATGTTGCACTTAGCTAAATTAGGTGTTGAATTAGAGACTTTACGCACTGATCAAGCGGATTATATTGGTGTTCCAGTTGAAGGTCCGTTCAAACCAGAATATTATAGATACTAGTCTAAAATTAGATTTTTAGATTATTGGATTTTTAAAACCCTTGCAGTTCCGAAGTTTCGGTAGCAAGGGTTTTTTTTGGCGTGACCCTTCGCAAAAACTTCGGGTCGGGCTATGCGCTTTATCTTTTATTACGCTGCGCTTCATAAAAGGATAACGCTACTATCCCTTACGCAAACAAGCTAACTTTTTTTAATAGAAAGCTTTTCCAATACGCTTTACAAAAGCAAATTTAATATTGTAGTTTTACGTAAAGTACAAAACTAAAAAAAACTATTATGACTCCTATAAAACCCTATTTAGTCATACTATTGTTAATTGCTTTTCAAAACATAGCAGCACAAGATAACGACAGAAGCGCATACCAAACTCAATTGTTTAAATTAGCAATAAAAACGAGCGTGAGCGGTGATTACCTAGAAGCAATAAGAACTTTTGCAATTAGTCACAATATCAATCCTAAAGCTGAAATCGCTGCATTTGCAATAAAAAAAGGAGATTCCTTAAAAGGAATACTACGACAAAACAAAATCAACAAACTAATTGGAAAATGGAAATGGATTCCCCAAGACTCAAATTGGGCAATACGTGAAGATGATCTCGTTGGAAAAATGATTCATTTTAGCACCGAAGAAATTCAGTTTTTTGAATTATTCAAAAAGTCAAAAGAATGGAAATTAGTTCAAACTGAAAAGATTAAATTTTCCGAAAACCCAGAATCGCCCTCATTTACTGAACTTTTGTCTTCAAATAATGAAGTTTGGGATTATAATATTGATCCTAAAAGCGGACAATTAATTACATATTATATTGGAGAAAAAATTGAAGATAATTACACTGAATTAGTTTGCGGAAATCAAAAACTTATCTATTTCAAATTACAATAGTTTAGTACCTTTAATCCAACTAAAACCATTCGTTTTGCTACTCCAATGCAGTTTGTACAAGCAAAAAATCCGTCTCACAAACAGTGGACGGATTTTTTAAATAATTGAGAAAATCAATTATGCTTCAACTTCGAATGGAAGTATAGAAACATAAGATTTGTTATCTCTTTTCTTTTGGAAGAAAACAACTCCATCTACTCTTGCATGTAGTGTGTGATCTTTACTGATGTAAACATTTGCACCTGGATTATGTTTTGAACCTCTTTGTCTTACGATGATGTTCCCAGCAATAGCAGCTTGACCACCAAATATCTTAACGCCTAAACGTTTTGATTCTGATTCTCTACCATTCTTAGAACTACCGACACCTTTCTTGTGAGCCATGACGTATTAGTTTTATTTTGTTATTATTCTTGAGTATCTTCTTTTTTAGCTTTAGCTACCTTTTTCTTAGGAGCTTCAACTTCTTCTGTAGTTGCTTCAGCTGCTGCTTTTTTAGGAGCCGCTTTTTTAGCACCAACACCAGTAATACCTTCAATTACAATTTGAGTAAGATATTGTCTGTGACCGTTTCTCTTTTTGTATCCTTTTCTTCTTTTCTTTTTGAAAACGATAACTTTATCTCCTTTTAAGTGTTGTAACACTTTAGCTTCTACTGAAGCACCTTCTATAGCTGGGGCGCCTAAAGTGATAGTTCCGTTATCATCTAATAAAAGAACTTTGTCAAAAGAAACTTTTGAACCCTCTTCATTAGTCAAACGGTTAACATAAACCTTTAAGTCTTTGCTTACTTTGAATTGTTGCCCTGCTATCTCTACGATTGCATACATACTGAATTGTTTTAATAATTTTTAAGGTTGCAAATATACAATTAAATATTTACCTCGCAATTTGTTGAAGAAAAAAAATATTTTTTACGCCAGAATTCCTTATTTGTTAGGCTTTTGAACCAAACGTACGAAAGAACATGATGAACTAGTGTTAAATTTCCCACACCGAAGTGCTTTTGATGTAACAAAAATATAAAAGCACTACTAACAAGACATATTAACAAAATTATTAACCTTATGAAAAATTCATTAATGGCTTTAGGTGCTTTGTTTATGCTAGGAGGAGTCGCTTCTGCGCAAAAAGTAGCTTTTGAGGAATACAAATTAGACAATGGCTTGCATGTGATCTTGCACAACGACCCATCTGCTCCTACTGTTATTACATCAGTAATGTACCATGTGGGTGCAAAGGACGAAAATCCAGAGAGAACTGGTTTTGCTCACTTTTTTGAACATTTATTGTTTGAAGGAACCGAAAATATCAAACGCGGTGAGTGGTTTAAGATTGTAACTGGAAACGGTGGTGTAAATAATGCGAACACTACTGATGATAGAACCTATTATTATGAAGTTTTCCCTTCTAACAACTTAGAATTAGGTTTGTGGATGGAAGCAGAAAGAATGTTACACCCGGTAATCAATCAAATTGGTGTTGATACTCAAAACGAAGTTGTGAAGGAAGAAAAAAGACTTCGTGTTGACAATCAGCCTTATGGAAACTTTTTAGCGGAAGTAAAAAAGAATATTTTCACAAAACACCCGTATCGTTGGGCTACTATTGGTTCTATGAGCCACTTAGATGCTGCTACATTAGAGGAGTTCCAAGCTTTCAACAAGAAATTTTACATTCCTAACAATGCTGTTTTGATTGTTGCCGGTGATTTCAAAAATGAACAAGCTAAAGAATGGATCCAAAAATATTTTGGACCTATCAAAAAAGGAGCTGCTATCCAAAGAGAGACATTTGTTGAAGAACCAATTACTCAAACCATAAAAGCTAAATTTGAAGATGCTAATATCCAAATCCCTGCAATCGTAGCAGCGTATAGAACGCCATCTATGAAAACCAGAGATGCAAGAGTATTGGATATGATTTCCTCTATTTTAAGTGACGGAAAAAGCTCAAGATTATACAAGAAAATAGTTGACGACAAGAAAATGGCCTTACAAATTGGTGCATTTAGCAATAGTCAAGAAGATTATGGAAGCTATATCATTTATGGTTTGCCTCAAGCTCCAAACACTGCTGAGAATATTCTTGCTGAAATTGACTTGGAAATTGTAAAACTACAAACAGAATTGATTTCTGAAAAAGACTTACAAAAATTACAAAACAAATTCGAAAACCAATACGTAAACAGCAACTCAACTATTGATGGTATTGCTGACAACTTGGCTTCTTATCATTTGTTATACGGTGATGTAAACTTAATCAACACCGAAATCGAAATCTACCATTCTATCACTCGTGAGGAAATCAGAGATATTGCCAAGAAATATTTAAATCCAAACCAAAGATTAGTTTTGGATTATGTTCCATCTAAAGACAAAGCTCAAAACTAAGATATATCATTATGAAAAAATCAATATTAATTTTATCAAGCTTGTTCTTAACAGTAATCATGCAAGGACAAATCATCCCTCAGCCAAAACCCGGAGTCGCTCCAACTATAAAAATTGGAAAACCGGTAACCTTTGAATTAAAAAATGGTTTGAAAGTTATGGTCGTTGAAAACCATAAATTACCAAGAGTAGCATTCAGTCTTACTTTAGACAATGATCCGTATGCTGAAGGCGACAAAAAAGGAGTAGCTGACATGACCAGTACTTTAATTGGAAGCGGTACGACAAAAATTTCGAAAGCAGCTTTCAATGAAGAAGTGGATTTCTTAGGTGCCAACATCAATTTTAGTTCGAACGGTGCATCAGCAAGTGCATTATCTAAATATTCTGGAAGAGTTTTAGAGTTAATGGCTGACGGTGCATTAAACCCAAACTTCACACAAGAGGAATTTGACAAAGAGAAAACAAAACTTATTGAAGGCTTAAAAGCGAATGAAAAAAGCGTTTCAGCAGTAGCAGCAAGAGTTGTAGATGTTTTGACTTATGGAAAAAACCATCCTGCTGGAGAATATGTAAGCGAAGCTACTTTGAAAAACGTAACTCTTGCTGATGTAAAAGCGAATTACAATACTTATTTTGTTCCAAGTAATGCTTACCTAATTATTGTAGGTGATGTAAAATTCAGCGAAACAAAGAAAATGGTAGAGAAATTCTTTGGTTCATGGAAAAAAGCATCTGCTCCTTCGATTTCTTACAGCGATCCAAAAGATGTTCCGGCTACACAAATCAACTTTATTGACATGCCAAATGCAGTTCAATCAGAAGTTGCAGTTGTGAATATGTCAAATCTTAAAATGACTGATCCTGATTACTTCGCAGTTTTGGTTGCGAATCAAATCCTTGGAGGTGATTTCAACAGTTACATTAATATGAATTTAAGAGAAGTTCACGGATGGACGTATGGTGCTAGAACTAGCATTTACGGAGATAAACGCATTTCTACTTTTAATGCTTCTACACAAGTTCGTAATGCCGTAACAGATAGTACTGTTGTTGAGATTTTTAAAGAATTTAAAAAAATCAGAACTGAGAAAGTGACTGATGAAATGTTAGCCAGCGTAAAAGCAGGATACATTGGACGATTTGTAATGCAAATTGAAAAACCACAAACGGTAGCCGGATACGCTTTGAGAATTCAAACACAAAGTTTACCAGCTGACTTTTACGAAAACTACATCAAAAACATCAGTGCTGTAACAGCAGATGACATTTTGAGAGTTGCCAATAAATACTTCTTAGCAGACAACAGCCGAATTGTAATTGTAGGAAAAGCAGCTGATGTAGCTCCTAGTTTAGAAAAATTAAAATTCCCTGTTTCTTATTTTGATAAATACGGAAACCCAACGGCTAAACCTGAATTCAAAAAATCGGTTCCAGCTGGAGTAACTGCAAAAAGCGTTATTGACAATTACATCAAAGCTATTGGTGGAGAAAAAGCAGCTATGGCTGTAAAAACAATTGCAATGAACGGGACTACTACAATTCCGCAAGCACCTTCTCCATTAAATTTTACTTCTAAAATTGATGCCAAAGGGAAATTGATGGTTGAATTAGCTATGGGAACTATGAGCTTGATGAAACAAGTGGTAAATGAAAAAGGAGCTTACGTAATGCAACAAGGGCAACGTCAAAACATCGAAGGAACGATGCTAACAGACATGAGAAACGCTGCTACACCATTTGAAGAATTATCTCTTTCTAAAAAACAAGGTTTAACGCTAGAAACTATCGAGTCAATTAATGGAAAAGACGTTTATGCCGTTAAAAACGGAAAAACTACTTTATATTATGATGTAACTTCTGGTTTGAAATTAGCCGAATCTAAAGTAGTAGAACAAGGTGGTCAAAGTATCACACAAACTACAAATTATGCCGATTACAAAGAAGTAAAAGGAGTTAAAGTTCCTTTTAACATCATCCAAAATGTAGGTTTTGAATTAGACATAAAAATGTCTGACGTAAAAATCAACGAAGGTGTTTCAGATGCTGATTTTCAATAATCAAAATTTGAATTAGTTAATAAAGGCTGTCTTTCTAGACAGCCTTTATTGTTTTATACTGTTTTAAAGTTTCCAAAATAAACACTGAATACTACTTCTTAGCCGATAAATACACCCCTATTAAAATAATGAAAGCACCAAAAAACTGAACTGGCGTCAGCATTTCATTATCTAATAATCCCCAACAGAAAGCAACTACGGGAATCAAATACGTTACTGAAGTAGCAAAAACCGGTGACGACATTTGGATTAATTTAAAGAACAGAATATTGGCAATTCCAGTTCCTACAACCCCCAGAATCATTATAAATATAATCGACTCCTGCACTTTTACATCATGCACTACTTCAAAGAAACCGGAGAAAAACAACACCATAAATGCCGGAAAAAACAACACCATAAAATTACCGGTCGTAATACTCAGCGGACTCAAGTCATGCAAATATTTTTTGATTAAATTCACATTGACGGCATAACAGATGGACGCTATTAAAACCAAAATAGCATAATAATAATTTTGTTCCGGATGATGAATTGCGCCATTCAAAATCAACAAAGCACTCCCTATTAAACCAATAAGAATCCCAAAAATCTGATTTCTTTTGAATTGCAATCCAAAAACTAAAGCTCCTAAAATCAATGTATTCAAAGGAGTAAGCGAATTCAAAATAGAACTAACAGAACTATCAATTTCAGTTTGTGCAATCGCAAACAAATAAGCGGGAATAAACGTCCCGAATAAAGAAGTCAAGGCAATATACTTCCATTTATATGCTGGTATTTTGGACAAACTTTTAAACCCTATCAATATTAAAAAAACAGCTGCAAAAATAATTCGCAACGATCCCAACTGTAAAGCTGTTAATCCGATTAATCCTTTTTTTATCAGTATAAATGAACTTCCCCAAACTAAGGCAAGAACGATCAAGTATACCCATTTTAACTGCTTCGATTCCATAAAAATAATTTTGCCCCAAAATTGTAATTATTTTATGAATTAGTCCTTCTTTTTTTAATTAATTTTGTAACACACAAAAAGCTTTTAATCTTTTAAATTTTCATCATAATGAACTTCAAAAAATCAATCGTAACGCTAATACTTACCAGTGTTTTATTTGTAGGCTGTAAAGAAAAAGAAACGGATATTGTTTCGAAAGAAACTGCTGAAACAGCTGCTCCAAAAGTTAAAAAAGAAATCGCAGCTGCTAATCTTCAAACCACAAGTTTCTCTGTAGAAGGAATGACATGCGCTGTAGGTTGCGCCAAAACTATTCAAGAAGATTTAACTGCACTAGACGGCGTTCAAAAAGCAACAGTAGATTTTGAAACAAAATTAGCCACCGTAACTTTTGACAAAACGGTTCAAACTCCAGAAAAACTGACAACAGTTGTAGAAGCTGCTGCTGATGGTAAAACATACAAAGTTTCGAATATGAAGTCGTAAATTGACTTTCACACTTTTTACTGCAAAGCATTCTCTTAATGGGGATGCTTTTTTTATGCAATATAAATCATTGAAGGTCATTTAAGAAAACTCGAAATTTACTATTCACGGGCCTATTTGTACTTAAATGTCTTATATGTTATAAAAGATTATTTATTGTTTCGCAATATTTTGGTTAATCTTTATAGTTGTTATTTCCATTTAAGGGTTTCCATCAATCGCTGCATATCATTTTTGATATAACTCGCTGCTGGCATAATGGAATCATAATTGGGTTTTGCATAAAAATAAACAGAACCTGTTACAAAATGTCGCGTACTGTCCGTTGCATAAAACTGCGAATTTGTAGCGGCATTTCCTTCTACCTGATAAAACATTCCATAGACTTTTTTATCAGGATTCAAATACGGTTGTTCCAGAATATCATCTGCTTTTATCACGTGCTCAAAAGTCAGTTTTTGAGCATCACGCAACAGTTCATTAATGTTTTTGGTGACTGGTTTATAGGTCAAAAAAATAGTTGCTTTCATTTTAGGGTATGTTATCGTAAACCCACAATCCGTCTCTTTTTTGATAACGGCATCTGAATTCATTTCGAAAGCAAAAGGACATTCGTTTTCGAAATTTACATATTTAGCTTCTGGATAATCCAATCGCAAATAGCTCGAAGGTTTTGGCAAGACATCATCTTTACAACTAAAAACCAACAATGAGACTGCAATTATTGCTGAAAAAGCGACTATTTTTTTTAACATTTCTACTTATTCAATTGTTACTTTTATTTGCTTCACTCTTTTTTCATCTACTGATTCCACAGTAAATAGACAGTTTTCAAATGAAATTTTCTGATTTTTTTTTGGGAAATTTCCTAAAATTTCAAGAATAAAGCCAGCCAGTGTTTCAGCTTCTCCTTTTTTTATTTCAAATAATTCTTCGTCGACATCAATTATTCTGTAAAAATCCTTGAGGTTTATTTTCCCTTCAAAAAGGTAATTTTTATCATCAATTTGAGAAAAATTAATGTGTTCATCGTCAAATTCATCGCTGATATCTCCAACAATTTCTTCAATGACGTCTTCAAGTGAAACTAATCCTGATGTTCCGCCATATTCATCAACAACGATAGCCAAATGACTTTTCATGCTTTGAAAATCTGTTAAAAGATTATCCAATTTTTTATTTTCAGGAACAAAGAAAGGCTCCCGCAACAATGATTTCCAGTCAAACTCATTCGTATTAATATGCGGCAACAAATCTTTGACATACAAAACGCCTTCAATCTGATCTATATTGTCACGATACACCGGAATTCTGGAATACCCTTTTTCTATAATTTTAGGACAAATAACCGAAAATGATTCGTCTATTTCTAAAGCAAAAATATCGATTCTGGGACTCATAACTTGTCTAGTATCCGTATTTCCAAAGCTTACAATTCCTTCTAAAATTTTTTGCTCTTCAGTAGAAGTTTCGTCCGAAGCTGTTAATTCTAAGGCTTGTGATAATTGGTCAACAGAGAAATTTGTTTTTTGCTTCGCTAATTTATTGTGGAAATAAATCGTGGCGGCGCGCATAGGCAAACTTATTGGCGAAAGCAATTTATCCAGAAAAGCAATCGGATAAACAATCAGTTTGGCAAACTTTATATTGTTTCTGCTAGCATATACTTTTGGCAACACCTGACCGAATAACAAAATTAAAAAAGCAGCAGTGATTACCTCCAAAATAAATTTTAAAAGCGGCGCTGTTACTGTCGAAAAAATAGTTTTTCCAACTAAAGAAAACAATAATACTATGGAAATATGAATGAAATTATTAGCAACCAGAAGCGTTGCAACCAATTTTTTGGGTTTTGCTAAAAGTTCCGAAATAATTTTCCCTTTAGAGTTATTTTCCTGTACTATTTCGTCGATGTCTTTTTGTGACAACGAAAACAAGGCTACTTCAGCTCCTGAAATTAATGCGGAACAAAACAGCAAAATGGCAATTCCTACAAAACCAAACACTACATTAGCATCAATAACGTAAGAAAAAAATAAACTGGGCTCTGGGTCCAAATTAGTTGAGATTAATTAAACAATCAGAATGGCAAGTCATTAATAGGCAAGACATTATTTTCTGGGTTAAAATTAGTGTTTTTCGGAACATCAGGGGCAGGAATTTGTTTGTTGTTTTCACTGTCTTTTTTTGTGGACAAGAAAGTGAATTCGGTTACCTGAATCTCAGTGGTGTGTTTTGTACTTCCATCCTCTGACTGCCATTGACGGGACTTAATGCGTCCTTCAACGTAAATTTTATCCCCTTTAGAAAGGTATTTTTCACAAAGTTCCGCGGCTTTATTGCGCACTACCAAATTATGCCACTCTGTAGAAGTAATTTTTTCATTGGTAGTTTTATTGATATACACTTCGTTTGTAGCCAATTGAAACCTTCCAATACAATTGCCTCCATCAAAATAATGCATTTTGATGTCGTCGCCAAGAAAACCAATTAACATAACCTTATTTAATGTTCCGTTCATTTTAGAATATGGTATTTTATCAAAGATACATTTTTTTAGAAACTCTATAAATCCTTTTCAATAAAATTATGAATCACAATTGGGAACGGAAAAGTTTTCAAAGTTTCCGCATCAATCCCGTTTTCAATTGTTCCTTCAATTTTTACTTTCCAAAACTTAATATGTAAATGCTGGTGTGACAATTTATGAATGATGCTTTTCTCGTTATATTCTAACATACTTATGACAGTATTATCTTTAAAATACTCCGATTGAACAGCTTCGCTAACGCAATCAAAATCTTCCTCTTTTTCGGTTTCCATCAAAGGGAATTCATATAAGTTGTGCCAAATTCCTTTGTCCGTTCTTTTTTGAATTATAGTGTTGTCATTTTCATCTGCAACGACCATATAATTAAAGTATCGGTTTCTAACTTTTAGTTTTTTGGACTTTACCGGCAATTGGTCCACTTTATTTTTTTGCAAAGCAGCACAACTTTCGTTGAAAACACAAATGCCACAATTCGGGCTTTTAGGAACGCATTGCAACGCACCAAACTCCATAATGGCTTGATTGAAAGTTGCCGGGTTGTCTTTTGGCATCAGTTCGAAAGCCAAAGCAGCGAATTCTTTTTTGGCGGAAGCCTGAGCAATATCCGTATCGATGTCGAAATAACGCGACAAAACCCGGAACACGTTCCCATCAACCACCGGAACGGCTTCATTATAGGAGAAAGAGGCAATCGCAGCCGCAGTGTATTCTCCTACTCCCTTTAATTTCAATAAATCATTATAAGTTGCCGGAAATATTCCCGATAAATCAAAAGCGATATGCTGCGCAGTTTTGTGCAAATTTCTAGCTCTGGAATAATATCCTAATCCTTGCCAAAGTTTTAAAACTTGTTCTTCATTGGCTTTTGCCAAATCAAAAACATTAGGATAAGCGGTTGTAAAAGACAAAAAATAAGGCATTCCTTGTGCCACACGCGTCTGTTGCAACATGATTTCAGAGAGCCAAATAGGATAAGGATCAGTGGTATTTCTCCAAGGTAAATCGCGTTTATTCTGTAAATACCATTGTATTAACAAGTTAGAAAAAATCATGTTTTAATTATTTGTTAGCAAAAGTAAAAGTTTATGTGATTAAAATTTAATGAATTAGCTTGAATAATTGTTTTTTAAATTCCTATATTTGCAAACTCAAAAAAATAGTACAACATTATAAATAGGAAAGAAAATGACGAAAGCAGATATCGTAGCAAAAATTTCAGAAAAATTAGGTCTTGAAAAAGGAGATGTACAAGCAACTGTAGAGACCTTTATGAATGAAGTAAAAAATTCATTAGAAACTGGAGACAATGTTTATTTAAGAGGTTTTGGAAGTTTTATAGTGAAGACTAGAGCTGAGAAAACAGGAAGAAATATTTCTAAGAATACCACAATAAAAATTCCTGCACACAACATTCCTGCATTCAAACCTGCAAAAGTTTTTGTAGAAGGAGTGAAAACAAATAACGAAGCAAAATAATAATATTAATCATAAAATCGACAAGACATGCCAAGTGGTAAAAAAAGAAAGAGACATAAGGTAGCAACGCACAAACGTAAGAAAAGAGCGAGAGCTAACCGTCACAAAAAGAAAAAGTAGTTTTAAACTACTTTTTTCTTTTTAAAAGTTCATTGAAATTGAAAAAAGATGAAAGAGCAAAGAAAATAGAGAACAGACCCTAAAAGTCTAAACTCTTTAATCTATTCTCTATAAATCTTCTTTTCCCCGGGTTCAATACCTGTTAAAATATTGTTTAATCCATTTGTTCGCCTTGGCGAATAGATAAAAATGTACAGCGTGAATAAAGAATTAATCATCCGATCTAGTTCTGAAGCCGTAGATTTTGCCTTATTAAAAGATGGAAAACTAATTGAATTACACAAAGAAGAAGAAAAAAGCAACTTCCAGGTTGGTGATATTTTTATTGCCAAAATCAGGAAACCAGTTGCCGGACTTAACGCTGCTTTTGTAAATGTAGGCTTCGAAAAAGATGCCTTTTTACATTATCATGATTTAGGACCTAATTTAGCTTCCCAACTGAAATTCATAAAACTTGTAAGCGCAGGTAAATTAAAAGATTTCTCCCTAAAAAACTTTCAGTTTGAAAAAGAAATAGACAAAGATGGTACCATCACTGATGTTTTGAGTTCCAATCAATCTGTTTTAGTACAAGTCGTCAAAGAACCTATATCTACAAAAGGACCAAGAATTAGCGCTGAGCTCTCTCTTGCCGGAAGATTTATAGTTTTGGTTCCGTTTTCTGACCGCGTTTCTATTTCACAAAAAATAGAAGACAAAAAAGAAAAAGAACGCTTGAAACGATTAGTACAATCCATCAAACCAAAAGGATTTGGTGTTATTGTTCGCACAGTAGCCGAAGGCAAAAATACAGCCGAATTAGAAAAAGATTTGCAGAACCTGCTCAGCAGATGGACTGCAATGTGTAAAAAATTACCAACTGCTCATCATCCGTCAAAAGTTTTAGGAGAACTCAACAGAGCTTCTTCGATATTAAGAGATGTATTCAACGATACCTTCAGCGGTATTCAAATAGATGACGAAGAGTTGTACAACCAAACAAAGGATTATTTGCAAGAAATTGCACCATCCAAACAATCAATTGTTAAATTTTATCAATCAAAAGACACACCTATTTTTGAGAAATACAACATAGAGAGACAAATCAAAACTTCTTTTGGAAAAACAGTATCCATGAGTAAAGGGGCGTATCTTATTATCGAACACACTGAAGCCTTGCACGTCATTGACGTAAACAGCGGAAACCGTTCTAATAAAGCCACCAACCAGGAAGATACAGCCATGGAAGTCAATATGATTGCAGCTGCCGAAATCGCAAGACAATTACGTCTTCGTGATATGGGCGGAATCATCGTAGTTGATTTCATCGATATGTCAAATCCTGAAAATCGTAAAGTGTTGTTCGATTTCTTGAAAGAAGAAATGAGCGACGATAAAGCAAAACACAAGATCTTACCTCCAAGCAAATTTGGATTAGTTCAAATTACAAGACAAAGAGTAAGACCTGAAGTAAATATTAAAACTAGAGAAGAAGATCCAAACAATGAAAGCGGCGAAATTGAAGCGCCAATTCAAATCATTGATAAAATCGCTTTTGATTTAGAAAGAGTATTAAAAAACCACAAAGATGTTGTGCTTAATGTACATCCTTTTGTGGCCGCATACCTTACCAAAGGTTTTCCATCATTACGTTCAAAATGGTTTCTTGAACATAAAAAATGGGTGAAAATTATACCTCGTGATGCTTACACGTATTTAGAATATCATTTCTACGACAAAAAAGAAAATGCTGTCATAGAATAAATTACAAACTCCTCAAGAAATTGGGGAGTTTTTTTTTGCGTCATTGCGAGATTTTTCGAAGCAATCTGTAATTTATAATTTATTTGTTTTTAGGAGCTATTTCCAGCTATCCGCTATATCTTTTCCTGGCTAAAGAAGCCAGAAAAAGGATGCCGCTTCTATCTGGGCTATGGCATTCGTTTATAGCATCACTTCCTTCTCTCCACAAAAAATCGCTTCATCAACTCCGAAGCTTCATTCGCCATAACCCCACGAACAACAGTAGTTTTAGGATGCAATTGCGTTCCCATTTTTAAAAAACCGCGATTTTCATCAGTGGCTCCATATACAATTCTCGAGATCTGACTCCAATATAAAGCGCCGGCGCACATCTGGCAAGGTTCCAGTGTGACGTAAAGCGTACAACCAATCAAATATTTCCCGCCAAGATAATTCGCAGCAGCAGTGATGGATTGCATTTCGGCGTGAGCCGTAACATCATGTAATAATTCGGTTAAATTATGACTTCTGGCAATGACTTTATTATCAATGACAATTAGCGCGCCAACAGGAATTTCGCCTTTTTCAAAAGCCATTTCGGCTTCCTGCAAAGCTTTTTTCATGAAATATTCGTCGGTGAAAGGATTTATCATAATATAGACCGCAAATTCGCAAATTTAAATTCTTTGTGAAACAACTTTTTTTATCGACTGCAAAAATACAATTTCAAATCGTACCTTTGCTTTATGTCAGATAATTTACTTTCAAACATCAATAACCCAACCGATTTACGACTGCTTGACGAAGCCCAACTTCCTCAAATTGCTCAGGAATTACGCGATTTCATTATCGATATTGTAGCTGTAAAAGAAGGTCATCTTGGCGCAAGCCTAGGAGTAATCGAATTAACAATTGCCTTGCATTATGTTTTTGACACCCCAAATGATTTATTGATTTGGGACGTAGGTCATCAAGCGTATGGACATAAAATACTCACAGGAAGAAGAGAAAATTTTCATACCAATCGTCAACTCGGTGGTATTTCCGGTTTCCCAAAAAGAAGTGAGAGTATTTACGATGCTTTTGGCGTAGGCCACTCCTCTACTTCTATTTCGGCAGCATTAGGAATGGCAATAGCTTCTAATTTGAAAGGTGACTTCGACAAACAGCACATTGCGGTGATTGGCGATGCCTCCATAGCCTCAGGGATGGCTTTTGAAGGATTAAATCACGCCGGAGTTACTGATGCTAATTTACTAGTAATTCTGAACGATAACGCTATCGGGATTGATCCAAGCGTGGGCGCTTTAAAACAATACCTGACTGCTGTAAAAGAAGGAAAAAACCCGAGGCAAAACAACATGATCAAATCTTTGAATTTCGATTATTCGGGTCCAATAGACGGTCATGATATTTTTGCCGTTATCAAAGAATTAAAACGCTTACAAAAAATAAAAGGACCTAAATTCCTTCACATTATTACCACAAAAGGAAAAGGATTACAGCAGGCTGAGGACGATCAAGTAAAATACCATGCTCCGGGAAAATTTGACGCTTTAACCGGAGAAATACATGTTAAATCCGAAGAAAATTTACCTCCAAAATATCAGGATGTTTTTGGCTTGACCGTATTGGATTTGGCTAGAAAAAATGAGAAAATAATAGGAATCACACCGGCAATGCCATCCGGAAGCTCGTTAAAATTCATGATGGATGCCTTTCCAAAACGTGCTTTTGACGTTGGAATTGCCGAGCAACACGCTGTGACTTTAGCCGCCGGAATGGCGACACAAGGCATGGTAGTTTATTGCAATATTTACTCGACATTTTTACAAAGAGCATACGACCAAATAATCCATGATGTGGCGCTACAAAACCTTCCTGTAATATTTTGTTTGGACAGAGCTGGTTTGGTCGGAGAAGACGGAGCAACACACCACGGTGTTTTCGATTTGGCTTATTTGCGTTGCATTCCTAACATGATTATTCATTCTCCAATGAATGAAGTAGCCTTGCAAAATATCTTATACACCGCTCAATTAGGATTAGATCACCCTATCGCTATTCGCTATCCAAGAGGTCGCGGAGTTATTCAAGATTGGCAAAATCAACATCTTGGAAATTATAAAAAAATAGCAATTGGAAAAAGTGTTTGTATAAAAGAAGGTTCAAAATTAGCCGTTTTATCCAATGGAACTATTGGCAATAATGTCTCTTTGGCTATAGCCAAAATGAAACATTCAGAAACCATTGCGCATTATGATTTTTCGTTTGTTAAACCATTAGACGAAAAGGCATTAAACAACATTTTCAACACCTTTAAAACCATCATTACAATAGAAGATGGCACTGTAAAAGGCGGGTTTGGAAGTACAATTCTAGAGTTTGCCTCAGAGAACAATTATGCGTCAAAAATTACTGTTTTGGGTATTCCAGATGCATTTATTGAACATGGAACTGTAGCCGAATTACAACAATACTGCAAAATTGACGTTAAAAGTCTTGAAATACTTTTTTCAAGTTATTAAAATAATTATTTTGCAACCCCAAACACAATTACTCCAAAATGAAATTTTTAACCTACACATTATTACTGCTTGCGTTCACATTTCCTCTTAATAGTTTTTCACAAGAAGCGACAAACACCAATCTTTCCGACGGACTTAAACCTGTAACCACACTAACAACTGCAGGTAAATCATTACGTGTTCCGCTAAAAATACAAACAAAAACACATTATCTTCCTTTGTCGTACTGGAGCAAAAAAAACAGTTTAGGATTCGACATTTCCGAAGTTGCGTTCGTCAACTGGTCTGCCGGGGGAACAAGTTCAATTTCCGGTTTATTTAAAGGTAAATTTCACCGAGTGTATAACAGAAGTAATTATAACTGGTCAAGTGAATTAATAATTAGATACGGATTAAACAAACAAGACGGAATCGATATTAGAAAAACAGACGACGCCATCCAGTTAAACTCTACTTTTGGCTACAGAAAAGACACTCTTTCAAACTGGTTTCATTCAGCTAAATTTAATTTTAATACGCAATTTACTAATGGTTACGCATACCCAAATACTGAAAAAGCAATTTCAAAACCCTTTGCTCCCGCTTATATTTTTATGGGAATAGGTGCCGAAAATATCGATAAAGAAAAAAAGAGAACGTTTTACATCTCTCCATTTACATTTAAGACAACCTTAGTTTTAGACCAAAGACTGGCTGATCAGGGTGCTTTTGGCGTTCCAAAAGCTACTTACGATCTCGACGGAAATCAACTCACAGAAGGCGAAAGGTCAAAAATGGAACTTGGTTTTCTGATTACCAACAAATACAAAAAAGAAATTTTCAAAAATATCAGTTTAGAAAATCGGCTGAGCTTATATTCTGATTATGTAAATCGTTTTGGAAACATCGATATTGATTGTGACTTGCAAGTAGAACTTGTGGTGAATCAATATGTAAAAGCTAATATTGGAGCACATGTTATCTATGACGATGACATCAAATCTAAAAGAGAAATTGCTGGAATACAAGTAACCGAAGGTCCAAAAACTCAGGTCCGACAAGCAATTGGTGTTGGAATTGAATATGTTTTTTAAAAGCTAATTCTTTTTTCTACCGTTAATAGTTTCGAATAATTCCAGTGCATTTCCATCAGTTAGCAAAGACACATAATGACAAATATGCAGTAATCTTCCGTAAAGATTATCTTTTTCCAAATGGTGTTTCTCAGGCAACATTTTCAGAATTAAAGAGTCGTAATTAGACGCATTTCCGTTGTATTTATTATTAAAAGCCGTTATGAATTTATCCAACAACGTTTGAATAATCTGATAACCGACGATTTCTTTCTCAATCACTTCACGGCTTTGGTAAATATTATCAACACTAATCTTGATAATATCATCCATCTGGGCTTTGTATTTGCTTTTATCCATTATGGCAAAAGGAAATTTTCCGTTCAGAATCAGGGCTTCATTTTCGACAAATACTTTTACTGCATCGTTGATTAAACTTCCAATAGCTAAAGCGCGTAAATAACTAATACGGTCTTCTTTGGTTTCCAAAGTCTTGTATTTCGAAGTATCAATGCTGTCTTTTACCAATTTTATTAAATATTCCAACGCAAAATCTTCAGAAACCAATCCTAAATTGATTCCGTCTTCAAAATCAATAATGGTATAACAAATATCATCGGCTGCTTCTACTAAATATGCCAAAGGATGCCTTTCAAAACCAATATTATCTCCGGATTTATTTGGAATCAAACCCATGTCTAAAGCTACATCTTTAAAAAAAGCTTTGTCGGTTTGAAAGAAACCGTATTTTTTGTCGGCAATGTCTTTGGTTGGTTTTTTAGGTAAACTTTCTTTTGGATACTTCATAAAAGCACCCAACGTTGCATACGAAATTCGAAGTCCGCCTTCAATTCCGGGACGACTGGCCGTCAATACCGAAAAACCGTTCGCATTCCCTTCAAAATCAATTAAATCCTGCCATTCTTTTGGCGTAAGCTGGTCTTTATATTGTTGTCCTTTTCCAATGGAAAAATATTCTCCAATCGCTTTTTCACCGGAATGTCCAAATGGTGGATTCCCAATATCATGAGCCAAAGATGCCGCAGCAACAATAGCACCAAAATCATTCATGTGATAGCCATGAACTTCTTTCAGATGTGGATATTTTTCGATGATTTTCTTACCCACCAATCGCCCCAAAGAACGACCCACAACCGAAACTTCTAAACTGTGCGTCAATCTGGTGTGTACAAAATCAGTTTTTGATAACGGAATAACTTGTGTTTTATCCTGTAAACTTCTAAAAGCGGCTGAGAAAATGATACGGTCATAATCAACCTCAAAACCCAAACGAGTATCATCTTGTTCTACACGTAATCTTTTGCCTTTGTCGCCTTGTCGTTTTAGTGATAAAAGTTGTTTCCAGTTCATCATTTTATTTTTGGTATTTAGAAGGAGCGAATATAAAGAAAAGGATGTGTTTAAAAACAAAAAAGCAGTCTAAAATGACTGCAATTTTTATCTTTTCTATTTCTTTATTCTTCAGAAAACAATTTCTTTTTGGCTATAAAATCATGCTTTTTCACCACATACGTAACCGATAATGTATCATGCCATCCTCTATCTGCAGTTAAAAAAGAAAAAGGCTCAAAAGGAATTAATCTAGAGAGTGTTCGTACAATTATACTTTTCATATTGGGTCTTGAACCTTCATGCTTTACAACAATTGTTTTCGTGAAATACTTCCCGAAGGTTCTGGAAAAATACATTTCAGTTATTAAATAATAAAAAAACAAGATAACAAGTCCAAAAAAGAAACTTTCAACTACGCTTAATGAAGAAACCCAATTTGATGCTGTATCACTTTTCGTTAAATCTCCAATTAGAATTATGGTCGTACCAATACTTATTTCAATAATATAGATAATCAACACATCGATTATGAAATTCAGCAGACGTTGACTTTTGGAAGCTAATAAATCATCTGTAACAGTAAATTTTTTATTTTCCATGATAGTGATTTTTACAATGATAACTACCTCAAATATAGTGAATTATTTACAAAATTAAACTATTAACTCATGATGTTTTAGCCCCGATTACTTCACTTAAACTTTTATTTTAATTGGAATTTGGTGAACTTCGATTGCAGTGGAAATCCTTTTTATTTTTTCTTTAAAAATAAAAAGATTGCAACGAAAAGCGGGAAATTGCTCTAGAAAACAAAGGCTTTCCTATTATTTTTGTGTTTTAAAAGAACTTTAATATTTAATCCATTGCCACAAACTGCAACTTTTTGCCAAATATTTATTTATTTATTATAAATTTATAATATCTTTGCATGAGAATTATACATCATTAGATGTAAACATAATAGGATTGGGGTGTCCCCGGTCGACAAAAAAGGCTGATTTAATCAGCCTTTTTGTTTTATGGAAAAACTTTCAACCCATAGCGTTTACCATTTTTTGTATAAAATTTTTCTTTGATAAATTCATATGATATGTTAACTCCTTCTGGGGTAATTATTTTTCTAGCTATTGGATATGCTAACAAATCAGAGATTTGCAAACCATTATTGTTTTCTTTCTTACCAAGAAATTTATATTTAATTGCATACTTTTTCATCCTTTCTGCATCAACATAGTAAGTCCCAATTTGGCTCAACTTGTGTAAATGACTAGATAACTTTGCATCTTCTTTCCTACCTCTCTTTTCGATTATTATCTCTAAAGATTTACAATCTTTCATCTCATCAAGACAGAAAATTGTTCTTTCTAAAATAAAGGAAAGAGCAATTTCATAAACATCATCTTCTAATTTTCCATATTTTTTAATAAATGCAATTTTATCAATTGCAGAACTAATAATATTGTAATTACTCGAAGTGAGAATGTGATTTATATCTTCATAAAATTTTTCTTTTATCGTTAAATCAAATAAAATTTTAAATTCATTATTACACTTTCGTATATCACGTGAATGTAAAATCACATTAGTATTGTTCCAATATTTTATTTTCGAACTATTTACAACTGAATTGATATTAAAATATTCAACTTCAGAAACTAAAACACCACAAAGCAAAAATACTGGAAAACCATCATCAATAGTCTTTAAACCATGATCGCCACTTTCGTCAATAAATAAATAATATTTCAATTATTACCTATTAACTCCCACACATTTCACATTCGTCTGGACCAGCATTTTTAGACAATTCTAGCATCGCTCTATATTCATCGGCAGTCATTTCTACTGCTTCTGCAACTGCAGGAACAGCTATTGATTGCTCTTTGATTTCGATTGGCTCTGCTTTTTTATCATTATTCAATGTAAATTTAATTGCATCCACCGCAGCTTTTGTTCTTAGATAATACATTCCCGTTTTCAATCCGGATTGCCAAGCATAGAAATGCATCGATGTCAATTTAGAATAATTGGCATTTTGCATGAATAAGTTCAATGATTGCGATTGATCCACAAAATAACCACGTTGACGTGACATATCGATAATGTCTTTCATCGACATTTCCCAAACTGTTTTGTACAATTCTTTCAAATCTTGAGGAATATTAAGTGCTTGAACTGAACCGTTATTACGCATTAATTCTTGTTTCAAGTTCTCATTCCACAAACCACGCTCCACTAAATCGTGCAACAAGTGTTTGTTTACCACAATAAATTCGCCCGAAAGTACTCTTCTGGTGTAAATATTAGAAGTATATGGTTCGAATGCTTCGTTGTTACCCAAAATTTGAGAAGTCGAAGCCGTTGGCATTGGCGCCACTAATAATGAGTTTCTTACTCCGTGTTCCATTACTTCTTTTCTCAATGAAGTCCAGTCCCAACGTCCTGATAATTCCTCATCTTTCAATCCCCAAAGGTTATATTGAAATTCCCCTTGTGAAATTGGCGAACCTTCAAAACTAGAATATGGACCTTCTTCTTTGGCCATTTCCATCGATGCGGTTACAGCTGCAAAATATAAGGTTTCAAAAATTTCCTGATTCAGTTTTTTCGCTTCGTCGCTCGTAAACGGCAAACGCAACATGATGAAAGCATCAGCTAATCCTTGCACTCCAAGACCAATTGGCCTGTGGCGTTTGTTAGAATTTTCTCCTTCTATTACCGGATAATAATTCCTGTCAATTACTTTATTTAAGTTTCTGGTAACACGTTTGGTAACAGTGTACAACAATTCATGATTGAATTTTTTGTTTTCCACAAACATTGGTAACGAAAGTGAAGCCAAGTTACAAACCGCAATTTCATCTTTAGAAGTGAATTCCATAATCTCCGTACACAAATTCGAAGAACGAATGGTACCCAGATTTTTTTGGTTTGATTTTCTGTTGGCTGCATCTTTGTACAACATGTAAGGTGTTCCAGTTTCAATTTGCGATTCTAGGATTTTCTCCCACAATTCATGCGCTTTGATGGTTTTTCTACCTTTTCCTGCTTTTTCGTAATCCGTGTACATTTTTTCGAAATCGTCACCATACACATCATACAATCCCGGACATTCATTAGGGCACATCAAGGTCCAATAACTGTCTTCCTGCACACGTTTCATGAATAAATCCGAAGTCCACATCGCGAAGAACAAATCTCTCGCACGCATTTCTTCTTTTCCGGTATTCTTTTTCAAGTCCAAAAATTCAAAGATATCCGCATGCCAAGTTTCGATATAAATAGCAAAACTTCCTTTACGTTTTCCTCCACCTTGATCTACATATCTTGCAGTATCATTGAAAACTCTTAACATAGGAACAATTCCGTTAGACGTTCCGTTTGTTCCACGAATGTAAGAACCAGTCGCTCTAACATTGTGAATAGAAAGTCCAATTCCACCCGCTGATTGCGAGATTTTAGCCGTTTGTTTCAACGTGTCATAAATCCCGTCAATACTATCATCTTGCATTGCCAAAAGGAAGCAGCTAGACATTTGAGGTTTTGGAGTTCCGGCATTGAACAATGTTGGGGTTGCATGCGTAAAGAACTTTTTCGACATTAAGTCGTAGGTTTCAATCACCGATTTTAAATCGTCTAAATGAATTCCAACCGAAACACGCATCAACATGTGCTGTGGACGCTCCACGATTTTACCGTTTATCTTAAGCAAATACGATCTTTCCAAGGTTTTAAAACCAAAATAATCGTAGTTGAAATCTCTATTGTATATAATATGGGAATCTAAAAATTCCGCGTTTTCCATAATCACTTTATGCACTTCCTCAGAAAGTAACGGTGCGTATTGACCGTTTCTTGGGTTCACATAATTGAACATATCATTCATCGTTTCCGAAAATGATTTCTTAGTATTCGAATGTAAATTTGAGATTGCAATACGAGCGGCTAATTGTGCATAATCCGGATGCGCAATAGTCATTGACGCAGCAGTTTCGGCAGCAAGATTATCCAATTCCGATGTCGACACACCATCGTAAAGTCCTTCAATTACGCGCATTGCCACTTTCACGGCATCAACCAAATCATTCAAACCATAGCATAGTTTTTTAATTCTATCTGTGATTTTGTCGAACATTACCGGCTCTTTATGGCCATCTCTCTTAATTACATACATAAGCTCAATTGTTTTTAAAAAACAGAAAATCCCTTTTCTCTTTTTTTGGGTATTTGTTAATTTTTTTTGGGAAGCTAATCCCGCTGTCATTCCAATCTTTTTGTTTTTAAAGAAAAAACAAAAAGGATATTCCCTTCCATCGGGGCTAAAAAACCCGATACTACAATAACTATTTTCTAAAAATCAGCGTCAAAAGATATTTTCTGAGCATCTTCATCGGTATTCATAACACCCGCTTTTTGATATTCGGCCACTTTCTTTTCAAAGAAGTTTGTTTTTCCTTGAAGTGAAATCATGTCCATAAAATCAAACGGATTTGTAGTATTGTATTCTCTTTCGCAACCTAATTCAACCAATAACCTATCAGCAACAAATTCTAGATATTGCGTCATCAAAACTGCATTCATCCCTATCAAACTTACTGGAAGCGATTCGGTGATAAATTCTCTTTCAATATTCAAAGCGTCTACAATAATACTTCTGATTCTTTCTTTTGGCACTTTATTCACCAAGTGGTGGTTGTGTAAATGCACCGCAAAATCACAGTGAACCCCTTCATCACGAGAAATCAATTCGTTAGAAAATGTCAATCCTGGCATTAATCCACGTTTTTTCAACCAATAAATAGAACAAAACGCTCCCGAAAAGAAAATTCCTTCCACCGCTGCAAAAGCAATTAATCTTTCAGCAAACGAATCTGATTCAATCCATTTCAAAGCCCAGTCAGCTTTTTTCTTAATCGCAGGAAAAACTTCTAATGCATTGAACAATTCATCTTTCTCTGCTTCGTCTTTTACATAAGTGTCAATCAATAACGAATACGTTTCGCTGTGAATGTTTTCCATCATGATTTGGAACCCGTAAAAGAATTTTGCTTCTGCATATTGCACTTCGTTCACAAAATTTTCAGCCAAATTTTCATTTACAATTCCATCTGACGCTGCGAAAAATGCCAAAATGTGTTTAACAAAATAACGCTCATCGTCCGAAAGCTTGTTATTCCAGTCATTTAAATCTTGTGACAAATCGATTTCTTCAGCCGTCCAGAAACTGGCTTCCATACTTTTATAAAATTCCCAAATGTCATGGTGTTTGATAGGAAAAATCACGAAACGATTTTTATTCTCTTGTAAAATTGGTTCAAGTTGTGCCATTTATAGTAGTTTGTTTTTTTGAGTTTTTAACGGAATAAATTCCGTTTTAAGAGTTACAAAGATTGTGAAATATTGCTGGAATTAAAAGCCAAACTTATCCACAATCGGTTATAGTTTTTAACAAACACTCAATAGAAGACCATTTCTCACAAATATTTTAAATATTTAAAAATCAAATATTTAAAACTAAAAAAAAGGGCACAAAGTACCGTAGAATATAGGATTTTAAAAACAGTAAACAAGAAAATTTGATTTTATTTTTAAAAAAAATATTTTAAATTTAGCCAACAAAACACATCATTAATTAAAAATAAATACACTTGAAAAACTTATCAATACAAAGAATTAAATTGTTCATAATTTTAAGTGCACTTTAACTTTGTTTCAAATATTTATACACTATTTTTGATGCATTAAAAAACCGATACAATCACTACGATTATATCGGCTTTTAAATTATTCTATCTTTCGATAAATAATTTCACTACGTCAAAAATGAGTCGTCCAAAACCAACAATTGACGGAGTGAGTTTCCAAAACTTGAGCCAAAGACTTTCTGAGTCTGTAGGCTCTTTTTTTTTGACTTTCATCTTTACAAAGATTGTCAAATATTGATGAAACTAAAAGCCAAACTTATCCACAATAAGCCATAGTTTTTAACAAAAGAAAAAATAAATAGATTTTTATTAAAACCATAACAAACTGTAAATCAGTTTATTAAAATCTAAAAAATAGTGTAAAGTACCGTAAAATATAGGATTTTTAAAATAGAAAACAAGATTTTTTTATTCTATTTTGAATTATTTTTATGTTCCTCGGCAACTGTCTCAAGCTCGGCATACCAATCCTCTCCAAACCTTCTTACTAAAGCTTCTTTGACAAATTTATAAACCGGAACTTCTAACTCTTGACCTAAAGAACAGGCTGGATCACAAATATCCCATTTGTCATAATTAACAGCGGCAAATTCCGTAAAATCTTTCACACGCACAGGATAAAGATGACAAGAAACGGGTTTTTTCCAGTCGATTATTCCTTGGTTGTACGCTTGTTCGATACCGCACAAAGCCGTTTTACCATCAAAAATTACGTAAGCGCAATCTTTATCATCGATTAATGGTGTTTCAAGATCACCATCGGTTCCTTTGACCCAAGTTCCTTGCGCTTCAATAGCAGCAATTCCCTGCTTACGCAAAAATGGTTTGACCTTTGGATAAATAGATTCGAGGATTTTAGTTTCCTCCAAACTTAATGGCGCTCCAGCGTCGCCGTCTACACAGCAAGCGCCTTTACAAGCGGTCAAATTGCAAACAAAATTTTTTTCGAGTAAGTCTTCTGAGACGATGGTTTTTCCTAGTTGAAACATTTTGCAAAGATATTCAAAGAAATTCAAAAAAGCACCTCAGCAAATCATAAAATTCGAAAACAAAATAGAAGAAAATAAAAAATAAGTCACATGAATTTATAATCTGATTTTAGAAATTCACGAGAATTTTTTTCTAAAACAACACATTTCATGGTGGTGATTTTACCTTTATCTTTCAAGTCTTTCATACTCATTGTCATCATCAAAGGTCGGTCTCCCGTTTTAAAATAGCCCTTTAAAACATCCGGCGTTTTCTGTCTTTGCTGAGATCTAAACATATCCGAAAAACTCACCTTGGCCTCATTTGTATAATAAAATACCATAATAAAGTCCTTACTTGTGGCTTCAATTCCCTTACAATTATAACCCATAATTATTTTATTAGGAAGCGACCTGTATGAAAATCCGTCACTTTCATTTTCTTTTGATGTGATTTCGGAGTAATCAGGCATTTTAGAAGCCATGGCAACCTTTTCTTTTTCTTGTTCAAAAGCAGTAATCATCAACTTATTTCTGCTGTCAATTACCATAAACATTTCACCGGATTCTCCCATTTTGAAACCAAAATATTCCGCATTAGGCTCTAGAAAATAATCCATAATCATCGCCTTTTCATTTTCACTCTGAATTTCCAAAGAATATTTCCAGCTGAACGAATACGAATCCGGAATCAACGAAGGATCAACTTTATTTTTTCCAAACGCCATTGCCATCGCATCAGCACTCAATGTCTTGTCCATCATTTTCTGCTTCTCTGCGTCAGTTGTGTCAATACTTTTATCAACAGCTTTTCGCGTTACATTATCTTGAATTTTTTTCTGAATTTTTTTCAAAATTTGGGCATCTGCAGTATTTACAAAAAGAAACATAATCACTACACTAAAAACCCATCGTATCTTCTTCATAGCTGTAAATTTTAAATTAATAACAAATTTACAAATTGATTATCAGATACTTATAATTTAATACAGAATAAAAAGCACTAATTATCAAATAATAAAAAAGGATAAATTAGTCCAACAAATTAAAAATCAACGTAGTCGATAACCAAACTAAATTCTATACTTTTGCAGTAAACAAACAAGCAAATTATGGAATTCGACATTAGAGAAATAATCACAGTAGGAATGGTTCTTTTTGCCGTAATTGATATTGTGGGATCGATACCGATAATTGTTGATTTAAGAACAAAACACGGACACATTGAATCTGAAAAAGCATCTATTGTCGCCGCTGTAATCATGATTGTTTTCCTTTTTGCAGGCGAGGAACTTTTAAAATTAATTGGCATCGATGTCAATTCATTTGCAGTTGCCGGATCTTTTGTCTTATTCTTTTTGGCGCTAGAAATGATTTTAGGAATCAGAATCTATCGTGATGAAGAAGCCAGTTCCGCCTCTATTGTTCCGTTAGCATTTCCTTTGATTGCCGGTGCAGGAACCATGACGACTTTGCTTTCATTACGATCTCAGTTTTACACTATTAATATCGTTATTGCCATAATTTTGAATATTATTCTGGTCTACATCGTTTTGAAATCTTCTTCTAAAATTGAAAAAATGCTAGGCGAGAATGGACTTGGAGTCATCCGCAAGACTTTTGGAGTTGTACTGCTTGCAATTGCTGTTAAATTATTCGCTGCGAATGTTAAAGGTTTGTTTGTCTAAATTAAATTTTCATAAATTTACCCTCTAATTCAATGCTACAAAATTAATTAGATTTTTTTGGGAATTTCGTTTCAGTTTAAAAGCTGACCCAACTATCTTTTTATTTCAAAACAAAAACAATAACGTACTATGAAAATTTTCACTAACATACTGGTATTTTTAGCAATCGCTCTAATCCTTTTTAATGTTACTTTGCTGGATTTTAGAAATCCATTTCAAGGAGAAAGTGTCGTTGCTTTTATTGGAATCGCAGCTTCTTTTTGTGCTGTAATGATTCTGTTAATCTTTAGAATTTCAAAAAGAATTGAGGAAAAAACTAACGAAAAGTAATCGTTTTGTTTGATGTACTTATTTTAGGTGGTGGCGTTTCAGGAATGTCATGTTCACTTGTTTTAGGTTCTGCCAAAAACAAATCTTTTGTTGCCAATAAAAAAATAGGCGTTTTTACCCATCAGAAATCATCTTCTCTTCAAGACGCATTATTTAACAATGCGTACGGAATTCCTCCAGGAACATTAGGCGCTGACTTGATGAAAGACAGCCTCACGCATCTTTCAGAAACGTATCCGCACATTGTGCAAATCCCCAACGAAAAAGTACTTAAAATAGAAGGCAGTTATCCTGAATTTACAGTAACTACTAATAAAACAACTTACAAAACGAGTATAATTGCTATTGGAATTGGTTCAGCAAATACTTTTGCCATTGAAGGTTTAATGGAATATGTAGAACCACATCAAAAATCACTTCCCGAAAAACAACGAATACAACTCAAAAACAACGACCACAAAGTTACTGATGGGATTTATGTGATGGGGACTTTAGCAGGCTGGAGAAGTCAACTGGCGATTGCTGCCGGAAGTGGCGCCGCAGTTGCAACAGACATTCTTACTTTGTGGAATGACGGTATTCAGACTCACTCCCATGACAGCATTCGGTAAAAAAAATGAATGGAACTTAATCGTTCAATTCTAAACTATTTATTATCTCGGTAATATCGAATCCAAATTCAATTATATCCCAGTTTATTTCTGATTCAAAACTCTTTTCACCATAGCGTCTTCAGGCAATACAATTTCATAATAATAGCTTTCACCATATAATTGTCGGGCAAACTCTGCCGTTAAATAGCGTTTTACCAGAGCCTTACTTTTATCGAAATTTAGATCCAAACCATTTCCGATAATAAATTTTTGAAACGCATTGAAATACAAATCAGTGGCATTCATTTTAGTTTGAAACTGTTCGAAAGACAGTCCTTTGAAAACGCTTCTATTCTTATCCAATTGCTCAAAAACAAAATTACCCACGATTCCCGATTGCAATAAATAAACGGTACTTTCATTTCCGTGTTCCACCTCCAATGGCACAAAAACATCTGGAACAATTCCTCCACCGCCATATACAATTTTTCCTTTTTTAGTTTTGAATTTTATCGTGTCAGTGACTTTGATACTGTCTTTTTCATACAATTCCCCATTTCCATAACGCGCTTCTGATTCTTTGAAATACGCTTCATTTCCTTTAGAATAGGGTTTTTGAATCGAACGACCTGTTGGCGTATAATATCTGGCAATCGTCAATCGAACGGCTGAACCATCTGCAAAATCCATTTCGCGCTGCACCAATCCTTTTCCAAAAGAGCGGCGTCCTACAATGGTTCCTCTGTCATTATCCTGAACTGCTCCAGCAAGAATCTCACTTGCTGAAGCGCTGTTTTCATTGATTAGGACAAAAACATTCCCTTTTTCAAAATTCCCTTTAGCGGTAGCAAATGTTTTATCAATATTTCCATTTTTATTCTTGGTGAAAACAATCAGCTGTTTATCCGCCAACAATTCATCGGCAATGGCAATTGCTTCTTCCATATATCCGCCACCGTTATCCCGAACATCGATAATGAGTGATTTAGCTCCTTGTTGCTTGATTTTAGACAAACCTTCCATAAACTCTGTATAAGTAGTTTCGGCAAATCTGTTTATTTTTATATAACCGGTTTTATTGCCCAAAAGCAAAGCGACGTCAACACTTTTTAGTGGAATTATATCCCGTTTAATTTTTACTTTTATTTTTTTGCCTTCGGATTTTCTGTAAATTGTTAGTTCAATATCAGAACCCACAGTTCCCTTTAGTTTAGAATATAAACTGTCAGTGGGTAATTTACGTCCAAATAATTTTGTTTTATCGGCATACAAGATTCTATCGCCTGCCTTTATTCCAGCTTTTGCCGAAGGGCCGTCCGCAACAGGCTTTATTACCGCAACAGAATCTTTATACATATAAAAATTCACTCCTATTCCCACGAAGTTTCCCTTCATGCTTTCCATCACTTCTTGTTGATCACTTGGCGCAATATATACAGAATGCGGGTCAAGTTGTGCCAAGATATTATCGACGGTAAGATTTACAATAGAGTCCGTATTCACATCATCCACGTATTCATTATCAATAAAATCAATGAGTTTGTTAAGCTTGCTTTTCGAATTGTTTTTGACAAGATAATCAGCTGTGTTAGGAAAATTCAACATTCCACCCAAGACAACACCTAAAGCAAGTGTTGAAAAAATAAGAATGGGCAAATATTTAGTATTAAAGTTCATTTATTCTTCTAAGATTGCAATATGTTCCACCTCTACTCCTGCTTTTATCAAAAACTGAATGCCGGAATCATCCCGATATCCATTGTGATAGACCACTCTTTTTATTCCGGATTGATGAATTAATTTGCTGCATTCCTTGCAAGGTGAAAGTGTAATATATAAAGTAGCGCCTTCGCAGGATTGCGTTGACCGCGCCACTTTCAAAATCGCATTTGCTTCAGCATGTAAAACATCCCAACGCGTTAATCCTTCCTCGTCTTCACAACAATTCTCAAAACCTGTTGGCGTTCCGTTGTATCCGTCAGAGATTATCATTCTATCACGCACAATAATCGCACCAACTTGTTTGCGTTTACAGTAGGACAGTAAACTCCATTCTTTGGCGATTCTAAGGTACGCTTTATCGTATTTATTTAATTTTTTTTCGTTCATTTTATCTAATCCAGATTTCACTTTCTATAATTAATGGTATCACTACTCCTATTATGAATGCCGACATGACTAAAGTCCAATCGCGTTTTGAGAATCGGAAAACGGTTTGAACAATATACGACACTATCAAAACCACAAAAACCACTACAATTTGAGCCGCTTCTATTCCAAGTGCAAACTCGGACAATGGTAAAACTTTTGAGGCTGCATCTCCGCCAAGAATTGATTTAAAATAATTTGAAAAACCCAATCCATGAATAATTCCAAAGAAAAGCGTGATAAAAAATACCACATTTATACTCTCTTTCTTGCTTGATTTTCCAGCCGTAAAAAGATTAAACAATGCAGTTATTAGAATCGTTATTGGAATTAATAATTCGACTACATTGACTTTTATCGCAATTATACCAAAAACGGAAAGCATTAAAGCCATCGTGTGACCAATAGTAAAAAGGGTAACCAAAAGTACAACTCGCTTCCAATCCTTGAACGAAAACGGAATGGCGAGGGCAATTAAAAACAAAACATGATCATAAGCATGAATATCTAAAACGTGTTTTAATCCTATTTGAAAGTAAATCCAAAATTCTGACATGGGTAATTTATTAGGTTGATAAAGGGGTTGTAAACTTACGATTAATTTTGAAAATGATTGATTTGATTATTTAAATAAATGCATTTCAAAAGGGATTGAATGGAACAAAAAAATATAAAAAATATAAAATCATTAATTTAAAAATAGATTTATCTTTGTAAGATATAAAACCAATAACTATGTCATTTTCAGATTTATTTGATAGCGAATTCAAACAAAGAAATAAAGGTCATTTTGCATCAATTGTCCGCGTAGCGCTTACTGACGGGAAGTTTTCTCCTGAAGAAAAAGCATTTTTAGACAAACTGGCAGTTCGATTAGAAATTTCTCAAGCAGAATATGAGGAAATTTTAGAGAATCCTTTAAATTACCCAATCAATCCTCCTTATTTATACGAACAAAGAATGGAGCGATTGTATGATCTAGCCCGTATTGTGCATGTTGATCATCATTTAGGAGACAAACAAGAAGTGATGCTTAGAAAAATTGGTGTAGGCTTAGGCTTTAATACTGAAAACGTAGATTACATCGTTGACAAAGCACTTAAATTAGTAGATAAAGAAGTGGATTTAGACACTTTTATTTTCGAAATGAAAAACATGAATAAGTAATACAAAAATTTTGAAAAAGCTTCCGCCAAAAACGGAAGCTTTTTTTGTTTCTAGTACTTACTTAATTCTGCTTTATGCATAAATTCTTCGGCTTTTTCTACCATGTTGTAGCTTCCGCAAAAGAACGGCACTCTTTCATGTAATTCTGTTGGTTCAATTTCCATGATTCTATTAAATCCGTTAGACGCTTTTCCTCCGGCTTGTTCCGCAATAAAAGCTAACGGATTGCATTCATATAACAATCGTAATTTCCCTTTTGGAGCTTTAGAACTCGTAGGATATAAATAAATTCCGCCTTTAATCATATTTCTGTGAATATCTGAAACTAAACTTCCAATATATCTTGAAGTATACGGTCGGTCTCCTTCTTCTAATTGACAATATTTGATATAATTTTTTACTCCTTGCGGAAAATGAACATAATTCCCTTCGTTAATAGAATAAATGTGGCCATCCGTTGGAAATTTCATTTTTGGATGTGATAAATAAAAAGTTCCAATTGCCGGATTCAGTGTAAATCCGTTCACGCCATGTCCAGTTGTATAAACTAACATGGTCGAGGTTCCGTAAATCACATATCCTGCCGCAACCTGATTGATTCCCGGCTGTAAAAAATCTTCTAATGTAACCGGAGTTCCTATTGGAGTCACTCTTCTGTAAACCGAAAATATAGTTCCGACTGAAACATTTACATCAATATTTGATGAACCGTCAAGCGGATCCATTAAAACCACGTACTTATTATTATGACTGTTATCACTTCCTTCCACTGTGATAAAATCATCATTTTCCTCGGAGGCAATTCCACAAACAATTTCGCGATTAATCAAAGTTTGAATAAAAACCTCATTCGCATAAACATCTAGTTTTTGCTGGTCTTCGCCTTGTATGTTTTGTTCTCCCGCAGCACCAACAATATCAACTAATCCAGCTTTGTTTACTTTATAATTGACCACTTTCGCAGCCAATCGAATGGAGTTGATGATTCGGGATAATTCGCCTGACGAATATTGAAAGGCATTTTGGTTTTCAATAATAAATTCTCCTAGTGTTTTGTTGCGTTCTTCCATTACGAAATCGATGTAGTTAATTTGACATCACAAATATCGTTTTTTTTGTGAAAACAAATTCAATACTATTTATTTAGTTTGACAGTATTGTATATTTGCTGAATAAAACACAAAAAAAGTACATAAAAAGGCTGTTTTATTGCGTTTTTAAATCATTAAAATAAAAATTTATGAATATTAGAAGAGGAAATCCGCAAGATATGCAAGCTGTTTTAGGTCTGATTAAAGAGTTGGCCGAATTCGAAAAAGAGCCAAATGCTGTTCTTGTAACTGTTGACGATTTAATTCGAGATGGTTTTGGTCCTGTTCCTCTTTTTCATGTTTTTGTTGCCGAAATAGAAGACGATTCGAACGATAACGAAAAGTCTAAACAAATTGTAGGCATCGCATTGTACTATTATCGCTATTCTACTTGGAAAGGAAAAACAATCCACTTAGAAGATTTAGTGGTAAAAGAGAGCATGCGAGGAACAGGATTAGGATATGCTTTGTACTCTGAAATTTTAAAACAGGGTAAAAAAGACCAAGTTCGAAGAGTGGAATGGAATGTGCTCGACTGGAATACTCCCGCAATTGAATTTTACGAAAAATCAGGTGCAAAAGTATTACGTGACTGGCATGTGGTGCAAATGGACGAACTTGGAATTACCAATTTCGTAGAGAATAAATTGAAATAAAGTAGAAAGAATAATTTTTGTTTAAGATATGAGAGTATTCAAATTTGGAGGAGCTTCTGTAAAAGATGCCGCAGGAATTAAAAACGTGTACGACGTTTTACAAAAAGTGGGTTACGAAGATGTATTGCTGGTAGTTTCTGCAATGGGGAAAACGACGAATGCACTGGAAATTGTAATCAAAAATTATTTCGACAAATCAGCTGAGCTAAATTCATCCGTTCAAGAAGTGAAAAAATACCACAATCAAATATTGATGGATTTGTTTGACGATGAAAAAAATGGAGTTTTTGCTGCTGTAAACACACAATTTTCCGATTTAGAATATTTTTTAGCACACAATAAATCACCAAACTATAATTTTGTTTACGACCAAATTGTAAGTTACGGGGAACTGATATCGACAACTATTCTAAGCCATTTCATGAATTTCATGGGAATAAAAACACAATGGCTGGATGTGCGTAATTTCGTGAAAACAGATGCTAATTATAGAGATGCAGAAGTAGATTGGGATTTGACACAGAAAAATATTGCAAAAAACGTAAAACGAAAAATCCTAAATATTACACAAGGTTTCTTGGGTTCAGATGAGAATAATTTCACAACGACTTTAGGCCGAGAAGGTTCTGATTATACCGCTGCAATTTTTGCCTATTGCTTAAATGCCGAAAGCGTAACGATCTGGAAAGATGTTCCCGGAGTTATGAATGCAGACCCAAGATATTTTGAAAACGCCAGTTTGTTAAATCAAATTTCGTATCGCGAAGCCATTGAATTAGCTTTTTACGGCGCAACTGTTATTCACCCAAAGACATTACAACCTTTACAAAAAAAGGAAATTCCTTTATATGTAAAATCATTTATAAACCCGTTATTGAAAGGGACAAGCGTTTCTAAAGGAGTGGATTTAGAACCTTATTTACCTTGTTTTATTGTCAAAAGAAACCAACTTTTGATCTCACTTTCCTCTATAGATTTCTCTTTTATCATGGAAGAAAACATCAGCGAAATTTTCGCATTGTTTCACCAGTTCAAAATAAAAGTAAATTTAATCCAGAATTCAGCGATTAGTTTCTCGGTATGTGTGGAAGACAAATTCGATAATTTTAAAGCGTTAAATGCCATTTTATCGAAAAAATTCAAAGTTGAATTTAGCGAAAATGTCACATTATATACCATTAGACATTTTGATGACAAAGCAGCACAAACTGTCGAAGAAAACAAAATAGTTCTATTGAAACAAGTCAGTCGCGAAACCATGCAAGTCGTGACAAAAGAAGTGTAAACACTTTTTATAAAGTATTAAGAAATGGGAATCGAAATTAAATTTGACTCCCATTTTTAATTGTTTTAAAGTAAAAAAACAAGAGCTAGAATTGACACAATTACTATTTATTTTTTCCGATATTTTCTGCCTGACGCAAGTTCTGATTATCAAATTATAAATACTACTTTTGATACTTTCGAGTTATAGTATTTATGTTGAAAAAATTACTTTTTTGGATTCTAATCTGTTGTTTTTCTGGGCTTCATGCACAGCAAATAAATTCGCTGTACAAAACCAAAAAAATTCTTCCTTCGCGCGATACTATTTACATTGAAAAAGAAAGCCTTAATTCCAGTTTTTTCAAATTGCTTGACGCCAATGGCAAACAAATCGACAGTACTTTGTTTGCAATAAATTTCGAAAAAGGAACCCTAATTTTAAAGCAAAACAGCGCTTTCAATTCCGATTCACTGACCATAGAATACTTGAAATTTCCAGAAATTCTCACCAAAGAATACCGCATTTATGACGCATCAAAAGTTGTTAGCAATGAAGCGGGACAAGGCGATTTGTATGCTATTAGAAATAAAAACACTAATAAAAACGTACCTTTTGACGGTTTAAATACTTCCGGAAGCATTACGCGTGGCGTGACTATAGGAAACAATCAAAATGCTGTTTTGAATTCCAATTTAGACTTGCAAATCACAGGAAAAATTTCCGAAAAAGTAAGTTTAAGAGCCTCCATTCAGGACAGTAACATTCCGTTGCAGGATGGTGGTTATTCGCAAAAATTAGATCAATTTGACAATGTTTTCATGGAATTATTCAGCGATGAATGGAATATCCGTGCGGGAGATATTTTTCTGGAAAATAGGAATACCCAATTCCTGAATTTCAACAAAAAAGTACAGGGACTGACCACAAGTTTCAACTTTGGCACCGAAGAAAACAAAACGAATGTATTTGCATCTGCTGCATTAGTCCGCGGTCAATATGCAAAAAGTAATATTGTGGGACAGGAAGGAAATCAAGGTCCGTACAAATTAAAAGGGCAAAACGGTGAATTATATGTTCTGGTGGTTTCAGGTTCAGAGCGGGTTTATGTCAATGGAATTTTACTGAAACGAGGTGAAAATAATGATTACACGATAGATTATAATGCAGGTGAAATTGTTTTTACGCCACTTTTTACCATCACTTCCGAAATGCGAATTGCTATAGAATATCAATATTCTGACAGGAATTACACGCGTTTTGTAACTTACGCCGGAGCCACGCATGAAAACAAGAAATGGAGTTTTGGAGGCTATTTATATTCGGAAAACGACTTGAAAAACCAGCCGTTACAACAAAACCTCTCGCAGGAACAAGCCCAAATATTAGTCAATGCGGGAGACAATTCTAGTTTAATGACCGCGCCTTCTGCGTATTCAGATTCCTACTCCGAGAACAAAGTACTTTATCGAAAAACAATATTCAATGCCGTTGAAATTTTCGAATATTCAAATGACGCGCAGCAAGAATTATTCAATGTTCGATTCACTTTAGTAGGAGCCAATAACGGGAATTATATTGTGACAAATTCAGCCACAATCACCCGAGTTTATCAATACATTGCTCCAATAAACGGGATTCCACAAGGAAATTATGAACCCATAATTCAACTTATTGCGCCTACGAAGGTACAAGTAGCCACCTTTTTAGGAAAATACAACCCCGATGAAAAAACAGCTGTTGATTTTGAAATTGGTATCAGCAATAATGATAAAAATTTATTTTCAAATATTGATGACGCGAACAACAAAGGTCTTGCTGGAAAAATAAATGCCAAGCAGCGTATTTTTTCAAAAAAATGGCAGATGGATGCTTTCGCCAATTATCAATTTATTCAGAACAATTTCAGTTCAGTGGAGCGGCTTTATAACATCGAATTTGACAGGGACTGGAACTTAGGAACTGCTGGCATTGGAAATCAAAGTCTGTTCGTTTCCGGATTACAATTGGATTTGAATCCAAAACCAAAATCCACTAACAAAGGATTACTATTGTATCAATTTGAAAAATTGGATTTCTCTGAAAATTTTTCGGGTAGCAGGCATGTTGTAAATGGATTATTTCGAGTAAAAAATTGGAGTTTTCAAAATCAAGGAAGTTTCCTAAAAAGTGACGCACCTATTTTATCTTCCAAATTTTTAAGAAACCAATCTCAGATGCGTTTCCATTTCGATAAAAATTGGGTCGGTTCCAGCTTGCGCTTAGAGGACAATCAGGAAAAAAATAAAACGACAAATCAGTTTACGGCTTTGAGCCAAAAATTTACAGAGTATGGTTTATTCGCCGGAAGAGGTGACAGCACCAAGGTTTTTGTAGAATTAGGTTATTTAAGAAGAACCAATGACAGCTTGCAAACCCGAAGTATTGGGAGTTTAATTCAGCGAGTAAATTCGTCCCAGACTTTTATGCTGAAATCAAAATTGATTCAAACCAATAAAAGTGATTTGTCCATCTTTGCCAATCACAGAGTCTTAGAATTCGTGGATGCTACACGAAAAAAAGAACCCACATTGAATTCCAGAATCGTTTACACGGATCGTTTTTTTAATCAATTAATCTTAAGCACCACGGTTTACGAGACGAATTCAGGAACCATTCCGCAACAGGAATTTACGTATCTGGAAGTGCCGGCCGGACAAGGAGTTTACACTTGGAATGATTATAATGACAATGGAATTCAGGAATTACAGGAGTTTGAAGTGGCTCCGTTTATAGACCAAGCGACATTCATCCGTGTATTTTTACCCAATCGGGTTTATATAAAAACCCATCAAAATAAGTTTTCCCAATCCGTGACTTTAAATCCGAATCAATGGCAAAATGAAACCGGAATCAAGAAACTACTTTCCTATTTCTACAATCAAACCGCCTTTATAATCGACCGAAAAACAAGAAGTGATGGAGATAATTTTGAATTAAACCCGTTCAGCGGTTCCAATGAAAATGTGCTGGGATTGAATTCCAGTTTAAGAAACAGTTTATTTTACAATCGAGGAAAACAAAACCATTCCACTACATATTCCTATTTAGAAAATAAAACAAAAAACTTATTATCCATCGGTTCGCAGGAAGCTACCAACAGTTCCCATCAATTGCAGTACAATCATTTGTATCGCAAAAGCTGGCTGTTTGGCTTTTTTGCAAAAACTATTCAAACCGCCATTGAATCTGAGAATTTCCCCGAGAAAAACTTCGACATTAGCGGTTATCAATTGGCTCCAAAAATCAGTTATTTGTTTTCCAAGAATACTAGTTGGGATATTTTTTATGAATTACAAAAGAAAGAAAATCAGATTGGAGTTTCCGAAACGTTGTTACAAAACCGTTTTGGAACAGCCTTTTCCTATTCGGGCACAAAAAAATTCACGATGAACGGTGAAGTTTCTTTTTATCAAAATAAATTTGATGGAAATGAATTTTCCTCGGTAGGATTTCAAATGCTGGAAGGCTTGCAAACGGGTCAAAATTTGACTTGGAGATTGCTTTTGCAAAAAAACATCACGCAATTTTTAGATATAAACTTTAATTACCAAGGCCGAAAAAGCGAAACAAGTCAAGCCATTCATACCGGAAGCATGCAATTGAGAGCTTATTTTTAATGAAATAACTTAATGGTTTGGTAATGCCTTAGAAATATGCGAAACGGGTTCATTTCCTAACTTTCAAATTATAAACAACGAACCTTTTTATCGCACATGGATTTGAAATTGAAACAAAAGACTATCTTACTTGCACCATTAAATTGGGGTTTAGGTCATGCTACTCGTTGTATTCCCATCATTAAAGCGTTATTAGAAAATAATTACATTCCTATAATTGCATCCGATGGAATTGCATTGGCGTTACTAAAAAAAGAATTCCCCGCTGTACAAACACTCGAACTTCCTTCGTACCAAATAGAATATGCTAAAAATGGCGCCAATTTTAAATGGAAATTGATACAGAATGGTCCCAAAATAGTCCGAGCAATTTTAGAAGAAAAAAAAATAATTGAAAACTGGATTGAACAATATGCAATTGACGGTATTATTTCGGATAACAGATTGGGAGTTTACAGCAAGAAAATTCCATCCGTGTTTATTACCCATCAGTTGAATGTCATGACTGGAAACACGACCTGGATAACGAGTAAAGTACATCAATATATTATAAAAAAGTTTACAGAATGCTGGGTTCCGGATCTTGAAGGCTCCATAAATTTGACCGGAAAATTAGGTCATATTGAAAGCCTTAGCCTCAAAACTAAATATATTGGACCTTTGAGCCGACTCCAAAAGAAACTATTACCCAAAAAATATGATTTACTGGTAATTCTCTCCGGTCCTGAACCTCAACGAGGAATACTGGAAAACCATTTAAAAAAAGAAATCATGCGATTCAAAGGAAATGCTATTTTCATTGAAGGAAATGTAGAATCAGAACAAAAAATTGTTGTGAAACAAAATGTAACCTATTACAATTTCATGAATTCAAGCGAAATCGAACAGGCTTTTAACGAAAGTGAAATGGTCCTTTGCCGTTCCGGATACACCACAATAATGGATCTTGCACAATTGCGAAAAAAAGCATTTTTCATTCCAACACCAGGACAATACGAACAAGAATATTTAGCTAAAAAATTAAAAAAAGAAGGCTTAGTTCCTTATGCCAATCAAAGTGATTTTAGAATGGAAAACATTGAAGAAATTCAGGATTACAAAGGGCTACCGCGCTTAGATTCTAAAACTGACTGGGCTAATTTATTTGAGGTTTTTGAAAAATAGATTCTAATTATTACCAAAAAAACCGATTCAGATAAATCGGTTTTATGGCATTAAAATGTATTTTTTTCAAGTTATTTTTTAGTAGTTTTAGCTTTTTCGAGTGTAAAAGAAAATTCAGAACCTACGCCAAATGTACTGTCGACGTAAATTTTCTCGTCATGAGCTTCGATAATATGCTTTACAATGGATAATCCTAATCCGGAACCACCTTCGGTTCTTGCACCACTTTTATCTACTCTGTAAAAACGCTCAAAAAGTCTGGAAATATTCTTTTTCTCAATCCCCTCTCCGTTATCCGTGACACGAACGATTACTTTTTCATCTGTTAAATCTTCGATGCTCACTTCGGTTGAACCCTTTAATTTTCCATATTTAATGGAGTTTACAATCAAGTTCATCACTACTTGCTGGATTTTTTCCTGATCGCCAACTACCATAATCGGCTTGTTGTATTTCATGTCAAACATCAACAAAATATCCTTCTTAGAAGCTTTCATTTCGAGTAAATCAAATACATTTTGAACGAGTTTGACAATATCAAATTCAGCTATTTCTAAATTCAAATCGCCAATTTCCAGTTTGGAAATCATATCTAAATCTTGGACAATATAGATGAGTCTTTCCACACCTTTTTCGGCACGTTCCAAGTATTTTTTTCGAATTGTTTTATCGCTCATGGCTCCGTCAAGCAAAGTTGACAAATACCCTTGAACCATAAAAAGTGGGGTTTTGAGTTCGTGAGAAACGTTTCCAAGAAACTCTCTTCTATATTCTTCACGGACTTTTAATGTTTCAATTTCCAGCTTTTTATCGGTTGCAAACTTCTTGACTTCACGAGTAAGTGTCGCCATATCGGTTGTTATCGGCTGGTTTCTAAAAGTGCTTGATTCTAATAAAGAAACGTCATCATATATTTTTTTTACCTTTTTATAAATGAAACGTTCTACCCGATATTGAATCACAACAAAGGAGAAAGTAGCAATTGAAAAGGCGAAAAATAAGCAAAAATGATAGGAAAAAGTAAAAAACAAATGGGTAAGAAAACCAACTAATCCGGTAGAAAAAAGGGTGATATATAGCGCCGACTTTACGGCAAAGCGATATGTTTTTTTAAAATTTATTGTCATTTATACTTCAAACTTATACCCAACACCTTTTATTGTTTTGAAAAAATCTTCTCCAATTTTTTCCCGTAATTTACGTATGTGAACATCAATTGTTCTTCCGCCCACAACCACTTCATTTCCCCAAACTTTATCCAGAATTTCATCGCGTTTGAATACTTTTCCTGGTTTTGAAGCTAATAAATAAAACAGCTCAAATTCTTTTCTTGGTAAAGCAATTTCGACATTATCTTTTACAATTTTGTATTCTTCGCGATTGATTTCGATTCCGCCTACGTTTAATGTCTCGCTGTTTTGTTCTTTTTCTTTTAATCGGCGCAACAGGGCTTTTACTTTACTGACTAATAATTTAGGTTTGATTGGCTTTGTAATGTAATCATCGGCACCAGCATCAAAACCTGCAACTTGGGAGTAATCTTCACTTCTGGCAGTCAAGAACGTAATTAGGACATTACTGAGTTCCGGGATTTTTCGAATGTTTTCACAAGCTTCCATTCCGTCCATTTCTGGCATCATAACATCCATTATAATAAGGTCTGGAATTTCCTTTTTAGCTTTAGCTACAGCTTCTTTCCCGTTGGCCGCTGTAAAGATTTGATATCCTTCCTGAGAGAGGTTGTACCCTACAATTTCTAAGATATCCGGTTCGTCGTCTACTAATAGAATCTTCGTGTGTTTTTTCTTCATAAAGCGCCAAAAATTGTTTTTGAGTTGTAAATGTAACAATAAATGGGGTATTGAAAAGGTGTTAACCGTAATTTAATATTAGGTTCATTTTAGTGCCTAAAACAAAACATAACCGTAACAAGCCAGTAACTTACATTTTACATTTCAGGCGTTACTTTGCAAAAAAATTAAACCAAATGAAACTCAAATTAATATTTTTAACGTTATTTATAACCGCTGTTTCTTTCGCACAGAATAAAGGAACGATAGCTGGAATCTTGACAGATAAAAATGCTAACAATCAATCTTTGCCATTTGCAAACATTCTTATTAAGGGAACAAGCATTGGAACCAACACAGATATTGATGGAAAATACTCTATTACTGCAGCGCCTGGAAACTACACAATCCAATTTAGTTTTGTAGGTTACGAATCTGTAGAGGTTCCCGTAACGGTAATTGCAAATGAAACGGTAACTATAAATCAAGCATTAGGTTCTGCTGGATACAAATTAGAAGATGTTGTGGTGAGATCTACTTTTAGTAGAGAAAAGGAAACCGCATTACTATTAGACCAAAAACAAGCGGTGGTTATCAAGCAAAGTATTGGCTCACAAGAAATGGCTCGTAAAGGAGTTAGTGATGTTGAGGAAGGTTTGACTAAAGTTACCGGAATTACTAAAGTTGACGGTAGAGGTTTATTTATTAGAGGATTAGAAGACCGTTACAATAATTTATTGATCAACGATTTGCAATCACCATCAAACAGTCCTTTCAAAAAAATTATTCCATTAGACTTATTTCCTACTGATGTTGTTGGGGTTTTATATATCTATAAAACTTTCAATCCTAATATTTCAGGGGATTTTGCCGGAGCAACCGTTAACATTGAAACACCTCAACCAAAAAACATCACAAAGTTGAATATTGGTTTTGGGTACACCACCAACAATAATCTTAAAAATTTCCTTCTTTCGGATGAAGTAAATTCAACCAAAGGAACTTTAGGACTTACAGGAAACGACAGAGCTCTTCCAAGTATTTTTGGAACTGTTCCAAGTGGTCAAAAACTTTCTCCAGCTGAATATGAAAATGGATTTGGTAACAAATCATGGGATGTAAATAGTACACAAAGTCCTTTGAATTCCAGCATTGGGTTTTTACACGCACAAAAATTTACTCTTAAGAATGAAGATAATATCAGTTATATCATGTCATTCAATTTTGACAACAAATATACTTTTAGAGAAGGTGTAGACCGAACTTTCAATCTTGGTCAAGGAAATTACGATAATAATTTGTACAATACTCAATACAGTTATTTCACTACATTTTCAGGTTTAGCCGGAATGAAATACAAAACAAACCGTTTCAATTTAAACTTCAATACGTTTTTAATCAAGGCGACTGAAAGCCGAATTCAAGATCAATTAGGATACACAAATAGTTTGGCAAATCAAACGAATAACCTTATCCGATTAAATCAATATGAAGAATCTACGTATTGGAATACACAATTGTACGGGGATTACAAATTAACTGAAGATGGAAAACATAGTTTAAAAGCCGGAGGTTCTTATGTAAAAACTTCGTTTCAGCAACCGGACAGAAAATTTATCACTGGTGTTAAAGAAAACGAAAACGACATCAACATGACGTACGGTGGTAATAATTTGAACCGTCAGTTCCTGGATGTAAATGGAAACTTTTATTTCTCTTCACTTTTAGAGTATAATTTGAAATTTGGAGACAGCGAAAAACCTAATGTATTGTCTGTTGGATACAACAGTTCGCTGAATGACATGGAATCTTCATACCGTTTTTTCTCTGGAAGAAGAAATATTGAGAAAAACTATACTGCCGATTTAAATACTATTAGCCAAAACATCAACGAAGACATCAATAACGGAATTGTTTATGTTCAGGAAGAATCTAACGGTGATTACAAATTCAAACTGAATCAGTTTATTAATGCTGGATATTTCAATTTGTTCATGAAATTTGGTGAAAAATGGGATTTGAATGCAGGAATTAGAGCCGAAAGTTCTGCTCGTATCATAAAATACAGAAACCAAGGTGATCCTTTTGGAAGCGCTTTCCGCAAAAAAACAGATGATAAACTGGATATATTACCATCTGTAAATGCAAAACGCATTTTAAATGAAAATAGCAATTTAAGACTTTCATTGGCAAAAACAATCACACGACCAGTTGCAATGGAGTTGTTACCAATAAACTACATCAATCCAGATGGAACTTCAGAAAGTGGAAATCCAGATTTGAAGGATAGCGAAAATTACAATGCTGATTTCAAATATGAATTGTTTCCAAACAGTAAAGAAATGTTTGCTGTAGGAGTGTTTGGAAAAGTAATTAACGATCCAATTGAAAGAGTTTTCAAACCAACTGCAAATAGCGGTGGTCAAATCACAACTTTCAAAAACTCAGAACAAGCAGTCATTTTTGGAGCCGAAATAGAAATGCTTTTGCAATTGAGCAGAATCAGTGAATCGCTTTCTAATTTCTCTTTTGGTCTTAATACTTCATTGATGAGCACGGATGTAAAAGTAGATCCTACTAAACAAGGAAACGAATTAGAGAATGGTACCAACCGTAAATTACAAGGAGCATCAAGCTGGTTGATTAATTCCGATTTAAAATACGATTTCGTTTTGAGAAAGGATTGGAAAAACTCGATGACATTAGTTTATAACGTTTATGGAGACCGAATTTTCGCAGTAGGTTCATCAGGAATTGATCACATTTACGAAAAATCATTTAGTAAATTAGATTTCATCTGGACGAATTCTATTTCGAAAAGTATTGAACTTAAATTTGGAGTAGATAACATTTTGAATCCAAGTTATAAAAAAGAGTTAGGAAGCAAAAGCACAATAAATATTACTGAAGACTCGCTAGTTTTAAGAGAATTCAAAAAAGGTGTTGGTTTCTCTGTTAACATAGGATACACATTTTAAATAATAAGATTATTGATAAAAAAAAGAGCTGATATAGCTCTTTTTTTTTGTTCACATAAGTAACACAAAATTTACATCAAATTGATTGTTATATAATACTTTAGTAACAATTACGTAACCAAATTAAAGGAGACTCGATGTACTTTTGAATATAATAAATAACAAAAAAACTATAATTTTAAAATCATTAAAAATGAAAAAATTAGTATTCAGCCTTGCCTTATTAAGCTTAGTTTTTACAAGTTGTACTTCAAGTGACGACGATGTAGTGACTACTCCTCCAACTGCAACAGGTGATATCACAGGTGACATTACAGCATCAAAAACGTACATAAAAGGTACTTATGCATTAAGCGGTACCGTTAGAGTAAAAACTGGCGTTACACTAACTTTTGAAGCTGGTTCAGTTATTACTGCTGATGCCTCAAATGGTCCAGATGCTTTATTAGTAGAAAATGGTGGGAAATTAAATATTGCTGGAACAGCTGCTGAACCAGTAGTATTTACTGAAAAATCTAAAACAGCAGGTTCTTGGGGTGGTATAATCATGTTTGGTGATGCTCCAATTGTTTCAGGAAAAACTGCTGACGGAACGCCTATTACAAGCGCAACTTCTGAAGATGGAACAAATATCGTTTACGGTGGAACAAATGCAGCACATAATGGTGGTTCATTAAAATATGTAAGAGTAGAATATGCAGGTAAAAAAATCCTTGACGGAAACTCTGAGATGAATGGTTTCTCATTCTATTCAGTAGGTTCTGGAACTGTTCTAGAAAATCTTGTTGCTTACAAAGGTGCTGATGACGGATTTGAATTTTACGGAGGAACTGTAAGCGCAAAAAACCTAATTTCTTACGGAAACACAGATGATTCTTTTGACTGGCAAGATGGATGGCAAGGTCAAGCAAACACGAACTGGTATGCTTATCAAACTGGAGCTGGAAATTTTGGAATGGAAATCGAAGCTAAAAGTGTAAACAATGCATTTTTCCCTAAAGTTTCTAATATTACTATAAGAAGAGCTGCAGGAACAGTAACTGAGGGAGGATCTTCAGCAGCTGAATACGACGCAATTCAATTCAAGAAAGAAGGTAACGGAGAATATTCTAACATTGTAATTTCAGGATTTACAACTACTAATGCTACTTTAATTAGAATACAAGATGCCGCTACAAACACAAACCAAGTGCTTACTGGAAAAATAAAATTGTTAAATGTTAAAATCGCTGATAGCACACCTTTGAGTGGTGCAGGAGCGAGCTCATTTTCAGTAGCTTTTCCAACGGGTAACTTTACAACTAGCACAACAGCAACTGGAGCTGCATTGACTCCTGGAGCTTGGGCAATTGTTGATGGAGTTAATTTATTATCAAATTTGTAATAAACAATCCAATTCATTTATAGTAAACATCCTGAGCAATCAGGATGTTTTTTTTGGTATGCTTTTTGAAATATATTTTGTATATTTACTATTCAAAATAATCTGATGGCAAAAAACTACTTTTATATTATTACTTTATTGGTTCTTTTATTTTCTCTGAGTGTTAGTGCTCAGGAAACTAAACCGCAGCCAAGAACACAAGAAACCGCTACTATAGAAGGTTTAAGCTTGTACCCGAACCCTGTGAGTAATGGCAAAGTTTACGTTTCTACTAAAAACGACTTGGATAAAGAAATAATTATCTTTGATGTTTTAGGAAAAAAAGTACTTCAAACCACGATAAGCTCAAGAGAATTAAATGTTTCTAATCTGTCTTCTGGTGTTTACATCATAAAAATTAATGAAAAAGAAGCATCAGCGACCAGAAAATTAATCATCCGATAATTTCAAAAATACATCATAAAAGCTCCAATTGCAATTGGGGCTTTTTTTGTTTATTGTTCAAAAGGAATCAATCCTAAGAATCAAGTTTATCCAATTCCGTTATTGGTTTGCCTTTAAATTTTTGATTACTTTTGCAAAAAAAATTCTTGATCACAGCCTCCGATATATTTGCCATTTCCAGTCAAAAACAGTTTGAAAAAATTGCTTTGAAAGTGTTTCGTTTTCAATACGAAAACAACTTAGTCTATCAGGAATTTTGTAATTTTTTAAAAACAGATCCTCACAAAGTAAAATCATTAAAACAAATTCCATTTCTACCCATTCAGTTCTTCAAAAGTCATGAAGTGGTTTCGAATACCAATCCCATTCAGGAAACCTTCACCAGCAGCGGTACAACCGGAATGATAACCAGCAAACACCTAGTTACTGATGTTACTTTGTATGAAGAAAGCTACCGTAAAGGATTTTCTGAATTTTATGGCAATATCGAAGATTATGTTGTTTTAGCATTGCTTCCATCCTATCTGGAAAGAGAAGGTTCTTCCTTAATTTACATGGTTAAGGATTTAATTGAACTTTCCAATCATCGTGAAAGTGGTTTTTACCTGCACAATCATGACGAACTGATTACCAAGCTTATCGCTTTAGACCACGCCGGTCAAAATGTAATCCTGATTGGAGTGACATTTGCATTATTGGATTTAATTGAAAAACACCAGTTTCAATTGCAGCATACCATTATCATGGAAACCGGCGGCATGAAAGGCAAACGCAAAGAAATGATTCGGGAAGAATTGCACGAACAATTGTGTAAAGGATTTGGCGTTTCAGCCATACATTCTGAATACGGAATGACCGAATTGCTTTCGCAAGCGTATTCATTAGGAAACGGCGTATTTGAATGCCCTTCTTGGATACAAATCCTCGTTCGCGACACCGAAGATGCTTTAACCTATATTCAAGACGGAAAAACGGGCGGAATCAATGTGATCGATTTGGCCAACATCAATTCCTGTTCTTTTATTGCCACGCAGGATTTGGGCAAAAAAAATCCCAACAACTCTTTCGAGGTATTGGGACGTTTTGATAATTCTGATATTCGAGGTTGTAATTTGATGGTGATTTAAACGACTCTCACCACAAAATAATTTTTCTTACCACTTTGTAATAATACAAATTGATTGTTGATTAAATCTTTGTTCGAAAGCACAAAATCTTCGGCAACTTTTTCTCTATTAACTGAAATAGAATTAGCTGTCAAAGCACGTCTTGCTTCTCCATTTGATTTTAAAAATCCTGTTTTTTCGTTTAAAACGTCAACAATATTGATTCCGGTTTCAATTTCATTTCTGCTGATTTCCGCCTGGGGAACACCATCAAAAACATCTAAGAAAGTGGCTTCATCCAATTGTTTTAAATCATCTGAAGTTGAATTCCCGAACAAAATATTCGATGCTTTTATCGCATTTTCTAAATCTTCTGTTGAATGTACCATCACCGTAATTTCTTCGGCCAAACGTTTTTGCAACAAGCGTAAATGTGGTGCTTCTTTATGTTTTTCGGTTAAAATTTCGATTTCTTCTTTGGATAAAAAAGTAAAGATCTTAATGTATTTTTCCGCATCAACATCCGAAGTATTCAACCAATATTGGTAAAATTTATACGGAGAAGTTCTGGCTGAATCCAACCAAATATTTCCACCTTCAGATTTTCCAAACTTGGTTCCATCCGCTTTTGTAATCAACGGACAAGTCAATGCATATGCTTTTCCACTCGCAATTCTGCGAACTAATTCGGTTCCTGTTGTGATATTTCCCCACTGGTCACTTCCACCCATTTGCAGCGTACAATTCTTTTCTCTGTACAAATGCAAAAAGTCATATCCTTGAACCAATTGGTACGTGAACTCTGTAAATGACATTCCTTCTGCAGCTTCAGAAGACAAACGTTTCTTCACAGAATCTTTCGCCATCATATAATTTACGGTAATATGTTTACCTACATCACGAATAAAATCCAGAAAAGAAAAGTTCTTCATCCAGTCGTAATTATTCACTAGTTCTGCTGCATTAGCCGAATTAGAAGTAAAATCTAGGAAACGAGCCAATTGACCTTTTATAGCTTCTTGATTGTGACGCAAAGTCGCTTCGTCCAATAAATTTCTTTCATTCGATTTTCCGGATGGATCACCAATCATTCCTGTTGCACCGCCCACTAATGCTAATGGTTTATGACCCGATAGCTGAAAATGTTTCAACAACATCACCCCAACTAAATGTCCTATATGCAATGAATCGGCAGTTGGGTCAATTCCCACATACGCCACACGCATTTGTTCCATCAAATGTTCTTCTGTGCCGGGCATAACATCGTGGAGCATTCCTCTCCAAGTTACTTCTTCAATAAAATTCTTCATCTTTTTAATCAATTTACTTTCGTCAATTCAGCCTTTTAGGCTTCGTGTGCACAAAGATAAAATTTATTGCGGATTAGGTTATTTGTTTAATAGGTTATTCGAAAAAAATTATTCGTATTTTCGTAGCATGATTTTAGTCACAGGAGGAACCGGTTTAGTAGGCGCACATTTATTGCTTCATTTAATTGATAATGATGAAAAAGTACGCGCCATTTATCGAAATGCAACTTCGATAGACAAAACCAAGTCGCTATTCTCCATGTACAAAAAGGAATCATTATTCGAGCAAATCGAATGGATTCAAGCAGACATTACCGAAGTCCCTTCGTTAGAAATAGCCTTTCAAAATATTGACACTGTGTATCATTGCGCCGCTTTGATTTCTTTTGATCCAAAAGATGAAGATATATTGCGAAAAACAAACATTGAAGGCACAGCGAATATTGTGAATTTCAGTATCGCCTATCAAATAAAAAAAGTGTGTTTTATAAGTTCCATTGCCACTTTGGGCGATTTACTGCCTCATGGAAAATTCATTACCGAAGAAACCGAATGGAATCCGGAAAAGTACCATAATGATTATGCCATTTCTAAATATGGTGCCGAAATGGAAATCTGGCGCGGACAGCAAGAAGGTTTAGAGGTAATAATTGTAAATCCGGGCGTAATTCTTGGACCAGGTTTTAGAGAGCAAGGAAGCGGACAACTTTTTACGAAAGTAAAAAACGGATTGAAATTTTATACGCTGGGCTCAACCGGATTTGTTGCCGTTACTGATGTTGTTCTAATGGCGCATCAATTGATGCTAAGCGAAATCAAAAACGAACGCTTTACTTTGATTGCAGAAAACAGTGTTTTTCGTGACATTTTGAATAGTATGGCTGATGCACTCGACGTGAAACGACCTGAAATTCACGCAAAACCTTTTTTAATGGAAATACTTTGGAGATTGGATTGGTTTGTTTCGACTGTTTTTCAACAAAAGAGAAAATTATCGCAAGCCACTGCAAAAGCTTCCTACTCTGTAAATAATTATTCCAATCAGAAAATTAAAGACCGACTGAAAACTGATTTCATAGACATTCACCACTACATAAAAGATATTTCGAAACTTTAAAACTGCAATTTTCTATTTCAATTTTGTAGTGTCACCAACAATTGGCGTTGGTTTTTTATTGTTTTGAAGAACCGGTTTCTTTTTCTTTTTTTCCAAATTTACTAATGAATCGGCGCTTTTTTTACTAGCATCCAATCGTTTTGTAATTTGCTCAAACATCAATTTATAATCTTCATAATCTGACGCGTAATACACATTACTTTTGGCAAACTGAAGACTGTCAATTTTATATTTTTTATAAATAAAGTCTCTTGGATTTATTTTAAAGGTATCCAAGGAAGTTGGATTTTGATATTTTATTGCTTCCAAAACAGCTAAATCATACATGACATCAAGCATCACGACTTTCTCGATTAGACGTTCTGGTTTTTGCACTACTTCATCTTTACAGCTTACAAAGAGAGTCAATACTGCTGCAAATAATATGATTTTTTTCATCTGATACATTTTATCTTTCAAACAACAAACGTTTTCCGGCCCGAATATCTTTCACTTTAAAAGCGGTGTAGACTAATTGTCCGTTGACAAAAGTATGGGTGATTCTGGATTTAAAAGTAAAACCTTCAAATGGAGACCAACCACATTTAGCCAAAATATTTTCTTTTTTCACACTCCAAGGCAAACCTGAATTTACGATAACCAAATCTGCATAATAACCTTCTTTGATAAAACCTCGCTTTTCAATTTTGAAAATTTTAGCCGGATTGTGGCACATCTTTTCTACAATTTTCTCTACGCTAATTTTTCCTTGATGGTGCGCTTCAAACATTGCTACAACAGCGTGCTGAACCAGTGGACCACCAGAGGGCGCATTCAAATAGGATTGTTTTTTCTCTTCTAAAGTGTGTGGGGCGTGATCTGTAGCAATCACATCAATTCGGTCATCAAGCAAGGCTTCCCAAAGCACTTTTCTATCATTGGCTGTTTTTACCGCAGGATTCCATTTAATCAGATTGCCTTTTGTAGCATAATCATCATTGGTAAACCATAAATGATGCACACAAACTTCGGCAGTGATTTTCTTTTCTTCCAAAGGGATTTTATTGGTAAACAAATCCATTTCTTTGGCCGTCGAAAGATGAAAAACATGCAAGCGAGCACCTGTTTTCTTAGCCAGAGCAACCGCTTTGGAAGACGAAATATAACACGCTTCCTCGCTTCGGATCAGGTGATGCACCGTAACGGGAACATCCTCTCCGTACTCTTCTTTATATTTTGCTAAATTGTTTTGTATTGTAGTTTCATCCTCGCAATGCACCGCAATAAGCATGGGTGTACTGGAAAATATTTTTTCTAGTGTAGCTTCATTATCCACCAACATATTTCCGGTTGAGGAACCTAAGAATATTTTGATTCCGGCAACATTCTTTGGATTGGTCTTCAAAACTTCCTCCAAATTATCGTTGGTAGCACCCATCATAAACGAATAATTCGTATACGATTTCTGTGCAGCCAATTCATATTTTTGCTCTAATATTTCTTGAGTAACCGCATTTGGAATCGTATTGGGTTGTTCGATGTATGAAGTGATTCCGCCCGCAACTGCTGCTCTGGATTCGGATTCAATATCGCCTTTGTGCGTGAGTCCTGGCTCTCTGAAATGTACTTGATCATCAATAGCTCCCGGAATCAGAAAATTCCCTTCGGCATCAATAATTTTACAATCGGAGAACTTGGCACTGATACTTTCTGAAATTTCAACAATTAAGTCATTCTCAATTAATACATCGCCTTCAAAAATTACCCCTTCATTTACTATTTTGGCATTCTTAATTAAAACCCTGTTCATCCTATCTTTTTCTTATAATGTGTTGACTAATCTTTTTAATCTAAGCGCAATAACTCCAAAAACGGCTTCAACTATAATTGAATTACTCATCTTGGATTGCCCTTTTGTCCGGTCGGTAAAAATAATTGGAACCTCCGTAATTTGAAATTTTTTACAATATGTTCTGTATTTCATTTCAATCTGGAAAGCGTAACCAACGAATTTTATTTTATCTAAATTGATCTCTTCTAAAACTTTTCTCTTGTAACAAACGAATCCCGCTGTGGCATCATGAATTTTCATTCCTGTAATCATTCGCACATAAACCGATGCGAAATACGACATCAGAACGCGACTTAACGGCCAGTTTACCACATTTACACCAGTTACATAACGGGAACCAATCGCTAAATCAGCATCACCAAAATGACAGGCGGTGTATAATTTTTCTAAATCGTTGGGGTTATGGGAAAAATCAGCATCCATTTCAAAAATGAAATCATATTTGTGTTGCAACGCCCATCTGAATCCATGAACGTAAGCTGTTCCTAAACCTGATTTTTTTTCTCTTTTTTCCAAAAACAAACGGCCTACAAATTCTTTTTGAAGTAAAACAACCTTATCAGCAGTGTGATCCGGCGAATTATCATCAATAATCAGAACATGAAAGGGTTTGTGTTGCGAAAGCACCGATCGAATAATGCTTTCAATATTTTCAATTTCGTTATAGGTAGGAATTATAACAATACAATCATTCATATTTCGACTAATTTCACCGCAAAAGTAAACTTTTTATGCCATTTCAGCCTTAATAAAATTATAATAAAAAGAATCATGGAAAAATTAGTAATTTTGTAGCGTTATGATCGAAACTATACTTCATCCAAGAATAACTGAGAACAAAGACTGGGCAACTGTGCTTTTCGTTCTGTCCTTTGCGATTATTGCAATTACTAAATCTGTTTTTGAAAATCGATTTGGTGATTTTGCAAACCTGATTTTTTCCAATAAATACACCAAAGTATACAGAGACAGCAGTCATCTAAAAAGTGGATTTACCGTCGCATTATTTTTTGTCCAAGTTATTTCTCTTGCGTTTTTTATTCAAATTTCGCTGAGTTATTTTGGCAGTGCCTCAAAAACTGATTGGTTGCTTTACATCCAGATATTTACGTTTCTGGTTTTCTTCATTTTATCGAAATATTTGATCGAAAAAATAATTGCCACTTCCTTCAATATCGAAGAATTTATGGAGCAGTTTAACCTCCAAAAGGTAACGTATAGAACTTATATTGGACTAATCATACTGCCGTTGAATATTATTTTGTTTTATTACGACTCCTTTTCAAGAAATATTCCGTTAGTAATTATCGCTATAATTATAGTAATCAACATATTAACATATTTGATTTCAATAAAAAACTATCAAAATTTAATATTCGGTAAGTTGTTTTATTTTATTTTATATCTTTGCGCTCTCGAAATAGCTCCCTATTATTTTATGTATTATTGGTTTACCAAAGGGAGTGCTTAGAAAACGTTAAATATGAAAGTGAAAACAATTTTGGTGTCACAGCCTGAGCCTAAAGTGGAGAATTCCCCTTACTTTGAACTTCAACAAAAGCATAAAGTAAAAATTGATTTCAGACCTTTTATTCACGTAGAAGGAGTTAATGCAAAAGAGATTAGACTTCAAAAAATCGATCTTAACCATTACACCGCGATTATTTTAACGAGTAAAAATGCCGTAGATCATTTTTTCAGAGTGGCTGATGAAATGCGATACAAAGTTCCTGAAGGATTAAAATACTTCTGCCAATCTGAAGCTATTGCTTTTTACCTGCAAAAATACGTTGTGTACAGAAAACGTAAAATTTACGTTGGACCAAAAGATTTTGCTGATTTATCTCCGCTGATAAAAAAATACAAAGACGAAAAATTCTTATTACCTGCTTCAGACCAATTGAATGCCGATGCGCCAATAACGCTAAACGCACTAAAAGTAGATTGGACTCCAGCCGTTTTTTACAGAACCGTAATGAGTGATTTATCCGATTTAGCCGATGTATATTATGATGTTTTGGCTTTCTTTAGCCCAACTGGAATAAAATCTTTATTTAAAAACTTCCCAGACTTCGAACAAAACAACACTCGAATTGCCGTTTTTGGAAGCACTACACAAAAAGAAGCGTTAGATCACGGTTTGAGAGTGGATATCCTTGCACCAACACCAGCAACACCTTCTATGACAATGGCTTTGGAAAAATACATTATTGAAGCTAATAAAGGAAAATAAAAAAATTACTTTTCAGATACAATTAAAGCCATTCGTAATCCGAATGGCTTTTTTTATGAACTAAATTATAAAAAAGGCGAGTTATTCTTTACACTAATCGTTTTTTACTTAAATTTGATTTCCAATCCAAACTAAATTTTACATTTTAGTTTAAAACAACAACTTATGAAAATCAATTCCCTAATAGTAGAAATTGACGGCATCGACAAAGAAATTTTACGCGACCTGATGGAAGATGCCCGAAAACCAATTCTTCAAATCGCCAATAAAATAGGAATTTCAGGAGCTGCAATCCACCAACGTTTGCGAAAACTGGAACAATCCGGCGTTATTTCGGGATCAAAATTCACGGTAAATAATAAAATTCTCGGTTATAATACGATGGCTTTTGTTGGGATCTATCTCGATAAAGCCGCCAGAAATCCGGAAGCCGTGAGAGATTTAAAGAAAATCCCAGAAGTATTGGAATGCCATTACACCACTGGAAACTGGTCTATTCTGATAAAAATTATTTGTCGCGATAACGAACATTTAATGCAGTTGCTCAATACCAAAATCCAAGCGATAGAAGGTGTTTCCAGAACAGAAACCTTCATTTCATTAGACCAACAAATCGACAGACAGATTCAACTTTAGATTTTTAGATAATTGGATTTTTAGATTATTAGATTTCTAAAACAAGAAAACCGTCTCGTAGTAAAACAAGACGGTTTTTTATACAATTCATACAAAGATCTAACCTTCTAAAAGTCTAGTAATCTAATCTCTCCTGCTTCCTCCCATATAAATGGAAACGTAATATAATAACGTTGCGATAGATCCTAAAGCAGCTACCACATACGTTCTGGCAGCCCATTTCAGGGAATCTTTCGCTCCAGCTTGTTCTTGTTGCGTCAGCATTCTTTTGTTTTCTAACCAAGCTAATGCGCGATTACTCGCGTCATACTCGACCGGTAATGTAACTATCGAAAACAAAGTGGTTGCGGCAAAAATGATAATCCCTACCAATAATAATTGCGGAAACGTTTTCATCATTAAGATTCCGGCAAGCAAAATCCATTGCATATACGTTGACGCCACATTCACCACCGGCACTAATTTAGAACGCATCGTCAACCATTGATATCCCACAGCGTGTTGCACGGCGTGACCACATTCGTGCGCCGCAACAGCAGCCGCAGCCGCATTGCGTTGGTTGTAAACCGCCTCACTTAGATTCACGGTTTTATCTACCGGATTGTAATGATCCGTCAAACGTCCTGGTGTTGAGATTACTCTCACATCGCGAATTCCGTTATCGGCAAGCATTTTTTCGGCGATTTCTGCGCCTGACATTCCGTTTTGTAATTGTAATTTAGAATAATGTTCAAATTTGCTTTTTAGTCTTGAACTAACTAACCAGCTAAAAAGCATAATTGCTCCGGCAAGAATCAAATAACCCATTCCCATATTTTTGTTTTTTAATTGTATTGTTAAAGTTAATAAAGAGTCATCAAAATCTGAACCAAATTTTCTCAATGTCAATTTGGCATTTGTTAAATAAAAAATCTAGCAACAAATGCCAACAAATTAATTTTCCGCAGTGGAGCTATACATCTGCTTCTAATTGATTATTAATTCTTTGAAAGGTATCAATTAGCGTATCGATTTTCGAATTCTCCTTAACTATTTGTCTTGGCCGCAAGTAAAACCAAACAAATCCCATCCAAAATAATAAAACAGCGTACACAAAAAATCCCCACAAAAAAGACATCATTGATGCGTATTCATACATGTACAGGCATGTTCCCAGCCCGAGAACTACAAAGTAAATACTTAACATTTTGGACTGCAAGAACTTTTGTTTTGTTTTAATTGCTATTAATTTCTGTAAATATGCCGCATTACTATCGGTGTTGTCCAGTTCTTTATACGCATCAAATAATCTATTATAAACCAATAGATAGATAGCCATTATGGCAACGTTCAAAACAATTCCTATTTTGGTTGAAAGAAATTGCGGTTGGTAGTAATACCAAATTAAAAGTATTAAAACGCAAGTTGCAATCAGCATAGCATTTGTAAGTATTAATCTTCGCAAACTTGTTTTTTTAAAATGTTTTAGCTTAGCAAGTAACTCATTAATACTGGGTTGACTTATTGATTGTTTTTTCCATAAATCTTTAAAATCTATATTATTTTCCATTTTCTTTAAACTTTTGAGTTAATTTATCTTTTATTCTATGAATTTTCACTCTAACATTAGCTTCAGAAAGCCCAACTATTTTAGCTATTTCTGCTTGTTTAACATCTTCCAGTTCCAGTGAAATGATGATACGTTCCGTTTCTGGTAATTCTGCAATGCATTTATACAAAAACTGAATCTGAGGTTCTATAGAATACTGTTTTTCTTCGGTGATATGAAGAGGCAATTCTGATTTAAGGAATCGTTTCTCTTTCTCAATCTGCCGCAAACAATTATTAGAAGCAATTCTAAAAATCCAGGTACCAATACCTGATTCGTTTCTAAAGGTATCTAGTTTTTGCCAGACAATAATGAACGTTTCCTGAGCCAAGTCCTGCGCAATATCATAATCGTTAACAAACCCCATGCAAAGCCTGAATATTCTGTCCCAATAGGTTTTATAGATGTTTTCGAACTCCATCATTACGATTTTATAAAATTTGTAAGCTGTGCCAGATACCATTCTTTGTCATCATACATGATAAAATGTAAACCTTTAGTAGCATATTGAAAATTGGCCGTTTTTAAATTTACAAACTGTGCTTCGACAGGCGTTTTATAATTAGCAAAACCATATTCTAATAATATTAATGAAGGACATTTTATTGCCCCTATTTTATCTCTCAAATCAGTATTGGAAAAATCACAATACATTTCGCTAAACGTTTTTCTGTCTGATTTCATGCTCCAGCTGATTGCTTTGTCTTGCTTTGAGGCATCCGCCAAAAGCATCGCCATATTTCTTTTTTGCATTTGATAAAATTCGTCTTCTGACATAGGCGATATTTGATTATTCATTGCAGTACAATCATTGTTTTCCTGTGACTTAAAAGAAGGGTCTCTTAAAGCCGACAAACAAGGAAGCGCATCGACAACTACAATTTTAGCAATTAAGTCTGGATAATCAGAAGCGATAGCTAATGCAAGTCCTCCGCCCATACTATGACCAACGATAATTGGTTTTTCGATTTTATTCTCTTGAATATAGTTCACAATTTCTTTTTCCCAATTTATAAATGAAGGATTTGGTTGTGGTTGAACTCCGGCAAAACCAGCCATCGTAAAAGTATAACAGGTAAACTCTTTTTCAAAATTCGCTTTTGTTTCATTCCAAACATCACCTGAGCTTGCAAATCCAGGAATAAATACAATGGATCGCTCTCCTTTTCCTGATTTTACAACTTCAAACGGATATGATTTTTTTTGTCCAAATGCATTAGAACACATAACAGAAAACACAATTGCAGCAATAATTAGAATATACTTTTTCATTTTTAATAGTTTTAAATTGTTAATTAATCGGATCCGTCCTTTGGATACGGCAACTATTAAAATGTTACAAAAGTTTTCAAAAAAAATAAATTTAAATTGCTTAATCCTTATAAAATAGGGCAAAAAAAATTCCAAATCCCAATAGTAAAATTGGAATTTGGAATTTAAAAATAATAAAATCCTAAAGATTACCCCACCAAATTGATGATTTTTCCAGGAACAATTATCACCTTGTTTGGCGTTCTGCCTTCTAATTGTTTGATAGTTCTTTCGTCTTTCATTACGATTTCCTCGATTTGTTCCTTGGTTAAATCCAAAGGTAAAACCATCGTGAAACGCATTTTTCCGTTGAAAGAAACTGGATATTCCTTTTCGCTTTCCACTAAATATTTAGCTTCAAAAACTGGAAAATCAACGGTTGCAATCGAACCTGTATTTCCTAATAACGACCATAATTCTTCTGCAATGTGCGGCGCATACGGCGAAATCACAATTGCTAAAGGCTCCAAGATAGCTCGTGAATGACAGTTTTGAGCGGACAATTCATTCACACAAATCATAAACTGAGAAACTGATGTATTAAAAGAGAAACCTTCAATATCTTCCGCAACTTTCTTGATCGTTTTGTGTAATGATTTTAGGTTATCTTTTGTTGGTGCGTCATTAGTAACAATCAAACCACTATCATCAAAATACAAACGACACAATTTTTTCAAGAAACCAAAAACTCCTGAAATTCCTGCGGTGTTCCAAGGTTTTGCTTGTTCCAATGGTCCTAAGAACATTTCATACAAACGCAAGGTGTCAGCTCCGTATTCGTTACAAATATCATCTGGGGTTACCACATTGTATTTCGATTTCGACATTTTTTCGATTTCGCGACCTACAATATATTTTCCGTTTTCTTCCGTGATAAATTCTGCATCAGCATAATCTTCTCTCCATGCTTTGAATTTATCAATATCTAATTCATCAGAAGAATTTACCATTGAAACATCAACGTGAATTGCAGCAATTTGAATATTAAATAATGATAAATCTTCCTTTTTTAAATTTTCTATTTTAGTTCTTAAATGAGGATATTCAATAATCAAATAATCTTTTACCTGCTCAAAACTTTTTGATATAACTTCTTTATCTACATCAGCCCTAAAATCATTAACATTCTTATATTTTGAACTAATAAAAAACGAAGGAATCTTCAATGTTGTTTCTATTAATCTAATATCTAAACTTTCAATAAAGAAAAAAGGAGTTATTCTATACACAAAAGCACTCATTCCCAAAATCATTCCCTGATTAATCAATTTCTTGAATGGTTCTTCGGTTGGTGCAAAACCTTTGTCTTTTAGGAATTTATTCCAAAAACGGGAATACAATAAATGACCTGTAGCGTGTTCGCTTCCGCCAATATATAAATCCACACTTTCCCAATATGCCAAAGCGTCTTTACTTGCAAACTCATTTTCATTGTGCGCATCCATATAACGCATCCAATACCAAGAACTACCCGCCCAACCTGGCATCGTGTTCAATTCAAGAGGATGAATTGTTTTATTGTCGACTAAATCCGTATTTACAACTGAATTTGTTTCGGTATTCCAAGCCCAAACCGTAGCGTTCCCTAAAGGCGGCAAACCATCTTCGGTTGGCAAGTATTTCTCTACTTCCGGCAAGATGATTGGCAAATGTTGCGCATCAATCATTTGCGGCAAACCATTCACATAATAAACCGGAAACGGCTCTCCCCAATAACGTTGGCGAGAAAAAACGGCATCACGCAAACGGTAATTCGTTTTTCCTTTTCCTTGGTTTAATTTTTCTAATTCTTCAATTACTTTTTGAGTTCCTTTTTTGTAATCTAATCCATTTAGAAAATCAGAATCTACCAATTGAAAACCTTCTTTGGCTCCAAAAGCTGCTTCCGAAATATCTTTATCAAAAATGTTCTTGATTTCCTGCATTCCGTTTTGACCTTTGAAGAAATTCGCAAAAGCATAATCTCTTTCGTCACCACAAGGAACCGCCATAACCGCTCCTGTCCCGTATCCTGCCAAAACATAATCCCCAATCCAAACCGGAATTGGTTCCTTGGTAAACGGATGTTCTGCATACGCACCTGTAAATACTCCAGAAATAGTTTTTACATCGGCCATACGTTCTCTTTCGGAACGTTTTGACGTTTTTTCTATATAAGCATCTACTTCTGCTTTTTGTTCTGCAGTTGTAATTTGAGAAACTAATTCGTGTTCCGGAGCCAATGTCATGAACGTAACTCCAAAAATTGTATCGGGACGCGTTGTGAAAACCGCAATTTTAGCTTCTGAATTTTGAACATTGAATTCCACAGTTGCTCCAACGGATTTTCCAATCCAGTTTCTTTGGCTTTCTTTGATGCTTTCGCTCCAATCAATATCGTTCAAACCTTGCAACAAACGTTCTGCATAAGCCGAAATTCGCATGCTCCATTGCGTCATTTTTTTACGAACAACCGTAAAGCCGCCACGTTCTGAAACACCATTTACGATTTCGTCATTTGCCAAAACGGTTCCTAATCCCGGACACCAGTTCACCTCAGTCTCGGCTAAATAAGTCAATCTGTATTGCAGCAAAATTCTCTCCTGCTGTTCTTTTGCGAAAGCGTTCCATTCATTTGCCGAAAAAGCTTCTATATTTTCATCGCAAACCGCATTGACATTTGCATTTCCTTCTGTTGAAAAAATGGAAACCAAAGTCGAAATATCTTCGGCTTTATCGCTGTTTTTATTGTACCAAGAATTGAATAATTGGATAAAAATCCATTGTGTATGTTTGTAATAATCCGGATTTGAAGTGCGGACTTCTCTGCTCCAATCGAAGGAAAATCCAATTTTATCCAATTGCTTTCTGTATCCCGAAATTTTATTTCCTTCTTTATCCGTTCCACCGTCAATATTTACCGAAGTCGTATCTTCAGGACGTTGTCCCGTTTGTATCGCATATTGTTCAGCAGGCAATCCAAAACTATCGTAGCCCATTGGGTGCAATACGTTAAAACCTTGGTGTCTTTTGTATCTGGAATACACATCAGAAGCGATATATCCCAGTGGATGCCCTACGTGTAATCCCGCTCCAGATGGATAAGGAAACATGTCAAGCACGTAATATTTAGGTTTTTCTGAATTGTTTTCGGCTTTAAATGTTTGGTTTTCTAACCAATATTTCTGCCATTTGGCCTCTATTTCGTTCGGATTGTATTTCATTTCTATAAAAGTTGCAAAGTTGCAAAGGGACAAAGCTTCGAAAGCTTTCTCACGATGACTATTTTTAGGTGCCAAATTTACGTTTATTGTACGAAAGTTGAAACTTTGAACGTTATTAACTTTAAATAAAGAAATTCTTTATTATTTTTACCCAATAATTTCAATAAACTATGAGTTCTTCCTTTGATAATTTTCAAAAACGCCGGTTAATTTCCTCTTATTTTTCAGTAGTGCTAAGTGTATTCTTAGTTTTGTTTCTATTGGGAATATTGGGACTTTTTATTATAAATTCTAAAAAATTAGCCAACGATTTCAAAGAAAATATTGCCATGACGGTTTTTTTCAAGAATGAAGCCAATGACAGCATTGTGAAAGCTTTTGGAACCCAAATAAAAGCAAGTCCATTCGTAAAATCATACACGTATGTGACCAAAGAAGCTGCCGCTAAAGAACATACCGATATTATTGGTGAGGACTTTATGGAATTTCTAGGTGAAAATCCATTACAAAACTCCTACGATATTCACTTGAAAGGTGATTATGTAATTAAGGACAGCATCACAAAAATTGAAGCTGGCTTGCGCAAAAATACTATGATTTCGGATATTGTATATGACAAACAATTAGTGAATTTAGTAAACGACAACATCAAAAAAGTGAGTATGTGGATTTTAATAATCAGCGGATTCCTTGCTGTTATTGCCGTATTACTAATCAATAGTTCATTACGTTTATCGATACATTCGAACCGATTTATCATCAAAACCATGCAAATGGTAGGTGCCACCAAAGCCTTTATCAGAAAACCTTTTGTAATGCGAAGCATAAAACTGGGAATGATTGGAGCAGTTTTGGCAGTTTTAGCATTAATTGGTGTTTTAATTTATGTTGAAACCAGTTTTCCAAATCTTGGTATTTTAGAAGATAAAGCTATGATTGGCTTGGTTCTACTAGCCGTTTTAGGAATTGGCGTCTTGATTACTTGGTTAAGCACGTACTTTGCAACACAACGTTTCTTGAACTTAAGAACAGACGATTTATACTAATATTTATTAGTTGATTAATATAAACTCATTATCATTCGGCATTTTTAGATGCTGAACTAAATTCAGCATAAATGAAAAACAACGAACAGAAACCAGAATTTCTTTTTGATAAAATAAATTACAAAATCTTATTAATTGGGATTGGAGTTATTGCCTTGGGATTTATTCTAATGTCAGGCGGCGGAAGTGACGATCCAAATGTATTTAGCGAAGACATTTTCAATTTCAGAAGAATTCGATTGGCACCAACAACCGTTTTAATAGGTTTTGGAATAACTATTTATGCCATTCTTAAGAATCCCAAAAACGCATAAATGAATACATTACAAGCATTTTTAATTGCTGTTATAGAAGGATTAACAGAATATCTTCCCGTTTCCTCTACCGCTCACATGGTTTTTCTAAGTTCTTATTTTGGAATTCAAGAGGATGATTTCGTGAAACTTTTTCAGGTTTCTATTCAGTTTGGAGCCATTTTGGCGGTAGTCGCTTTATATTGGAAGAAATTTTTCGATTTCTCCAAATTCAACTTTTACATTAAACTGATTTGTGCCGTAATTCCAGCATTGGTTTTAGGAAAATTATTTGATGATAAAATTGAAGCAGTTCTTGGAGACCCTATTCCCATTGCGATTGTATTAATTTTAGGTGGGGTAATTTTACTTTTTATCGACAGTCGTTTTCAAAGTCCAACCGTAATCAAAGAAGAAGATATCACGGTAAAGAAAGCCGTAATCATTGGTTTTTGGCAATGTTTAGCAATGATGCCGGGAACAAGTCGTTCTGCTGCCTCAATCATTGGAGGAATGCAACAAGGATTAACGCGTCATGCCGCAGCGGAATTCTCTTTCTTCTTGGCAGTTCCAACCATGATGGCCGTTACCTGTTATTCTGTATTCTTAAAAACCTATGAGTCTTCACAAATGAAAGGCTACGAATTGATTTTAAAATCAAACGAAAACATACAATTATTCTTGATAGGAAACGTGGTTGCTTTTATCGTTGCCATTATAGCAATTAAATTCTTCATTGAAATCATCAAAAAATACGGTTTTAAACCTTGGGGTTGGTACCGAATAATCGTTGGAATATTTTTATTGATTTACTTTTCATACTTTAAATAAATTCCTTTGAAGACAGCCGAAGATTACTTAAATGGACAAATTTTACTCATTGATAAACCCTTGAATTGGACTTCATTTCAGGCGGTGAATAAATTGAAATGGGCATTAATAACCAAACTGAATCTGCCAAAAAAATTCAAGATTGGTCACGCCGGAACTTTGGATCCTTTGGCAACTGGATTGTTATTAGTTTGTACTGGAAAATTCACCAAAAGAATCACTGAACTTCAGGGTCAAGCCAAAGAATACACCGGAACTTTTCACATTGGAGCCACAACGCCTTCGTATGATTTAGAAACGGAAATTGACCAAACTTTCCCAACGGAACATATTGACGAAGCTTTAATCCATGAAACTGTCAAACAATTTCTAGGCGAAATCGATCAAAAACCTCCAATTTATTCGGCTATAAAAAAAGATGGCGTTCGCTTGTATGAGCATGCCAGAGCAGGAGAAACCATTGAAATTGCGACCAGAAAAACAACCATCCACGAATTTGAAATCACCAGAATTGCACTTCCTGAAATTGATTTCAGAGTCGTTTGCAGCAAAGGAACCTATATTCGTTCTCTGGCTTTTGATTTTGGACAAGCAATGAATTCCGGTTCGCATTTAACGGCTTTGCGCCGAACAAAAATTGGTGATTACGACGTTAATGAAGCTATCGTTCTTGAAACATTTGAAGATTCTATTTCTCCAATTGAAAATTAACGTTCCAATTCAAGCATCAAACCAACTAATTCGTTTTGTGTCGTGATTCCTTTGTCATGCAAATACCAAAGCTGCAAATTAGTTTTTAAGGTTTCATCAATAACGCCAAATTCTTTTTTGTAATCAGCAACCAAATCAGCGGCAGCTTTAGGTCTTGGACCCCAATTTCCCAGTACACTTCCCGTTTCCTTATCTACAACAATTAGTATTGGAATCGCTTGCTTTTTATTGGTCAAAAACAACTTCATCAATTCTTCATTTTCATCACGCAACACAATTCTCAAATCAATTTTACCGGATTCCACTGCCATTTTATTAATAATTGGTAATAGTTGCGCAGCATCACCGCACCAACCTTCCGAAATTACTAACCAAATATATTCGCTCTTTAAAGATTGTAATGCACTACTATTTTCCTCAGTGATTTTGATTGTTTTATCCAGACGATTCATTCTGGTTTCATTCAATTCGCTATAATGTGTTAAATCTTCGGATTGTTCGTTACCAGTCGATTTTTTTTCGAGTAATAAATCTGTAATTAATTTTCTATATTCTGAATACGAATGACTATTAAACAATGCTTTGGCTACTGGAATTTTCATAATGAATTATTTGTTTTCACAAAGTTACCACAAAAATGAAGCATAAATATGATATCTATCACTTTCAATTCCGCAAAAAGAGTAATTTTATAACAAATAATAAAGATGGATTTAAAAACAAAATCGATAGGACTGGTTCTTTCCGGTGGCGGATCTAAAGGCTTAGCACATGCGGGCGTTATAAAATTCCTGGAACAGCAGGACATCAAACCGTGTCAAATTGCAGGAACTAGCGCCGGATCAATTGTAGGCGCATTGTATGCTTGGGGAAAAACACCCGAAGAAATTTTAGAATTTTTTAAATCCATTTATCTATTTCATTGGAAACATCTTACTTTCAAAAAAGCGGGATTAATTGATTCCGAATCCTTCCGCATTTATTTTCACAGTATTTTTGGCGATGCTATTTTAAGCGATTTGAAAATTCCGATTCAAATTACAGCAACCGATATGGTTCGGGGAAAATTAAAAGTATTTGGTCCTAAAACAAAAATCGTTGATGCTATTTTAGCCTCTTCTGCCTTTCCGGGAATTCTGTCGCCGTATGAAATAGAAGGAAGTATATACAGTGACGGCGGCATATTAAACCATTTTCCCACTGATATTCTGCAAGGTCAATGTGACACAGTAATAGGGGTTTATGTAAGTCCGATTCAGAAAATTGAAGCCAAAGATTTGCGTTCTATCAAGGCAGTGACGACAAGGGCTTTTGATATTCTTTCGGCAAATTCAAATATGCATAAATTTAATATTTGTGATTGGGTTATAGAACCAAAGGATTTGTGTCTCTTCAGTACTTTTGAAACGAGCAAAGTAAAGATGAATGCAGTTTTTAACATTGGCTATGAAGCCGCTAAAAAATCGTACGAAAAACTTAGTTTATAAAATTTAGGCAACATTATATTAAAAAAAAAGAATATTCTATATTTGCAACAATCAACTCAACACACACATGAAATACAAAAGAATTCTTCTGAAACTAAGTGGCGAAGCTTTAATGGGCGACTTGCAATACGGAATTGACCCAAAAAGACTTGCTGAATATGCTGATGAAATCAAGCAAATTCATGATAAAGGAGTAGAAATAGCCATTGTAATAGGTGGTGGAAATATTTTTAGAGGAGTTGCTGGCGCAAGCGCAGGAATGGATCGAGTTCAAGGAGATTATATGGGAATGCTAGCCACCGTGATCAACGGAATGGCATTACAAGGCGCACTGGAAGAAAAAGGTATGAAAACCCGTTTGCAAACGGCGTTGAAAATGGAATCCATAGCAGAACCTTACATTAAAAGAAGAGCGGATCGTCATCTGGAAAAAGGAAGAATCGTAATCTTTGGAGCCGGAACCGGAAATCCATATTTCACAACTGATACTGCAGCAGTTCTACGTGGTATTGAAATAAATGCTAATGTGATTCTAAAAGGAACTCGTGTAGATGGTGTTTATGATTGTGATCCAGAAAAAAATGCATCGGCTGTGAAATTCGATTTCATTACCTTTGAAGATGTCCTTAAAAAAGGATTGAATGTAATGGACACCACCGCATTTACATTAAGCCAGGAAAATAAATTACCAATCGTGGTTTTCGATATGAATAAAGTAGGAAACTTATTGAAAATCTGCGAAGGAGAAAATATAGGAACTGTAGTAAATATATAATAGACTGTTGGATTACTTAGATTGTTAGATAGATACACACGATGATTAGCAAAACTAAAAATCTAAAAAATCTAAAAACGTAATAAATCTAAGAAGTCTAAAAATCTAAAAATCTAAATTATGACTGAAGAAATTGAATTTATATTAGATAGTACTAAGGAATCCATGACGGGTTCTATTGCGCATTTAGAAAAAGAATTTTTGAATATTCGTGCTGGAAAAGCATCTCCAGCCATGCTTGGAAGTGTATTTGTAGATTATTACGGATCTGCAACGCCACTTTCGCAAGTATCAAAAATCAGTGTTCCTGATGCTAGAACTATTACATTGCAACCTTTTGAAAAAAACATGCTGCAAGTAATTGAAAAAGCAATTATGGTGGCTAATATTGGTTTTAATCCGATGAACAACGGTGATGTAATTATCATCAGTGTTCCTGCATTGACTGAGGAAAGAAGACGCGATCTTGCCAAACAAGCCAAAGTTGAAGCTGAAGACGCTAAAGTAGGTATCAGAAATGCAAGAAAAGATGCGAATACAGATATCAAAAAATTAGAAAAAGAAGGAACTTCCGAAGACATTTGTAAAAGTGCCGAAGAAGAAGTTCAAAACTTAACTAATACGTTTATTCGTAAAATTGATGAACTTTTAGTGGTGAAAGAAGCTGAAATTATGAAGGTGTAAACCTGATTTGTAAATACTACAAAACCGTCTTGTTATGGAACAAGGCGGTTTTTTTTTGGTTGTTGTCACGACTTATTAGCTCGATTTGTTTATTTCTAAACTAATTCTTTAAAAAAAAGAACTCACATCAAAAGCAACCTACCGTTTGACAATACTTACTGCTGTTCCTGTTATCATTACTGTGATTAAACCTTCGCCACTTTTAAGTTCAACATCTACTTGAATTCCTACAACTGCATTGGCGTTCATTTTCTCAGCATTTAATTTTAAATTAGCAAATGCCTTTTCTCTGACTTCTGAGATACTTTCACTAATACCGTCGTAGTATTTTTGCATGCTAAAAGTCAAGCCCATTTTTTGCATGTTAATTGCAGTTGCTGAAACAATGCCGTTGTACTCGAGTATTTTATAATCTTCAATTGAGTTGGTTGTGGTTAAAATCATAATTTTTATATTGTTATTAAATTAATAGTTATGAGTTAAAGGCTTGTAAACATTGGTACTACTTTTAGCGCGGTTCATCAAAAAAAAGTCTCCCTGAAAAAGGTATTAAATCTCGCTAATGACTGGAAACAAATTTCAGTCCAATAATAGAACTGATTAGCGTGGTGATGAAAAATATTCTCCAGAAATCAGCCGGTTCTTTAAAAACAAAAATCCCAACCAGAACAGTTCCCACTGCTCCAATTCCGGTCCAAACTGCATAAGCAGTACCAATAGGCAATGTTTGTGTGGCTTTGTAAAGCAAAACCATACTTATTATCAAACAAATTAAAAATCCGCCCAACCATAATGTTGCTGTAGTTCCGGTGCTTTCTTTGGCTTTGCCTAAACAAGTGGCAAAACCCACTTCAAAAAGACCTCCGATAATCAATAATATCCAGTTCATCTTATTGTTTTAAAATTAATACCGACGGAACGCCGCTCAACCAATCACTTCTTGAATCTACAAGCGCTTTCCAACTTTCGAGACTAATCAGCATTAAATCCTGCTGCGCCAACAATTCCTCTTTAATTATTTTATCGGTTATCAGACTTATATTGTTTGGATATTTTTGTTCCAAAGAATCAATAGCGCTGTTCATTACAAAATTAGTCGTAAGATGTCCGTTTACATCCAAAATAACAATTTTAGCGTTATTATTGTATACTAATTTCTGAATATAATCAATCACAAACGAATCTTCGGGACTGAAAATTGGAATAAAAACATGATTTACGTGCTGCAAATCTTTATCAATCAAAATCCCGATTGGCATTTTGGTTTTAGAAATAATCTGTCTCGTTCTTTCGTCAAAAGGAGAGTTTTCGAACAAGCCTTCTTTCCCGGTAAACTTATCAATCAAACGATCCGGATTGATTATTCTGGTTGTAAAACCAATTACTTTTCCAAGAATAGTCCCTTCAAATATTGATTTCCCCAAACCTATCAACAGCAAATCATAATCGCCTTGATTAGCTACATCAGCGATTTCGGTTTCAATATCCATCGTTGCTTTAAAAATGGTGGTAATATCTTGTTTGAGCACTTGGGATTCTTCAACAATGGGGTAAAAACTATTTTTTTCTTTGTCTTCCAAATTAAAAGTATGCACCTCATCGCTTAAAGACAAATGCATCACGGTAATACTGGAAGTACTTTTTTGTTTTTTTATCAAACTGTTTGCCAATCGCAATAACGATTTTCCTTTTTCATTGTTTCCAAATGAAATTAGAATTCGGTATTTATTGTGGTTTGTTTGTTCTATAATTTCGACACCGTCTTTCGTTTTAAAGATATAATTGATTAAATCCAAAGCCGGTCCCGTCATAAAAGTAGTAACAAGCGCCATAATCACCATCATGGTAAACACTTCGGGAGTCAAAACTTTAAGCTCTAAACCAATGTTCAACACAATCAATTCCATCAAACCTCTGGTATTCATCAATGCGCCAATGGTCAAACTATCACGCCAGCTCTGCCCTACAAATTTGGCTGCCAAGGCACTTCCTAAAAATTTCCCCACTACAGCCACCAAAATAATAAAACCAGTCACCTTCCATAAATACGGATCGTTAAGAAGACCGATTTCTGTTTTCAAACCCGTGAATACAAAGAACAAAGGCAGCAAAAGAATTAACGCCACATCCTCTACTTTTTCTATGAATATGGTTCTGAATTTTGGAACATCCGGCATAATTGCTCCCGCCATAAACGCTCCAAATAAGGCATGAATCCCAATCACCTCAGTAGCATAAGACGAAATAATAAGCACCAGAAAAAAAATGGCCACAACCGGTTTGATAATAGTATCTTTTGAACCATATAAATCTCCGATTCGCTTTAAAAATGGCTTTACAATATAAATCATGGCAATAACATAAAGTACTGCCAACATAATAATGTATAGCGAACTAACGAAAGTTCCCGCTTTGACAATGGCAATTACCACCGCCAAAATACACCAAGCCGTAATATCATCGGCAGCAGCACACGTAATAACGATAGCGCCTAATTTGGTTTTATGAATCCCTCGTTCCTGCACGATTCTAGCCAAAACCGGAAAAGCGGTGATGCTCAATGCAATTCCCATAAACAAACTAAAGGAAAGGAATTTAACACCTTCAGGAGCAAATCGATTATACACAAAATATGCCAGTCCTATTCCAAGAGCAAACGGAATTACAATACTCGCATGACTGATGACTACCGCCTCGTTGGCTTTATTTTTCAGCACTTTCAAATCAAGTTCCATTCCGATGACGAACATAAAAAGGATTAATCCTATCTGACTTAAAAATTTTAAATTCCCTAAGGACTCAACAGGAAATAAAGCGCCAGAAAATTCAGGAAAATACATCCCTAACAATGAGGGCCCGAGTACAATTCCCGCGATAATTTCTCCAATTACGGAGGGCTGTCCTATTTTCTTGAAAACCCAACCAAAAACTCGGGCGACAAGAATAATGGTTATGATTTGTGCCAAAAGAATCGCCAAAGGATCTTGAAAATTGTGTTGCATCGAAGTTAGAAAATCGCCCCAAGAACCCTTTCCGCTCTCAGGAGTAACTATTGTTTCTGCCACTTCTAAACGTTTCCCTTTGGTTATAATCCAATACATCAAAGCAGTAAAACCGCCTGTTATCACCAAATAAAAAACTGTATTTTTATAATTCTTCATATACTATTTTATGTCAGTATTCTCAACTGTGAACCATCACGATGAGAATTCAAATGTATCAATTATATCTCAAAAAAATATTTAATTACAAATAAAATAAAGTTGCGTTAATATTGGGATATACTCCTAAAAAGTTTGCATTAAAACAAATGATTTATAGCGGTTTTAACTACCTTTACCGCCGTTAAACAGTAAATATGATCAAGTGGTTCAGTTTAGGATTTTGGGAATTAATAGCCCGAATTGTCCTTAGAAATAGAATTTTAATGTTATCCATTATTGTTGTGATAACTGCGCTTTTAGCACTGCAATGGAAAAATATCCACTTCACTTTTACTGAAGCCAATTTATTGCCGGATGATAATATTGTAAATATTGAGTACAACGCCTTTTTGAACAAATTTGGTGAAGAAGGAAATCTGGTCATCATCGGTGTAAAAGACGACGCCATATTTACCCCAAAAGCCTATGCTTCCTGGAGTAAAATGATGAATACCCTCAAAGGAGACAAAGCGGTTGATTTAGTGGTTTCGCTAAATGACTTAAAGAAATTACAAAAAAATGATTCGCTGGAAACCTTTGAACTGGTTCCTTTTGTGGACCAAAGCAAAACTGTTGACCCGGCTTATCTTCAAAAAATAAAAAAAGAACTTTTCAATGATTTGCCTTTCTATGAAGGATTGCTTTTCAACAAAAGATCTGGAAGCATTCGCTCTGCTGTTTACATGGATAAGAAAATTGTAAACACGGCAGCCAGAAAAGATTTTGTCCTTGATAAATTGGTTCCCGCAGTCGAAACATTCGAAAAAGAAACTGGAATCGACCTGCGAGTTTCAGGAATGCCTTACATCCGAACGCTGAATGCAAAAACCATTACTGATGAAATTAGCATCTTTATTGGAGCCTCATTATTAGTCACTTCACTGCTTTTCTTTTTCTTTTTTAGAAGTTTTAGAGCTACATTAATATCAATGATTATTGTTATTATTGGCGTCATGTGGTCTTTTGGTTTTTTAGGATTATTGAATTACGAAATAACAGTTTTAACGGCCTTAGTTCCTTCTTTAATCATCGTTATCGGGATTCCGAATTGTATTTTCCTGACCAATAAATACCATCAGGAATACAAAATTCACCACAATAAAGCCAAAGCCTTACAGCGTGTCACCACCAAAGTGGGAATGGCAACTTTGATGACGAATCTTACCACAGCGATAGGTTTTGCTACGTTTGTGGCTTCAAACAACCAATTGTTATTGGAATTTGGGGTCGTGACTTCTATCAATATCATGGCACTTTTCTTTTTGTGTATCATTGTCATCCCTATTTTTCACAGTTACATTCCGGCACCAAAAGAACGTCACATTGAGCATTTAGACCGTAATTACGTGAAGGTTTTCATGGATTGGATCCTGAGAAACGTGAAATACAATCGCTTTTCAATCTATGTCGTTTCCATTATTTTACTTGTCATTAGCATTGTGGGAATCTACGAAATGCGCATTTCCGGCAGTTTGATTGAAGACATGCCGAAAAAAGAAGCCTTTTTTGAAGACATTGTTTTCTTCGAAAAAGAATTTGATGGCGTGATGCCACTCGAAATTATGATTGACACCAAGCGCAAAAAAGGAGTCATGAAATTATCTACGCTAAGGCGGATGGAAGAGCTAGAGGAAACCATTGACGAAATCCCGGAATTATCTAAACCTATTTCGATTGTGAATCTGGTAAAATATTCCAAACAGGCGTATTACAACGGAAACCCCGATTATTACGATTTACCAAGTTCACAAGAACAGTCGTTTATTTTGTCGTATGCTAAAAATGCTACGAAAAACTCGAAAGACAATCTGATGAAAAGTTATGTGGATTCCACGGGACAATTTGCCCGAATCACGACTTTCATGCGCGATGAAAACGGCGATAATATTGCCAAAATTGAAGCCGAAATTCGCAAGAAAGCTGATAAAATTTTCCCGCCAGATCAATATAAAGTCACTATCACCGGAAAAGCTTTGGTTTTTCAGAAAGGAACTGGTTACTTGCTGGACAACTTACTTTCGTCACTGGCATTTGCCTTTTTCCTGACTGCGCTTTTGATTGGTTTTATGTTCCGTTCGTTCAAAATGGTTTTGGTTTCAATCATTCCAAATTTACTTCCGTTAATGTTAACCGCAGGAATCATGGGATTTCTGGACATTCCGTTGAAACCATCGACGATATTGGTTTTTGGAATTGCGTTTGGACTTTCGGTGGATGACACTGTGAGATTCTTGTCTCAATACCGTGAAGAATTAAAGAAAAACAACTGGAAAATCCGCAAATCTGTTTACGCCACATTTACGGACGCCGGCTTGAGCATGTTCTATACTTCTATCGTATTGTTCTTTGGATTTTCGGTATTTATGTTGTCCAGTTTTGGAGGTACAATTGCACTTGGCGGATTGATTTCACTGACATTATTGTTTGGAATGCTGTCGAATTTAATGTTGTTGCCGGCTTTGGTACTGACCTTGAATAAAACATTGGCTAACGAACAAGATTTTATAGAACCGAAAATAGATATCATCGAACCAAGCGATGCCGAAATTGATGATTTAGAAAAGAAAAAATCAGATAATTAGTCGCTATTATAATATAATCTTTCCAATCCTGTCAGGTTTTGAACCCTGATAGTATTAGGTTTAAAATAGAAAATAAAAACAGTTATTTTTAAGATCTGAGTTTGTTAAGACCACGATCATACAGAACAATGCTTCCTGCAACAGAAACATTCAAACTTTTTTCGGATTTGAATTTTACGAGGTAATGACATTTGGCAATGGCTGCTTTTGATAGCCCGTTATCCTCAGCACCCAATAGATACACACAACGTCTTGGATGTTCGAAAGTTTCTAAATCAGTTGCGTTTTCATCTAATTCGACACCTACGAGGCGAGCGCCTTTGGGTAAATTTTTATAGAAATCTTCAAAAGTTTCATAATGAAAGTAAGGAATTGACTTTACAGCATTATGTGTATCGCAAGCCTGCTTGGCGTAGCGATTACCAATTGTAAAAATATAACTTGCACCAAGATTTTGTGCTGTGCGCCATAATACACCCAAGTTCTCAGGAGTTTTACCGTTTTGAATCCCAATACCAAAATACTCTGTTACAAAATTGTCGTTCATAGGGCAAAAATACAAACTGTTACTAGGTTTGTCAAGTTTTTAAAATATTTATGCGTGCAGTCTTTCGTTCATCGAATTGTTTTTTATTGGGACAGCTTCTAATTTTGCTTGAAAAGAAAAAATTCCACCACAACCTAGCCCCGATAGCAGCGGCATCCTTTTACTTTTTTCTTTAAAAAGTAAAAGATATAGTGAATAGCGGGAAATAGCTCCTGATTACCCTATTTCTTACAATGACTTTTCAAACAAATCATTTATATTTGCAGTTCAGTCACGAGACAATTTTTAATATCAATTATATACATAAAATGAGACATACAAAAGTTAAAGACTTACTAAACAGCACAAAAACGCTTCATGAAGTAAATGCAAAAGGATGGGTGAGAACTTTTAGAAACAATCAATTTATTGCCTTAAACGATGGTTCGACCATTGATAATATACAATGTGTTGTCGATTTTGAGAACACGCCAGACGAAACCTTGAAGAGAATTACTACTGGAGCAGCAATATCTGTAACAGGAACTTTGGTGGAAAGTAAAGGTGCGGGACAGAAATTTGAAATTCAGGTGGCTAAACTGGAAATCCTTGGAGATTCAGATGCAGAGAAATTCCCGATACAACCAAAAAATAAACCGAGCTTAGATTTCTTGCGTGAAAATGCGCATTTAAGAGTTCGTACCAATATGTTTGGAGCGATTATGAGAGTGCGTTCGGTATTGTCGTATGCGGTTCATAGTTATTTTCAGGAAAAAGGTTTTGTGTATGTTAATACACCAATCATCACGGGTTCGGATGCTGAAGGTGCAGGTGAAATGTTTAAAGTTACTGCTTTGCCATTTGACGGAACGCCAAGAACCGAAGACGGAAAGGTGAATTATAAAGAAGATTTCTTCGGGAAAGAAACGAACCTAACGGTTTCGGGACAACTGGAAGGAGAAACTTTTGCAATGGCTTTGGGTCAGATTTATACTTTTGGACCAACATTTAGAGCTGAAAACTCGAACACTTCGCGTCACCTTGCGGAATTTTGGATGATTGAGCCAGAAGTGGCGTTCAATGATTTGAATGATAATATGGATTTGGCTGAAGATTTTATTCAATACGTAATCAAATACACGATGGACAAATGTCCTGAGGATTTGAAATTCTTGGAAACACGATTATTGGATGAAGAGAAATCAAAACCAGTTGCGGAAAGAAGTGAAATGCCACTTTTAGAAAAATTAAACTTTGTTTTAGAAAACAATTTCAAACGAGTTTCATACACGGAAGCAATTGATATTTTAAGAGAATGTACGCCAAATAAAAAGAAAAAATTCAACTATATCATTAACGAATGGGGCGCTGATTTACAATCAGAACACGAACGTTACTTGGTAGAAAAACACTTTAAATGTCCGGTAATCTTGTTTGATTATCCAGCAAATATCAAAGCATTTTACATGCGTTTGAACGAAGACGGAAAAACGGTTCGCGCGATGGATATCCTTTTCCCTGGAATTGGAGAAATTGTGGGAGGTTCTCAAAGAGAAGAACGTTTTGATGTTTTGGTTGAAAAAATGAAAGCCTTAGGAATTGATGAAGAAGAATTATGGTGGTATCTTGATACCCGAAGATTTGGTTCAGCGGTTCACTCTGGTTTTGGACTTGGGTTCGAAAGATTGGTGTTATTTGTAACAGGAATGACAAACATTCGTGACGTAATTCCTTTCCCAAGAACGCCAATGAATGCGGAATTCTAAAAATTTGTTTCAAGTTTAAAGTTTAAGGTTGTTGAAAGTTCAGCAACTTTAAACTTTAAACCTTAAACTTTTAAACAATAAAAATGCTAAAGCAATTCTTAAATTTAAAATTATCACAGAAATTATCTCCACAGCAAATTCAGCTGATGAAGTTAATTCAATTGCCTACGCAAGCTTTCGAACAACGTTTATTGGAAGAAATGAACGAAAATCCAGCTTTGGAAGCCGGAAAAGAAGAAGATGAGTATGAAAAGGACGAGTTCGAAAACGAAGATTATGACGATTATGATGATGCCGAATCGGAGCGTATTGACGCCGAAGACATCAACATTGACGAATATTTAAGCAACGACGAAACTCCGGATTATAAAACACAGGCTAACAATTATAGCGATGATGACGATGATCGCGAAACACCTTTTGCAGCACCGGTGAGCTTCCATCAGGATTTAATCAATCAGTTGAATACTTTTATCCTGAATGATGAGGAGCGTGAAATTGCTGAATTTTTAGTAGGAAGCATTGATGACATGGGTTATATCCGCAGAAGCGTTCCTGATATGGTAGACGATATGGCTTTTACCCAAGGTATTTACACCGATGAAAAGATGGTGGAGAAAATGTTGCAGGTGATTCATGAACTCGAACCATCCGGTGTAGGAGCACGTGATTTACAGGAATGTTTATTGTTGCAATTGAAACACAAAACTCCAACGGAATACGTGGAATTAGCCACTGATATTATCGAAAATCAGTTTGATGCTTTTACCAAAAAACATTACGATAAACTGTTACAAAAATATAATGTTTCGAATGAGCAACTGAAAAAAGCGATTCACGAAATAGAAAAACTGAATCCAAAGCCAGGCGGATCATTTACTGGAAACAACAAAGTAACTGAAAATGTGGTTCCTGATTTCGCCATCAGAATTGTGGACGGTGAACTGGAATTGACCTTAAACGGACGAAATGCTCCTTCCCTGCACGTTTCTAAAGATTATCAGGAAATGATGCAAACGTATAAGGATTCCCGTGATAAATCAACGCAGCAAAAAGATGCAGTGCAGTTTATCAAACAAAAACTGGATTCGGCTAAATGGTTTATTGACGCTATTCGCCAACGTCAGGAAACGCTTTTTGTAACCATGAATGCGATTATGCATTATCAAGAAGAATATTTTCTGGACGGTGATGAAACCAAGTTGAAACCGATGATTCTGAAAGATATTGCTGATATGGTAGGTCTTGATATTTCTACAATTTCACGTGTGGCGAACAGCAAATATGTGGAAACGCCTTATGGGACGAAACTGATAAAAGAATTCTTCTCGGAGTCGATGAAAAATGACCAAGGCGAAGATGTTTCTACACTGGAAATCAAGAAAATTCTTCAGAACACCATTGAGGAAGAAGATAAAAAGAAACCACTTCCGGACGATCAACTGGCTGAAATCCTTAAAGAAAAAGGTTATCCAATCGCAAGAAGAACAATAGCAAAATACAGAGAACAACTCGATATCCCGGTAGCGAGAATGAGAAAGAAGATGTAAGATTGTTGATTTAGAAATATTAAAAAGGGGGAATTTGTTTTGAAACAAATTCCCCCTTTTTTATAAATTAACCCTTTCAGAGTTTAAAACTCTGAAAGGGTTATATATTTCAATCCAGTTCCGGCTCCCTCTCCTTTGGAGAGGGCTTGGGGAGAGGATTTATTTTTTCTCCTGATCTTTTTTCATCGCGTGAAAATACGCTGCACGACTCAACGGTTCGTATTCTTCGGTTTCGCCCAGCATAACCAGTTTATCATTATCCGTTTTACGGAAACTATAATTAGCGAGATTTCCGGTACGGGTACATACGGCATGCACTTTAGTCACATATTCGGCAGTTGCCATTAATGCGGGCATTGGACCAAAAGGATTTCCTTTGAAATCCATATCTAATCCGGCAACAATTACCCGGATTCCTTGATTAGCTAAATCATTACAAATTTTGACAATTTCGTCATCAAAAAACTGTGCTTCGTCAATGCCTACAACATCACAACCTTGCGCCAAAATAGCAATATTTGCAGCAGCAGGAACAGGCGTAGAACGGATTTCATTGGCGTCATGAGACACTACCATTTCATCATCATAGCGTGTATCGATTGCCGGTTTGAAAATTTCGACTTTTTGCTTGGCAAACTGCGCTCTTTTCAAACGACGGATCAATTCTTCGGTTTTACCCGAAAACATGGAGCCACAAATGACTTCGATCCAACCAAATTGTTCTTTATGATTTACTGTATTTTCGAGAAACATTTTGTATTTTTCTGACTTAAAAAATGAATAGTTTTTATTACTTTGTAATAGACAAACCGACTTAAAAATTTTATACTTTTACGTCGTTTCAAAAGTATAAAATTTATATCAAATCGGAGATTCGCGAGCATTTATTTAAAAAAATAAAAATCGTCCATACAAAGATTCCCTTTTCTGGGGACAATATAAAAGGTAATACAAAAACGCATCAAAAAAGTCCCGCCTAACACCCTATAATTTCAACAGTTATGAAAAAAAAATTGGAAGCCGATTTAATCAGCATTGCACACAGAATATTACAGCTAAAAAATAAATCTGATATCAATCAATTATATCTGGAAACGCAGAAGTTATATGAAAAACTTTCTGTCTTACGATTTGTGGACGAACATTTCAGTGAAGCAAAACCAACTATTGGTATTACGGAAATTAGCAAAGAAATAGAAACTATTTTTGATACAAGGGAGTCGGTTCAACCGGAGGCATCAATTGTAATTGAAGAAACTGCTGTAGAAGAAGTTGTTGAAACAATTTTGGAAAAAACCGAAGAAACAACTCCTTCAGAGGAACAAGAAACTGTTACCACAGAAGAGGAAAGTGCTGTCGAAGAAGAAGAAATGGCAACTGAGGAAATCCAAGAGGAAGAAACAATCACTGAGAAAACTGTTGCTGAAGGTGCAGATGAAATGCCTTTGGAACAAATAGAAGAAGTAATTGATGCGAGTGAGAAAGACGAAGAAACTGTGGTAGAGCGAGAAATAGTTGCTACAACAGAAATGGAAATTGAAGAAGAAACAGTGGAACCTGAAGCGCCTTTTGAACCTGCTTTTGAATTATCACAGGAAAAAGAAGTGCAGACCGAGTTGGAAATACCAAAGAAAGCTGAAGCCGTACAAATCTCTTTTGAGGATTTATTAGGTGGCAATTACCATGATACGCTTTTTGTAAAAAAACAGCAAGTCGATAATATTCCAACTGCAATAGTTATTGAAACTCCAAAAGAAGTGTTGCCTGCTGAAGAGCCAAAATTAGAAAATATTCCAGCAGAATCTACTGAAAAAACGGAACCAAAAATAGTTTCTTTGAACGATAAGTTAGCCAAAGGGATCAACATCGATTTGAATGATCGTTTGGCCTTTATAAAACATCTTTTCGGCAACAGCAGCGAGGATTACAACCGTGTTTTAAGCCAACTTATCACGTTTGACACTTTCTACGAAACCCGAGATTTCGTTCAGGAAATGGTAAAACCAGATTACAACAATTGGGAAGGAAAACAAGATTATGAGGAACGTTTCATGGATATTATAGAGAAAAAATTCTTGTAATTATCCTGTAACTTTTTCTGAATATACATTTGAACAAATACAGATTTCTGTAAAATTTGTATTTAATTACTTTATCTATGTCAAAATTATACATCGTTCCTACGCCTATTGGCAATCTTGAAGACATGACTTTTCGAGCCATTCGGATTCTTAAAGAAGTCGATTTGATTCTCGCTGAAGATACGCGTACGAGCGGAAAATTGTTAAAGCATTTCGAAATTGGCACCCACATGTACAGCCATCACATGCATAACGAACACAAAACCGTTGAGAATTTAATTTCGAGATTGAAAGCTGGAGAAAATATCGCATTAATCTCGGATGCAGGAACTCCCGCAATTTCAGATCCCGGTTTTTTATTAACTCGCGCTTGTGTTGAAAATGGAGTTGAAGTAGAATGTTTGCCTGGAGCAACCGCATTTGTACCTGCATTAGTGAACAGTGGCTTGCCCAATGATAAATTTGTATTCGAAGGCTTTTTGCCTGATAAAAAAGGGAAACAAACCCGTTATTTGGCTTTAGCCGAAGAAACCAGAACGATGATTTTATATGTTTCACCGCATAAATTACTAAAAACTTTAGCGGAATTCATTACTTATTTTGGTGAAGACAGACCGATTTGTGTGTGCAGAGAATTATCAAAACTACATGAAGAAAATGTTAGAGGAACGGTACGGGAAGTTTTGACTCATTTTGAAAAAATAGCTCCCAGGGGCGAAATCGTTGTGGTTGTAGGTGGAAAACCAATAACAAAAGAGCCTAAAAAATCTAAATTCTCAGCTGAAGAATAATCATGAAAAAGGAAAAAGTTATTGTAATCGGTGCGGGACTTTGTGGACTCTACACTGCTTTTTTACTTCAAAAAAAGGGAATAGAAGTTCTGATATTAGAAGCTAATACCAGAATTGGAGGTCGCATAAAAACCATAACCGGGACAACAGCAGTCACAATGGAAATGGGTGCGACTTGGTTTGGAAACCAACACAGCCATCTTCTGGAAGTACTCCACACTTTAGAACTCTCTTATTTTAGACAACATATAAAAGGCATTTCATTATTTGAAACGATGTCTTTTGTGCCGCCGCAAAAATTTGAAATATCAGATTTCGAAGAACCTTCTTTTCGTATTGAGGGCGGAACGGCAGCACTAATTGATAGATTAGTCTCTGAGATTGGGATGCAAAATATTAAAACACAAACCGAAATAGTCGCAATAAAAGAGCAAAATAATCAATTAATAGTAATGGATTCAAGCGGAAACACTTATTCAGCCGATAAAGTAATCAGCACTATTCCACCCAATTTGTTTGTAAACTCGGTGATTTTTGAACCCAAATTACCCGAAAATTTCACACAACTAGCCAAGAAAACACACACTTGGATGGGCGAATCCATAAAATTCGCTGTGGAATATAAAACTCCTTTTTGGAAACAGAATAATTATTCTGGAACGTTATTCAGCCAAGCCAGTATTATTCAGGAAATGTACGATCATAGCACAGCTGATAATTCCGGTTTTGCATTAAAAGGTTTCCTAAACGGCGGAACCGCAGTACTGTCTTTTGAAGAGCGCAAAGAAAAAGTAATAGCGCAACTAACGGCTTTCTTTGGACCAGAAGCTTCGGATTATGTAGCCTATTACGAGAACGTTTGGAGGGAAGAACCGCTTACATTTCAGCCGTATGAACAACTCGTATTAGCGCACCAAAACAACGGACATTCCTTTTTCAAAACACCATTACTAAACGATAAATTATATGCTTCCGGAGCAGAAACTGCCACTCAAAACCCTGGTTATATGGACGGCGCTATTTTTGCCGCAAAAACAATCGATTCTCAATTCTAACAATTAAAATTAATATGACTATAGCTGCTTTTTTAAAAAAATTAAAACAAACGCCAGAAGCAATAGTATTTCCAGAAACCATTGCAACTATCGAAGAAAACTACGACTTTACACCTACAGCATTCGAGAATGGTTTGCAACACAATGCAGCAGGAGAAAATTCAGGATCTTGCAAATTATTTTCGTTCGCCGAAATTCAAAACTTATCAGAAGCAGAAACATTAGCCTGTTTTGGAGCCTATTATTACGAAGATGTTTTACAAAATCCAAACGGAACTGATCATCAAAACATCCGCAATTTCATGAAAACCGGTTGGGATGGAATTGCCTTTTACGGAAGTGCTTTAGTGTTGAAAAAATAAAAATTGTTAAAATGCTAATTCCTATTATTAATCGACAGACATAATTAGCGAATTAGCGGTGGTTCCCTTTTCGAATTCCTAAATTCTATAATACCAAATCACTATGCGTTGGACCTTAAAACCAAAACCTTCCGAGGAGACTGTACAACATTTGGCGAAAGCGTTGAATGTAGAAGATTTTGTGGCCACTTTATTAGTGCAACGCGGTATTGAAACATTTGAAGATGCCAGACGGTTTTTTCGCCCGAGTTTAGCTGATTTGCACGATCCATATTTGATGAAAGATATGGAAAAAGCAGTCGCTCGCATCGAAAAAGCAATTGAAAACGAGGAAAATATTCTTGTTTTTGGTGATTATGATGTCGATGGGACCACGGCAGTTTCACTCGTTTCTTCCTATCTAAAAACCTATTATCCGAACGTGGCGACCTACATTCCGGATCGTTATGACGAAGGCTATGGAATTTCATTTAAAGGAATTGACTTTGCTGATGACAATGGATTTTCGCTTATAATTGCTTTGGATTGTGGTATAAAATCTATCGATCATGTGAGGTACGCCAAAGCAAAAAATATCGATTTTATCATTTGTGACCACCATAGGCCAGGAGAATTCTTACCCGAAGCTATTGCCATTCTCGATCCAAAAAGAGACGATTGTTCCTATCCCTACGATGAATTGTGCGGTTGCGGAATAGGTTTCAAATTGATTCAGGCTTTGGGCCAAAACCGAAATGAAACAATCGATGATTTGATTCCCTATTTGGATTTGGTTTCAGCTGCGATTGCTGCTGATATCGTCCCAATGACCGGAGAAAATCGGGTGCTGGCTTATTTTGGATTGCAGGTCATTAATTCTGACCCAAGACCGGGAATCAAAGCCATCATTCACCAAATAAAAAAACAAACCTTAGATATTACCGATGTTGTTTTCATCATCGCACCCAGAATAAATGCCGCCGGACGCATTAAACACGGAAATCATGCGGTGGAATTATTAACCGAATTTGATTTTGAGCAAGCCCAACAATTTGCTTCTGAAATCGAGGCGTATAATTCGGAGCGAAAAGATTTAGACAAATTAATCACCAAAGAAGCATTAAAACAAATTGAGGAAAACAACGAAAAAGAACGTTTTACCTCTGTAGTTTTTCAAGAAGATTGGCACAAAGGCGTGATAGGAATTGTCGCTTCCCGATTGATTGAAACCTATTATCGTCCGACACTTGTTTTTACAAAAAGTGGCGATAAATATGCCGCTTCAGCACGTTCCGTAAAAGGGTTTGATGTCTATAATGCACTCGAAGCGTGTACCGAACATTTGGAACAATTTGGCGGTCACATGTATGCTGCAGGAATGACATTAAAGGAAGAGAACTACCAAATCTTCAAAGATGCTTTCGAAAAAGAAGTCGAAAGAACCATTCATCCCGATATGTTGACACCAGAAATTGCGGTAGATGCCGAGATTGATTTTGCAGATATTACTCCAAAATTAATCCGAATCCTGAAACAATTTGAACCGTACGGACCACAAAATATGACTCCAATTTTCCTGACTAAAAACATCAAAGACACTGGTTATGGTAAACCTATGGGGCAAGAAGACGAACATCTAAAACTTTTTGTCAAACAATCACGAAGCCTCGGGACCGAAGGTCTAGCTGCTATTGGGTTTAATTTGGGAAACAAAATCGAACTGACTACGCATCAAAAACCTTTTCAAGCGGTGTATTGCATCGATGAAAACGAATGGAAAGGTAAATTCAGTTTGCAATTGCGATTGCGAGATATTAAAGAATGATTCTATTATTATGAAAAAAAATGACCCATACGCTGCTCTGCGTTATAAAGAATTCAATATTTTTTTATTGCTGCGTTTTGCTATGGTTTTTGGATGGTCGATGCAATTCATCGTCATTGAATGGGAAGTATACAGTTTGACCAAAAATCCGTTATCATTAGGAATCATCGGATTAATGGAAGTTATTCCGGCGATTTCGATGGCTTTGTTTGCCGGACACATTGTGGATCAAAAAGAGAAAAAAGGATTGCTTTTCAAATGTATTTTAGGGTTTTCAATCATCAGTTTGGGCTTGTTTTTATTTACGTGGCCACCGTTTATAAAAGATTTTTCTACTCAAACTATTTTATATTCCATTTACTTTTTCGTGTTTTTGGGAGGATTGGTTCGTGCTTTTCTTGGTCCGACGATATTTTCTCTTTTGGCATTGATTGTCCCAAAAAAAATATATCCAAATGCTGCCACCTGGAGCAGTTCCGTTTGGCAAATAAGTTCGGTTTTAGGTCCAGCAGTAGCTGGTTTTTCAATCAATTGGATTGGCGTTCACTGGTCAATGTCCATCGTTTTGGGATGTTCGCTTTTAGCGTTAATCGCTTTAACCCAAATTGCAACGAAGCCTATTTTGAATCCAAAAATTGGCGAACCCATTATGGAAAGTTTGAAAGAAGGTGTGAAATTTGTGTTCAATAATAAGACTATTTTCGGTGCTTTATCACTGGACATGATTGCCGTTCTTTTTGGCGGAGCCGTTGCGTTGTTGCCAATTTTTGCACAAGATATTTTGAAAGTGGGACCGCAGGGATTTGGTGTTTTGAGAGCCGCTCCGGCTGTTGGCGCTTTCTTGATGTTAATAATCTCAGCATATATTCCTTTTACTAAAAATGCGGGTATGAAATTGTTGTCGGCTATTTTTGCGTTTGGGATTTGTATTATCGTTTTTGGACTTTCTTCTATTTTTTGGTTGTCCGTTGCAGCTTTATTTTTTAGCGGTGTTTTCGATGGGATTTCGGTGGTGATACGCCAAACTATTTTGCAATTGAAGACTCCAGATCACATGCGAGGCCGAGTAGCTGCCGTGAATTCAATATTTGTAGGTTCATCTAATGAATTGGGTGCTTTTGAAAGCGGATTAACTGCGAAGCTGATGGGAACTGTTAGCGCAGTGGTCTTTGGCGGAAGCATGACACTGATTACCGTGTTTCTTACCGGAGCCGTATCGCCTACTTTTAGAAAACTGGACTTACAAAAAGATATTGAAGAACACGAAAAGAGCGAGTAATAAATAGTTTTTTTAGAAAAAAACACTTCCTATAGCAAGTCGGTAAAATAATCTCAAGATTACTTACCGACTTTTTTATGCCTTTTTTATGTTTTATTATTTAGAACAAATATAAATAATACTTATATTTGTTTCAAACTGATGACAGATGCAAGAAATAAAACAAATATATCATAACAATTTAGGCACCGCTTTTTACTGGAGAAAGAATAATGATTTAGTATTGGACAAAGTCCAACTTGTTTTTAGAGAAATGGGTTTTTATTTTACCAAACAAGAACTGCAACTATTTAAGCGCTGTATTGAGGACAGCTATATCCAAAATAAATGTTGCGACGATTGTGAACTGAAAAACAAATGCCACAAATTTTTACTAAAAACGCCTTGTTCCCAAATTGACTTAGCCGTTTCTATGGAAGAATTAGATGCCGTAAAAGACTTGGTGGAAGGCACTTTGTTTAAAATAAATTTGGATGATTATTTATATGGCGAGGGAATGAATTAGTTTATTTCACTAACTATCTAAGCATTTTTTGTATACACGAACGAAACACTCTCACCTCCGTTGAAAGAAGCTTACAGCATAACAAATTTGAATCCATAATTGTGTGGAGTTTCTTCAACTAACTACTCTTTAATCTGATTGGTATTTTTCTCTTTGTAAACTTTGTACAAGCCAATCATTAAAAATAAAGCTCCAAGGATGATATTTCTATATGGTCCTTTATTGATTTCAAATGAAAAATCATCTAAGTCTACAGATAACATCCCCATTAGTAGCAATATTGACCCAAGTAAAAAAAAGAATTTAGACACCTTATTTTCAGCTTTCACAATTTAATTTTTATAATGATTTTAATACTTTTTAATCTCAAAATTCTCGCCATCAAAAACGCCATAGGTAAAATACGTAATCCAGTCACCCAGATTCACATACTCTGCATTTTCTCCTACGGTTACTTTCATAGGCAAATGGCGGTGGCCAAAAATAAGGTAATTGTAGTGTTTGGTTTCCAGTTTCCTTTTGGAATAGAGAATCAGCCATTCGTTGTCTTCGCCAAGAAAGGTTACATCTTCATCACCAGAAATAAGTTTGTTCTTTACGGAAAGATATTGCGCCAGTTTGACGCCAATATCCGGATGAAGCCATCTAAAAAGCCATTTGAAAAACGGATTTGTAAACACCTTTTTCATGCGTTTGTATCCTAAATCACCCGGACCTTTTCCGTCTCCGTGGCCAATAAGGAATGTTTTATCTCCAAAAGTGTATTCTTGATTGTCATGAAACACAGGAATATTCAGTTCTTTCTGGAAATAATCGGCCATCCATAAATCATGGTTTCCCACAAAGAAATAAATAGGGATTCCGCTGTCTCGGATTTCTGCGAGTTTGCCTAAAACACGAATAAATCCTTTTGGGACTACGGTTTTGTATTCGAACCAAAAATCAAATAAATCGCCCAACAGAAAAATAGCTTCTGCATCGCCTTTTACCTCGTCGAGCCAAGCCACGAATTTTTGTTCTCTAGGAAAACTCAATTCAGGTGTTGGTGCGCCAAAATGTTGATCGGAGGCGAAATATATTTTTTTGTTATGGGGTAATTGCATGAATTTACAGTATGGATTTCATATTATCACTGGCAAACCATTCTGCAAAAGAAGATTCGGTTTCCTGTAATTTTAAGGAAAAAAGCGTGATTCCTTGCGGTAATCTATTGATGATTCTTTGAGAAAAATCGACTACCATATTTTCACTAGTTGGCTGGTAATCTACCAAAATAACGTGGTGTCCGCGGGTCATTAATTCATTTGCCAATTCGATATGCGGCGTTGTTCCGTTGAAAACTGTCGCATGGTCAAATTGATCTACAATTTCTTCTTTTACAATTTTCTTTAAATCCGTGAAGTCAATCACCATTCCAAATTTTACATTGGAACGATCCGTAATTGGAGTTCCAATTACTGTTACTGACAATTTATAACTATGTCCGTGAACATTTTTACATTTCCCGTCATACCCGTATAAGGCGTGTCCGGTTTCGAAACTAAATTGTTTTGTAATTCTGATATTGCTCATCGGAGTTTAATTTTGATGCAAATTTAGCAAATTGATATGAGAAATGTGATGTAAATCTTTCCCCTCCCCAAGAGAGAGGGAGATAGTATGGAATTATTTTGCTTATAATCTGAATTTGATAGTTCCCAAATGTTCTAGCCCTGATGGAAACGGCATCCTTTTTATAAGGTGATTTTTCTTCACCTTATAAAAAGATATAGTGAACAGCAGGAAATAGCTCCTGAAAAAAATTCAGAATTAATCCTGAAAAAATTACTTTTTGAATTGGGACAACGCTTTTCTGGTAAAATCAGACAACACCAATTTACCCGAAATAGCGGCACGTTCCAACAATAATGTGTCCCAATGTTGCGTTCCTTCCCACAACACTTTTTTCATTTCCAGTAAAGCTTCGGGATTATAACTGGATAATTTAGCGCTGAAATCAGCTATTGCGGCATCCAGTTCTTCGACGGTTTCAAAAGTATTGGCGTACAATCCTTTGGCTGCGGCCCAATCAGCGGTTTTCCATTCTTGAGCTGCCAGCGTCATTTCGGCCATTGCCGTCTTTCCGATTTTATTGGAAACTACAGGTTCTATTACAAAGGGACCAATTCCGATGGCCAATTCCGATAGTTTTATTGATGCGTTTTTTGTAGCTAAGACATAATCACAAGCGGATGCAATTCCTACACCGCCGCCTACTGCTTTTCCGTGAACTCGGCCCACAATAAGCTTAGAACACGAACGCATGGCATTGATTAAATGTGCAAATCCAGAGAAAAAATGGGCTCCTGCGGCTTCATCCGAAACGGCCAAAAGTTCATCAAAAGAAGCGCCTGCACAAAAAGCTCCCGAGCCTTCACTTTGAATAACAATCACCGAAACAGCTGGATTTGAACTCAAAACAGCGAACTCATTCGTTAAACGATCTAACAATTCTCTTGGAAAAGAATTGCTCGAAGGATGACCAAATGAAAGGGTTGCGATTTTATTTTCGATTGTTGTGAAGAGCGAACCTGTTGGGTTTTCTGATACCATAGCGGGGATTTTGATGTAAAGTTAAAAAAAGTAAAGTAGGATTTGGCTTTTTTTCAAATAGAATAGATTTGTAATTTGAAATTTGCTTTTTGGAAAATTTATATGTTATATTTGCGAACACGTTTGGGGGATTAGCTCATTTGGCTAGAGTACTTGCCTGGCAGGCAAGGGGTGACCGGTTCGAATCCGGTATTCTCCACAAAACAAAACCGTAAAATCTTTTAAGTAAGAGTTTACGGTTTTTTTTATTTTTATAATCAAAGACAACTATTTCGAATAATCTATTTTTCCAACAGTTCGCATCACGCGCACGATTTTAGCTTTTCGTCTGTTGATATACGAGGAAGAACTGGTTGCCGAATATTTTCTAGGATTGGGTAATATCGCAGCAATTCCAGCTGCCTGCATCGGTGTAAGACTCGATGCATCTTTTCGGTACCAATGTTCTGCAGCCGCTTGTGCTCCATAAACACCATTTCCCATTTCGATACTATTCAAGTACACTTCCATGATGCGTTCTTTACCCCAAATAATTTCAATCAGAACCGTAAAATAAGCTTCAAGTCCTTTTCTTAAATAACTTCGGCCTTGCCAAAGAAAAACATTTTTGGCTGTTTGTTGTGATATGGTACTTCCACCTTTAATTCTTCGACCTCTTTCATTGCTTTTATAAGCTTTTTGCATGGCGACAAAATCAAAACCATTGTGTTTCAGGAACGTTCCATCTTCACTGGCGATTACGGCTTTTTGAAGATTCATCGAGATATTTTCAATTGGTTCCCAGTCGTGGCTGAAAAAAACTTCTTTTCCGGCAGCTTTATTTTCAATCGCCCGAATCACCATTAAAGGCGTAAACGGAACGGGGACAAATTTAAAAAATACCACAAAAAATAAAGAGAGTCCAAAGAACCATAGCAATGCTTTGAATAAAAAACGGGTTAGTTTGCTCATAAAAGAGGTCGGTTCTTTTTTAACGGGTTGTCTTGATTTTCTTGGTGTTATTTTCGTTGCCATTATACTAAATCTGCTAATTCTGTTCCAATTAAACTTCCTATTGCCACTCCCATTCCACCCAATCGTACGCCACAGTAGGCATTATCGGACAGTTGTGAAACGATAGGATTCTTACTATTGCCAATACCCATAATCCCGCTCCAACGGTGTGCAATATGGAAATCTTGATTCGGCAAAATTACTTCTTTTAATAATTGTTCCAATTTATTTTGGACGATTTCTGTTTGTCCAAATTCGGTTGTGTTTTCCGTCTCAAAATCCAGGTTTCTTCCTCCGCCCAATAGTATTCTGTCGCCAATATTCCTAAAATAATAATACCCTCTATCAAGGTGAAAAGTTCCTTTTATGTCTAAATTTTTAATGGGCTCTGTGATTAAAACCTGTGCTCTGGCTGGTTTAACAGCTCCATTTGTCAATCCGTTTGCAAAACCATTAGTCGCAAACAATATTTTTTTAGTACTAAAACTGAAATCGCCAAGCGCAACTTCCACTCTATTTCCTTTGTCGAAATAAGAGGTAACAGTTTGTTGGTTTAGAATTAAAATATTTTTAGAAACCGCTTCTTTCAATAACGCCTGTATCATATTTCCGGTATCAATCTGTGCTTCAAAAGGATTGAAAACTAAATATTCCTGTATCCCGCCAAATCCAAAACGATCTACTTCTTTGGCAAAAACATCCGCTTTGAAAAGAGGTCTTAAAATTTCATTGATGAATGGTAATTTCCCGACACATTCACTGTAACAACTTTCATCGTCTTTTAAAAATAACTCATATCCGCCATAAGGTTTGAAATCTATCGTGCCATCACCGAGTCTTTTTCGCAACAATTGCAATCCTTTCCAACGTTTTTGGATAAGATGAATTACTTCTTCTTCCGAATGTGACTTTAAATCATCTATTATTTCTGAAAGGCTACCAAAACATGCAAAACCTGCATTTTTAGTACTTGCGCCTTGTGGCAATATCCCTTTTTCCAATACCAGAATTTTACTTTCCGGGAATCTTTCGCGCAAGCGCAATGCAGCGTGCAAGCCCACAATACCGCTTCCTACGATGGTGTAATCGACATCAGTAAACCAGTTTTTTAATTCCCAATAGCTCAAATCCATGTCCAAATATTTTTCATAAAATTAATAATTTTTTGGATTTATTCTCAATTTATTTCAGGAGCTAATCCCGCTCTCCGTTTCAATCTTTCTAGTCTTGAACTTGTTTCAGAATCCTGAAAAAAGTTCAAGACCAGAAAGGATTTCCACTTTTATCGGGGCTAAAAAGCAAGTGTTAAAAACGAAAAAACATCAATTTAAATTGGCTAATTTTAGCATTCGAAAAAATCAATTAATACAATGAAAAAAATACTGTTTATACCCTTATTAATGATGAGTTTAACTGCTATGGCGCAAAATGTAATGACTCCGGAACTGCTCTGGAAACTAGGAAGAGTCACTCCTTTAGGTATTTCCAAAGATGGAAAAAATGTAGTTTATAAAGTAACGACTCCTTCGGTTCAAGAAAACAAATCGGACTCAAAATTCTATACTTTGTCCGTAAATGGAGGAAATCCAACCGAAGTAAAAGATACCAAAGACTTATTAAAAGACAAAAATACTTCTCCGAACGGGAAATATATCGTCTATAATGAAGAAGTAAAAATCGAAAAAGTTCACGGAAAAGATTTTTATCCGGAACTGGAAAAATCAGACGTTCAAATCTACGACGGATTGAATTACCGCCATTGGGATACTTGGAACGAAGGCAAATACAATCATGTTTTTTACAAAGAAAACAAAGAAGGCGCAGTGGGAATTGACATTATGAAAGGCGAAAATTTTGACAGTCCACAAAAACCTTTTGGTGGAGACGAAGATTATATTTGGTCGCCAGACAGCAAAAGCATCTTATACGTCAGCAAGAAAAAAGCAGGAACCGATTATGCTGTATCCACCAACACCAATATTTTCGAATACAATCTAGAAACAGGAAAAACCAGCAATAGAACCGAGGAAAACCTAGGATATGATACCGCGCCACAATTTTCTCCAACAGGAAATTTGACTTGGTTGCAAATGAAACGCGACGGTTATGAAGCCGATAAAAACGACCTGATAGTGAGTTTCAAAGGCATGAAAATGAACTTAACGGCGAATTGGGACGGAACAGTTGATCATTTCATTTGGAGTCCTGACGGGAAAAAAATCTATTTTGTGGCGCCGATAGACGGAACCAAACAATTGTTTGAAGTTAATTTTCCAGGTCTGACCAAAATAGCAATCACTGTTCGCCAAATCACAACTGGCGATTTTGATGTCAATGATTTAGTTGGTTTCTCTGGCGATAACATCATCGTAACGAAAACCGACATGAATCATGCGGCGGAAATTTTTTCATATAATTTAAACAAAAATACTTGGAAACAACTTTCCAATGTCAATTCGACAACCTATAATTCATTGGCGCTTAGCAAAACAGAAAGAAGATATGTAACGACTACGGATGGCAAAAAAATGTTGGTATGGGTCGTTCTCCCACCTAATTTTGACGCCACAAAAAAATATCCAACGCTTTTATACTGTCAAGGTGGACCACAATCTGCGTTGACACAGTTTTATTCCTACCGATGGAATTTGCAGTTGATGGCTGCCAACGGCTATATTGTCGTGGCTCCAAACCGTCGCGGAATGCCGGGTCACGGTGTAGAATGGAATGAGCAAATCAGCAAAGACTGGGGTGGACAAGTGATTGACGATTACCTATCAGCGATTGATGACGTAGCAAAGGAAAAATATGTTGATGCGACTCGTTTAGGATGCGTTGGCGCTAGTTACGGAGGATATTCCGTTTTCTATTTAGCGGGAATACACAACAACCGATTCAAAACATTTATTGCCCACGATGGCGTTTTCAATACCCAAAGCATGTTTGGAACTACTGAGGAAGTTTTCTTTAGCAACTGGGATTTTGGTGGTGCATATTGGGAGAAAGACAATGTTGTAGCTCAAAAAGCCTACACGACTTTTAATCCAATGACTTTAGTGGAAAAATGGAACAAACCTATTTTAATTATTCAGGGCGGAAAAGATTTTCGTGTACCAATTGGACAAGGTCAAGAAGCTTTTCAAGCAGCACAATTGCGTGGCATAAAAAGTAGATTCTTGTATTTTCCAGAAGAAAACCACTGGGTGCTGAAACCACAAAATGCCCAGGTTTGGCAAGGTGAATTTTTCAAATGGCTGAAAGAAACCTTGTAGATTCAAACTTATAAAAGAAATTAAACCTCACTCACCGGTGAGGTTTTTTTGTTCCCTTCAAAATATTTTGAATATCTTAACTTTAAAGCCTTTTCTAATTTTTATCTTTGAAAAATGGACAATAAAAAAAGCTACATTCCGATAAAAGTTTTCGTAAGCTACGTAGTTTTAGTACTGCTTTTTGGAAGCGTTGGCTGGTTTCTATATTCTGAAAACAAGAGTTTTTCTTCAACTGAAAGAAGTTTTACGGAGAAAAACGGGTCTATTTTGAAGGTCAGCAATGTCTTATCAGATTTATACAAAACAGAAAGTCTGGCCAGAATCGCTATTCAGTCTGAATCTGAAAAAGATTTCAAAAATTATGTTGCAAAGACGAAAGCACTGAAAGTTGACATTGATTCCTTGAAAGCTGCGGTTTCTACTCCATATCAAATCACATTACTGGACAGTGTACAGGTTTTATTGTCCAAAAAAATCCAGAACATTCAGCAATTAAAAGCTATAAAAAACAAAACCGAAGATGAAATCGCAGTCAGTAATGCCATCTCCGATTTGACAAAAATGGAGTCTTCGATGCGGAAACTTCAATTAGAAGATTTTGTAAAAAACCCTGCAATGATGGGAGATTATGAGCGCAATGTACTCAAGAAATATGTTGCCTATCTCAATCAAAACATTCCTGATGACAGTACCAACACGTTAAGTAAAAAGGCCTCTGATTCTATTTTATCCGTTTCAAAAATGTTGGTGAATGAAGTACAAAAAGAGACTGCAAATAAGAAAAAACTATTGAGTCTTGAAGAAAACAAATTGCTCCAAAATGAACTTTTAATCTCGGACCAATTGAGAAAAGTTCTTGGGATTATAGAACGAGAGATTATTCTTAACACCACCAAAAGCTATTTAGGAAGAGAGAAATCTTTAAAAAAAACCAATCAAATTGTTACTACCGCAGCGATAATTGGATTACTGCTGACATTGTTTTTTCTGATTTTAATATTGAATGATTTTTCTAAGACACAATCTTACAAGAAACAATTGGAGGCTGCTAATCTTAAGGCTAAAAAATTGCTTACCAGCAGAGAGCAACTTATTTCAACGGTAAGCCATGATTTAAAAACGCCTTTAAGCACTATTATTGGGTATACTGAACTGCTTGGTAATTCAGATTTAAACACCAAGCAATTGCACTTTACCAAGAGCATCAAGGGTTCCTCGGATTATATTTCAAAACTGGTTCAGGACTTATTGGATTTCACGCAAATCGAAGCCGGAAAAATCTCTATTGAAAAAATTGCATTCTCTTTACCTGATATCATCACCGAAGTAAGCAACAGTATTCAATCCGTTTACATTCAAAAACCGATACAACTCATCATTGAAATTGACCCTAAACTACACCAAAAAATAATTGGAGATCCGTTTCGCTTAAGACAAATATTATCTAATATCATTGGGAATGCTTTCAAATTTACCGAAGAGGGATTTATAAAAATAGAGGCTAACGTTCATTCAGAAACCAATACAATAATTATACTAATCGAAGATTCCGGTATTGGAATTGCAGAAAAGAACCAGCAATTAATTTTTGAAGAATTTACGCAAGCCGATGAAAAAATAGAAAAAAAATATGGAGGAACAGGTTTGGGCCTTACGATTTCCAGAAAAATGGTCGCTATTTTAGGCGGTGAATTGCGTTTGAAAAGTAAACTGGGCACTGGAAGTATTTTTGAAATCCAAATTCCGTTAATTTTTGATCCCCAATTATCTCGTAGTGAAACACCTATCGAAATCTCAAAAAAGCAATACACCGCAATTATTATTGATGACGATCAAAGTTTATTACAGTTGACTACAGAAGTTTTGCGCCAGCATCAATATGTTGTTTTCCCTTTTGACAAGGCACAAGATGCGCTTTCTTGGATAAAAAACAATTCTTTCGACTTCATCATTACTGATATTCAGATGCCAGTTATGGATGGTTTTTCATTTTTGAATGAATTACAAAATAAAACCATCTCCAATTATGAAAACCAGCCTGCCATTGCGGTAACGGGAAGAAATGATATCGATTTAGAACACTACCAAAATTCTGGATTTACAACCGTTATCAGGAAACCATACACTCCAAAAACTGTTTTGGAAACCATCAAAGCTATACTCGATAATAGTGAAATTCCTGCAGTTGTACCTGCGATGAATCATCCTAAAAAAACATCAAAAAAGTACACATTGAAACCCCTCAAATCATTCTTATCAGATGATAAAGAAGCTTTGAAAGAAATTTTAGAATCGTTTATGACGAATACAATAGAAAGTTTAAATGAATTAGAAAGAGCTGCGACTGAAAGCAATTTTGAGGAAATAAAAAATATCGCCCATAAAATGAATCCAATGTTCAAGCAGATAAAAGCATTGGATATTAGTACAATTTTAGACCAACTGGAACTTCAGGATCTTTCTTTTGATGTAATTAAAAATTCTGTTTCCGATTTAAAAAATAAAATAACGGCTCTATTTGTTCATCTAGTAAAGGAAAAAAATTAATTAATATTGTACAATTTCAATTTATTGTACAATGTTTTTCTGTTGATTTTAAGCAATTTTGCCGCCTCCGTTTTATTATTATTCGTTTTATTTAAAGCTTCCATGATAGTTTCTTTTTCATTTTCTGACAAAGAAAAATCAGTGGTTACTTTTTCTTCATTTTGAAAAAATTCAGCCGGAAGCGCCGCTTTTTCAACAAAATCTCCTTGTGTTAAAAGTGTTGCTCTTTTGATACAGTTTTGAAGTTCCCTAAGATTTCCAGGCCATCTATAATTTTGAAAAATAGTCATCACTTCAGATGAAAATCCGAGGACATTTTTGTTTAATTCCTGATTTGATTTTTCCAGAAAAAAATCTGAAAAGAGCATTAAATCTTCATTCCTTTCTTTTAATGAAGGTGAATGAATAGAGAATTCGTTGATTCTGTGATACAAATCTTCGCGGAAATCACCTTTTTTTACTGCTTCTCGCAAATCTTCATTTGTTGCGGTAATAATTCTGATATCGACGTCGATTTCTTTATTACTACCCACGGGTTTAATTTTTCTTTCCTGTAAAGCGCGCAACAATTGTATTTGGTTTTCATAAGAAAGATTTCCTATTTCATCCAAGAATATAGTCCCTCCATTTGCTGCTTCAAAAAAACCTATTTTATCCTGAATTGCACCCGTAAAAGATCCTTTTACATGTCCAAAAAATTCACTCGCAGCCAGCTCTTTTGGAATGGAACCACAATCAACCGCAATGAAATTAGTGTTTTTTCTCGAGCTATTTTCATGAATACTTTTGGCAATTACTTCTTTTCCTGTTCCACTTTCGCCGATAATTAAAACCGACATATTTGTTGGACTGACCAATTGGATGTACTCAGCAAGTTTTTGGGAAGCTTTAGAAATTCCCTTAACAAATTTATTTTCTTCTTTTTTTGTTGCTTGCTTTTTACTTTTAGAAATTGAAGCAACATTATTAGGTTCTTTATTCTCGTAATGAAGGGCATTATTGATAACCAAAAGCACTTCTTCTGGATTGAAAGGCTTGGAGATATAATCTGCTGCGCCATTTTTTATCGCTTTTACAGCAGTACTCACATCCGAATATCCAGTCATTAATAACACTGGAACAGCAGGATGAGTAGCTTTTATTTCAGTCATAAGTAGAATTCCATCATAATCAGGAAGTCTTAAATCCGTGATAATTAGATCAAATTCAGTATTTTTTATTTTAGATTTCGCTTCCGCAGCTGAAAATGCTGTCGTTACCTCAAAGGATTTTTTTATCAGAAATTTTTCTAATAATTTACAAAAAGCTACATCATCTTCAATCAATAAAATTTTAGTCATTACATTTTAACTTTAATGCTAAAATAAAGTTATTTAAATTGTATTCTCATAATTTTTTGCAAAAAAAAGAGAGACTGTTAAAACAATCTCTCTTTTTAAAAATAAAAATTTCCCCAAATTATTTATTTATCCAGTTCCCAGCAGCATCCGCGTAAACAGTAGCTTTTTGGTCTTTAACTGTGATTTCTAGTTTGTATTCTTTTTTTTCATTGATGTATGCTTTTCCTAGAACCGCTCCAGGATAGGCAGTTTCCAAAGCTTTTTTTACTGCATCAGGAACTGTTTCAACTTCAATATATCCTTCTTGAAAAACTGAAGATTGATTTTGTACCTGCTCTGTTGGAACTTCTCCCGCATAACTTGATAAACTTCCTAAAACGATTGCTGCTGATAAGAGTAATTTTTTCATACTATTTTATTTTAATTGCTATTATTTAATCTTTTATTTCTGAATCCATTTTCCTGTTTCATCTGCAAACAGATTTCCTTTTTTGTCTCCAAGAGTTACATCTAATTTGTACTCTTTTTTGGCATTAATATATGCTTTGTCTAAAATCGCACTAGGGTAAGTCGCCTTCAAAGCCTCAGTTATAGCAACTGGAACTTCTTCAAGTTTCACTTCGGTATATTCTTCTTGAACCGTTACCGTTTTTGTAACCTCATTGGTATTTGGAACTGAAGCTGCATAAGTTGATAAACTTCCTAAAACGATTGCTGCGGATAAAATTAATTTTTTCATGATATGTGTTTTTAAATTATTTATTTGTTATTGTTGTTTAGTATAATAGAATAATCATACCATTCTTCAAACGCTACACAAAAGAGTCGTAAACCCTTTAAAAACAACGTTTTTCAAAATTTAATAATTTTTTATATTTGGGAAAAGTGGGTAATCAACTGAGTAACCTGTATAATTTTTACACAAAATAGGTCGCATCAGAAACTGTTTTAAACAAAAAAAACCTTGCATCACTGCAAGGTTCTTTAACGTAATTGTATAATTTCTATTCTGGATCGTTCATTTTGAAAGTATCCATAAATGCAGTTGTATAATCTCCTGATATGTAACGAGGATCATCCATTAACTGTCTGTGAAAAGGAATGGTCGTTTTTATACCTTCAATAACGAATTCATCTAAGGCTCTTCTCATCTTACTAATTGCTTCCTCGCGAGATTGAGCTGTAGTAATAAGTTTTGCAATCATTGAATCATAATTTGGCGGAATAGTATACCCAGAATACACATGTGTATCTAAACGTACACCGTGTCCTCCTGGCATATGCAACGTAGTGATTTTCCCCGGAGATGGACGGAAATCATTGTAAGGATCTTCCGCGTTAATACGACATTCTATAGCGTGTAACTGCGGTAAATAATTTCTACCTGAAATTGCTACTCCAGCTGCAACAAGAATTTGCTCACGAATTAAATCATAATCAATAACCTGTTCCGTAATAGGATGCTCCACTTGGATACGCGTATTCATTTCCATAAAGTAGAAATTACGGTGCTTATCCACTAGGAATTCTACAGTTCCGGCTCCTTCATACTTAATATATTCGGCAGCTTTAACTGCTGCTTCTCCCATTTTATGACGCAATTCTTCGGTCATAAATGGAGATGGAGTTTCTTCAGTTAATTTCTGATGACGTCTTTGTACAGAGCAGTCTCTTTCAGAAAGGTGACATGCTTTTCCGTAAGCATCACCCACAACTTGAATTTCGATATGACGAGGCTCTTCGATTAATTTCTCCAGGTACATTCCGTCATTACCAAAAGCTGCAGCAGATTCCTGACGGGCACCTTCCCAAGCTTTTAATAATTCATCTTCTTTCCAAACCGCACGCATTCCTTTTCCACCACCACCAGCAGTAGCTTTAAGCATTACTGGAAAACCAAAATCTCTTGATAATTGTAGGGCTTGGTCATACGATTCTAAAATTCCTACTGAACCGGGAACACAAGGAACGCCTGCTTCAATCATAGTCGCTTTAGCAGAAGCTTTGTCTCCCATTCTATCAATCATTTCAGGAGAAGCTCCAATGAATTTGATACCATGTTCTTGACAAATTTTAGAAAATTTAGAATTTTCAGAAAGAAATCCATATCCTGGATGTATCGCATCTGCATTTGTAATTTCGGCAGCGGCAATTATATTTGACATCTTCAAATAGGACAAGTTGCTTGGAGGTGGTCCTATACAAACCGCTTCGTCAGCAAACTTAACGTGTAGACTTTCGGCATCAGCAGTAGAATAAACGGCAACTGTTTTGATACCCATTTCCTTGCACGTTCTAATTACGCGTAACGCAATTTCCCCTCTATTTGCAATTAATATTTTTTTAAACATCTTTTTTTGAAATTTTAAATGTTGAATTTTAAATTTTAAATTATTTCAAATAACGAAAACTCATCATTCAAAATTTATAATTTATAATTTATAATTTCTTATGATGGATCTACTAAGAATAAAGGTTGGTCAAACTCTACTGGCGACATATCGTCAACCAATATTTTTACGATTTTACCAGAAACTTCAGATTCAATTTCATTAAATAATTTCATTGCTTCGATTACACAAAGAACGTCACCTTTAGAAATTGTTTTACCTACTTCAACAAACATTGGTTTATCTGGAGATGGTTTTCTGTAAAAAGTTCCAATAATTGGTGATTTTATAGTGATGTAATGAGCATTTTCTACTACAGGAGCTTCTGGAGCAGCTGCTACTGGAGCAATTTGCTGAGGAACTGCCGCTTGCTGAAGTGGTGCTTGAGCAGGCATTTGCTGAACATACGTGGTTTCTGTTACATTTCCTTCTAAAGTTGTTCTGATAGTGATTTTTACATCATCCATCTCCAACTTAACTTCTGCAACTCCTGAATTTGCTACAAACTTGATAAGATTTTGAATTTCTTTTAAATCCATAATTATTTGTTTTTAGTTTAAATTTATTTTTTGTCGTACGCCCATTTTAGATAAATAGAACCCCATGTGAATCCTCCACCAAAAGCTGCCAAAATTATAGTGTCTCCTTTTTTGAATAAATGTTCAAAATCGCTAAGTACTAATGGTAAAGTAGCAGAAGTGGTATTTCCATATTTTTCGATATTCATCAGCACTTTAGAATCTTCTAGATTCATTCTATTTGCTGTTGCATCGATGATACGTTTATTGGCTTGATGAGGAACTAACCAATCTACATCTTCATTTGTCAAATTATTTCTTTTCAAAATTAATTCGCTTGAATCAGCCATATTTGTCACAGCATATTTAAATACCGTTTTCCCATCTTGTATAATATTATGCCTTTTTTCTTTTATTGTATCAATAGAAGTTGGGTGAAGTGAACCTCCAGCATCAATTTTTAAAAAATCCCTGCCAATTCCGTCACTGCGCAAGTATTCGTCTTGCAATCCTAATCCTTCATAATTAGGTTCGAATAATACTGCACCAGCACCATCTCCAAAAATAATACAAGTTGATCTATCAGTATAATCAACGATTGAGGACATCTTATCAGCACCAATTAAAAGTACTTTTTTATATCTACCGGATTGTATGTAAGCAGCTGCGGTTGACATTCCAAATAAGAAACTGGAACAAGCAGCCTGCAAATCATAAGAAAAAGCATTAGTTGCTCCAATTTGAGTGGCAACATATACGCCTGTAGCGGCTACTGGCATATCCGGTGTAGCGGTTGCCATAATCAACAAATCTATTTCCAGCGGATCAATATTAGCCTTGGCTAATAAATCTTGTGCCGCTTTTATGGCCAAAAAAGAAGTTCCTTTTTCATCGTCTTTTAGGATTCTTCTTTCTTTTATTCCTGTACGAGAGGTGATCCACTCGTCATTGGTATCTACCATAGCTTCAAGAGCTTTGTTCGTTAGTACAAAGTCTGGAACATAGGCTCCAACAGCGGTAATTGCGGCTGTAATTGTATTCATCGTATGCGTTTATTTCTAGCCAAATGTTGCCATTTGAAAATTTTTTAAAAGACTCGAAATTTACAAAAAAAATTCCACTCTCATTGATTTGGAACTTCTTATTTAATTAAAATTATAGACAACAAAAAAACTCTCACGATGTGAGAGTTCGAATATCATTTACAAAAATGTATTAAGCAACAGCTACAGATTTATCTATAACAACTTGCCCTCTGTAGTACATTTTACCTTCATGCCAGTAAGCTCTGTGGTATAAGTGTGCTTCTCCAGTGATAGGACAAGTAGCGATTTGTGCTACAGTAGCTTTGTAATGTGTTCTTCTTTTATCTCTTCTTGTTTTGGAGATTTTTCTCTTAGGATGCGCCATTTTACTATATTATTTATCCGTTAATAGTTGCTTTAATTTGTCCCATCGCGGGTCAATATTTTCTTCTTCTTTATTTTCTTCTTTTATTTCTTTTACTGCAAGTTCATTCAGCTTAGTCAAAGCTTCCGTTTGTAAACTTCCGTCTTTTATGCCTGGATGAACACGTCTTAGAGGCACTGACAACACAATCATTTCATAAATATATTGTGCAATATCTATCTCAAATTCTCCGTGAGGTAAAATTAACAATTCCTCATTGTCATTATTAAATTCTTCACCAAAACGAACGATTAATTTCATTTTGCCTTTGATTGGCATATCAAAATCTTCGCTGGTAAGATCACAAGGTACATTTACAACACCTTTATGCTTAAAACTCAACTCTAACAGCGTACTTTTCTTCTCTAAAACTACATTTACTTTGATATTTGAATTTTGATATTCATTATAATCAAAGATTTCAAAGAACGCATTACTGATTTGATACTCAAAATGATGTTTCCCTAGCTTTAATCCTATAAAAGGAATTAAATATTCTTTTGTGTTCTTCATTTCAACAACAATTTGCCCCTAAACTTCGGGAGTGCAAAGATATAAAATTATTGCAAATCTAATAATGTTATTCACTTTTTTTTGTTCACAACTGCTTTTCTTTTGTTTTCAATGGTTTCTCACTGATTTCGGCATGTTGATTTCTTGAGTGATAAATGTCTAAAGCCAGATATACCGCCTCTTTAAAAGAGTTGAAATCCGCTATTCCCTTTCCTGCTATGTCATAAGCCGTACCATGATCCGGCGACGTTCTTATTTTATTTAAACCCGCAGTATAATTCACTCCTTTACCAAAAGATAATGTTTTAAAAGGAATCAATCCCTGATCGTGATAAGTAGCGATAACTGCGTCGTATTTCTCGTATTGGTTACTGCCAAAAAAACCATCTGCAGCAAAAGGTCCAAAAACTAAAGTTCCTTTGTCAAATATTTTTTTTAATGCAGGCTTTAATATCAAGTCATCCTCAGTTCCAATAACTCCACCGTCACCACAATGTGGATTCAATCCCAAAACTGCAATTTTAGGCTTATTGATACTGAAATCCTGAATCAAAGACTGTTTTACGGTTTCAATTTTTTTCTTGATTAGCTCCTCCGTAAGATGAGATGCCACTTCACTTAAAGGAATATGATCCGTCAACAATCCCACTCTTAAATTATCCTGAACCATCAACATAAGTGCATTGCCTTCTAATTCCTGGTCTAAATAATCCGTATGACCCGGAAACTTAAACTCCTCAGACTGGATATTATATTTATTTATAGGCGCCGTTACCAACACATCAACCAATCCTTCTTTCAACGCTTTGGTTGCAGCAACAAATGATTTTATCGCATACTCTCCTGCTTTTGGATCATTTACACCCAGATTCAAGTCCACTCCTTCTCTCCAAAGATTCAAAACATTAATTTTACCAGGAACGATCTGATCTAGTTTATCAATGCCATGCAACAGAGAAGTAGATTGAAAACTTTTTTTTACAAAAGACAACAACTTAACATTCGCAAAGATAACAGGAGTACACAACTCTAACATACGAGAATCCTCGAATGTTTTTAAAACAACCTCGCTTCCAATACCGTTTAAATCTCCAATAGAAATTCCTACGATTATATTTTCTGCTTTTTTCATCATGACATACCGTTATTTATTGCTAATTTTGAAGTGCAAATTTAGTAAAATAAAACAAGAAATGTTTACAGGAATCATAGAAACCCTTGGCACCATCCAAGAAATAAAAAAAGAGAACACTAACGTGCACATCACGATGAATTCATCAATTACCAGCGAACTTCAAATTGACCAAAGCGTTGCTCATAACGGAATATGCCTTACGGTTGTTGCCATAAACGACACATCTTACACCGTAACAGCTATAGACGAAACCATAAAAAAAACAAACCTAGCCAATTGGAAAGTTGGTGACAGCGTCAATCTGGAAAGAGCAATGAAACTAGGCGACAGACTTGACGGACACATCGTACAAGGACATGTGGACCAAACAGGAACCTGCATCACCGCCGATGAAACTGACGGAAGCTGGCTTTACACTTTTGAATATGATGAAAACCTAAACAACATCACCATCGAGAAAGGCTCCATTACAGTAAATGGAGTAAGTTTGACAGTTGTAGACTCAAAGAAAAATCAGTTTAGCGTAGCTATTATCCCTTATACACACGAACACACCAACTTCAACACTTTTGAAGTAGGCACAAGAATAAATCTTGAATTTGATGTTATAGGAAAATATGTTTCCAGATTGTACGCAAACAAATAATAATTCCACTTTATAAAACAAAAAACTCCAATTTACATTGGAGTTTTTTGTTTTATTTTAAAATTATAAATGATGTAAATTCCAAATAGCAAAGCAACTAACATCATTGTCAATATATTTTCATCAATAGGCAATCCAGGAGGTGGTGGAGGAGGCCGTGTTCTTCCTACAGGGGAAGGTGGCGCAGGATTGGCTGCAAAAGCATTTATCATGCCTAATACAAATATCATTAAGGTAAAAAAAACGCTTTTAAAAAACTTCATAAATATTAGAAAAATAAAAGATAAATTATCCTTAAAGTATAATACACAAAAAGATATAATTTTCAGTAAAATAAGCACTTAGTTTTAACAAAAACAACAATACTCCTCACAAAAGCATATTTTTTGATGAAAAATTTGCTAAAAGTCAATATAAACAAAAAAAATCTTTCAAAATATTGAAAGATTTTTTTAAAATGTGGTCCCACCTGGGCTCGAACCAGGGACCACCTGATTATGAGTCAGGTGCTCTAACCAGCTGAGCTATAGGACCGGTTAAGAGTGTGCAATATTACCACTATTTTTCATTTGCTCCAAATATTTTTGACTTAGATTTAAATATAGTTCTATTATTAGCTTTTTTAAAACAGAAACCAACTGAATATTAGAATACTACCCATTTCACCATCATGAAATTATTTTATTTCCTGACACAATTCAATCAAGACACCATTCGTACTTTTTGGATGCAAAAACGCAACAAGCTTATTATCAGCACCTTTTTTAGGAATTTCATTCAAGACTATAAATCCTTCGTTTTTCAAACGCGCTATTTCTGCAACAATATCTTCAACATCAAAAGCGATATGATGAATTCCTTCTCCCTTTTTTTCCAGAAACTTAGCAATTGGACTATCCGGATTAGTTGCTGCGAGTAGTTCAATTTTATTGGGGCCATTCATAAAAAAAGAAGTTGTTACTCCTTCACTTTCTACCGCTTCAAATTTATATGCCGGAGCACCAAAGAGTTTTTCGAAAACTAAATTTGATACTTCCAAGTCTTTAACAGCGATTCCTATATGTTCTATTTTTCTCATTATATATTATTTGAAGGCAACGCTATTTTCGTTTGAAAATTCAAATACCGTTACTAACTATTACTGTACTATTTACTGATGTAAAATTAAACATTAAAAACAAAAAAAAGGGAAGCAATCTAAAAAGTAAGCGGAATTAAATCGCTCATAATAATTCTATAAAAAATTTCGATTGCATGAATTATAATTGTTATTTTGTAGATTCTAATTATGATTTGATATGTTGAAAAACAATTTAAAATATACCTTCTTTCTATTGCTTTTAATTACTGTTGGATGTGCAAAAAGAGGCTCCATCACTGGCGGTTTAAAAGACACCATAGCGCCTGTTTTGAAAATGAGTTACCCTGAAAATTTTAGTACCAACTTCAAAGGAAATGAAATTAAGTTGGTCTTTGACGAGAATATCAAATTGAAAAATTTGAACAAACAATTAATCATTTCACCCCCAATGAAAAACGAACCGTTGATTTTACCAACAACGGCAAGCAAAACGATTACCATAAAAATCAAAGACACGCTTCAACCCAACACAACCTACAGCTTTAATTTTGGCCAAAGCATCGCTGATAATAATGAAGGAAATCCATTCAATCAATTCAAATACGTATTTTCTACCGGCAATTATATTGACTCTTTAAGCCTTGGTGGAACAGTAAAAAGCGCCTATGACAAAGAAGTAGAATCATTTGTTTCGGTTATGCTTTATGACGTGAATGACACTTTTAAGGATTCAGTAGTATATAATGAGACCCCAAGATATGTGACTAACACATTAGATAGCCTTAAAACTTTTCGTTTTGAGAATTTAAAAGCCGGAAAATATCTGCTTGTAGCCATGAAAGACTACAATAGCAACAACAAATACAATCCAAAAACAGACAAAATTGGGTTCAGCAAAGACTTCATTACTATTCCGAATGACACCCTTTATGAGTTAGAATTATTCAAGGAAACACTCCCTTTCAAAACTTTTAAACCAACCCAAGCATCCGGAAACAGACTGTTCCTAGGATACGAAGGCAATGTGAATTCTGCGGCTGCAAGTCCAAAAATAGTACTAAAAAACAACAATGATATCTTGTCTACGATCATTACTAAATTTCCAAAAAAGGATTCCCTACAAGTCTGGTACAAACCCATCAAAGTTGATTCGCTGAATTTGGCTGTAGCCAAAGACAAATACGAAACGAACTTCAATTTTAAAATCAAAGACCAGAAAAAAGATACTTTAAAGATTTCAGCGATCCAAACCGGCAATTTGAAATTCCGTGAGCGTTTTACACTAGAAAGTTCAACTCCATTAATTCGCATTGAAAATTCGAAAATAAGTGTAATCAACAATGCAGAGGCTCCAGTAGTTTTTACATCAGAATACGATGAGTTTAATCAAAAACTATATTTTGACTTCAAAAAAGAACCTTCGGAAAACTACACTTTTGAACTCTTACCCGGAGCGCTGACTGATTTTTTTGAACAAACAAATGATACTTTAACGTATAAATTAAAAACTAATAGTACTGCTGATTGCGGGAATCTTACCGTAACATTAGAAAACGTCAAACAATTTCCTGTTATTGTAGAATTGACGAATGTAAAAGGCGATGTTTTAGCAACTGAATACACAGAAAACAACACTACAATAGCATTTAATTTAATCGAACCCGCTATTTATACCTTGCGCGCTATTTATGACACCAACAAAAATAATGAATGGGATTCCGGTAACTATTTAGAAAAACGCCAGGCCGAAGAAGTAATTTATTTCTCCAAGGAAATCGATGTCCGCGCTAATTGGGATGTAAATCAAATTTTTGATTTGAGCATTCCCTACATTCCAGAACCTAAAAAGAAAACCGATAAGAAAAACCAGAACTAGCTATTTTTTATTTCAAAAGAATCTCTGTCGTTCAAAAAACCTAATTTTTGTCTCGTTTCCAACATTTTTTCTTTATCTAATTCTACCGTAAAAAAACCTTCAGATTCTTCTGGTTTCAATACATAATTCCCCAGAAAATCGATTGCTTGTGAATGACCAATGTATTCGTACCCATTTGCATCAGTCCCGATTCTATTGACACCAATAGCATAACTCATGTTTTCTATTGCTCTAGCTTTTAATAAAGCATCCCAAGCATTGGTTCTTATTTTTGGCCAACTTGCCACATAAATCAATAAGTCATAATCCTCACTATTTCTGGAAAAAGCAGGAAATCGTAAGTCATAACAAATCAACGGACAAATTTTCCAACCCAAATAATCCACCACTATTTTTTGGTCACCACTTGTATAGACTTTATCTTCGCCAGCCAAAGTAAACAAATGCCTTTTATCATAAAACTGAATTGCTCCGGAAGGAAACACAAACACTAATCGATTGTAGAAATGCCCATTTTCCGCAATAACTAAACTTCCCGTGATAGCGCAGTTTCTGGCTTTCGCCAACACTTTAAGCCACGTTACTGTTTTACCATCCATAGTTTCAGCCACGTGTTCGGGATTCATTGTAAAGCCGCTCGTAAACATTTCCGGTAAAACAATTAAATCAACATTCTCAGTAATTGAATTGATTCTTGCTTCAAAGTAATCGCCATTTGACTTTGGATTTTCCCAAATTAAAGGAGCTTGGACCAGGGTGACTTGCATGATTTTATTTTTTATAAAAATAAGAAATATCACAATACCAGAAGTTCATTATATTAGCAAAAAACAATTTTATGAAAAAGATACTTCTTGCATGCACCATGTTATTCTCTATTTTGATTTTTGGACAAGAAAAATCAGGAGCAAAACAATTTTGGGAAAACTTACAAAAACAATGCGGAAAATCCTTTGAAGGAGAAGTAAAAGAAGGCGCTGCAAATGACACATTTCGAGATAAAAAACTGGTAATGCACGTGCGCAACTGTGACGAAAATACGATTCGGATTCCGTTTTTTGTAGGAGAGGACAAATCAAGAACATGGGTGTTAACCTATAAAAATGACCGAATCCAATTGAAACACGATCACCGCCACGAAGACGGTTCCGAAGATAAGGTGACGCAATACGGCGGAACAACCTCAAATTCTGGTTCATCAACGCTTCAGTTTTTTCCGGCAGATCAACAAACCTGTGATTTGATTCCAAATGCTTCCGCAAATGTATGGTGGATCACTTTAGACGAAACTTCTTTTACTTACAACTTAAGACGCATCGGTTCAGATCGATTGTTTACAGTAAAATTTGACTTGAAGAAAACAGTAGCAACACCTTCGGCACCTTGGGGCTGGAAAGATTAATTTAAGAATGATTATTTTGCATAAAAAAACGCATTCAACTTTGACATTGAATGCGTTTTTTAATTATATACTTTGAATTTTTATCCTTTTAAACTTGCAGATAAATATTCTCTATTCATTCTGGCAATATTTTCAAGAGAAATTCCTTTTGGACATTCTACTTCACAAGCTCCAGTATTTGTACAGTTACCAAAACCTTCTGCATCCATTTGAGCAACCATGTTCATTACACGGTCAGCAGCTTCAATTTTACCTTGTGGCAATAAAGCAAACTGAGACACTTTTGCAGAAACAAATAACATAGCAGATGAGTTTTTACAACTCGCCACACAAGCTCCACAGCCAATGCATGTAGCTGCATCAAAAGCTCTGTCAGCATCATGTTTAGGAATAGGAATTGTATTGGCATCTATAGTGTTTCCAGATGTGTTTACAGAAATAAACCCACCAGATTGCTGGATTCTGTCGAATGCACCTCTATCAACAACTAAATCTTTAATTACCGGGAAAGCTTTTGCTCTAAACGGCTCGATAAAAATAGTGTCTCCATCTTTAAATTTACGCATGTGCAACTGACAAGTCGTAACCAAACGGTCAGGACCGTGCGCTTCACCATTGATATACAAGGAACACATTCCGCAAATTCCTTCGCGACAATCATGATCAAATGCAACGGTATCTTCTCCCTTTACGATTAACTCATCGTTCAAAATGTCAAGCATTTCAAGAAAAGACATATCTGGTTCAATTCCGTCAATTGGATATTCAACTATTTTTCCTTCTGCAGCGGCATTTTTCTGACGCCATATTTTTAATGTAAGTTTCATTTTTTTTGTAAGTATTAAGTATTAAGAATTAAGTATCGAGACTTTTCTAAATACTATTTATAACTTCTTTGAACTAGTTTAACATTTTCGAATTTCAACTCTTCTTTGTGCAACACTGCATCGCTAGGATTACCTTTGTATTCCCATGCTGCAACGTATGCAAAGTTTTCATCGTCACGTTGTGCTTCACCTTCTGGTGTTTGATACTCTTCACGGAAGTGACCTCCACAAGATTCATTTCTATGTAAAGCATCTTTAGCAAACAACTCTCCCAATTCAAGGAAATCTGCAATACGAAGTGCTTTAGCCAGTTCAGTATTGAAACTATTAGCTGTTCCAGGAATTTTCACCTCTTTGTAAAATTCTTCTCTAATTGCTGCAATTTCACTTTGTGCTTCAGTTAAACCTTTAGCATTACGAGCCATTCCAACTTTGTCCCACATGATTTTTCCTAATTTCTTATGGAAGTAATCCGCTGGTTTAGAACCGCCGTTATTCATTAAAGCTTCAATCTGTTGCTTAACATTATTCTCAGCTTGTTCAAATTCTGGAGAATCTGTAGAGATAGTACCCATTTTAATATCTGGCGCTAAATAATCTCCAATTGTATACGGAAGAACGAAATATCCATCAGCTAAACCTTGCATCAATGCAGAAGCTCCTAATCTATTCGCTCCGTGATCTGAAAAGTTAGACTCTCCAATAGAGAAACAACCCGGAATTGTAGTCTGTAAGTTATAATCAACCCAAGTTCCTCCCATCGTGTAGTGTACAGCTGGGTAAATCATCATAGGTGTTGAATATGGATTCTCATCCACAATTTTCTCATACATCTGGAACAAGTTACCATATTTATTAGCCACAACTTCTGTACCTAATTTCGTAACCAAAGCCTTATCATTCTCGTCTAAATGCTTTAATCTGGCTTGATCCACTCCGTATCTTTCAATTGCCGCAGCAAAATCAAGGTAAACAGCTTCTCCCGTTTTATTAACACCAAAACCGGCATCACATCTTTCTTTAGCAGCACGAGAAGCAATATCTCTAGGTACTAAATTTCCAAAAGCAGGATATCTTCTTTCTAAATAATAATCTCTGTCCGCTTCTGCAATTTGAGTTGGTTTTAATTTCCCTTCTCTAATCGCCTTAGCATCTTCTAATTTTGCAGGAACCCAAATACGTCCGTCATTACGCAACGATTCTGACATTAATGTCAATTTTGCCTGATGATCTCCGGATACTGGAATACAAGTTGGGTGAATTTGCGTGTAACAAGGATTTGCAAAATACGCTCCTCTTTTGTGAATTTTCCACGCTGCTGTAACATTACTTCCCATCGCGTTAGTCGAAAGGAAAAATACGTTTCCGTATCCTCCTGAAGCAATAACTACGGCATGAGCAGAATGTCTTTCGATTTCTCCTGTAACCAAGTTACGAGCGATAATCCCTCTTGCTTTTCCGTTTACGATAACTAAATCCAGCATCTCGTGACGGTTGTGCATTTTTATTTTTCCACGACCTATTTGGCGATTCATTGCTGAATACGCTCCTAATAATAATTGTTGTCCTGTTTGTCCTTTAGCATAAAAAGTTCTAGAAACTAATGTACCTCCAAAAGAACGGTTGTCTAATAATCCACCATATTCACGTGCAAAAGGAACTCCTTGAGCTACACATTGGTCAATAATATTTGTAGAGACCTCAGCCAAACGGTGAACGTTTGCTTCACGGGCGCGGTAATCTCCTCCTTTTACAGTATCGTAAAACAAACGGAAAGTTGAATCTCCATCTCCTTGATAATTTTTTGCAGCATTAATTCCCCCTTGTGCAGCAATAGAGTGCGCACGACGTGGTGAATCTTGAAAACAAAATGCTTTTACGTTATATCCTAATTCTGCTAAAGTTGCAGCAGCAGAACCTCCAGCTAAACCTGTACCAACTATAATTACATCTAAATTACGTTTGTTAGCAGGGTTTACTAAATTAATATGATCTTTATAATTTGTCCATTTGTCCGAAATTGAACCTCCTGGAATTTTTGAATCTAATGCCATTTATAATTTAATATTAATGATTAAAATGATGAAATAATGCAATGAAAATGAAACCAAAAGGAACTACAATTGCAAAAGCATATCCTAATTTATGTAATGATCTTGAATATTTATTATTGAAACCTACAGATTGGAAAGAAGAATTGAAACCGTGCCATAAGTGAAGCGATAACAAAACAAACGAAACACAATAAATAGCGGTACGAACCGGACTAACGAATTTATGTGTTAACTCCTCAAAATATCTAGTTTCGTTAAGCGGATTAACATCTACATATTTATACACCATTTCCGGAACCCAAAAATCGTAAAAATGTAATAGAATAAATGCAAGAACCACTAAACCACTAACAATCATATTTCTTGAAGCCCAAGAAGAGTTAGCCGCTCCGTTATTCTTAGCATACGAAATTGGTCTGGCACTATTATTTTTGATTTCCAAAACAATACCCATCGTAAAGTGAAAAATAACACCGACAATAAGGATTGGCTGGATTACAAACTGAACCAATGGATTATTTCCCATAAAATGAGAAATAGAGTTAAAAGTATCAGGACTAAAAACCGAGGTACTGTTTATAAAAAAATGTTGTGCTAAAAATAAAATTAAGAAAAGTCCAGAAAGCGCCATAGCGACTTTTTTTGCTATCGATGACTTTAATAATGCAGATTTTGCCATAGGAATTTGTATGAATTAATTTAAAAATCATACAAAAATAGAGCAATTAGTAATGAACTACAACCTTTTCGCTATAATTTATAATGATTTTAAAGTGTTAAACACCAGAACTTAACAATTTGCTAAAAATCAATACTTAAGACTCTATAAGCCTGTAATTTAGTTAAACAAAAGTCAATAATTATGAAAATAAACTAATCTGCGGTATAACAATAATACTTAGAAATTCCGACTAAATTTATCAGATTAATAATTTTGGTCGTAATTAAATTTCATATTCTTATAAGATTAATAAACACACTTTTAAAGGTCATTAAAAAATTGTCATCAAACTCCTAAATTTTATTTTTAAAAGGAAATTTTTATGAGCAAAGCAGGAATTGACACCACCGCTTTTACCAATAAAAGCACCAATAATTCGCATTTAAACTTTCGGTTTTTTTTATTTACAACGCTAACTGAATTTTGCCATGTATTGCTGCACAATTAAATCCGTATTTTCGTTGCGCATTTTTTGCTCCAGTTGAATTGGCGGCGAAGCACGTTCCAAACAATTTTTAACGGCACAAGTTTCACAGGTAACCCCGACAATCTGTTTCTTAAGTGAATCATTCTCGATAAACTTGAATTTTTTCTTCATTCCCGGTGTAATCAATATTCCTACCGAAATACTACGGATACAATCTACTTTAAACGGATCCGGTGTTGCGGATGAAAAAACAAGATATTCATTTTTGCTATTTTCGTAACTGGAGATTTGCGCATCAAAAAAATGATTTTTATTTTGCTTCAATGATTGCTCTATCGTACGTATGGAAACCCATCTTCGGCAGTAATGTTCATTCATTTCATTCGCGTGCGGTTCCTGCTGGTTCGTGATATGCAATTCCTTTTTTATCTGATACGTATCCGTTCCTATCTGATGGGACAATCGCAGGAAAAAGAGATTTTTCAACTGAAAATCTTTTGGTAAAATATTAGTCAGCCTCTGGTAGAATGATTCTGGAGAAACATTAAATCCGCTCATCAAAGCAATCATTTCTTGAGGTTGTGGATCTGTTTTAGACAAAAATAAATTTAGTTCGTCAATCAGTTTCTGCCTTGGAATCAGCAACGCTCCCGCAAAATAAGATGCGTAAAAATTATTCAGTACCTGGTCAAAATTATCAAACTTAATCCAACTGAACGTATATAACCTTTCGGTGATTTCAAGATAATTATATGCAATTTCTTTGGCCAAGATAAATGCCTTTTGAGGTTCATCAATATCTAATGAAAGTAACAATGTTTTACTTTTTGGCACAAAAATCGATCTCAAATCCCCCAATTGTTCTTGCTCCGAAAAAACGAGTTCTTTTATCGTATACCCATATTCTTCAATTAAAATGGCCGTGAGTTCTTCAATCGAAATTTTGGCCTCAATATTCACGTGAAAAGCTTTGGAAAACTGCAACACTTTCTGTTCTAAATCTTCAAAATAGTTCGTATGTGCTTCTTGGTACGAACGCAACGACGCCAAAAAGAAACTCTCTCTTGTCAAATTATAATGTTGCGCAATCTCAATAATCGTACTGATAAACGCATTGACTTTTGCAGGTGCATTAGCAATAATGTCGATAAGATCGTTTTCCTGAATTCCGAAAATCTCCAGAGGAATCTCTTTTAAAATTCCCGATTTTAAAATTTCTCCAATGGGCGCCAGATTATTATCCAGCTTCAACGACACCATATTATCATAGGAAATATCGAGTTTTTCGGCTAACAGAATAATTTTATCCGTTTTTGGATATTTTTTCCCTTTTTCAATTTCGTTTAAATACGATTTTGAAAGGTCTGTGATTTTTGCCAAACCAAATAGTGACAGATTCTTATTAGTGCGAGCCTGCTTGAGTTTAAGCCCAAAAATCAACTTGATATAATCCTTTTCTATGTTCATATCTCAAAGATAAGCTAAAAAATATTTACGCCAAAAAAAATATTTTTCATTTTTAGCGTACGTTCGCTTGTTTTGTAAAAAACTTTTCGTAACATTGTCATGTAAAACATATTAACCATGAAAGCAAATACCGAAATAACCGAAAAATCGTTACAGTTTTCCAATGAAACGAAAGAGTATTATCCAGAAATTTTGACGGATGAGGCCATTAATTTTATTACAGAACTTCACGAGCGATTCAATGCCAAAAGACTTTTGTTATTAGACGAAAGAAAAAAACAACAGGATTTATTCGATCAAGGTGTCTTACCAACTTTTCCTGCTGAGACCAAAAGCATCAGAGAAAGTAATTGGGTAGCAGCGAAAACACCTGAAGATTTATTAGATCGAAGAGTCGAAATAACCGGTCCAGTCGATAGAAAAATGGTCATTAATGCATTGAATTCGGGTGCAAAAACATTCATGGCTGATTTTGAAGACAGCACTTCTCCTACTTGGAGCAACTTAATGACAGGACAGCAAAACCTGAAAGATGCGGTAAATAAAACCATTGCTCTTGAAGATACTATAAAGAATAAAAAATACAGTCTGAACGAAAAAACTGCAGTACTGCTTGTTCGTCCAAGAGGATTGCATTTGCCGGAAAAAAATATTTTGATTAACGGAGAACAAACTTCAGGATCACTAATTGACTTCGGATTATATGCTTTTCACAATCATAAGCAACTTATTGAAGATGGAACGGCACCGTATTTTTACATTCCAAAACTGGAACATTATCTGGAAGCAAGATGGTGGAATGAAGTTTTCGAATTTACTCAGGAATATTTAGGCGTAAAAAACGGAACATTCAAAGCCACGGTTTTAATCGAAACAATAACTGCCAGTTTTCAATTAGACGAAATTATTTTTGAACTGAAAGAGCATATTGTAGGCCTGAATTGCGGGCGATGGGATTACATTTTTTCTTACATAAAAAAATTAAGAAAAAACCCAGCTTTCATTGTTCCTAATAGAGATCAGGTGACGATGACTTCTCCATTTATGAGTGCGTATTCCCAATTAGTTATTCAAAGATGCCACAAACGGAATATTCATGCAATTGGCGGAATGGCGGCGCAAATTCCAATAAAAAACAACGAAGAAGCTAATAAAATTGCTTTCGATAAAGTAATAGCCGACAAAGAACGGGAAGTAAAAAATGGTCATGACGGAACTTGGGTCGCACATCCGGATTTAGTTTCACTTGCAATGACAGTTTTTGATAAATACATGCCAACCAAAAACCAAATTCAGGTAAAAAGAGAGGACGTACACGTTACCGAAAATGATTTGCTCGAAACTCCAAAAGGAACCATTACCGAGGAAGGTGTTCGAAAAAACATTAGTATTTCCGTTCTATACATCGCTTCATGGCTTAACGGACAAGGCGCTGCAGCATTGCACAATTTGATGGAAGATGCTGCTACTGCTGAAATTTCGAGATCACAATTGTGGCAATGGTTACAAAACGAAGTCGTTTTGGACAATAAAAAAACATTAAATACCAATTACTATCATCGTATAGCGATGGAGGAATTTGAAAAAATCAGAAAGCTTGTTGGAGATGAAAATCATGAAAAACAAAAGTACAGATTAGCGGAACAATTATTAGATATTCTAGTCGTGAACGACAATTTTATCGAATTTTTGACCATTCCTGGATACAAATACATTTAAAAAACCAATTACAATCCCTATTAACAAACAACCAAAAAAAAAGAAAAATGAAAACTACAGAAACAAGAATTCAAGAATTAGTTACCGACTGGATTACGAACCCAAGATGGAATGGCATTGAGCGACCTTATACCGCTGAAGAAGTGGTAAAATTGCAAGGTTCGTATCAAATAGAACATAGTGTTGCCAGAATTGGAGCGAATACTTTATGGAATAAACTAAATTCTCAGGATTTTGTAGCCGGACTGGGTGCGCTTACCGGAAACCAAGCCATTCAAGAGGTAGAAGCAGGATTAGATGCTATTTATTTGAGCGGTTGGCAAGTTGCCGCTGATGCAAATGTGGCTGGCGAAATGTATCCTGATCAATCTTTATATCCTGCGAACAGTGTACCGTTAGTGGTAAAACGAATCAATAATGCGCTTTTGAGAGCAGACCAAATACAAGTAGTAAACGGAACTGCTGACAAAAAAGAATACTTAGTTCCTATTGTTGCTGACGCCGAAGCTGGTTTTGGTGGAAACCTGAACGCTTTCGAATTAATGAAATCGATGATTGAAGCAGGAGCTGCCGGAGTTCACTTTGAAGACCAATTGAGTTCTGCTAAAAAATGCGGTCACTTAGGAGGAAAAGTATTGGTTCCTACGCAAGAAGCCATCAATAAATTGATTGCGGCTCGATTAGCAGCTGACGTAATGGGAACACCAACAATTGTTGTTGCCCGTACAGATGCTGATGCAGCTAACTTATTGACTAGCGATATTGACCCAAGAGATGCTAAATTCATCACGGGTGAAAAAACTGGAGAAGGTTTTTTCTATGTAAATTGTGGTGTGGAGCAAGGAATTGACAGAGGATTGAGTTATGCGCCTTACGCTGATTTAATTTGGATGGAAACCAGTAATCCAGATCTTGATTACGCAAGACAATTTGCTGAAGGAATTCACGCAAAATTCCCAGGAAAAATGTTGGCTTACAATTGTTCGCCTTCTTTCAACTGGGCTGCAAAATTATCCGTTGCTGAAATGGAAACATTCCGCGAAGATCTTGCTGCAATGGGATACAAATTCCAATTCATCACATTGGCAGGATTCCACGCATTGAATACGAGTATGTTCGAATTGTCTAAAGCTTACAAAGAAAGAGGAATGGCAGGCTATTCTGAATTGCAGGAAAGAGAATTTGCTTTGCAAAAACACGGTTTCAAAGCGGTTAAACACCAAGGTTTCGTAGGAACTTCCTATTTTGATGCGGTACAAAACACCGTGACAATTGGGAAATCTTCTACAACTGCGATGAAAGATTCTACAGAAGTAGCACAGTTTTAAACGAAATAGCAACCATAAAAAAAACACGATTTCAGATGGAATCGTGTTTTTTATTTTTAAAATAAAAAGACTTTCTATTTTGATTCAATAATTTCAAGATCAGTAACTACTTTCTCTTTTCCTTTTTGAATACTTATTTTATTAACTGAAATTGGAAGGTAATAGTTGCCGTTTTTAGCTGGTTCCAATTTCAGTTTTTTGTCTTTATTTTTCCAATTGTCAGCTGTTGCTTTACTTATGGAAAGATCATAAACATGTTTATTCAACCCTTTTTCAGCTTTTACTTTCTGAGAATAAACGACTTCTTTTAAACTGTTTTCAATTTGCAAAAGCACTTCTGAATCCCCATTCGAATAAAACCAAATCTCTGCTTTTGGCTCTGAAGCTTTAGCCCAAGAACTCCAACTGTTACCCCATTCTCTTGATTTTTTTATCTTTTTAAGCTCAAAAATATGAAGATTTTCCGCTACCACTTTATCATTCAGTTGTTGCACTTGATCCAAGTTAACTTTATAAATCGAACGTCCATGAGTTCCCACCACTAAATCTTTTGCTTTCTTTTGAATCACTAAATCGTGAACCGCAACGTTCGGAATTCCGCTAGAAAAATCATACCAAGTTGTTCCTTTATTTAACGAAACGTACAATCCGTTATCCGTTCCCAGATATAAAACATTCTCATTTACATTATCCTCAACAATTACATTCACTGGACTTGCAGGCAAATTATTGGCTATATTTTTCCAGGTCTGACCAAAATCATCCGACATATTCACATAACTAGTGAAATCATCATTTCGATATCCGTTTAAAGTTGCATATACTCTTTCTTTCTTATGTGCCGAAGCCACGACTCTGGAAATCCAACGATTCTGAGGTAAATTTCCCGAAATTTTGTTCCAAGTTGCACCGCCATCTTTCGAAACATGAATCAATCCATCATCACTTCCCGTGTAGAGCAAACCAAACTGCAAAGTGCTTTCGCTGATAGCAGCAATGGTTCCAAAAGCCACATTTCCTTCCTTCGCTCCTTGCGTCAAATCAGGCGAAATCGCAGTCCAAGTTTGCCCTTGATTCATCGAGCGATGCAAGAAATTAGATCCCATGTATAAAATATCTTGGTTGTGCGAAGACAATAAAATAGGAGTCTGCCAGTTGAATCGGAATGGTTTCTCGTCCTTTTTTGGCTTTGGCGAAACATACTCTCGTTTGTTAGTCGCACGATCAATTCTGTAATAATTCCCAAATTGAAACCCTGTAAAAACGATATTCGGATTTCTTTTATCGATTTGAGTTTGCATTCCGTCTCCACCCATCAAATTTTCGTACGGATATTTTCCGGTTTGGTACCATTCTGAGGAATATTTGTAAGTGCTTGGTCCAACCCAAACGCCATTATCCTGCATCCCGCCATAAATATTATACGGTTCTTGCTCATCTACATTCACTGCATAAAACTGACTTACGGAATGCGAATTGCTTTTTACCCAATGCGCTCCATCATCATACGAAATGTTCAAACCACCGTCATTTCCATTAATTAAATGTCCGGATTTATTTGGGTTCACCCAAACTACGTGATGATCTGCGTGAACATTTTCTTCGCTTATGGAAGTGAATGTTTTTCCGCCATCATTTGATTTGATAATCGGCACACCCGATAAATAAATTTTATTCACATCGTTTGGATCAACAGAAATGACACTGAAATAATACCCGTACGAATAAAAGAAATCATCAATGAAATCTTGATGAGTCTTCGTCCAATTTTTTCCTCCGTTACTTGATTTGTATACTTCGGCTCCGATAACTTCTGTTTCCGCTAAACTATTTATCGCATCCAGAACTACTTTTGCAGCTTCGTTAGGTTGCAAATAGCCGTTTTGAACCCAGTGTTTGATATTTTCAGCTCGGTATTTTTCGGTTAAACCGTAATTCTTTAGAATAGAATTCAGACTTTTATTGGGTAATTTCAAGAATTCGTCTCCCGGCATAGAAAATGCAATCGGCAACGAATTGCTTTTTTTAGATTGCAACGGTCTTTTAAATTGGTTATCCAAAACAGCATACACATTTTCATCATCATACACCGCTAAACCAATTCTCCCAACGCCTTCACCAACAGGAAATCCACTTTCAGCATTCGTAAAAAGTTTCCATGTCAATCCTGCATCTTCACTCTTATAAATTCCCGAAGTAGCACCGCTTCCTATAAAATCCCACGCTTTTCTGTCTTTGCTCCATGAAGCCGCATATTGAACCTTAAAGTTTTTTGGCGAAACAGCCACATCAATAATCCCGGTTTCATCGTCGATATAGAGAGTTTTACTCCACGTTTTTCCGCCATTTGTCGTTTTATAAATTCCTCGTTCTTCATTTTTAGAATACAAATGACCCACTGAGCCCACAACAACTTCATCTGGATTTGATGGGTTTATGAGTATTCTGCTGATGTGATGGCTGTCGTGCAATCCCATATTTTGCCAAGTCTTCCCTTTGTCTTCGGATTTCAAAATTCCAATTCCGGCGTAAGACGAACGGGACGAATTCACTTCGCCAGTTCCTACCCAAATCGTTCCTCGTTTCCAGTCTATCGCGATATCACCCACATTTTGCGTAGGCGCCGCATCCATAACCGGCGAAAAACTCATCCCATTATTATTCGTGTACCACAGTCCGCCCGAAGCATACCCCAAATAAAATTCGGTTGGATTTTCCGGATTTACATCCACATCCACCACTCTTCCGCTCATCACCGTTGGCCCAACATTTTCGAAAGTAACCTGCTGAAAAATCGATTGATTTTCCATTTGTTTCTTGGCTTCCAATGATTGCTGAATCGCTTCCGCAGAAACTTGTCCCCAAGAGACACTTTGGACTATGAAGGCAGAAAAGAGTACTATTTTTTTCATAAAATCTGATTTGAATTGGAAAATTAATCATAAAAATAGTTATCTAAAAATTTTATAGTGTAATTAACATCCGTTTCTCTCAAAGTTAGTATTTTTGAATAATCAATATAAAAAATAAGAATTGTATAATGTTATTTATGTTTATCCATAAAAACGCCCATTAAGATTGCATTTTACTACAATTAAATAAAAAAATCAACACATGAAATACCACCAAATTGACCGAGATTTATTTATAAAAAATAGAGCAAAGTTCATGGCTCAGATGAAGCCAAAAAGCATTGCCATCTTCAATTCTAATGATATTTATCCCGTTTCCGCCGATAGTACTTTGCCGTTTGCACAACACCGCGACATCTTTTACTTAAGCGGAGTTGATCAGGAAGAAAGCATTTTATTGCTTTTTCCGGATGCGCCATATGAGCACCAAAGAGAAATGGTTTTTTTGAAAGAAACCAGCGAACACATTGCCATTTGGGAAGGTGAAAAACTGACTAAGGAGCGTGCTTTTGAAGTAACAGGAATCAGAACCGTATATTGGTTACAGGAATTTGAGAAAGTTTTGTTCGAAATGATGACGCATGCTGAAACAATTTACATCAATACAAATGAGCATTACCGTGCTACCGTAGAAACTGAAACACGCGAAGCCCGTTTTGTAAAATGGTGGAAAGAGAAATATCCGGCACATACTGTTGCAAAAAGTAACCCGATATTGCAACGCCTTCGTTCTGTAAAGGAAACCGAAGAATTGGATTTAATCCAAAAAGCCTGTAATATTACTGAACTTGGTTTTAGACGATTATTGCCTTTCGTGAAACCAAACGTGACCGAATACGAAATCGAAGCCGAGTTGATTCATGAATTCATTCGCAACCGTTCCAGAGGTTTCGCTTACACGCCAATTATCGCTTCCGGAAACAATGCCAATGTGTTGCACTACATCGAAAACAACCAACAATGCAAAGCCGGTGATTTGATTTTACTAGATGTTGCGGCTGAATATGCCAATTATTCCAGTGATATGACGCGTACCATTCCCGTTTCAGGTAAGTATACCAAAAGACAAAAAGAAGTATACAATGCTGTTTTAAATGTAAAAAACGAAGCTACAAAAATGCTGACTACAGGAACACTTTGGAAACAATTCCATATCGAAGTAGGGAAATTAATGACTTCTGAATTGCTAGGTTTGGGTCTTATTGACAAAGCCGATGTGCAAAACGAAAACCCGGAATGGCCCGCTTATAAAAAATATTTCATGCACGGAACTTCCCACCACATGGGATTGGACACGCACGATTATGGAATCCTGACCGAACCAATGCAAGCCAATATGGTGTTCACCGTTGAGCCTGGAATTTACATTCCTGCTGAAGGTTTCGGAATCCGTCTGGAGGACAACATCATCGTTCAGGAAAGCGGCGAACCATTCAACATGATGCGCAACATCCCAATTGAAGTGGACGAAATCGAAGAATTAATGAACAGTTAATTCCTTAAATACATACAACCAAATCGGTTTGCAGCAATGTGAACCGATTTTTTTTGGGCGCAACCCAACCTCCGTAAACTCCGGCTGCGTCGGGCTATTCGCTGCAAGTCCTCGTCTCGTCCAAAAAGACTAGACTGTGGGCTTTCCGCTATTATCCCTTGCGCTTCAACGAGAATATCTGTAATTCCAAAATTCATCTTAAAGCTGTAACTTTATAATCACCTTTCCGACTAATTTAAAAAACTTAAAACACAGAAATCATGCAAGCACACGAAATAGACTACCACATTTACGGCGAGGAAATGCAATATGTGGAAATAGAACTGGACCCACAGGAAATTGTAATTGCCGAAGCGGGAAGTTTTATGATGATGGACAATAATATCCAAATGGAAACCATTTTTGGAGACGGCTCTGGGCAGGAAAACGGATTATTTGGTAAACTTTTAAGCGCCGGAAAAAGAGTGCTTACAGGCGAAAGTCTTTTTATGACAGCGTTCATCAATCAAAACAATACCAAAAGCAAAGTTTCATTTGCATCGCCTTATCCAGGGAAAATTATCCCAATTGACTTAACACAATTTGGCGGAAAATTCATTTGCCAGAAAGACGCTTTCCTTTGCGCTGCCAAAGGTGTTTCTGTGGGAATTGAATTCTCTAAAAAACTCGGTCGTGGATTGTTTGGTGGCGAAGGTTTCATCATGCAAAAAATAGAAGGCGACGGTCTGGCGTTTGTACATACCGGGGGAACATTGGCCAAAAAAGAATTAGCAGCAGGCGAAATCCTAAAAGTCGACACCGGCTGTATTGTTGGTTTTACCAAAGATGTGGATTATGATATTGAGTTTATTGGTGGCATCAAGAATTCTATTTTTGGTGGCGAAGGTTTATTTTACGCCACACTTCGCGGTCCGGGAACAGTTTACGTGCAGTCCTTGCCTTTCAGCCGACTTGCTGACAGAATCATCGCATCGGCTCCAAGAGCTGGTGGAAACAGTCGTGACGAAGGCAGTTTATTGGGCGGATTAGGAAGTTTGCTTGATGGAGACAGACGATTTTAAATTTTATAAACGGCTTTCAGAAATGGAAGCCGTTTATCAACCATATAAGTCATGTAAGCAAATAGAGGTAATGCTTAAATGAACTTAAATTCCTTATATGGTTAAAAAACACTTTTTGTTAAAATATTTTTTCAATTTCACTTTGTACTTTTTGATATAATTGACGATAACAATTTTAAAACTTATATGACTTATATGGTTTAAAAAGATTAAAGCCCTAATTTTGCAGACTCAAAAACTAAAAGTGAAACAAATCCTCTTTAAAAATACCAATATCTCCTATTCCGATACCGGAAAAGGAACCGCTATTGTCTTGCTTCATGGTTTCTTGGAAAACAAAGGCATGTGGGATTTTTATATTCCGGAGTTTGCTAAAAAAAACCGCGTCATTACTATAGATTTATTGGGACATGGCGAAACGGAATGTTTGAGTTACGTGCAAACAATGGAAGATAATGCCGATGCTGTTCACGCAGTTTTATCGGAATTACGCATCCGAAAAGCCATTTTTGTCGGGCATTCTATGGGCGGTTATGTGGCTTTGGCTTTCGCCGAATTATATCCCGACACGATAAAAGGATTGGTTTTACTAAACTCGACCGCAAGAGCCGACAGCGAGGAACGAAAAACAAATCGGGATCGCGCTATTAAAGCGGTAAAACAATCTTTTATGAACTTTGTTTCACTTTCTATTGCAAACTTATTCAGCGAATCCAACAGAGAACGACTTTCATTAGAAATTGAAATCGTAAAAAAAGAAGCTTTAAAAACACCGCTGCAAGGAATTGTTGCGTCACTGGAAGGAATGAAAATACGACAAGATCGGGAAGTGTTGTTGCACCTTACACCTTATCCAAAATTATTAATTCTGGGCGAAAAAGATCCTGTCCTGAATTACGAAGAAACCAAAGAACAAATTGAAAACACAACGGTAAAATTAGTGACTTTTCCGGACGGACACATGAGCCATATTGAAAACAAGGACCAGTTATTGATTGTATTGTTGGCTTTTTTCAAAAGCATCTAAATCATTCCTGATTTCAAATATCCTTTTTCCACCAATTCGTTTTTGTCTTTTAAATGGTGCATTTTTCCTTCTTTCATCAACGCTAGTTTTGTGGAAACCTTAATCACATTCTCATAGTTATGATCCGTGATAATAATGCCTTTTTCACTGGACATTGCGGTAATCAATTCATTAATTTTTTCAATCATTATGGGAGACAAACCATTGTAAGGCTCGTCCAGCAAAACAAATTTTGACGCATTGTTCAGGATTAATTTAATTTCTAAATACCGTAATTCTCCGCCGGATAAATGCTTTATTTTTTTATCTAACATCGATTGAATCATTTCATCAGCATAGAAATCCTGTAATTTCTCTTTGGCAATCGACAATAAGATTGTCTTTTTTATCGAAAATGAATTTGGAATAAAATTATCTTGGGGCAAGTAACTAATTTCATTTAGCAAATCGCTGGTTTTTGATTTCACAGCACCATCAACTCGAACAAATTTAAAATCAGAAGTGACAATTCCGAAAATGATTTTCAATAAAGTAGATTTCCCGGAACCATTTCTTCCTAAAACGCCAATAATATCGGCGGTTTCGCATTTCAAATACACATCGGAAACTATGATTTTACCATCATACTGTTTTTGAACACTGTCTACTTCTAAAACACTCTTTGTCATACGAATTTCAAAACTACATTAATGACTAATATCAGCGCCAACGAAAAAACAAAATTCATTAGAAAACCATACACAAACAATTGCATTTTTGAAATTCCGTTGTTGTAATAAAATAGGTATTCATTTTTAGCATTCACTTCTTTTATCAAAATACTGATGAAGAAACCAAAAATAATAAGTACGTATTTAAAGGTTTCAAATCCTCCAAAAACCCATGCCAAACCACTTATTGACATGTTTATCGTCAAAGTGCTTTTGTAAAACTCAAAGATGTTGGCTAATTTTCTGATTGGGAGTTTTGTTTAAATTATTTTCTCTTCAAAAGGAATATTTTGATCTAAAATTTCACTTAATAAAAGAACCATTTGTTCTAAATAATTACTCAAAATTTCTTCGTTTATAATCGAATTTATTTCTTTGTCTTCTTTAAAATTAAATGGAAGAAAACCTGCTTTTAAATTCTTAAAAGAGATAATTCCGGCTTCAATTGGCTTTCCTTTTGCCTCATGTTCATACATATAAGCATACGCGAGCACCTGAATGATTTTATCGCTTTTAATGTCTTCGGTTAATCGGTTCCAAGATTTCAAAGTAACGCTTGCTTTTTCTACTTTTCCGGTTTTATAATCGATGATTCGAATAATTCCGTTGCGTTCTTCAATTCTATCTACATTTCCTTTTATCAATACCGGAAAAGGCAAATTAGGATGATTTAAAGTTCTCCCAAAAGTTTGTTCTAAAGCTATAATTTTTATCGCATCTCCGTTTTTAATACTTTCCAGTTCCACTTTCAGGAAATTCGAAACATTACGTTTGGCCACTTCAAAAGCCAACAAATTTCGACCTTTTTTGATTTCACCTTCTTTGTAAACCAATTTAAACTGTTTCAAAACCTCAGCGTCAATTTGTTTGAAACAATTTAGAATATCACTTTCCGAAATAAATTTACCAATGAAAGACTCGTACAAAACTTTCAAAGTTTCATGGATAATAGTTCCTAAGGTATTTAGAGCAATATTTTCCTCGACTTCTTCGACTTCGCTGATACGTAAAATCTTCTGGAAATAAAACTGAATAGGATTACGAATATAACTCGTCAATGCCGATGGAGAAAACCCTTTTTCGGCAATTTCTTTCAATCTTACCATCACACTTTCTGATTTTGGAATCACCATCGGCTGATACGCAGTTTCGGGTAAAACAGCATTGTAAATTTCGTGCGTAAGGGTATGATTTCTTTGCTTTTCGACTTCCAATTGGGTTATGAATCGGCTTTTTTCACCCGCATCCAGACCTTCACTTTCCGTATTATAAAGCAAGTAAATGTTTTTGGCGCGTTGCAACAAATGATAAAAATGATAAGTATAAATCGCGTCTTTTTCTTTGAAAGTTGGCAAACCCAATTCTCGTTTCACATCATACGGAATAAACGAGTTTTGCGATTTTCCCGCCGGAAATTTCCCTTCATTCATCGAAGTGACAATAACGGTGTCAAAATCCAAAACACGACTTTCTAACACTCCCATAATCTGTAAACCATTCAATGGTTCTCCTTCAAAAGACACTTCCGCTAAATCAATTACTTGTTTGTAAATGGCATAAAGCGTTTCTATTTTATCGATATGTTTGTGTTTAGAATAATAATTAATCAGTTTATTGATGACTTTGAAAATGGCAAATACAAAAGACTTGGTGATTTTTTCTTCTTCGATATCGTTGCTTAAATTTTCTTTTATTGTTTGCAATAATTTAGAAATCGTCTCTAATACCGGAATCGAACCCTTTTCCCATTTTTGGAATAATAAGAGAAACAATTCACTCGGAATTGCATTCAATTCCATCAATTTATGATGCGTAATAAAAGTATAATTATTTTGATTGATGGTATGGACAAGCGCGCTGGTTTTTGCATACGGTTCCACCAAAGGATGCGTCAAAATATCCAACACATCTTTGTAATACAACACATAATTTTTGGCATTTCTGGATAATGCATTCGTATGCATTTTGAATAATTTGGCAATCAAAATCTGCGCTGGATTGTTCTTACTCGAATATCCCATTGTAATATTCAAAGCACCAACGCTTGACGGTAAAGAATATAAAAGCGGGACTAGAAGATTTTCCTCACCCAAAACCACAGCCACTTTATCCAACTTGCCTTCAGGATTTTTATTGATGACATTCTCGATAATACTTCCGGCTATTTTGGCCTGACCAATAGTTTTTGGTGTTCCAATCACCTGAATGTTTTTTGTCTTCGAAAAGTCATTCACAATCCATTCAAACGGATGCTGTTTATAATGTTTCCAACTTTCTTTGAAACGTCTTACAAAGAGTCCTGCATCGTGATACGGATCATTTAGAAAGGTTTGGTCTGCGTCCCAATAAATTTTCGCCTGATCAGAAGCGATAAGGTGTTGGATTACTTTTTCTTCGGCGGCATTCAACGCATTAAAACCAGCAAAGACAAATTGTTTTTCTTTTACCGAATTCGAAAAATGATTTAAGTTATTTACTGCTTCTCTATAAATCAAGCCTTGATAACCGATTCCTTTGTTTAGTAAATGTGTATAAAGGGATTGATAGTAATTGGGAAGTAATTTCCAAAAATCAATATATTTCTCTAATAATGCCGTTTTATTCTCGACTTCAATTCCCCATTTTTTGATGTCTTCAATATCTTTCAAATACGAAAGAACATGTGATGGTTCTAATAAATAACGGTCAATTTCATTAAAGTCCTGGACTAGTGTTTTGGCCCAATTAGCAAACAATTCAAATGATTGTTGGTTTGCTTTATCAGTAATTGATAAGTAGACTTCGTAGAATTCAAATAATAGTTCAATAGGGTCTATGGTACGAATACCAGCAATATTTTGAACAAAATCTTCGATACTTATAATTTCGGGAGAAAGGATATTAGTTGCAACTTGATTTTTTAACGCTTCAATCAGGAATATTTTGGCTCGTTTGTTTGGTAAAACTACAATCGTATTGGAAAGATTGTCTAAATAATTTTCAATTAAAATTGTGGCTATTTTATCTAAAAAAGAAATATTTGTCATTTTATAAAAATAAAAAAAACGCCTCGATAAATCGAGGCGTTTTCTAAAAAATTTTGAAGGAAATTATTTTTGTAAAATAACTTCAGTTCTTCTGTTTTTTGCTTTACCAGCAGCAGTTTTGTTTGTTTCAACTGGAGTACTTTCTCCAAAACCAACAGCGTTTAAGTTTTCAGCTTTGATACCTCTTTCTAATAAAGCATCTCTAACTACATTAGCTCTGTCTTCAGAAAGTTTTTGATTCATTTCGTCTGAACCATCGCTATCTGTATGTCCTTCAACACTAAATTTAGCATTAGGATAGTTTTTAAGAATGTTAGCCATTGCATCTAATCTAGCAGGAACATCACCAGCTTTGAAAGTAGATTTACCTGAATTAAAGTAGATTGCTCTAGCTTGAATTTTAAGGTTATCTAAAGCTTCAGTAGTTACCTCAGGACATCCTCTGTTACTAGCTGGACCAGCTACAGTAGGACAATCATCATCTTTGTCTAATACTCCGTCTCCGTCAGTATCTGGCCAAGGACAACCACCATTTTCTTTAGGACCTGCAACAGTAGGACATTTGTCATCTTTGTCAGCAATTCCATCTCCATCAGCATCAGGACAACCGTTTAATGCAGCTAAACCAAAAACAGTAGGACATGCATCGTTTTTATCAGCAACACCATCTCCGTCAGTATCAGGACATCCGTTTAATGCAGCTAAACCAAAATCATTTGGACACTCATCAGCACTATCTTGAATTCCATCTCCATCAGTATCAGGACAACCATTGAATTCTTTTAAACCAGCAACTTCAGGACAAGCATCATCTTTGTCATAAATTCCGTCACCATCTGTATCTTTACCACCAAATTTGAAGATAAGACCAGCAGAGTGCTGAAAATGTGATGGAGCATCTGGAGTAGCAAAATTTACATTTCCTTCAGTTCTATCTCCAAAAGATTTTTTGTATCGAGTAGCAAGTTCTAAACCTACATTATCAGTAAACCATAATGTTAAACCAGCACCTGGATTTAAAGTTCCGTAGCTACTATCACCAAAGAAAGTATAACCTCCACCAATAGATAAAGACGGATCAATTACTTTAGAACTAATTAAGTTCATAAAACTATATTTGATAGTTGCATCAACACCATAGTACATCAAATCTCCAGGATTTCTTACTGCATATCCGCGAGAATCACTTCCAGTACTTCCAGGTGCAAATGTTACAAACTTATCGATTTTGTTAACAGATCCAGAAAGACCAAAAGAGAAGTTATCTCCTACGAATCTAGACACACTAAGGTAAGATACTGAAGGAAGGATATTCCAATTGTCTTTAACAGCAAATGGTTGAGAAAAATGGCGATCTAGCCAATTATGTCCTCCACCAGCACTAGTTCTAGTGTCAACGGCATTAACTCCGAAAGAGATAGCCCAAGGATTGTTACTGTCTTGTGCGTGAGAGCTTAAACCCATCACCATCATCACAGCAACTAAAATTTTGTTAAGATGTTTCATACTTAATTTTTTTAATTACAATTTAGTTAATTATATGCAAAAGTAGGACGTAAATTTTAAACTACAAAATGAAATGTTAAAAAAAACCTACAAACATGTCTAAAAGTGGGAATTATACAACATTTAACATTTTTCCAACCTCGATAAATGCACTAATTGCCTTGTCAAGATGTGCTGTAGTGTGAGCTGCAGACAGTTGTACTCTAATTCTGGCTTTATCTTTAGGCACCACTGGAAAAAAGAATCCAATAACATAAATACCTTTTTTTAACAGCTCATCAGCCATAGTTTGGGACAATTTTGCATCATAAAGCATAACAGGAACGATAGCTGAATCACCATCAATGATATCAAAACCAGCTTTTTTCATTCCTTCTTTAAAATAATTAGTATTCCACTCCAATTTATCACGTAAAGTAGTATCCTTTTCTAATAATTCAAAAACTTTGATTGATGCACCAACAATTGCAGGAGCAAGAGAATTAGAGAATAAATACGGCCTAGAACGCTGACGTAATATTTCGATAATTTCTTTCTTAGCAGTGGTATAGCCTCCCATTGCACCACCAAGAGCTTTACCTAATGTTCCTGTAATAATATCAACTCTTCCCATAACACCTTTTGCTTCAAGCGTCCCTTTCCCGGTTGCTCCAATAAATCCAGCAGCATGGCATTCATCAACCATAACCATTGCGTCATATTTATCAGCTAAATCACAAATTTTATCCAAAGGAGCCACAACACCATCCATAGAGAAAACACCATCGGTAACAATTAATTTGAAACGAGTTCCTGCCTCAGTAGCTTTGATTAATTGTTGTTCCAAATCATCCATATTGCTATTTTCATAACGATAACGAGCCGCCTTACACAAACGAACACCGTCTATAATAGAAGCATGATTTAAACTGTCTGAAATTATCGCATCGTTTTCTCCTAACAAAGGTTCGAAAACTCCACCATTAGCATCAAAAGCTGCAGCGTAAAGAATCGTATCTTCGGTTCCGTAAAATTCAGAAATCTTTTTCTCCAATGTTTTGTGAATATCCTGAGTTCCGCATATAAAACGAACTGACGACATTCCGAAACCATGCGTATCCAAAGCATCTTTAGCAGCCTGAATCACTTCTGGATGCGATGATAATCCAAGATAATTATTGGCGCAAAAATTCAGAACAGTTTCTCCTGTAGAAATAGTGATTTCTGCTCCTTGAGGCGAAGTTATAATTCTTTCTTTTTTGAAAATTCCGTTATCTTCAATAGTTTGTAATTCTGCTTGAAGATGTTCTTTTATTTTTCCGTACATTTTTTATGTTTTTAAAGTTCAATTTTGCGAATTATTCACTTTTTAGGTTACAAATTTACTACATCGATTTCTTTTCCGATGTAAATAAGTGCTTTTTTTGTCACTTTATAACCCATCAATTCAATTGCTGTTTGATAATTTTCCAATTGCTGTTGGTATTTCACATTATGTGTTCCTGTTTTATAATCCAGCAATAAGACTTCTTTGTTTTTTGTCAAAACCATTCGGTCGGGCTTAATGGTTCTTCCTTCTTTTTGAATGATTGTTTGCTCATTCAAAACTTCATTTCCTTCAGCAAAACAAATTTCTAATTCACTGTGATTGACGATTTCTTGAATTGTATTAAAAACTATTTCTTTCTGAGCAAAAGTGATCAATCCGTTTTCAATAGACTTTGTAATTGCCAAATCAACATCGTTTTTAGTTTTTACAAAAGATAAAATTTCATGAATAACATTACCATATTCTATAGCTTCCTGCTGATGCGTTCCCCACATTAATGCTTCTCGTTGCGCAATTTTTATATTCTTTGGATTTAGAATTTCTGGAACCAAAGGAATTGTTTTTGAAGTATCGACGTGCTCTTTTCCCGCAGACAATTTCATCGAATTACCAAATTCATATTCCAATTGATTTTCATCAAACCCAACTTTGTTATCTAAATAATTAATAAAAAATGAACACATATTATTCTTTGGCAATTCCCCTTTACTGGATAAATTCATGTTCGAAATAACATATAATTGTTCTTCGGCTCTTGTCAAAGCCACATACAAAACATTGATGTTATCCAATAATTCTTCCTGCTTTTTTTGATTGTAAACCTCAGCAGCTTCTTCTCCAAATCCTTCAACCGCACTGCTGTTATCAATCAACACTTTTGGCAAACCAAAATCCTGTTCTTCAGCATTCAGCCATAACTTGTCTTTTGGCTTTCTATTGTAATCTTCTTCAGCAAAAGGAAAAATCACAACCGGAAATTCCAATCCTTTCGATTTATGAATCGTCATAATCCGAACGGCATTAGTTCCTTCCGGAGACGGAATACTAAATTTCTCCGCATTTTTATCCCAGAAATTCAAGAAATCTGAAATTCCTGCTTGGTTACGAATATCTCGCTCTAGAACAATGTCCAGAAAATATTGAACGTAAGCATTACTAACTTTTGGGTTCAGGAACTTTGTTATTATAGTCTCCACCGCTTCATACAATGATTTTTTTCTAATGTTTTGAAACGAAAGCGAAACATCGAAACTCATTAACCACTCTTCGAAATCAGTTTCCTGAAATAAGGCCATTCCTTGAGCGATAAAATCATGAATAGGTAATTTATCCTGACTGTTTTGCGCTAAATATTGAAGAAAATTTGCTTTGGATTCCAAATCAGAATTGTTTTTCAAATATTTCAATAAATGAATAATCAATCGAACTTCGGTGGCGTTTTGAATCATCAAAGTTTCCGATGACAAAAGCGGAATTCCTTGTTCTGTCAAATAATTCGCAATCGCAATTCCTTGACTTCGTTTTCGAGTCAGAATCACAATGTCTTTATATTGAAACCCTTCTTTTAAAGTTTTTTGAATCGTATTTAAGGTTGCAAAAACATACAAATCGGTTTTATCCAACGTTTCTTCGTCATCCTCCGAAGTTTCTACTTTTGGAATAAAAGAAATATTTACATAGCCACCCGTTTTATCATTCGTTTTTTGATGGCTATGATTTTCATACAAATCTTTATAATCCAAATGCTCGAATTCATTCGAAATCAATTTAAAAAAATCATTATTAAATTCGATTATCTGCGAATAAGAGCGGTAATTTTTATCTAAATGTTCGAGTCTTTTATCGGGATTGTTGAATGGATTTTGGTCTTTACTCAATTCAATAAATTGTTCCGCTTTTCCGCCACGCCAACGGTAAATGGATTGTTTAGGATCGCCAACAATCATCAAAGTTCCTTTTACACCAAAATCATCCTGACCCGAAAGCGCATTATCTATCAGCGGAATCAGGTTCTGCCATTGCATTTCGGAAGTATCCTGAAATTCATCAATGAAAAAATGACGGTAGCGTTCGCCCAATCGTTCATATATAAAAGGAGCAGGTTGGTTTTGAATTTCCCGATGGATAATTGCATTAAATTCCGATATGGAAAGTACATTTTGTTCTTCCTGAATTTTGGCTAATTCATTACTTACTGTATTCAGCAATGACAAAGGCGTAATATTTTTGAGGAACGCTTTATAGAAATTTATCTTTTCGAAAGCAGTATAAACTTTAGTCAGAATTTGCAAAAATTCAGGAATCAAATTTTCAATAATCGCTCGATCTTTTGCCGTTTTATTGATTGCAATATCATCAAACTCATGAAAAGTTTTATTCTTGGGATTGAATTTCCCTTGTTGAATACTATTAATATGATTGGGAAAAGTGCCTCTGGAAAAAGATTTTACATCAATTCCATTTTTATCAATTAAGGTCAACGCTTCTTCTGCAAAAACAATCGTTTGCTTTTCTAAGTCTTTGCAGGCTTCGGAAAGTTTGGTTTTGATTTCGACAAACTCAGCGATGGATTTATCTTGAAAATGCGTGATTTCGTTTCTATTATTTTCGTTTAAAACCAAACGACCCGTTTCGAGAATTTCCCGAGAAATATCCCAAGATTTATCATCATCGGTTTTTTCCATCGTGAAATCGATTAACAGTTTTGTTAATGTTTCATCTTCACCGGCTTGGGCAATAATTGCATCAACGGCTTCTATCAATAAATTTTCAGTGTCCAATGTAACTTCAAAAGTCATGGGTAAATTCAAATCATGCGCAAAAGCACGAATCACTTTATGCGTGAATTTATCAATGGTCGATATATCAAAAGCAGCATAATTATGAATAATGTGCTTGATGATTTGCTGTGATTTGGTTTTGATTTGAATGATGGATAATTCCGTGTCAATGGATAAATCCTGCATTAAATCCTGTGCTTTTGCACTTGGTTCGTCCTTGGCAAATTCGGATAAACTGCCTACAATTCGGGATTTCATTTCGTGTACCGCTTTATTGGTAAACGTAATGGCGAGAATGTTGCGATAGGCATCATTTTTTGGCGCGACAAGAATAATTTTTAGGTATTCTTTGACAAGCGCATAGGTTTTTCCGGAGCCGGCCGATGCGTCGTATATGGAGAATGAAGGTCTTTGCATTACGTTTTTAGATTTCTGATTAACGTTTTTAGATTTCTGATGTAGAATTAGCGTTCTAATTTCCCAAATCCGTAGCCCTGATGGCAGCGGCATCCTTTCCTGCCGGTGTTCGGCGGGGAAGATATAGCGTACAGCAGGAAATAGCTTCTAAAAATACAAGTATTAATAGGTTACTTTTAAAATTTGCCCCGAAACTTCGGGATAAAACTTAAAAGTAGTATTTTTGCAGCATGGAAACAAATAGACAGAAAAAAATAGGTGGGGTTATCCAAAAAGATTTGGTTGATATTCTGCAAGGTGAAGTGAGAAAAAACGGATTGGCTAATTTAATCATTTCGGTATCCAAGGTTACTGTGACTACAGATTTATCAGTAGCTACAGTGCATTTAAGTGTTTTTCCTCAGGAAAAAGCAAAAGAGATTTTAGAGGCGGTTAAGTCCAATGCTAAAAATATTAAGCATGATTTATCACAACGTGTTCGTTTGCAATTAAGAAAAGTTCCCAATTTGGTTTTCTTTATTGACGACTCTTTAGATTACATTGAAAAAATTGACAATGCTTTAGCAAATAGAGATAATCCTATTGAAAACAGAGATCTTTTGGACAAACGCAGATTTCAATAAAATTTGAATTTCCCCCTTTACATAGCCAAACGCTACATTCTTAGCAATAGTAAAAATAATGCTATAAACATCATCAATCGTATTGCCAGTTTGGGAATTATTGTTGGTGCCATGGCTTTGTTTGTGGTTTTATCCGTTTTTAGCGGGTTGAAGGTTTTTAGTCTTTCGTTTACGAATGACATTGATCCCGATTTAAAAATAAGTAGCACTTTAGGAAAATCCTTTTTGATTTCTCCAAGTCAGGAAAGCCAAGTCAAGAAAATTGACGGTCTTGCTTCCTATTCTAAAATCATAGAGGAGCGCGTTTTATTCACTTTTAAAGGTAAACAGGAAGTTACGTATTTGAAAGGCATTGATTCTAATTTTAGCAAAGTAAATGCTATTGAGAAAAAACTTTTCAACGGTCAATGGTTGAAACCGGATACGTATCAAGTAGTTGTGGGTTACGGAATTTCCCAGAAATTCTCCATGGGATTATTGGATTTTAATAATCAGTTGGAAGTTTTGGTTCCAAAGCCAGGAAAAGGCGCTATCGAAAATCCGGAACAAGCTTTTAACAAAACAGATGTAATTCCTGTTGGGATTTACGCTATTAGCGACGACCTTGATTCAAAATATGTTTTTGCCGATTTAGGTTTAGCCCAAGAATTACTGGAATATAAAACCAATCAGGTTTCTGGAATTGAAATCAAAACGAATCCTGGCGCTGAGGAAAGTGCCATTACAGAACATCTTCAAACCATTTTCGACAATAAAATCACCGTAAAAAACAGGGCTCAGCTCAACGAATCGCTCTATAAAATGTTGAACACGGAGAATATTGTGGTCTATTTAATCTTTACTTTGGTAATTGTAGTAGCACTTTTCAACTTAATTGGCGCACTGATAATGATGATTTTAGACAAAAAAGGAAACCTAAAAACCCTTTTTAATCTTGGAACTGAAATCAAGGATTTAAGAAAAATATTTATGCTTCAAGGTACTTTACTGAGTGTTTTTGGCGGAATTATTGGACTAACTTTAGGAATTATAATCGTGTTGCTACAGCAATATTTCCAACTTATTATGTTAACACCCAATCTTCCGTATCCAGTGATTTTCTCTTTCGAAAATGTACTTATTGTTATGGGAACTATTGTGGCGCTTGGCTTTATTGCTTCCTTAATTGCAAGTAGCCGCGTGAGCAAGAAGTTGTTGGAGTAATTTTTTTACCGCTAATTCGCAAGTTTTTTCAAAATATATTGAAATTTGCAGTTGATTTTTGAATAATCACCAACTATAAATTAGCGAATTTGCGGTAAAAGATGATTAATATTTAATGACTACACAACCTCATATCCTGCATACGCTTCTTCGATTTCATTTAAAGCGGCGAATAATTCTTCCGGTCGATCTAGCGTTACTAATTTTTGTTTGTGGGTTTTAAAAGAATGAATTCCTTTGAAATAATTCGTGTAATGAGGACGCGTTTCAACAATTCCTAATCGTTCGCCTTTCCATTCCATGGCCCAAGTCAAGTGATTTCTGACAGCTTCTACTCTGTCTATAACCGTTGGTTTTGCTAAATGTTCTCCTGTTTTAAAGTAATGTTTGATTTCGTCAAAAATCCAAGGATAACCAATGGCAGCGCGACCAATCATGATTCCGTCGATGCCGTAATCATTTTTATATTGTAATGCTTTTTCCGGAGAATCGATATCTCCATTACCAAAAATAGGCATCGTGATTCTAGGATTATTTTTTACTCGGGCAATGTGCGACCAGTCTGAATGGCCTTTATACATTTGGGCACGAGTTCTGGCATGTATGCTCAAAGCAGCAACACCAATATCTTGCAAACGCTCCGCAACCTCATCAATATTAATGGAATTATCATCCCAACCCAAACGGGTTTTTACAGTTACGGGCAAATGTGTGCTATCAATAACCGCCTGTGTTAAACGAATCATCAAATCAACGTCTTTCAACACTCCGGCTCCAGCACCTTTACAAACGACTTTCTTAACTGGGCATCCAAAATTAATATCGATTATATCTGGATTTACGGTAGATACAATTTTTGAAGATAGTGCCATTGCTTCTTCGTCTCCGCCAAAAATCTGGATTCCTACGGGTCTTTCATAATCAAAAATGTCTAATTTCATTCGGCTTTTGATGGCGTCACGAATTAAACCTTCGGATGAAATAAATTCAGAATACATCATATCGGCACCATGCATTTTGCACAATCTACGAAACGGCGGATCACTCACATCTTCCATGGGTGCAAGAAGTAAAGGGAAATCTAGTAATTCTATGTTGCCTATTTTTATCAAGGGAATTTTTTTGCAAAAATACGTAAATGTTTGTAAGTCTAAAACATTTTCTTTTCGGTTAGGTATTTCCAGTAGCGTTTGGGAACGTGTTGAACGTGCAACTTGGTGTTTTTTCGTTCTTTTATATTGGTATGATCAAAATATTCCCACCATAGTTTTTGATAGTTGATTTCAGTATCTGAGAAAACTTGATTGTTTTTATCGTCCAATGATTTGATGTCTAAATCCATCATCACAATTTCGGCATCATTCAAATCGTAATACACACCATATTTGCGACGTAAATCATAAATAATCCATTTTTGATCTTGGTAGCGATTTTTAAAATGTCTAATAATCAACGTTAAAACATCGAAATCAGGATCAATTTTAGCAAAATAAATACCGTCTTTTAATTGTTCGAACCGAATAAAGGCTTCCATTCGATGCTTCTCACGACCAACATTTTTAGTAAGTTGAGAAATTTGCAAGACACTTTCATTCGAAAAATCCTTCATGATATTAATCGTAGGATTTTGAACAGCGTAATTAATTACATCGAAAATCACATCTTCGACAGCTGGTTTTTCGGAGAGAAAAGCCCAAATAATACAACGAACACCATCACTTCCAATTTGTGCATTGAGTTTTTTTATCACCCTGTCCGATTTAGAAACATCAGTAGTGATTTCTATTTTTTCGGCAAATAAATTCTGCTGAAGATCGTCTTTTTTACTGATTTTAGGTTCTGGATATTTGTATTCATAAATTTCGAAAACCGCAGTCAATAAGCCTTCAAAACTATTATCGTAAGAAAGTTGCGTCATTGAGTAATGATAATTGATTATCAAACGGTTTCTCAAACTTGGATTTCATATCACCCAAAATAATTTCCTTTAAATTCAAGGCGTTCAAGAATTTTAAATGGGTATTCTCGTTGCTTACTGATATAAAATATTTGGCTCTGTTTACCGATACGCCAATTTTTTTTAGATGTTCCATTGTCAAGTTTTGGAATCGTCTTGCATATACAATTTTATGTGCCGATTTAACTCCGATTCCAGGTACACGCAAAATCATTTCTAGCGGAGCATTTTGGATAATTACTGGGAATTGGGTAATGTTTCGCAACGCCCAGCCCATTTTTGGATCGACTTCTAAATCAAGAAACGGATTGTTTTTTTCCAGAATTTCATTGGCTTTAAAGCCATAAAAACGCATGAGCCAATCGGCTTGATAGAGTCTGTTTTCGCGAACCAACGGCACCTGAGCGCCAATTGCCGGTAATCTAGCATCGTTAGAAACAGGAACATAACCGGAGTAATACACTCGTTTCAGATTAAAATTATTATAAAAATGGTCCGCAACCTGAATGATTTGAAAATCGTTTTCCTGCGTTGCGCCTATAATTACTTGGGTACTTTGACCAGCTGGAGCAAACTTGGGTGTGCTTTTGAATTTTTTCTTTTCTTCTTTATATTGAATCAGCTCATTTTTCACAAAACGCATCGGCTTTATCATGTCTTGATGGTTTTTATCCGGAGCCAATAATTTCAATCCGGACTCAGTGGGAATTTCGAGATTCATACTCAACCTATCTGCATATAATCCAGCTTCGCGCATCAATTCATCACTAGCGCCAGGAATACTTTTCAAGTGAATGTATCCGTTAAAATTGTGTTCCAATCGTAATTTTTTAGCCACACGTACCAAACGTTCCATGGTATAATCGGCATTTTTGAAAATTCCAGAACTTAAAAAAAGTCCTTCGATATAATTTCTTCGATAAAAATTGATGGTCAAATCAACGACTTCGTCTACGGTAAAAGCAGCGCGCTGAATGTCATTACTTTTTCGAGTAACGCAATAGGCACAATCGTAAATACAAAAATTTGTCAACAGTATTTTGAGCAAGGAAACACAACGTCCATCCTCCGTATATGTGTGACAAATTCCCGAACTGGATGAATCACCAAGTCCTTTATTGGTGTTTTTCCGATTGCCGCCACTAGAAGAACATGACACATCATATTTAGCCGCATCTGCGAGAATTTCTAATTTTTCTTTGATTTTATCGAAGTTCAAATGAAGTATTTTTTAATTTTAAAGGAAGGCAAAGTTAGTTATAAAAATACTTGTTATAGTTTTATTTTGAGTTAATTAACACTCAAAAAAAAGTAATACCAAGTATAACAATCGATTATAAATTAATACTATTTTTACAAAAACACACAGATGCACTTTGACTTTGGATTTTACAGTTCTGTTTTACTTATTTCTTTTACCCAGGGCATTATTTACAGTTGTCTATTACTTGCTAAAGCTATTAAAACCGAAAACAAATCTAATTATTGGCTGAGTCTTTTTATTTTTCTATGTAGTCTCTACATTGCACCTTGGCTACTTGGTTTTGGTGGCTGGTATGACAATCAACCTTACCGGGATATTTTGTTTTACACACCGTTACAGCATCTCTTTTTTATTGGACCCGTAATCTTTTTTTACACGCAAAGTTTGTTGAATCCTTCTTTTAAATTTTCAAAAAAAGACATTGGTCATTTGCTTCCTGGATGTATCTATTTTATTTATATCATCTCCATTTTTATTTACGATAAGTTCATCTATGGTGATTACTACTTTTATAAAGACGGAATGGACAAGGATTTTGATGCATTTTATCAAAAGTTAGGTTTAGCCTCGATGATTTTTTATTTTATTTTAAGTATTCGATATTATAATGTCTACAAAAAACTAATGTTTCAGGTGGTAAGTTACGCTGATTCCATTTTGTTTAAATGGATAAAAACGTACTTGATTGCCTTTTTGGTAATGCTCGTTTTGCCAATCATTTTTGACATCATTGAATATATTTATCCAGAAATGAAATCTTACAAAGGGAGTTGGTGGTTTTATTTGTTCTTTTCGATTGTCATGTATTACATTGCTGTCATGGGATATTCTAATCCTGTGCTTTCGTCCATTCTGTATAAAATGTCATTATTTGATAAAAACCCCGTTCTTTTATTGTGTGAAAATCAACCCGGCGAGACAGAGACGATTATTGATATTCAGCATGAAACTTTTGAACAAACTATTTCGCCGGAAATCGAGCATTGGAAATCTAAAATTGAAATGCTGATTCAAGAACAAAAACTATATCAGAATCCTGAATTAACACTTACGGATTTAGCAAAAAAGTTAGACACCAACGCTGCAGTAATTTCTAAAACCATCAATCAAGGTTTTCAAATGAACTTTAACGATTGCATCAACACTTACCGAATTGAAGCTGTAAAAAATAGTTTTGCAAATGGCGAACATAAAAAATCGACCTTACTAGGAATTGCTTTCGATTGCGGATTTAACTCCAAAGCAACTTTTAACCGCGCTTTCAAAAAAAATACCGGAAAAACACCCAAAGAATATCTCGCTTTTCTATAAAACACAATTATCTAACGATTTATACACTTTAAAAAATGAGTATCAAATTATAATTTGAAGCGCTCAACAGTTTTTTATGCTCCAACTTTGCCCTGTTGTTAATGGCTAACAGCATGAAAACCTAAAGCATAAATTATGAAAAAAATCTTCTTCGCAATCGTACTAACAATTACGTCATTTGCAAATGCGCAACTAAAGGGTTCAGGAAAATTAGTTACAAAAACCTTCGAGTACAAAAACTTTGACAAAGTCTATTTTGAAGATTTAGATGGAAAAATCGAAGTCGAAATTGGTAAACCTTGGAGTATTTTAATTACAATTGATGACAACCTAGAAAGTCTTTTACATCTATCGGAAAATGTTTCAGAGAATGAATTAAAAATTCAATTCAGAGGAAACAAGGACAATCAAATGTATGTTGAAAATACCAATTTAAAAATCAAAATTACAATGCCAGAGGCGAGTGTCATTAAAAATTCCGGAAGCACTAATTTGAGTGTTCAGAATATTTCAGGCCGTTACTTTAAACTGGAAAATACTGGAAATGGCGATAGCAATGTTAGCGGTACAATTGATGTTTTGGACATTATTAAAATTGGAAATGGCGATGTTGACGCTTCAAATCTTAACGTTAAAAAAGCGGAATTAAAAAGCAGTGGAAACGGAGATTTAACTGTAAATGTTTCTGAAACGCTTTCAGCTAGATTAACCGGAAATGGCGATATTATAAATAAAGGCAAAGCAAATTTTGATTCGGGCTCAAAAAAATCAGGCAATGGAGATTTAATTCTTAAACTCTAACAAATTCAAATCTAAAAAATATGATACTACTCACTAGAATTACAAAACCTATACTATTACCAAATTGGTCACAAGATTTATTTTTAACAATTCCGCGAATTGTATGTGGATATTTACTCGCCTTCGATTTTGGAGCAGCAAAATTCGGAATGCCCTGGTCACCAGTTGACAATAATTTAGGATTATTTGAAGTCGCTTTTTGGTTCCCTAATGATGTAGCTAGTTATGGAGGAATTTTTGCTATTGCTCCAGCGTTCTTTGCTTGGATAGGTGCCTTTGCAGAAGCAGTTGGCGGTATATTTTTACTACTGGGACTGCAAACAAGAGTAACATCATTCCTTATTATCTGCACGATGCTGGTTGCTATTTTCATGCAACAAATCAACAACGGATTATGGAATTGTCTTGCCGCAATGGGATTTCTTTGGGTAACAATGTTCTATTTAATCCTTGGTTCAGGAAGATTTGGAATTGATTATTTATTATCTAAAAAATAACTCGTATTATGAAAACTAAACTAGCAATAATAGCACTACTACTTTCTTTAATTTTGACAAGTTGCGTTCAAAAAACGTATCACAAAATAGTTGTTTTTACATTGGATGCATCCGAAATAAAAAACATTAAAACTGTGGGTATAAAAGGGAATGATAAACCCTTATCATGGAGTAAAAGCAGTGAAATGAGGGCCATTAAAAAAGACAGTCTATACCAGTTAACCATTACTTTTGAAACTGGTTATACGTTTACTGAAATAAAATTTATGGTAAATGACAGTTTAGAATTTGAAAACCAAGACAACCGAAGAGTCAATTTCTCCATAACAGACACTACTTTTTACAAAGCAAAATTCAATTACAAGCATACAAATCCTTAATTCTTAATTTTTCAAACACCACATAATTAAATCGAATTCAACTGTCAAACTTTTACCTTATATTTGCAAATTAAATGCGAGAGCATCAGTAAAATTGACAGATACAGAAAATGAAACACATAAGGAATTTTTGCATAATTGCACATATTGACCACGGAAAAAGTACGCTTGCTGACCGATTATTAGGCGCAACACAAACCGTTACTGCTCGTGAGGAAAAAGCGCAATTGCTAGACAATATGGACTTGGAGCGCGAACGTGGGATTACCATAAAAAGTCATGCGATTCAGATGGAATACACCTATAAAGGGCAAGAATACATTCTGAATTTGATTGATACTCCAGGACACGTCGATTTTTCGTATGAAGTTTCTCGTTCGATTGCAGCTTGCGAAGGTGCACTTTTGATTGTAGATGCAGCGCAAAGTATCCAAGCACAAACGATTTCTAATTTATATTTGGCTTTAGAAAATGATTTGGAAATAATTCCAGTTTTGAATAAAGTCGATTTACCAAGTGCCAATCCTGAGGAAGTAAGCGATGATATTATTGATTTACTTGGATGTAAATTAGAAGACATAATTCACGCATCGGGTAAAACTGGTTTTGGTGTTGAAAATATATTGGCAGCAATTATCGAAAAAATTCCGCCGCCATCAGGAAATGTAGATGAGCCGTTACAAGCATTGATTTTTGACTCACATTACAATCCGTTTCGCGGAATCGAAGTTATTTTCCGTGTGAAAAACGGACAAATAAAAAAAGGCCAAAAGATAAAATTCATGGCAACCGGAAATGAATATTTTGCAGACGAAATTGGTACCTTGAAACTAAACCAGGTTCCAAAACAAGTCATTTCTGCAGGTGATGTTGGATATTTAATTTCTGGAATTAAAGAAGCAAAAGAAGTAAAAGTGGGTGATACGCTAACAGATGCGAAAAACCCGACTACCAATATAATTACTGGTTTTGAAGATGTGAAACCAATGGTTTTTGCAGGGATTTATCCTGTAGATACTGAAGATTATGAAGAGTTGAGAAACTCTATGGAAAAACTGCAGTTGAATGATGCTTCGTTGGTGTTTTTACCCGAAAGTTCAGCCGCTTTGGGATTTGGTTTCCGTTGCGGATTTTTAGGAATGTTACACATGGAAATTATCCAAGAACGTTTGGAGAGAGAGTTCAACATGACTGTGATTACTACCGTTCCCAACGTTTCTTATTTGGCTTACACCAAAAAAGATCCTACAACACCACTTATCGTAAACAATCCTTCGGATTTGCCGGAGCCTTCTCGTTTAGATCATGTTGAAGAACCTTTTATAAAAGCAACTATCATTACCAAATCCGATTATGTTGGAAATGTAATGAGTTTGTGTATCGAAAAACGTGGGTTGATTACCAATCAAACATATTTGACTACCGAACGTGTTGAGTTGACTTTTGACATGCCTTTGGCAGAGATTGTATTTGACTTTTATGACCGTTTGAAAACCGTTTCTAAAGGATATGCTTCCTTTGATTATACGCCAATTGGGATGCGAACTTCTAATTTGGTTAAAGTGGATATCTTATTGAATGCAACGATCGTTGATGCTTTGTCCTCTTTGATGCATGCTGATAACGCGTATTCAATTGGTAAAAAAATGTGTGAAAAGCTGAAAGAATTAATTCCACGCCAACAATTTGACATTCCTGTTCAAGCCGCAATTGGGGTAAAAGTTATTTCGCGTGAAACAATAAAAGCGTTGCGTAAAGACGTTACCGCTAAATGTTATGGTGGAGATATTTCGCGTAAACGTAAATTATTGGAAAAACAGAAAAAAGGTAAAAAACGTATGAGACTGGTTGGAAATGTTGAAATTCCGCAAGAAGCGTTTATGGCTGTTTTGAAATTGAATGACTAATTTATTTTCGAAGAGAGAATAAAGAGAATAGAAAATAGAAGAAACCTGACGATGTTAAAATTGTCAGGTTTTTTTGTTTTTATTTATTCTTCAACCATTCAAACAATCGTTTAGCATCTTCGAATTTAAACAATTGGGTTCCTTCATTCATCGTTGCCGCCGATCCACAAGCAACTCCCCAGCGGATGACTTCTTTCAGACTTTTATTTTGCGAAAGTGCCCAAACCATTCCGCCAACCATACTGTCACCAGCACCTACTGTACTTTTTTTGGCCACATTGGGAGCAGGAACAAATTCGTAATCATCTTTTGTAACCAATACTGCACCTTGCGGACCAAGGGAAACAACTACGATTTCGGCGCCACCTTTAGCTATAATTTGTTTTGCGGCTTCATTTACTTCCTCCAGTTCCAATCGCTCGACGCCAATTAGTTTTGCAAGTTCACCAACATTTGGTTTGATCATATAAACACCCACTTCTAAGGCTTTTTTTAGTGCTTCGCCTGAAGTGTCCACAATTAATTTAGCATTTGATTTTTTTGCAATTTCTGCGATTTTTGAATAAAAATTGGCTGACAAACCTTCATTCAAACTGCCGCTGGCTACTAGGAATTTTGGTTTTAAAGCTGCTATGGTTTCTAAAATTCTTTCGCTTTCTTCTTCGGAAATTTTTCCACCGGTAAATCCAAATCGGTATTGAGAATTAGTATTATCATCCACGGCAACAAAACTTTCTCTGGTCCAACTTTCAACGGCAACAGCTTCATAGGCAATTCCTTCTTTAGCAACCAATTCTTCAAGCATTTTACCTGTAGGTCCGCCAGATGTAAAAACTGCCAATGAAGTTCCGCCCAAACGGGAAATTGCCTTAGACACGTTGATTCCGCCTCCACCAGCATCAAAGCGCGGTTCCTCACATCTAATTTTCTGTTCAGGAACCAAGCCTTTAAAATGGGTGCTTTTATCCAAAGCCGAGTTAACTGTTATAGTAACGATATCAAATGATTCCATTGTTGATGATTTTAATTACTTAAAGATGCAAAAAAAATGGCGAAAATTGATACAATTAGAGGCGAATATTTCTTTGTATATTTGCAATCTCAAAACAATAAAAAATAATGATCGAAGATAAAACCCCACAACGTACAAGTATTGCCCAATTAGGAGAATTTGGATTGATAGACCATTTGACAAAAAACTTTGAAATCAATCAGCCTTCTACTCTAAAAGGGATTGGCGATGATGCTGCCGTTTTGGACTTCAAAGATAAAAAGGTCGTTATCTCTACGGATTTACTGATTGAAGGAGTACATTTTGATTTGGCTTACATGCCCTTAAAACATTTGGGCTATAAAGCAGTTGTAGTCAATGTTTCAGATATTTGTGCGATGAACGCCAAACCAACACAAATCACGGTTTCTGTTGCGGTTTCCAATCGGTTTCCACTGGAAGCGTTGGATGAATTATTTGAAGGAATTACGCATGCAGCCCGCGAATATAATGTCGATGTTATAGGTGGTGATACGACTTCCTCCCAAAAAGGATTAATTATCAGCATTACCGCTATTGGCGAAGCAGATGAAGAAGAGATTGTGTATAGAAACGGTGCCAAAGAAACTGATTTATTAGTGGTTACCGGTGATATTGGTGCTGCTTACATGGGATTGCAAGTTTTAGAAAGAGAAAAGCAAGTTTTTCAGGTGAATCCAAATTCACAACCTGATTTAGATGCGTATACATATCTTATAGAACGTCAATTGAAACCGGAAGCACGTAAAGATGTTCGAACTTTATTACATGCTTTAGAAATAAAACCAACTTCAATGATTGATATTTCTGATGGATTATCATCTGAAATTATGCATTTATGCAAGCAGTCTAAAGTGGGTTGTAATTTATACGAAGACAAATTACCTATAGATCCAACATTTATTAATGTATGCGAGGAATTCAATATTGACAGCACAACAGTTGCCATAAATGGCGGTGAAGATTACGAATTGCTTTTCACCATTGCTATGGAAGATTTTGAAAAAATAAAAGCAAATCCAAATTTCACTATTATTGGACACATGACACAAGAAAGTGAAGGCATACATTTAGTTACTCGTGCCAATACAAAAATTGCTTTGAAAGCTCGTGGTTGGGATGCTTTGACTCAATAAATTTTCTTCCTAAACAAAAAACGACACCTATTAAGTGTCGTTTTTTGTTTATGATTATCTAAAAAAGTAGCCCTTTATTTTTAGCTTCTCGGACCAAGTCAATGTCGCTGCCTTCCTCGACTTTCAAAAGCTCTTTCAAATTTATTTTTCTTCTTTCGATGGCGCCCAACGAAATTGGAATATATTGTGGTATATCATTAAGTTTAGTTCCTTTGGATATATGAAACAAGATTTGTTTGTCTATTTGGTCAATTTCTATCGTATTTTCCTCAGATAAATTCAGCATTTTCACAACAGATTCACTATAATATGTTTCATCTTTTATAACTTTATCAAAGGCAAAAAGTAATTCATCAAAAGTTAAATCATTTTTTATAACCAGACCGCTAGGATTAATTGTTTTGATAATAGTTTTAATCTTTAACAATTCTGTATACATGGTCAGCAAAATAATTTTGCAGTTTGGCATGTATTCAGAAATCAATTTAGCCAAATCCTCTCCGTTGTAAATTCCTTTTTCTTCGTAAGGAGGCATACTAATATCCAAGAAAGCGATGTCAAACGCATCTACATCCGGATTTGTAATAATATTGTATGCTGATTCACAATCTTTAGCCTTTGTTATAGAAAACTCAAACTCATCAGGATTATATCTCGTAATTGCATTTTTATATCCTTCTATGATAAAAGGATGATCGTCAACTATTATTATTTTGTTCTTTGTTGTTAATGTATCAACTGAATCAATCGTCATTTTTTATAAATTGTAGGTTTATTTTTATTCTATTGGGGCTGTAACTGTAATGATTGTACCTTCGCCTTTTGATGATTTTATGTCAAAAACACCATCACATTCTTTAGCTCTAAAAAGTATATTTTGGAGGCCAATCCCTTTTCTAGCTGTTTTAACATTGAAACCAATACCATCATCGGTAATTTTTAAAATCAAGTGATCCTCTACTTTTTTCAGTTCAATTTTGATGATATTCGCATTAGCATATTTATTAATATTTTGAAGTGCCTCCTGCAGAATACGATAAAAATTAATTTTCAAGGAGTTACTCACCAATTCCCATTTTATAGCTGGATCAATATTGGAAACAAACCTAGATTTATGTGTCTTTTTTTGTTCTTCGAATAAATTATCAACTATGGCGACGAAGTTATTAATTAATTCTGATTTTTCTCTATTCAGATCATGAGAAATCTCACGGATGTCCTGTTCAATATTCTTTAATTCTGTTAAATAGTTGTTTCTTTTCTCAACGGCGGTCTCATCTAGAATTTTATTCAAACTATCTAAATTAATTCGCACACCAAACATCCTTCCCAATACTCCATCATGCAACTCGCGCGCTACCCTTTTTTTCTCCTTAATTCTATTTATTTCAATTGAATTTTGTTGTGAAATCATCAAATTATAGATTTCTTCATTTGCCATTTGTTGCTGTTGCTTGAATAAAAGTTCTCTATTTTTTGCTTTTTGTGTTTTAATGACAAACGAAAACAAACCGAGCATCGCTAAACCAGTGAAAAAATATAGTAAGTTTCTATTTTGTTGCACTAAGTCGGTATTTTCACTTTTTATTTCCTCGGTTTCGTATTCTATTCGGGTGAATTTATTACCCATTTTACGTTCTGCTTTTTGCAAACTATCGTTAATATGGATATATTCTTTAGTATATATAGCGGCTTTTTGAGGCTCAATAGTAGCCAATTGCTTAAGTGAAGCTAAGACGTTTCTATAATTTTTTGAACTTTTAGACAACTGTAAAGCTTCTTGAGAATATTTTAACGCTTTAACAGTATCTACCTTATATGCAAAATACTCTGAAAGGTGTAATTTATTATTAATAATTCCAGCTGTCAGCTCTAAACTATCCCTAATTTTCAAAGATTGATAAAACAAAGCAGGAAGCTCGTCGAATTCTTTTAATTTAAATTTAGAATAGGCTAAGTTATCCAACAGCATAGCATATAAGGATGGTTTATCATTAATTAAACTCTTTTCTTTCAATCCTTTTTGAAAAAAAGGGATTGCCTGTTCATGCCTTTTTAAATTTTGATAAACATAGCCAATGTTATTTAACGACGTTGCCTTAGATTGATACTGTGTCGGAATGTTTTTATTTTCAAGGCTTTCCAAAGCTTTAGTATGGAATTCTATCGACTTATCATACTCTTCTTTTTCATTGTAAACAATTCCCAGAAGATTGTAAGATTCGTAAATTATATCGTCAGCCTTATCCTCTTTTATAGCCCGTAAGGCATTGAATACAGCAATTTCACTACCAGAAAAATCGCTCTCATTAAACTGTAGTAAGGATTTATTCAAATACGTTCTAGCAAGATTATAGTTGTCCCCAAGTCTAATATATATTTTTTCAGCTTTGGAGTAATAAAAAAAGGCACTATCTGAGACAAACTGCACTCCATAATAATCCCCTAAGTAAGTATATGATTTAGCTGTATTTATTGTATCTCTACTTAATTGAGATCTTTCTAATGCTAAATCTACAGTTTTTTTATAACCTTTCCAGTCGTTAACATTGTAATAACGGTTAGCAACTCTGAACAAGTTAACTCTATTAAGCGAATCATTTGTTTGGTTAATAATTATATCTAAAGCTTTTTGGGTATTTTCTTTTCTCTTATTTAATGGAAAATTAAGATTATTTGATGATGATAAAAGATTTAACAAACTATCTTCTGGTATATTTAAACCTGTAATTAAACTTTCTTTTTTTGAACAATTCCAAAAAAGAAATAACAATAGTATTAAACAAAATTTTTTCACTAATTTATCATGAGTTTTTACCAAAAATAGTAAAATAAAACTATTGTAATAAAAAAAGGCTGTCAAATTAATTTGACAGCCTTTTTTAACATTCTATTTATATGACAATAATTTTATATCTAATCTAATTTCTTATTTCCTCCTGCCGATTGAGCACCGTTAATATCTAACTTTTGACTCGCTCCACTCAATTGAACATCAATAAAATCCAATTTTTTGTTTCCTCCTGCTGATTGAGCACCGTTTATGTCTAATTTCTTGTTTCCTCCTGCTGATTGAGCACCATTAATTTCTAAATTAGATTTTTTACCATCGATACTAATATCTGTTTCTGATGTTGTAAATGAAGTTAATACCATTACTAAAGAGAACAATCCGATTGTTAAAATTGCTTTTTTCATAATTTGGGGATTTTTATGTTGTTGTTTGATTTTGTTTGTTTTAGAATCACATTAGCGTTGAATTCTTTTGTAAAACTACACAGACAACTTCACTTTTTCTTACAAAAAAAAGCAGATATGGTAGAATACTCCCAAATGAGAGTGAATGAATGTCAAATCTGGGTGAATGGATTATTTTAGATTTCTAAATAATTTCCGTTGGCAAATTCGGAGATAATTAGGTCTATATTTTTCTTATAAGACTTAGAAAAAGGAAGTTTGACAGGACTGTTTTTAATATAACACACAGAGTTCCCACTGTGAATTCTGGAGATATAACTCCTATTGACAATATAACTGTTATGTATTCTGATGAAAGGATAGGACAAAACACCTTCAAAATGCTTTAATGTTTTGAATGCGGTAATCATTTCGCCATTATTTAAATAAATATCCGTTGAATTATTATCCGCTCGAAGATAACAAATGTCTTTTGCCGCAATATAACGGTGATCTCCATAGGACTTAATACACAATGTCAACGATTGACCTTGATTTATGCTTTCGGGTTGCGCGATAAAAATTGGTTTATCATCCTGAATTACAGATTCCTCCAAATCGACAACATTTTCGGCCTTTAATTTATTTAATTTCAAGATCAGTTTTACCAAATCGATTTTAACCAATGGTTTTATCAAATAATCCGTTACTTCATATTTTATAGCTTCAAAAGCTAAATCTTTTTTCCTCGTTGTAATGATAATTTTAGGGATGACTTTTAAATACCTATGCAGTTCATTGATCAACGCCAAAGACAAATTACTGGCTGTATCTACAGGATCGATTTCGAGAAAAACTAGTTGCGGATTTTGATCTAATATGAGATTTACACCTTCCTCGTAATTGTTTACTGATGCTACAAAAACAAGTTCTGAAAAACAATCAGCTACTGCTTTAGTTTTCAAAACACTTTCTTGATTGTCGTCAATAATAATGTACGAATACTTCATCAATGGTTTTTTCCTGGAATTTTAAGGCATTACGCAATACATCTAAAGTATAAATTCACTTTAAACTATTAAGTAATATTGGTGATTTTGGGAAACTAATTAAACAAAAAACTATTATTTAACATTCTAAAAATAAGCATTTAACAATTTTTACGTATCTCTTGTTAATATGTTTTTAACAAATGTTGACATGTTAAGATGAAGTGCAAATATATCCGATAAAGAGCATTATTTTTTATTTCGAAAGAAGTAAATAATTTATTGCATTTAGAAAATTACAACTGGAAAAACATCTTTTTGAAAGTATCAATAATTTCCATCCAAAAAATGCTCCTTAATTTCTTGATTTTGCAAAAGAGTAATCGGACTCTATTAACAATTCCTTTATCCGAATTAACCATCAAAAAATTAAAGTTAATATTTATGTTTTTACAAATTTATCTTACTTTTATGCAAAAAAACAAACACTATGAAAAAACTATTTGTCTTACTATGCTTAACTTCCTCTTTATTTGGCTTTAGCCAAGAAAAAGAAACCACCGATTTCAAAAGAAATGAATTAAAAGGTAACGCATTATTTTTGGTTCTAGGCGCAGCTGAACTAACTTATGAACGTTTACTAAATGAGGATTCCGGAGTTGGAGTTTCTCTATTCTTTGTGGCTGAAGATGAATTTGAAACTAATTTTAGCCTTACTCCATATTACAGAGCTTATTTTGGAAAAAAACCAGCAGCTGGATTTTTTGTAGAAGGCTTTGCGATGTTAAATTCATATGTAGATCACGGTTATACAACATACTATAACGATAATGGAACGACTGTAACTAATTTTGTAGCAGATGAAGTAGGAACTGATTTTGCTCTTGGTTTTGGCTTAGGATCTAAATGGATTCACAGAAAAGGATTTGTCTTTGAAATCAATGCTGGAATAGGACGCAATTTATTAAGTGATAATAGTCCAGAGGTTGTTGGTCGAGGCGGAATAACTTTAGGTTACCGATTTTAAAAACATAAAAAAAGCTTCTCAATCGAGAAGCTTTTTTTATATAAATCAAAAATAATTACATTTTCATCAACCAGTTTTTCATTGAAACCTCATTTTCGATAATAGCTTTCAAGTCTGCAATAGCCACACGATCTTGTTTCATCGTATCTCTATGACGAATTGTTACCGTTTGATCTTCGATTGTTTGATGATCAACAGTAATACAAAATGGAGTTCCAAGAGCATCTTGTCTTCTATAACGTCTACCTACCGCATCTTTTTCATCATAAGCCACGTTGAAATCCCAACGCAAATCGTCAATGATTTTATGTGCAATTTCCGGTAATCCGTCTTTTTTCACTAATGGTAAAATAGCAGCTTTTGTTGGAGCCAAAACCGAAGGTAATTTCAGTACCGTTCTTGTCGAACCATCTTCTAACGTTTCTTCTTTTAATGAAGTGGCGAAAACTGCCAAGAACATTCTATCTAATCCTACTGAAGTTTCCACTACATAAGGAACATAATTCTGATTCAATTCAGCATCAAAATATTGTAATTTTCTACCAGAAAACTGTTCGTGTGCTTTCAAGTCAAAATCAGTACGAGAGTGAATTCCTTCTAATTCTTTGAATCCAAAAGGAAAATTAAATTCAATATCAGCCGCAGCATTCGCATAATGTGCTAATTTTTCGTGATCGTGGAAACGATAATTTTCTCTTCCTAAACCAAGTGATAAATGCCATTTCAATCGAGCTTCTTTCCAGAATTCATAATGCTTCATTTCTTCGCCTGGACGTACAAAAAATTGCATTTCCATTTGTTCGAACTCCCGCATACGGAAAATAAATTGTCTCGCAACAATTTCATTTCTGAATGCTTTTCCTGTTTGTGCAATTCCAAAAGGAACTTTCATTCTTCCTGATTTTTGAACATTCAAGAAGTTCACAAAAATACCTTGAGCTGTTTCCGGACGCAAATATAAATCCATTGCAGAATCCGCTGAAGCACCAAGTTTTGTTCCAAACATCAAATTAAATTGACGCACTTCAGTCCAATTTCTTGAACCTGATTCGGGACAAGCAATTTCTAGTTCTTCGATTAATGCTTTTACATCTTCCAAATCTTCATTTCCTAAAGAACGCGCCATTCTTTCAAGAATTTCTCTTTCTTTAGCCTTGTACTCCATGACACGGGCATTTGTGGTAACAAATTCCTGTTCGTTGAAAGCATCACCAAAACGAGCTCTTGCTTTTTCGATTTCTTTGATTGCTTTTTGATTTAGCTTTTCGGCATAATCTTCAATCAAAACATCGGCTCTATATCTTCTTTTTGAATCTTTGTTGTCTATCAATGGATCGTTAAAAGCGTCAACGTGGCCAGATGCTTTCCAAGTAGTTGGATGCATCAAAATTGCCGCGTCAAGACCTACAATGTTATCGCTCATTTGAACCATTGCTTTCCACCAATATTCGCGTATGTTCTTTTTTAATTCTACTCCGTTTTGTGCATAATCATAGACTGCACTTAAACCATCGTATATTTCGCTTGACGGAAAAATAAATCCGTATTCTTTTGCGTGCGAAACTACATTCTTAAATAAATCTTCTTGTTTTGCCATAATGATGCAAAAATATAAAAAGTGAACTTAAAAAAAAGAAAATTGTTAAAGATTGAAGCATTGATTTGTCTATTTTTATAAATAAATCCCTGATTACATGTTTGAAAGCATTATTAATCTCTTTTTTCCAAAAGTCTGTTCCGGTTGCAACTCTTTTTTATTGTCCAATGAAAATGTGATTTGCACGGTTTGCCGACACGATATTCCGCTGACGAATCATCACTTAAACCCAGAGAATGATGCTTTCAAAAAGTTTTATGGGCGAATTCCTGTAGTGCATACTTCGGCATTATTTTATTTTCATAAAAAAGGAATTGTACAGGAGCTCATTCATAATTTGAAATACAAAGGGCATGAAGAAATAGGTGCAATTCTTGGTGAATGGTATGCCGAAGATTTAAAAACAATTACTTTATTACAAACTGTTGATGAAATTATTCCGGTTCCATTGCACCGAAGAAAACTAAAAGAAAGAGGATACAATCAAGTTACCGCTTTTGGAAAAGCACTTTCATCTGGTTTAAATATCGATTATAATGATTCTATTTTGGTTCGAAATGTGTACTCGAAAACACAATCTAAGAAAAATTTATTAGGCAGAACAGAAGGAATCGAAAGCACTTTTGATGTTTCCTTTACTGAAAAAGACCACAATAAACATTTCCTTTTAATTGATGACGTTATTACAACAGGATCAACACTAGAAGCTTGTTCCAGAGCATTACTGAAAATCCCTGGCGCAAAAATCAGCATTGTATGTATGGCAATGGCGCAATCATAATTTGGTAATTTATATTCTAAAATGGGTATGTAAAACAGAATGGCATTCTAAAGTACAACCGTTTTTTAGCCCTGATTAAAGTGAAAATCCTTTCTAGTCCTGAACTTGTTTCAGGATTCTGAAACAAGTTCAGAACTGGAAAGATTGTAGCGAAAAGCAGGAAATAGCTCCTGAAAACAAGTCTGTTACAACTCCAAAGAGCACACTATCAATTAATTTAATGAAATTATAACGAAATAGAATTTCCGTTTCCAAAGTTTAATGTTTAAATTTGAATAAATATTTATAAATCATTAAACAATCATATTATGGCTTTTGAATTACCACAATTACCTTATGCGTATGACGCATTAGAACCTTATATTGATGCGCGCACGATGGAAATTCATCACACGAAACATCACAACGCTTACATTACCAACGTTAATGCTGCTATTGCAGGGACGGATATGGAAGGTAAGACTATCGAAAATATTTTGATTAATCTTGATATGAAAAACATGCCAGTTCGTAACAATGGTGGTGGGTTTTACAATCATAATTTGTACTGGACTGTAATGACACCAGACGGTGGCGGACTTCCAACTGGAGATTTATTGGATGCAATTGAAGCTTCTTTTGGAACTTTTGAAGAATTTAAAGCAAGTTTCAGCAAAGCTGGAGCAACACAATTTGGTTCTGGATGGGCTTGGCTTTGCGTTCATAAAGGTGGAAAATTAGATGTTTGCGGAACTCCAAACCAAGACAATCCATTAATGCCAGGTGTAGGTTGTGGCGGAACTCCAATTTTAGGAATGGATGTTTGGGAACATGCTTACTATTTACATTATCAAAACAGAAGACCAGATTATATCGAAGCTTTTTTCAATGTAATTAACTGGACTGAAGTTTCAAGAAGATTTGCTCTAGAGAAATAGTTTTTTTGCAAAAAACCTAGAATAAAGAATATAGAGAATAGACAAAATAACTTAAAAGTTAATTTGTCTATTTTTTTTATGCCTTATAGTTTGCCCACATTTTATATCAAAAAAGACGAATAAACTCTTGGCTTATTCGTCTTTTTTCTATTCTCTTTCTTCTATTCTCTTTCTTCTATTCTCTTTTTACCTCACTTTATTCCAATAAAAAAGGTGGAATCTCTTCCACCCTTTTTGCCCCAAATCTACCATAAACTTAACCTACTAATGTTATGGTGAGTCAAAATTATAGTAGTTGTTCGTTGCCACCAAATAAATTAGATGAACAACTTAGAAAACCGATTAAAAACCCATAGACTCAATTATTAGTATGCTCTGGCATCTTTTCCTTCATAGAAATTCATAAATGCTCGGTTTACTACGCGGTTCCCTCCAGGTGTTGGATAATCACCGGTAAAGTACCAATCTCCTAAATTCTTAGGACAAGCAATATGTAAATCTTCTACCGTTTGGAAAATAATTTTCACTTCGGCTTTTATCTCCGGTGAACTCAACATTTGTGCAATTTTATCTGAAATCTCTTGTGGTTGAAAAGGTTCATATATTGCCGTTACGTAATTTACAACTTCACTGTCCTTGAAGTTTTCCTGTGCTTTACATTTTACATATACTTCATCAACTATATGATATAAGTTTCTTTCTTTAAGCAATTCTAATGCTGCTTTGAAAGCTACTAAACCTTCCAATTTAGCCATGTCAATTCCGTAACAATCCGGATAGCGTATTTGTGGTGCTGATGAAACAACAATTATTCGCTTTGGATTCAAACGATCCATCATTTTGATAATACTCATTTTCAAGGTTGTACCTCGAACTATACTGTCATCAATAATAACTAAATTGTCTGTTGGTTTAATAACACCATAAGTAACATCATATACGTGAGCCACTAAATCATCACGACTGCTATCTTCCGTAATAAAGGTTCTTAGTTTAGCATCTTTAATAGCTACTTTTTCGGTACGTATTTTCACCGACAGTAACTCTTGCAACGATTCCTTAGTTAAGGTATTTCTATTTTGCAGAATATAATTGTTCTTTCTTTGATTCAAAAAATCTTGAGCTGCTTCCACTAATCCGTAAAACGAAGTCTCCGCAGTATTTGGTATATAAGAAAAAACCGTATTGTCAGTGTCTTCGTCTATTGACTTTAAAACCGCAGGCAAAATAAGTTTTCCTAAATTTTTTCTTTCTTGATATATTTCGGCATCACTTCCCCTGGAGAAATAAATTCGTTCAAAAGAACATGCTTTTTTAACCGTTGGCGGAAGAATTTCCTGCATAGAAACCGTTCCGTTTTTCTTGATAATTAATGCGTTTCCAGGCTCAATTTCTTGAACTTTTTCGAAAGGAACATTAAAAACGGTTTGGATTACCGGTCTTTCTGAAGCCACAACTACTATTTCATCATCTTGATAAAAATAAGCGGGACGTATTCCTGCCGGATCTCTAAATACGAATGAATCACCATGACCTAAAAGTCCTGCCATAGCATATCCTCCATCTAAGTTTTTAGAAGCTCGAGTTAAAATCTTAGCAACATCAAGTTTTTCAGCAATAACAGGTGATGCTTCTCTTTTTGTCAATCCATTTACTTTACACTCTTGGTACAAATCAGTTACTGCATCATCAAGAAAATGACCAATTTTTTCCATTACGGTAACGGTATCTGCCATTTCTTTTGGATGCTGACCCAGTTCCACTAAACTTTGAAAAAGCTCTTTAACATTTGTCATGTTAAAGTTTCCAGCCAAAATCAAGTTTCTGTGCATCCAGTTATTCTGACGTAAAAAAGGATGAACACTTTCTATACTGTTTTTACCAAAAGTTCCATAACGAACGTGCCCTAAAAACAATTCTCCTAGATAAGGAATCTTCTGTTTTTGCAAAGCAACATTGTCAGCATATTCCGGATGAGAAGCCATTTCCTCATTTATTCTATCGTTTATTTGGGCAAAAACATCTTGAATAGGTTGCGCATGATTCGAACGAACTCTACTGATGTAGCGTTCTCCCGGCTCCACATCTAATTTTATGCTTGCAAAACCTGCTCCGTCTTGCCCGCGATTGTGCTGCTTTTCCATAAGAAGATACATTTTTTGTATTCCGTAGAAAGCTGTTCCGTATTTCTCTTTATAAAATTCAAGCGGTTTAAGTAGTCTAATCAAGGCTATACCACACTCGTGTTTTAAAGCATCGCTCATTGTAAGGTTGTTTGTGTTGTTGTGTTATTCTAAAAAATAAATTGAACTGATCTAAAAAAAAAATGATAAATCAGATGTAATTCCCTGCTAATTTTATTTAACAAAAAAACCCCGTTTCCGAGGTTTCCATATATTATAATTCTATGTCAAATTGTGTCAGTGATTTGAATTGTTGCAATCTGGACACTACTTCTGTTTTATCTAAATCGAGCATTCTTTCGGTTCCAAATTTCTCCACACAAAAGGAAGCCAAATTCGATCCCTGAATAATTGCATTTTTCATATTTTCGAATGAAATATTTTCGCTCTGCGTTAAATATCCTGCAAATCCTCCCGCAAAAGTATCTCCTGCTCCTGTTGGATCAAAAACTTCTTCAAGTGGTAAAGCTGGCGCAAAGAAAACTTCTTTATTATGAAAAATAAGTGCTCCGTGTTCCCCTTTTTTAATTACAACATATTTAGGTCCCATCGCTTGAATTTTTGCTGCCGCTTTCACTAAAGAATATTCTCCAGAAAGTTGTCTTGCTTCCTCATCATTGATGGTTATTACATCTACACGTTTTATTACATCCATCAATTCCGGCAACGCACAATCCATCCAAAAATTCATAGTATCCAATACTGTCAATTTAGGTTGTGTTTCCATTTGGTCCAAAACACTGCTTTGCACCAATGGATGTAAGTTTCCTAACATTACTATTTCGGCATTTTTATAGTCTTGAGGAACTTTTGGTTGAAAATCAGCCAAAACATTTAATTGAGTATCAAGTGTATCTCTAGAATTCAAGTCATTGTGATAACGACCACTCCAAAAGAAAGTTTTACCACCTTGTACTACCTCTAGCCCAGAGATATCTATATTTCTTGAGGTTAATAAATCTAAATATTCTTGTGGAAAATCGTCACCAACTACAGAAACTATAGCTGATTGTACATTAAAAAAAGAAGCGGATAGACCAATATAAGTTGCTGCACCACCTAAAATTTTGTCCGTTTTTCCAAATGGAGTTTCAATTGCGTCGAAAGCTACTGTTCCAACAATCAATAATTTATTCATTATATACGTTTCGAATTAAGGGGCAAAGATAGTTTATAAGTTGTAAAGTTGCAAAGGGTCTAAAGCGTAAAGTTTTGCCAATTTATTCCCTTGAATCACAACAACTTTGCCTCTTCTTTTTCATAGAAAGCATCGACAGAAAGTTGTTTTTGCATCGAAGCCATAACGGCTAATTCATCACACCTTTCATTTTGGACATGATTATTATGCCCTTTAATCCATTTGAAATCTACTTTATGTTTTCTGTAAACAACCAGAAAACGCTTCCACAAATCGGAATTTTTCCTATCAACAAATCCTTTTTTTTCCCAACCTAAAACCCATTTTTTAACCACCGAATCAACTACATATTTAGAATCAGAAACCACTAAAACTCTGGTATTCGGATTTTTTAACTTTTCAAGACCCACAATAACGGCCAGCAATTCCATTCTATTATTGGTCGTTCGGCGAAAACCTTCATAGAATTCTTTTTTATACGGTTTCCCTACCCATTCCATCACCACTCCGTAACCGCCATTTCCAGGATTCCCTTTGGCAGCGCCATCAGTGTATATATGTACGTCGTGTTCCATTTATGAATTAGGATTTTTGATTTAGAATTCCCTCAATTACTGTTGGGAAATATTTTTGTTCTAATTCATGTATTTTTGCAGCTACTCCTTCCGGTGTTTCATCACCCCCTAAAACAACATTTTGTTGAAAAATAATATTTCCTTCATCATAATTTTCATTTACAAAATGAATGGTAATTCCGGTTTCCTTTTCATTATTGGCAACAATTGCATTGTGAATATTCATGCCATACATTCCTTTTCCACCATACTTTGGCAACAATGCAGGATGAATATTTATTATCTTATCCGGATAGGCTGCAATGATATTTTCTGGAAATTTCAACAAAAAACCAGCTAAAACAATCAAATCAGGTTGAATTACGTTTATTTTTTGTAATACTTCACTTTCAAAAAGCTGTTCTTTTGAGAAAATTTGTGTTGGAACCCCATACTTTTTTGCTCTTTCAATTACTTTGGCATTTGGATTGTTTGTGAAAACCGCTGCTACGGTTCCCAGTTTAGATTGTACAAAATACTTTATGATATTCTCAGCATTAGTACCCGATCCAGAAGCAAAAAGCACAATTTTTTTCATAACCTAGCATGTTTTAATTGCACAAAAAAAGGCATAAAAAATGAAAATAAATAACATTGTCTCGGGTTTGTTAAAATAAATTTCATAAATTAGATGTCACATTTATTAACTAAATAGTTGTTTTAAAATAAAGTTTTTTATTTTTGCCAACAAATTAAATTCTAAAATTAAAGATTATGTCAGACATTGCATCAAGAGTAAAAGCGATTATCGTAGACAAATTAGGCGTTGACGAAAACGAAGTTGTAACAGAAGCAAGCTTCACTAATGATTTAGGAGCTGACTCATTAGACACTGTTGAGCTTATTATGGAATTCGAAAAAGAATTTGATATCCAAATTCCAGACGATCAAGCAGAAAACATCGCTACTGTAGGTCAAGCAATCTCTTACATCGAGGAAGCTAAAAAATAATAAAGTACACACCCGTTTGCATTTTTGTAAGCGGGTGTTATTATTTTTTTTAAAATTAAATTCGAGATTGAATTTCAATCAAAAATATATTTATTGTAATACCCATGGCTCTTTTGTAATAGTAATACAGTAAAGAAAGCATGGGTTTTATTTGTTTAAAGATAACAAAAATAAAGAATTTATGGTATTAAGACGAGTTGTTGTAACAGGTTTAGGCGCTCTTACACCTATTGGAAATAACATTGAAGAATATTGGAACGGACTTATTAACGGGGTTAGCGGTGCCGCTCCAATAACCTATTTTGACGCTTCAAAATTTAAGACGCAATTTGCCTGCGAATTGAAAAATTTTAATGCTGAAGATTTTTTAGACAGAAAAGAAGCTCGAAAAATGGACCGTTATGCACAATATGCAATGGTTTCATCTGATGAAGCTGTGCTTGATGCTGGTTTTAATTTCGAAAAATTAGACAAAGACAGAGTTGGGGTTATTTGGGGTTCAGGAATTGGCGGATTAGAAACGTTTCAAATTGAAATGTTGAACTTTGCAGCCGGCGATGGTACACCAAAATTTAATCCTTTCTTTATACCAAAAATGATTTCGGATATTGCCGGTGGCCATATTTCTATAAAATACGGATTTAGAGGTCCAAACTTCACTACTGTTTCAGCTTGTGCTTCTTCCACAAATGCTATTATTGATGCTTTCAACTACATCCGATTAGGTCATGCAGACGCCATGATAACTGGAGGATCTGAAGCAGCAGTAACTATAGCAGGAATGGGAGGATTCAATGCCATGCATGCTTTATCTACCAGAAATGATGACCCTAAAACTGCTTCAAGACCAATGGATAAAGACCGTGATGGCTTTATCTTAGGCGAAGGAGCTGGTGCATTAGTGCTGGAAGAGTACGAACACGCTGTAGCCCGTGGAGCAAAAATTTATTGTGAAGTAGGCGGTGGCGGAATGTCAGCTGATGCATATCACATTACTGCACCGCATCCTGAAGGATTAGGCGCTAAAAACGTAATGTTGAACTGTTTAAGAGATGCTGGCTTGCAAGCAACCGATGTTGATGGTGTAAACATGCACGGAACTTCAACCCCACTTGGTGATATGGCAGAATCTAAAGCAATATTGCATGTTTTTGGTGAACATGCATACACAATGAATTTAAATTCGACTAAATCCATGACTGGCCATTTACTTGGGGCAGCCGGAGCAGTCGAAACAATTTCTTCGATTCTTTCATTGAAACATGGAATAGTACCGCCTACAATCAATCATTTTACGGATGATGAAAACATAGATTCTAAACTAAACTTTACATTTAATAAAGCTCAGAAAAGAGATATGAATGTTGTTATGAGTAATACTTTCGGTTTTGGAGGTCACAATGCTTGTGTATTGGTTAAAAAATTAGAAATCTAATTATATATGCGTATAATCAGAAAAATATTTTCAAAATCCCGTTCTACAGAAGACGGGATTTTTTTTGATTCTATTCAGAAAATCTTAGGATTTGCACCCGTAAATCTTGATTTTTATAAAAAAGCATTCACCCATCGCTCCTCAAATCGCCTCGATATTTTAGGAAATCCAATCAATTACGAACGTTTAGAATTTTTGGGTGACGCAATGTTAAGCTCTGTTATTGCTGCTCATTTATTCAATAAAGCACCTGCAGGAGACGAAGGTTATTTGACTAAAATGCGCTCTAAAATTGTTAGCCGAGAACACTTGAACGAATTAGGTAAAGACCTAAATTTAGTACAATATATAGAAAGCAAAGTGCCACTTCAGCATTTTGGCGAAAACATTCATGGTAATATTTTTGAATCATTAGTCGGAGCAATTTACCTAGACCGAGGTTACGTTTATTGTGAAAAATTCATTCAAAAAAGAGTTATAGTTCCTTACGTAGATATTGCAAGACTGGAAGGAAAAGTAATCAGCTATAAAAGTCTGATTATAGAATGGTGTCAGAAAGAGAAAAAAATATTCCATTATGATATTTTTGAAGACAATGCCATTGACGGACAACGGTTGTTTGGTGTAAAACTGAGCATAGATAATAAAGTAATTGCAAAAGCAAGAGCAACCTCTAAAAAGAAGGCAGAAGAAAAAGCATCCCAACGCGCTTATTTTGCATTTCAAGAAAAAATGGATAGGAAATAATACCAATCTTAATAAAACTATATCGTTTTCGTTCATAAATTAACAAAAACAACACGTTTTGAGGGGCTTATACTTCGTTAGAAATACTATATTTACATCTTATTTTTTCATGAAATGGCTATTCATAAACTGGATCTTGGCGAATTTGACGAAATAGATTACTATCTTATTGCAATTCATACTTCCTTAGAAGACTATCGATTGGCATTTTTTATTAATCAAAAGCTGCCTATAAACCTAAGTAAAAGTGAGAATGAAATTCAAATCAATATAAAAGAAGGAGAGACTAATTTTTCCAGATTTTATTATAATGATAGTGAAAGTACCATTACTTGGAATTTAATTCAAAATAAAAACGAGGTTGTCCAATATAAAAAAGGAAATACTCAAAATCTATTTTCGGACGTAACAATGGAAGTGGCTACAAAAGTCTTTTTACTTCCTGAGTTTAAAAAAGTAGACTATTTTTTAAAAATAGAAAACAATGACGATGCTATGGATGTATCCAAAATTCAGCTCCTATTAAATACCATAGACAGCATATCAACTGTTTATATCGTAGATACAAATCAAATCAAATCTAAAAACAATTTAATTTTTTAATACAAATGCTTACAAACAAAAAAACTAAAATTGTAGCCACACTTGGGCCTGCATGTAGTACAAGAGAAATCATTAAAGACATGATTGACGCAGGCGTGAATGTGTTCCGAGTAAATTTTTCGCATGCTGATTACGAAGATGTAAAAGAAAAGATAAACATTATCAGAGGTCTAAACGAAGAGTTTGGCTATACTACAGCAATCCTTGGCGATTTACAAGGTCCTAAACTTCGTGTAGGAGTTATGGAAGAAGGTGTTGTAGTACAGGACGGTGACTTAATTACTTTCACAACTGCTGAAGACATCCTTGGAACGGCTAAGAAAGTATTCATGAAATACCAAAACTTTCCAAACGATGTAAATCCTGGAGAAAGAATTTTGCTTGATGATGGAAAACTTATTTTTGAAATCGTTGAGACGGATAAAAAATCAGAAGTTCTAGCAAGAGTTATTCAAGGTGGTGAATTGAAATCTAAAAAAGGAGTTAATTTACCAAACACAAAAATATCTCTTCCGGCAATGACTGAGAAAGATATTGCAGATGCTATTTTTGCCATTGGACAAAATGTAGACTGGATTGCTTTATCATTTGTAAAAACACCAAGAGACTTACAAGATCTACAGGAATTAATTGCAGAACACTCTGAATATAAAATTCCAATTATTGCCAAAATAGAAATGCCGGAAGCATTAGAAAATATCGACAAAATTGTTGCGTATTGTGATGCTTTAATGGTTGCTCGTGGAGATTTAGGAGTTGAACTTCCTGCTCATGAAGTACCTTTAGTTCAAAAAGAATTGATTCGCAGAGCTAAAACAGCTCGTATTCCAGTTATTGTTGCCACGCAAATGATGGAAACAATGATTACTTCACTTACACCTACCCGTGCAGAAGTAAATGACGTTGCCAACTCTGTTATGGATGGTGCAGATGCAGTAATGCTTTCTGGAGAAACAGCTACCGGTAATTATCCAGTACAAGTTATTCAAAAAATGACGCAAATCATTGAAGCTGTAGAAGATTCTCCGCTAATCCAAGTGCCACAAAACACACCTCAAATAAAAACAAAACGTTTTATCACTAAAACAATTTGTCACCACGCTGCGACAATGGCAAACGTCATCAAAGCAAAAGCAATTTGTACTTTGACAAATAGTGGTTACACTGCTTTCCAAATTTCAGCTTGGAGACCTAATGCACACATTTTAGTTTTTACATCTAACAAAAGAATCCTTACCCAACTTAATTTATTATGGGGAGTAAAATCTTTCATGTACACTAAAGATGTAAGCACAGATGATACCGTAACGGATATTAATGAAATTGTAAAACAAAAAGGTTTTGTACAAAAAGGAGATTTCCTTATCAATTTAGCAGCTATGCCTATCAAAGATAAAGGAATGGTTAACACCTTGAGAGTATCTGAAATTGAATAGCAAATGCTACTGAAAATAATTTAAAAATCTGTCTCGTTTGAAAAATGAGACAGATTTTTTGTTTTAAAGACATTTTAAGATTAATCAAAAAAAAATTAGGAATAATTACACGGTCTTATGTCAAATAAAATTTATATTTGGTAGAACAAAAAAATACAATAATTATGAGTTTTAATTCTAAAAATCCATTTTTAAATAACAAAAGTTTTTCCACTGCAGTTTCAAAAAATGAGCAAGTGCATCAAGCTACCGTCATTGATTACAACCAAGAGATGACTTTATCAGGAACAATCAATAAAAGTTTAATCTTATTTTTGCTTCTTACCGCCTCTGCAACTGTAATCTGGTGGTTGACTTTTAACGGAATGAATCCTTTGGTTCCTGCAATTGGCGGTGCTGTCGTTGGATTAGTTTTAGTTCTTATTGCTGCTTTCAAACCACAATATTCTCCTTATTTAGCTCCCGGATATGCCTTATTTGAAGGATTATTTATCGGCGGAATTTCAGCAATATTCGAAGCAATGTATCCTGGAATAGTAATTCAAGCGGTAGGTGCAACATTTGTGACTTTTATGGTTTGTCTGGGATTATATAAATATAAAATTGTTAAAGTAACGGAACAATTCAAATCAGTTGTAGTCGCTGCAACTTTGGCTATTGCAACGTATTACCTTATCTCTTGGGTATTTTCTATGTTTACGAGTTTTGTTCCTGTGCATTATGGAAACTCCATCATGAGCATTGGAATCAGTATTTTTGTTATTGTTATTGCTGCTTTAAATCTATTTTTAGATTTTGACCGAATAGAAAAAGGAGCTGAACAAAAAATGCCGAAGTACATGGAATGGTATGGCGCTATGGGATTAATGATTACACTGGTTTGGTTGTATATAGAATTTTTAAGATTGCTTTCTAAGTTAAACAGTAAAAGCTAATCCACTACATTAAAAAAAGAAAAAACCTTTCAGAAATTGAAAGGTTTTTTCTTTTATGCAGCTTTCTCAAAAGCGATATAATGACTTAAATCACCTTTAGTATTAAAAACAGGAAATCCTTTTATCAAACAAGCATAAACTTCTCCATTCTTTTTGTAATTCATTACAATTTTCTCAAAAGGTTGTTGCTCAACAATAGCTTTACGAATTTCATTTGAGGTAATTTGGTTAGTAGCCTCGCCTTGAAACATTTTTGGACTTTTACCCAAAACCTCCGCTTCTACATAACCATTCATTTTTACAATGTTGTGGGATGCAAAAACAATCTTCAATTTAGCATCAGTAACAATTATCACTTCCTCTTTGAGACTATTTTTTATATCCCAGTTATTCTGAATCCATTTGTTTTGCGAAGCAATTGAATTTAGTTTATTTAAATCCTGAAAAAAGCTCTTTACTGCAGTCAAAAATTCATTGTGAAAATCCCAACAAAAAATTGGAGGTGTTTTCACATTTAAACCATTGTGATACATCGCAATAGCATCTTCATATTGTCTAAAATTATTCATGATATATCGATTTAAAAACCAAAAGTAATTTTATTTACAACGATAAAATAACAATTTTCCGACTTTAACCATTGTTGAACGATCAAAAATTAATTAAAAATCAAATTTTAATTGCACGACCACAAACTTTTTTTCCTCAGTATTCAAATTACTCAATGAAATTCCGAGCAAACGGACGGAATCTTTCATGCGTTCCTGATACAATAATTCCTTTACAATTTCTAAAATCAATGCCTTATCTGAAATGAAATATGGTAAGGTTTTACTCCTGGTTTGCTGCGAAAAATCACTATATTTTATTTTTAATGTCACTGTTTTACCAGCCACAGCATACCTTTTTAACCTTTTCTCCAATGCAGTCGCAATCACTTCCAATTTCTCTATCATGAAAATTTCAGACGAAAGATTGACATCAAAAGTATGTTCTGCAGCAACTGATTTTGTGATTCGATCTGATTTCACTGCGCTGTTATGAATGCCTCTGACCACATGAAAATAAAAAAACCCTGACTTGCCAAAATGTTTCTCCAGAAACTCCAACGATTTACTTTTTAATTCCAAACCTGTAAAAATACCCAGTTGGTACATTTTTTCAGTGGTCACTTTTCCCACACCATGAAACTTCCGAATAGGTAATTCTTCTAAAAATGAAATCACTTCATCTGGATTTACCGTTTTTTGTCCATTGGGTTTGTTATAATCGCTGGCTATTTTTGCCACAAATTTATTGACGGATATGCCTGCAGAAGCGGTTAAACCCACTTCATCAAAAATGCGCTTCCTTATTTCTTGCGCCAATAATGTAGCACTTGGATTTCCTTTTTTATTAGTAGTAACATCTAAATAAGCTTCATCAAGCGATAAAGGCTCCACCAAATCCGTATACTCATAAAATATCTTTTGAATTTTACTAGAAATTTCCTTGTAACGGTCAAAACGTGGCTTGACGAAAATAAGTTCCGGACAATTCTTCTTGGCCATAACTCCACTTATAGCGCTTCTGACACCAAATTTCCTCGCCTCGTAACTTGCTGCTGCCACCACTCCACGATTTTCTGAGCCACCTACCGCAATAGGTTTCCCTCGTAACAATGGATTGTCCATTTGCTCTACAGACGCATAGAAAGCATCCATATCTACGTGTATAATTTTTCTATTTGGAATTGATTCCTGCATCTTAAACGAATTGGTACACCGTTCTTATTTCGAATGTTTTACACACTAAGAACTTTTTGGTTCGTCCGAGTGTAAATAATTTTCAACTACAACTGATTTATTTTTCTTTTCTGTGGGAAAAAAGAAACTAATGGGTCTCGATTTAAAATGATTCCAAATCGAAACCGTTACAAATCGCAACTCAAACAACGAAATAGCCCGCGAACGGAACGCAAGACCTAATGAAAGACTGAAACTTACCATAAAGTTTACTAAACCTATGATTCCAATTCCAAAAATACCCCAAAATAACATGGAATCACTCACTTCATAATTTGCTCCATATAACGCTAAAGCTAAGTTTCCACTACCAAAAGTGATGTGTCGAATGTCAAGATTTAATCCTAAAAACAACCCAACTGACGCTGTACTACCCATAAATATTCCGAACCAAAAATTTGAAATAATACCTGCCCATCTTTTTTCATACAATTTAGCCAGTTTCACAGTTCTAGTTTTTCCGAAATTTCTTTTCAGGAAAGGATGTTCAGTAATCCTGAAATAAACCTGATTGTGTTTATCTCTATTTGCAACGCTACCCGAAATAATTCCGGATAAAAACAGAAAAACTCCTGCTATAGCGGCATGAAAAATTGCTAACGAATGTATTGGACTCAAATCAATCAACAAAGATTCCCATTTAGTGGCAGCAATATTGTAATGTAAAAAACGATCAATCAACCAGATTCCGAGTAATGAAACTGGAAAAGCCATAATCACGTTTCCAACAAACGCAATAAACTGTGAGCGAAAAACGCGAGCAAAAAGAATGGCAAAGGCTTTATACTTTTCAGCATCTTTTCCTTTTTTCAGAACGCCTTCCTCTAATGCTCTAATCAATGCAGAAGCCGTCATTGCCGGTTGTTTTGTAGCCAAAGTAAAACCTAGTAGATAAATGGCAATAAAACCAAATGCATAATTCATACTATACAAAAAAGCATGACCAAAAAAGCTAGTATCCGCCTTAGAAAGCAAAACCTTAATAATACACAATATTCCCACAATGAAACCACCACCTAGCGCGGTTCTGAACATTTTAAAATACTCACTACGACTATCAGTGATATAATGTTCTCCCGTCTTGGCAGTATGTTGTGTTATTTCATAAGAGATCAATTGTGTACTTTCACCAATAAATTTTCGTACATTATTTTTATAACAATTGAATTTTATTAATCGCAATGCCAATATAATTCCGTTATTTTTTTTGTCTTTTTCTTTGTTGATCACCAACAGCGAAATCAAAAATTTCAAGCGCTCTAATTGCTGCCTGATTTTCAATAAATTTTGGTTTACACGAAGTGAAATTCCGTACTTTGAACTGTTATGAAATGCTTTCTCCACAAAACCTTCGCATTGCTTATGCAAAACTAACAACTGCGCATACGATAAATCATCCGATAAAATAAAATGTCTATCTGAACTTCTAATCCGCTCTTCAATTAAGAATAATTCCTTTTCAAAAGCTGAAAAAGGACTTTCAAGATCATCAAATTCCGGTACCATTTTGATTACATCCGTTTCCATCGCTCGACCACTGATTCGTTGCGTTATCAAATGCATGGCCGTTAATAATTCAGATAAAACAGAATTATGCTCTGTACTGTCGTAAATAGATTTAAACCTCAAAAGATCGTATAATTCTTCCAACTGACTTAATGGAATTTTGTTAATCCAAATACCATCGTTCGCAAGATAAAAAACTTGATTGAGAATATATTCTAAAGTATCTTTCTGGGGTTGATAAGGTAAAAACTTAGCAAAAATTCTTTTTTTGACCTCAAAAATAAAATCTACATCCTGAAGAATTGCAGCATCAGAGAGAATTTTATTAAACTTTTTATCTTTTAAAATCTCTTTGAGGTAAATGGAAAGCTGTTTGCGACACGAATAATTCTCCTTCAAAAAAGTAATGATCTCTTGTAAATCTACTCTTTGTACATTTTTAATTTTCAAAGGTCGCACTAAACGAATTAATTCAACAAGAGGCTCTAAAGTATCATTTGTATCACGCCATGATTGTGCTTCACCAAAAAACTCAGTTAAAAGCCCAGCAATGGTTGGCTTTGGGGTTGCTTTGAAAAATGCCTTCATTAGTTACATTCAATTTTGGTAAAAATACAAATCGGAAAACAAACTACTGTAACTTATTGATAAAATAACGGCTTGTAAAAACAGAATCAATAATCGAAATCTATTAAAGTAAAAATTTGATACCTTTGAATATTATGGGATTTCAAATTAAACCACAATTCATAAACTAAAAGAATGATTTATTTTAAAAAAATAACCTAAAAAGCTACATTTTTAAAACATAAAAATTTCATGACGTAATGAAAAAAAACAAACGAAATCTCATAGGCGAATTGAAAAAGAGAACTTCTGCGCTTATTTATAAAAAATGATTGAAATAGAAAGAAAATTTTTAGTTAAAAACGATTCCTTTAAGAGAGAAGCTTTCGCAAAAAATCACATTGCGCAAGGGTATTTAAGTTCTGTTCCGGAGCGCACTGTTAGGGTTCGTATAAAAGGCGAGAAAGGATTTTTGACTATAAAAGGAGCCTCAAATGACAGCGGTTTGTCCAGATTCGAGTGGGAAAAAGAAATCCCTGTATCCGAAGCAAAATCACTATTGCTTTTATGCGAAAAAGGCGTTATTGATAAAACCCGATTTGAAATAAAAAAGGGCAATCATGTATTTGAAGTAGATGAGTTTTACAACGACAATGAAGGTTTGATTGTTGCAGAAATTGAACTTGATTCTGAAAACGACACCTTTGAAAAACCAGATTGGCTAGGAAAAGAAGTAACAGGTGACATCCGATATTACAATGCCTATTTGAGCAAAAATCCATTCAAAAATTGGTGATTTACTTGTCCATTACTTCTATAGTTACCAGCATTCCCCCACTTCCCTTATTTGAAGTAATATCCATAAAAGCCCGCTTGGAAAGATCAATTTCTCTGGATTTAACAAAAGGGCCTCGATCCGTAATTTCTACAATAACCCATTTGCCATTTTTCTCATTGGTAACTCTTACTTTAGTTCCAAAAGGGAGTTTTTTGTGAGCTGCAGTATATTTATTATTGTCAAATTTTCTACCACTGGTAGTTCTTCTTCCATTAAATTTATCTGCATAATAGGATGCATGCGCCTCTTTTTTGAAAGGTTTGAAAATGCCTAATACATTAACTAAAGAGTCAATTTTTTTATCTTGAGTTTCCAATACAAGTTTACTCTTTTTTATGGAGTCTTTTTGGACTAGTGTTCTCTGTCTGGTCGAACTTTGACTACTTAGTATGCCTATAAATGCAAGTAAAAAAAATAAAGTAATTGATTTTTTCATAAATATTTTCTATTAATTAAATCTATTAAAACAAAAACCATACCCAGATAAAAAAAGCCCTATTTCTAGAGCTTTATTCGGTTTTTATAACCACATATTCCATGGAATTCTACTCAAAATAAGGACTAAACCTAGACCGTAAAAGATAGAAAAAGTTTTAAATTTTGATTCACTTGTCAATAATTTTTTATGCTTAGACCAACCAATTGTTATAAGAACAATCGCAATGATATTGATTAACGGATGCTCTAATGATGTTAAACGCAATGCTTTGTCAGCCATTTGTCCGAATGAAGCGAATCCTAAAGGAGACACAAAATATAAAATGATACCAACTAATAATTGAATGTGAATTGCAATTAAGGCAAACAATGCAATTTTTCGATCTGTTGAAGTGAAATCTTTTTTAGAAAACATCCCAATAAAGGAATTAACTACTGCAACCACTAATACTAAAAGTGCTAAATAAGCCCAACCCGAATGAAATTTTTGAATGAAATCGTACATAAATAATGTTTTTGTTTTAACAAATATAAGAAAAAAAGGCATAAAAAAACCCTCATTTCAAATTGAAATGAGGGTTAGAAAATTTTAAACTAAACTAGTTGAACGTGTAACGAACACCAGTTTGCATTTGCCATCTTGATGAGTTCAAACCTACATCATCAACTTGGTTAATACTGTTTCCTACAGCAGGATTATAACTAAAAGTAGGAGTGTTAGTTCCTGTTACGAATCCAACTTGTTGAAGCAACTGAACTTGGTCATTACTTGTAAAGTATCTTTTACCCCAATTTTTATTCAAAAGATTGGTGAAGTTAAATACATCAGCAGTCAACTCAATCGTGTGTTTCTTTTTACCTATGTTGAAAGTAAATTCTTGAGCGAATTTTAAATCCACTACATGGCTTGTTTTTAAACGGTCACCATTACGCTCAGCATAATCTCCTTTTCTATCTCTCAAATACTCATTACTTTCAATAAAGGCACTTAAAGCATCCCATTGTTGTTGAGGAGATAAAGTATTAGAAGAAGTTGTAACAAGTCTAATTTCACTTTGTGCAGCAGGAACATAAATTAATGCTGAGTTAGAGAACGTATCTTGTAATAAACGACCTGAATCATTATAAACATAACTGATTGGTGTTCCTTGCGCTCCTTCATAGAAGAAACCAATTCTAGATTTAGTAAACTTGCTCCATTTTAATGTTGCATTACCGTTAGAAACAATTCTTCTTCCTGGATCAAAATCAGATCTTGAAAGCGTTAAGTAATTAGCACCATTAACTGTTTCTGTATTGTTCCATTGTGAACTGTTTTGAGAAGATGTAGCATCCATTAAAACAGTTGATTTACCATAAGAATATGTTCCAGAAATATTAGCATCGATAAAATCAGATCTAAAGTTTTTAGCTAAAGTAAACGCTAAGTTATATGCTTTACCTTCACTTGTATTAGAACCTAAATAAACTCCTAAATATGATTGGTCAACTCTAGTATTTCCGTTGTAACGCGGCCTTGTATCAGCACCAGTCAAACTACTAGAAGCATTTGCTATGTTTAAATTTTCATAAGTTACAGCACTCATGTTGTCATTATAAGTAATTTCAGATGTCAAAACAAAACCTAAAGGTAATTTTTGATCTACAGCAAAACTTGCTTTGAAAACTTGTGGTAATTTGAAATCTTTTGCGAATAAATCAATATTTCCACCAGTACGTCCTGAACCTGGTCTAGGGAAGGATGAAGGTAGTGGAGCAAGCTGACTATCAACACTTGGATTAGGGTTGAAAACTGGCATTTGACCTGCATTAGTAATCTGAATAGCACCTTGAGTAACTCCATTGTTGTTATAAGTTCCACCTGGCCATACTAATGGTAATCTTGAAGTAAATACACCTACACCACCTCTAAGTTGAGTAGATTTTTTACCATTCACATCATAATTAAAACCTAAACGTGGTGCAAAATGAGCTGTAGTGTTAATACTTTCTCCTACTCTTGCTCCTTGTAAATTTTTACCAGCAGCTTCTAATAAAGGAATGGTTCTGTTGTTGAAATCATTATTACCTAAACCGTCTTCCCAAACTGGTACATCAACTCTTACTCCATAAGACAATTTAAAATTATCAGATAATCTCATGTCATTTTGTAAGTAAAATCCAAATTGCTTAGTTCCGAATTCAGCAGCACCTTGAGAATCATCACCGCTTCCTCCTACTAAAGAGTAATTCAATATGTATCTGTTCGGTTTTCTGTCAAGTAAGAAATCATCTAAATTAGCATATCTGTAAGATCCAAAATTGTTTCCGAAGAAAACGTTTTTAGATTGAGAAAATTCATTGTGAGTACCAATAGTAATTTTATTCATACCAACATTGATTTCAAAATTATCAGTGATAGTTAAAATCTTTTGGTCTAAAAGGTTTGCAGTAGAAAATCCTTCTGCTCCAAAGAAAATACTTTGGTTAGCTCCATCAAAAATTTGTACAGTTGGAAATGGATCTCCAGCAGCATCTCTATCATCTACAACACTTGTGTAAGCAACAACTAAATTATTTGAAAATTTATTTCCAAATCTTGAGTTTAATTCTAAAGAGGTTGAGTTCGTTTTAGAATTAAATAATTGACTACCGTTTATGAAACTAATTGCAGTCGCAGAAGAACGGCTTGGAGAAAATTGTTCAGCAGAAACGTAACTGTGTTTTAAAGACAATTTGTGGTTATCATTAATATTCCAGTCTAATTTACCAATGATTTTATCACTCACTAAAGTTCTTACATTATTTTCGAAAGATCCTGGATCATATCCGTAAGTAGCAAGTTTAGTTCTTAATTCTCCTAATCTGCTTCCTGATAAACCTGTGTAAGTTGACGGGTCAAAAGGTTGTGGAGTTTCATTGTCTTGTTTTTCATAGTTAATGAAATAAAACAATTTATCTTTTACTATAGCTCCACCTGCACGAACTCCGTAAGTTTGAGCTGAGAAATCCGCTAATTTTTGTCTTCCGTTTGCTCCTGCTAATGAAGGAGGTGTTTTTGCAGCTAAAGACTCATCTCTGTTCAAGAAATAAGCTGAACCTTCAAAATTATTTGTTCCTGAACGTGTGATTGCACTAATAGCTCCACCTGCAAATCCAGATAATTTAACATCATATGGCGCAACACTCACTTGAAATTGCTCGATAGCATCAATTGAGATAGGACTTACTCCTGTTTGACCACCATTTGTTCCGTTTGCAGCCAATCCAAAAACGTCATTACTTACAGCTCCGTCAATATAAATTGCATTGAATCTGTTATTTTGACCACCAATAGATAAAACATCATCTCCTCTTAATTGAGCTTGTGGTGTTAACCTAGCAAAGTCAGAAATATTTCTAGACAATGATGGCAATGCTTTAATTTTATCAGAATTGATTACTGTTTGAGCTCCAGTTCTTTGAGAATTAAATGTATTATCTCTTGAAGTTCTAACAACAACTTCTTGTAATTCATTTGATTCTTCTGCTAAAACAACTTTAAAAGTTTTGTTTTCACCTAATTGAAGATAAACATCATTGTCTACAAAATTTGAAAAACCTACAAATGTTATTGTAACCTTGTATGGTCCACCAACTCTCATATTTGAAATACTAAAATTACCCGTACCATCAGTTGATGCAGAGTAACGAGTACCAGACGGTGTATGAACCGCTAGAATTGATGCTCCCGGTAAGGTTTGAGAATCCTTATCGTAAACATTACCACTAATAGAAGAATTAGTGTTACCCTGTGCGTAAATATTAGGGTTAGCGCAGAATAAAACCGCTAGCACAAAAAACAACTTTAATAATTTTTTCATATTGTTTAGTTTATTAATATTTGGCAAAAATATAACATTTTTACTTTAATAAGTTAACACAACGTTAAGAATGGCATTATTTTTAAGCTGGATATTTCACTTAAAACAATATTTATAGTATTTTAAGTGAATAATGAAATTTTCAATAGCTATAAATGCTTTTTATTGAATTATTCACATATAATTTTCAATAATCGACACTGAAAAAAATAACATAAATTTTAAAAAACTACTATAACAGAGTCACTTATCCATAAAAAAGCCCTGATTTAGATAAAATCAGGGCTTTTGAGACTTTTAAACTATTAAAAAAGAGGAGTTAAATCTAAATCTTGTGAAAATTTATAAAATTTTAAGAATTAGTTTCAAAATTAACACTACTTATTTAGCAAAAAATGATTCAATAAAAAAGTTGTGGAACTGTCATGACTTTGGACAGTTTTTGTATTAATTTCCTCTAAAATTGAGTTTGCTAATTGTTTTCCTAACTCAACTCCCCACTGATCAAAACTAAAAATATTCCAAATAACACCTTGCACAAAAATCTTATGCTCGTACAAAGCAATCAAAGAACCTAAAGTTTTTGGTGACAACTTCTGGATTAAAATGGTATTTGTTGGCTTATTCCCTGAGAAAACTTTAAACGGTAAAAGAAATTTAGCTTTTTCCTCTGAAACACCTTGTTTATCAAATTCAGCCTGAACTTGTTCTCTAGATTTTCCATGCATCAAAGCTTCTGTCTGAGCAAAAAAGTTAGACATCAATTTATCATGATGCTCATTGTCTCCATATAAAGGAGTTATGAAACCAATAAAATCTGCAGGAATCAATTTTGTTCCCTGATGAATTAACTGAAAAAAAGCGTGTTGCGCATTCGTTCCTGGTTCTCCCCAAATAATAGTTCCCGTTTGGTAATTGACTGGCTTGCCATCTCGACCTACACTTTTTCCATTACTTTCCATCGTTCCTTGCTGTAAGTATGGAGCTAATTTTTGCAAATATTGTGTGTACGGAATCAAGGCTTCGCTTTCGGTACCAAAAAAATTATTGTACCAGATGCTCAATAATGCTAAGATAACGGGCATATTTTTATCAAAATCTTCCGTTTTGAAATGCTCATCCATTTCACTAGCTCCTTGTAGCAATTCATCAAAATTGTCGTATCCAACGGCTAAACTTATTGTAAGTCCAACAGCACTCCACAAAGAGAATCTTCCGCCAACCCAGTCCCACATTGGGAAAACATTGTCCGGGTTTATTCCAAACTCAGTTACTTTTTGAATATTAGTTGAAACCGCAACAAAATGTTTAGCAATATCTTCTTGTGTTGTCCCAAAGTCTTTTGACAAAAACCATTTTCTGATTGTTTCAGAATTAGTCAACGTTTCTTGTGTGGTGAATGTCTTGGAAACAATTACAAATAAAGTAGTTTCCGGATTTAGCTTTTTTATAATCTCTTTAACATGATCACCATCAACATTAGAAACAAAATGAACATTAAGATGATTTTTATAAAATTGCAACGCCTCAACTGCCATCGCGGGACCTAAATCAGAACCTCCAATACCAATATTAACTACATCCGTAAATGCTTTTCCGGTAAAACCTGCTCGTTCCCCAGAAGCAACTTCATTCGTGAATGTTTTTATTTTATTTTTTACCTCATAAATTTCAGGAATCACATCAATTCCATCCACTTTTACAACTGCAGATTCATTGGCACGTAAGGCAGTATGAAGTACCGCTCTATTTTCTGTTTGATTAATTATTGCACCTTCAAAATAATCAGCAATGGCACTTTTAAGCCCAACTTCCTCAGCCAATTCTATCAATAGCTGAATCGTCTCCGTATTGATAATGTTTTTAGAATAATCTATTAAAAAATCATTCCACTGTAAGTTAAATTTATTCGCTCTCGAAGAATCCAATTGAAATAATTCTTGCATAGAAGCTTTTTGCATTTCGTTGTAATGCAATTCAAGTTTCTTCCAAGCATTTGTTTCTGTTGGGTTTATAGTATTTAAAGCCATTATAAAGGATTTGTAGTATTGTTAAAATTGGGACAAAAATACTCAAATTTGTTTTAATGGAAAATGGGTTTTGATTTATATAACAATTTAGCCTTAAAACCATTGAATTTTGCTGTTGTGAAATACCATTAAATACTATCGGTTTTTTAAGTATAACTGTACTTTAAAAAACCAGTCAGGTTACAAATTAGCAATACTGTCTAATTCAAATTTCAACGGCGTTATTTGTACCAAAAATCGGTTTTTATTGTTTCCGGTCATAGGTTCACCGGTTGGTAATTTAAGCCTCAAAGCGTCCACTTGCTTGCCGTTTTTCCAAAAACGATAACACACATGCGGTCCTGTTGCAAGACCAGTACTTCCTACCAAACCAATAACCTGCCCTTGATTGACACGCTGTCCGCGTCTCACTAATATTTTTGACATGTGCAGGTATTGTGTAGAATAAGTTCCGTTGTGCTTTACCTTTACAAAATTTCCGTTTCCAGCCGTAAAACCACTTTGCTCCACAACGCCTCCAGCGGTAACAGTAATAGGAGTTCCACGTGGAGCTGCATAATCCGTTCCCTTATGCGCTTTCCATCGGTGTTGAACCGGATGAAAACGACTTGATGAAAACCGAGAAGATATTCTGCTGAATTTTATAGGCGACTTTAGAAAGAAATTTTTAAGTGTTTTTCCTTGCTCATCGTAGTATTCTACTTTATCCGAATTGGGATTTTGAGCAAAAGGAAATGCATAAATAATTTTTCCTCGGTACTCAAAAAAAGAAGCTTCGAGTTCTTCTACTCCATCATAAATTGAGTCATTTATAAAACGCTCAGTAAAAGTTATCGCAAAACGATCTCCTTTTTTGAGTTTCATAAAGTCAATGGAATAGGCGTAAATTTTAGATATTTTACTAGCCAAAACACCTTCAATCTTGGCATTGCCCAAAGTTTCTGATAATGATTCTTTTAAAACGCCACCAATAGTGCGTCTTTTAATTGTAATGGGTTTTGTCTTTTTGAAAACAGTTACAGCTGTATCTCGAAAATCAACTACGTAATAACTTAAATTATCGGGCTGATAGATGAAAACCTCTAAGTTATGTTTTTTATCTTTGGATCTCAACAACGTAAAAGGCCTGTTGATTCTAATAGTTCTCACATCAAAAGAATCTCTGACTTTTGCAATAATATCGTATACTTGGCGATCTCCTATATTTTGTTCTTCTAATAAAGTTCCAAAAGTATCTCCCCTTTCTATAGTGTCATTTACTATATTAAAATCGGCGAGAACAAATCCAAATTCACTTTTTTTAGGAACAAGCTTTACTACTTTTTCCGGAACTATTTCCTCCGTTTTTTTACATGATACTAAAGAAAATAATGCTATTATAACTATAAATATTTTTTTCAAACCGTGTTTTTTAATTCAACTTACATTTCTACTCCCCAATTTTCTAATTCATGGCTACTCCACAATTCCGGGAAGAAAATTCTTCTTTGATATTTAGGATGCATGTATTTTTTCCAGTCACTTCCACCAGTAGCTTCGCCATCGCCTTTACCGCTTTGATCAATGTATTTTTTTGCTGTATTCAAATGTTGCATTACCCAAGTAATATTCACCGTATGGTCGTAATGGCGCATCGCTTGAACTAATTCGGGATTTTTTTGATCTAATTCCGGCAGTTGCTTAAATTTTTGCCAAATGTTTATGGTGTTGTATTCCTCCATGTGTGCTAGGAATTCCTTCTTGTATTTTTTTTCAAATTCCTCCAGTAAAAAAGACTTTTTTCCGCTATGATAATCTTTCCCGGCGGCTTGCCAATATAGATGTTCCAATGCAAACTCGTATGAAGTGTTCCTGTCAATTGTATCTCTATAACGGTGGTCAATCAGATTTATTAGGTCAGTAGAAGCGAATTCTATCAGGCGGTATTGCGCACTTTGAAAACCACTGGCAGGTGTCAGTGTGTTTCTAAATTTCATGTATTGATCCACTTCCATTCCATCTCCCATTATACTGAAAGAAGTAGTTAACATATCAAAATAACGACTGATTCGCATTAATCGTTCCGTGAAAAATACTGTATTAATGTTTTCACAATAGGAAATTTGTCTCATCTCCCAAAGTATCATTTTAAATATCAATTCGTTAACCTGATGATACATGATAAAAACCATTTCGTCAGGAAGCGTGGTTCTTTGAATTTGCAGATTCAATAAAGCATCTGTTTGAATATAATCCCAATATGTAATCGGTTTTGACCACAATAACCCTTCTAGCTGCGTCTCCGTTTTTTGATTTATTGCTTCATATTTAAGCTCAATTTCTTTTAAAATAGCTTCTGAATTGTCGTTATTGCTCATTATTTTTTTGTTTTAAAAGGATTTTTCAAACCTTTATATGCCTCAATATCTGCCTTTATTGATCCTACTGCCAAACTGGCTTTTATTCTAAGTGGCACTTTATTATTATCATCTGAAATCCAAACTGTAAGACTCTCCTGCTCTTTAAACACACGTCCTGATTGTACCAAAGGTCTAAAAATCATTGCTGGAACAACGCCAAATTTAGTGGTTATATTTTCTCTGCCGATAAACTTTAGCTTGAATTTAGTAGTTTCATCATCAAAAAACATATCAATTGCCACTGATTCCCCAATTTTTAACTTATCAATATTAGGGTGATTCCTTAAATAATAAAATGTAGACAGAATATCCTGTGTGTTTTTTGGGACGTAAAGTGTTTTTTCTGTTTTATGTTTGTAATCTTTTACAACAACTTTATTAACCGACTGATTGAAAAAACCTTCTTGGTTTTTGGTATATCCGCCTTCGTCAATTTTTCGAACAAACTGATATGGATTTCTAGTTTCCTTGTCAATATAACTTTCGTATAAGTCATCTACTTTGAAGAAAAAACGTGACATACCCGTAGTGTATCCTCTACCAACAACATGAAAAGTTTTTTTACCGCTGAATGTAGCGTCTTTCACTTCTAATGTGGCATAACCTGCATTCACTATTCCGTAATGGATTCTGAATTTGAAATATTCCCCCACACCGTAAGCATCTTCCTGAGGAGAATCAAAACCTACTGTTATAATCAATATAAAGAATAAGATTAGTTTTTTCATTACTTATTTTGTCAATTTATTGACTGTATTAGCAAAATTTGTTCCAAATATATCAAAACAAAAAAACTCAGTCAAATAATGACTGAGTTTTTATGCTATTAACTAACCAAAAAACTATAAACTATGAAATTTATATGAAATTAGGAAGGAAACCACCCCTTCCCTTTTTGCGAGTGCAAAGGTAGCTAACAAATTCAGTTATTTTTGTGAAAAATAAAGTTTAACACAACATTTACAAAAAAACATGCTGTTCATCGGTTATTTTTTCACAATGTGTAAAAATAAGACGTTTCTATAGCGTTCCTCGCAATTGCTGTTCTCGCTCAATTGATTCAAATAACGCTTTAAAGTTCCCCGCCCCAAAACCTTTAGCTCCCATTCTTTGAATAATTTCAAAAAACAATGTTGGCCTGTCTTGCACCGGTTTTGTAAAAATTTGCAACAAATACCCTTCTTCATCAGCGTCAACCATAATGGCAAGTTTCTCGATTTCGTTTAAATCTTCTTTCATCATTTTCATGTGATCGCCCAATCGCTCCGGAATAGCTTCATAATACGTATGTGGAGGAGCAGACAAGAATTCGATTCCTCTTGCTTTCAATTGAGAAACTGTTTTGATAATATCATCAGTTGCAATGGCGATATGCTGAATTCCAGGTCCACCATAAAAATCTAAATATTCCTCGATTTGCGATTTCTTCTTTCCTTCGGCAGGTTCGTTGATTGGAAATTTGATTCTTCCGTTTCCGTTTGACATTACTTTACTCATCAACGCCGAATATTCCGTATTGATTTGTTTGTCATCAAAAGAAAGGAAATTTACAAATCCCATTACTTCTTCATAGAACTTAACCCAAGTATTCATTTCGTTCCAACCCACATTTCCCACCATGTGGTCTATATATTTTAATCCTGTTGGCTCTGGATTGTAATCGGATTTCCATTCCTTATAACCCGGAAGGAAAACACCAGTGTAATTTTTGCGCTCCACAAAAATATGAACGGTTTCCCCGTAGGTATAAATTCCGGAACGAATCACTTCTCCAAATTCGTCTTTCTCTATTGTCGGCTCCATAAAAGAGCGTGCCCCACGCTTCATAGTTTCTTCGTAAGCACTGGTTGCATCTTCTACCCAAAGCGCAGCAACTTTTACCCCGTCCCCATGTTTTCTCAAATGTTCGTGTATTGGAGAATCCTGTGTTAATGGCGTTGTCAGTACGATACGAATCTTATCTTGTTTTAAAACATACGATGTTCTGTCTCGTACTCCGGTTTCTAATCCGGCATACGCCAAAGACTGATAACCGAAAGCCGTTTTGTAATAATGTGCCGATTGTTTTGCATTTCCTACGTAGAATTCTACATAATCGGTTCCTAGCAACGGAAGGAAATCTTGCGCTCCTTCAAATATTTTTTCTAGTCCGTATTCTACTGATTTAAGTTCTTTTGACATGGTATTTATTTTTTGATTCGGTACTTCTAGTTTTAGAACGCGGATGACGCGAATAAAACTTATATACACGGATTTATTAATTTAAATTATGTTGTGTTTATTCTAAAGCCTTAGCCCTGATGAAAGCGGCATCCTTTTTCTGGCTTCTTTAGCAAGGAAAAGATAAAGCGTACAGCAGGAAATAGCTCCTTATTACTCTACCCAAGATTTATAGTACTGACCATCATCTAATCCCATAGCTTCTTCGGTGACCATTAGCGGGCGAAACGTATCGACCATTACGGCTAATTCATGGGTTTCTGTATGACCTATACTGCGTTCCATAGCTCCCGGTGCGGGTCCGTGCGGAATCCCTTTTGGATGTAATGTGATATGACCTTGCTCAATATTATTACGACTCATAAAATCCCCATCTACATAATACAAAACCTCATCACTATCAATATTACTGTGATTGTAAGGCGCCGGAATTGCTTTTGGGTGGTAATCGTACAGTCGCGGACAGAACGAACAAACGACGAATGTTGCCGTTTCGAAGGTTTGATGGACCGGTGGCGGCTGATGTACGCGACCCGTTATAGGTTCAAAATTATGAATGCTGAATCCGTATGGGAAATTATATCCATCCCAACCCACAACATCAAAGGGATGCGTGGCATAAACGATTTCATGCATCATTCCTTCTTTCTTGATTTTGATTAGGAAATCACCTTTTTCATCGTGCGTTTCTAACTCGTTTGGCAAAATAAAATCACGTTCGCAAAAAGGCGAGTGTTCTAAATGTTGCCCTGATTCGTTTTTATAGCGTTTCGGTGTATAAAAAGGCGCAAATGATTCGACATAGAAAAGCCTGTTATCCGAAGTTTCAAAGTCAATTTGGTAAATCATTCCGCGAGGAATAATCAAGTAATCGCCATATTCAAAAGGAATATTTCCCATCATGGTGCGCAATTTTCCTTTGCCTTTATGAATGAAAATCATTTCATCCGCATCGGCATTTTTATAGAAATAGTTGCGTAGTGATTGTCTTGGTGCGGCTAATCCTATGGTACAATCTTTGTTTACCAACATCGCTTTGCGACTGTCCAAGAAATCATCTTCGGGTTTTAACTCAAAACCTTTCAGTAATAATGATTTGATGTTTTTTCCGATTGCAATTTTAGGTTCAACCGAATACGATTTTAGAATTTCTTTTACCTGTGTTGGCCTGTGAACATGATATAATAAGGATGAATGGCCGTGAAAACCTTCTGTTCCAAAAAGTTGCTCGTAGTATAAACCACCAGTTGGTTTTTCGAATTGTGTGTGTCTTTTTTGAGGAAAACTCCCCAATTTGTGGTATAAAGGCATGATTTTTTTGTTTAAAAGTGTAACAAATTAAAGTTGAGATTACTTTATAATGCGCTATGATAAATCAAAAAAAAGGAAACTTACTCAGGATTTCTCTTGATAAGGAATTGAAGATACTCTAATAAACCTAGCCATTTTGTTTTCATTATAACAAATATCGGAATTATTATTGAAATAAATTACAATTAAAACAAAAACCCAATGCTAAACCATGTAAATCCTTTGGGCTGTTCCGGAGACCAAGAATATTTTATTTCTATGGGTCCAATGACCGTTTCTAAACCATATCCTACGGCATAACCAGAATATTTCGGGATGGAAATCCAATCCACCGATTCAAAAATCCGATCTCCAATATTAGCAAAATTTGCCGAAAAATTGACGTGATTTTTCTTCAAAAACTCATAATCTATCGTTCCCGTAGATTTTATATAACTATTTGCCGCTATGCTTAAATAATCATACCCGTATAAATATTTGAAATTATTCAGCGGATTAAATCCATAACCTCCTAAAACAAAATTAAAGAAAGCGACACTTTGCTGACCAAAAGAAAATCCTGCATCGGTTTGAAATTTTACAGTGGCGTTTTTAAACAAAGTTGCTGCTACTCCAAAATCACCTTTGGCAATGGAATAGGGTTTAAAATCACCAGTATAATTTGAAGACAGTAAGTACGATTGAACATCGCCAGTAAAATACCATCCTTTTTTAGGGAAATATTTATTATCGAATGAATCGTATTTCATGTACCCAAAAAGACTAAAATAATTACTGTTGTCAATTATTGGGTCAACATTAGCAAGTGTCTCTGATTTTATCTTTAAATATTTGAGTTCTACACCGCCGCCTATCAAGAATTTCTGAACAAATAATGACTGAAAATACGCCTGGTTTGTCATGTCCGTAAAGTCCACATTCAAAGAATTTATATCCGGATTATTAACCGTTGAACTGCTTATTTCTTTGGCTACATTTCTATTAAATTGGTTGTAATGCGATTTGAAACCAAAACTCAAATTGAATCCGTTTTCAATATAATAATCAAGATTATACCTAATATTGTCGCCTAAAACAATATCCAAAGAGGCAATATCATTTTTAAAAAGTGTTTTTTTACGTGTCAAATTCACTAAAACACCACTTTTGAATAAATTATCATAATGCAACCCAAATTTCAAATATGTTTTTGTCGAATTCTCTCTCAAGTTAATATTCAAATCCACATCCTCCTTGTTTGCTTCCAATGAATAAGAAATGGCACTAAAATTTTTAGTCGCATTGATATTATTAATTCCCTTTAACAAATCATCATAACACGTTTTTGTTCCAGGTTTGAATCTTAATTTACCAATAACATACTCTTTCGTATAATTATCTAATTCATTACTGTTTATCGCTCTGATTTGCAGACTATCTGAACGTAATTCTAATTTTGGTTTTCGATACGGATTAGACTCATCCACAATTTTTTTTAATTGTTCATAAACGGCAAATGTGGCTTCTTCTCCTTTCCTTATTATTTCATTTCCTTTGTCAAAAGAGATGACGCCGTATTGTGTAACGTCCGGTTTGATATAAATATCGGTGTTTGTTACATTCTTCTTCATTCGTTCAATAGATTGAAGATTGGTGATTTGAACCAAAATTTTAGTCGCATCTTTCAGTTGTGTCCTATCCAATAAATCATTTTGCACATCGACACCAATAATAATATCAGCACCTAATTTTCGTACTTCCTCAATTGGGTAATTATTCACAACACCACCATCTACCAAAATTTTCCCGTCAATTTCCACAGGAGAAAATAAAGAGGGGAACGCAGAGCTTGCAATCATGGCCTGCGCCAAATTCCCTTTGTTCAACAGCACTTCTTCTCCCGTTTCTATATTGGTACCAATACACAAAAAAGGAATGGGAAGTTGATTAAAATCCCTTATATGTCTTACGTTTCTGGTAATTCTGCTCAATAAATTATAATTATACATTCCTTTAGACAAAGCTTCTGGAATTCCAATTTTCATTTTATTAAATGGCAAAACCAGCGCATAAAGCTCATCATTTCTTCTTTCGTAAAAATTTTTGGATGATCTGGGAATAAAATCGTTGATTAATTCATTGAAATTCGTCGCCTGAAAAATCGAATCAATTTGGGTTGCATTATATCCAGAAGCATAAAGACCGCCAATAACAGCACCCATACTGGTTCCGCCAATGTAGTCAATCTTAACACCAGCTTCCTCTAATACTTTCAAAACTCCTATATGAGCAAAACCTTTTGCACCACCACCACTTAAAACCAAACCTATTTTAGGTCTTTTTTGCTCTTGCGAAAAAACGGTCAAACTGATAAAAACAATGAATAATAGTGCGATTTTCTTCATAAGCAGCAATTTGTTCAGTAATAGAATCTGATGGTATTAATTTTCGTTTGTTGCCTTGTAAAATTCGGTAATTTTTTTGGCTTTCGATACACCTATAACGTCCGAAATTTCTTTTTCTGTCGCTAATTTTAATCTTTTAACACTTTTAAAGTGTTGAATCAAAGTCAGCATTGTTTTTTCTCCAATGCCGGGAATGGATTCTATCGAAGAATTCAGTGCCGCTTTACTCCTTTTGTCCCGGTGATGCGTAATCCCAAAACGGTGCGCTTCGTTTCGCAATTGCTGAATAATTTTCAGTGTTTCTGATTTTTTATCCAAATATAACGGAATGGAATCTCCGGGATAAAACAGCTCTTCTAGTCTTTTGGCAATACCAATAATAGCAATTTTTCCTCTCAATCCTAATTCATCAATACTTTTTAATGCCGATGATAACTGTCCTTTTCCACCGTCAATAATGATTAAATTCGGCAAGGGTTGATTTTCATCCAGCAATCGTTTGTATCTTCTATAAACCACTTCGGTCATCGAAGCAAAATCATCCGGTCCTTCGACCGTTTTTATATTAAAATGACGGTAGTCCTTTTTGCTGGGTTTCCCATCTTTAAAAACTACACAAGCTGCCACAGGATTTGTTCCTTGAATATTCGAGTTATCAAAACATTCGATGTGTCTTGGCTCGACCGGCAATCGCAAATCTTTTTGCATTTGAGCCATAATTCGTTTCGTATGGCGATCTGGATCTACAATTTGCAATTGTTTGAGTTGTTCGATTCGGTAAAACTTAGCGTTTCTAATCGACAAATCTAAAATCTGCTTTTTGTCTCCCAATTGTGGAACGGTTATTTTTATATTCTCCCCCAAATCAACGTGAAACGGAACGATAACTTCTCTGGACAGCAAATTAAAACGTTCTCTCAATTCGACAATAGCCAATTCTAATAATTCTTCATCGGTTTCGTCGAGTTTCTTTTTAATTTCCATGGTATGCGAACGAATTATCGAACCGTGAGAAATTTGAAGGAAATTCACATAGGCCGCACTTTCATCGGAAACAATCGAGAACACGTCGATATTGGTGATTTTTGGATTTACAATCGTAGAACGCGATTGGTAATTCTCTAAAATTTCTATTTTTTCCTTTATTTTTTGCGCTTCCTCAAAATGCATGTCAGCAGCCAAACTAGTCATAACACGTTTGAAATCTTTCATACTTTCCTTGAAATTCCCTTTCAGAATTTCGCGAATCGCATCTACTTGTTTTTGGTAATTCTCCAAAGTTTCATAACCTTCACAAGGCCCCATACAATTCCCAATATGATATTCAAGACAAACTTTGAATTTCCCGCTTTCGATATTGCTTTTACTCAAATCATAATTACAAGTTCGTAGCGGATACAACTCTTTAATCAGTTCTAGAATAGTACTTACGGTTTTGAAACTAGTATAAGGACCAAAATATTCCGACCCGTCTTTGACCATCCTTCGGGTTGCAAAAATGCGAGAAAAAGGTTCTTTTTTTATACACAACCACGGATAACTTTTATCATCCCTCAACAATACGTTGTAACGCGGCTGCAAGGTTTTTATAAGGTTGTTTTCCAATAAAAGTGCATCGGTTTCCGTAGGAACCACAATGTGTTTTATGGTGACAATTTTCTTGACAAGCACATTGGTTTTGGCCGTATCGTGAATTTTATTAAAATAGGAAGAAACTCTTTTTTTTAAATTTTTGGCTTTGCCCACATACAAAATTTTCCCTTCTTTGTCGTAATATTGATATACGCCGGGATTATCAGGCAAGGTTTGGATTTGAAGGGCTAAAGCTGTTGGATTCATGTAACAAAGTTAATCTGTAAAATCCCGAAATACAAATCAATATTCTTGAAATCTTGCTGAGGAAAATTTTATCGGAATTTTAGTTTCTAATTCGTTATTATCCTTATTTTTATGCTTTCAAGAACCTATGATGAAAATTAATACCACACCTATCGTTCTTTTTGGCGAAAGCATAAATCCGGGCGACAGCAAAACTATCAATGTCGAAATTGCCAGACTTCACACTACTACAAAATTGAACATTCCCATTATCGTGCGGCGCTCCAAGTTTGAAGGCCCCGTAGTTCTTTTCTCGGCAGGGATTCATGGTGACGAAATCAATGGAGTAGAAATCGTCCGACAGCTCATTTACAAAAAAATCAACAAGCCAAAAAGAGGCACAATCATTTGTATTCCAATAATAAACGTATACGGATTTGTCAACAAATCCAGAGAATTTCCAGACGGTCGAGATTTAAATCGCGTTTTTCCCGGAAGTAAAACAGGTTCTTTGGCCAGCCGATTTGCGTTTCATATCTTAGCCGAAATCATGCCTTTGGTAGAATATGCTGTCGATTTTCATGCCGGCGGAGCGAGTCGTTTCAACGCGCCACAAATTAGAATAGCACATAATAATGCCGATTTAAAAATTCTTGCCGATGTTTTTAATGCACCTTTCACCTTATATTCCAGGAATATAATGGGATCTTTTAGGAGTTCCAGCGAAAGAATGGATGTCAAAATGTTACTTTTTGAAGGCGGAAAATCATTAGATATTAATAATGATATCGCCGAGGAAGGCATAAATGGAGCAAAGCGCCTGCTTAAACATCTTGACATGTTGGATTTAAAACATACAGCGGTACAACAAAAATCCAACACGATTTATATTGAAAAATCTGGCTGGATACGTGCCAAATGCTCTGGATTATTACACGATTTTAATACGATAGGGAAATTTGTAAAAAAAGGAACTATTCTTGCCACGATAACGGATCCGTACGGAAAATTTGAACGAAAAGTAAAAGCGCCAAACGACGGCTATATCATCAATGCCAATCATTCCCCGATTGTGTATGAAGGCGATGCTATTTATCACTTGTCAAATGCTCTTGGAGAAGAAGGAGAATAAAATATTTAAAATGAACAAAACAGAGTTACGACAAAAATACAAAGCCTTACGAAATTCACTTTCCGAAAATGAAGTGGAAGAAATGAGTTTGGCTGTAGCCAATAAAATACTGACACTCCCGCTTTGGGAAAAGACCTATTTTCATATTTTCCTTCCCATAACAGAACAAAAAGAAGTCAATACCGAGTTTATTCTTCACATATTATCCGGAAAAGACAAAGAGATTATTGTTTCCAAAGCTGATTTTGCTACCCGAAATATGACCCATTTCCTATTGACGGATAACACTAAAATCAAGAAAAACGAATATAACATTCCAGAACCTGTAGATGGTATTGAAGTTCCCTCAAACAAGATTGATGTAGTTTTCGTTCCGCTTTTGGCTTTCGACAAAAAAGGACATCGCGTAGGTTACGGGAAAGGATTTTATGACAAATTTTTATCGGAATGCAAACCGGATTCGATCAAAATTGGACTGTCTTTCTTTGAACCCGAAGAACTAATTACCGATGTTTTTGAATGTGATATACAACTGGATTATTGTGTGACTCCGAATGAGATTTATTCTTTCTAATTTAGAATGCGTACTTTCGCAGCAGATACAATCCAAATAATTTATGAGAACATTCAAAAATTCAAGATTTGCAGTAAGCGTTATGGTTATTTTATTCGCTGTTTCATTTTCAAATTGCAGCATTCAAACCGGAACCAGCAGATCAAGTTATAAAGCTAAAAAACTTCCTCCGGGACAAGCTAAAAAAATATATGGCGGAAAAAGTGCAAAACGATACGCACCCGGACATAACAAAAACTGATTAAGCAAAAAGACTTGTTCAAATCATGAACAGGTCTTTTTTTATAGTTTTAATAACCTTAAATCTAATTGTGATGAAATGCTTTTTTATTAAAGAAAATCAAGATTCCAACTCCGGTAGAAATCGCCATATCGGCAATGTTGAAAATTGCATTGAAAAAAGTAAATTCTTTTCCTCCCCAAATTGGCAACCAACTCGGTAGATTTCCATGCCAAAAGGGAAAGTAAAACATATCTACTACTTTTCCGTGAAACCAAGTCCCGTAAGGTTGATCTGAAAATAAAGTAGCTAATTGTTGTTGACTGTCGTCAAAAATAACACCGTAAAAAACAGAATCGATGATGTTCCCGAAAGCACCGGCTAAAATCAATGAAATAGCTACGATTAAATAATTAGAGCTGTGTTTTCTTTCCACAGAATCCCACAACCAATATCCTATTCCAGCAACAGCAACTAATCTAAAAAGGGTTAGGAATAATTTTCCGTATTCACCAGGAATTTCAGTTCCCCAAGCCATTCCTTCATTTTCGATAAAAAGAATTTTGAACCATTTGAATACTTCAACTTCTTCTCCTAAAATAAAATTAGTTTTAATATATATTTTGGAAACTTGATCAACAAGCAATAAGATAAAAATAAGGAGATACGCTTTTCGTAATGACATTTTATAAATTTTAATGGCGCAAAAATAACAATTTAATCAAAAAAAACGCTCCATTAGGAGCGTTAAATATTACACAACAAGTAGTTTATCTTTGCAAATTCTTTGCCTCAATACTCATTGTTGCATGAGGAACGATTTTTAATCTTTCTTTCCCAATTAGTTTACCTGTAACTTTACACACACCGTATGTTTTATTTTCTACACGGAAAAGTGCATTTTTCAAATCACGAATAAACTTTTCCTGACGAATAGCCAGTTGAGAATTCGCTTCTTTAGACATCGTTTCGCTTCCTTCTTCAAAGGCTTTAAAGGTAGGCGAAGTATCGTCAGTCCCGTTATTCAAATCATTCATGTAAGCACTTTTTATCAGATCTAAATCAGCTTGTGCTTTTTGAATTTTGTTCAGGATTATCTCTTTGAACTCTGCTAAATCAGCGTCAGAGTATCTTGCAATTTCATCTACCATTGTTGTATTATTTTGAAATTAAAATCATTGTTTTTATGTCGTCAAATTCAATTTCTGTCCCGTTTTCTAATTCATCTACAAAAACCAAATCACTAGTTAATGTTTCTGATTTTATATACGCTTCATTTTCAAGAATCGCCTTTTCTAAAATTCCATTTCTCTTCAATTGAACTTTAATTTTATCAGTAACTTCAAATCCGGAATCTTTACGGATATTCTGGATTCTGTTTACTAATTCTCTGGCAATTCCTTCTTGTTTTAATGCTGGTGAAATTGTAATATCCAGCGCAACCGTTATTCCGTTTGAGTTCGCTACTAACCAACCCTCAATATCTTGCGATGTAATTTCTACATCTTCTAAAGTTAAAATTACGTTATTTCCTGCAATAACAATACCAAGGCTTCCTTCCTTATCTAATTGAGCTATTTGCTCTTTCGAAAATCCTTGTATCTCTTTAGAAATCAACCCCATATCCTTTCCAAAACGGGGTCCGAGCGTCTTAAAATTAGGCTTGATTTGTTTCACCAAAACACCAGAAGCATCGTCCAAAAGTACGATTTCTTTCACGTTTACCTCTGCTTTTATAAGGTCAGAAATAGCCTCAATTTCAGCTCTTTGATTATCGTCAAGTACCGGAATCATTACCTTTTGCAAAGGTTGGCGTACCTTTATCATTTCCTTTTTTCGAAGGGATAAAACCAATGATGAAATGGTCTGTGCTTTCTGCATTTTGCTCTCTAACATTTTATTAACATAGTTTTCAACCGAAATTGGAAACTCCGCCAAATGTACGCTGTCATACTTTTCCGACTGTGTCGCTAGAGTTAAGTCTCTGTAAAGTTTGTCCATAAAGAATGGAGCGATTGGCGCACCCAGTTTACTTATGGTTAACAAACAGGTATATAAGGTTTGATAAGCCGCTATTTTATCCTGCGCATATTCCCCTTTCCAGAAGCGTCTTCTGCACAAACGAACGTACCAGTTACTCAAGTTTTCTTGTACAAATTCAGAGATTGCACGAGCTGCTTTCGTTGGTTCATAATCCGCATAAAAACCATCCACTTCTTTGATCAAAGTGTTCAGTTCTGACATGATCCATTGGTCAATTTCCGGTCTTTCGTTTAACGGAATCTCCGCTTCTTCAAATTTGAAACCATCAATATTTGCATACAAACTAAAGAACGAATACGTATTGTATAAAGTTCCAAAGAATTTTCTTCGCACCTCAGCAATTCCTTCTAAGTCAAATTTCAGATTGTCCCAAGGATTCGCATTCGATATCATGTACCAACGCGTCGCATCGGGACCATATTCTTTTAAGGTTTCAAATGGATCTGCGGCATTCCCTAAACGTTTGGACATTTTTTGCCCGTTTTTGTCTAAAACCAATCCGTTTGAAACTACATTTTTATAGGCCACTTTATCGAAAACTAATGTTCCAATGGCGTGTAAGGTATAAAACCAGCCGCGTGTTTGATCCACTCCTTCTGCAATAAAATCAGCAGGAAAATCTTTGTTTTCGTCAATTTTATCTTTGTTTTCAAAAGGATAATGCCATTGCGCATAGGGCATAGAACCCGAATCAAACCAAACGTCAATTAAGTCCGCTTCACGCGTCATTGGTTTGCCAGAAGCAGAAACCAACGTGATTTCATCGACTACATTTTTATGCAAATCAACTAAATCATAATTAGATTCTGCCATATTTCCAATTTCGAAACCTTTGAAAGGATTTTCTTTTTGGAAACCGGCAGCGATAGATTTTTCAATTTCGTTGTATAATTCTTCAACAGAACCTATTAAAATTTCTTCTTGTTTGTCTTCGGTTCTCCAAATTGGCAATGGAATTCCCCAGAATCTTGAACGGGATAAATTCCAGTCATTGGCATTTTTCAACCAATTCCCAAAACGTCCTTCTCCAGTCGCTTTTGGCTTCCAGTTGATGGTTTCGTTCAAGTCAAACATTCTGTCTTTAACTTCAGAAATTTTTATAAACCATGAATCCAAAGGATAATATAAAATAGGCTTGTCTGTTCTCCAGCAATGTGGGTAACTGTGCACATATTTCTCTACTTTAAACGCTCTGTTTTCTTCTTTTAATCGAATGGCGATTTCAACATCTACCGAACGTTCCGGCTCTTCACCTTCGTTATAATACTCGTTTTTCACATATTTACCGGCATATTCTCCCACATGCGAAGTGAATTTTCCTTGTAAATCTACTAACGGAACCGGAGTTCCATTTTCGTCAAGAACCAACATCGGTGGAATTTCCGGCGTAGCTTCTTTAGCTACTTTTGCATCATCAGCACCAAATGTTGGCGCCGTGTGTACAATTCCTGTTCCGTCTTCGGTAGTTACAAAATCCCCTGAAATTACTCTAAAAGCATCTTCTGGATTTTGGTATGGTAAAACAAATGGCAATAATTGTTCGTAACGAATATCTACTAAATCAGCTCCTTTGCATTCCGCCAAAACCTGATAAGGGATTTTCTTGTCGCCTTCTTTGAAATTTTCAAAATCAGCTGGCTCATTACTTTCGAAGAACCCTTTCCCGAATTGTTTTCCAACTAAATTCTTAGCCAAAATCAATGTTGCCGGACGAAACGTATATTGATTGAATGTTTTTACTAAAGCATATTCAATTTTTGGACCTACAGTCAAAGCGGTATTACTTGGCAATGTCCAAGGTGTAGTAGTCCACGCCAGGATAAAGACTTCGTCTAAATCCAAAGCTTCTAACTTATAATGCAGTAAATTATTCGAACTGATGTAATCGTAAAACTTTGAGAACAACAACTCTTTGTGCGCGTCAATCACTTTAAATTGTGCCACAACAGTCGTATCCGTTACATCACGGTAACTCCCCGGTTGGTTCACTTCATGAGACGATAATCCTGTTCCTGCTTTAGGAGAATACGGCTGAATGGTGTAGCCTTTGTACATCAAATCCTTGTTGTAGATTTGTTTCAAAATCCACCAAACTGTTTCCATGTATTTGGATTTGTACGTCACATACGGATCTTTCATATCGACCCAATACCCCATTTTTTCGGTCAAATCATTCCATACATCCGTATAACGCATCACGGTTTTTTTACACGCTTCGTTGTATTCTTCGATGGAAATGGTTTTTCCAATATCTTCTTTGGTAATTCCTAATTCTTTTTCGGTACCTAATTCCACTGGCAAACCGTGCGTATCCCAGCCCGCTTTACGCTTTACTTGGAACCCTTTTTGAGTTTTATATCTGCAAAAAATATCTTTAATTGCTCGCGCCATTACGTGGTGAATTCCCGGTAATCCATTTGCCGAAGGCGGCCCTTCAAAAAACACGAATGGTGGGTTTCCTTCACGAGTGGTTACGCTTTTCTCGAATATATTTTCTTTCTTCCAAAAATCCAGAACTTCTGACGCCACAGTTGGTAAGTCAAGTCCTTTGTATTCAGTAAATTTTGTGCTCATTTTATCCTTTTCTAAATCGAGGTGCGAAAGTAAGGAATTTTGAATAAAAGAAAGAAAAGATGAGAGAAAATAGACTAAATTGATTAGAGAATTCGATAAAATTCACAATAAGTCCGACAACATTCCATTTTGAGCAAAAACTTCTTTTAAAATGTTTAGTAATTTTGGCTTTTTGAATTTTAATTCCTACTGAATCTTATAAAATATAATTGTTTTTAAATACTTTGTTTCAATAGAATTTCTTAAGAATTTAAAGTACCTACCCCCTTATTTGTCATCCTCATCCAGCTCGAAGAAATCATTAACTGGTTTTCCAAACAACCTTGATAATTTTAACGCCAGAACTGTTGATGGCACAAAGCGATTGGTTTCAATTGAATTTATAGTTTGCCTAGAAACGCCTATTTTCTCAGCGAGTTCCTCTTGGGTCAAATTTAAAATGGCGCGTTCAACTTTTAGCTTATTTCTCATTGTACGCTTTTTTTAAAGACTTGAGAGTAAGAATCTGGAAAGTAAGTAACATTGCTAAAAGGGGAATATCTTTATTTCCTTCCATTTTAGGGGCAGATGAAAAACTAAATACAATAGCATAGTTAAAAAAGGGTAATAGTAAATAAACCAAAACTGTAGCAATAACAGCGTAATTATAAGATTGCAATCGGAGTTTTAAAACCAACTCATCTTCAATTTTTTCTTTGGAAATTGAAATTAAAAGTAATCCTAAAACCAATCCTGTCTCGGCAATCCGCACCAGAAAGTCATTATATTTAATTTTTTCTAAATAAATTGAAACACTAACCATCGAAATTATTGAAATAATAAATAACATCAAGCCAATTATTTTAAATTTATTCGGTAACAGAAATCCCGTAATTTTTTCAATTTTTTGAATTTCCTTGTCCTGTTTTGATTTTAGTTCCATAAAGTTAAGTAGTTAAAGTTTGTTTTCCATAAAGAACAGTAAACTAGATTAAAAGACAAATATACTTTACTTTTTTATACAAAATCAAATTATCAATATTTTTTTTCCTTCTATGAAAAAACTTCTTTTAAAACGTCTAATGATTTTGGTTTTCTAAAGCCTTCCAAATGAAAACTGTAGTAATCTATTAGAATTCGTAAAACAATTTGTCTTTCGATGACATGAAATGTTTTTTGATTGTTATCGAATTTCAAGTCAATCAGTTTTTTAAACAAATTACTTTCATGTTCCGTAAGGGAACTAACGGCATGAAAAGGCGTAAAAATACCTTCGTTCATTTCGAAAAAAGGCATATCCATGTCCGAAGTATCAGGATAAAAGCCCAAATATTTTGTAGTTTCCAATAATAGAATCAAATGAAAATTAGCAATTTCATCGTGATTATCGAGCCAATGCAAAGCCGTTTCGAGAAAGGTAAAAAGATGCTCATTCGTTTCTTCTTCGTGAATGGAATGATGCAGCATTTCTGAAATAAACATCACAATCGTACTCTTATAAATATCCGAATGAATCGAGTGAAAAGGAGTTGCAATTTTTATCTCTTTGAAATTTTCCAAAGTCCCTTTATTTTTATGAACGGCTTCAATTTCGAGAATGGTCAACGGCTGAAAATAAGCGATTTTCTGATTCGCTTTTCGGCTCGAAAAAGCATCTCGAACAAAGTACGATTTCAAACCATGTGACAACGTGAAGCATTTGACAATCAAGCTTTTTTCTTGAAATTTTAAAGACGAAAGGACGATGGCTTTGGTTTTGACTTGCACAATTTTAATTTAAAGATTGAAAAATTTAAAGATTAAAAAATTAATTCACTCTTCTAAATCATCTGATTATCATTACTTTTTTAACTTTGGTTTCTACTCCGTCTTGTGCCGCAATAAAAATCATATACACACCGGAAGCAACTTTGTATTTACCAAAAGCCGTAGTATCCCATTCTATTGTTCCGCCTTCGGAGGTAGTTTCATATACTAAATTTCCACCAATATCGGTGATTTTAACATTCGCTCTATCCAACAATCCGGCAATTTTTACGGTTCCTTGGTACTCGGGACGCACAGGATTTGGATACACGTACGCGTTACTCAAATCATCATTGGCGGCAGTCGAAACCCCTTTGAAAGAGACCATTCCCTTTGCCGTAGCAATAAAAACTTCGCCGGTGACGCTATTGATATCGATATCATTTATTACATTACTGGGCAACGGCGAATTATTTATAGTGAAATGATATTTAGTTTCCTGACCGTTTGGCGAAACCAAAAACAAACCAGAATCTCCCGTGCCAATCCATTTGTTATTAGCACCATCAACAGCAATATCCGTGATAAATTGTTCAAACATCAATTCCTGCGCTAAGTTATCTTCTAAAATAATTATAGGATTAGCCGTCATTTGCTCTTCTGATTGAAAACTGCTGACGTTAGGCAAAACCCGCAAACCTTTTGTCGTTCCTATCCACAATTGATTCCTGGTGTCTACCGCAACCGTTCTCACATTTGAAATTGGCAAATTCCCAGTATCAGGTCCTGATGTTATTTTTTTGAATTTATTATTAGTTTCATTAAACCCAACGACACCATCTTCACTGGTAGATAGCCATTTGGTTCCATTTTTATCAATGACCATTGCACCAAAACTGTTGTCAATTGGCGATGCTAAAATAGCGTCCATCGCATAACTTTGCCATTGGCCACCAGATTTCAATACTTTCAATCCGTTTTTTATACGGCTGTTAGTAACCCAAAGATTTCCAGATTTGTCAAATGCTGTTCCATTAATCCTGATATCTATATAATCAGGTCCTACAAAAGTCAAAGATTCTAAACCGCTATTGGTTTGATTGTACAATATTTTAGGTTCGTCATTTTCTATTTTTAATAATCCCGAAAAAAAAGAACTTGCATAAACCTCGTTTTCATTACTTGGATTAATTGTAATTCTGGTCATCGATTGTGCGCCTAAAACTTTCTCGTAGGGAATATTCAGCCATCCTTTTTCGTTAAATTTACTGATGCCGTAACTATCTAACGGATATGGATTGTAACCTGCAGTATAATCTCCATAAACCGCCCAAAGTACATTTGGTGTAACCTGCAACGAAAATATATTGTTCCGCGCCGGACCAATAGGGGTAATATTTTCAAAGGTAACGGGCGAAGCAAGTGAAGTCGTAATTAATCCGTTTTCTTTTGTTCCAATGAAAACTGAATCTCCTATTATAGTAGCGCAGGTAAAACCCAAATTAGTTTCCGGAATCTGATTGGTATTTATTAGGCGCACCAAAACCATTTGGTTGTTGTAAATATAAATATTGTTCAAAGTTGTCAGTATCAAATAATCTGTTGTTGCCCTCATATCGACTGAGCGCTGGGGAAGCTGAGTAAATCCTGTAAAAGAACTTGATGTGGCAGAAAGTTTTTGAACATTCCCAAAAGTATCTGTAGCATACAAATCAGTACCGAAAGCGGTTATTCCAGACCAGTTTCCAGCAGCAATGGTTGTCCATTGATTGAAATCGATTAGATTTCCATTAGCAATTTCAGCTCTTCTAACTCCATTATTGGTGGCGGCATAAATAAACCCATTAAAAACTGTGGTTTGATTCACAATAATTTCGGCTCCATTATCACCAATAAAATAGGTATCACCAAAAAGCATTGTCGCTAAATTAAATTGAACGATTCCAAAATCGCAAGAAACATAAGCAATACCTTCAAATTCCATGAAGTGATTGATTTTTTTTAAATTTGCCGGCAGTTGTTTATTGATGATATCGACTACATTCAATATAGTTCCGTCTGCCTGATTGATTACTAGTATCAGCCCGTTTTCGTATCCTAAAATTGTTTTGTTGAATGTTGTGCTGTGGTATAAAGATGAAATAGTTTGCCCTGAAAGTCCGTCAATAGTATTGGTGGTTTTGATTAGGTTAGTTGTTACATTTTTAGAAAATAATGCGTTTTCGGAAGCGGCAAAAACAGCGCTTGCAGCTTCTGAGACATCTTTAATTTCGTTGTAAGAGAAATAACCCTGCCATGACAAATCACTTTGGGCAAAACCCATTTGCACAAAAAGCAGAAGCAAAAAATATAAAACGCTCTTTTTCATTATTTGTATGACTATTGGTTTACAAATATAGAACAAACGGAAGTCTTAGCATTTTGTTACACAAAAAAAATGCCTTCGACCAATAACATCGGCAGAAGGCATTTTAAATTATAATTAACCTGATTTACACCACTCCTTGAGCGAGCATAGCATCAGCAACTTTAACAAATCCGGCAATGTTTGCTCCTTTTACGTAGTTCACATAACCTTCCTCGTCTGTACCATATTTTTTACATTGATTGTGAATTCCAACCATAATCTCCTTAAGTCTTGTATCTACTTCTTCACTGGTCCAGTTCAAACGAATAGAGTTTTGAGTCATCTCTAATCCTGATGCTGCTACACCACCAGCATTTGCTGCTTTTCCTGGTGCAAAAAGTACTTTAGCTTTCAAGAATTGTTTTATTGCCTCTAATGTACATGGCATATTTGCTGCTTCTGTTACACAAATAACACCGTTTGCAATTAAGTGTTTAGCATCTTCCTCGTTCAATTCATTTTGAGTAGCACAAGGTATTGCCACATCAACTTTCACTTCCCATACACTTTTTCCTTTGTGGAAAACTGCGTTTGGATATTTTTCTAAATAAGCTTCTGCTCTATTATCACCTCTTGCTCTCATTTCAAGCATGAAATCAATTTTGTCTCCAGAAATTCCTTCTTCGTCATAAATATAACCATCAGGACCTGAAATAGTAACTACTTTTCCACCAAGATCATTTACTTTCAAAGCAACTCCCCAAGCAACATTACCAAATCCAGAAATAGAAACTGTTTTACCATTAATGCTTTGACCAATAGTTTTCAACATTTGTTCCGCAAAATATACTACTCCGTAACCCGTAGCTTCAGGTCTGATCAATGATCCTCCGTAAGCCAATCCTTTACCAGTTAACACTCCGGTAAATTCGTTTTTGATTCTTTTGTATTGACCAAATAAATAACCAATTTCTCTGGCTCCAACACCAATATCTCCTGCAGGAACGTCTAATTGGGGCCCAATGTGTCTGCACAATTCAGTCATGAAAGACTGACAGAAACGCATTACTTCACCATCAGATTTTCCTTGTGGATCAAAATCAGATCCTCCTTTTCCTCCGCCCATTGGCAAAGTGGTTAAACTATTTTTGAATACTTGTTCGAATGCTAAAAATTTAAGTACCGATAAATTTACAGTATGATGAAAACGGATTCCACCTTTGTAAGGTCCAATTGCTGAATTCATTTGAATTCTGAAACCTCTATTTACCTGAATTTCTCCTAAATCATCAACCCAAGGGACACGAAATATAATCGAACGCTCCGGTTCAGCTATTCGAAGAAGCAAATTTTTACCATCGTATTTTTTTTGCTCTGCAATAAATGGAATTACAGTTTCTGCAAATTCCCTAACAGCTTGAATAAATTCAGGTTCATTTGGATTCTTGGCTTCAACTTGAGCCATAAAATCATTTATTTTTAGTAACATAGATTATAAATAATTAATTAAGAAAACGATTTCGTTATAATTTACAAAGATACATTTTATAAAAATATTCGGACTCAGTTTTTTGAATTTATCAATAGAATTATCTTTTTATTATCCATTCACAAACAATTATGTTTAAGATAGACACTTTTAAACCTAATGACTACCACTTTCGTAAGTAAATAAGAATTTGTCTGCTTATTTTTAATTTTAGATTTATTTAAATAAATGAATGATGTTTTTATATATTTGTCGGGATTTGAAAATTTTATACCCTAATGATCAAACAAATAATACCACTTTTACTAATTTTTATTGGGTTTTCTAACAGTTCAAATGCGCAATTCGGAGGTTTTTCGCATGAAGTGGGAATCATTGCCGGGCCAATAGCTTTTCAATCGGATTATGGAGAACGCTATGATTTATCGACAAACGCCGGAAACACTGGATTGGGTATCGGAATTATTCATTATTTAAACTTTTCGTACAAAGCCGAATGTAATTGTTATACGCCCGAAACGTATTTCAATGACCACTTTAAACTCAGATCTGAACTATCCTATAATAAAACCGAATTAGAGCATTTTGGAGAATATGTTGAAGGAAAACCTTCGCTAGGAAAAGAGCAATTGAAAGCAATGACTGGTAGTACAGCAGTAACTAATCTTGGTATGCAGCTGGAATTTTTCCCGTGGAGCATTCGAGATTTTACAGCAAGGACAGGCAGTTTAGGTCCGTTTATCAGTCTTGGCGGGCAATTTAGCTATTACAATGCAGAAGCTTCCTCCACGCTTGGTCCATTAGGAACTCCTTTGACAACATTTCCAAAATATCTAACTCCAACAGACGGTCGTCCTTATGGATTTTCTTCAGAGAGCGGTACCGTTTGGTCCGTTGTTTCCAGTGTAGGAACCCGTTATAAATTAGCGCCTTTATCGGATTTAATGGTTGATTTACGATTTCAATATTTCTTTTCGAACTGGGTCGATGGTTTAAATCCTAATCCGGAGATTTATAAAGAAAATAAAGCAAACGACTGGTTGGTTTGGTTTAATGTAGGATATATTTATTACTTACAATAGCACTTAGACAATTGATATAAAAGTAAAAGCTCCAATCCTAAATTAGAATTGGAGCTTTTTTTTTTAAGATATTTCAGTTACGCTAATGCTTGTTTCAAATCTTCGATTAAATCCTCTGCATCTTCAATACCTACACTTAATCGGACCAAATCATCTGTAATTCCAACTTCCTTACGCTTGTCTTCCGGGATAGAAGCATGCGTCATCAAAGCAGGGTGATTTGCTAATGACTCTACTCCGCCTAAAGATTCAGCCAATGTGAAAACTTTTAGCTTTTCCAGAAAGTCAATTGCATCTTCTTTTTTGCCCGAAACTAAAGTAAATGACACCATTCCACCAAAACCACTCATTTGTTTTTTAGCAATTTCATGATACGGATGGCTCGGTAATCCCGGGTAATAAACTGTTTTCACTTTTGGGTGATTGTTTAAAAACTCCACCACTTTTCCTCCATTTTCACAATGTCTTTCAACGCGCAAATGCAAGGTTTTAATTCCTCTAAGAACTAAGAAACTATCCATTGGTCCTAATGTTGCTCCTGTCGCAAATTGTTGAAAATGCAATTGTTCTCCAAGTGCTTCATCTTTTACAATCAAAGCCCCGGCAATAACATCAGAATGGCCTCCCAAATATTTAGTCGCCGAATGCATTACAATATCAGCGCCTAAATCCAATGGTTTTTGCAAATAAGGCGTTGCAAAAGTATTATCAACCGCAAAAAGAATTTTATTTTCCTTGGTGATTTTTGCAATTTCTTGAATATCTGCTAATTTCATCAAAGGGTTCGTCGGTGTTTCTACCCAAACCAGTTTTGTGTTTTCATTGATTAATGACTTGAATTTTTCGATGTCATTCATATCCACAAAATGGAATTTTATACCGGAATCTTTGTAAATTCGGGTAAACATTCTGTAGGTTCCACCATATAAATCGTCCATCGCAATGATTTCATCACCAGATTTAAAAGAACGCAAAACACAATCTGTAGCCGCTAATCCTGATGAAAAAGCCAATCCTCGAGTTCCGTTTTCGATACTTGCCAAGGCGTTTTCAAGTGCGCTTCGGGTAGGATTCGCAGCTCTACTGTATTCATAATCTGGATTTATAGGTTGCCCAGGACTCGTTTGTACAAAAGTTGAGGTTTGATAAACTGGAGGCATAACTGCTCCTGTGCTTGGGTCGTGGTGCTGTCCACCGTGAATGACTTTAGTATTGAATTTCATAAGTTGAATTTTTAATGCAAAATTGTTTCACAAATTTACCCTTTAATTTATTTTAACCAAGCCACAAGTTGATACCTTTGTATTTAATTAACAATTTTGAGATGAAACACTTTATTATTTACACTTTACTAGTTTTTTCGGCTGCGCAATGTTCCAACGAATTGGTTTTTGAAGAGGAATCTTTTCAGAAAAAAACCACGATGCCCTGCAAAGAAAATTGTCCGTCAATTAGTGTGAAAATACCCGTTGCAAATGCCGTCCCGGTTGTATCGGACAGCATCAATAAAAAAGTGTTTTCGGTAATGAAAGAGATTATTTATTTTGGAGAAAAGCCCTATTCAGCAACTAATTATGATAGCTTATTGGCTTCATTTATTGATTCCTACGAGAAACTTCAGAAAGAATTTCCCAATGATAAATTTGGTTGGGAGGCTGACATTGAAGGAAATGTAAAATACCAATCCGATGCCGTATTAAATATTGAAATCAAACATTACACCTATACTGGTGGCGCTCATGGATACCAAGGTTTGCGCTCCCTGCTTTTTGACCCAAATACTGGAAAATCAATCTCGAATGATGAATTGTTCAGCGATAAAGCAGCTTTCAAGGCTTTCGCCGAAAAAAAATTCAGAGCAAAATACAAAATTCCTGTAAACAAATCCATCAATGCAACCGGATTGATGTTTGAGAAAGAAAAATTTCAGTTACCCCAAAATATATTTTACACCGATAAAGGATTGTTGCTTTATTACAATTCCTATGAAGCCGCATCGTATGCTGACGGACCAAAAGAATTATTATTGCCGTACACTGAAGTGAATGATTATTTGGCGGTTAAATAATAAATGGTCTTTAAAAAAACATTTTATTTTTTAAAGACCATTTAGTGTTTTTTAACGATTCGCTAGCCCCGATAGAAGCGGATATCCTTTTCCTTTTTTCTTTAAAAAGGAAAAGATAGGAGTGAATAGCGGGATTAAGCTCCGGATATTTATAGGAATAAATCCTAAATAAATTTTCTGATATTCATCATAATCCCAATATGAAGCCCTTCATGGAAATTACTGAAAGCCATAGCATCTTCGGCATTTCTTAAAACGTGATCGCCTGTTGAAGTGGTATATTCCATGTAGTTTTTGAAAATTTGACTGTCATAATCAACTTTCGTTTGCTGAATAGTTTCAAACAATAACGATTTGATTTCGTCAACTTCGGCTTGGGTTACGATGTGTTCCGGCTTGGTTCCCTTTTTGTATTTCTCGACTAATTCATCAGAAACCATCATTGGCAAACCAGAAAGTTTGTAAACTAATAGTTGTTGTGAGACGATTATATGACCGATGTTCCAAATCAAATTGTTGCTGAATCCTTCCGGAATCGTGTTGAGTTGGTCAAGATTGTATCCCGATAGAAATTTTGAAACCATATTTCTGCTTGTAGTGCTGACGTCGAATAATTGATTCATTTTTTTATTTTTTTGATAAAAATAATCATTTTCCGTGTCAAATGAATTTTCTTTGCACAAAGAAATCGCTATTTACATGGACATAATATACTATCTCGCTTCTTGCGACACCTGCAGAAAAATTATAAAATCATTACCGAAAGAACATGATTTTAAATTTCACGACATCAAACAAGATCCAATTACTGTTGCCGAATTAGAAAAAATGCGTGAGCTTTCCGGCAGTTACGAGGCGCTTTTCAGCAAAAAAGCACAGTTATACAAATCGATGGATTTGAAGAACAAATCGTTAACCGAAGAGGATTACAAAAAATACATTTTGGAACATTACACCTTTTTGAGTCGTCCTGTTTTTATCATCAAAGACAAAATTTACATTGGCAATACCCAACAAAATATGTTGCAGGTAATGAAAGCTTTGGTATAATGTCCAAAAGAAATCTTGCACTAATTGGCGCCACAATTGTCTCTATAATTTACGGCGTCACATTTACCATTGCCAAAGATGTCATGCCGTTGTATATTGACGCCTATGGTTTCATCTTGTTGCGTGTGGGCGGTTCGGTGATTTTATTTTGGCTGGTTTGGCTTTTTATGCCAAAGGAGAAAATTGCACTCAATGATTTTCCTAGAATTATTGCCGCGGCTTTCTTTGGCGTGGCGTTTAATATGCTTACATTTTTCAAAGGATTAAGCCTTACTTCTCCTATTAGCGCAGCGGTAATCATGGTTTCAACACCAATGATTGTTTTGACGCTTTCAGCCATTATAATGAAAGAGCGTATGCAAAAACGAATGGTTTTTGGCATTATCCTTGGTCTGATAGGAACTGCATTTCTCATTCTGTACGGAAAATCCATTGGCAGCGCCACAAACGCCGGTTTGGGAAATTTTCTGGTTTTGGTCAATGCCATTTCCTATGGATTTTACCTGATTATCGTCAAGAAATTAATGGATAAATACAACGCTTTTACTTTTGTAAAATGGATTTATTTGTTCGGTTTTATTATGGTTTTGCCTTTTGGCTGGAGCCAATTTCAAACTGTGAACTGGGCTTTGGTTCCAATGGATATTTGCTGGAAAATAGGATTTGTAGTTGTTTTTTCGACTTTCCTGACGTATTTGCTAAATTTACTTTCAATGAAAGAATTAAAACCAACTACGGTTGCTGTTTTTATTTATTTACAACCGCTATTTGCTACTATTTTCGCAATTGGTTTAGGAAAAGACGAATTGAGTTTGGTGAAAATTGGTTCGGCAGTTTTGATATTTGTGGGTGTTTATTTGGTGACACAGAAGAAGAGTGTTCAGTAATCAGTGTTCTGACGTTGATTTGGGATGTTCTAATTTCAATCCATTTACATGTCTAAACTTATTTATAAAAAAGCACTGAATACTAAAAACGGACCACTGACCACTTTTTTATTATCTTTGACCTCTTTTAGAAAATTATATGATACAATCAATGACGGGTTTTGGTAAAGCAACTTTGCAATTACCAACCAAAAAAATCACGGTAGAAGTAAAATCTTTAAACAGTAAAGGTTTAGATTTGAATGTGAGAATGCCTTCGCTGTACCGCGAAATGGAATTGGGTTTACGCAACCAAATTGCACTGAAACTGGAAAGAGGAAAAGTAGATTTTTCTATTTTTATCGAAAGTACCGCGGAACAAACTTCTACGAAAGTCAACGTGCCGATTGTAAAAGCATATATCAATCAGTTAAGAGAAGTTTTTGCTGATGCTGATGAAACCGAACTAATGAAAATGGCAGTTCGCATGCCGGACACCATGAAAATAGAACGCGATGAAATCGATGAAAACGACTGGGTACAAATCCAAACCGTTATCGAAGAAGCGTTGCAAAACATCCTGAACTTTAGAAAAGATGAAGGAATGTCTCTTGAAAAAGAATTTCAATTGCGAATTGGCAATATTCGTCAATACATGACCGAAGCTTTAGCACTTGATCCAGAACGCGTTCAGGCAATAAAAGACCGTTTACAAACTGCAATCTCAGAACTTAAGGTGAATGTAGACGAAAATCGTTTCGAGCAGGAATTGATTTATTATTTAGAGAAATTAGACATCACCGAAGAAAAAGTACGTTTGACGAATCACTTGGATTATTTCTTGGAAACCATAAACGGAACCGAAGCTAACGGTAGAAAATTAGGTTTCATCACCCAAGAAATGGGACGTGAAATCAACACGATGGGTTCTAAATCCAATCACGCACAAATGCAAAAATTAGTCGTTCAGATGAAAGACGAATTGGAAAAAATCAAGGAACAAGTATTAAACGTATTGTAATTATTAACCTGCAAAGTTATATAACCTTGCAGGTTAATTAATTTTATAACATACCTACAAGGTTTTAGAAACCTTGCAGGAAAAGATAAACAGATACTGAAATAAATTCAGCATAAAATGAGCACAGGAGGAAAATTAATCGTATTCTCAGCACCGTCGGGGTCAGGGAAAACTACTATCGTTAGACATTTATTAAGCAAAGAAGATTTGAATCTTGAATTTTCGATTTCGGCAGCTTCCCGCGCACCAAGAGGCGAAGAAGTAAGTGGAAAGGATTATTATTTTATGTCTACCGAAGAATTTAAAAAACACATCAAAAACGAAGACTTTCTGGAATGGGAAGAAGTGTATCGCGATAATTTCTACGGAACCCTAAAAAGTGAAGTAGAGCGAATCTGGGCAAAAGGAAAAAACGTGATCTTTGATATTGATGTAGCCGGCGGCTTGCGAATTAAACATAAATTCCCAAATGAAACTCTGGCTGTATTTGTCAAACCACCAAGTATTGATGAATTGAAAATTCGTTTGAAAAAACGCTCCACCGAAAGTGATGACAAAATCAATATGCGTATTGCTAAAGCCTCAGTTGAGTTGGCAACAGCACCTCAGTTTGATGTTGTTATAAAAAATTACGATTTAGATGTTGCTTTGGAAGAAGCCTATCAGTTGGTAAAAGATTTTGTAAAAGATTAAATTCATGAAAATAGGATTGTATTTCGGAACGTTTAACCCCATTCATGTTGGGCATCTCATCATTGCTAATCACATGGCGGAGCATGCTGATTTAGACCAAATATGGATGGTGGTTACACCTCACAATCCTTTGAAGAAAAAAAATACTTTGCTTGATGATTACCATCGTTTACAAATGGTGCATCTTGCTACTGAGGATTTTCCAAAAATCAAACCTTCGGATATTGAATTTAAGTTGTCACAGCCTAATTATACCGTGAACACTTTAGTTCATTTGCAGGAAAAATATCCAAATTATGAGTTCTCCTTAATCATGGGCGAAGACAATCTCAAGTCTTTGCACAAATGGAAAAACTACGAAGCTATTCTTGAAAATCATGAAATTTATGTGTATCCGCGAATTTCAACCGAAGTGGAAAATCTTGAATTCAAAAACCATCCAAAAATCCACATGATTGACGCACCGGTTGTCGAAATATCGTCGACATTTATTCGGGATAATATCAAGAAAGGAAAAAATGTGCAGCCGTTATTACCTGCTAAAGTTTGGGAATATATTGATCACAATAATTTTTATAAAAAATAATTATCCCAAAACTCTTTTCAATTCCACTTCAATTTTTTCAAAAATAGTACTCAAATTATCATTCTTACCGGACAACAGAAAAACATCTGTTGCTGGCATTTGTTTGCTTTTCCATAACAACTGTATCTTTTTTTCTTGAATAAAATGCTTTGCATTAACATCCCAAACTACAGCAATCCCTGAATTTTTAGAAAGCATTTCTATCATTTCATATTCAGAAGGAATTATATAATTGGGAATCATCGATGGTCTTTTTTTGTTAAAGACATGCAACCAGAATAATTTGATATGTGGGATTTGAGCATTATGGCTGAACCATTTTTGGTCGTTTAACCAATTTTCGATAGCAGAAAAATCCTTTGTTTTAATACTAGACTTTAACTCGGAAGCATCGATAGTATTGGAACCGATAATGACTTGCTTGATTTCGCCAACCTTTTTCTGAATGGTGTCAAAAGTGTCATATTGTTTGGTTACAACCGCAAAATCCAATTTTTTAGAATTTACTAATTCAAAAAGCGCATCATTTTCATGAAAGCTAAAATCAATGAATTCAAATTTGGAAACCAAAGCGCTTCCCAAACTTAGCATCAAATGCTTTGAAATCCCAATAGAAATTAATCGATTGGCATTGAACGCTTTGGCACGAAAACCATTTTCTACATTTTCCAATCGGTCCAATGCTTCAATGATTAAATTATTGAGTAACTTAGCGTATTCCGTTGGTTCGACACCTTTAGACTTTCGATTGAAAAGTTTATATCCTACATGGGCTTCCAACATGGATATTTGCTGACTAACAGCAGGTTGACTGATAAATAATTCTTTGGCAGCCAAAGAAAAATTACCGTTTTTATAAACCGATTTAAACGTTCGGTACCATTCGAGATTGACCATGATATAAATATATTTATCACAAACATAATTTAAATTATTTTTACTAATAACATATTCGCCGTAAATTTGTACAAACAAAATTAGAAATGAAGAAAATCGCATTATTTGCCATTATAGCATTAACCGCAAGTTGTATTACAGCAACTGCACAAAATAAAAAAGGTATGAAAAAAGTATTATTCGTTCTAACTAGTCACAGTGAATTAGGGAACACAGGAGAAAAAACAGGATTTTGGATTGAAGAATTTGCTGCACCTTATTATGAGTTAGCAGATAAAGGTGTAATCATTGATATTGCATCACCCTTAGGAGGACAGCCACCAATTGACCCAAAAAGTTCAGATCCATCTTCGGCAACTGAAGACACCAAAAGATTTGATAAAGATACTGAACTACAAGCTAAACTAAGTAAAACGCACAAACTAGCTGATGTAAAACAAGCTGATTATGATGCTGTTTTTTATCCTGGAGGTCATGGTCCATTGTGGGATTTGGCAACGGATGCAACTTCAAGTGCTTTAATTGAATCTTTTTACACGAATAACAAGCCTGTTGCTTTTGTATGTCATTCACCAGCAGTGTTGAAAAACGTAAAAGTAAATGGGGAATTTTTAGTTAAAGGTAAAAAAGTAACTGGATTTTCAAATACAGAAGAAGAAGCCGTGGGATTAACGAATGTTGTTCCATTTTTATTAGAAGATGCCTTGAAAGCTAACGGTGCAACTTATTCAAAAATAGGAGATTGGCAGCCTTATGCAGTAGAAGATGGCTTATTGATTACAGGTCAAAACCCGGCTTCGTCTAAACTAGTTGCAGAAAAATTATTGAACCAATTGAATTCAAAAAAATAAGAAGATGTTAAATTTCGAATTATACAATCCTACCAATTTAGTTTTTGGAAAAGGACAAATAGAAAAATTATCCACGTTAGTGCCACAAGGAGCAAAAATCCTTTTGGCGTATGGTGGCGGAAGTATTTTCAAAAATGGAATTCATGAGCAGGTAATCAATAATTTAAAAGGTTTTGAAATTGTGGAATTTGGAGGAATCGAACCAAATCCGCATTTTGAAACATTGATGAAAGCTGTTGACGTTATCAAGGAACAAAATATAGATTTTATCCTTGCCGTAGGTGGAGGTTCTGTAATTGATGGCGTAAAATTCATTTCGGCCGCCGTAAATTTTGACGGAAACCCAATGGATATTCTTCAAAAGAGATTATTGATCAAAGATTTATCTAAAGTGGTTCCTTTTGGAACTGTATTGACTTTACCAGCAACTGGAAGCGAGATGAATTCAGGAGCTGTAGTAACTATTGAAGCTACTCAAGAGAAATTAGCGTTTGGCGGAAGTGCCTTATTCCCGAAATTCTCAATTTGTGACCCAACAGTTATTGCTTCTTTACCAAAAAGACAATTGCAAAATGGAGTTGTAGATGCTTATACTCATGTTTTAGAACAATATTTAACGTATCCGCACGAAGGATATCTTCAGGATAGAATTGCAGAAAGTATTTTGCAAACTTTGATTCAAGTGGGTCCAGAAGTTGTTGAAAATCCTAAAGATTATGCTTTGGCTTCCAACTTTATGTGGAGTTGTACGATGGCTCTAAATGGATTAATCCAAAAAGGAGTTCCTTCGGATTGGGCAACGCACATGATTGGGCACGAATTAACGGCTTTGTACGGAATCGATCATGCCAGAACATTGGCAGTTGTGGGTCCAAATTTATACCGAGTAATGTTTGAAACCAAAAAGGGAAAATTGGCACAATACGGAAAACGTATTTTCAATTTGACTGGAACGGAAGATGAAATAGCAAACGAAGCCATCAACAAAACAGTTGAATTTTTCCACATGATGGGAATGGACACTAAATTATCCGATTATACAAAAGAGTATGATAAAACGGCAGATTTTATAGTGGACCGTTTTAAAGAAAGAGGTTGGTTAGGATTAGGTGAAAAACAAAATATCACTTTAGAGAAGGTTAAATCTATTGTTGAAATGAGTTATTAATTCAAATAACTTAATACCGATTACAGTGCTTTAAATAAAAAGGCGTTCTCATTTTTGGGAACGCCTTTTAAAATTCTAAAATATAACTAACTAATTCAATCCACATTTTTTGTTAATTTTTTAAACAATAAATATTGATAACGATACAGTTGTATTTATATTGTATAAAAAATCAAAAATATTTATTTTAAATTTAAAATATTAAGACAATTATATACTATAACTATATAAACAGAGCATTTCTAGGGATAATTAAATTTGCTTAATTGATGGTTTTTTAAGTACTTTTGATTAAATACAATAAAAAAATGGCTGAAAATATAAAATTCGCAGTAATAGGTGGTGGAAGTTGGGCGACAGCCATAGCAAAAATGCTATGCGTAAATCTGACCGAAATTTCGTGGTATATGCGAAATGAAGCTGCTATAGAGCACATTAAAACCTATAAACACAATCCAAATTATTTAAGTTCGGTTGAATTTGACATCAAAAAACTGAAATTAACTAGCGATATCAATGAAGCTGTAGCGTATGCTGACTATATTATTTTCGCAATTCCATCTGCATTTTTAGATGGTGAGTTAGAAAAACTAACCGTTTCCCTAAAAGATAAAATCATTTTCTCAGCAATTAAAGGTATTGTTCCAGAAACAAGCTTAATTGTAGGCGAACATTTCCATGTAAAATATGACATTCCTTATTATAACATTGGTGTAATCACTGGCCCTTGTCACGCTGAAGAAGTAGCCATGGAGCGTCTTTCTTATCTTACCATTGCGTGTGGCGATCCAGACAAAGCTAAAACCGTAGCTAAAAATTTATCTGGAAATTACATCAAAACTAAAATTACAGACGACATAATTGGAACGGAATACGCAGCGATGCTAAAGAACATTTATGCAATTGCAGCAGGAATGGCTCATGGTCTTGGTTATGGCGATAATTTCCAATCAGTATTAATGAGTAACGGGATTCGTGAGATGAAGAAATTCATCAAAAAAGTCCACAAAATGAAACGTAACATCAATGATTCTGCCTACTTAGGTGATTTATTGGTTACCGGTTATTCTATATTCTCCAGAAATAGAATGTTCGGAAATATGATTGGTAAAGGTTACACTGTGAAATCTGCAATGATGGAAATGAGTATGGTTGCCGAAGGATATTATGCCGCAAAAAGCGCTTATAAACTCAATCAGGCGTATGGTGCCAAAACACCAATTATTGATGCCGTTTACAGTATTTTATATGAAGGTCAGGATGCCAAATCCGTATTCAAAAAACTGACTGATAAACTGGATTAATTCAGCTTCAAATAATAACCAAACACAATCACTTCATGAGCGAAAGATGGAAATATCAGGTTAAAACGGGCGGAATTTGGGGTGTATTTATGACGGTTTTCAATGTATTGTTTGACATCAAAGAAATCCCTTTTTCGGAACAGGTTGCTACGCCAAATTTTTATATTCGCGCAACCGCTTATATCTTGGTCGGCATATTTGTTTTGGGTTATTTTACTTGGAAATCAAAAGTTAAACAACAAAACCAATAAATAATTTTATGAGCGAAAGATGGAAATTTCAAATTAAATACGGATTGATTTGGGGATTTATGGTTTCTTTCATCATGGCTGGATTTGACCTGTTCGAAATGTCTTTTGAAGATGCGTTTTTGTCCAAAAAGAATTTATCCCGAATGTTATTATTTGTTCTAGCAGGGATTTTTGTGGTCAGTTATTTTAGTTGGAAGAAGAAAATAAAAAGAGAAAGTAATACCAGCTTATCTCACGATAACGCCGTCAACAAATAAAATAGGTACTTCTTCTACTTCTGTTTCGTTGATGGAATTTGCTTTGAAAATGAACTTTTTATCGTATAATTTTCCGTCCATAAAAAACGTAAGCATGAATTCATTGTTTAGCGCCAAAACACTTTTTTCAATCATTTCAACTTTCACCACAGAAACAGCAGGAACTTCAATAAAAGCGTGACGCAAAAGTGATGTTTTTTTCATTTCGCCATCGATTGTGCCAAAAGCTTTAGAAACCACCATAACACTTTCGATTAAGAAATCGCTGTCATTGACTAAATAAGCGTACCATACTTTTTCCATGAAATCGTCACTCCATTCCTGGACTGCCGCAAAAAATACGTTTTCTACTTCGGGTATGATAATGTCTTTTTTCATAAGTTACTCTTAATGTCTAAGGTCGTAAAGTCGAGGAAAATCAAAAATAGCTATTCCTTTCTACTTTATAACTTTTGACTAAATTGAGGATTTGAATTGCTCCAAGAAACGAACGTCATTTTCGTAAAACATACGGATATCGCCGATTTGATACAACAACATGGCAATTCTTTCGATTCCCATCCCGAATGCGAAACCGTTGTATTCATCAGGATTGATGCCACAGTTTTTCAAGACGTTAGGATCTACCATTCCGCAACCCATGATTTCTAACCAACCAGTTCCTTTGGTAATTCTATAATCGGTTTCTGTTTTTAAACCCCAATAAATATCAACCTCAGCACTTGGTTCAGTAAACGGAAAATAAGACGGACGCAAACGGATTTTTGATTTCCCAAACATCTCTTTGGTAAAATACAAAAGCGTTTGTTTTAAGTCGGCAAAAGAAACATCTTTGTCAATGTATAATCCTTCCACTTGGTGGAAAATACAGTGAGAACGAGACGAAACTGCCTCATTACGAAAAACTCTTCCTGGAGAAATGGTACGTATGGGCGGTTTATTATTTTCCATATACCGCACTTGTACCGATGACGTGTGCGTGCGCAACAAAATATCAGGATTGGTTTGAATGAAAAACGTGTCTTGCATGTCGCGCGCCGGATGGTATTCCGGTAAATTTAGCGCGGTAAAATTATGCCAGTCATCTTCGATTTCAGGACCTTCGGAAACGTTAAAACCAATATTCGAAAAGATATCTATAATTTGGTTTTTCACCAATGAAATAGGGTGACGAGAGCCAATAATCATTGGTTCCGCAGAACGGGTTAAATCCCCGTAAAAGCCTTTACTTTCTTCTTTGTTTTCCAAAGCTTCCTGAATGGTCTTTACTTTTTCTTCGGCAGAAGTTTTAAGCAGATTAATCACCTGTCCAAATTCCTTTTTTTGGTCGTTAGGAACATTTTTAAATTCGGCGAAAAGCTCTTTCAAAAGTCCTTTGCTTCCTAGAAATTTGATTCGGAATGTTTCTAATTCTGCTGTATTTTGCGTTGAAAAAGCCTGTGCTTCGCCAATATATTCTTTTATCTTATCTATCATTTTCATTGCATAATTGAGAGTGCAAATTTAAGAAATTTGTTCCAAGTTTCAAGTTTAAAGTTTCAAGTTTGTTGTATTACATTTAAAACTAAACATGCTACTTAAATTAGCTATTCTATTACTTCCCGTTCCAAGAAATAATTTACAATGGCTTCTTTCATCAAAACCGATTGTTCTCCAGCTTTTAGCGGTGGTAATTCCTCTTTTACTTTGTAATGTGGCCATCCGTCTTCATCAAAAAATTCGAATTCATAAAAACCATACGGCTCTAATAAACGGCAAATTGCGATGTGCATCAGGTTTAATTTTTCGTCTTTTTTAAACTCTCTATGAACTTTTCCGAGTTCCTGAACACCAATTAAATAAATTATGGCGTCTAAATCTAAATCTTCACCTTGCGAAAATTGATTGGAAAGTATATTTACAAGCTGTTCCCAGCGTTCTTTAAGTTGCGTGTCTCTTGACATTTTTTTGAATTATGAATTATGAATTATGAATTATGAAATCCGCGCTCATAAAATTATTTTGGCAAAGATAAGAACTTGAAAACTGACAATGGTAAAGAACAATTCTTTTATATTTGCGGATATAATTTTCTTAATTAAGCGTTATGGGGTTTTTAGATATTATTTTGGGTGTACTACTCGCTTTCGCTTTTTATAAAGGAATCAGAAATGGTCTTTTTGTCGAACTAGCTTCGTTGGTTTCGCTATTGGCTGGAATTTATTTTGCTGTCAAATTTTCTTCCTTTATGCGGGATATTTTAGTAGGATATGTGAAGTGGAATCCCAATACAATCCAGGTTGTTGCCTTTATACTGACGTTTATCGCTGTGGTTGTGGTAGTCACAATTTTAGGAAAGTTCCTCACAGGAATTGCCGATTTTGCTTTTTTAGGCTGGTTGAATAAATTGGGCGGCGGTTTTTTCCGAGTACTGAAAACAATTTTGATTATCAGTATTGTGTTTGCAGTTTTCGAAAAAATAAATTACAATCATATTTTAGCCAAAAAAGAAACTTTAGACAATTCTCTTTTTTACAATCCAATCCAAAAAACAGCGGGATATATGTATCCGTCACTAAAGGAATGGTATAGTAGTTTGAAGAAAAAGTAAGCAAAATTTACCGTGAATATTATTATTTCACTTCCTTAATCGCACTAGTTTCAATCCAGCCTTCGGTTCCATCTGTAAGTTGTATTTTTTTCCATTTTCCAATAGTTTCAAAAACAAACACTTTTGTTCCTTCATGCAATACTAATAATGGCTTTCCACCATCTCTGGGTTCCGACTTCATATTTGTTCTTTCGGCAAAAATTATGGCTGGTTTTTCTGTATCAAAATGACTTTTCTCCATAATTGCAGCAGATAAAGCAATGACCATCAAAAAAAATACGGCGAACATTCCAAAGAAGAAAATACGTTTAGAAAGTGTTCTTTGTGAAAAATAATATCCGATAAAAAACAATAAAAAAAATGTCGCCAACCCTACAGAAATCCATCCCCAAGTATTGTAATGATAAATTCCAGTGAAATCCCGAAGTAACTTTCCAAAACCCACTTTTGGAATTACTTTAATCTCATCAATGGTTCTTTTTTGAGCGAATTTCAAGTTGTTTATACTTTCCTTATCGTTTGGATTCAGTACCAATGCTTTTTCATAATAGTAAATCGAAGGCGCTACCTCATTCAATTTATAATAGGCATTTCCTAAATTAAAATACAATTCCGAGGACTGCTTATTGTCTTTTAAAACACTTTCATAAGCTGTCACGGCTTCAGTGTACTTTCCTTTTGCATAATATGCATTCCCTTTTTCGAAGCCGTTTTGGGCAAAGAAAATCTGGGTTGAAAGTAATAATATGTATAGAATGTTTTTCATAAAAATTTAAACACGAAGGTCACAAGGAAGTCGCAAAGATCACTATTTAAAGTGCTCCATTTATAACTCGTCTTACTCCTTCTTTTAGCAATTTTACATTAAAATTAATTAGTAATCCTAATCTGCAATCCGACAATCTCAAATACGTTAGTAATTGAGCCAAATGAACATCTGTCAAAGCTTCAACAGATTTTACCTCGACAATAAATTTATTCTCAATAATCATATCAATTCTGTACCCAACATCCAGTTTTACTTCTTCATAAATCAAAGGAAGCGCTTTCTGCTTTTCTACTTTTAAATTACTTTTTTTAAGTTCATAAAACAAACACTCTTCATAAGCACTTTCCAATAGTCCGGGACCTAAAACTTTATGTACTTTCAAAGCACTTTCGAATACAATTTTTGATATTTCGTTTTCAGTCATTTATTTTATAAAACTAGTGTGCGCTGTGCCTTCTTTGTGCACTTTGTGGTTAAGCAAATAAATATTAAGCAATTTGTTTTTCTAATTCAGAGATTATAAATACCGCTTTATCAAAATCCTGTTGTATCGTAACACTTGACGAAGGTGCATAACGAGCCACTTCACAATTTTCAGTAAGTGCAATAAAATCATTTACAGCTTCTGGTTTTGCATTTCGGGACAACAATAATTCCTGAATATTATCCTTGCTCATTTCTGAAGTTTCAATGTGTAATTTCGCTTTCAGGAAATTATGCATCGCTTTTTCCAGCGCAATGTAAAACAGTTCTTTATTGCTAATTTGTTTCTTCGCTTCTGATAAATATTTCTTGGCCAATTTGTTATTCATTCGAATTCTGTTTCCGGAAATGTCACCATCCATAGCCTCTTTCTTCTTTTTGAATAACACAATTATTGGCACCAGTAAAAAAGGAAGCAACAACAATCCAATAAACAATTTCGATCCAAAGAAATCCTCTTTGTCAATGGTAAAAAGATTGGTTTTTGACTTGATGTTCTTAAATTCCTCTACCGCTGCAATTTTATTCTTATTTCCACCAGTTGCTGTGGAATCAGCCGGTGTAGGACCATCCAAAACATTAATCATAATCTGCGGAGAACGCAACGTTTTATAGGTTCCGGAACTCAAATCAAAATAAGAAAACTGCATTGGTTTAACCGGATAATTCCCTCTGTATTGTGGAATTATTGCATAACTATCCGACGATTTTCCAGCCATTCCAGAAAGTGGTGTACTGATATCTTCGCTGTGAACGGCATCGTACATCTCCAGTGCATTTGGCACTACAGGTTTTGGCAAACTGAATAGTTTTAAATTTCCTTTTCCTGTTACACTTACAACCAAATCAAGGCTTTCTCCATGTTTCAAATTAGTCTTTGATGGAGTAACTTTAAAATCAAAATCTCCAACCGCACCGCTAAAATCATCTGGTTTTCCTGCCTCAGGTAATGGCTTAACGTTAATGGTTTTGGCTCCAGCCGAAACACGTTTAGTGGTTTGCGTGAGCATCATACGACCAAACATATCCCTACGGTTTGTTGGTAATTCCACATCTACCGATAATGACAACGGCTCAATTTTAAGTCTGCCCGATTTTTGCGGATACAGCACTACTTTTTTCAGTACAATAAACCTGAAATTCTGGCCCTTGAAAATTCCTTCTTCTGCCACAGGTTGTTTGATTTCGATATTTTGGCTCCAAAAATCATTGTATTTAGGCTTACTTGATTCTCCAACGTTCGAAATTCCAATGTTACCAAAATACAATTTATAAACAACTGTAATGGGTTCGTTGATGTATGGATTTGTTTTAGAAACATCAGCAACCAGATACAGGTTTTCATCCCCAGACATTTGAGTATCGTTTGGGTCTCTAGGCTGTTCTGTGGCAGCGGTCACAATGATTTTTACAGGTGCCGTTTTATAGATTTGACCGTTGTACTCGATAGCCGCCGGCTTAATTATGAATGTTCCTTTTTGATTGGGTGTCAGAAAATAAGAATATGCTTTTTCAAAAGAGCTTCTTCCGTTTACCCACGATTGACTCACTTGCTGACTTGGTCCAGCTATAATGCGGAAACCATCAAAAGACGGCTGAACAAAATTATCGCCATCTACATTCATCATAAAATCAATACGCAGTCTTTCATTCAAGCCCAGCGTGGTTTTGCTCACTCTGGCCTCAAACTGAACCTGAGCGCTGAGTGTGCTGCACACCAATAAAACAATCGCCGCTATATATTTTTTCATTTTCAAACTCTCTAATTGAACTACCAATCCTTCTCCGTTTTAACTGGTTTTCCTTTTACTTTTTGGGCATTCACTTTGTCCTGAATTTTCTTTTCTTCTTTATTCACGGCATCCAAAAGATTTTCTAATCGTTCCTTAGAAATTCCTCCAGGAGCAGGTTTTGGTTCTCCTTTATCGTTGGGTTTCGGGTCTTTATTTTGTTTGTCCTGATCTCCTTTATCGTCTTTCTTATCTTTTTCTTTATCGTCCTTTTTGTCTTTTTCGCCGTCTTTCTTGTCGTCCTTTTTATCGTCTTTCTTTTCCTGATCTTTTTTCTCGTCTTTTTTCTTATCGTCCTTTGGCGGATTGTCTTTCAGCATTTTTTTGGCCAAAGCATAATTATAACGTGTTTCCTCATCAGTTGGATCATTTCGCAAAGCATTCTTGTACGCTTCAACCGCTTGTGTATAATCTTTTTCATTCATGAACACATTCCCAAGATTATGAAAAGCACGGTGTTTCTGAGGTCTTGTTTTTGAATTTTTTAAGGCTTTGGCGTAAGCAAACTTAGCTTCGGAAGATTGTTTTTGCTTGTAAATACTATTTCCAAGATTAAAAGGCGCAGCTGCTTTATTAGGAAATTTTGAATCCGAAATTCGGTAATTAGCCTCCGCATCCACAAATTTATTATCCGCATAATCTTGGTTTCCTTTGGGCAAAATTCGATCTTTTTGTTGCGCATGCAATCCAGCTGTCCCGGAGAAAGCAACGATTAAAAAGGCAATTATGATAATTTTAAATCTTTTCATTTATTGTATCTATAAATCCAGAAGGCTTTTAAACCTTTTAGAAATAATTATTTATTCTCGTTAAATAAATCCAACTTTTTAACCCAACTTGTTTTTCTTTCCAACAGAAATACATCAACAAATAACAGCAAAAAGGCAAAACCCAAAAACCATTGAAATTGCGATTGAAAATCTGCCATTTCAGTCGCTTCAAACTCTGTTTTTTGAATATTATTCAAAGCATTCTTAACATATTCCAGTACTTCTTTAGTGTTATTACCATTTACATACCCTCCTTTTGTGGCTTTTGCAATGGCTGTCAGACTTTCCGGAACCAATTTTGTTATCACTACTTCGTTGTTATTGTCTTTCTTGAAACCTTCGACAATTCCATTTCTTTTTAATGGAATAGTACCTCCTTTTTCAGTTCCAACACCAATTGTAATAATTTTAATTCCAAGTTTATTTGCTTCTTCGGCGGCTTCATCAGCACCTTCGTTATGGTCCTCACCATCCGAAATCATAATCAATAACTTACTCGTTTTTTTATCATCAAAATAGGTTGACGATAATTTAATCGCTTCGTTAAATGATGTTCCTACAGAAGAAACCATATCCGTATTCATGCTTTGCAGAAACATTTTTGCCACGCTATAATCTGTAGTGATGGGTAAAACTGGGAAAGCACTTCCTGCATAAGCCACAATTCCTATTCTGTCACTACCTAACTGATTAATAATTTGCGAAACAATTTGCTTGCTTTTATCCAATCTGTTTGGCGCTACGTCTTCGGCCAGCATACTTTTGGAGACATCCACTGCAAAAACAATGTCAATTCCTTCTCGTTTTACGGTTTCCATTTTGGTACCAATCTTTGGGTTTACCAAACCAAGAATCAGTCCAAGTAAAGCCAAAATCAAAACTGTTACTTTCAAAACGGGTTTAAAAACTGAACTTTCCGGACTCAGTTTTTTTACCATTTCTAAATCGCCAAACTCGCGTTGTTTTTTTCTTTTCCAATATAAATTGAACAGAAAAACCAACACCACCAAGGGCAGTATAAAGAGAAGATATAAATATTTTTTTTCGTCTAATTCCATTTTTTTACTTTTAGTCGCAGTTTTCAGTTTGCGACTGTCATTATATAAAGCTTTTAAAAACCGTATTCCTTAATCCCACTTCCAACAATAATAAAAAACCGGCGAACCATATAAAAGGTCTGAATTTTTCATCGTAATCATAGAATTTTAATTCTTCGATTTCAGTCGTTTCCAGTTTATTGATGGAAGCATAAATCTCCGCTAATTTGCTATTGCTTGTAGCTCTGAAATATTTACCGTCTGTTTTTCTGGCGATATTTTTCATCAACTGCTCGTCAATTTCCACTTTCATCATTTGGAACAAAAACTTCCCATTTGGTGCGATAGCATAAGGAAACATGGCCATTCCATTAGTTCCAATTCCAACAGTATACACTTTGATTCCGTATTGTTTGGCAATATCCGATGCTGTTTCCGGCTCGATAAATCCAGCATTATTCACACCGTCAGTCAAAAGAATAATTACCTTACTTTTTGCCTGACTGTCTTTCAATCTATTGACAGCAGTCGCTAATCCCATTCCTATTCCGGTTCCGTCCTGCAAAACATTATCATATTTAATGCTGTTGATAGCAGCCAGAATAACCGCTTTATCACTAGTTACCGGCGTTTTTGTGTATGCTTCAGAGGCATAAACCACAAGTCCAATCCTGTCATTTGGTCGTTCTTCTACAAAATCAGCAGCTACTCTTTTGAGGGCTTCCATTCTGTTCGGTTTCAAATCCTTGGCCAGCATACTTCCGGAAACGTCTATCGCCATGACGATATCAATTCCTTTCGTCGTTTTAGTCTTATTACTCACATCGACCGTCCTTGGCCTAGCCATGGCTACAATCAAAGAGCATAAAGCCAAAACCCGAAGCACATTCAACATCGGTTTTAACTTGGTCAAATACGATCCTGTTCCTTTAAATCCTTCTAACGAGCTTATTTTTAACGTGGCTGATTGATGGTTCTTTTTTCGCATGAACCACACAATTACAACTGGAATCAGTAGAAACAACCAAAAAAATTCTGGGTTTAAAAATGTTATTTTGTCCATTATTTACTTGCTTGTTTTAATTCGACAGCATTCAAAACGCGTTCTGATATTTCGTTGCCATACTTATCTCCTTCTTCATGAAAAATTAAAATCTGTTGCAATCCGCCTTCCTGGCTAAACAATATTGCTTCATAATACATTTTTGCAGTAGTCTTATTGTCGCTATCAATTTGGGAGAACGTTCCGTAGGCTTTCAATCCTTTGACTCCTTCATTAGTTTCAAAATCTTCTTGTTTTACAATCATGTTTTGAGCTCCTTGCGCTTCAAGTGATTGCAATGCACCGTCCATAGATTTTGCCAAATCAATTTGAGTTTCTGCTTTGAATTTTAGTGTAGAAACCATCACATAAAAACGATCTAAAAGACTTCCATAAACAAAGGACTGCATTTCTTTGATCAAAGCCATTCCGTTTTTAGGGAGTGTTTTTGTCAAATCTACTCTCTTAAGTACTTTTGGTGTTTCTATGATAATTCCCGGATTTCCGTACTCACTTTTTACCCACTCACCTTCCAATAATTCTTTTGTGGGATGACCAATAATATTGTCTTTTACATAATCAAACCCTTTGGTAACAATGAAAAAAGTCGTGGTCGCTGCCAATAAAAAAACAACCGAAGCCACCGCAGTTACGATGCGTTTGTTCCTTTGTTTGCGCAACTGAATTTGGATTTGTTTTTGTCTTTGCGCTTCATTCAACAACATGTCTTCCTCTACCGGAATTTCCACAGGAATTGAATTATCTAGTGTCAGAATTGCTTTTTGAATTTTATTTCGGTCTTCTGTGATTTCAAAATCCAATGGTTTTGACTTGGCAAATTTTACTAAATCGGCTTGTTTCAAAACACGCTCCAGATTTTCGATAATTTCCTGCGAAAGCGTCATTTTCTTTTTTACAGAAGCTGCTCTAAGACCCTGAATCAATTCCGAAGTCGTGCTTTCCATAGCCGGAATTTCAATTGCTTCTTCAATATAATTCCTTGCTATATCCGTCAATTCACTATAATAGGCTTTGACTTCTCCTTTTTGCCAAAGTTCTTTTTTCTCTAAAGTATCCAGCAAAGTAGTCGCTTTCTCGATTGGAGTTTTATAAATTTCTTCCTGTAATTTCTTTTCTTGGCGTTTTTTAATAAACCAATAAATAAAAGCTCCAATACCTACAATCAAAGCAATAATCAACAGGTATTTCCACCAGTCGCCAATTGGGTTATCCGCTGGAGCAATGTCCTTGATGTCAAACATTTTTTGTTTCAAAGTATCTACTTGAACATTTGCCACTTCAACCAAAAGTGAATCCGTCAAAAACGGTTTGCTGTTGATAAAAATCTTGATACTTGGAACCACATATCTACCGGAATCAAATTGGGTTAAACCGTATTTTTTGATTAATTCATAACGGCCGTCCATTTTAACCGTATCAATAGGATACGACTGAATCACCTCTAAAGCTCCAAAGTTTTTCAATTTGGGAAAAATGACTTTAGACGAAGTATCAACAGTAGTTTTTATGGACAGTTTAAATTCCGCACCAATTTTATTTTTAGTCGTGTCAATACTTGTGACTACTTGCTTTTGTTGTGCAAAAACCGCAGTGGAAAGCAGCAATAGTAGTAGGTATAATTGTTTTTTCATCTTTTATTATTGAACCCTTATCTCGATTTGAAATAACTTAATAATTTCGTCACATAACTTTCATCAACTCTAGTGTTTACAACACCGGAACCTGATTTACTGAATGTTTCTTTAAAATAATTGACTTTGTCGCGGTACTGTTTTTCATAATTCATTCGCACTGCTTTCGAACCGGTATTTATCAATTCAACTGCTCCGGTTTCGGCATCAAGCATAGAAACCATACCTAAATCCGGCATTTTTTCCTCTCGAATGTCGTACACGCGAATCCCGGTTATGTCGTGTTTTTTTGCAGCAATTTTCAATGTTTGCTCATAATCTTCCGACATGAAATCAGAAATCACAAACACAATCGCTTTCTTTTTTTGAGTTCCCGATAAAAATTTTAAGGCTTGAGCAATATCCGTTTTTCGGCTTTTAGGCTGAAATTCTATTAATTCCCGAATGATTCGAAGTACGTGTGATCTCCCTTTTTTTGGCGGAATATACAATTCGATTTCATCGGAAAACAAAATCAAACCTATTTTATCATTGTTTTGAGTTGCTGAAAAAGCCATTGTTGCAGCAATTTCCGTAACAATATCTTTCTTGAATTGATTTTTCGAACCAAAACTTTCCGAACCCGAAATATCAACCATTAACATCATGGTCAATTCGCGTTCTTCCTCAAAAACTTTTACGTGCGCTTCGTTGTAACGTGCGGTCACATTCCAATCAATCGCACGGATATCATCTCCGTACTGATATTGACGCACTTCACTGAACGTCATTCCACGACCTTTGAAAGACGTATGATACTCTCCCGAAAAGATGTGATCGCTCAATCTTCGGGTTTTGATTTCTATTTTTCGGACTTTTTTTAACAGGTCTTTTGTATCCATTTTTAATTTGTTTAAAGTTTAAAAGCTTAACGTTCCAAGTCGTAATCCAACAACTTAAAACTCTAAACATTAAACAAACTTTAAGGTACTTCTACTTCGTTTACGATTTTGTTGATGATGTCTACTGAAGTAATGTTTTCAGCTTCCGCTTCATAGGTAACTCCAATTCTGTGACGCAATACATCATGAACTACCGCACGAACATCCTCTGGAATTACATAACCACGACGTTTGATAAAAGCGTAGCATTTTGCGGCAGTCGCCAAATTGATACTTCCACGTGGTGACGCTCCAAAACTGATTAATGGTTTCAAATCAGCCAATTTATATTTCTCCGGATAACGCGTGGCAAAAATGATATCAAGTATGTATTTTTCTATTTTTTCATCCATGTAAACCTCACGAACTGCTTCCTGAGCGCGTAAAATTTGTTCCACTGAAACTACAGCATTTACTTTTTCGTAACTTCCTTTTAAGTTTTGACGAATCACTAAACGTTCATCTTCCATTTTTGGATAATCAATAACCGTTTTCAACATGAAACGATCGACCTGAGCTTCAGGTAATTGATATGTTCCTTCTTGTTCAATTGGATTTTGAGTAGCCAAAACCAAGAATGGTCTGTCCAGTTTGAAAGTAGTGTCACCAATAGTCACTTGCTTTTCCTGCATGGCTTCCAGTAATGCTGATTGCACTTTGGCAGGAGCACGGTTAATCTCATCGGCAAGGACGAAATTAGCGAAGATTGGTCCTTTTTTTATCGAAAATTCATTAGCCTTAATGTTGTAAATCATTGTTCCCACAACATCGGCTGGCAATAAATCCGGTGTAAATTGAATTCTGCTGAAAGATCCCTGAACGGCTTGCGAAAGGGTGTTTATCGCTAAAGTTTTTGCTAATCCAGGAACACCTTCCAATAAAATATGCCCTTGACCCAAAAGTCCAATTAACAAACGCTCCACCATGTGCTTTTGACCCACAATAACCTTGTTCATTTCCATTGTGAGAAGGTCTATAAATGCACTCTCTCTTTCGATTTTTTCATTGATTGCTCTGATGTCTAAAGTCGCCGTATTTTCTTCCATTTTATTATTTTTAAAACCTTGAATTTAATGCCTTCGTTTTGAAGGTGCAAATTGAATTTTTTTTTAGAAGTAAGATGTTAATAAATGGTTAAAACTTCAATAAAACCCCTAATTTTAAGGACTAATTGTGATACAATTTTTATATTTTTAAGAACTTTGAAAAATATACTTTGAATTACAAGATTTACGCATTTCAATAAAAAATAAAAACCATGAGCAAAACAAAATTATCACCTATTGTAGCGGGTGTAATGAATTGGGGAATTTGGGATAAAAATCTCAATACCAAAGAAATGGAAAACATGATTAATGTGTGTTTAGAAAACAAAATCAGCACCTTTGACCATGCCGATATATACGGAGATTACACCACCGAAACCGACTTTGGAAAAGCATTCGCTTCCAGTAAAATTGCACGAGAAAAATTACAGTTGATTTCGAAGTGTGGTATCCAAATGGTAACCGGAAACCGAGACAATAAAATTAAACATTACGAGTATTCTAAAGATTATATTATCTGGTCCGTTGAGAATTCCTTAAAAAATTTACAGACGGATTATCTGGATGTTCTTTTACTCCACAGACCAAGTCCCTTGATGCAGGCAGATGAAATTGCCGAGGCGGTTCTAAAACTAAAATCAGACGGGAAAATCATCGATTTTGGGCTTTCTAATTTTACATCTTCACAAACAGAATTAATTAGTCAGAAAACAGAAGTTTTATACAATCAGGTTCAATTTTCGGCAACGAATTTCGAACCAATGGTGGACGGAAGTTTTGATTATATGCAAGCGAACAACATTCGACCGATGTCATGGAATCCGCTGGGATCCGTTTTTAGAAAAGATATTCCACAAACCAGACGATTGAAAAAATTACTGGCGACCTTGGTTTCAAAATACCATTTGGGATCAGATTCGATTTTACTTTCATGGATTTTAAAACATCCGGCTCAAGTAATTCCTATTGCAGGAACCGTAAATGTGGCCCGAATTCAATCATTGATGAAAGCAGTAGAATTAGAATTAGACAAAGAAGATTGGTTTGCCATCTGGACCGCAAGCATGGGCGATGATGTAGCCTAAAATAGTTTTCAGTTCAGCAACTTTAGAATCAAAAACAGAAAAAAACTCATGACTAAAACAGCCTTAGTGACCGGAGCAACCAGCGGAATTGGTAAAGCAACAGCACAAATATTAGCTAAAAACAACTATAAAATTATTCTTTGCGGACGCCGTGAAGACCGATTAAATGATCTAAAAAAAGAACTTTCGGAATTTACTGAAGTGCATACTTTGTCCTTTGATGTTCGGGATAAAAAAGCGGTTTTTGAAAGTATCAATTCCATCCCGGAAGCTTTTTCCACAATTGATGTTTTGATTAATAATGCCGGAAATGCGCATGGTTTAGATCCCATTCAAAACGGGGATTTAGATGATTGGGACGCCATGATTGACATTAATGTCAAAGGGCTTTTGTATGTTTCAAAAGCAATTATCCCACAAATGATCGAACGAAAATCAGGTCACATTATCAACATTGGTTCCATAGCCGGAAAAGAAGTATATCCAAACGGAAACGTCTATTGTGCCTCCAAACATGCTGTTGATGCCTTGAGCCAAGCCATGAGGATGGACTTGAATCCTTACGGAATTCGCGTTGGCGCCATTCATCCAGGTGCCGTAGAAACCGAATTTAGCGAAGTGCGTTTTAAAGGCGATACAGACAAAGCCGCCAATGTTTACAAAGGTTTTGAACCATTACATCCAGAAGATATAGCTGATATTATTCACTTTGTAGTTTCCAGACCATACCATGTAAATATTGCCGATTTGATGGTGTTACCCACAGCGCAAGCCTCGGCGACTATTTTAAAAAGAGATATTTAAATTTGATTTTTAGATTGTTGGATTTTTAGATTATTAGGAGAATCTAAGAATCCAACCGTCTAAGAAATCTAAAAATCTAATTGTATGATCAACAAACGCATTCTTATCAAGAACCTGCTTGCTCACAATGATGAGAGTAGTTTTTATGATAAAAAGCGTCAGTTGAATTTGCATACACGAGAAGGAAAAGCCAAATTTTTAAAACACATTTGTGCGCTCTCTAATTCAAATCCCACGAATAATTCCTATATCGTGGTGGGCGTGGAAGATCATGACAATCTTATTGTGGGCGATGATTTTTTTGACGACAGCCGGATTCAGAATTTAGTGAATGCCTATCTGGAAAATCCTCCGAAAATTCAGTACGAAAATGTGCCTTTCCCAAACTTGCCAAAAGATAAAGTGATCGGATTGGTAACGGTCAAGCCAAAAAGCAAAACTTCCCATTTCAAAAAAGGAATTCACACGATTCCTGCCAACAGTATTTTTATACGGCGAGGCAGTAACACAATGCCAGTCGAAGGCGAAATTGAAAAGAATTACCAGAATACGGAAACCGTAATTGACATCGAAAACAATTCTAGAAACAGCATTGAAAACACACTCGATGGCGTGATTGATTTCATGAATTTTCGCCACAAGGATATGGCGCCAAAGTATAAAGTTTTCAAAGAATTATTTGTGATTTGCTGGGCAGGCATTGCCAAAAAGTCTCGTGATAAAACTTATTTATCACGCGTAGATATCGAATTGATAAACGAACAAATCAAGCTTTTTTATTCGGCTCAGGATGTAGTCGAAATCACTTTTGACGAAGATACTTTTACCATTATTGAATATGTTCCTTTGGGCTTGAACGACAAAACGAGCTATTATCCTTTAGAAAAGCAAACGATTCATTTTCATGATAATGGCTATTACAAAATTGAAAGAGAGATGCTGTTTCAGCCTCCAGAATTCAACAAGAAAATGTTATTTCACATTTACAATGCCAATATTGCTTTGCTGAAAAAACTCCAAAAAGGACTTTCGTTAACCGAAAGGGAGCACAAAGATTTAGAGAATTTGCCTTCCACTTTTATGATTTGTTACCTTAACGGTTTTGAAGAAGCCAAACAAAAACTGATTGATGCAAAAACACTGTTGAAACCTTTTAACCAAGTGTATTTATCGTTCAAAGAAGCGTTGCGGATTTTGAGAAAGATGAAATATGATGTGCAGTGATTCTGAGAAATTATTTTTGTGGATTTGAACCAATATCATTTTCTAATAATTCATTCAAATTATTATCCAACTTTAATTAAAAAAATAGTTGCAGGATGTTAAAATTAAAAATCAGTAGCAATAGAGCTTTTTAGTTTTCATACATTCTAAATAAAAGCCAACAATTCTTTTAAGACTTGACAAATCATTTTAGCCAACAGCAACGATAACGAAACAAGTGTACTCATTTGAAAAAAGTTTAATTTTTTGTAAAACTAATCCGAAAAATTAAATAAAACAATCACCTAAAACAGTGATATTTCGATTTCATGTTAAAACACAAATTCTTTAATTTTTTAAAAAATAATAAACTAAAAAAGCTTGGTTCATCGCACTTTTACTTAATTTTATGACTTGAAAAATAGTGCTTATTTTCTGCTATTTTTGCATTAATAAAAAGAAATACAGTAAATGAGAACACTTGTTATAGGCGACATTCACGGTGGTTTGCGAGCGCTGCACCAAATTATGGAAAGAGCCAAAGTTACTAAAAAAGATACCCTAATTTTTTTGGGCGATTACGTTGATGGCTGGAGCCAATCTCCTCAGGTACTTGATTTTATCATTGATTTAAAAACTAAACAAAATTGCATTTGCATTCGCGGGAACCACGACGACTTATTGCTGGAATGGCTTGATGAAAGCAAAGACAATCTGTTGTGGTACAAACATGGCGGAGAAGCTACGGTTTTGGCCTACGAATCTGTCAGCGGAGAAACGAAGCAAAAGCACATTGAATTTCTGAAATCTCTGGATAATTATCATCTGGACGAGCAGCGTCGTTTGTATGTTCATGCTGGTTTTACCAATATGAACGGTGTAGATTTTGAATATTTTCCTGGGCTCTTTTATTGGGACAGAACCTTGTGGGAAACAGCATTGGCATTAGACACAACAATGAAAATTGACCACCCGTTTTATCCAAAACGTTTTACTTTATATGATGAAATCTATATTGGTCACACGCCCGTTACCCGAATTGGTGAAACCACTCCCGTACAAAAGGCTAATGTTTGGAACGTAGATACAGGGGCGGCCTTCAAAGGACCCTTGACTATTATGGATGTTGACAGTAAGGAATTTTGGCAAAGCGAACCTTTGAGCCAACTGTATTTTGACGAGAAAGGAAGAAATTAGATTTTATTGAACTACTTTTGCACCAATTAAAAAAATAAGAGTATGAAATGAGCATAACCGAAAATTGGTCGCGAACACCAATCAAGATATGCAAATTCCATATTCCAATAAAAAACAAATTTTATCTTCATATGAAAAAGATTATTACATTAGTATTACTATTGACTGTTGGTTTGATCAATGCACAGGCTTTCAAAGGAAAAGGCGACGTTAAATTTGATGTTGGAGCTAACTTCCAAAACGGAGGATCAGGAATTCGTGTTTCTTCTGATTTTGGTCTTGGAGAAAACATGTCTTTCGGATTTGTTACCTCTTATTTGTTGTCTGTTTCTAAAGATGATTTAGGAAATAAGCCTGATTTTGGAGATAGAGTAGATGTTAAAGCACGTTTCAATGCAAACTTGGGAAATGTTTTTGAATTAGATCCAAAAATGGATATTTACCCAGGATTAAATTTAGGATTAAGAAATTTTGGTGCACATTTAGGTTTCCGTTATTTCTTTACCGAAGGTTTTGGTGTGTTCACCGAAGCTGGAATTCCAATTGCCAGTTACAAAACAAATCCAATAGGTTTTGACAAATTGAATAACCAATTCACGTTTAATATTGGTGCTTCTTTCAACTTGTAGAAAAATTATTCTGAAAGTTCACTAAGAATTTGAAATAAAAAAAGGCAATTTGAATAGTTCAAATTGCCTTTTTCAGTTTATTATAATTTGGTTTTACAAATCAAATTTGATTCCTTGTGCCAATGGCAAACTTGTAGTGTAATTGATTCTGAGAATATAAATTAAAGACTTGCTTTAACGAAAATTCGTTTTAATACGCCATTTTTTTCAGTTCCTTGAACGATTAAATCAAATTGCTTACTTGTTTTATGGAATACACTACAGTGAATTAGTTTAATACGTCCAAGATATAAATCTTCTTTGAAGACTTTTACAGCTTTATTATCGTATTGATTATTCGGTTCTAATTCATATCTTAAAACATCTCCAACCGCAACCTTATCTGAAGGTATTTGACTTTCCAATAAATTAGTTATTTCCGTAACAAAGGATAAATTTTCTACAGGGTTAAAATGAGCCAAAAACTCAAAATTATCTGTCGGTAATAGTCCTTGAGTAAAAGCTAACATGTAATATTTATCTTCTTTTTTACTTAAATCAATATTCCAAAAATCATAAAAATCTTGTAAATCAGGTCTCTCACTACGCATTAATCTTTGGCCAAAAATTTCAATTACATTTTCCGTATAAATTTTATCTTTACTTGTATCCGGAAAGCCTTCATAATGCACAAAACCTAACTTCTTAGCTTCTTCAACTCCATCCTGATTATATTGAAAGCGGATTCCTTCTGAGGCACTTTTTTTAATAGTACCAACAGAAATTCTTCTACTGCCTTTACCTGATCTCCAGATAAGGTGTATGTTTCCTATTGCTTTCATAAATATTTGATTAATTTTTCAATGCGCAAAGTTACCAATTTAAACATCAATTGTTTTCTTGCAACCGATAATTTAAAGTTAATTAAATCCGCTGGAACATTTATATCAATTTTTTCAATTATATCTTCTATTGCATCGGAGTTATATTTCTCCATAACTCTACCTATAAACCTTTTCGTTTCAGCTGGATAGTGTTCTAGCAATAATTCTATAAGTTCAAAATGCTTCCTTTTTTTAGTATTCCCTTCCCAATGAATCTCAGACTCACCTTTTCGAATATACTTTTCAATCATTTGAGAATCATTGAACATTTTAAAAACTTTTTCATCGGTATATTCTCTTCCAAGACAACAACCACTATCATAAATAGGTGCAAATTGATAATTGTAAGTATACGTCAAATATTTAGAATTAACATTAATATGAATCTTCCCTTCTTCTTTAGAACTATTATTCGATAATTTTTTAATTTTGTTTTTAATTTTATCAAAAGCACTAGAAATTTGTTCTTCAACAATATTTTCATCTTGTTCATAAGTAGATAATATACTCCAATTCTCTTGATGTCTATCTGAATTTCCAATGATACTATCAAAAACAATAATCTCAATAATATTTTCAATATAATTTACTAATGAAAATTCATTTAACGCTTTACAAATAAATTGAAAGGTGTAGTCTTTTTTATCTATTTCCGGATTATATTGAGGATTAAATCCAGTTAAATAAGAGATGCCTTCTGTCAATTTATTTTTTGCACCAAAAACCATGGATTTTGAAAGACATCCAATTTTTTGCTTGTGTTTACTATCGTAGGCAATATTATAATCTAACATTGGAAAACCTAAAAATTGACCAATTTTAGAAGAAACAATTTCAGACCAAAACTCTGTTGGATAGCGAATTTCTCCTTGAGGTGTTTCTTTTGATCCTTTAAAAAAATACTCCTCATTTGTGTCGGGGTGCAAAGCAATGTATTTACTTCGAGTACCTCCAGTGCTGTAATGAACATTTTTATGCCAACCTGAAATATCTGTAAATGTTGCTCCTGAATTGGTCATTAATAGTTTTTTTGTCTAATTTATAAAAAAACGCTTTATCTAAAGAAGACAAAGCGTTTAAATATAAATTTATTGTTAACTAAATTACTACAAATCAAATTTTATTCCTTGTGCCAATGGCAAACTTGTAGTGTAATTAATCGTATTCGTTTGTCTTCTCATATAGACTTTCCAAGCATCAGAACCTGATTCTCTTCCGCCACCAGTTTCTTTTTCACCACCAAAAGCGCCTCCAATTTCTGCACCGGAAGTTCCTATGTTTACATTTGCAATTCCACAATCAGAACCTACAACGGATAGGAAAAGTTCTGCTTCACGCAAATTATTTGTCATAATAGCGGATGATAATCCTTGCGCCACTCCGTTTTGAATTGCGATAGCATTCTCCACAGTTCCTGAATATTTCAATAAATATAAAACAGGCGCAAAAGTTTCATGTTGTACGATTTCGAAAGAATTCTCTGCTTCTGCAATTGCTGGTTTTACGTAGCAACCACTTTCAAATCCTTCACCAGAAAGCACGCCACCTTCCACTAGGATTTTCCCACCTTCGGCAACAACTTTTTCTAATGCTTTATTGTACATTTCCACTGCATGCTTATCAATTACAGGACCTACATGGTTGTTTTCATCCAAAGGATTTCCAATACGTAATTGTTTGTAAGCCGATACAATTGCATCTTTAACTTTATCATAAATACTTTCGTGAATAATTAAACGACGTGTTGATGTACAACGTTGTCCTGCCGTTCCTACCGCACCAAAAACAGCACCAATAACCGTCATTTTGATATCAGCATCCGGAGTTACAATGATGGCGTTGTTTCCGCCTAATTCCAATAATGATTTTCCAAGACGACCTGCAACTGCTTGCGCAACAATTTTCCCCATACGAGTAGAACCAGTTGCAGAAATCAATGGCACACGCTTGTCGTTAGTCATCATTTCACCCACTTTGTAATCTCCATTTATCAAACAGGAAATTCCTTCCGGAAGGTTATTTTCCTTGATTACTTCGGCAATAATATTTTGACAGGCAATCCCGCAAAGTGGTGTTTTTTCAGATGGTTTCCAAACACAAACATCGCCACAAATCCAGGCTAATGCTGTGTTCCAAGCCCAAACAGCAACTGGAAAATTGAAAGCCGAAATGATTCCAACAACTCCCATTGGGTGGTATTGCTCATACATTCTGTGTCCCGGACGTTCGGAGTGCATCGTTAATCCGTGCAACTGACGCGACAATCCAACTGCAAAATCACAGATGTCTATCATTTCCTGAACTTCACCATATCCTTCTTGCAATGATTTCCCCATTTCGTAGGAAACTAACTTGCCTAAAGCTTCTTTATTTTTACGCAATTTTTCACCAAATTGACGCACGATTTCACCACGTTGCGGCGCAGGCATCACTTTGAAAGTTTTAAAAGCTTCAGTAGCGGTTTGCATTACTTTTTCATAATCAGCAGCCGTAGTTGTTTTTAAAGTACCTATTAGCTGACCGTCAACTGGTGAATAACTTTCAAGAATTTCCCCGTTTGAAAAATGGTTTATCCCTGTTGACGTTCCTTCATTTATGGCTTTTACACCCAATTGCGCCAATGCTTCCTTCATTCCGAATTGATCTGCTATTGTTATCATTGTAACTTTTTTATTAAAAATTGTTATATTTTTTTACAAATATATTGATTTAAGGTTAAATAGTAAACGTTACTACTTATATTTTCATTTTTTAGCCCTGATAGAAGCGGCATCCTTTATAGGTCTCGTTTTTTACGAGACCTATACAGATACAGCGTATAGCAGGATGAGCTCCTAAAAATTATTTTTTGGCAACAAATCGAGGGTCCGTTTCCATAACAGTTCCGCATTTTTCACAGGTTCTCAAGTGTTCTGAATTATAGAAATGTTCGAAATGAGGCAAGAAATCTTTCTCGATATTATGCAGTTCAAAATAGACTTCGTGAAGCTTATGATTACAAATATCGCAAAACCAAAGCAAGCCGTCTGTAAATCCTTGTCCGGCTCTTTTTCGTTCAATGACAAGCCCAATAGAACCTTCGGAACGAACTGGAGAATGCGGAATTTTAGAGGGATTAAGGTACATATCGCCCGGATGCAATTCCATTTCTTTCCGCTCGCCGTCTTCCTGAACAATCACTTTTATGGAGCCTTCAAGTTGGTAAAATAACTCTTCGGTTTCGTTGTAATGGTAGTCTTTTCGGGCATTTGGACCCGCAACAATCATAACTATGTAATCTCCGGATTCTGTATATAAGTTCTTGTTACCAACGGGCGGTTTGAGCAGATGACGGTTTTCGTCAATCCATTTATTAAGGTTGAAAGGTTTTGCTATTGCCATGATTTTTATTTTAATTGTAAAGTTATGAAATATTAAAACGTTATTTTTTTTCCTTAATCAAATAAATATAGACGGGAAAATGGTCGCTGAATCCTATTTCGGTGGTGGAATGCCGTAACGGATAGCCTTTGTATTGTCCGCTGGTTTGTATCAAAAATAACTTGTTGTAAATTCCTGCTTTCCAATATCGAAAGCTCGAATAATCCGTTTGCAGTAAGGTTTCGGAAACCATTATTTGATCAAAAACATCCCATGCATCCCTAAATGCGATGGTTCCAAATCCCTTTTTGGCCATTTCTTCGAATGGATTGTAAATTCCAAACGGTAATACCTCTGCCTTTTTTGCTTTGGCGCCAAGCCCAATTCTGACGCTTTTATTATACGGTCCATCATTCATATCACCCAAAATAATCACTTTTGCGTTTGGATTGATCCGTTGTAAAGAGTCTATTATTTTTCGATTTAATGCGCCGGCGGCTTCCCGAAACGGACTTGATTTTTTCTCACCACCAGAACGTGAAGGCCAGTGATTGACGATGATATTGATTTCCTCACCATCGAGAAATCCCGTTACCACAAGCTGATCTCGTGTATAAACCCGATAATTTTTGGTGCTTATTTGCAATTCATCATCTGTTTTTTCTTCAGAACTGGCTTTAGAATTTTCATTCGTATTTCCGCTTTCTTTATAAATGTACAACGGAATATTGCTGTAACTTGTGGGTTGAAATTTCTTTTTTTGATACAAAAGTGCCACATCAATCCCTCTTTTATCAGGCGAATCAAAATGGATGATTCCGTAATCTTTCTCGATAAGTTTGGGTTGCTTGACCAAATCCTCCAAAACGCCTCGGTTTTCTATTTCGCAGCCGCCAATAAATGTAGGCGAATCAGTATTTTCAGCTGAACCAATTTCGAATAATATGCGGGCTAAGTTGCTTAATTTCTTTTCGTATTTATCATAGGTCCACCGCTGCAAACCTGTTGGCGTCCATTCTTCGTCAAAAGTATCCGGATCATTTATGGTATCAAAAAGGTTTTCGAAATTATAAAACGCAACGTATGAATGACATATTTTTTCTGTTGTGCAGTAGATTTTATTATTGGAAAAAATAAAAAAAGAACAGGAATCCAGTGGGTAATTCTCATAAATATTATTTATTTCCAGTAGGTGATTAGATTCCTCTTTGAATCTGTCTATTGTAAAAATAGTCATTTGAACCTGAACTTAGAATTATTTTCTAATTGTCTATCTTTGTTTTTATCATTTAAAAACTTTGCCACTAGAATTTTTTCAGAAAAGCATTCCAGCATGAACAAAAACCAATTAACATTTACACCACGCCGTCCTATATTATATCAATTTCTATTGCTTATTTTTGTTCTACAATCTTTCAACAGTCAAGCCCAATACAACATGATTACACCGCCAAGTTTACAAAAAGGAGATACAGTAGCAATTTTGGCAACAGCCAGAAAAAATACAGATGACAACTTGAAACCCGCTATTGCTTTATTGAAAAGTTGGGGTTTAGAAGTAGTTATTGGAAATACGATAGGTTTAGACAACGACCAATTAGCCGGAACCGATGAGCAACGCGCCAGCGATTTTCAGCAACAATTAGACAATCCAAACATCAAAGCCATCTGGTGTGTAAAAGGTGGATACGGAACCGTACGAATGATTGATTTACTGGATTTTACTGCCTTCAAAAAAAATCCGAAATGGATTGTTGGTTTCAGTGATGTGACCGTTTTACACAATCATTTGAATACAATGGGTTACAAATCCATTCACGGAATCATGCCGATAACCGCTCCCAGAGCAACTCCTCAGGCGATTGAAACCATGCGAATTGCGTTATTTGGCGAAAATTTGTCTTATGAAATAGATCCTTTCGTGATGAACAGACCCGGAAAAGCCACTGGAGAATTAGTGGGCGGAAATTTATCGATTTTATACAGTTTGTTTGGTTCCCCATCCGCGATTGATTGTACTGATAAAATCTTGTTTATTGAAGATTTAGACGAATATTTATATCATATTGACCGCATGATGATGAACTTGAAACGAAATGGCTGTCTGGAAAGCATCAAGGGAATTGTTGTGGGTTCGATGACAAAAATGAAAGATAATGATATTCCGTGGGGTAAAAATGCCATAGAAATTATCGAGGATGTTACCAAAAAATACAATATTCCCGTCTTGTACAATTTTCCTGCCGGACATATTCAAGACAATAGAGCATTGATTTTAGGAAATAATGTGACGATTAATGTTAATGAAAAATGCAGTACGCTAGTTTTTGAATAAAGACAATTTAATTTCAGACTGTTGATTATCAATTTTTGAATGCAGAAGTTTGAAAACTTAAAACAAAATTTTTGAATGGCGGAACATAACGAACTTGGAAAACTTGGAGAAGAAATGGCGGTCGAATTTCTTCGGAAAGACGGTTATACTATTTTAGAAACCAACTGGACCTTCCAAAAAGCCGAAATAGACATTCTCGCCCAAAAAGAAAATACACTTGCCGTTATTGAAGTCAAAACACGTTCCTCATTAGAATTTGGATTGCCTCAGGATTTTGTAAAACCAAAAAAAATTCAGCTTCTTGTAAAGGCCGTGGACGCTTTTGTAAACGAAAGAAATTTGGATATTGAAGTTCGTTTTGACATAATAGCCATCCATAAAGAAGGGAAATCTTTTGTAATTGAGCATCTTATCGATGCTTTTTATCACTTTTAACCGTTTTTTCTTGATGTTATATTTGTAACAAATTGTTTTTTATTTATATTTGCGTCCTATTTACACACTAACTACGCGTATATAACAACCAACTAAAAAAATTACATCATGAAAACTGTTTCTTCCATTGTAGAAAACTACATCAAAACAAAGCCTTTTTTACTAAATGCATTATCATTAGGTATCATCAATCTGACCTCATTATCCCGAAATATAATGACCGAATTAGAAAGTGAATTTGGCAAGGAAGTAAAACAAGGTGCAGTTGTTATGGCTTTAAAAAGACTAACAGAAGAACTCGATTTCAGGTTGAACCATAAGATTAACAAAGTCATCAAAAATATCGGGGAAATCACCGTTCGCTCGGCTTTGACCGATTATACTTTTGCTGCATCCGACACCGTTTTGAATAAACAAGCCGATTTAATTACAGATATCAATACGCTACCGGATATTTTTTACACTTCATCCAGAGGAGTGAACGAAACCAACATTGTGGTTAGCAACAGTATCAATCACTTAGTGGACAAGCATTTTGCTACTGAAAAACTTATTCAAAAACTAGATAACCTAGCTTCGATTACGGTAAAATTACCAAAAGAAAACATTGTCGTTCCTGGGATTTACTATTTCATTTTTCAGCGTTTGGCTTGGGAAGGAATCATCATCAATGAAGTAATTTCGACTTCTAATGAGTTCACTATTTTAGTGAGTGAAGAACAAGTTGATGTTGCTTTTAAAGTAATTAAAGATTTGAAGAATTAGAAAATTCCGTTAATCAACAAAGCTCCCAGCCTTCATAAGGCTGGAAGCTTTGTTATTTATTCTCCGCCCAACAACTCCATTAATTCCAAAGCAGTCCTGGTATTCTTCACATTGTCAAAAGTCAACAAAAGTCGTAATCCAGCCGGCGTTTGCTTTTCTTTCATTTTGCATAAATTAGGATGTTTTTGTACAAACTGCAGTACTTTATGAAAACGATTAGATTGGTAATAATCGGATTGTTGATCCGAAATGAAATACCCAATCATCTTACCTTGTTTCATCACTAATTTTTCGATTCCAATACGAGTCGCAATCCATTTGATTCGAATACTATTCATTAATGCTTTGGCTCGTGGCGGCATTGGACCAAAACGGTCAATCAATTTATTTTGGAAAACAATCAGTTCTTCTTCGTTTTTGACTGCGCCTAATTCATTGTACAAACTCAATCGCTCCGAAACATTATTGATGTATTCATCCGAAAATAACAACTCAAAATCAGTATCGATTTGCAGGTCTTTGACGTATTCTTTAGTTTCCAGATTATTTTCCTCCGGATACAAATCCTTGAATTCGTTTTCTTTTAATTCATCGATGGCCTCGTTCATGATTTTTTGGTAGGTATCAAAACCTATTTCATTGATGAAACCACTTTGTTCGCCGCCCAATAAATCTCCTGCTCCACGAATCTCTAAATCTTTCATCGCAATATTAAATCCACTTCCCAATTCACTGAACTGTTCCAAAGCCTGAATTCTTTTTCTGGCATCATCTGTCATCGCAGAATATGGCGGACAAATAAAATAACAAAATGCTTTCTTATTGCTTCGCCCTACTCGACCTCGCATTTGATGCAAATCAGACAATCCGAAATTATTCGCATTGTTGATAAAAATCGTATTTGCATTAGGAACGTCTAATCCGCTTTCGATAATGGTTGTTGCTACTAAAACATCAAATTCGCCATTCATGAAAGCCAACATCAACTCTTCCAGTTTTTTTCCATCCATTTGGCCGTGACCAATTCCAACTCTGGCATTGGGTACCAAACGCTGAATCATTCCGGCTACTTCCTTGATATTTTCTATTCGATTATTGATGAAGAAAACCTGTCCGTTTCGCTGAATTTCATACGAAATTGCATCCCGAATCATCTCTTCACTAAAACCAACCACATTCGTCTCAATAGGATAACGATTGGGCGGAGGCGTTGTAATAACTGATAAATCGCGTGCAGCCATTAGTGAAAACTGCAAAGTTCTCGGAATTGGCGTTGCGGTTAAAGTTAGCGTATCAACATTCGCCGCGATGGTTTTGAGTTTGTCTTTTACGTTGACACCAAATTTTTGCTCCTCATCTACAATCAGCAATCCAAGGTCTTTGAAAACAACATTTTTGTTGACTAATTGATGAGTTCCAATCACAATATCGAGTTTTCCTTCGGCTAATAATTTTAATGTTTCTGCTTTTTGTTTCGCGGTTCTAAAACGGTTTAAATAACCAATAGAAACCGGCATATCTTTCAATCTTTCCGTAAAAGTTCTATAATGTTGGTAGGCTAAAATGGTTGTTGGAACCAGAATTGCCACTTGTTTACTATTATCCACAGCTTTGAAAGCTGCACGAATAGCGACTTCAGTTTTACCAAAACCTACATCTCCACAAACCAAGCGATCCATTGGTCGGTCGCTCTCCATATCGGCTTTGACTTCTGCCGTAGATTTCGTTTGGTCCGGTGTATCTTCATAAATGAACGAGCTTTCTAATTCGTTTTGTAAATAACTGTCGGGCGCAAACTGGAATCCTTTTTCGAGTCTTCTTTTGGCATACAATTGAATCAAATTGAATGCAATATGTTTGACTCTAGCCTTGGTTTTTTGTTTTAAAATCTTCCACGCATTCGAACCCAATTTGTAAATTTTGGGCGGTGTTCCGTCTTTTCCGTTGTATTTTGAAATTTTGTGCAGCGAATGAATACTCACATACACAATATCATTATCGGCATAAACGAGCTTGATTGCTTCTTGTGTTTTGCCTTCGACTTGTATTTTTTGCAATCCTCCAAAGCGTCCAATTCCGTGGTCAATGTGCGTCACATAATCACCTACAGAAAGTGTAGTTAGTTCTTTTAAAGTAATATTCTGTTTTTTCGAATAGCCGTTTTTGATGCTGAATTTATGGTAACGTTCAAAAATCTGGTGGTCAGTGTAACAGGTTATTTGGTTTTCTTCGTCAATAAATCCTTGGTACAAAGGCAAAACAATGGTGTTGTATTGCTTGCGGATATTTTCAGAATTCGCTTCATCCAGCGTTTCAAAAATATCATGAAATCGTTTGGCTTGGGCATCATTCGAACAAAACAAATAATTCTTGTAACCGTTGAAATGATTTTCATTCAGATTATTCAGCAACAAATCAAACTGTTTGTTAAACGATGGTTGTGGCTGAATGTGAAATTCGAATTTTTTGGTGATTCTAAAAATAGGTTTTGAACTCAATTCTACAATCGAAAAATCCAACGCTCTTTTTATAAATGCTGCTTGATTCAAAAACAATTGTTCTGGCGAAGACCGCTTTATTTCCTGCGACAATTTTGCGAAAGCTTCTTCGGCTTTGCCAAATTGTTTATCTAATTGTGATAAAAAATCTTCGGTGTTTTGAATGAAAATTACCGTTTTCTCCGAAATATAATCCAAGAAACTTTCTCGGTTTTCCTGAAAAATTTTGTTTTCCACATTTGGGATTATTGTAATCTTTTTTTGCGTTTCAATAGACAATTGCGTCGCTACATCAAACGTACGGATACTCTCAACTTCGTCTCCAAAAAACTCAATTCGGTACGGATTATCATTCGAAAATGAAAATACATCAACAATTCCTCCACGAACCGAAAATTCTCCGGGTTCAGTAATGAAATCGACTCTTTTGAATTCGTATTCGAACAAAACTTCATTGATAAAATCGATAGAAATCTTATCGCCAACAGCAACTTTCAGCGTGTTTTTATCCAATTCTTTTCGGGTCACCACTTTCTCGAAAAGCGCTTCTGGATACGTGACAATAACGGCGGGTTTCTTGCGGGAATTGATTCGGTTTAACACTTCGGCGCGAAGCAAAACATTCGCGTTATCCGTATCTTCAATTTCGTACGGGCGACGAAATGAACCGGGATAAAAGAGCACATCTTGCTCCCCAATCATCTGTTCCAAATCGTTCAAGTAATACGCAGCTTCTTCTTTATTGTTTAAAATAACTAAAAAAGGAAGTTCGGATTTCTTGAAAACCGACCGCATTACAAATGAAAGTGCAGAACCCAAAAGTCCCGACAGCTGCATTTTGACTTGATTATTTTCTAATAAACGAGCAACAATTTGCTGTATTTTAGGCGAATTATCGTAGGTATTGTATAAGGCTGTTTTACTCAACGCGTGGAATATTTGGGTCGATTATAGGTGTATTTGGAATGGCTCTTGAAGTATCCATCATTTTCAATAAATCAGATTCTCCTTCTTCAACTGGAATTTTACTTTTCTCCACAATTTTGTCCATTTGTCTTTGTAGCGAAACCAATTCCAAGTTGATTTCCGACACTAACAACGTTACTTTTTTATCTGGAATATTATCCAAATGAATGAATAAATCCAGCAATCTAACTTTAGTAATCAACGTGGAAATCCTGCTTTTTATTTGAGGTTTGTTGTATTCGTAAGGAATATTATCGTTTAAAGCCATTGCTTTTTTCGAAAGCGCTTTCGATTTTTGCTGAAAAGCTCCAATACTTTTTTTAGGTTTTTGTGCTAATTCAGCCAAAAACATACGCCATTCGTTCCAAGACGCAATGCTTTTTTCACCCGCTTCGGTTACTGGTTCATCGTATAAGACCCACCCTTTCTGTATGTTTGCAAATATGATTTCTCTTTTTTGTATCTCTTTTTTGTTTTCCGCAATACGCTTTTGATTGTCATTTTTACAAGAGAACAAAACAAAAACTAGAGAGAAGAAAACGGCTATTTTATATTTCATGTGCGTCAATTTATCATTTTTTAATGGATGAAAGTAATTCAAATACAGTTGTAATTTTTTAAAAAAGAAGCAATTATGACCCTTTAAAAATTTCCATTAATTTAGGTGCAAAGTTACAAAGTAAATTCACAATAATGAATTCCAGTATTGGAATAACAATCTAATATTGCCAGACTGATTTTTATGCTTAAAAACATGAAAATTTAAGAAAATAAACATGTTTTTAAATACTATTTTAAGATTTTTATAATCATTTTCATCAAAGTTATGTTATTTGCGAAAACGTTATCTTTGTTTTTCAAAACAGACAAAAATGAGTACAAAAATATTGATTATTGGCGCTTGTGGCCAAATAGGAACGGAGCTTACCCAAAAACTACGAAAAATATACGGAACAGAAAATGTAATCGCTTCGGATATCAGAAAGTTAAATATTGATGTGGTGAATTCTGGTCCATTTGAAGTGGTGAACGCTTTAGATTTTAATCAAATTGAACATTTGGTCGAAGTACACCAAATTGACGAAGTGTATTTGATGGCCGCATTGTTATCGGCTACAGCCGAGAAAAATCCAGCTTTTGCTTGGGATCTAAATATGAATTCGCTGTTTCACGTTTTGAATTTGGCGAAAGCCGGAAAAATAAAAAAAATATTCTGGCCTTCGAGTATTGCGGTTTTTGGACCAACAACTCCGAAAGAAAATACCCCACAATACACGATAATGGAGCCTTCAACGGTGTACGGAATCAGCAAACAAGCCGGCGAAAGATGGTGTGAATACTACCATAATATCTTTGGTGTAGATGTAAGAAGCATCCGTTATCCGGGTTTAATCAGCTGGTCATCGCCTCCTGGTGGCGGAACTACGGATTATGCAGTAGATATTTTTCACAAAGCACTTTCGGATAAAACATACGAATGTTTTTTGTCGTCAGAAACTAAAATGCCAATGATGTATATGGTCGATGCCATTGCTGCGACCATCCAAATTATGCAAGCGCCGGCTGACCAAATAAAAATTCATTCTTCGTACAATCTGGCTGCAATGAGCTTTACGCCAACGGAGATTGCTGCCGAAATCAAGAAACATATTCCTGAATTTACAATGACTTATGAGCCGGATTTCCGTCAAAAAATAGCCGACAGTTGGCCAGCAAGTATTGATGATGCTGAAGCCAGAAAAGATTGGGGATGGAAACATGAGTTTGATTTGGAATCAATGACAGTGGATATGTTGAAAAATTTGGGTGCAGAGAAAGCATAATACTTTTATTCATATAGAATTCGGGTTTTAGAAAATTAGGGTGAAAATCTTGTTTTTTGAAACCCGATTTTTTTTAATTGTGTTTTGTATTTTTCTTTAGCATCAAATAAAAAAAATATTTTAACTAAATTTGATAAAAACCGCAGCAACATGAAACTAAAATCAAGTGAACCTTTTTGGTTAGTAAAAAACGGGATCATCAACTCGTATCCGTCATTAAGAGAAAATCTGGACACAGAAATTCTAATTGTAGGCGGTGGAATAACCGGCAGTCTTATAGCGCATCAATCTATGGCGGATGGTTACAAAACCATGCTGATAGATCGCAGAGAAATAGGTCATGGAAGTACATCGGCTACGACATCCATGTTACAATATGAAATTGACGTGCCTTTGCACCAACTTATTGATTTGATTGGCGAAAAAGCTGCCGTTGATAGTTACTGGGCATGCTATAAATCAATTGATGATTTAAAAAAAATAGTACAACAAGTAAAATCGGATTGTGGTTTCAAAAAAAAAGAATCGCTTTATTTTGCCGCATTAAAAAAGGATGTTGTTTGGTTAAAAAAAGAATTTGAAGCGCGAAAAAAGATTGGAATGCCTGTAAAATGGCTCGAAGCCGATGAAATTGATAAAAAATTTCATATTAAACATTCGCATGGTGGAATCTTATCAGAACAAGGTGGCAGTATCGATGCTTTCCAATTAGCCCATGATATTCTAGCGTACAATCACGAAAAAGGATTGCAGATTTTTGATAAAACCGATATCAAAAAAGTTACTTACAAACAAAATGGCGTCACCGTTCTAACAGAACATGGAACTACCATCACTGCCAAAAAAATAATCTACTGCAACGGTTTTGAAAGTACCGAAATCATTAAAGACAAGTTTGTAAAATTACTATCTACTTATGCCATTGTGGGCGAATGTTTTGAAGACGATCAATCGCACCTTAACGACACTCTTTTTTGGAATACGGCAGAGCCTTACATGTATATGCGAACGACGGATGATAACCGATTGCTTATTGGCGGCGAAGATGAAGATTTTGTAGATGCTGCAAAAAGAGATTCCCTACTCAACGAAAAGTCCGATAAATTGACTAAATATCTAAAGAAAATTTTACCTGATTATGATTTCAGAATGGATTTTGTTTGGGCGGGTACTTTTGGCGAGACCAAAGACGGCTTGCCTTACATTGGCAAACATCCCAATTTTCCAAGCGCTTATTTTGTATTGGGCTTTGGCGGAAACGGTATCACATTTTCAGTTATTGGAATGGAACTCGTTTCTGAAATGTTGAAAAACAAGAAACATACTTTAGCCGAATATTTTAAATTTAGAAGGTAATTTCCAGACACCAATATTTCGTTAAACTGCATAAAAAATGCCCCAAATAGTGTCTAACTTTTTTGGGGCATGTTTATTTCTGGTTTTTAAATATTACTTCAATTCATAGGTATTGTTCTCCTTCTTAATATCAGCCATTAAGCTACTTGGGTCGATAGTGATTTTCTTAATGGCGCTTTTTGGTTTCGCAATCATGAATTCCATTGTAGGATAGGCCCAAGCCCAATCGCCTAAAACCGTTCTTTTTATGGCAGGATTCGGATTTTCTTTTTCGAAACTCATCATGCGCAATGGAATGTAAAAACTCTCCATTGTTCCATCTGTATATTCCACTAACAAATCAATTGGCATTGGCATTCTGCCTATTCTTTCTAATGTTACAATCGTTTTTTCACCAATATCTCGTGGCTCTCTGATACCGTAATCAATAGTGTTTGTGGTTTGAGTCCAATCCGTCAAGTACCAATCCAGATTTGCTCCCGTAATTCTTTCGGCAGATCTTTTGATATCATTTGGCGTAGGATGTTTAAATTTAAAATCGCTGTAATACTTTTTTAAAGTTTTCATCAGATTTTCTTTCCCTATCAAATACATTAATTGTGTCAGGAAAAGTTCTCCTTTGCTATATGAAGTGATGCTGTACACTCTGTTTTCGTCAAAACGATCTGCATGTGTAGTTTGTGGCAATTCCTTACCAGAATTTACCATTGAAAAATATCCGGCATACGCTCCCGTAAATGGGTTTTCTACTTTTTTATCTGCAATTTCATTCATTCCTAAATCTTCCAGGAATGAAGTAAAACCTTCGTCCATCCAACCGTGTTTTGATTCATTGGAAGCCAATACATGCTGGAACCAAGAGTGCGCCATTTCGTGCGCGGTTACGCCTAATAATCCTTCAAAACTTCCTTGTCCTAAAATTAAAGTACACATGGCATATTCCATTCCGCCATCACCACCTTGAATTACAGAGTATTGTTTGTACGGATAATCTCCAACTGTTTTATTGTAAAACGCCATTAACTGAGCAGTTTTTGGCTGTAAGTTTTTCCAGTTTTCAATGAATTTTGGATTGTTTTTATACAAGAAATGCAAGTCGACATTATTAGGTCCTTTCACCACATCGTGAATGTACTCTTTGTCAGCTGCCCAAGTAAAATCATGAACCATGGGTGCATTAAAATGCCAAGTCAGTGTTTTAGTTCCTTTAGGAAGTGTTACCACTACGCCTGGATCCTGATATCCGTGACCTATTTCGTTTTTGTTTTGTAAATAACCCGTACCGCCTAAAACGTATGCTGCATCAATGGTAATATTCACGTCAAAATTTCCCCAAACACCATGAAATTCTCTGGCAATATAAGGATCTGCATGCCATCCTTCAAAATCAAATTCGGCAATTTTTGGATACCATTGCGCCATTGATAATTCTACTCCTTCAGCATTATTTCTTCCAGAACGACGAATTTGAAGTGGAACCTGACCGTCAAAATCCAACTTAAAAGTAGTTTTAGAATTTGGCAATATCGGCTTAGCCAAAGTAACTTCCAGAATCGTACCAACTGCTTCTACGGTAGCGCTAACACCATCTTGTGTAAAATTAGTAATATTCAAATACCCCGTTTCATTAGGTTTCAAGGTTTTGATTCGACTTTGTTTCCATTCATTCTCGCCCACTTTTATCTTAGTGACCATTCTTGCGTCCGGATCTCTAATACTTTGGATTCTAGCATCCATCTCACTTCCGGGTTGAAATGCGTTATTATAAAGGTGGTAATATACTTTTCTTAAAGTATCAGGAGAATTATTGGTATAAACCAACTCTTGCTTGCCTTTGTATTCATAATTTTTCACATCCATTGTTACATCCATTTTGTAATCGGCATGTTGCTGCCAATACGAAGTGTTTTGAGCCAATAGACTTCCAAAGCTTAAAGTAAGAAAAGATAATAAAAGTAGTTTTTTCATATAGGTTAAAAATAAAAAATGGAAGGACAAATTGCCCTTCCATTGATGAATATTTGAACTGTTATTTTTTAGACATTTTTTCTGCCATCAGTAATGCGTTGTAAGCATTTACTATTTTTCCTGATTGCGATAAAGCACTAAAAGGACGAATATCATTTGCTTTTCCGCCTACAACAACATCAGTTGTAATAGCAACTCCTGAATCCATCAAAATATGTTTCACTTGTTGAGCAGATAATTTTGGGTAATACGAACGAATCAATGCAGCAACTCCCGCAGCATTTGGCGCAGCCATTGAAGTTCCTTTTAGGTACTGATATTTATTGTTTGGCGTAGTAGCATAGATTTTTACTCCAGGAGCAAAAACGTCAACATTAATTTTTCCAATATTAGAAAAACGAGCCACAACTTTATTTCCGTATTCAAAATTCAAAGCACCAATTGTGATTAAATTATCAGCAAACTCAGTTACTTTATCTTCAGAATCGTTAGGAAAATTTTCAGCAAAGTCAATGTCTTTTGCATCATTACCCGCTGCGTGAACGATTAATACATCTTTTTTCTCAGCATATTTTATAGCATCATAAACCCATTGCTTGTGTGGAGAGAAACTTTTTCCAAAACTTCCGTTGATTACTTTGGCACCATTATCAACTGCATAACGAATTCCAAGTGCAATATCTTTATCATACTCATCACCATCTGGCACTGCACGAACGGTAAGGATTTGAACGTTATTAGCAACACCATCACCACCTAAAACGTTGTTTCTGCTTTGAGCAACAATTCCGGCAACGTGAGTTCCATGAAGAATTTCGTTCTTGTCTGGTCCCATCACATTGTTGTTTCCGTATTTAGTATCGGTAATATCATTTGGATTATCACCTACTACTTTACGGTAATCTGTTTTTAAATGATCTCCATTGATAAGCGCAATTTGACCGTCTAATTGTTTTTGAACAGCCACTTTTAGTTCCGCTACTGGCAATCCATAAGAAAGCATTTGTTGCATAGCCGCTTTACTTTTTTGTGTTGCCGGTTCTTGCGAAACAATTGCATTTACCTCTTCAATTGTATAAACGGGTTTGCCAAAATGCTTTACTAAAATAGCATCACCTGTAGCAATAGTTTCTAGCATTTGCTCTGAACGTACTTTTCCTGTAGATGCATCAGCCACTTTTTTATCATTTAATGCTTTCGCCGCTTGATATGTAGCGTCATCAACTAGAGTTTTATCTTTGATGATTCTTTCGTATTCCAAATTTTCTTTGGTACTGTCTCCAAGAAAATTCCATCCATGAATATCATCGATATATCCGTTTTTGTCATCGTCGATTCCGTTTCCGGCAATTTCTTTCGTATTGGTCCAAAGCACTGATTTCAAATCTTCGTGTTCAATATCCACACCAGAATCTACGATCCCAACAATAACCGGAACGCCAGTTTTACCTTTTAATAATTCGGCGTAAGCCTTATCAACACTCATTCCAGGAATGGTATCAGTTACAATGTCTAAATGACTCCAACGCTTTAAATCGTTTTCAGTAATAGGCGATTTTTTAGTGATATTCAAAGGAGCGCTTATCGCAACCAGTCCAGAATTAGAAGTAGTGGAAACTTGTTTTGAAGCGCTACATCCTACTAATGCTAGAAGTGCAAAAGCAGAAATGTAAATAGGTTTAATGGTATTCATCGAAAATGTTTTTGTTAATTTGAAATATTTGTCTAAAATAATTTTTTTTGTTACAAAAGGCGTTATGATTAACACTATGTTAAGATTTGTTCGCAGGTGAAAACTTCCGCCAAGCGAACTCCCTTTTCGGTTTTTTGTACGGTTATGATTTCATTGTGTGCATCGTGTTCCAAAAACAAATAATAATTGTTATCAGCAGCTGCATTCATGAATTTTTCTTTTTCCGGCATCGTCAACAACGGTCGGGTATCATATCCCATCACATATGGAATAGGAATATGCCCGGCTGTTGCCAATAAATCAGCGCAAAAAACTATTGTCTTGCCCTTATATTGAATGTGCGGAATCATTTGCTTTTCGGTATGTCCATCAGCAAAGAAGATGCCAAAACCCAGTTCTGATGTTGAAAGAAAATCTCCTTCGGGTCTTTGGATAAAATTCAGCTGCCCACTTTCCTGCATCGGCAAAATATTTTCGGATAAAAACGATGCTTTTTCTCTGGGATTTGGTTTTGTTGCCCATTCCCAGTGATTTTCATTAGACCAGAATTTTGCATTTTTAAAAGCCGGTTCGTATCCTGTTTTATCTTTATTCCATTGTACGCTTCCACCACAATGGTCAAAATGCAAATGTGTCATAAAAACATCCGTGATATCGTCGCGATGAAAACCGTATTTAGCTAACGATTTATCCATGGAATGTGTTCCCCAAAGCGAGTAATACCCAAAAAATTTCTCAGATTGCTTGTTGCCCATTCCGGTATCAATCAGAATCAATCGGTTGCCGTCTTCAATTAATAAACAGCGTGCCGCAATATCAATCAGGTTATTTTCATCGGCAGGATTGGTTTTATTCCAAATGGTTTTTGGCACCACGCCGAACATAGCGCCGCCATCGAGTTTAAAATTTCCGGTTTCTATGGGATATAGTTTCATGGTTTTTCTGTTTTTTGAGAGGCCTCAAAGTTAAGGAATTCAAATGCTTTTTACGGTTTCAAATAGCTTTTTTCTATTTTTACATTGGTTATAAAAATGTTATCAATTATGGAAAAAGCATTTTATACACTATCTTTGTCCTTAATTTAGACAAAATCAATATAAGCTATGATAAAAGTTTCTGACACAGCAAGAAAAAAAATCATCGATTTAATGCAAGATGATGGTTTTGACGCTGCAATCGACTACGTAAGAGTGGGTGTAAAAAGCGGCGGATGTTCTGGATTGTCTTATGATTTAAAATTTGATAAAACAAAAAGCGAAGACGATAAAATTTTTGTAGACAACGATATCACTATCGCTGTTGAAAAAAAATCTTTTCTGTACTTAGCCGGGACAATATTAGAATTCTCAGGAGGAATTAATGGTAAAGGGTTTGTTTTCAATAATCCTAATGCCAATAGAACATGTGGTTGTGGAGAGAGTTTCTCTCTTTAATATTTAGACATCAATAATAAAGTTTAATATTCAATTTTTGAATTTTTAAATCTTTAAATCTTTAAATCAGAATGAGCAAATATACAGAAGACGACTTAAAAATCGAACTCGAAACTAAAGAATACGAATACGGATTTTACACCGAATTAGAATCGGAAACGTTTCCTATTGGTTTAAATGAAGATATCGTTCGCGCTATTTCGCACAAAAAAGGAGAGCCACAATGGATGACGGATTGGCGTTTGGAGGCTTTTCGTGCTTGGGAGCAAATGACAGAGCCAGAATGGGCAAATGTGCATTATACCAAACCTGATTTTCAGGCCATTTCCTATTATTCAGCTCCTAAAGCGGTAGACCCCAATAAAACATTGGACGATGTAGATCCGGAACTTTTAGAAATGTACAAAAAGTTAGGCATCTCTGTCGATGAGCAAAAAATGATGAATAATGTAGCGATGGATATCGTTGTGGATTCAGTTTCAGTAGCGACTACATTCAAGAAAACATTAGGCGAAAAAGGAATTATCTTCATGAGTATTTCTGAAGCCATCAAAGAGCATCCAGAATTAGTTCGTAAATATTTAGGAACAGTTGTACCGCAAAAAGACAACTTTTATGCGGCACTAAACTCAGCAGTTTTCTCTGATGGATCTTTCTGTTATATTCCAAAAGGCGTTCGTTGCCCAATGGAACTTTCAACTTATTTCAGAATTAATCAAGCGGGAACGGGACAATTCGAAAGAACATTATTAGTTGCTGATGAAGGTAGTTATGTTTCTTATTTGGAAGGTTGTACTGCTCCAAGTCGTGATGAAAATCAACTACACGCTGCTGTAGTAGAATTAATTGCTTTGGACGATGCGGAAATCAAATATTCAACCGTACAAAACTGGTATCCTGGAAACAAAGAAGGAAAAGGTGGTGTTTATAATTTTGTGACTAAAAGAGGAATTTGCGAGAAAAATGCAAAAATTTCTTGGACACAAGTAGAAACAGGTTCTGCCATAACTTGGAAATATCCTTCTGTTATATTAAAAGGAGACAATTCAACAGGAGAATTTTATTCGATTGCTGTTACCAATAATTTCCAACAAGCCGATACAGGAACAAAAATGATTCATTTAGGTAAAAACACTAAATCGACTATTATTTCTAAAGGAATTTCTGCGGGAAGATCACAAAACAGTTACCGTGGTTTGGTCCGAATTTCACCAAACGCAGATAACGCCAGAAACTTTTCGCAATGTGACTCTCTATTAATGGGAAATAATTGTGGCGCGCATACTTTCCCTTACATCGAAAGTAAAAATCCATCGGCAAAAATAGAACATGAAGCTACGACAAGTAAAATTGGCGAAGACCAAGTTTTCTATTGCAACCAACGTGGAATTCCAACCGAAAAAGCAATTGCCTTAATCGTAAACGGTTTCAGTAAAGATGTATTGAATAAGTTGCCAATGGAATTTGCCGTAGAAGCACAAAAATTATTAGAAATTTCGTTAGAAGGATCTGTAGGATAAAAATTTGTTTAAAGTTTAAGGTTTAAAGTTGAGCAACTTATGATTAACTTTAAACCTTAAACAAAAATAAATGGCGACAATAACTAGGTTTGAAGATTTAGAAATTTGGAAAGAGGCTCGACGATTAGCTAAAGAAATTCATAATATTGCTTTAGAATCAGATTTAAAAAATGATTTCAGATTTAAAGATCAAATAAAAGCATCATCAGGCTCAGTAATGGATAATATTGCTGAAGGTTTTGAAAGAAACGGAAATTTAGAATTTAGACAGTTTTTGTCCATCGCAAAAGGATCCGCTGGAGAAACAAGGTCGCAATTATACCGAGTTTTGGATTACAATTATATCAATGAAGAAAAGTTTGAAATTTTAAAAACTGACTTCGAAAATTTAAGTGGAAAAATAAACAATTTTATATCATATTTAAACAAGAAAGATTTTAAAGGCACCAAGTTTCAGTAAACACGAGAACTTTAAACTTTAAACTTTAAACAAAGAAAACATGTTAAGTATAAAAAATTTACACGCCTCGATAGGTGACAAAGAAATATTAAAAGGAATCAATCTTGAAGTAAAAGCAGGAGAAATTCACGCGATTATGGGACCAAACGGTGCTGGAAAAAGTACATTGGCTTCCATCATCGCAGGAAATGAAAACTACGAAGTAACCGAAGGTGAAATATCTTTAGACGGAGAAGACCTTTCTGAATTGGCACCAGAAGAAAGAGCGCATAAAGGCGTTTTTCTTTCGTTCCAATATCCAGTGGAAATTCCGGGAGTTTCAGTTACCAACTTCATGAGAACTGCCATCAACGAAACACGCAAAGCAAACGGTCAGGAAGAAATGCCTGCTAATGAAATGCTAAAAGTCATTCGTGAAAAATCAGAATTATTAGAAATTGACCGTAAATTTTTGTCTCGTTCTCTAAACGAAGGTTTTTCAGGTGGAGAGAAAAAACGTAACGAAATTTTCCAAATGGCGATGTTAGAACCAAAACTGGCTATTCTTGATGAAACTGATTCTGGACTTGATATTGATGCCTTACGTATTGTTGCAAATGGTGTTAACAAACTAAAAAGCGACAAAAATGCAATCGTAGTGATTACGCACTACCAGCGTTTATTAGATTATATCGTTCCTGATTTCGTTCACGTACTATACAACGGAAAAATTGTAAAATCCGGTGGAAAAGAACTAGCACACGAACTGGAAGAAAAAGGATACGACTGGATTAAACAAGAACAAGAAGCTTAAAATTTTGTTTGAAGTTTAAAGTTTAAAGTTGCCTCGAGATAACTTTAAACTTTTAAACCTTAAACTTTAAACAATATAAAAATGGAATTAAAAGAAAAATTACTATCGTCTTTTATGGCTTTCGAAGAGCGTGTGGATGTTCACTCTGAACTTCATGACGTGCGAACCGCCGCCATAAAAAACTTTGAAAATAAAGGTTTCCCAACCAAAAAAGACGAAGCTTGGAAATACACTTCGCTAAATGCCATCTTAAAAAATGACTTTACCGTTTTTCCAAAACAAGAAAATGCAGTTGAATTCAACCACGTAAAAAAATACTTTTTACACGAAATAGACACCTATAAAGTAGTGTTTATCGATGGCGTTTTCAGTTCGCATTTATCGTCAACCACACACGAAGGAATTGATGTTTGCTTGATGTCATCGGCATTGACTAAACCAAAATACAAAATGGTTATTGATACTTATTTTAACCAAATTGCCAACAAAGACGAAAGTCTGACTTCCTTGAATACGGCTTTCGCTATTGAAGGAGCATATATCAACATTCCAAAAAGCAAAGTGGCAGATAAGCCTATTGAAATCATGTATTTCTCAACAGGGAATGAAGCGGCTCTTTTGGTTCAGCCAAGAAACTTGGTGATTGTGGGGGAGAATTCTCATGTTCAAATTATTGAGCGTCATCAAAGTTTAAACGAAAATCCTGTGTTAACGAATTCTGTTACCGAGATTTTTGCTCAAAAACGCGCTATCGTTGATTATTACAAAATTCAAAACGATACGCTTGAAGCGAATTTAATAGATAACACCTACGTTTCTCAACAAAAAGAAAGCCACGTTTCGGTTCACACCTTCTCTTTTGGAGGAAACTTAACGAGAAACAACTTGAATTTTTATCACTTTGGGGAACGATTGACAAGTACGTTAAACGGAATCACGATTATTGGCGAAAAACAACACGTAGATCATTATACATTAGTGAAACATGCGGCTCCAAATTGCGAAAGTTTTCAAGATTATAAAGGAATTTATTCCGATCGTTCTACGGGAGTTTTCAACGGAAAAGTCTATGTGGAAAAAGATGCTCAAAAAACGAATGCGTTCCAAAAAAGCAATAACATTTTATTGAGCGACAAAGCAACAATAAATGCAAAACCACAATTGGAGATTTTTGCTGATGACGTAAAATGTTCTCACGGTTGTACCGTTGGACAATTAGACGAAACCGCAATGTTCTACATGCAACAACGCGGAATCCCTAAAAAAGAAGCCAAGGCGTTATTGATGTATGCGTTCTCGAATGCCGTTATCGAAAACATCAAAATACCAGAATTAAAACAACGCATCACCAAAATTATCGCTACAAAATTAGGCGTGAAATTGGGATTTGATTTGTAATCCAATTCAAGAAGTTAAATAGCAACCCTGTCAGAGTTTTGAACTCTGACAGGGTTTTTTAATATGACAAGATTTTTTATTAATATGATTATTTCTTCACACTTTCAATTATTCCTTTCAACATCCCATTAAAATCAAAATTAGGATCTTCTTTTAAACCCATTCGAACAATCACTAAATCAAGTGACGGAATAATTGCCACCATTTGCCCCTGAAAACCGCTGCAATAATACATATCCTTTGGAACATCTTGAAACGTGCCACCAGCATTAAGCCAAAAATGAGCACCGTATCTTCCGTCTGACGTATTCGTAGGTGTTGCTGTATATTTTGCCCAACCTTCATTGAAAATTTGTTCCCCGTTCCAATTGCCGTTATGTAAATACAGTAAACCAAATTTAGACCAATCACGTGTTGTAGCCCAACCGTAGGATGAACCGACATAATTTCCAGCCATATCTGTTTCGATTACCATAGAGTTCATTCCTATTTTATCTATTAAATCTGTGTACCAAAAATCTAAATATTCTTGATGCGTTTTGAACTGCTTGCGTAAAATTCCAGAAAGTAAATTCGTCGTTCCTGATGAGTAATTCCATCTCGTGTTGGGTTTATGCTCCGCTTGTTTCTCAAGTTGGGAACGCGTCATATCCTCGGCTTGAAAAAGCATTTTTGTAGCATCGCAGATTGTGCTGTAATTCTCCACCCATTGTAAACCGGAATTCATGTGGAGCAAATCATTTGTGGTTATCAATTTTCGTTCGTCGTTTGCCCATTCTGGGATTGGAGCAGGAGCATCAATATCAAATTTTCTTTGTTTCTCCAAAATTCCAAACATAGCGCTGGTAATGCTTTTGGTCATAGACCAACCCAGAATTTTACTATTTTTATCGAAACCAGTATCATACTTTTCGGCAATGATTTTGTCTTTATAAATCACTAAAAGGGAACGCGTTCTCTTTTTCAATTCTCCTTTTGCATCAAAAGCATTGGCGACAGCCGCATTCAATTTAGTATAATCAACATTAGCAAAAATGGTGTCTTTAGGTTCCTTATTTCCATACGGAAAAGGTAAATTGTTATTCAACTTTGTTCTTTTGGGAACCAAATACGGTTTTGACACATCAAAATCATCATTGATTAAAGTCGCTCCCAAACCTTCGCGGTAAATTGCTTTTCGTTCTTTCAAACCATAAACCGAAGCAACGGCAAACTTTCCGGCATCTTCAATATTATTTTTGGCCAAATCAATCATGTCGATATCATTGTCGCCTTTCTCAATCATTTCTTGCGAACGATTATCAATAAAATGTCCTGAAGCGATACTTTTGGCTGAAAAGCCAGAAATTAAATCCAGTTTTGGATAAGTAGTGAACCCAACATAAAAGATTCCGATAAAAGAAGCAAAACCAACGAACTTGAAGAATTTTTTCATAGAGAATTAATTTGAAGCAATTTAATAAAAAAGAACCACATTTTTGAACCGATACCGAATTCAGAAAATCAAGTTTTATTAACAAGTGTTTGCCAAAAATTAATTCCAATTTCACTACTTTTGTATTTAGAAAAATTCTAAATAATGAAGAGCTAATTCCAAATTAGTTTCTCTAAAAAAATGTTGACTATTGGCTTTATTTCAGACCAATAAAACATTAAAAAAAAGCAGACACATGTTAGATATTAATAAAATTAGAGCCGACTTCCCTATTCTTTCACAAAAAGTAAACGGAAAACCATTGGTTTATTTCGATAACGGAGCCACTTCGCAAAAACCACAAGTGGTGATTGATGCGATTTCAAAATATTATCAGGAAATCAACGCTAATATTCATCGCGGCGTTCACACGTTAAGTCAATTAGCAACTGATGCGTACGAGATTTCACGCGGTAAACTTCAAAATCACATCAATGCAAAATTTGCTCATGAAGTACTTTTTACTTCGGGAACAACGCATGGAATCAATTTAGTTACTAATGGATTTGCTTCGATTTTGAAACCAGGTGATGAAGTTTTAGTTTCGGCATTGGAACACCACAGCAATATTGTGCCTTGGCAAATGTTGTGCGAGAAAACGGGAGCGACTTTGCGCGTGATTCCAATGAATCTTGACGGCGAACTGATTATGTCAGAGTATGACAAATTACTTTCGGATAAAACTAAGATTGTTACCGTAAATCACATTTCGAATGCTCTTGGAACAGTCAATCCAATTAAATACATGATTGACAAAGCGCATGAAGTTGGCGCAGCGATTTTGATTGACGGAGCGCAAGCTGTTCCACATTTGAAACCTGATGTTCAGGAATTGGATTGTGATTTTTACGTTTTTTCAGGACATAAAATATGTGGGCCAACAGGAACCGGAATTTTATACGGAAAAGAAGCGTGGTTGAATAAATTACCGCCCTATCAAGGTGGAGGTGAAATGATCAAAGAAGTGACTTTCGAGAAAACTACTTATGCTGAATTGCCTCATAAATTTGAAGCCGGAACGCCAAATATTGCAGGCGGAATTGTGCTTGGAACTGCCATTGATTATATGAATGAAGTTGGTTTTGACAACATTCAACAGCAAGAAAAAGAATTACTGGAACACGGAACGAAACGATTATTGGAAATTGAAGGTTTAAAGATTTTTGGCACCGCCAAAGAAAAAACTTCCGTAATTTCGTTTAACATTGAAGGAATTCATCCGTACGATATTGGCACCATAATTGACAAATTAGGAATAGCAGTACGAACAGGCCATCATTGCGCGCAACCCATTATGAATTTCTTTAATATTCCGGGAACGATACGAGCATCATTTGCTTTTTATAATACCAAAGAAGAAATTGATGTTATGGTTGAAGCTATTAAAAAAGCGCAACTCATGTTGTCCTAAATAAAATTAAAAATATCAACACATGAAAATTCTATCCTTATTATTTCTGACAATTTTTCTAGGCAACGGTTGCGATAGCGCCAAAGCTCAAGATATTGAAACCGCTGTTATTGAATACACAGCCAACACTAGAGGTTTTTATCAAAAAATAACAGTAAAAAATCAGATGCTGACGGTTTCAAAAGACAGAGACGGAAATGATAAACCGGTACCAACGAAAATTTCGGATGCCGATTGGAAAGAATTAGTGGATTGTTTTAAAAAGGTGGAATTGGATAGTTTATCCAAATTAAAAGCACCAACCGAAAAACGTTTTTATGACGGTGCGGCTATCGCGAATTTGAAAATCACCTTCAAGGAAAAAGCCTATGAAACGAATAGTTTTGATCATGGTTTTCCGCCAAAAGAAATCAAGAAATTAGTGAATACGATAACGTCATTAGCTAAAGAATAAAACTGAAATAAATTCAGCATAATATGAAAATTAAAGAGATACAAGAGGAAATTGTTGATGAGTTCTCCATGTTTGACGACTGGATGGAGCGTTATGAATACATCATCGAATTGGGAAAAAAACTTCCTTTAATCAAAGAAGAATTCAAAACCGAAAACAATCTGATTAAAGGCTGCCAGTCAAAAGTGTGGTTGCAAGGAGAACAAACGGATGACAAAATTGTTTTCACTGCCGATAGTGATGCCATTTTGACCAAAGGAATTATTGCGATATTAATTCGGACTTTTTCCAATCAAAAAGCATCTGATATTCTCGAAGCCGACATGAGTTTTATTGACGAAATAGGCTTGAAAGAACATTTATCGCCAACGCGAGCTAACGGATTGGTATCGATGATAAAAAATATAAAAATGTATGCTTTGGCGTTCAATGCAAAGAATTAATTTTGCTATTCGTATGAAAAAAATATTTTTTACATTAATAATTTTAGCATGTAATATTGTTTTCTCACAAACAGTAATCCCGGAAAAATATTCAAAGATAAAATTTGTTTATGAACAAAAATCGAACTTTTTAATTGAAAATGACAAAGTATATGCGGACACATTATTACTCAAAGCTGAATATCCGAAATTAAAATTTTCAAAAGTAAAAAGTCCGTCTGATTCGACAAAAATTATTGGATTTCTTGAAATTAAAAATTTTAATACCGAAGATAAAAAAATACTAGAAAGCAATTTATACCATACAACTCATACGATAGAGGGGAGCTATGAGTTAAAAAAGAATAAAACAAAGCTATCTTTCACGAGAGGAAATAAGGCTTTAATCGAAATTTTTAAAAAATATTTTGGAGGAAATTATAGTCCATTTAAATTCAATGTTGTTGTTGATTACAATGAAAAAAAAATACATACTAACTATCCTAGAATAAATTACACAAAATCGTTTGATTCACAATTAAAAAAGATCAACTTTATAAATGACGATAAAAGTTTAGGAACTTACACTTTTCAGAACAGCAAAGGTATTCAAACGAATGTGGTTACTTTAGACAAAAAATACAATAATAAAATCACCCCTGATATTATCTTTTCAAATAATGATTTTGGAGTTGGTGAAATCGTTTCCATATTTGACACATTTACATTAATATCAGTTACTTACGAATAACAAAATTTAAAATTATGACACAAGAAATAGACACCACAGAATTAGGAGAATCAATCGTAAAAATATTAAAGACTATTTACGATCCGGAGATTCCTGTAGATATTTACGAATTAGGATTGATTTATGACGTGATGGTCAATACGGATTATGAAGTAAAAATCCTGATGACGCTTACCTCTCCCAACTGCCCCGTTGCAGAGAGTTTACCAAGAGAAGTAGAAGAAAAAGTAAAATCATTAGAGAATGTAAAAGATGCTGAAGTAGAAATCACTTTTGATCCGCCTTGGAGCAAAGATTTAATGAGCGAGGAAGCAAAATTAGAATTGGGAATGCTTTAAAATGGCGCGGACTCAACCCAAATCTTTAAACGATCAAAAAATTGGACTAAAATCTTCTTTTGATTCGCTTTTTTTTATACCCCGCTTTTTCAAAGAAATTTGGCGTACTAACAAGACGTTATTCTTGACATCAGCTTTTTGCAGAATCGTTGCGGCTTTGTTGCCCGTTGCAATTTTATGGGTTGGAAAACTCATTTTTGATGCCATCATCCAAATTACAACACACGGCGAAAAGGATTATTCTACGCTATGGCATTCTGTAGCAATAGAGTTTATACTCGTCGTGTTATCTGATTTGGTAGGTCGGGCAATTTCACTTACCGATGGAATTCTTGGAGATCAGTACAATATCAATAGTTCGATTAAAATTATCAAAAAGACTAATGAAATCGATATTAGTCTGCTGGAAAATTCTGAATTTTACGACAAGCTTGACCGAGCAAGAACGCAAACGGCAGGTCGTGTCGATTTAATGTCGAATGTTTTAGGTCAGGCGCAAACTACGATTTCTATCTTTTCGCTTGTAATAGGATTGATTTATTTTGAACCTTATTTAATTGTCTTATTAGTTTTAAGCATTTTTCCGTCTTTTATTAACGAAGTACGTTTCAGTCAACAACAATATTCGCTGGCTAGAAGCTGGACTTCCGAAAGAAGGGAATTGGATTACCTTAGATTTATTGGCGCTAATGATAAAACGGCAAAGGAAATTAAGCTTTTTGGATTAACTAGCTTTCTGGTCGAAAGATTTGAAACCCTTGCAACGCGCTATTTTAAATTAAATAAATCGCTCGTTGTAAAACGTTCCAGCTATGGGTTTTTATTTAATGTTTTAGGATCAATTAGTTATTATGCAGCATATGTTTTTATAATTTACAGAGTTCTTTCGGGCGGAATTACACTTGGTGAATTAACTTTTTTATCCGGGAGTTTCAATCGTTTAATGACTAGTCTGCGAGATTTTTTTTCGAAATTTACTCGGATATCCGAAAGCTCTTTGTATCTGAAAGATTATTTTGATTTTCTTGACATTCCGTCCGAATATAAAAATGAAAAGGAGGTTCCGTTGCCAGAAAAAATCAAAATCGGATTTGAATTTAAAAACGTCTATTTTGCTTATCCGGAATCTGATAATCAAATAGTAAAAGACATTAGTTTTGTTATAAAAGCTGGAGAAAAAATAGCATTCGTTGGGCAGAATGGTGCTGGAAAAACAACACTTACTAAATTACTGCTTCGGTTTTACGAGCCAACATCGGGTGAAATTTTGCTTGATGGCATCAACATAAATCGATATAATAAGGCCAATTACCAGGAATATTTTGGAGTCCTTTTTCAGGATTTTTTCAAGTATGAATTTTCAGTGAAAGAAAATATCGCCATTGGCAAAATTGATGAAATTAATGATTACGAACGAATACAAAAAGCGGCTGAATTGAGTTTGGCCAACGAAGTTGTCTCTGAATTAAAGTATGGCTATGATCAACAACTAGGAAAACGATTTGCCAAAGGTCAGGAACTATCCGGAGGACAATGGCAAAAAATTGCGTTGGCGCGGGCTTACATGAAAAACGCTGAGGTTATGATTCTAGACGAGCCCACATCGGCACTAGATGCCAAAGCTGAAAGCGAAGTTTTTGAACGATTTATAGGATTAATAAAAGATAAAACCAGTGTAATAATCTCTCATAGATTTAGCACTGTGAGACAGGCAGACCGTATTTTAGTCTTACAAGAAGGTAAGATCTTAGAATCAGGAACGCATAATGAGTTAATGGAAAATAAAAAATTATATGCCCAACTGTTCACACTGCAGGCTGAAGGCTATCTATAAAAAAATGGTATGGAAGATGAAATAATAAATAAAGTTGCGAATAGTGTTTTGGAAGTTTTCGATCTCGAAGATTATTATCCAAAAGGGATTCGTACGCAAATCGATATTTCGCAATGGCTTTTGGAAGGTTTTTTATTGAAAGAAAAAGACTTTAGAGAGGAGTTGAAAAATCACGATTGGTCACAATACCAAGATCAATATGTCGCCATTCATTGCAGCACCGATGCTATTGTTCCGGCTTGGGCTTCAATTTTGGTGGCGATTCAATTAGCGCCATTTGCAAAGAAAATCATCAATGGAACTTTGGAAGATTTAGATGCTTCTTTGTATGAAGAATTGTTGCCTAAAATTGACTATTCGGTTTATGAAAATAAGCCTGTTATTATAAAAGGATGCTCCAGAAAACCGGTTCCGATGCGGGCTTATGTATTAGCAGCGCATTACTTGCAACCTTTTGCACGAAGTATAATGTATGGCGAAGCATGTTCTGCCGTTCCATTATACAAAGCACCTAAAAAGGGATAATATATTTACGTTTAGGAATACGTACACAGTGTATTTAAAATAAAAAACATGAAAAAAATAGCTTTTTCTGTAGTGTTTCTTTTTGCAATGCTTTCTGCTGCTGCACAAGAAACGGCAACAGACACGATAAAGTATTGGACCAAAAAAGGAAACATCTCACTACTTTTTAATCAATCGGCTTATAATAAGCAATGGCTGGGTGGTGGAACTTCGAATATTGCGGGGAATTTTGGACTGAATTATGACTTCAATTATAAAAAAGAAGATATCGTTTGGGATAACAAATTTATTTTAGCGTACGGTTTAACCAAAATAAAAGGAGACGAAAAAACCGCAAAAACAGACGATCGTCTGGAACTGAATTCTCTTTGGGGAAAGAAAGCCAAAGGGCAATGGTACTATTCGATGTTTTTTAATTTCAAGACTCAAATGGACACAGGTTTAGACAAAAATGACGATAAAATATCCCATTTTTTCTCTCCGGCTTATTTCCAGTTAGGACCAGGAATGCTGTGGAAGAAAAGTAATAACTTGAGTGTCAATTTTTCTCCGGCGACAGCAAAACTGATTGTTGTTCATCCTCATTTTACTGAATTTGGTCCTTCTTTTGGAGTATTGCAAGGGGATTCAACTCGATTTGAGTTTGGAGCCAGTATTACGGCATACTATAAATTCAATGTCATGACAAATGTATCTGTAGAAAACCGACTGAATTTATATTCCAATTATTTAGACAATCCTCAAAACGTTGATGTTGATTACCAAATGAATGTCACCATGAAAATCAACAAATACTTGTCGGCTAACGTAGCGGTACAAGCCATTTATGATGACAATTCGATTCAAGCCGTTCAGGTTAGAGAAGTATTTGGATTAGGTGTTAATTACGGTTTTTAAGAAAATCCATTTTTATAAAAAAAGACCTTTAGAAATTTCTAAAGGTCTTTTTTTTGTTCTGTAATGTCTCTGTACTCTGGTGCTCGTTTGCAACGAGTACCTACTTACTTGTGTGAACTAAATAAAGCGTTTGCAACGCGGCTAATATAAACAGATTACCATAAAGGTTCGACATTTACATTACAAAAAACAGTAATATACTCCTTTAAAGAAACTCCGGTTTTAGCGATTCGCGTTGCAAACGCTATAATTTGTTTCTTAATTTAAGTAGGTACTCGTTGCAAACGAGCACCAGAGAATGCGGACAAACGAGCGCTAGTGGGATTCGTAAACGCTTAGTTTTCGGCTTAACGAAAACTTGATGCGAGACGATAATTCCACTAAATTCCAGCTAGTCAAAATGGCTGTTATGCATCGTTTTTCTTCGATTTGTCGCCAAACAAGTAACCAATAGATAAAGTAATCAGTGGTGCTATTATTGCCCAAAAGTCTTTAATAGATAGTGATATTTTTTCTGATGGCAAACCTAAAACACAATAAGTATAATATATGCCTGTTGCAAATAAAATAATTATAGATAGAGCTGCTAAATTATTAGGTATTTTTTCTGAGTTTCCCCATATATTTCCAAGCCAACCTCTTTCAGTTTTTATTTTGTCAAGTTCGTTTTGGTTTTCAATAACTTGTTTCGCAAGCACTTTGTCTTTAAGAAGATTGGGATTAATTTGATTAGCCATTTTTTACCTCCTCTCCTAAATACCAACAATAGTGAATAGTTTTGTTTGACTTAATATTTAAATTATAGACCCTAAAGTTTAGGTATAACAATCTATTGTTTAGTGTTCCAACTTGTAATGGGACAGTGTTTCCAGTACCTAACGGATTATTGAAATTAACTAAGATTATTTCTAGTTCATTATTGGATACAGAGTTAAATTCAAGTTTATGCTCATCTTTTTTTTCCGTATCGTCTCGAAATGCTAATCTAATTTGTAAATCTGTTGCCAAATGAAATGTTACAGGTTCTAGTTCAAAACTAATTACAGTTCCTGAGTCAAACACTTCATAATTTCCTGAGGTTATTCTCATATTATTTATTTAGGTTCTTTAAAATGATGCATAACTTATATTTAGCCGCTACAAAATATTACATATACATCTTATTTTGGGTGGATAAGTGCTACTAAATAGCGTATTACATTCAAATATACACTTTAATAATTATCTTACAAATCATCAAATGGACTTTTTATTTGTAAATAATCGTTATCGTTACTCAGCATGAAGGATGGCAGCGGAAATCCTCCCGATTTTTCTTCGGGAGATGGCAGCGTCCCGAAGCCTCGGGATCCTGACGCAGCTGTAACGCAGAGGAAGCTGGGACATCTCCACTGGTGCTCGTTTGCAACGAGTACCTACTTACTTATGTAAACTAAATAAAGCGTTTGCAACGCGGCCAATCTAAACAGATTACCATAAAGGATCCACATTTACATTACAAAAAACAGTATTGTCTTCTTCATAATTTCTATAACTACTGTTTACATAATCTCTTTCATGAAAAACAATTTCGGCTTCAACAGGATTATAATGAATATAGTTTAGACGCTGTTCTATTTTTTCCAAAGTATCCAATATAACGGGATGAAAACCATCTTGCCATACTTTATAATTTTTAGCTCTTCCTGATTTTTGAGCTTCGAAACTAAATTTTCGTAACAGCCATTCCCGCCTACTCTCAGGATATTCTTTTATCGCTTCTGTCAGTTTTTTAGATGTAAATTTTTTAAAATCCCGAATAACACCTTGTAATTCACCATCAAATGCAGTTACAATTAAATGAATATGACTAGTCATATATACATAAGCATGCACACTCAATCCTTTTTCCTTTATACAATAATTTAAGGATTCATCTAAAATAGTACAATAATTAGGTCGTACAAATAAATCTACCCAGTCTACAACTGTTATAGTAATAAAAGTAGGCACTGTACTATCGATAACTTTGTAATTCTCAGACATTTTTTTCAAATATTGATTTTAAGAAACGCTACAATAAAACAGTCGTATAGTTATTTAAAGGTACTCCGGTTTTAGCGATTCGCGTTGCAAACGCTATAATTTGTTTCTTAATTTAAGTAGGTACTCGTTGCAAACGAGCACCAGAGAACGAAGACAAACGAGCGCTAGTGGGGGCTAGTGGGGTTTCTTGATATAAATTTCAATAATGTTTTAGAAAGCCAAACCTCAATCTTTTCTATTTTTTAGAAGCAACTGAATACCTAACAATATTAAATTCAGAGCCAACAAAATGTGCGGTAAATATGTTGGCCATGCTTCTGTAAAGCTTATTAAGAATAGCATATATTCTGCTAATGCAAAAGAAATAGCAATTATAAATGTTATAACCCAACTTACAACCATTCTTCTTTTTGATGAAATCTGGATTGATTTCCACATTATCAAAATCCCAACTATCATTGGAATTATTCCATATAAGTAAAATTCTAAATCATACATTTATAAGAAGTATTGTTTTGTTAAATTCTTGAATTCTTCGATTCTGCTATATTTCCTTCGAAAACTGTGCGCCGAAAAACTGAGTGGTAACGTTTCGCAGCTTGCAGAAGTGGCGGATTAAGGAAGCCTAAACTTTCGGTTTTTCACTGACTTTGCAAGTACAAAACCAACTTTAAATTAAGCCCAAAACCCGCCATTTTTGCAAACTGCTGTTAGCGGCTGTAATAATTTAGGTTTCTTTTTTGGTTAATTTTCCTTCTCTCCAAATTTGCTTTTTTTCAATATATTCGTGATTAAAATTGAACAGTTGAAAATTGTAATTTCCAAAATATTTTGGCTTTAATTTTAAAATGTCTAATTTCTTCATTTCATTTTCTATTTCAAGAAAACTTCTACCATTTTCAATAAATTTTAGTAATTCAGTAACTTTTTGTAATTCTTCAGCAGTTTCAATTTGTAATTGCGAATTGTAAACTCCAATTATTTCAGGAATTGCATATTGATTAAATTCAATTAATAATTTTGGATTTTGTTCTATTATTTGATTCAACTCAATCTCTATTTCCTTACTCAAAAAAGTTATACAAGATTCACTACAATTTTCATAACTTATTGATTTTTTCATTTTTGAGTTCAGAAATTTTTTAGAAATAATTGTCCGATTTTTAAATTTATCTCCAATTTTATTTTCGCCCAAAATGGTTCTATTACTTTCGTCATAATATTCTTGAACAATTCTCTCAACTCTAAATATTCCTTTCGAATATGAGTTTACCCAATCTCCAATTTTGATTTCTCTTTCGGTAGTTTTTTTAAACCAATTCATTTTCTGTTTTTTTCGGGAATTATAGCCGCTAACGTTTTGCTGCTTTGAGATGGCTGGAAGTTCGTAACCGCTCAATTTTCTGCTTAACGAAAACTTGATGCGAAACGATAATTCCACTAAAGTCCAGCTAGCTCAAAACAGCTGTTGTGCACTGGTTTTATTTAAATTCAGCTTTGTTTTTTCTAACATATTCCAATGCTAAGCCTCCAATGTTTTCTTCATAGAGATAAAATTTATCGTCAAGTTCATTCCATTTTTCGGAAGTTTTTGTATCAATATTTTCTAATAGTTTACGCCTTTTATTATTGTCTTTAGGGATTGGAGTTTCAGGAAAATAGCTAATTGCTTCTTCAACTAATTTAGCAGTTTTATACGCTCCAATTTTTTTTAGAGATTCTAACGTTTCATTTGCATAATCTCCACTTGAATTATAGAAATATTGGTCAAAACCTCCGTTATTTATTTCGGCTTCCAAAATTTCAACGTAAAGAAATGTCTTTTCGGCTTCATTTAGGTTTTCAAAATCTTCGTACAGTTGTGTTTTTTTCCAAAGTATTTCTTGAATTTTAATTATCGATTCGGTTTCGTCTTCAATCAGTAAAGCTTTGTCAATTTCCGTCATTTGAATACAATTATTAAATGTGAAAAGGATTAATAAGTAAACGATTTTTTTCAATTCGTAAGTTCTGTTTTAAACTTGTGCACAACTAGTATATACCCGCTACAAAATAGCGCATATACATCTCATTTTGGGTGGATAGGCGCTACTGCATAGCGTATCACTTTCAAATATACACTTTAATAATTATCTTACAAATCATCAAATGGACTTTTTATTTGTAAATTATCGTTATCGCTAAACCGCATGAAGGATGGCAGCGGAAATCCTCCCGATTTTTCTTCGGGAGATTATAGCGAACAGCCTGACGCAGCTGTAACGCAGAGGAAGCTGGGACATGCCCAAAAAAAATCCCTCTTGAAAATATCAAAAGGGATTCTGTTGCTGCACTAGCGCTGTGCTCGACTACGCTCGAACTGACAGCTGTGTATTCTATAAATTGAAAATTATTCGTTTTCTTCTTCGTCTTTGTCTTCTTTTTCCACCGCGTCTTTATAATCCGGATATAAAAACTTATTGTACGGAAAACGGGTGATGTGAATTTGTCTTACGGCTTCGTAAACACGTTCTCTGAATTCCTCGAAATTTTCTTTTTCGGTAGCCGAAATGAACAACGCATTTTGCTCTCCTACTCGACTCATCCAAGTTGCTTTCCATTCTTCCAGCGTGTAATGTCTTGGCGTTTTTTCGGTCATTAAATCATCTTCATCAATAGTCAAATGCTTGTAGGCGTCGATTTTGTTGAAAACCATAATAACGGGTTTGTCATTTGCCTTGATATCCAATAACGTTTGGTTTACGGATGCAATATGATCTTCAAATTCCGGATGCGAAATATCAACTACGTGCAATAACAAATCCGCTTCACGAACCTCATCCAGTGTACTTTTGAAAGAATCAACCAGTTGTGTTGGCAATTTCCTGATAAATCCTACGGTATCCGAAAGCAGGAAAGGCAGGTTCTTGATAACTACTTTTCGAACGGTGGTGTCCAATGTTGCAAAAAGTTTGTTCTCTACAAAAACATCACTTTTCCCTACGGCATTCATCAAAGTCGATTTTCCCACATTAGTATACCCAACCAAAGCCACGCGTACCATGGAACCGCGATTGCCTCTTTGCGTTCCCATTTGTTTGTCGATTGCTTTAATTTTATCTTTCAATAAAGCGATTCTATCCCGTACAATACGTCTGTCGGTTTCAATCTCTGTTTCTCCAGGTCCACGCATTCCAATTCCCCCTTTTTGGCGCTCAAGGTGTGTCCACAATCCCGATAATCGAGGCAACATATAGATACATTGTGCTAATTCTACCTGCGTTCTTGCATACGAAGTTTCAGCACGTTGCGCAAAAATATCCAGGATAAGGTGCGTTCTATCCAGAATTTTACATTCTGTAATGATTTTAGATATATTTTTTTGCTGTGAAGGCGATAATTCATCATCAAATACCAAAGTCGAGATATCATTTTCTTTTACAAAATGATGAATCTCTTCAATTTTTCCAGTTCCTACAAAAGTCTTAGGATTAGGACGTTCCATTTTTTGCGAAAAACGTTTCACCACTTGGCCTCCTGCGGTAAAAGTCAAAAACTCCAATTCGTCAAGATATTCGTTTAGTTTCTCTTCACTTTGGTTTTGAGTCACAATACCAACGATAGCCGTTTTTTCGAAATTTATTACTTCTTTTTCTAACATATTTTTGAATAAGTTACAAATTTAATGATTTGTAAGGGACTTATTGAGTTCTGGGTTTATAAAAAAATCATAACGTGTGAATAATGATAGTATTTTGGTCGACCCAAAAATTAGACTGAAGAAAGATTTTTCCATGATTTAATCTTTACTTTTAAAAAAATTAGTCAATATTCGGATAATTAGTGGCTAAAAGTTTATCGAAAAGAAATTAGCGAATTTGCGGTTATTTTAAAAACTCTTGCTTTTGCAAACCTTACTTTTGAAGTTCCATTGGATTTTTAATTATTTTTACAGCAATTTAATACCATTTGAATGAATCGCTTTTTGACAGTACTTATTGCATTCTTGGCTCCTATTTTTCTTTTTGCCCAAAATAATTCTGAACAATTATTGCAGGAATTGGATCAAACGGTTGCTGATTACCAATTGTATTCGGACAAAAAAGAGATTCAAATCAACAAACTCAAAGAACTGTTGCTTTCTACTTCGTCCGATATTCAAAAATATGATGTTTACGGAAAGTTGTATGCGGAATATAAATCGTATCAATCCGATTCCGCGTTGATTTACGCTCGAAAGAGTTTTCAAATAGCCGAAAAACTAAATGACATTCAAAAGCTAAATCATGCCCGATTAAATCTAGCTTCCATCATGGGAACATTAGGAATGTACAAGGAGGCAACCGATATTCTTAATCAAATCAACATCACTACTTCACCCGAACTAAAAGGTTATTATTTCACCGTAAATAGTGTCGTTTATGGCTACATGTCCGATTATGCGGCTTCGCTTCAGGAAAAAGAGAAGTATATTGTTTTAACAAAAAAGTACCGTGATTCTTCTTTAAATTATTACAAACCGCAATCAAGCGCCTATATTATGGCGAAATCCAGTACGCTTCTTGACGCCGGAAAACACAAGGAAACACTGGCTTTATTGATGAACTATTTCCCCAAAATTGCTCACAACAGTGATGATCGAGCGGTTATTGCCTACATTATTTCGCAGGCGTATCGCCAAAAAAAAGACTTTAATCAAGAAAAAAAATGGTTGACCATTTCGGCCATTTCCGATTTGCAATTGGCCAAGAAAGAATACATTTCGTTGCGTTCGTTGGCTTTTCTAATGTATGAAAACGGGGATATTGATCGCGCTTACAAATACATAAAACGCTCGCTTGAAGATGCTCTTTTTTGTAATGCGCGATTACGAACCTATGAAATTTCGAAGATGCTGCCCATTATCAACGAGGCGTATCAAAAACAAAATGAAACCAATCGATTCCAGTTGGTGCTGTTTCTAATAAGTGCCAGTATTTTATCCGTATTCCTGTTGGCGGTGCTTTTTTTACTTTTTAAGCAAATGAAAAAATTGTCTAAAGCAAAGCAGGATTTAAGTTTGGCCAACAGCAAGCTTTCGGAGTTAAATACTGAACTAAACAGTTTTAATGAGAAGTTGAATGAAACCAATTATACACTGACTGAAGCCAATCTTTTGAAAGAAATATACATTGGCCGTTACATGGATCAGTGTTCAGATTACATTGGTAAATTAGACGAATACCGCCGAAAATTGAATGTTATGGCAACAACGGGAAAAATGAATGACCTGATTAGTGCTGTAAAATCAAAACAATTTGTCGAAAATGAACTCGCAACATTTCTCACGAATTTCGACAAGACGTTCCTGCAACTCTTTCCCAACTTCATACCGGAATTCAGCGCTTTGTTGATTGATGACGAAGCGATCCAATTGAAAGAAGGCGAACTGCTGAATACGGAACTACGGATTTTTGCACTCATACGTTTGGGCATCAAGGACAGCGCAAAAATCTCGACTTTTCTCCGGTATTCGGTATCCACGATTTACAATTACCGTTCGCAACTCAAAAACAAAGCTGCGGGTCCACGAGAAGATTTTGAAGCTAACGTAATGCGGATTGGAACCAATCTAAAATAGAAAAATGCTGTTTTTCAAGGAGGTCTTTAGGATTAAATCAATCTTGGGAACCTTATTTTTATTATAAATACACCACTTTTTTTAAATACGAAATTTACATAATAAACAGTTATTCAGTATCTTGCATTTAAAAAAGAGAAACACAATCTACTTTTTTATGATGACAAAAAAATGTAGTGTGTAAAGCGTTTACTTTTACCTTTTCGAAATTTGGAAAACTATGGATTTTTCAATAAATCGATTTCGTGAAAATCACAATCTATTACCAAACCTGAAAAATTAATTTATCAAATTCTATTTAAAAATGAAGCAATTTCTTTTCACAGCCCTAATTTGGCTCACGTTTTTTAACCCTGCACAATCGCAGCAGTTAAAATCACCAAACGGAAAATTTGTAATGGAGTTCTCCTTACAAAATGACGGAACTCCAAGTTACAGTTTAAATTACAAAAATAAAGCCGTTGTAAAACCAAGTAAATTGGGTCTTGAGTTAAAAAATGATAAAAAATCGTTGTTAAATGATTTCACTGTTGTTGACTCAAAAGCGACAACTTTTGATGAAAACTGGAAACCTGTTTGGGGAGAAGTAGCCTCAATTCGCAATCATTATAACGAATTGGCAGTAACCTTAAATCAAAAAGAAACCGACAGACAAATCGTTATTCGGTTCCGTTTGTTTGACGATGGTCTAGGATTTCGTTATGAATTCCCTTCGCAAAAAAACCTTACTTATTTTGTAATCAAAGAAGAAAGAACACAGTTTGCCATGACAGGCGATCATACCGCGTTTTGGATTCCTGGGGATTACGATACCCAAGAATACGATTATACAACTTCAAAATTATCTGAAATCAGAGGATTGTCTGAAAAAGCAAAAACGGCAAATGTATCCCAAACTTCTTTTTCTTTGACAGGAGTTCAAACTTCGCTAATGCTAAAAACAGCGGATGGATTGTATATCAATTTACACGAAGCAGCATTAATCGATTATTCATGCATGCATTTGAATCTGGATGATGCAACCATGGTTTTCGAATCTTGGTTGACACCAGATGCAAAAGGAGACAAAGGATATATGCAGGCTCCAAATTATTCGCCTTGGCGTACTATAATTGTTAGTGATGATGCCAGAGAAATTTTAGCTTCAAAAATGACATTGAACTTGAACGATCCTAACAAAATTGACGATACGTCATGGATAAAACCCGTTAAATATGTGGGTGTTTGGTGGGAAATGATTACTGGAAAAAGTTCTTGGGCGTATACGGATGAATTTCCTACGGTACAACTTGGCGTTACTGATTTTTCAAAAGCAAAACCAAATGGAAAACACGGTGCCAATAACGCCAATGTAAAAAAATACATTGATTTTGCAGCTAAACATGGTTTTGATGCGGTTTTAGTCGAAGGCTGGAATGAAGGTTGGGAAGATTGGTTTGGTCATTCTAAAGATTATGTTTTTGATTTTCTGACTCCGTATCCGGATTTTGATGTCAAAGGATTGCATGAATATGCAAAATCAAAAGGTGTAAAAATGATGATGCACCATGAAACTTCGGGTTCGGTACGTAACTACGAGCGTCACATGGATAAAGCATATCAGTTTATGAAAGACAATGGATATGATGCTGTAAAAAGTGGTTATGTAGGTTCTATCATTGAAAATGGCGGAAATCATTACAACCAATTTATGAATAACCATTATCAATTCGCAATAGAAAAAGCTGCTGATTATAAAATTATGGTGAACGCGCACGAGGCAGTTCGACCAACAGGAATTGCAAGAACATATCCTAACTTAATAGGTAACGAAGCGGCAAGAGGAACAGAATATCAATCGTTTGGAGGTTCTAAACCAAATCATGTGACGGTGTTACCTTTTACCCGTTTAGTGGGTGGACCAATGGATTATACTCCTGGAATTTTTGAAATGGATTTGAGTAAAATGAATAAGGACAACAATTCCCATGTAAACAGTACGATTGCAAATCAATTGGCTTTGTATGTAACGATGTACAGCCCGTTGCAAATGGCAGCTGATACTCCGGATAATTATGATCGCTTTCCAGATGCTTTCCAGTTTATCAAAGATGTAGCAATAGATTGGTCTGACAGTAAATACCTGGAAGCTGAACCGGGTCAATATGTTACCGTTGCGCGTAAAGCAAAAGTGACGAACAACTGGTTTATCGGTAATGTAAATGGCGATACTTCACGTACCTCAACAATCAAATTTGATTTCTTGGAAAAAGGAAAAAAATATGAGGCAACGATTTATGCTGATGCAAAAGATGCGCATTATAAAACCAATCCGCAAGCGTATACGATTCGTAAAATGAAAGTAACCAACAAATCTAAACTGGCACAACTCAGTGCTCCAGGTGGAGGTTATGCGATAAGCATCGTTGAAATCAAAAAGTAAATAACTAAAAAAGGCTGTCCAAATAGACAGCCTTTTTTGATTTTATAATAGCGTAGAACTAATTTACTTTAATCAGTTTGACATCAAAAATAAGAACAGAGCCCGCTGGAATCGGTCCGCTACCATTGCCGTAACCCAAATGAGAAGGAATTAAAAGAACTCCGTTTCCACCTTCTTTAAAATAAGGAATCCCTTCTGTCCATCCTTTTATCACTTGGTTCAAACCAAATGAAATTCCTGCAGCATTGCTTTGATCAAAAACATTTCCATTCGTAAAATATCCTTTGTACGCCACTGTTACATTCGATGAAGCTGTTGGTTGAGCGCCAGTTCCCGCTTCATTAATAACATAATACAAACCTGAATCAGTTTTTGTGGCAGTCAATTTATTTTTGGCAATGTAATCCACGATTTCTTTTTCGTTTTGAACCGTGTAATCAACAGGTTTTGATGGTTCGTTATCCGATAAACAAGAAACAAATAATAAAGAAATTAGGGCTAATAAGGTAGATTTCATAATTTAATTTAAAGGTTAAGGCTGCAAATATAGCAATTCAAGTAAAACCTTTTATAAAAATCATTAATCACCAAAAACCTGAACATCATCTACTTGAAAAGCGCCATCCAAAGCCAGATTTTTCCCGGAACCAGTATATTTAAAAGCAATATTAATTTTACCTTTATACGAGGATAAATCTACGGCGCCACTTCCCACAAATTGATACCAAGGCGTGGCTTGTTTAGGCAAATTGACTACCAACGGAGTCCAAGTAGCAGTAGCAAAATTCAACCCGTCAAAATTTGTGGATACATAGACTTCCAGAGAATTTAAAGGGGAATCGACATCTAAATGATGCTGAGCACTTCTAAAAGTCAGGACTTCTTTCGTATGAACATCCATGTCAATTTTTGGTGAAATCAACCAAGCAACATTCGAAACAACTTTGGTTCCACTAATGGCAAACTCGGCATAACCGTTTCCGGAATACACCGTGCCTTTCCAGAAAAGTGTTCCTTTTTGAACCATATTTGCCCAACCTGGAAGACTCAAATTCGACTTGTCGACAACTTTTTCAAAATCTTGGGAGAAAAAAGGAACTGCGCGTGGTCCTGTCATCACCACATCTTTTTCGGAACGCGGCAATAATTGGTAATCACTTCCATATTTCGTCAAAATCCCTCTTACTTTTCCGCTTCCATCAGGAACAACTTTGGTAGCAAAATCAGAAAAACTACTCGTTCTAAAATACACTTGATTGCCTAATTTGTCAACCAATCCCCAATTCGTCGCGCCACCCACATTATTGGTTTCCTCAAAATAATGGCGCCCAACTGCCAAGGCTGAAAACTGAACATCGGACAATTCTACCAATGTATTCAAATTGGAATCATTCAGCAATTCCGACATGGTTAACGAGCGAACCAAAACCTCCTCTTTTACATTCGTACAAGACGCATTCAGTACATTTTTATACTCATTTTGCGAAAGCCGCCCTACTCCGCCTTCATTATAGGAATTCACAAAAATGCTTCCGATACGCATTCCACCAAACGAAATATCCGTGTATTGATCTTTCAACTTGATGTACACCTTATTGCCCAACCTGTAATCTATATAAAGGTTTGTAGCATCCACTGGAACGCTAAATCCTATGGCTGGCGTTGTGGCTGTTGCCAAAGTCTGAAAGGAAATCGACTTGAAAAAATTCCCTGATTCATCGCTGGAGACTACATACGCCTCGATGATATCATCGTATTTGTATTGTGTTACAATGGCATTAGCAACCGCATGAACTTCGCTAACTGATTTGTTTGTCACCAAATCCAGCTGTGTACAAACTAGTTTTGGAGCCACAACTTCATCTGTCACACAACTGCCAAATGTAATTGTCAACAGTAAAAATAGAACCGATTTGTAAAATGTTGATTTCATATGCTTTAATTTATAGATTGATATAAAGATTTACGAAATACGTTCTTCCGTATCCGTAGAAATATTTTGGTCCAAAAGAAGGCGTACCGCTGGAAACATCCTGATTAATTTGTCTGAAATTTGCGTTTCGGGCTTGTTCGTAACCACCCGTTTTATAGGTAACATCAAGCACGTTATTGATGCTGGCAAAAATCCCGAAATTCTTACCATAAATTCGCCATGATTTTCCACCCACGAGGTTGAGCAGCATCGTTGGATCAAATTTTTCTTGTTTTATAAGTGCCGCGGCGCGTTCTTCTGTTGCTTCTGGAAAATTAAAACCGCTTGCTGGATTTTTATAAAAAATTTCGGTTCTGGAAATGGGTGAAATATCAATATAACTGTTAGTGAGGTAATTTACATTGGCACTAATCCACCAATATTTTGGATCTCGATACTCAATTCCTACCGAATAGGCACGTTGTGGCATTCCCGATTGCTTGTAATTTTTGAGGGAAGCCGTTCCAAAATCAAAAACCGGACTGGTATTTTCTGGAGTTGCTTCGGCATCGTTTGTCAATGTCACCTGTGGATTACTGTCATACGTATATTCACCAAAAGCCGCTGAAAAAGTCGTTTTAAAAGTTTGGCTTAATTGGTATTCCAAACTAAATTCTGCACCCAAATTCTTCTTGTTCAATTGCGTTAATGTTTGGCTCACAAAAGCATCGGTGTTTAAATATCCTGCGCCATCATCAAAAATTCCTTCGGCATAAAAGAAGGAAATTTGAGTCGCATTTTTAATCAGGGAATAATAAGCCGTCAATCTGGCTTTCAGTTTTGGTGAACGGTAGACATAACTGGCGTCCAAACTGCTGATGTTCTCGCTTTCGAGTCCGTTTACAATTGCATTATTTAATCGGGAATTCGCAAAAGTATTTTTCAAAGAAGGCGCTTTGGTCAAATGCGCCGCATTGAAAGTGACTAACTGTTTGCCGGAAATTTTCAAATTGAATCCGGCTTTGAAGCCAAAGTTTTCAAACGCAACTTTTTCACTTTTACCGAAGGAATTGGTTTCGTAAATTCCATTTTTGTACAAACCTTCCCGTTGATAATCTGCTCTGGAAAAATTTTGTGCCAGATAGAAATCCACTTTGCTATACGTGAACTTAAATTGGGTAAATGCTTCTAATGTATTGGCAAAATAATTATAGTTGTATCCGTATGTATCACCAACGACTACTTGACGGTCTGGATTATTCAAATCAGATTGCGATTGATTCCCGCTGTAAAAAGCATCAATATCTTCAAAATAAGAACCGCCAAGCAAGTCCAACAATTTTTGTGAGTTATGCGATTTTAGTTTTTTGAAAGACGCTCCGGCATTCAAAAAAATATTTTCTGACAGCTGCGCACTCACATTTGTTGTGGCAACCGCCGTTTCATCTTCCACTTGATCTTCATATAAAACATACTTGCTTTTTGTGGGTTCGTAGCCCGTAATTGTTCCATTAGCATCCAAAATTGGATTTTGATTGGCTTGGTACAATGCCGCCCAATCAATTTGAGGATTTGCTAAAAATGCCACTTTGCTTTTCTCTGCATTTTCATAATCCGGAGTAAATGCTCCTGAAAATTCTCCGTTATCCGGTGCATAAAGCGAGCTGTAATAGCTGGGCATCTTTCTATAATAAGTTGGGTCCGGACTATTGGCGTTTTGATAATCGATGTTGCTGTTGGCAATTTTTCCAAATTGATACATCACACTAGAATTCAGATTGGTTTTATCACTAATTTTAAAATAATGATTCAGCATTATCGTGGGTTCTTCAATGGTTTTCATACGGGCATTTCTCTTTTCACCGTCTTGAAAACCCCAATACGAATTGTATTTTACGTTTGTCAGCTGCGTTACTTCAGCAGTATTTGGCGAATTTTTGGCTCTGGAATTCGGCGTGTACAGTGCCGTAAGATTCAACGAATGCTTCTCGCTTAACTTTTTTTCGAGGCTTATAAAAAAGGAATTCGCATCATAACTTGTCCCTTCGAAATACCCTTCTTGCGCCCAGCGCTTTCCTGCCGAAACTACAAAAGCCCAACCGCGGGAATTCATGCCGGAAGCATGGGTTGCCATGGTACGCCAACTGTAATTAGTATTTGTTGATGAAAAGGAGATTCGGGAACCGGGTCTGTAAATGGAAGCCCGTGTGTTAATTTCTTGTGTTCCTAAAATCCCGCCAAACGTATAATCTGAAGGCGCGGTTCCCAGCGTAAATTCCTGATTGCGGAGCGCGTCATTCAATCCGCCCCATTCTCCCCATTGCGGTCTTCCATCATAAATTTTATTCATGGAAACGCCATTAATCATCATCGTGGAATGTTCGCTGTCTAATCCGCGAACTCTAAAACGAGCTTGTCCCCAGTTGAACGCAGCGGCTTGCAGAAAAGCATCCCGGGAGGATTGGAGGAGTCCGGAAGTACTTTCGGAACTACTGTTGTCCTCGCCAAAATCGCTTTCTATAAGTGTGATGATACTGTTTTGTTGTTCTGAGGATTGATCTTCTTCTAAAGTTATGGTTCCCAAATCCAGCATTTGTCCTTCAGTAATTTCGACCGGATACAAGCCATCTTTAAAACCCTGACTGTGCACGAGAAGCAATATATTTCCTGTGGGAACGGAATCAAAACTGAAATTACCATCGTCTTTAGTGAGTTGCATTAAAGTCGTATTTTGAACACTGACGACGACAAAACCTAATGGATTTTGGGTTTTGGAATCCACGATTTTTCCAAAAAAACCCGTACTGTTTTGTGCAATACTACATCCAATATGAACCATAAAGAAGAACGCAACGTAAAATTTATTCATAAATTCAGATGATGAGGTTACAGTATAAAAGCGGGAATTACAATAATAAGTTCAACCGTTACAATGAATTGCAACGGTTGAACTAAAAACATTGAAAACGTCATCCGAAATGGGATAACGTTAAATAATTAAAAATGAATTTTGGAAAAAGTGGTATAAACCTTAAATAAGATACTGCTGATTAAGTGGTATTTTGCATGCAGAATCAAATTAAAATAATCTATGAAAGAATTATAATGTTAAATGTATAAAAAAAATACTAACATATTGATTTTCAGTGAAAATATTTTTATTGCATCCATTTTTGGGGGAAGTTCTTCGATAATCGGAACGAATTCAGTAGCCCCGATGGCAGCAAGTATCCCACGCTTTTGGGCGTTGATACTGCGAACAGCGGGAGAGTTTGTTTTTATGGAAACGAAATGTCGTGCTCCTAAAAATTTATAGTTATTCTATTGCTTTGATTCGGGACACCATTATGGCGATTAGAATCCCAAAAACGCCGATAAATGCGAATGAAAATCTGAGGCTCGACAGCTCCGCTATGTAACCTATAATTGGCGGACCCATAAGAAAACCCAGAAAACTGACGCTGGAAACGGTTGTCAACGCTACGCTGGGTGACACATTTGGTGTTTTTCCGGCCACACTGTAAACGGTAGGAACTATGGTGGAAACTCCCAAACCTACGAACATAAATGCGATGGTTGCGGGAATGACAAATGGGAAGAATACTGCTGTGAAAAGTCCGGCTGATATCATGATGCCACTGATTTGCAAGACGGTTTTTCGACCAAATTTACCAATCAGGCCGTCTCCTAAGAAACGTCCGCCGGCCATCATAATCATAAAAGAAGTGTACCCCAAAATCACTAACGGTCCTGGTGCTTTGATGACATCTTTGAAATAAACACCGCTCCAGTCGAACATGACGCCTTCGCTGGCCATGCAACAAAATCCGATTATTCCCAACCAAATCAAAGCACTGTCCGGTTTTGAGAATAATTTTTTCTTCTTGGGTTGGATCGTTTCTTTAGCTTTTATTAAAAATTTATAATTGAAAACCATCATCAAAAATACGATTCCGGCCACAATGAGAAAGTGAATGTAAGGCGTTAATTCAAAAGCCAACATTCCTAATCCTACTAATGCTCCCATGAATCCGGCAAAACTCCACATCCCGTGAAAGGAGGACATGATGGTTTTTTTGAACAGTACTTCGGTGTAAACGCCCTGTGTGTTCACGGCGATATTAGATAGATTTCCAAACATTCCAAATACGAATAATCCCAACGACAATTGCCAAGCCGCAACAGCCAAACCTAAATTTGTCATGCTAAAAACATATAATGAAAGGGCGAATATCAAGATTCTGTGGCTTCCAAAACGAGTGACCAATTTTCCAGAAAAAGGCATTACTACTAGTTGTCCTAATGGCAAAGCGAATAAAATACTTCCTAAATCGCCTTCGCTGAGGTTCAAAGTCGTTTTGATATCCGGGATTCGGCTGGCCCATGTGGCAAAACACAAACCCATCCCAAAGTAGAACATAGAAACTGCCCAACGAATTCGGTTTAAATAAGAAACCTTGGCTTCAGTGTATGTTTTCTTGAGTTTGGCTTTCGTTTTTGACCTTCCTAAAAAGTTTAAATCTATCAAAGTGATTTATTTTAGTATTTAAGGAGTCAAAATTACAAAAAGCAATCATTGGTTGTGTCAAAACAACACATTTAGGGAAAAATACAACGTTATTGTTTATAAAAAGTAATTAGTGCAAATTCGCTAATTTCTATACCTTTTTAAAAATTAGCAAATTCGCGGTAGATTTTATAGTCCTAACAATTGGTTTTTAAATAAAAAGGCCACTGATTCACTGATTTCATAATGGTTAAAATCTGTGAATCTGTGGCTAAATTTCTATTTTGACAAAGCATAGCTTTATTTATTTAAGGTGGTTACCGCGAATTTGCGGTAGATTTTATAGGTCAATTACTTTTTTCTGCGCGCTGCTTTGGATTGCCGCTTCAATAATTTGCATCACATGAACGCCATCTTGTGCTGTCACAGGCTCAGTTGCGTCATTAGTAATCGATTGATATACACCATCAAAAAAATCATAATAATTCCCTTGAAGTGTAGGAACAATTTCTTGAATAATTTCGCCATTAATTTCAGTATGCAATAACCCTCGTTTTTCGATGGATTCTGTTCCCCACGTTTCTAAATTTGGTTTATTTCCTAATTTCAATTCGTCCTCCTGAACATCACCCCGCGGTTTCAGGAACGAACCTTTCTTACCATGAATAACAAAGGCTGGAATCGCTTCCCGAACAAAAAATCCAGCTTTGAGTCGGACACGGAAATTGGAATAATACAGTAAAACATCAATGTAATCATCCACCAAAGAAAGTTCCCGTGTGATGCGAATATCCGCAAAAACGGATTGTGGCAAACCAAATAAACACAAGGCTTGATCTATTAAATGCGGTCCTAAATCCTTTAGAATTCCAGCACCGGAATTGACCGTTTCTTTGTGTTGTTTCGGACTTAAAATAGGATTGTAGCGGTCGAAATGGAATTCGGCTTCCACGATGTCACCCAATACTTTCTCCGAAATAATTTTTTGGACAGTTTTGAAATCGCTGTCCCACCTTCTGTTTTGGAAAACGGCCAATTTCAATCCTTTTTCTTTGGCGATAACCGCTAATTCCTGCGATTGGGCAACCGTTGTGGTAAAAGCTTTTTCGACAATAGCGTGTTTTCCGGCCAAAAGGACTTGTTTTGCATATTCATAATGCGTTTCCACCGGCGTATTTACGATAACTAAATCTACATCATCTTCCAACAACTCTTCCATGCTGGCATAACTTTTTACCGAAGGAAAATCTTGGTGGATTAATTTTTTACTTCGCTCCCAAGAACCAAGGAGTTCAAATCCGGGGTGAAAGTTTAAAAAAGGAGCATGAAATACTTTCCCGGACATGCCGTAGGAAAGCAAAGCTGTTTTTATTTTTTGCATGGTATTATTTTTCAAATTATTGGCGTGTGTTTTTTAAACATATAAGCCACATAAGTTTTTAAAAATTAAATAAGTAGTGAAGTTTTTGTCATTTATTTTCTTTCAAAAAAAGAGAATCATACTTGTTTTTTTAAACATATAAGTCATGTAAGTTTTTAAAAATTAAACAAGTAGTCAACTTTTTGTCATTTCTTTTCTTTCAAAAATAGAGACCGAAACCTATTTTTTTAACATATAAGTCATATAAGGTCATATAAGAATTGAAATATTTTTATATAGTTGTTTTATAATTTTTAAAAGTAAAACTTACATGACTTATATGTTTCAAAATTTAAACAAATAAGAAAACTTATATGACTTATATGTTTCAAAATCAAAATCTATTTTTTAGCTCTTTCGTATTGTTTTGGCCATTCAATTTCCGCATTTAAATCATGGGCAAATGTCAATCCAAGATTCGGATTTCTAAGGGATTCTCTGGCAAACAACACTAAATCAGCCTTTCCTGTAGCGACAATCTCCTCGGCTTGAGTGGCATCAGTAATTAAACCTACGGCGCCAGTCAGAATTCCAGTTTCATTTTTAATTTGGTCCGCAAAAGGAACTTGGTAATTTGGTCCCAAAGGAATTTGTTGATGTGACACTAATCCTCCCGAAGAAACATCGATTAAATCCACTCCTTTTTCTTTTAGTATTTTCGAAAGCTGTACAGATTCTTCGGCATTCCATCCGCCTTCTGCCCAGTCTGTAGCAGAAATTCTAACGAATAAAGGCAGGTTTTCCGGCCATTCTGATTGAACTGCATCCACGACTTCGAGTGTTAAACGGATTCGGTTTTCGAAACTTCCACCATATTCGTCGGTTCTAAAATTGGATAATGGCGAAAGAAACTGATGCAACAAATACCCGTGTGCGGCATGAATTTCCATTATCTGAAAACCTGCTTGAACCGCTCTTTTTGTAGCTGATTTAAAGTCGGAAATTACTTTTTGAATTCCAGCTTCGTCTAATGCAACAGGAGCGTTTTCAGTATGATGATACGCAACTGCACTTGGTGCCACTGTATCCCAACCGCCTTGTGTTGCATCTAGTTTTCGGCCTCCGTTCCAGGGTGATGCGGCACTTGCTTTTCTTCCGGCATGAGCCAATTGGATTCCGGGAACCGATTTCTGACTGATTATAAATTGATTAATCTGCTCCATTTTTTCAATTTGCTCGTCTTTCCAAAGTCCCAAATCCTCGGGAGAAATTCGGCCTTCGGGAGAAACTGAAGTCGCTTCCTGAATGATTAATCCTGCACCACCACTGGCACGACTTCCCAGATGTACGAGATGCCAATCATTGGCAAAGCCATCTTGTGCTGAATATTGGCACATTGGTGAAATAGCAATTCTATTTTTTAGCGTGATGCTTTTTATTGTGAGAGGAGAAAATAATTTTGAAGACATATCTTTATTTTAAAAGTGAAAGAAACAAGAAATACTCATTTCAAAAAAGTAAAGTTAAGATTCACAGACCAAAGTAAGAATTGAATTTCTATTAATTAACAAACTTTTAAAATGGTATGGAACAATTATTGTAAAATAAACAAATAGAAAACCTTACTTTTGTGAGTTATAAAATTAAATTAATAAGAGGATTAGATTGCTTCGTTCCTCGCAATGACAAATAAATGGACATAGTTATCAAGCTTTCTCAATTTTTATTGAGCTTATCATTACTGATTATACTTCACGAATTAGGACATTTCATTCCTGCAAAACTGTTTAAAACCAGAGTCGAAAAATTCTACTTATTTTTTGATGTTAAATATTCCCTTATCAAAAAGAAAATTGGCGAAACCGAATATGGTATTGGCTGGTTGCCTTTGGGCGGTTATGTGAAAATTTCCGGAATGATTGACGAAAGTATGGACAAAGAACAAATGGCTTTGCCTCCGCAACCATGGGAATTTCGTTCTAAACCGGCTTGGCAACGTTTGATTATTATGCTGGGTGGAGTTACGGTGAATTTTATTTTGGCGTTTATCATTTATATCGGAATGGCATTTGCTTATGGCGATACTTATATTGCTAATGAAGATTTAAAAGATGGCTTGCTAGTAGAAAACAAGGCGATGCAAAAAGTGGGTTTCCAAACTGGAGATCAGATAGTTTCTGTTGATGGTGAAAAAATTGTCAAATTTGATAATGATCTTACGATGAAAGTTATCATGGCAAAAGAAGTGCTTATTGTAAGAAATGGAGCAGAACAAGCCATCAAAATGCCAAATGATTTTGTGGATCAATTGTCACAACAAGAAAAAAGTGTGTTGCTGGATATAAGAATGCCATATGTAGTGGGAGCTGTTGCCCCTGACTCTAAAAATACTGCCTTGCAACCAAAAGACATTATAATAGCGCTTAACGGGCAACCAACAAAATATTTTGACCAAGCTAAAGCGGTTCTGGAAAGCAACAAAAACAAAACGATTGAGGCAACTATTTTAAGAGACGAGAAAGAAATAAAAGTCCCAGTTATGGTCACTAATGATGGAAAATTAGGAATTGGTATCGGTCGTTTAGGAATGGAATCGTTAGAAAAACTGGGCTATTACAAAGTAAGCAAACAGGAATTTGGTTTCTTAGAATCTATTCCGGTTGGGATTACAAGAGGAAAAGATCAATTAGTAGGATATGGAAAACAATTGAAAATGATTTTCAGTCCAAGTACTGGTGCATACAAACAAGTAGGTGGTTTTAAAGCAATATTTGACATTTTCCCTAAAACATGGAGCTGGGAAGTTTTCTGGAACATCACCGCTTTGTTATCGATAATGCTTGGTGTAATGAACTTATTGCCTATTCCGGCACTTGATGGTGGACACGTGATGTTTTTATTATATGAAATTATTAGCGGTAAAAAACCAAGTGACAAATTCCTAGAGAATGCGCAAATGGTTGGTTTCGTATTACTTATAACACTCTTACTATTTGCTAACGGAAATGACATTTACAAGGCAATTGTAGGGAAGTAAAAAAAATAAAAAAAAGTTCGATTTTTATTTGCACAAACCAAATGATAGCCTATCTTTGCACCGCTTTACAACTGAAACGCACATCATAATAAAGCAATTAAAAACGTTCATTCATACCAAAATAAAAATATACAGTTTCCTTCTTAGCTCAGTTGGTTAGAGCATCTGACTGTTAATCAGAGGGTCCTTGGTTCGAGCCCAAGAGAGGGAGCTTTTTAAAAAGACTTTACAGCAATGTAAGGTCTTTTTTGTTTTAAAGCGGTAGTGAAAGGGGGATTTCGTGGTGATTCAGTAGAGAAGAGAGAATTTTTGACTTCTGCCGACTTGCCAACTTATTTTGCAAAAAAAGGCAACATATTAGGCATCATCACTTTTTCTAAAAGGCATCACTTTTTTTATCGTAACCAATTGCATGTCTGACTAAAACAAAAAGTTATGACAACAGACAATTTCAAAATTCTATTTATTGAAGGAAAGAATAGAAAAAACAAGAAGAATCAATCTCCATTATTTTGCCGAATAACCCTAAATGGGAACAGAAAACAGCTTAGCACAGGTATTAATATTGACCAACGGTTACTTGGGATTTTTGATGATGGCGATCCACATAAAGTAATCAGTATCATTGAAAAAATAAGTGAGAATACAATGATCAGGTAAAGCAGATAAAGATAAAATATATTTTTAGGAAAGCAAAGAGTATGTTAGAAATAGCCTATAATTCATTGTTTTTAAGGTACTAGCGAATAACATAAAATATAATTGACGAAGAAACAAGACTTTATGTTAATAACTAAGTTTCCATACTATTGTAAAATCATATAGTTTTGCTAAAAAATAAACCTATAAGTTGATTTTATGAAAATAGTTCCTATATTTGCCCAAGAAAATAAGCAGGGATTATTTTCTATTCACCTTCCAGGAGAACCAGAAGATGAAGCAACTAAATGTATCGACCAATGGTTATTAGACCCTCAATATTTACACGATTTTTTCACTTTGCATCAAAACGATTTGAATAGTGGTTATTATGAAAAAACTATCAGCATTCAACAAGCAATTTCATACACAAGGGATGAAGCCTTATTTTTATTTGAAAGACTCAAAGAATTGGCAATTTCTGGAACAAAAAGTAATGACGAAACATTATCATTAGCTTTTAAACCTTTACGAGACGGTGACTATTCTCAAAAAGAACTTCAACAAGAAAAAGCCAAAACAAACAGCCAGAAGAAATGGTTACGTATATACGCCATTAGAATAGCACCCAATACATTCATAGTTACCGGAGGATCAATAAAGCTCGTAGGCACGATGAATGACAGACCACATTTACAAAAAGAATTACTAAAATTGAATGACGTTAGAAATTATCTAAAAGAAGAAGGGATTCTAGACCAAGATGATTTTGAAACGTTTGAAATTTAAAGCCATGACACAAAACGAAAGATTAGAAAAATTTGGAAAATTAGTAAGTAACGACCCTTCTAATTTTCTTGCAAAGTTGGGCCATTATAAAACCAACAAAAAAAGATTAGATCAATCAGCAAAAGTAGCAGTTAATGTTCTTGAAGCATTAAAAGACAAAGGTTGGTCACAAAAAGATTTAGCAGAAAAAATGAACGTTTCTGCACAGCATGTAAATAAAATTGTCAAAGGCCAAGAAAACATGACTTTTGAAACGGTTGATAAGTTAGAAACCGCATTAGGAATTGTCTTGATGGAAATTATTGATTACAAGCCAGTAAATGAAATTGAAATTAAAGCAGAAAATATAAAAGCAATTCAAGAAAGTTGGTCGGAAGATTTGGATTCAACTGGCAATTCGTATTTTAAACCATTGAGTAATTTTAAGAAAAAAGAAGGTTCAAATATGAAAGTTGTTTATAACATATTAAATCAAACAACTTTTCAACCTTTAGAAAAGGCAATGTAATGGAAGATAATAATAAAATTAGTTTCAGCTTGATTCAGATAAAAACTGAGCAGTTTGCTTTATTTCCAGAAAATCATTCTGAAAAAGGTAAAATTAAACTGAATACCAACTTAACTTTTGGCTTAAATTCGGATGACAAAAGATTTTCAGTTACAACGAAATTTACTTTTGAAATGAAGAGAAAACCATTTATGAGTATTCAGGTAAGTTGTTTTTTTCAGATTGATAATTCCGCATGGGAAAGTTTCGCCAAGGAAGGTAAAATGATTTTTCCGAAAAATTTTGTAGCTCATATGGCAATGCTTACAATTGGCACAACTAGAGGAGTTTTACACTCTAAAACAGAAGACACACCCTTTAATCAGTATATTTTACCCACAACGAATGTTGCAGAAATAATTGATGAAGATGTGGTTTTTGATTAAAACAAAAAGATATAGCCATAGGACTCGGTAACTAACAAGGTAATACAACATAAGATCTTGGTCATACTGCTATTCACACTCCTTGGTTCGAGCCCATAGGGTTGTTTTTAAAAAGACTTTACAGCAATGTAAGGTCTTTTTTGTTTTAAAGCGGTAGTGAAAGTAATATAATTGGTAGGAAGTCATTAAACCAACTTTGCACATTCACGGTTACAAGAAATAAAAAAGAGGATTCAAAACAGTACGTTTTGAATCCTCTTTTTTATTTCTTTCAGACTACTTAAGATAACTAAGGAATCAATCGGTCCGCGCGAAGCTGTTCAAACAAATCGTAAAATGAATCTTCCGTTCTTTGGAAAACAGGGAAACCAAGTTTACGACTTTTAGACATATCCGTCATCACTTCTATCGGGCGTCCCAAGTCAAGATCCGTATGCCACGGAGAAGCCAACTTGTTTAAATCAGACTCTTCAAGAGCATATTGAACAGCGATGTTTTTCCAAACCGGAGCTTCATTTTTCATTTGTTCTTCAAGAGTATGAATCGTACCATCAAAACCTATTGCTTCAATTCCAAACGATTCCGCTAATTTTTTCCAAAGCCATTTCCAACGAAAAAAATCTCCATTGACCACATTGAATGCCTCGTTGCGAGCCGCCTCAGTAGTCGAAGCCCATATTAAATGTTCTGCCAATACTCTGGCATCTGTAACATCCGAAAGTCCATTCCATTGTGCTGATGAGCCTGGCCACTGAAATGGTTTTCCTGTTTCTTTACAAATGCTGGCGAATACTGCGAGCGTTGTGCCAAGATTCATTAAGTTTCCTACCGCTTTTCCTATAATCGTATGCGGTCGGTGGATGCTCCATGTAAAACCATCTCGCGCTGCAGCGGCATAAACCTCATCTTCTTGCGCATAGTAGAAATTCTCCAAATCAAGACGGGTTTGCTCTTCCCTAAGCGGTGTTTCCGGCAGAAATCCTTCTTTGGCGTAAGCCTCAAACGGTCCAAGATAATGTTTCAATCCCGTAACAAGCGCTACGTGTTGCACTGATTTTTTAGGAGATAATGCCTCGAGAAGATTTCTAATCATCAAGCTATTTACCCGAATATTTTCGGCTTCAGTATCTTGACGCATCCAAGTTGTAATGTAAATGTGTGTGGGAGAAATGTTTTTTAAAGCTGCTTTTAAATTCTCCAAATCCAAAAGATCTGCAGCAACAGGCTGAAGGTTTTCAATATCTTTTCGTGGGTTTCTAGCTAAACCATAAGTAGTCCAGCCTTTAGCAATAAGTTTTCCTGCGAGATTGCTACCCGTTATTCCGGTCGCTCCAACTACTAACGCTATATTTTCCATGTTTCTGTTTTAAATTTTATGAAATACAAAATTCGAGAATATTACATGGGTTATAAAGGACATAGGTCACAGATAATTTGTGATCTATATCACGTTAATGTGACAAACGGCTCAATGTTTCTCTTGAAATACCAAGATAGGATGCTATCAAAGTTTTAGGAATGCGGTGAATCAAATCCGGATATAATTGGATAAATTGCGTGTATCTTTCCTCTGAATTCTTGCTCATCAGCGATAAAATTCGGTTTTGAAGAGCAATATTTCCGGCCGTCATTTTTTGCAAAAAGAAGAATTCCATTATGTGTAATTTGGCACACAATTTTTCCCTGTTTTCAAGAGTGATATAATAGGTTTGTGCATCTTCTATGCAGTCAATATTAAGCGTAGCATTCTTTTCATTATAAAAACCTTGATTGTCAGTAATCCACCAGTCTTTCATAGCGAATTGCAGAATATGGCTCTTACCCGATTTATCTATATAGAAAGATTTCAACAATCCTTTTACAACAAAATGAACATAAGGAACCGGATTTTCCTGCTGAACAATATATTGATGTTTTTTATAGTTACCAACCGAAAAGTGAGACAGTACCAATTGAAATTCATCATCTGTTAATGGTACAATTTTCTCAATTTGCTGTCTTAAAATTTCTTCCATAGTTCCTTTGCTTAATGCCTGGATAAAAATACAATTAAAAAAGAACGATTAAAAAACCTTTTCAATCGCAGACATAAATAATAGAAAATTCTAGTACAATTTTTGATTAAATTGAAAACAAAATTCTCGGTTATTTTATTTTAATAAAAATGCGAATCTTGGCTATTCAGGAGAATCCATTTTTTATCGCTATTTAATTTAAAGGTGCCAATATGTTCTTTATTCCATTCGTTCGGACCTATCAACGAAAGAAAGTTTACGCCTTCAGCATCTCTGTACAAATGATAGATTTCGCCAATAACGGGTTCAAATGAAAATTTAGCGCTGTATACTAATTCGTTCCATTCATATTCTTGCATCAACTTTTCATATTGAAGCTTGAGTTCATTGAATTTATTCCCTAGCTCTTTATTCACATTGTCAATTCCTCTGCTTTTCCAAGAAACCACATCGTCGACTCTAATTACAGGCGCTCCAACTCCAGTTGCGTAAGGCAAAACATTGGCATTATATCCCGCTTCAACTGTGTATACAACATTATCTGGTTTTTTATTTTCCATTTACTTTTTCTTTAATTTTAAGATAATTAATTAACCAGAAGTAATTAATACCGACTGGTTTCATGTATGATTTTTTCAAAACGAATTCAAAATATTTATTCGTTCAAAAGTATTCTTTGATTCCCAAATTTTACTCAAAACAAAAGACGATTCCGAAATTTTAAAAAAAAGAATATTTTGTTTAAATATTTTGACGCAAAGTTAAACAATAAATACAAAGCACCAACATAATTCAGCTATGAGAGGCAATAATTAATGTGGTATTTAAATCATATTGGAATAACCAAAAAATAATTTTTCAATGTGTCGAAATAACACATTTATTTTTTACATTTGGAAACTATAAAATGTTATTACACTGATAAATAAACCATCATGAAATCAAAAATCTTCCTCCTCCCGTCTTTATTGTTACTAGCTGTATCTTTGAAGGCGCAATCCAAATGGACCGAAACCACTAAAGACTCTCATACTATTATCCAAAATAAAGGAAGTCAAACATTAGGCTATTCGCCAAAATCAGGAATTAAAATCATCCAAGTAGACGGTTTGGCTTTTAAAGACCTCAACAAAAACGGCAAGTTAGATATTTATGAAGATTGGAGAAAACCGGTAGCGGAACGTGCCAAAGATCTTGCCTCTAAAATGACAGTCGAGCAAATGGCCGGATTAATGTTGTACAGCAGGCACCAAGCTATTCCAGCTCAAGAAGCAGGAATGTTTACGGGAACTTACAACGGAAAACCATTTTCAAAAAGTGGTGCAAAGTCATCTGATTTGTCTGACCAGCAAATTGGATTTTTAACCAAAGATAATTTACGTCATGTGTTGATGACTTCTATTGAAAGTCCAACTGTTGCTGCCACTTGGAACAACAATATACAAGCTTTAGTAGAAGGCATTGGAATGGGAATTCCGTCTAACAACAGTTCTGACCCAAGAAACGGAGCCAATAAAGATGCTGAATACAATGCCGGCTCTGGTGGCGCTATCTCACAATGGCCAGAAGAACTAGGATTAGCCGCTACTTTTGATGCCGCTATCACGGAACAATTTGGTGCTATTGCAGCCAAAGAATACAGAGCTATGGGAATCACCACAGCGCTATCTCCACAAATTGATTTAGCGACAGAGCCAAGATGGAATCGTTTTGTGGGTACCTTTGGCGAAGACCCAAAACTGGCAACTGATATGGCAAGAGCTTATGTAGACGGGTTTCAAACATCTCCAAAATCGATTAATGCTTATGAAGGATGGGGAAATCAAAGTGTCAATGCAATGATTAAACACTGGCCAAGTGGTGGTCCGGAAGAAGGAGGTCGTGATGGACATTTTGCTTATGGTAAATTTGCAGTATATCCGGGAAATAATTTCGAAACCCATCTGAAACCCTTTACCGAAGGCGCTTTTCAATTAAAAGGTGCTACTAAAAAAGCCTCTGCAGTGATGCCGTACTACACGATTTCGTACGGTCAGGATAAAAAATACGGGGAGAATGTAGGTAACGGATTTAGTAAATACATTATTACAGATTTGTTAAGAGACCAGTACGGGTATGATGGAGTGGTTTGTACCGATTGGTTAATTACTGCAGATGAAGGCGCTAAACCAGATATCTTTTCAGGAAAATCTTGGGGTGTTGAAAAATTAAGTGTAGCCGAAAGACATTATAAAGTCCTAATGGCTGGAGTCGATCAATTTGGTGGAAATAACGACATTAATCCAGTACTTGAAGCATATCAAATGGGAATAAAAGAACACGATGAACCATTTATGCGCAAGCGTTTTGAGCAATCAGCAGTTCGTTTACTTTTGAATATTTTCCGAGTGGGATTATTCGAAAATGCCTATTTAGATCCTAATGAAACCAAAGCTATTGTGGGAAAACCTGAGTTTATGAAAGCTGGATACGATGCGCAATTGAAGTCGGTTGTAATGATTAAAAACCAAAATAAAACATTGCCAATAGCAAAAGGAAAGACGGTTTATATTCCAAAGAGAGTTACTCCAGCAGGAATCAACTTTTTTGGACAGCCATCACCTGAAAAAATAGAATATCCGGTTAATTTAGAATTGATTAAAAAATATTACACCGTAACGGAAGATCCTGCTAAAGCGGATTTTGCGATTGTATTTATCAAAAGCCCAATAAGCGGCGGATACAGCAGAGCCGACAGAGAAGCCGGCGGAAATGGATATGTGCCAATCAGTTTACAATTAAAAGAGTATACCGCAGTTGATGCCAGAGCATTAAGTATTGCTGCCGGAGATCCTGTAATTGACCCGACGATTACCAACCGTTCGTATCTCAATAAAACGTCAAAATCAAATTCATATCCGGATTTAAATACTATTCTGGAAACGAAAAAAGCTATGAATGGAAAGCCGGTTTTAGTTACTGTGAATATTTCTAATCCAATGGTTTTTGGAGAATTTGAAAAAGAAGTAGATGCTATCGTGGGAGAATTTGGCGTACAAGTAGAAGCTTTGTTGGATATTGTTTCCGGTAAAACAGAACCTTCCGGATTGTTGCCTTTACAAATGCCATTGAATATGACAACCGTTGAAAAACAACTGGAAGATGTTCCTCACGACATGATTCCATACAAAGATGCTGCTGGAAATGTGTATGATTTTGGTTTTGGATTAAACTGGAAAGGGATAATCAAAGACGCCAGAACTACAAAGTACAGCGTTAAGAAATAAGTAAATTACATTAAAACCACCTAGATTTTTAGGTGGTTTTTTTATGCCCCATTCCAAATTTTGACTTGAAATCTGATAATCAAAACAGAACTCAAATCGCATTGTTTTGTTAATTATACGCAAAATTATATACTGAATTGAATATTTAAATCCTCTTTTACTACCTTTAAAAAAGATTTATGTCTTACAAAGACTCAAAAACCTAACTCATGAAAAAAATCAAATTAGTTTCACTTTCAATTATATCTTTTCTTTCTTTCAGTTGTGATGCGCAGGTAAAATCCAATGACATTCCTATTAAAGATGAGGTAAAAAACTACACGCTCGAAACCGTAGCCTCCGATATTGCTATCCCTTGGGGTATGACTTGGTTGCCAGACGGCAGCATGTTAGTTACCGAAAAAAGTGGTGTTTTATATCATGTCAAAAACGGAACAAAAACTGAAATCAAAAATGTTCCTAAAGTATATTCTCGTGGACAAGGCGGATTGTTAGATATCGTTCTACATCCTGATTATGCTAAAAATGGTTGGATTTATATGACCTATGCTTCAGATGAAGGTGAAGGAACTGGTGGCAACACTAAACTCATTAGAGCAAAATTATTGGACGGAAGTCTCATACAAATTGAATCACTTTACAAAGCGACTCCGAATACTACTAAAGGACAGCATTTTGGTTCCCGAATTGTATTTGACAACGACGGCTATTTGTATTTTTCTGTTGGTGAACGTGGGGAACATTTTGTAAATCCCCAAGACATAAAACGCGATGGCGGAAAAATATACCGATTAAATGATGATGGAGCAATTCCTAAAGACAATCCTTTTGTAGGTCAGACCGGAGCCAAAGAAGCTATTTATACCTACGGAAATCGCAATCCGCAAGGAATGGCCAAAAATCCAGTAACAGGGGAAATTTGGGCACATGAACACGGCCCTCAAGGTGGAGATGAAATCAATATTATCAAAAAAGGAGCTAATTATGGATGGCCAGTAGTTACCTATGGAATCGATTATGACGGAACAACCATCAGCAAACAAAACGAAAAACCAGGCATTGAAAGACCTATTTATTATTGGTTGCCGTCCATCGCTCCAAGCGGAATGACTTTTGTAACCAGCGATAAATATCCAGACTGGAAAGGACATTTATTGGTTGGTTCTTTAAAATTCCAATACCTTGAATTGCTAAAATTGAAAGGCAATGAAGTTATAGGCAGACAGAAAATTGCAACTGATATTGGTCGTGTGCGTAATGTGGTGCAAGGCCCGGATGGCTATATTTATATGGGCGTGGAAGGAAAAGGAATCGTAAAAATTATACCGAATTAAATGATGTTGACAACGAAATTATTTTTGGGATTTGGAGTGTTTATATTGGGAAGCTTCTCTTTCGAAAACCCATTTCCCCAAGAAAACTATATTGAATTGAATACAGAAACCGCAGTTGTTTCAAAATTTCAGTCACCCGGAAAAGAAATTTATGCTGATTTTTGCATGCAATGTCATGGTGCAAATGGCACAGGAGACACTAAGAACTTCCCACCTCTTGACGGTTCGGACTGGTTAAAGACTAAGAGAAATGAAAGCATCGCTGCGGCGAAATTTGGACAAAGTGGCGAAATTGTTGTCAATAAAATAAAGTACAATAGCAGCATGCCGGCAATGGGACTTACAGATCAGGAAGTGGCTGATGTAATGAATTACATCATGACTTCTTGGAGCAATAAACAAACGAAAGTCGTTACCGAGAAAGAAGTCGCTGCCATAAAAAAATAAAATTCAGGCTTAGGATTTCTATCTAAAAAACATACGCTACCGAAAAACCACCATAAAAATTGACGGGATTTCCCGGATAAAAATAACGTGGAGCGGCAGTTCCAAAACCAACTGCGTTAGGCAAAATATTAGCTGCGTATTTATTGTCCAAAACATTATTGATTCCAGCATTCAGCTCTGTTTTTAGGATTTTAAGAATCGTAAAAACATACGTCGTTTTAATATCTAGCAACGAATACCGTTCACTGTATTTTGTATTGGAATCGTTTAGCGGAATTTTACTCATCGTCCGGAAAGAAGTATTCACGCTAAATCCTTTTTTGGTGTTTACATCCACTCCAAAATTAAATTGCTTTTCGGGAACGCCAGTCAATTGGTTTCCCGAATAATTAGCATTACCATCCAAGAATTCTTTGAATTTAAAATTATTCACTGCTGCTGATAAATAAGGTGTGATTTGAAATTGGGTCAGTTCCAAAAGTTTGTAATTAACCAAGAATTCCAATCCCGTATGCGAGCTACTGCCTGCATTAATCCCTACAAACTGGTCATCGGCGGTGCGTCGTGCCACCAATAAATTTTTAATTTGTGTGGTATAAAAAGTTACTTCGGTGTATACTTTATTTTTAAGCCAGTTCCCTTTGAAACCTAATTCATAATTCCAACCTATTTCTGGTTTCAAATTGGTGTTTATTTGACCTTCGGGAGTCAATGTTTCTGCAACTGATGGAACCGAAAATCCTTTACTGATTGATGTAAATATGTTTTTCCCTTTGCTTATTTTATATGACAAACCAACTCTTGGCGACCAAACATTTCCAAAAGTAAAAGGCATTTTTTGACTGCCGGAATTATTTTCAAAAACATCTTCTAACGAATACTTGGTTGTGTTTAATGCCATACCAGTTTCCAGATGCAGCTTTTCTGAAATCCAAAGTTCCATCTGTAAAAAGTAATTGCTGTAATTTCTATTTTGTTTGATTGCGCTGAATTCGTCACCTTGAATACTTCCCTGACCAGGTTGCGATTGGTACAAATTTTCAAAAAGGGAATACTCGTATTTTTCTGTCAATAGTTCGGTGCCAAAACTTAGTTCAAACGGCAAAGAAAACAATCGGTCTTTATAATTCACATTAGAACGAAAACCCGCCGAACTTATGTTTTCATCCAAAATATCAAACGGTCTGGGTTCGTAAGCGTCTTTAAAATTAGAAAAAACACTGGTTTGCAAAGACCATTTTTTAGAAAATTGATGATCGTATCCTAATCCGAACATGAATTTATCATACGACTCAAAACCTTGTGCGGCTGCCCAAGTAGCAGCTGCCTTCTCCGGATTATTTTTTAAATCCGTCTCATTGATAGAACTCGGAATAAAAGCTTTCAATCGGGTGAATGTTCCTAAAAATGACAAACTTCCGTTGGAACTAATTTTTTGTTTGCCATGCAGGTTAAATGATTTTCTGTTGTAGGAACTATTGGCTCTAAATCCGTCACTTTGTAAATCCGTGTAACTTGTGAATACATTCGTTTTGGAATCGCTGTATCCTGCCGAAAGTCGGTTTTGCAACAAACCAAAACTCCCAAAAGTGACTGTTGACTTCCCAAAAGATTCAAATAATGGAGTTTCTCTTGAAAACAGCTGAATCACACCACCCAAACCGGATCCAAAACTTGTGGAATTTGGTCCTTTTATGATTTCAATTTTTTCAATTGCTGCCAAATCAATGTCATCAATCGTAGTTTCGCCTTCACCAGAAGTTAGCGGAATCCCGTCAAAATAGGCTTTTATCTTATTGGTTCCGTATTGAGAGCGGGCGCCAATGCCACGAATTGTAATCCTGTTGGTGTTCAAAGCGCCTTGTTGCATCGTAACGCCAGGAATTTTATTTAAAACCGGAGTCAATATAATTCCGTCACTTTTATTAATGTCGGCAGTAGTAATCACTGAAACGGATGCCGCAACATTTTGCAGTGCATTTTTGATCGGAGAACCTTTCAACGTGACTTCTGAAAGTGCAATAGTGTCTTTTTTTGCTTGTCCAAAAACAGCAGTCGCACAACATAAAAAAAGAAGAAAAGTAACGGGATTTTTGAACAATTGTTTTGAGTATTTGAATGAGTAAAAACGTTTATAAAGTTAGCCTTTTCTTTTTATTTCCAAAAGCTATTCTGAAATTGTGATTAAAGCAAACTCTTTTTTAAATTATAACGACGAACTGACAATTAACTGAAATAGATTTCGTTTGAGTATTAAATTAGAAGAAATTTGAAACTAGAATCCGTAAATTATGTAATAAATAGGCGTTGAAACACAATTATAAATGATTTCTCGCTTCTAAAATACTTTATCTTTACATTAAAAAAATTAGAATTAATATATGAAAAAATCAGCTATTGCATTACTTGCACTTCCATTACTGCTTATGAGCATTTCCTGTGAAAAAGGAAAAGCGGCAGATGGTGTAACCGCTACAGAAAAATCAGATACTGTAAAAACGGACACGAAAGAAAAAACGCCAACTCTGACAATTGACACTGTTGATTTTAACAAAAGAATGATTGCTTTAAGCAACAATGACACGACCGGAAGATGGCCTGTAAAAGCGCCTTATCCTTTGCCCGGAGCATTATTGCCATACAATCGAATTATTGCGTTTTACGGAAATTTATATTCTACACGAATGGGAATATTGGGTGAAATTCCTAGAAAAGAAATGTTAGCAAAACTCCAAGGCGAAGTAGCTAAATGGCAGGCAGCTGATTCTACTGTAAAAGCAATTCCTGCTTTGCATTACATTGCTGTTACGGCTCAAGGTGCTCCGGGGAAAAACAATATGCACCGCTTGCGAATGCCTTTTAAACAAATTGACACTGTTATCAGTTGGGCAAAACCCATCAATGCATTAGTGTTTTTAGATATTCAGGTAGGTCACAGTACGGTGAAAGCTGAAGTAGCAGAATTAGAAAAATATCTTTCTATGCCTAATGTGCATCTTGGAATTGACCCTGAATTTTCGATGAAAAACGGTGAACGTCCAGGTTCTAAAATTGGGCATTTTACGGCAGCGGATATTAACGACGCGATTGACATATTAGCAAATATTGTACGCAAAAACAAACTGACTCCAAAAGTGTTAGTAATACACCGCTTCACGCAAGGAATGGTAAAAAATTATAAAGAAATCAAAACCGTTCCCGAAGTTCAAATCGTTATGGATATGGATGGTTTTGGAAGTAAAGTATTAAAAAAAGATTCTTACGTAAGTTATATTTATAGAGAACCTGTACAATTTGCCGGTTTTAAATTGTTTTATAAAAATGATAATAAAAACGACTGGAAAATGTACAGTCCGGAAGAATTAGTGAAATTCACACCAAAACCGATTTATATTCAGTACCAATAATTTACCATTGAATTCATGAAAAATATTCTTTATTTAGTTTTCGCTGGACTATTTTTAATGGTAAGCTGTCAGTCAGAACCACGTAAAATAGTTCCGGAAGTTCCGCTTGTTGTTGCTCCAGCAAAAGTTGTAGCACCAAAAAAAGTAGCAGCTGATGCCGCAACCATTCTTTCGAAAAAAGAAGTTCCCATTTTATGTTATCATAATATCAAAGAATTGAAAGCGGGTGATGGTGAAATGACAAAAACATATACGGTTTCACCAGCAAATTTTGCACAGCAAATGAAAGCCTTATCTGATGCTGGTTATCATAGTATTTTACCCCATCAATTGAACGACTACCTCGTATATGATGTACCGTTACCTTCAAATCCAGTAATGATTACCTTTGATGACACCCGGGAAGAACAATTCAGCATTGGCGCAGCCGAGATGAAAAAATACGGTTTCAAAGGCGTGTTTTTCATCATGACTGTTTCTATCAACCGTCCCGGATATATGAGCAAAGAGCAAATCAAAAGCTTGTCTGACGACGGACATGTGGTAGGCGCGCATACTTGGGATCATCATATGGTCACAAAATATGCCGGAGATGACTGGAACACACAATTGATAAAACCAAAAGCAAAACTGGAGGAAATTATTGGAAAACCAGTTACGGATTTTGCGTATCCGTTTGGTTTATGGAATACAGCCGCAATTCCTGAAATTAAGAAAAGCGGTTATGGAATGGCTTATATTTTGGCTACCAAAAGAGATCCTGTAGATCCATTATATACCATTAGGCGTATTATTGTTTCGGGAACTTGGTCTACTGAAGGAATGATGAAATCGATAAATTCTTCTTTCACTAAATCCGAATAGCACATTAAACAGTTTCTAATTTTGATTTTTTATCCAATAGAATCAATGACACGAACTATTAATTAGCGATACAACCGATGAAAAGGTTCGTTTAAAACTTCGATAATTTTAGTTCTAAACAGTTTCTTAACGACAAATTACAGCCATAAAAAAAGCACTATCGTGTTCCAAGGAATATAATAGTGCTTTTTTTTTATAATGTAACTGTTGTTATCGAGGAGACAACCAACCCTCAGGATTGTTATATGTTGTATTTTGAAGGATTAGGAATTTAATGATTGTTTTTCCTGTTTCCCCATTGGTTCTTACTTTCCCCAAACTTTGCTTGATACTTACTTTATCACCTTTGCTAACGCTTACAGAACTTAAATTTTGATATACTGTGAAGTAATCTCCATGCTGTATCATTACGGCTTTATTCACGGGTGATAAAACGATAACACTGGTTACTTCTCCGCCAAAAACAGCTCTGGCACTGGCGCCTTTATCAGTAGTGATTTCCACACCACTATTGTGAACAGTTATGGTATTGAATAATGGATGCGTTTGGTTTCCATATCCTAGTGATACATATCCTTTTTCAACCGGATAAGGCAATCTTCCTCTGTTGGCTCTAAAATTATCTGCAATAATTTTTGATTCAGGCGTCAACTCAATTTTGGACGATGAAACGGCAGCTCTTGAAACAGGCGCACTTGGATTGGCTTTCGCTTTTTCTAGAGCCGCTTTTCTATTGGCCGCAGCAATTGCTTCTCGAATCAATTTATTGATTTGCCTATCAATCGTTCTGTATTCCTGCTGTTTTTTCTTGATTTCCTGGGCTATCTTCTTTTTGTCTTTTTGGATAACGTTTACTAACTTCAATTGCTCCTGCTTCTCTTTTTCGAGTGATAAGCGTTCTTTTTCGTTTTCAGCAATCAGTTTTTGTTTTGCTGTTTTTTGTGTATTCAGTTTTTGATTGAAATCAGTAAGTTTATTGGATTTCGTTTTTATTTCTTCACCCTGCATTTTTCGATAGCTGGTATATTGTTTCATATACTGCGCTCTTTTGTATGCCTGTAAAAAGTTTTCAGATGATAATAGAAACATCGCTCTGCTTTCCGCTGAACGGCTTTTATATGATTTCACAATCATTTCGGCATAATCCTCCTTAAGTTCTGCCAATTCTTTCTTCAATTTATTAATCTGAACTTGATTAATATACATGTCATTACTCAGCAATTTGGTTTGCTTTTCAGTCGTGTTTATCAATTTTTCTTTAAGCTTTATTTTAGTGCTTTGAATAATCACTACGTTGACAGCAGATTTTTCTTTTTTCTTTACAGATTGTAATAACTTTTCATTTTCTCTAATTTCTTTTTGAATTTGAGCTTTACGTTCTTCTAATTTTTCTTGTTGTGATTCCTGACTCCACATTAATGAAGTCATACAGATAAAAATTAGGCTTAGGAGAAATTTTGGCATATCGAAAAAATATTTTTGCTAATTTACTTAATTATAATTCTTTTGTACCCATTTGGAACACTATATGGAAAAGAAAGTTCTTCATTGAAAGTTACTGAGTTGTATTCCAGATTAATTTCGGTGTTTCCTTTCTTCTGAAACGTATTGATCAAAACGCTCGTAGGCAAAATTGCCTCATTATATACTTTGTTGTCAGCGTAAGCCACTTTGATCATTCGCTCCTCGGCAGTTTGCGTGATTTCTTGTTTTTGAACTAAAAATTTATCGGAATCTAAAAAGAATGATTTTTTCGTATTTTTATTCGATGTATCATCCAATCGATACGTTTGTTCCAATAACGTTTCTAGATATTTGCCTTTGGTTAAATCATCAATGGCCTGACCTAACAACATGTTCTGGATTTTATTGTAATCTAAATCCGTTCCCAACCATTGGCTTAAACTACTGAAATCTCCTTCAAAATATTTTCCATTTATCTTTTCGTAATAGCTCACTGTTTTAGGAGTGATTAATGCTTTTGCCATTGTAATTCCCAGAAAACGAATGCTTACCAAAATCTGTTCGTCTTTCTTGATTTTGATTTCAGCGGTAACATTTTGCGTTTGTTTATCATCGGCATAACGGGCGCTTGACTTAATATATAATGTAGAAAATTCGTTTTTATTGTTGTAATGATTTTCTATTATTTTTTTGGCCGACATTTGTTCTGCTGATGCGACTGGTTCATTACCGGCTGCAATAGCAATAGCTTTCGATTTGCAAGAAACCATAAAAACCGTAAGAAGTACTAGTATTGAAATTTTTTTGATCATTTTTTTTCTTTTAATAATTGATTGGCTTTAGCGAAAAACAAGTCTTTTTTCTTGAAATCTCCCAAACCATTATACGCTTCTCCAAGTTGGATATTGAAATTTATTTCCAATTCCTTATTCTCCACTACATAATCCATGCCCATTTCTAAAAAATCCTTCGCTTTTTTAAATTGCTGAAGCTGATTGTTAGCCAAACCAGCATAATAATAAAACTGAGGCTGCGTTGGAAAAGTCTCTACCAGCTCCAGAGCTTTCTTGGCTACGACATCAAATTGTTTCATCTCCGTATGCGCTTGAAGCAAAAGCAAATGCGTCTCAACAACATCGCCTACTGCATTGCTTACCGATTTTTCATAATACATAATGGCTTTTTCCCATTGTTTTTTAGCGTGAAAAAATTTTCCAATTTCTTTCGCAACATCAACAGTTTTGTCATTTTCGAAATAACCAACTGCTTTTTCTAAATCAGGCGAATATTGAGGATTCTTATCGGTAAAAATCAGAAACTCATTAAGAATCCTATGCTTAATTTTCAAATCTATTTTGGCGCTAGCCAAAACAATATTCATTGCTTTTATCGCTTTTGGTGCGTCATTAGCATCTAAATAATTTTTGAATAAACTCACTTGCGCCCACTCCGAATTTGGGATTGCTTTTTCGAGTTTTTTGACGGTTTCAAAAGCTTTTGTTTCTTCATTATTTTTAGAATACAAAAATATCAAACTGATATAATTAGACTCTTCTTGCGGGTTTTTAACAATTAATCCTTCCAGATTCGAAATCTCATTGTTCTGAAACTTCCCTTCGGACAAGATTTGGCTTTTGTATAATTCCCTTCGATCTGTTTTTCCAACAGTTTCATTCAATTCCTGAATCAGCGCCAACGCTTTCTCATACTGATTGGTCCCCATATAAAGTGAGGTCAAATCTTCTTTATATTTTGGATCAAATTCAATCAACTTATTAATAACATTAATTCCCTGAGTGAAATTTTTAGTTTCATAACTCACATCATACATTCCTATCCAAAACCACTTGTTATTAGGATCAATCTTGGTCGCGCTTTCAAAGTAATTATAAGCACTTTTATACTCTTTTAATGCTAAATAATTCTTTCCTAATTCATAATAAACGGCTGCATCATTGGGTTTTAATTTATCGGCTTTGTCCAAAGCTACTATCGCTTTATCATAGTTCTCAATCCCTTTTTGAAGTAAGGATTCATAAAAAAATTCCTGAAACTGATCGGTATCAAGCTTGATTTCTTCGGGCTCCGTTTGCGCCCACAGCAAAGCCGAATTGCATTGCAAAACGAGAAATAAAATTATGAAAGCGCTTTTTTTCATTTCAAATTTAATCCTGCATCATTTTAAAAAGATGCAGGAATTGTATTTTATTTATTCCAATACCGAATAATCTCCGATACTAATGCTGGTAAAATTACCATCGAAACTCGCGTGATTTCCGATCATTGCATTGTCTAAATTCGCATTTTTGATATGGGAATGTGTTTGCACCAAACTATTTTGTATCGTACTATTTGAAACATGACATCCATCGCCTAAAGAAACATTTGGACCAACAGTTGCGTTTGTCAGAACTACATTTTTACCGATATAACAAGGCGGAATAATAGTCGAATTCTCTAATTTGACATCAAAATCCACCAAATGTTCGCCATCATTATGCAAGAAACCTAACATTCTGGAATTCGTTTCCACCGTTACGTTTTTGTTACCGCAATCCATCCATTCATCCACTTTACCGGGAACGAAAGTCATGCCTTTGGCCATCATCTGTTTGATACCGTCATTTATCTGGTATTCACCACCGTGAATAATGTTATTGTCTAATACTAATTGTAATTCGTTTTTCAGCACGGCAACATCTTTAAAATAGTAGATTCCAATCACGGCAAGGTCAGAAACAAAAGTTGCCGGTTTCTCTACTAATTCTACTATTTCATTCGCTTCATTCAGTTTGACAACACCAAAAGCTTCTGGTTCATCTACCTGTTTTACCCAAATCACGCTGTCGGCATTTTTATCTAGATCGAAATCTGCACGAATTAACGTATCTGCATAAGCGATAACGGCTGGTCCGCTCAAAGAATCTTTGGCACACATAATCGCGTGACCAGTTCCTAAAGCTTCGTTTTGATAATAAATAGTTCCTTTGGCGCCTAGTTTTTGTGCGATAGCAATAAGTTCTTCTTCAACTTTTTTACCAAATGTTTCATGAATGATAAAAGCTACTTCTTCGATATCTTGGTTCAAAACACCTGCAATATCCTCTACCAAGCGATGCACGATTGGTTTTCCGGCGATAGGAATTAAAGGTTTAGGAATCGTTAATGTATGTGGGCGAAGGCGTGATCCACGGCCGGCCATTGGGACAATTATTTTCATGTTTTTTTTTATTGAAAGATTAGACGATTGAAAAATTTAAAAATTATCACAAATCTTTAAATTTTTCAATCTTTAAAATATTAAATTTATTTCACTCCAGTACTTCCAAAACCGCCTTCTCCTCTGGAGGTTTCTGTCAATTCCTGAACTTCAATCCACTCCGCACGTTCGTGTTTTGCGATGATTAGTTGGGCAATGCGTTCTCCGTTTTGGATAACGAAATCTTCATTGGATAAATTTACTAAAATAACTCCAATTTCGCCACGATAATCGGCGTCTACTGTTCCCGGAGCATTCAGTACCGTGATTCCGTTTTTGGCGGCTAGTCCGCTTCTTGGACGCACTTGTGCTTCGTAACCTATAGGTAATTCGATGAAAAGACCTGTTTTTACGATAGCTCTTCCCAGTGGTTTTAGTGTTATGGATTCCGATAAGTTGGCTCGTAAGTCCATTCCTGCCGAGGCTATGGTTTCATAGTTAGGCAAGGCATGTTGTGATTTGTTGATGATGTTTATTGTCATTGTTTTTTATTTAAAAAAGGAATACAGGAGGGACAAGTTGTGACTTGTATCAACATATTCTTTTGTACTGTTTTCGAATTTTTAGACCTGATAGCAGTGGAAATCCTTTTCCTTTTTTCTTTAAAAAGGAAAAGATTGCAACGAATAGCAGGAAATAGCTCCTAAAAACCAGGTTCTAATTCTTTTTTCGATTCAACATTTTGATTAATAACTCTTTTTCATTGTGGTATATAAAATACATAAACACTAGTAATAACGTGATTCCTACGTAATAATTCTCTCTGAAACCATAAAATGAAACTGCCGAAAATCCTATTGATATCAATAAATACATGAATATTTTATTGGTATCATACGGAATGGGATAATATTTATTTCCAAAATAATAAGAGATGGACATCATGCTTCCGTACGCCGCAATAGTGGCAATTGCCGACCCATAATAACTCATTGTTGGAATTAATAGGTAATTTAAGGCGAGTGTGATTATGGCTCCCACAATGGAAATATAGGCACCAATATGAGTTTTGTCAATTAGTTTGTACCAAACGGAAAGATTGGTATAAATTCCTAAGAAGAAGTTGGCCAGAATAATCAGCGGCACTACTTTCATGGCTTCCCAATAGGACTCATCCCGAATCATAATAACTTTTAGAATATCCGCAAAAACGATGACGGACAGTAATATAAAAGACCCAAAAATGACAAAATATTTGGTGATTGTAGCATACGTTTGTGGTGCATCCTGACTATCCGAGTGACTGAAAAAGAAAGGTTCAATTCCTAAAGTATATGCCGTACGGTACAAAACCATGAACAACCCAAGCTTGTAACAGGCGGAATACACTCCTACTTCCGCATCGGCAATATCTGGAGGTAATAAATAGCCCAATAAAATTTTGTCGAACTGTTCGTTGATGGCAAATGCGATTCCGGCGACCATTATTGGCATACCGTATTGCATCATCCGTTTCCAAAGAGAATAATCAAAATGCCATTTCAGTTTGAAATAATTGGGGGACAACACTATAAATGTGAGTAAGCTGGCAACAATATTGGACACAAAAATATAGCCAATCTGAAAATCTTCCAGGTATAAAGAGCGTAAAATACTGTCTGGATTCGATTCTGCAATCGCGGGTAAATAACTTAAAAAGAAAAGGTTCAAAAACAGATTAACGGCTACATTTCCTATTTTGATTATCGCATATTTTACCGGTTGCTGATTGACTCTTAATTTAGAGAATGGAACAATCACCAAAGCGTCAAGTACTAAAATCCAAATCGTGTAACTTATGTATTGTTCGTCTATTTTAGCCCAACTCGATATTGTATTTCGGAATAATAAGGCTAGGAATAAGAACGTAATGGAAGTCCAAAAAATTGAAACGGACGTAGTTTCAACTACTGAATTCTTGTTGGTTTCTTTATTGTAAAACCTAAAAAAAGCGGTTTCCATTCCGTAAGAAAGAATGACATTGAAGAAAATCATTCCGGCAAAAATGATTGAAACCTTTCCGTATTCAGCTTTTGGGAGTAAATCTGTGTATAATGGCACCAATAAAAAACTGAACATTCGCGGCACAACCGTTGCTAATCCGTAAATGGCCGTCTGTTTAAAAAGATTTTTATATAATCCCAAAATGGTGTACTTATTAAAATTAAGGAAACAAAAATAACTAATTCTTTGGTTTAAACCGCTGATGTGAAAGTTTGTTTTGAAAGAGAAAAATCAATTACAAAAGCTTTTCTAATGCGCAGTTATCTTAATGGCTTTTCTTGGACATTCAATATTTTATAAAAAAGGGTTTTACTGTCTTTCTTATATTCCAAAATTGCTTCGTTAGACTTTAAATCGAATTTAGATTTTGAAACGACTGGTGCTTTATTGCCATATTCTTTGGCAGGATTTTTATCCATAATCAAATCTTCTTTTTTATTGCTTTGCAAAAAAGTAGATTTAAAGTCTTTTGGTGTAATTTCCTGAACTAGAGATTCTTGATTGTGAAAATAGATTTTTTCCAGTTTTATATTTGCTGACAGCGGATTTTTGAATTCGATATAAAAATTGATTGCGCTGCTTTCCGTACCTTTTTTTATTTTCTGATAAAAAATCGACTGTATTTCTTGAGGGAATTCTGTTTGAAATTCTTGTTTCATAGCACAAAAAGTTAGGCTGATTGCCGTAATCAATAAGAAACTAATTATTTTATATCCTTTCATAATTCTCGATTTAGCTTAATCCTTCTTCGTTTAAAATCTTAAGAAAATGAAATCCTTTAGGAATATAACCCTGGTTATAATAAAACCGATGTGCGGTGAAATTTCCGGTAAAAGCATCTAACACAATCATGGTACAGCCCAGTTCTTTTGCTTTAGCATCAACATAATCCGTCATCATCTTACCAATTCCTTTTTTGCGATGCTCCGGATGCACAATAAAGTTGTCAATTTCCAGATATTTACCAGACCATAATTTGATACCAGACCATAATCCTGAGAGTCCAACACAAACCTCATTTTCAAAAACGGCGATTTGCTTGTAATTATGCGGAATCATTTCCGTAAGATAGGAATCGTATTTTTCTAAAGTGAAATTGGTGTATAAATGTTGCATGACTTCATACTGAGCCAACATTTCTTGTTTTGTGGTGAGTTCTCTAAGTTGTAAATTCATTCTTAATGCTATTGTTTAAAAGTATAAAATTAAAACAAAAAGAGCCACGCTATGCGTGGCTCTCTAAATATTTTGAATTAATAAATTATCCATTCAACGCTTCTGCTCCACCAACAATCTCTAAGATTTCGTTAGTAATAGCAGCCTGACGTGCTTTGTTGTATGTTAATTTCAATTGATTTCTCAATTCCGTTGCATTATCAGTTGCTTTGTGCATGGCAGTCATACGCGCTCCGTGCTCTGAAGCAAATGAATCACGAATTCCTTTATACAATTGTGTTTTCAACGATTTTGGAATCAATGTCAACACGATTTCTTCTTTAGATGGCTCAAAAATATAATCTCCCGGAGTAACCGTAAGATCAGATTTTAAAGATGCTAAAGGCAAAAATTGCTCTGTTTGAACGATTTGTGTAGCTGCATTTTTAAATTGATTGTAAATCAACTCAATTTTATCGTATTCACCGGCAACGAATTTCTCCATTAGTGAATCGGCAATTTTAGCCACATTATCAAAAGTCAAATCATCAAAAACAGTACTTTGATTGTCTACAACCGGTAATGTTTTACTTAAAACATCATTTCCTTTTTTTCCAATAGCAAAAATATCAACTTGTTTCCCTGCGTAAAATTCAGCACGGCTTTTAGCTTCTTTGATTGCATTGGTATTAAAAGCACCTGCTAAACCTCTGTTAGAAGTTACTACAACAAGTAGTACTTTCTTGATTTCGCGTTGTGTTGTAAATTCACCACCAGCGTCACCTTCCAGTGTAGCAGAAAGATTTTGCAATAATTCCGTTAATTTTTCGGCATAAGGGCGCATTGCTGTGATTGCATCTTGTGCTTTCTTTAGCTTTGCTGCAGAAACCATTTTCATTGCCGATGTAATTTGCATCGTAGATGAAACGGAAGTAATTCTATTACGGATTTCCTTTAAATTTGCCATTTTTTTGTAAGTATGAAGAATTAAGTATTAAGCATTAAGTACCCAGAAAATCTTGATACTTAATACTTATCACTTAGTACTTTTTAGTTATATTTTGCTGATAATTCTTTTGCTACAGTTTCGATTACATCTGTAATTTCGTCTGTTAATTTTCCTGCTTTCAACGCATCAAGAGTTGCTCTGTGTTTGTTGTTCAAGAATTCCAAGAAATCTTTCTCAAATTCTCTTACTTTGTTCACAGGAACATTTCTCAATAAATTTTTAGAACCAGCATAGATAATCGCGACTTGATCTTCAACAGTATACGGATCGTTCAAACCTTGTTTCAAGATTTCAACGTTTCTTTTTCCTTTTTCAATTACGTTTAAAGTAACTGCATCTAAATCAGAACCAAATTTAGCAAACGCTTCCAATTCACGGAATTGTGCTTGATCCAGTTTCAAAGTACCTGCTACTTTTTTCATTGATTTAATTTGTGCATTTCCTCCAACACGAGATACCGAGATACCAACGTTAATTGCTGGACGAACACCAGAGTTAAACAAATCTCCATCCAAGAAAATTTGACCATCAGTAATCGAAATTACGTTTGTTGGGATATATGCAGAAACGTCACCAGCTTGAGTTTCAATAATTGGTAAAGCAGTCAATGAACCACCACCTTTTACAATTGATTTCAATGAATCTGGTAAGTCATTCATGTTTTTAGCAATTCCGTCATCAGCAATTACTTTACAAGCACGCTCTAATAAACGGCTGTGTAAGTAAAAAACGTCTCCAGGATATGCTTCACGTCCCGGTGGTCTTCTTAATAAAAGTGAAACCTCACGGTAAGCAACAGCTTGTTTAGATAAATCATCATAAACAATTAAAGCTGGACGACCTGAATCTCTAAAATATTCTCCAATTGCAGCACCTGCGAAAGGAGCATATACTTGCATAGGAGCTGGATCAGATGCGTTTGCAGCAACGATAACAGTATACGCCATTGCACCTTTTTCTTCTAACATTTTAGCAATTCCTGCTACAGTCGAAGCTTTTTGTCCAATAGCTACGTAGATACAAAATACTGGTTTCCCAGCATCGTAAAATTCTTTTTGATTTAAGATAGTATCGATACAAACAGTTGATTTACCTGTTTGACGGTCACCAATAACTAGCTCACGTTGTCCACGACCTACTGGAATCATAGCATCTACTGCTTTAATACCGGTTTGTAATGGCTCAGTAACGGGCTGACGGAAGATAACTCCAGGAGCTTTTCTTTCCAAAGGCATCTCGTATAAATCTCCACCGATTGGTCCTTTTCCATCAATTGGAAAACCAAGTGTGTTTACTACACGACCTACCATTTGTTCTCCTACTTTAAGAGAAGCAATACGTTGTGTTCTTTTTGCAGTTGAACCTTCTTTGATTCCTGTAGATGGTCCTAAAAGTACCACACCTACATTGTCTTCTTCAAGATTCAAAACAATAGCTTCTAATCCATTGTCAAATTCAACTAACTCTCCATATTGAACATTAGAAAGCCCGTAAATACGAGCAATACCATCTCCAACTTGAAGTACGGTTCCTACTTCTTCTAGTGTAGCACCAGATTCAAAACCTTCTACTTGCTTTCTTAATATTGCTGAAATTTCAGCAGGTTTGATTTCCGCCATCTTAATTTATAATTTAAACACTTAAATGTGCAATAAAACTAATTACTTAACTCTCTTTTTAATACTTGTAATCTGTTGGCAACTGAAGCGTTGTATTGCTTATCACCTATTCTCAAAATAAAACCTCCAATAATTGCAGGGTCTACTATATTTTCAATTGTTATCTTCTTATCTGAAAGTGTTGCTATTTTGGCTAAAACTTGTGCTTCTAAAGCTACATCCATAGGAATAGCAGTAGTCACTTGTGCCAACTCAATACCATTTTCTAAGTCAGATAATTTACCATATTCAGTAGCAATTGCACCTAATATTTCGAATCTTTTGTTTTCAAATAACAAATGAAACAACCCTTTAGTTACCCCATTGATACCTGCAAAAACTTCTAACAATGCATTTTCTTTAACCGCAACTTTAATGGTAGGGTTCTGAATAAAAGTACTCAATTCTAAATTCCCATTAATAGTGGTAGCAATAGTTTTCATATCACTGCTTACTGCTTCGGCAACATTTTTTGAGTTTGCTAAGTCCAAAATTGCTTTTGCATAACGAATTGCTGCTCTTGTACTTGCCATAATTAGTTCAATTTAACGTCACCTAACATATTCTCAATCAATTTAGTTTGAGCTTCTTTGTTAGATAATTCATCTTTTAATACTTTTTCAGCAATACTCAATGACAATGATGAAACTTGTGATTTCAATTCAGCCATAGCCGCATTTTTTTCTGCTAAGATAGCTGTTTTAGCTTGCTCAATCATTCTTGCGCCTTCTGCTTGTGCATCAGCTTTAGAATCAGCAATCATTTTTTCTCTCATTTCACGCGCTTCTTTCAATAAAGAGTCACGCTCTAATCTTGCTTCCTGAAGAATACGTTCGTTTTCTGCAGTAAGATTTTGCATTTCTCTACGAGCAGTTTCTGCTGAAGATAACGCTTCATTGATTGAATCTTCTCTACCTTTTACTGCGCCAAGAATTGGTTTCCAAGCGAATTTTCTTAAAAGAATAAAGAAAACTATAAAGATGATCGAGGTCCAAAAAATTAAACTCTCTGGTGCTGTTAAATTCATATTTTTATATTTAAAAAGTTTGTTTTAGAAATAAAAACTCCCTGATACCAACCGTATCAGGAAGTTTTAAGCTTTAATTATTTTGCGATCAACGCAACAACTACTGCGAAAAGTGCAACACCTTCAATAAGTGCAGCAGCAATAATCATAGCAGTCTGGATTTTTCCAGCAGCCTCAGGTTGACGAGCAATAGCGTCCATTGCAGAACCACCAATTTTTCCAATACCTAGACCTGCACCAATAACAGCTAATCCAGCTCCGATTCCAGCTAATACCATAATACTAAATTTAATATAGTTAATAATTAATAAAACACATTTTAATGATGATCATGCTCTGCTACAGCCTGACCAATAAACAATGCTGTCAACAACGTGAAGACATAAGCCTGCAACGCCGCAACCAACATTTCAAGTACACTCATGAACAATACGAAAGCTCCAGAAATAGGCGCCACAGCTACTGTTTTGAATATAAAAATCAATGAGACTAAACTCAAGATGATAATATGTCCTGCAGTAATGTTTGCGAATAAACGAATCATTAATGCAAAAGGTTTTGTCAACATTCCTATAATTTCTACAGGAATCATAATAGGATATAATGCTTTAGGAACTGGAGGCATAAAAATATGTTTCCAATAATCTTTGTTGGCACTGAAAGAGGTTACAATAAAAGTAATCAATGCTAATACAAATGTAAAGAAGATATTTCCGGTAAGGTTTGAACTGAAAGGGAAAAAAGGAATCAATCCAATAAGGTTGTTAATCCAGATAAAGAAAAATATAGTCAATAAATACGGCATGTATTTCGCGTATTTTTTTGTTCCAATATTAGGTATAGCAATTTCATCTCTAACGAATATTACTAACGGCTCTAGAAATCCAGCAATTCCTTTTGGCGCCAATTTATTTTTGTTGTATGAACGTGCAACTGCAAGAAACAAAAAGAACAATACAAGAGCTGACATCAACATCGAAAAAACATTCTTAGTGATTGAAAAATCAAGTGGTCTGGCATCAAATGCGAAAGCACCGTTTTTTCTTTGGTCTTCAGTTAAAGTTTCAAATTTATCCGCGTAAAAAATAACTTCGTTGAAACGAACTAATTTTTGACCGTTCACATCAACAACATGGTGTCCTTCATTATCGTGGTGAAATTTTTCAGAAGAGAAAATTTCCAATCCATTGTTTGTCCACAATATTACAGGAAGATAAAACGTAATAGGATGACCATCATAATCCGCAATGTGAAATTCATGAGAATCACCAATGTGATCATTAATCAATTCCGTGGCATTGAATTCTTTTTCAGCAGAATGACCTGTTTCTCCGTGTGCTTCTGCAACAGGAGCAGCGTTTTCAGTGTGATTTTGAAGACTATCCGCGGTTGGATTTGCGAAAGTAACCAACGGCATACACGCTAGAAAAGTAACTAACAGGAATTGAAGTGATTTTTTTGAAATTACCATTATTAATTGTGTATCTGATTTTACGTTTTTAAAATTTTTTGCAAAGGTACATATTTAATTGAAAATTGAAAATTATAATGATGATTTTAAAAAATGAATTTTACAATCGTATTGCATTATTTTCAAGCAACTTATCTTTTATTTATTAATCGTACCGAAAAAACTGTTTCAAAAAGCAAAAATAGGAAATAAGGGATGAAAAAAGCCGCTATATCCAAATTAGTTTCTCGCCCTTCTGATTGAATCAATGGAATCAAAAAAACAACAGCCGCCATCATTTTCACGAAAGTGGTGCCCAGAAACGCAAAACCGGTGAAATCCGGAAAATTAGCATTTACAAAAAGTAACAATACATATATTAAAAGTGTGGTTACAAACAGGAAAAGATAGATACTCCAAGTAGCATAAAAGAAATCATGATCTTGACTGATTGCCGCTGTGCCATAATATTGTGCAGCAAATAAGAGCAATGTGAAGGGTATTAAATACTTCAGAAACGATAAAACTTTAATCATTCGTTATTTTTATTAATATTTTTAACTTGGCGAATTACGTTATAAAGTGCTATAAAAACAGACAATAACGATAATATAATAGTGTAAAAGGAAGAGGATTCGTCTGAATATTTTTCATCCAGCCACATCCCAAAATAAGTAAATGCGAAAATGACAACTCCCATTTGGAACGGAATCCCCAGAAATACCAACCATTTATTGAAATTGTTTTTATTTGGAGTTTTGTTGTCCATTATTCGAGTTTTGATTTTTAATATTGGTTTTCATCGCACAAGAAGCGGTAAAATCAGCACCAGGTTCCACGGATAATTTCCCTACGGACACTTCGCCATGAATGCTGGCCTTCGCTTTTACATTCAGGACTTCCGTAACTTGAATCTTTCCTTCAAATTTTCCTTCGATGTCTGCATTTTTGCAAACAATATCACCAAAGACACTTCCCGCGGGGCCAATGACAATTTTCCCAGCGGACTGAAAGTTCCCTATTAAATTTCCGTCCAATCTAAAATCAGCTTGCGAAATGATATCGCCTTTTATGGTTGTTCCCTCCACGATTCGATTGGTTTTTCCCAAAAGATCAGTGTAAGATTTTTGTTTTTTATCAAACATATTTTACTCTTTTATTGGTACTAAATACGTTTCAAGATTTTTCTTGATTTGAATCACTTTGTAGTTCTCACCCGAAACCACAATAGCAGATTCGATTGCTTTGTATTTTGCATTTTCTTTCAAAATCAAAGTAATGTCATCCGCATAAACCCGTGACTTTATTCCGTGAATGACAATGAAATTTTCTTTGTCCGTATAAATATCATAGGAATAATATAATTTCTGAAGATTTTCACTTGCAATAAATAATTTGATTTTCTCTTCCAATGCTTTGGTATTTTTATCTTCACGAGAACCTACTCGGTATAGAATTTTCCAATTATTAGAATCTGCTGTTTTCAATTCCATTTTTTCTAAAAATGGAATTTGTTCGGTCAGGATAACTTGTGCATTTTTACCTTCTTCACTGTTTGGATAATTATCCGCCACTACTTGCAATGCATTTTTGTAGCCCGTAAGTCCTTTCAGTTTACCAATAGCATTTGCTTTTAACAACTCAAATTTAGATACAATCTCCTCACCTGAAAACTGATTTATCAAAGCGTCTACATTTTCCAATACACTAACAAATTGTTCTTGTTGAAATGCTTTATACCATTTATTATACACACTTTCCGGCGTTTCGTTTTGAGCAATTCCGTTTGGATTTGTGTTATTAATTATTTGTGCGTAACGAGAATCAGGAAATTGCGTGGAGATCTTATTTTTTAACGCTGTAGCTTTATTTACATCGTTGATTTGATATAATTTATACAAATTATACATCGTTGGAAGCACCAGTTTTTCTTCAGGATTGTTGTTTAATAATTGCTCTAATTTAGCGATAGCCAAATCATTTTCCTTAAATTTTTCCTTGTAAATAATTCCCAATTGGTAATAGGCAAAATTGCGTTCTTTGTTGATGCTGTCTAATTCTATTTGTGCGGTTGGAAGTTGTTTCAAGTAAAAATCAGTCGTGTATTGCTCGACTATTTTATTTGGATTCGCTTCCGCTCCAACAGTTTGTTTATTTACACTCAAAGAATCAACTACTGTTGTATTTGCATTTGCCGATGCAATTCTCCAATTGCCATTTAAGGTCCTTTCCCCCCAATTTTTTTTGAATTCTACTTTTCCAAAAGCAACCGTTGTAGGATTATAAAAATAGAAACTACCCGCTGCTGATTGAGAAACCGCACTAGCAATAGTAGGCGGAGCCATAGGTGATTTTCGAACTGATTTTGTGGCATCTTGACTGGCAACAGGATCTATCGAACTAATCGAATTGTTTCTGTTCATGTTTTCTTGTTTGGCTTTGTTTTTTTCCTCCAAAAGCCTTTTGACCTCATCTTGTTCCTTTAATTTAGTAATGTATTTTTCATAATAAGCCAAACGATCCATAGGATTCATCGCAACCACATTTAAAATACTGTCATTTCGTTTTGCCAATGCTTCGTACAAAATCACCTCGTCGAGATTGCTTCTTATTTTTTGGATTTTTCCAAATTCCCTTGTTTTGGTATTCAGTTTAACTAATGTGCTGTCATAGTATTTTGCCGCAGCTGAATATTCAGCGTTTCTAAAATAGAGATTTCCTAAATTTCTATAATTTGACGCAACTAAATACGTGTCTTTTGAATTGGTTTGTAACGATGCGTTGTAAAGTTCCAATGCTGTTTTCTGATTGTTTTGCTTGTCATGAAACACCGCCATTTGATGAAAAATCAAATCTTTGTACGGACGATTTTCTCGGTCTTGAATTAATTTATTGAATGTTTTTGCAAACGCAACCGTATCGCCAGCCTGATAATCAAACAACTCCGCTTTTTTGGCATGCGCCTGAATTACAAATTTCCTGTCTGCTTTTCGGTTCATGTCAATCACGGATTGATACAAAGCAACGGCACTGTCCTTGTATCCTAATTCTTGATACAATTGTCCCAAAACAAAACGGTATCGGGCTTTTTCCTGATTTACTTTCGTGTATTCGATGGCGAGTTTTATCTTAGAAACGGCGCTGTCCTTTTCTTCTAAATTTAAAAAAGAAGCTGCTAAAAGCGCGTTTGCATCTGCAAAAACTTGTTTTTTTACGTCTTGATCTTCTAATAATTTACTGATGTTTTTGATCACCAAAGCATCATTTCCCAAACGCATGTTGGTTTTCTCTCGCCAAATTTTAGCTTCATAAATTCGGCTGCTGTTTGGGTATTTGTACAGAATATAATTGAATGCATCTAGCGCGGGAACAAATCGTTGGTCGTAATATCTGGCTTTTCCAAGCATCAGATAGGCTTCGTCAATTTGATTGTTTTTTTCTTTTCCGCCAATGTTCATCGAGTGTTTTTGAATGGCTTTGGTGGCTTTAGTTTCTGCCAATTCAAAATCAGTATTTTTAGGTTTTGTTGTGGAACTGAAATCTTCTACGATTTGCATTTTTTCTACCGGCAAAAGTTGCCAAAAATCATCATCGCTGTTAGTGTTTAACGTCTGAACTCCTTTGTCTAAGCCAACTTTACCGTTGTATAAAATATTATATTTGGTACTTAAAGCATGGGAATTCCTAGCCATAAAGGTGTCTCTTTTAGTAGAACACGCTACCAAAAAACCAAAAAACAACAAGAAAGATAACGGTTTAAATATATTGATTTTCAATGGAAAACGTTTTTATCAATTAACTATTAAATATACTTTTTAGTATATGCACTGGTAAAAATACATTTCTTTTTGCTATCGTGAAAATTATGACGTTATATTTGGGTTTTCCTGACGTGCGTAAGGGATGGAAGCGGCATCCCACGCTTTTTAGCGTGGATACAGCGGACAGCCCGACCCGAAGTCTCGGCTTTTGGGACGAGACGGAGGGTTACGCCCAAATAAAACCGCTAATTCACAAATTGAATAAACGCATAGGAGTTTACAATTCGCAAATTAGCGGTAAAAGGTTTTTTTAGGACTGTTTAGTTGAATTTTAAACCGCAAAAAACAGTTCTAATTCCTGTAAAGTCTCTTGAGAAGTTTGAATGTCTTTGACCACTTCGCCTTTGTGAAGCGCGACAATCCTGTCACTTACCTCAACGGTGTGCAGCAAGTCGTGGCTGGAAACCAGTACGGTTACTTCCGGATTATCAGCTAAATCTTTGATGATTTTTTTCAATCGGAATTGTGTGGTTGGGTCTAAATTAGCAAACGGTTCGTCCAGAATAATAACCTCCGGATTCCCGATTAAGGTAGCGATGATACCTACTTTTTTCTGGTTTCCTTTAGATAAATCGCGTAAATATTTCTTGTTTTTAAGAATTTCTCCATTGAAAAATTCTTCGTGTGTGGCCAGTAAAGCATCGACATCGGCTTTGTTTTGTCCGCGTAAATCACCAATGAAATAGAAATATTCTTCGGGTGTTAAGTAGCCAATTAAAAAACTCTCGTCCAAGAAAGAAGCGGTGAAGGGTTTCCAGTTTTCACTGGTGTTTACCTGAATGTCATTGTTGATAATATTTCCCGTTGACGGCTGGATTAAATCCAATAATAGGCTGAAAAAAGTGGTTTTCCCGGCGCCATTATTGCCTACTAATCCAAAGCTTTCGCCTTTTTTTATTTCTAAAGAATCTATTTTTAATACGGTTGTTCCGTTGTATGTTTTCGAAAGGTTGTTTACTTGTATCATTTTTGAAAAAGTTTATTCGGTTATTTGTTGATTTCGTTAATCGCTGGATTATCCTTTTTGTTTGTAAGCCGCAATGGTCGCGTACTTCTCTGATTTATAGATTTTTTCAATCACGGAAAATGCTTTCTCTTTGAATGCAAATCCAATAATTCCTGTACCTGCTACAAGCGCTAAGCCTATATTTGGGTTTCCAAATTTTGAACCTAACCAATACAGTAAAACGGGTAATCCTAATTGCGGTATTGAGATAAGCATCGTTTTTACGTTGAATGCTTTTTTGTCACCAAAAGCGCCTTTTCCGGAACTTAAATCAATTGGTGTTTTAGTATACGCGCCACCTAATAAAACCAGATGAGAATTGACTCCGATATTATAAATCGCACCCACAACAATAGTTAAATAAACATGAACCCCAAAATAGAGATAGAATGACGCAATGGTTGTGGTCACAATTGTAGCAATTACCATAAGCCACCACTTGGAACTTAAATAGCCTTTGTACGGGATGTTTTGCGTCATCATTAACGGATAATAAGCGCTGTCCCAACTCGGTACAAATTGTCCGAAAGTGATAAGGAATCCACCCGAAACGAAAATCCCCGCAAAAATGTGCATTACAGGGTTATTGTAAACTGCAATTGCATTGGTAAAGAAAAGAAAGCCATAAAAAAGAAACATTACGCTCAATCCCACAGTGGTTTTAGATCGTTTGTTTCTTTTGATTAATTTGATATCGTTTTTTAAGAAGGTTCCTATGGTTCCAAATTGGTTCAACCAAGTCAAATCCTCCGTTTTGGCAACATCGTGTTTGTTTGACAATCCCGCATCGAGGTATAAATTCTTTTTGAAATACTGGAAAGTAACATAATATATAGCGATTAATACTAATACTGGAATGGCAAAAGCCCAATACGTATTGAAAATAGCATTAAAAAATGGCGCTGTAATTTCCGTGATATTAAAGAGTCCGTAGTAGTGTAATCCTCCTAGAACAGCTGCTATTGCCAAGAAAATGGCGAATAAATTATCCTTGTTATTCAGTAGAATATTCAGAAAATTGTTGATATATAGCAACGAAAAGATGGCAGTGTACCAAAGCACTACGGAAAGCACATCATAGCCTTCGATAATCAAAACAACACAAAACGGAATCAGGAAAAAGGCATGCACCAAATTAAAGAAGGACAAAACAGTTTTTCCTAGTGAGAAATGTACAATTGTAGATTTTTTAATGGGGAAAATCAACATCGGGCGAATATTCATCACCGGGATTTTTTGCAACAGCAATCGGATGATTAAATCCATCAAAACATAATAAATCATGAATTTATTCACTGTGACTATTGGGTCCAAATTCATTTTCTTCAGAATATAAAAGGCCCCGACTCCTACTGCTAAGAAGATTAAAAGGAAATAAACGGCGACAAAACCCATCAGGATTTTCAAAGCCAAATTAGTTGCGAAGGAAGCCGACCTAAAAAATGCTTTCCATTCGAGATAAAGGAATTTTTGAATCATAGTTTGGTTATTTTGGTTTTGTAATATGTAGTTAAAATAAGAAAACGTTACAAATTTTCTAATTTAAATTCCAGGTAGGTTTGTTTTAAATAGGCTTCTGCTTTAGAAGGGATTAATTTAAAAATGATGAAAAGTGCACAGGTTAATAGTACGAAAACAAGATTACACTAATTTCAACTTTTTTACTATTTTGTAGTGTTCATAAACCATCATTAATTGAAAAAAAGAATAAGTAAAGGGGAAACCTAATAAAAGACAACTAATAAAATTATACAAAAAGGAATTATTAGTATCGAAATGTTTTAGTGGTTCATTGTTGATATTGAACTGAAAAAGGAATAAAAAAACTAGCCAACCTCTGTAAAGAAATAACCTTCCATAAGTTGTTTTTATTTTAGAATTCCATATTAAAAACAAACTTAAAACAGTGGCTAAAACCAATACCAAATACGCTCCTTTTAACCCTAAGTTTAAGCTGTTAAAAGTTTGTTGTGATTGAATATTTGAAACAATAAGAGCTAATACAAAACCAAAAACAATAGCTGACAATAATATATTTACAGTCTGTCTTTTAGAATAAGTAACTAATTTTTCAATTACAGCTCTTGGTGCTTTAAAAAAAGCTCCTAACCAATTACCGCTAGATGAAATTTCAAGCGATTGCTCCCATTTCTCAAAAACTGCTTTAAAAACAATGTCGAATGAAATTTCTTCATTACTCAGTCTCTCCTCAATTTCTGAAGCAATATGATCTAAAACTTCCATTTTCAAATCGTCAAACTTGACCCCTTTTTTAACTAAAGTTTGATTGATGCATTCTATTTGTTCGGTGGTTAATTTCATCTTCAAAAAATTAAAATTCTAATTTTGGACTTGGGTTCACTAAACTCTGCATGTTTCGAATGAAATCTTCGAGTTCTGTAAGTCGGTTTACGGTTTCTTTCTGACCACTTTCCGTGAGTTTGTAATACTTTCGCATGCGGTTATCCACCTTTTCAATTTCTACATCCAGCAAACCTTCGGCTTCCAGTTTGTGTAAAGCCGGATATAAAGCGCCTTCGGTGATGTTGAGTTCTCCTTGCGTAATCGCCTTTACTTTCTGCGTGATTTCATATCCGTACATCTTGCCGTTTTCCTCCAGCAATTTCATGATAATCGTATTCAGACTTCCTTTGTATAATTGTGAGTTTTTCATTTTTTTGTCATTGCGAGGCACAAAGCGATCTCATTTTTAAAAACAAATATACATAAGATTCTTATACATAATAGTTTTAGGTATTAAAATTTTCAAATATTTTGAATTCAAAAAACCTATTCTGTTTACTATATTTGCAAAAAAAATATCATGTCATCCTTTCTGAAATTAATCATAAAAGAAGTAAAACGCGAAACCAAAGACGCTGTTTCCATACTTTTTAACGTACCTGAGGAATTAAAAGCGAATTATACTTTTGTTGCCGGTCAATATATCAATCTAAAATTAACCTTGGACGGTGAAGAAATTCGTCGTGCGTATTCTATATGCTCAGCTCCTGACAGCGGGGAATTGCGCATTGCTGTGAAAGCAGTCGCAAACGGTGCTTTCTCTCAATTTGCTAATACAAAACTCAAAGCGGGAGATGTTCTTGAAGTGGGAAAACCGGAAGGAAAATTCACTTTTGAACCGCAAGCAGACCGTCAAAAAAACTACGCGGCTTTTGCTGCCGGAAGCGGAATCACTCCCGTCATGTCTATCTTAAAATCAGTATTGAAAAACGAACCGAAAAGTTCTTTTGTATTGGTTTACGGGAACAAAACGCCAGAAGAAACCATCTTTCACCAAGAATTACACGATTTGCAATTGCAATATGTAGGACGCTTTTTTGTACATTATGTGTACAGCCAAGCCAAAATAGAACCCGCTTTGTTTGGACGAATTGAAAAATCGACAGTGAATTTTGTTCTGAATAACAAACATAAGGAATTAGAATTTGATAAGTTCTATTTGTGTGGTCCGGAAGAAATGATCAATATTGTTTCCGGAGTTTTGAAGGAACATAATGTAAAAGAATCTAATATTAAATTCGAATTATTTGCTTCTTCAACCAAAGAAAATAAAATAGAAAAATCGTTAGGCGGCCATTCAAAAATCACCATCATGGTGGATGACGAGGAAACGACTTTCGAAATGTCACAAAAACAAACCGTTCTTGATGCCGCTTTAAAACAAGGTATTGATGCTCCTTATTCGTGCCAAGGCGGAATATGCAGCAGTTGTCTGGCTCGCGTTACATCCGGAACTGCCGAAATGACCAAAAATTCTATCCTTACCGATAAAGAAATCGCCGATGGTTTGATTCTTACCTGTCAAGCGCATCCTACCTCTGAAACTATCTATGTAGATTATGATGATGTTTAGGAAATAGTCTAAATGATACCAAAAACTTCTCTGAAAAGGGAAGTTTTTTTGTTTAAATGAGGTTTGGTTTTTAGTATATTAGCAGAATAGTAGTACAATCCTATCCATCCTGTTTCAGGGCAGCTTTACTATGTTATAGAAAAAATTTGTCTTTTATTACCTCAAAAAAAGTTAAAAATGAAAAAATACTATTCAATACTAATCCTAATTTCAATTGTTAATTTTAGTTTTTCGCAAGTACAAAAGAAAGTTTTTTATAATGAAAATCTTGAAGAAATATCAGAATCGAATTTTTATAAGCAGCTAAATTTTCAAAAAAATTTAGATTTACATTTTGAAAATGACACGCTGAAAACATCTTTACTAATTACTCGAAAAAACTATGGACAACTTAATGATAGTATTTTTAATAATTTAAAAAAGTCTCTTTCATCAGATAAAGAATTAAGTAATGATCTTATCGTAATTGTATATTATTCTGGAAAAGATAGATGTAATGGAACAGAAAGTACATCTTTTTGGAATATTTTTGATCATGATTATTTAAAAAAACTTAATAAAATAGGAAGTTACAGTCATTTTTGGATTTATAAAGATGATGAAAACTTACAATATTATCACCCAAAGCAAGTAAAATGGGAAAACGATAAGAATCAATTAGTAGAAAATTTATTTTTTAAATTGCATTATCCTTGTTCTAGCGCTGTAATCATAGATAAAAACGGAAAATACATTTCTTATTATGGAGAGTTCGGAAAAAGTACAATTTGGGAATTGAGCAAAGAACTAATTAATACAAAAATATAAAAGTAGAATAAGTAAAAAACTACTGTCAACAGCTGGAGTATCGTGCAGCGCATACATAATGAGACTCGTGTTGAAGGAATCTATTAAAAATTATAACCAATCGCACGGAAATATATTCAATTTTTTTAATTATCTGGACCGCGAATTATATGATCACCATCGAGACCAAAATACACAATGTACTAATAAAAAATACTTGTTTTAGTGTTTAAAAAGTGGAGAATTAAGCAACGTTAACTCCTCTCAAATTTTAAACTAAACTGAGACTGTAAATATTTTAAAATGAAATCCATTCGAGAAATATTCAAAAACAACCCTTCTCTTCATGACGAACCAGAAGTAGTACAACTATTGGAATATTGTGAACAATTGCAAGATGAAATCGTAGAATTCAAATTCCAAAAAACAAACAACAAAGAATTAGCGATGCTTGATATGATTAAAGAAGTCATAAAAGGCTGCGATGCTATCGAAAAAGAACAAGCCGAACACGAGCGTTTTGGGTATGATGAGCCAAATTATCAGGAAACTATTTCGAATTTAAAAAGGTATATTTTGAAGCGTTGTCAAGACGAGAAAATTTGGCTTTAATTACAATCTTGTTTTAAGACTTTATTTTTAACAATTAGTAATTTGATTTACAGTCAAAGTATTACAAGAAAGCATTCCACAAGAACATATTTTTTTGTCTTTTATTCTCTTCCTTGTCCTCTCCGTACGTAAACCAGTCCTTTGTTTTTTCTTCTATTAATGTTTTTAGTTCTTTAAAATCATAGGTTTTCTTAGCTGTAATAGGTTTAATCACTGTGTTATCTTTGATTTTTAAATCTATTTTAGTTGCTATATATGACGTATACAATCTAGGTATCGAAAGCCCTAAAATCATACCTGGCAAACCATTTATACTACATGGACCGCCAGTAATGGTTATGTCGTCTGTATAAAAAGCAAACACATAAACATCATCAAATATTTTTCCTACTGCTTTTCGGCAATTGTAGCCCGCTATTTCTCTGCGCTCGTTTGTGATTTTCCATTCAATTTTGGGAATACTATCTGCAATAACAAAATTAGTACCCACAATTTGTTTTTGTAGGTTCATTTTTTGCGCTGTAAAGTCAAAGAACCAAGTGTTTTCTTCGTCAGCTTCTTTCTCATGTTTTGGTATTCTTGTTTTTGGACTCCATCTATCGAACTTATACACACTTTTATTGTCTTCAAAAGTATACGTGTAATACGATATTTTTAAATCGGATAAGTTCTCTTTCATCATTTCATCCCAACTGTCATTGCTCATTGTTTTTTTGAGATTGGTATTCACTTCATACTCAATTACAGCCTTATCAAGAAATTGCTGGGCAAAAGTGCTGGACGTACATAATAAAATGGCGAGGTAAAAATATATTGTTTTCATGAACTTGTATTTTAAAGTAATGAGATGATTTATTTTAAAAATATTGACATTTTTCGATGCTGAATTACAATTCCTATACGGGCTTATTTATTTTTTTTCCATACCGTTTTTATTTTTAAAATTCCATGTAAAACCTATCATAGCATAGCGTCGGAGTCTGTCATTTCGCTCTTCGCCAATTGTATTTTCATAAACAAATCTGTTAATACCTATGTTTTGATTCAAAATGTCTCGCACCATTACATAAGCCGTAAACTCATCGTTCTTAAAGGTGCGTTGGAACCTAGCATTCCACAATTGATTGGTAAGATTGGTTTGAAAATCAACCGTTTTTTGGCGAGAATATAAATTATAATCCGTTGATAATTTCCATTTTTCTCTAAAATAAACGGCAAGATCTAAACCAAGGTTATTGGTGTTAAATGATTTTACTTCATTGTTTTGTGAAGTACTGTTACGGCTGTTTGAGAAAGTATTACTTAGATTGATATCGTATTTCTTTTCTTTGGATTTATTCAAATAAACAGAAAAATTAGAACTTAAAATATTCGAGTTATTGATTTGCTTATTGATACTATTGACCGATTTATTGTAATTTACAGAAGGACTAAGATTAACATACATGTTCATTTTTTTGACTTTAAACCCGTAACCCATATACAAATTAGCTGAGAAATTGCCATTTGTATTTATAGGTGTACTAATTGTTTTTGCGCTTTCAGGATCAATATCTCTATTGAAAGAAATCAAATTTGAGGTTGTTCTAAAAGAGATGCTTTGATAAAAATTAGTTTCGGTCAAAATGCTGTAACTATTGTTTGAAACATTGATGCTATTTGTAAAAGATTGTTTTAAATCCGGGTTTCCCAGCACTTGGTTAAAAAAATCTTGATTGTTTCGTAAAGGCTGTAATTGGTCAATAGTAGGCTGTCTTGTTGCTCCTTGATAATTTACACGCAAATTGCTGTTGCTTTTGTACTTGTACGAAAAATTTGCGCTTGGAAAAAAATTAGTAAAACTGCGTTTGTATTCCTTATTTAACGTTTGATCTTGTAAATCAAACGATGTAAAACCAAAACCACTACCAAAACTATAATTGATTTTTTTGGCATTATAACTTAATTTTAGAACGGGTTTATTTGTTGTAATGCTTTGCTTGAATTGGTTTGATAGGGAATCGACTATTACATCATACTTTCCTGTTAGATCTGAAAAATCATAAGTCACAAAGTTACTATTACCTGTATTGTGCGTGATTTGGTAGGATAATTGCAAAGCAAGTTTCTTTCCTATAGGCTCTGTATAGGCCACATTCAAAGCAAGATTTTGATTGCTTTTATCTCCAATTTTATTTTGATCTACCTCATTACCAAAGGCAAAAACGCCTCCTTCATAACTCTCATTATCCGATTTTAAAAAATTGTTAGCATTCGTATTCAATGTACTCCAACTACTGTTTACAGAAAGGGTTCTGCGTGGTTTTACAAATTTATGTTTAAACAAAGCACTCGCAGACAAGGATTGCTTATCTGATTTTGTGGTAAATAATCGTTCTTGTTTGTTCCTCAACAATCCATCGCTTCCAGTGGTATTTCCGGTCGTAAACTCATCACTTTCAGTATTATAAAAATTTGTTTTAGCGGTAAATTTAAGGGTGTTTACTGAATCTATTTTTACATCATAAACCGCATTAAGCTTAAAATTATCTCTATTTACATGACTTGCAGTTGCTCTATTTTCATTCAATTGTGTATCGCCTACCTGCGTTTGCGTATTCCTGCTACTATTGTTTTGGTAGCTTTGTTTGTTGTATTTGGGTGATAAATTTAAGGAATGTTTGTCGTTCCATTTATTGCTGTATTGCAATCCTGCATTAGTGTTTTTTATAAAACCGTTTTGAGTATCCACATAAGGTTCGTCATCATTATCGCCGCCGGTCCATTCGTAATTTACATTTCCATCATCGTCCATGCTCATACTCACATTTCCGTCTCCTCCTCCAAATTTGTCACTGTCCTGCCAGCTTAATCCATCTTGCCCCGTGTTTCCATTTAATAAAAATGCCGAAAGCTTTCTTTTTCCTTTAAAACTGCTCACCATAATGTTGCTGTTGTATCTGGAATCGGCGTCGGTAGCGGGTTGATTTGCTCCATCTATTTTACCAAAATAGCCTTTCTTTTTATCCTCTTTTAATCTCAGATTTATTGTTTTTTTACTTTCACCATCATCTATTCCCGTAAATTCTGCTTGATCGCTTTTCTTATCAAAAACCTGTACTTCTTTTATAGCATCGGCACGTAAGTTTTTTACAGCCATACCAGGATCATCCCCAAAAAATTCTTCACCATCAACCAGTACCCTTTCTACTGTTTCTCCCATTGCTTTGATGGTTCCATTTTTATCTACTTGCATTCCCGGCAATTTTTTTAGTAATTCTTCAACATTGGCATTGGCATCAACTTTAAAATCACTGGCCCTATAACTTGTTGTATCGCCTTTAATTTTGATAGATCCCGTTTTTATTACTACTTCTCGCAAAAGTTCCATTTTACTCATCAAGCCAATGTTTCCTATGTTTTTATCGGATGTAGTTACAGTTATGTCATCTAAATAATCCGCATACTGACTGTGTGAAGTCATTAATATATAATTGCCTGGTTTTATATTATTAAGGATGAATTTCCCTTCTTTATCGGAGCGAGTAAATTGGTATAAAACAGAGTCTACTGGAGTTAATAATGCAACAACTGAATTGTGAATGGGGGCTTTTTCACTTCCAGCGGTCAAAATACCTGAAAGTTTATTTTTTTGCGAAAAAGCAGAAAAGGAGAAAATCAACAAAGTTGCAATTGTTACCGTAATTTTTGACATAAATAGTTTCATATTTTTGTTAATGGAATATTTCAAAGTATTTCCAAAAAGTTGAACTAGCAAATAAACATTTTTATTTAGTCTTTACTTTACGGTTTAAGCTGAACATATCAAAATCAAAAATAGTATTTTTCTCACTACACAATTATGTGTTAATGTTATAAATGTGTTAAAATTCTCATTATATGAAAATTACTTCAAAAATAAAAAATGTGTAATAAGTTCTAAATGTATAACCTACCGTTAAAGTGCCTTAACAATTGCATCAACGGTAATCGTTCGCATAGCATCTTCATAACCTGAAACATTTTTGTTCCCATACACCGAAGTTGGTAGCTTAGGAAATAGATTTCTATCGGAGACTAAAGCATTTTCCATTGGTTGATTAAATGGTGAAAATCCAGCATACGGATGCGTCGCACCCCAAAGCGTGATGACTTTTACACCGAGCATGGCGGCAATATGTGCATTCCCTGAATCCATAGAAAGCATGACATTAAGATTGCTAATGAGCTGTAATTCCTGCTGAAACTTAATTTTACCCGCCATATTAATGACGTTTTCTTTATTAGCAGAAAGCGAATTTAAGAGTTCAATTTCCTTTTTTCCACCGCCAAAAAGCAAAATGGTATTTGTTGTCTCCAAAGCCAATTGATCAATCACCTCCTGCATTAAATCCAACGGATACACTTTAGAATCGTATTGAGCAAAAGGAGCGATTCCAATTAGTTTTTGATGATTTGTTCCAATTATAGTTAAAATTTCTGGACTTAAAACTGCTTTTTCAGGAAATAAAGTCCCGACACTTAGGGAGGATAATTCAACCGTAAAACCAAGTTGTTCGAATACTTTCACATGTCTTTCGAACATCGTAGGCAGTTGCTGAAAAACTTTATTTTCGGGTTGGGTTAATGCTTTTTTCTCTGCTCTTCCCTTATCTACCGAAGCTGTTTTTTTTCCGCTTAAAGCAAAAAGGTTTCGGATGATTTTAGAACGCAAAACATTGTGCAAGTCGGCAAAAGCATCAATTTCTAAAGCTTTCAAATCTTGGAACAAACGCAACAATCCAAGAAATCCTTTGTGTCTTTCTTTTTCATCGAAAGCAAAAAAAGAAAGATTCGGAATTCCTTCAAAAAACGGTTTGAAAAACGGTCTGGAAATGACCGTGATTTTAACTTGTGGATGCTGGTTTACAAAAGCCCGTAAAACAGGAACCGTCATTGCGACATCTCCCATTGCGGAAAGTCTCATGACGGCTATATGTTGGATCTTTTTGGACAATTAATTAATGTTCAAAATATCTTTTACTTCTTGTTTTGGTACAAAACAGGATTCAAATCATCATCGTTGTACATTTTCATTTGCTTGTACACTTTCATGAATTTATCTCCGTTTGCAATATCGGTCAACAAATCATCAATAGCAGTTGACAAATCCGTTCTTTGTTCCAACAAAATATTCAATTTCGCCTGACATTTATCTCTGTGATCTTGTGAAGCCTCAGCACGAGTAGCTTCTTCTTGCATGTGATAAATTTTCAAAGCAAGAATTGATAATCGGTCAAAAGCCCAAGCAGGACTTTCTGAATTGATTTTTGCGTGGTCTTTTACCACAACATGACTGTATTTCTGAAGAAAATAACTGTCAATATATTCAACCATATCGGTACGTTCTTGATTAGAAGCATCAATTCTTCTTTTCAAAGTCAAAGCAGCAACTGGATCAATATTTGGATCCCGAATAATATCTTCAAAATGCCATTGAACAGTGTCAATCCAGTTTTTGTGATACAACAAATGTTCAAATTTATCCTTCGGAAAAGGATTGTTTATAGGCTGATCAACATTATCAAATTGATGATAATCTTTGATACTTTGTTCGAATACGGAGTACGCTAGTTTTGAAAACATATCTTTATATATTAAAAGACAAAGATACTTTTTATACTTTTATACCATAAAAAAATAACTAGAAGTTTAATTACAAAAATACAGCCATGCAAATTCATTATTTATCGGAAGGAAACAGTGTCCTAAATCACTTTTTAGGACAAATACGGAATGTGAATGTTCACAATGACAGCATGCGTTTCCGAAGAAATATTGAACGTATTGGCGAAATAATGGCGTATGAACTAAGTAAAGAACTGCATTACGCACCCGTTGAAATCAAAACGCCGTTAGGTATTAAAAACACTACTGAGATCAAAGACCAACTAGTTTTGTGTTCTATTCTGAGAGCTGGATTACCATTGCATTTGGGTTTTCTAAATTATTTTGACAGTGCCGAAAATGGATTTGTTTCTGCTTTTAGACATCATCCCAATAATGACGATTACTTTGATATTTTAGTGCAATATCAAGCTCTTGCTGACATAAAAGGGAAAAATTTAGTGCTAGTTGATCCCATGCTGGCAACTGGTCAATCAATCGTTGCGGTATACAATAAATTAATGGAAAGAGGAGCTCCAAAAGAAATACATATCGCTGTTGTAATTGCCGCACCAGAAGGCATTGCGCATCTGGAAGAACACTTGCCGGAAAACTGTCATCTTTGGGTTGCTTCTTTAGACGAAAAGCTGAATGAGCACAGTTATATTGTTCCTGGTTTGGGTGATGCGGGTGATTTAGCCTACGGTGAGAAATTATAATTGACTGAAAAAAGCAAATAAACTGCAGGCAATTAGCACAAAAAGTACTATTTCCTGTTTTAATTTTTCTTGAGGTATTTCTATATGACTGGTTGCCATCATGGCCAAAGGCGCAAATGTAAACACTAATAAATCATTACTTTTATTTGCAGAAATTACATAAATAAGTACGCCGATAAAAAAAGAAGCAATGATTTTTTTGTACGAAGTATGCAATAATTGCGGGCGGTTTGACAATGTAGCAAACATAGAAACTACAAAAAACAAAGCAACCGTCGCATAAATGGACAAAGCACCATTTTGATAACTATTCGTGAAATAATTGATCTCAAAATTGATTTTTACACTCTTCAAAACGTATTCAATAACATCCAAATTGAATACTGTAGCAAAAAGCATAAACATGATTACAGCTATAAAGAAAGCAATGAAAGGCAATATCCAGTTTCTGTAATCTCTGGAAACATGAAAAATTATCGATATAAAAACCAATACGATAAAGATGATACTCCAAAAATGAAATAAAGTAGCCAGAAAAATCCATAATGATGCATCAAATATTTTTTCTTTAGAAGCTTTCAGCGATTGTAACGAAATCAATCTTCGCAGTGCTAATAAAATAAAGAAATTCGCAATAAGAAGGTTCGTATTATTAAGTACAGAGGGGAAAAATAATAAGAATAAAAAGTAAAAAAAAATCGTGTACGTACTGTCTTTGCTCAATCCGTTTTTCTTGGCAACAAAATCGGTAATAAAAACAGAAGCAACTACAACACAGAAAAATCCCCCTTTTTTTAAGATCGAAAAAAAGGAACTTGTCCAAGATAAATCCTGAAATTGGAATAATAAAAAGAAAACCAGCATTAAAATTACGACCAGTGAGAAATTTAACGGTGTAGATTTTCTAAAAACACTTGTTATCATAAGGATATTTTATACTTTTGTGTTCGTAAATATAATACTTGTTTAAAAAGTAAACCCTGCTTGTTCAAAAAGATTCTTATAAATAAGAATTTTTACAAATCAGAGTTCCCAAAAACAACTAATAAAATAATTCTATACATTATGAAATCATTTTTCGAAGGAATACAATACTTATTTGTTGATATTCTATTTGCTCCACTAGACTTTCTACGCTCTTTAGAGTTAAGTTCTTGGTTTGTTGCAAATACAATCAACTGGATTTTTATGATTATTTGTGCTGCCGCAATGGTATACTGGATAAAACAACTTAGCATTTTTGATGCAAACGGAACAGAAAATCAAGATACTACCGCTCACTCTTTCTTAAAATAATATTTAAAAAAAAGTGAACGATAATTGGAAACTATTTTAAATCGTTTCCTATATCTTTTCTAAAATACATCTTATCAAAATGTAGCTTGTCTATGTTTTGGTAAGATTTTTTTATGGCCTCTTCGAAATCATTTCCATATGAAGTTACGGTCAAAACTCTTCCACCATTTGAAACAATATTGCCGTTATCCAGCTTAGTTCCAGCGTGAAAAACAATTGAATCTTCAATGTTTTCCAGTCCTGAAATTACTTTACCTTTTTCGAATTCCTCCGGATATCCACCAGAAACAACCATAATTGTAGTGGCACTTCTTTCGTCAATTTCCAGATTAATTTCGTCTAGTTTTTCATTGGCTACAGCCAAAAATAACTCCACTAAATCCGTTTTTAATCTTGGGATAACCACTTCGGTTTCCGGATCGCCCATTCGCACATTATATTCAATTACGATTGGCTCGTTATTCACATTAATCAATCCAATGAAAACAAATCCTTTGTACGGAATTCCGTCTTTCTGGAAACCATCAATCGTAGGTTTTACAATGCGTGTTTCTATTTTTTCCATCAAAACAGCATCAACATAAGGAACCGGAGAAACTGCTCCCATTCCGCCCGTATTTAATCCTTTATCACCTTCACCAATGCGTTTGTAATCTTTGGCAGTTGGTAATATTTTGTAATTTTTTCCGTCAGTAAGAACGAAACAACTCAATTCTATTCCGTCCAAAAATTCTTCAATAACGACTTTAGAACTAGCTTCACCGAATTTTTGATGCACCAACATATTTCTTAATTCTTCTTTGGCTTCTGCCAAATCATGAATAATCAAAACTCCTTTTCCGGCGGCTAAACCATCGGCTTTCAAAACATAAGGCGGTTGAAGTGTTTCCAAGAATTCACATCCTTTTTCTACCGTTTCAGCAGTGAAACTATCGTAATCAGCAGTTGGAATGTTATGTTTGATTAGAAATTCTTTGGCAAATTCTTTACTTCCTTCCAGTTGCGCGCCCATTTTTGATGGACCAATAACCGGAATATGAGTTAACGCAGCATCGTTTAGAAAGAAATCATAAATACCTTTTACCAAAGGGTCTTCTGGTCCTACGACAACCATTGCTACTTTTTCCTGAATTACAAATGCTTTTATTGCTTCAAAATCAGTTGGACTCATCGCAACATTAGTCGCGATTGAAGCCGTTCCCGCATTTCCCGGAGCTACAAAAAGTGTGTCGCAAAGCGGACTTTGAATCATTTTCCATGCAAAAGCATGTTCTCTTCCGCCCGAACCCAGTAGTAAAATTGTCATATTAGTTGTGTTTAGTTGTGGTGCAAAAATAATTGCTTTTGAACTTAAAAAATAATTAATTTTTAAAAAGTTGTTCGTTGTCTGTCATTAGTTGCTGGTAAATATTATTTTTGATGAAATATACCTTTAAAATGTTCCCTCTATTCGACTTATCGCTACAACTAAATGGTTTCCCAATGAAGGAAGCTAAAGCCGAATTACGGAAAATTGTAGCCTTTTCTGAAAAAGAACATGACGTTTTTATTAAAAATAAAAAACAAGAAATTGTCAATTATCATTTGCAAAACAATTCTTTTTATAAAGAATTAGTCGGTTCAGAAAATTACATAAACTGGGAAGATTTACCTGTTTTAAACAAACAAAATTTACAAAAACCTTTACAGGAAAGACTTTCGAAAGGGTATTCAAAAAAAAACAGTTACATAAACAAAACATCCGGTTCCAGCGGAACTCCGTTTATTTTTGCCAAAGATAAATACTGTCACGCGTTGACTTGGGCGTCAAATATATACCGGTTTGGTTGGTATGGAATTGATTTTAATACTTCCTACCAAGCACGCTTTTATGGAATTCCAATGGATTTTATTGGCAACAAAAAAGAACGTTTCAAGGATTATTTGAGCCATCGGTTTCGGTTCTCTATTTTCGATTTATCAGATGCTGTTTTAGAAAAAATTCTGAAAAAATTCCAAAATAAAAAATTCGATTACATCAATGGGTACACAAGTTCCATTGTTTTGTTTGCTAAATTTTTACAAAAGAAAAACATCGTATTATCATCAATTTGTCCAAGTTTGAAAGTATGTATGGTAACTTCCGAAATGCTTTTTGAGGATGACAAAATCCTTTCAGAAAAACAATTTGGTGTACCAATTGTAAATGAATACGGAGCTTCTGAACTGGATTTAATTGCTTTTGAAAATCCTCAAGACGAATGGCAAGTGAACTCAGAAACGTTATTTGTGGAAATTTTGGACGAAAATAATAGAGCAGTTCCAAATGGTACTTCGGGCCGAATCGTGATTACTTCGTTGTTCAATAAAGCGCATCCTTTTATACGATATGACATTGGAGACATTGGAATTTTGGATGAAAAAAGTACGTTACAAAAACCCATTCTTAAGAAATTAATAGGAAGAACGAATGATGTGGCGGTTTTGCCAAGTGGGAAAAAATCGCCAGGTTTGACGTTTTATTACGTGACAAAAAGCATCATTGAGGACGACGGAAACGTAAAAGAATTTGTGATTAGACAAACCAAGATAAATTCCTTTGAAATTGAATATGTCAGCGAAGTCGAATTGAATTTGGCACAAATAAAAAAGATTAAAAAAGCAATTGAACTGTATCTCGAACCGGATTTGAATTTTATATTTATTCGAAAAGATAGTTTAGAAAGAAGCAATCGAGGAAAATTAAAACAGTTTAAATCGATGCTTTAATGATTTTGGAATAACGTGGTTTAAGAATTAATTGAGTGAATAAAAACCCAATCATACAAAGTGTTGCGCCAATTAAATTCAAACGGTGATGTGTTCTGTACACTGAAAAATTATGTTTTACTAAATCCAATTTAGAGGCCGAAATCGAATTTTCTCGAATGCGATAAAGAGCTAAACTTTCCGGTACAGGTTGCGCGAATTGTATTTTTTTAAGAATAGTCAACCACATCATCCAGTCTTGCCTTTTCCGAATCGATGAAACAGGGATTTTCCCAAAGTAATTAGCATCATATATTCCCGTTAGATTCCCCACGTAATTACAAAAAAACAACTGTTGATAGGAAAGATGCAATGGTGCTTCAATTCTTTTGTTTAGCGGTACTCCTGCTTCGTTGATGCAATCATAAAATGAAAATGTAAAAGGAAGGTTGTTCGCTTTCATAAAATCAAGCTGTTTGTCTAATTTTTCGGGTTTCCACAAATCATCAGCGTCTAAAAAAGCGATAAATTTTCCGGTTGCTTTCTCCAAAGCGGTACTTCTGGCAATTCCCGTTCCGGAGTTTTTTTCGAGTTTAATAAGCTGAATTCTCCTATCTTTATTTGCGATTTCTTGAATTATGGAAACCGTTTCATCAGACGAACAATCATCCACTATTATCATTTCCCAATGCTGATACGTTTGATTTTGCACCGATTGAATGGTTTCGGCAATGAATTTAGCCGAATTAAAAGAGGGCGTAATTATGGATACAAGTGGTTTTTCCATGTCTAATAGGCTTTTTTATCCCCTTTTAAAGTGTTGTATATTGTGATGAAAATAATCTTGATGTCTAATAAAATTGACCAGTTTTCCATATAAAATATATCAAATTTTACACGGTTGATAATATCCTCATCCGTTTCAACTTCGCCACGGAAACCTTTAGTTTGGGCAAGTCCGGTGATTCCTGGTTTTACAAAATGACGCACCATAAACTTATCAATTTTAAGGGCATACATTTGGGTGTGACTGACCATGTGTGGCCTTGGACCCACAACAGACATATCACCAAATAATACATTAAAAAATTGCGGAAGTTCATCAATGCTGGTTTTCCTTATAAACCGACCTATTTTAGTAACACGAATATCATTTTTGCAAACCTGATTTAAATGCGCCTCATCGTTCAACTCCATAGACCTGAATTTGTAACAATTGAACTCTTTATAATTTAATCCGTTTCTTTTTTGGATAAAAAACAAAGGCCCTTTTGATTCCCACTTAATAATAATTGCGAGAATTAAACTCAACCAAGAAAGTATGCCAAGAATCACCACTATCGAAAATAAAAGATCAAAAACCCGTTTGACAACTTTATTCAAAGTATCGTCCAACAAGATATTCCTCAAGGAAATTACTGGAATATAACTATAATATTCAAAAGTGAAATTCCGGGAAAGAATCTGTTTTTCATCTGGAATAAACTTTAAGGTTTTCATGTTATTATCCGCAAAATAAACAATTTCATTGATTTGGTTCTGAGTCAAATCGCTCATCGTGCAATATATCTCGTCGATTTTATTTTCTAAAACATACGTGAAACTTTCCCGGAGATTCCTTGCTTTATCTTTTTCGAGATCAAAAACGCGTTCTAATTTGTATCCATAATCTGGATTTTCAGTAAAAAAATTCTTTAATGGATTAACGCTTCTATCATTTCCCATTAGGATTACAGTTCTAAAATTTCCTCCAAAAAGAACCCTATATCTCTTTAGAAAATAATAAATACATAATTTTATGATCAGAATTATTAACAATGAAACCGAAGTGAAGAGAACAATTCGTTGAAAACTAGAATTTTCAGAATCAAAAAAAGCTAATGCGAGGCAAAAAAGCGTAAACAAAATCCCTTGTTTCAAGGCACAATTTAATATTGAGATTAGTTTAGTATACCTGTAAACTTCATAAAATCCAAGGCTGGCAGCGATGACAAACCAACTGATACTAATAAATAAAGGATAAAAAACCTTGTTTACAGGGAAATCCGTCAAGTATACTGAAAGTACATTGATAACAATTAAGTCTATTACAAATGAAAAAGGGCGAATATAGCCTGAATATCTTCCCGTTTTTGTTTTCAACATTTTATAAAATTAGAAAAGTAGTACGCCTTTTCTTTTACTAATACGATTCTTAATTACTCCTAAGTTGAAAATAAGTTGTCCTATCGACGCAGTATTTTCAAACCCAAATTATATTTTTTACGACAAAAATAACATTGTTTGTATTATAAATTTAGATATGAATTAATTCATAACATTTAAACAACAATCTGGCACGTAAAAATGCTGTATTTTATTAAAAAATCAAATCAAACCGAGTATAATAAAACTATACCAGAATGTTGAAAACCATTTTGAACCTAAATCCTTATATTAAAAAATGTATTTTGAAAAATCCTTGTGCTCTTCTTTGGATAGCTCTTCTTTGGATAACGATTTGAAATAATCATAGGTAATTTTCATTCCTTCGGCACGACCTACTTTAGCTTCCCAACCCAACAAGTTTTTAGCTTTTGTAATGTCTGGCTGACGCTGCAAAGGATCATTTACAGGCAACGGATGATACACCACTTTTTGATTGGTTCCAGTAAGTTTGATGATTTCTTCTGCAAAATCCTTGATGGTTATTTCGTCCGGATTTCCAATGTTTACAGGAAATACATAATCCGAATGTAATAACCTGAAAATACCTTCGACCTGATCATCCACATAACAAAAAGAGCGGGTTTGCATACCGTCTCCAAAAATGGTTAAATCTTCCCCACGAATTGCCTGACCAATAAAGGCCGGAATAACGCGACCGTCATTGAGACGCATTCTTGGACCATATGTATTAAAAATTCTAACAATTCTAGTTTCTACGCCATGAAAAGTATGATACGCCATCGTTATGGATTCCTGGAAACGTTTAGCTTCGTCATATACTCCTCTGGGTCCAATGGTATTTACATTGCCATAATATTCCTCGGTTTGAGGATGAACCAATGGATCTCCGTACACTTCGGAAGTGGATGCAATAAGAATTCGTGCTTTTTTGACTCTCGCTAATCCTAAAAGATTATGCGTTCCCAGTGAACCTACTTTCAAGGTTTGAATTGGAATTTTTAAATAATCTATTGGACTTGCCGGCGATGCAAAATGAAGTATATAATCTAAATTTCCCGGAACATGGACAAACTTGGTAATATCATGGTGATAAAACTCGAATTGCTCCAATTTAAAAAGATGTTCAATATTTTTTAAATCTCCCGTAATGAGATTATCCATCCCAATAACAAAATAACCTTCTTTGATGAAACGGTCACAAAGGTGTGATCCTAAAAAACCTGCAGCTCCGGTGATAAGTATTCTTTTCATCTTTATATTTTTAACTTTTTTGGGTTATATATCGTGTTCAACATGCAATATAGCGTAATGAAGAAAATTACACCTCGTTGCCTGCAAAAAAAGGATTCCGTCAAAAATAACATTATCATTGTTACCGCAAAAACAATATGTATGAAATCTTTGTTTTGCCAGGCGTTTTTTAAGTTTATGAATAAGAGCAAGAGTAAAACCAGTAGACCAAAAATTCCCAGCTCGGCAAATGTCTGAACGTATTGATTGTGAAAATTGAACGTCCCATAATCCGGATATAAATTGTGCTGTTTCGCCTTTTCCCTAATTTTTTCTTGTGAGGCTTCGAGTCCGTAGCCTGTAAATAGAATGTTTTCTTCGTAAAGCAACTCTTTAAAAATCCTAATTTGATACAATCGCAAAGCTGTTCCCGAAAAGAAATCATTGTGTTCGAAACGCTCTCTATTCCAAGCTTCGTTCAAACTGATAGTATTCACTTTACCTTCTGCTTCTGTCGCAGAATTAATTGAATTATCGGTGTAAATAGTTTGATATTCAATTAGAAAACGATCTCTAATTTTTGGAACCAATAGAACTGCAACTATGATTATAGTAGAAAAAACGGCAACAATTATCCCTTTTTGTCGCTTCGTACTATTTGAGAAAAAAAAGTAATAAATAAAAATCAACAATAGGTCAACAGCCAGAATATTTTTAGAACTTAATAAAACAACAAGTACAAATAACAGCACTATTGCTATCTTTTCCTTTATCTTTTTTACATCCAAAGCAATAAAATAAAACAGCGCAAAAGAGGCAAAAACGGAAACGTAAATAGCATTCAATTCCTTTGTTACCAATTCGTGGTAAAAAAAAACCGTTGTGTCTCCAGACTTTGAGTATCTGAAAATCGCTTTTAAAAAATAATAAATCGCATAAAAAACCATACTGAAACTAAATACCCGCAAGACTTTATAAATGCTTTCCGTGCTTAATTTTGGAATAAAAAGAAAAGCTAAAGGCAATAATAGGAACAACACTTCTTTTTTTAATCCACCCAATGTTAATTTCAGATCGCGAGTCCAAAACAGTGAAATAACCATCAAAAAATAAAAGGTAATAAGCAATAAAAACGAACTATTGGGTGCGAATTTTATTTTGTGTACCGATGAAAATGAAAACAGAATAAACAAAATACAGGTAATGCTTCCAAAAGCGAAATTCAAAGGAAGTGTAATCAAAATAGCCGATAAGAGATATACAAAAACTGCAGGATTTTTTATAAAATCAATTGTTTTCAGCGATGCTTTTTTGAAAAAGTTGTAAGTATGCTCCATTTATTTTTTCCCAGTTATAATCTGCTTTGATAGCATCAAAATTATTTTGAATCAGTTGCAAGTTATCCTTTTTTTTAATCTTTAAAATCAAAATGTGAACCTCATCTGAATTAGAAAAATAATAGGCGTTATCTTTTAGAATTGCACTGTTAAATTCATTTTTATGCGCAATAATCAATGCTTTTGAGGCCATTGCTTCTAACAAAGATGGATTTGTTCCTCCCACGGAATGACCATGAAAATAAAGATTTGAATAATATCTCAAATTATTCAGGTGATTCAAATTGTAAACTACCCCAATAAAACGAATCGATTTTTTGGTTTTAAACTTTTCTTTTAAATAATTACCAAACTTAGTATTGTGATTTCCAATGACAATTATAACCGTCTCATCATTACTCGATGCCACTCCATCCAGAATTGTTTCAATGTTGTTTTCCGGCTCTAGTCGAGCCAAAATCATATTGTAATTGAACTTGGTAAGGTTATGTGTTGCTGTTATTTCCTCATTGGGTTCATCAAATAAAAAAGCGCCGTAAGGAATATAAGTCGAATCTTGATGGTATTTTTCTTTAAGATATTTTTGAATTCCTATTGAATCCGAAACTAAATAATTGCTGCTTTTGACCGCTAATTTTTCAGCATATTTCAGCACGCGCTGAACGGACTTTGAATATTTAGTCCGTTTCCATTCTAATCCATCCATGTTGGTGATTATGATTGCTTTTTTTGGCAACAGAAAGTGCCAAATAGAATTGCTGGTATAGCCCAGTTGTAATATTATATCGAAATTTCTTTTTCGGGAATCCAAAATACAATTCAAATCATAAATAAACTGGCCAGCGGTTCCTATTTTTGTTTCCGGATCATAACAATGAATAATCTGAACTTCTTTGAAAAAATTTTCTTGATAAGGATGATTATGGGAATTGTAAACCAACACTTCATGACCGCTTTCTCTCATAAAAACAGAAAAAAATTCAGCAAATTGCTCAAAACCTCCATAATGGTTTGGGATTCCTCGCGTTCCTAAAATAGCTATTTTCATGTGTGGGATTCAATTTATAAGACAGCTAAAATAAAGATTTAATTTATCTTAGGAGTTATTGCTATTTTATTCTTCTGTTAGTACTATTTTTTCCTTAAAAATGGCTGCTGAGAGTTCCCATCGGTATGTATTCCGGATCGAATCTGCGATAGAATCGTCTTGTTGATTTTGTAATCCAAATTTGATTTTCTCGTTAAAATCATTTTCTGAAAACGGATTAAAAAGACGGTTTTTCAAAAAAACAAAATCAGACATAGCAGTTGTATTGGAACAAATAGTTGAAATCCCGGCTACGGAAGTCTCCAAAGGCGGAATTCCAAAACCCTCAGCAATAGATGGATAAACAGCCAGTGTGGCGCCACGCAAAAGAAGAATTAATTCATTGAAATCGACTTTCTTCAATATAAAAACAGTTTTTTTTACTGACTCGTCCAAACCATCGTATAGCATTTTGAACTGCGTATTGGTTATTGATTGATCGCCAATTAAAACCAAAGAATACTTTTTATAATATTCGTTTTCAATAAAGACTTTCAATAAAGTATGATGGTTTTTTCGTGGTTCCCATCGACTGATGTAAATCCAATAGTTCTCTAAATTGTATTTCTGTTGGACTTCTTGAACGACTTTCGCCTTATCATATTCTTCAAAAAAAACTGAATCAACGGCATTTGGAGTGATGACTACATCTTTGATTCCGAAGTGCTCTTGAATCTTTTGTTTTGAATAATCGGAGACCGTTAACACAATATCAGAATAATTGGCGCTCCACTGGAAAAGTGCTTTATTCTTGAGTCTGTAACTCAAAGGAAAGTATTCAGGATAATCTAAAAAAAGTACGTCATGAATCGTAACGATGTACTTGCAATATTTTATTGGAGGCACAATGTACTGAAAATGCGCATAGTCAATTTTATTTTTTTGTATCAGCTTTGGGATATCAAAAGCTAATCTGTAAAACTTATTTTTAGATCGGTATTTTAAATAAGAGATGTTTTCAGCAGTTCCAAAAATATCCTGAAGTCGCCCAATATCGTTGCCAGCAAAGAAAAACGCGATACTTTTATCTTTTATAAGTTCCTTGTACAAACCTTGTATGTACGTTGTAGTTCCTTGAAAACTTCCGTCAAAAACATGACAATCAACGAATATTCTTAGTTTAGCTTTCATTTTAAAGTACTTCTGGTTGCATTATTATTGTGCGACACCGCAATAAGTCCGCCTAAGATAATAATTATGACATCTTTAGGGTTGTAAATTCCCGTAATGGTCAAGGTTGTAAAGAAAAAAACCATTCCGGTAAGTCCTATAAACTGATTCGCAAATGTATATTCCCGATACACATAACTGTGCAGTTTTTTCAAGAAATACAATAAAAGTAAAAGACCTACTATTCCTGTTTTATAAAAAATATACATGTAACCATTGTGTGTTTCGGAGATGTACCGTATTCCTTTTAAATCCAATGGCGCTTTGAATTTAAGGTCAATCACTGATCCAAAACCAGTTCCTATAACATAACTTGATTTACTTTCGTTCATCAGCGCAAAAGCACGCTTGACTTCATAACCGCGCCAATGATCCCAAAGATCTTTGTGGTTTTCGCGGTTTATTTTTGTAGAAAAAACTTCGGATGGCGCAATCTTTACTTTATATAAAAAAGACTCTACTCCTGCTGCATTTCTATCGAGTTTAATGGAAAACAGATACGCATAAAAAACAGCGATTAGCGCCATCGAAACCAGAAAAAAACGAATGGTTTTAGCATTTATTTTAGTGAAACCATAAATTGAAAGTACTGCCACTGCAAAAACAATCACCATTGTTCTGGAGAAATAAAGCGTGTTAGAAATGACCAAAACTACTAAAATAATGTTTCTTAAAACTTTACTTTTAAACAACGGCTCGTGCTGAAATTTACCATAAAAAAGAGCAAATAGTAAACTGAATAATTCCAGGAAATTGTCTTTTCCAAAACTATTGCGAATGTCATTTATAGATTCTGAGGATAGATTTCCAAAAATAAAAATCAGGCAAAAATGAAGTAACGCAGAGGCAAAACCAGCGAGTATAACGACTTTCACAAAGACATTGAATTCCATTTTTTTGAAAATAAAATAACCCAACATAAGCCCTAATATGGGTTTTAAGAAATGGGTAATATCCTTGACAAAATGAATAAGCTTGAACTCATGAAAGATTGCAGTAAAAATTCCCAAACCAAAAATCAGTAGTAATGGCGTTATTTTATTGACGATTCCCTTGGTCAATACTGTATCATCCAACAGAAGAATTACCAAGATTGATACAAGCTGAATGAACATGTTTATCCTAAACGACGGAACATATAATTGGCAAAAGACAATTAGTAAAAAAAGCGGAATAAATATTTTATGAGCCTTAATTGTCATTAGTAGTTCTTTAGGCGTTTTACTGATTTATTAACGAAGAGCGACATAAGTGCCAGCTGTTTTGAAGATCCCGAAAAATGTTTTTGAGCATACATTCGATACCCATGAATCAGCATATTTTCTCTGCTTTTATTGAATCCCACAAAATGAATATAGCTTAATTTTGGCACAAAAACACCAGTTTTCCCTAAATTTGCTATTTTTTTACACAAATCAACATCTTCTACGTACATGAAATAATCAGGGTCAAAGCCATCAACTTTTTCGAAATCAGCTTTTCTGAGTAACATAAATGCTCCCGTAACCCAATCGACCTGATACGTCTTTTCCTTATTAAAATTTCCGCTACGAAATTCTGTTCGTCCATCATTCAAAAGGGAAATTTTAAACATTCTCCACGGCAACGGAAACTTCCCAACGGCAGGAATATAATTCTTGTTTTCTCCAAGCATATTAATAGTCAAAAAACCATAATCCTGGTTGAATTTTAATACTTCTAAAGCAGGTTGAACGGGATTTAAAAGAATAGTATCATTGTTTAAAAATAAAATAAAGTCGCCTTTAGCATGCTGAACTCCATAATTATTGGCCTTGCCAAAACCAAGGTTTTCGTTGCTTTGTAATAATTTTACAAATGGAAAGTGCGTTTTGATGAAACTGCAGCTTTCGTCATCAGAGTTATTATCTACAACGATGATTTCAAAACGAATATTTTTGAGATTCTCATACAAAGAATCCAAACAATTCTGGAGATATTTGAGCCCGTTGTAATTAACAATTATAACCGATAATTCTATTTCCATTTAGATAAAAGTATAAAAGCCAAGTCTCTTTTTAATGAAAAACAGGCATGTTACATTAAAAATAACATTAGTAAACATACTGGCAATTGCGGCACCTACGATTCCGTATTTTGGAATGAGAAAATAATTAAGAACCACATTTAGAGCAAAACCAAAAATAGTACAGTTTCTGAGTACTTTTTGATTGTTGGTCATATTTAATATTTGATCTACATTTCCCGTGATGACATTTAAAAAAACGCCAACAGTTATGATGATAAAAGCCATTTTTCCCTGAATAAAACTATCCCCAAAAAGTCCCAATATAAAATCACTGAAAACAAGCATTACAACAATCACCGGAAGCGTCAACAAAATGACAACTCGGGTGGCGTTTTTGATTGTTTTATGAAGTTCAGAGATTTGGTTCAATTTATACAATTCAGCTATTTTAGGAGCTAAAACTACGTTCATCGAGATAATGACCAGCATTCCCAGAGAAGCCAGTTTATAGGCCAGATTGTAAATCCCCAATTGTGCATCCGAAACCATCGCTCCAAGCATAAAAACGTCCGTCCAATTCAGCAAAAATAACATCAAGCTGCTCAACATCATCGGCGATGAAAATTGTATCATTTGTTTTGATGAAATCGTTTCCAATTGTTCTTTTTGATGTTTTTTTACAGCAAAAAAAAGAGCTGTAATAACCGTAAAACCTATTGAAATGGAATAAAAAAGTATTGTGTACCATTGGTTTTCTTCAGAAATTGAAAAAATCAACAGCAAAATTAAAAAAAACAAATTGGGTACAATAAACATGAAAATATTGAACTTTACAAAGTTTCTGGTTGCTATGAAGAAACTCAATATAAATTCATGAAAAATTGAAAATGGCAACGTCAAAGCGATAATTTTGATGTAAACAATCAGCTTTTCGTTATTAAAGATAGAGATTGCTATTTCGGTACTGAGGAAATAATATAAAATGCTGGGCAAAATAGCGGTGAGCAGTAGTATTTTCAATCCTTTTTTGAGGATAAATTGCGAAAAATGACCGTCTATTTCATGTAATCCTAAATAACTGATTAGCGCGTTAGGAAGTCCCAATGCAAAAATCATGGTGCTGGCCTGAAGTAACGTAAATATTAAAGCATAATTGCCATAAATACTTTCGCCATAATTCTTTGTGATGAAAAAAGTAATTAAAAATGAAAACAACAAACCCCCAATTCTATACATAAAAGTAAGTCCTCCAGAAGTGAGGAGTTTTCTGAATGCAGTAGCTTGATTGATTATAGTGCTATTATTTTTCAATAGTGTTAAAATAAAAAAGTTATCTCAAAATTAAGAGATAACTTTCCTGTTTCTTAAAAAAATGACGTTTTATTTAACGATTTTTTGCAGTTCTTCTTTTAATACCTCTGTTGCCATAAATATTGGGTCGTATTCCTTGCCTTCCACAACAACTGGTTTTGCGGTTCCTTTTTCTTTATTGAATTGAATCTGGTCATTTTCATAAAAAAACTGACTCAACTCAATCCCTTTTGCACTGAATTTTTTGTCTAAATATGAAATGCCAAAAGCATTAAATACTACTTCTTCCTGATTCTTATTTCCTCCAAGATCAAATCGGATCATTTTAGGCAATACATCTTCCGGTAATTCAAAAACGATATCCTGAGGACTTGCACTTCCTTTTACCGGCACTAAAATAGAGTTTTCGCCTTTGAAGTTTTCTGAACCGTCTTGTGTATAAAAAAGTTGAAACTCATCGTCCTGTTTAACAGTTGCGTTAAAAGAAATCTTCATCGTGATTTTTTCGACTTCTTTCGTTTCCACTTTCTCTTGTTTGTTGTCTTTACAAGAGGTAAATAATGAAATTGACAATAATAAAAGGAATATAAATTTTGTTTTCATTTTTTAGATCATTTAATTTTTTGCGAATTTATGTTTTTTCTCAATAATACTCTACTTGTTGTTTAAAACTCTTTCTGTAATTAGTGCCGATTGTATTTTAGACTTTAAATTTATAACTATTATTCCGATTTTATAGTTTCCTTTAGGCAAATCCTTTCTTTTCATTTTCACAGCAAACCCTGCATCATCGTAATTGTATTTATTATTAAACGCTTTCGTAACGTCCTGTCTCTTTAACTTTTGAGTAGTGATTAAGTAGTTTTTACCTTTACCAATAAAAATGATTTTTATGTCATTATTTGTTGCATCCTGCTCTTTGAAGGAAGACCAGCCGGAGAGTCTGATATATTCTGGTTTTACTTCAAAATCATCAATATTACCAATCACGTTTCCTTCGGTAGGAATGGTTTTTGTCAAAACTGGTTTTTCAAATTCTTTCTTGCCTACTTCCTGAAATTTATCTAAATCCGCATAGGTCCAATCTCCTTTTTTCCCTTTTATGGCAATTCCAATATCGTACTTTCCCTTCTCAATTTCATCAGCAAATATCGTAGCTGAAAAGCCGGAATTTTCCAGATTCGGTTTTCCAAATGATTTTGCTACATCAGACCTTGGCTTTCGTTTAGAGTTTACTACATACGTTTTCTTTTCATTAGAAATCGTCACATACAAAGAATCGTCTTGATTGTTATTACTTCCTTCCTTGAATGCCCAACCTTCTACTTGAATAACATCGTCTTGATGGATTAAATTTTCAACGTTAAATTGTATTTTTTGATTAAAATCAGGTCTGTCAATCGTTTTTAAAATGGTTGATCTGGAGTAATAATTGCTGATAGAATCTGCTTTTCTTTTTCCTTCTTCAGTAGTAATTATGGCTTTTTTTAATGCCTTTTTATTCGAATAAAAAACATAATATCCATCCAGATATTGGATTTCTACTGATTTGTTGTGCAATAAAACATTAAAAGCTTCCACGTACTGTGGCGTAGTCACAATAACCTCATCCTGATGAATAATTCCTTTACTCAAATTAGCATCCAAAGAATCAATGAAGATTTGATTTTTAAAGCCGTTTTCCCGCGCTGCATAACCTGTACTTATTGCTGTATTGGTCTTTAAAGCCACAAAACAAAGGTCTTGATAATCCATTGGCTGAAGCAAATTATTATTGTACGGCGGATAGGTAATTATTTTATCGAAATTACTAACAAGATCGATCCATTTTTCATCCGATAAAGGACTGTCGTAGCTTCCAAATTTCAAATCTCGTCCCAGATAAATCAGTTTAGTATCATAAGCCTGAATTGCAAGTAAGACTAATAAAACACTGATTTTAATAAAATTAGAAAACTTGTATTTGACAAAAACACAAATAATAAGTATCAAAAACAAATAATATCCAATCCAAAAAAAACGTCCGCTTGCTCTAAAAACGCCTCCCAATTTCAGAATTAATTCCGGAATTGGATATTCAAAAAGTACTTTATTGCCAAAAGTGACTTTGTTTGTAATCGCAAAAAGAGCGAGTGCAATTCCAAGAAATAACAAGGGCAACAAATCTTTTCTGCCTCTAAAAAATAATATTGAAGTTTTAATAGTAACCAGAAAATAGATTGTAGTTATCAAAGTCAACAGCATCACTCCTATTCCCAGATATAGAAATCCTTCATATTGATGTGGAGATACTTGCTCTAAAGCTGGTAAAAAAGTGGAATATCCGCTGGAATTGAAAAAGGAATTTAAGTTGAAACCGTACAAGCCGTAACTGTTAGCTACTTCAAGATTCACGGTGTCACTGAAATCTACCATTCCAAAAATAGACCAAAGCACCACAACCAATAAGGAGGATACAACGGGATAAATAATGGCTTTTTGGAGTGAAATAACTTTAGAATAGAAATAACTTTTGAAGGGCAAAATGAAGTTAAAACCAATAATCATAAAACAAATATATGGACTTATCAAAGCGCTAATCAGCAACAAATAAACCTGTTTATTATTGATTTGTTTAGCATTGAGACTGTTTAACGGCACTAAATAGTAATATATAGATGCTAAAATAAAACCGTGGGCGCATAAGGAAGGATGCAATCCTCTGTAAACTAAAACCGGATTACAGGCAATAAAAACAACTCCGATTAAAGTGTAAATGAGCCCGATTTTATACAGATTAAAAATCTTAATAGTATAATACGCCATCATCAGATGACAAAATAACAACCAAGCTCCTATGTATTGAAAATCTTCCGGTAAAATGCCCGAAAATATTTTGAAAAAGAAGGCAAGTAATGGGATCGAGTCCCAATAACCTACATTGGTACCAACAGGATAACACAACTTATCTATAGTTCCTAACGGAAATGTCCAAGGTTCATTTCTATAAAATGCCCAACCTAAATAATGCTGTCCCCAATCATGACGAACCGATAATAACCAATTGATATTTGTAGGGATTATAACTTCTAAACCATACGAAATATGAAAAATGAGTACCACTACTAAAAATGACAACAGATAGACAATCCTGTTCTGATCTTTTAAAAAATTCATGCTAACTATTATTTACTTTTCCGTCCTGAATTATTTTATCAATTACAAACAACGGTCTGTTTCTAACCTGATTGTATATGCGAAGCACATATTCGCCTATTAATCCCAATGATATTAATTGAACACCACTAAACAGAATAATAGCTAGTATAGTTGCGGTAAATCCTTGGGGAACATCATTGTACATTATCTTTCGATAAACATTGTAAGCAAAATAAATCAATGAAAACAAAACCGTCAAAAAGCCCAATCGGGTAATGAATTTTATTGGAAAATCACTAAAATTGAAAATGCCGTTGAATGCTAATTCAAATAATTTTGACCAACTATATTTTGTTTCTCCCGCCTGTCTCTCGTCACGATCGTATTCAAAACCAATTTGTTTAAAACCCACCCAAGCTCGCATTCCACGTAAATAACGGCTTTGCTCTGGCATATTATTCATCGTATCAACGACTCTGCGGCTCAGCATGGAGAAATCACCGCTGTCAATTGGAATATTAAAACTGGATATTCTTTTTTGCAATCTATAATACGCAGAATAGGCTAATTTTTTAAGAAAACTTTCTTTTCTGTTTTTCCTGATGGCATAAATTACATCGTAACCTTTCAGCAAAAGTTCGTGAAAATCAGCAATTAATTCTGGAGGATCTTGTAAATCACCATCAATTATCAACACTCCCTGTTTGGCTCTGGAATGAGCCAATCCCGCACTTACAGCTAGCTGATGACCATGATTTCTTGATAATAAAACACCCATAAATCGGGTATCTTTTTCACAGATTTTCTCAATCAGCTGATCTGTTTTATCAATACTTCCATCGTTTATCAAGAGCACTTCACACGAAAATTTCGCATTATCCATGACTTTAGTAAGCCTTTGAATCAAAGTATCAAAAACAGCTTCTTCATTGTACAGCGGCACAATTATGGAAATATCTATTGGTCTCAAATTTTGATTGTTTTATTTAAACTTTCCTCCCATGTTTTTATGGCAATCCCAAAAACCGTTTTAATCTTTGTTTTAATAAAAATATGGTGTCGATACTTCTTTCTTATTACTAAAAAAGGATGATTTTTTTTCTTGTTAGAAATTAAGCTTTAACATGTTGCTCTTTAAGCGATTGTTTTTTGTAAAACGCAATAAAAAACCGAATTAGAATGAAAATCAAAACAAATAAAACAGGAAAAATAAATTTCATTTTACCATTTGTTGATTTAGTGTTTTTGATATTTATTGTTGTGCTGTTATCTTTCACAACTTTATCTAAACCTACTAATTCTACTCTGTGATTTCCCTGTTCATTTATTAAGGCGTCTTTGGTCTTGATAACATCGTTGAGTTGTGTATTTTCGTTATAATACACCAGTTTATCGCTTTTAGTGCCCTTTACCTCAGAAGAAAATCCACTCAAAACACCATTTATCTGGGAAATAATGGTGTCATTTTGTGACATCTTAACCTGAATATTATTTAAAATTTCCTTTTGAAGTGTTTTGTAATACTTAGAATCATTAAAAAATCGCAACAGCGGCTGAACCATTTCTTCGTCAATTATTAATTTATTCGTTGAAAAAGAAACCGTATGGAAGTTATAATTTTTACTGGTCAAATTATCTTCCATTATTTTTTTGACATCGCCATCCTCCGCCATTAACTTGATTAATTCAAAATTTTCAGGTTTGTTTTCTATGAATTTATAAACATCCGTAATTGGTTTTATCGCTATTTTAGAAATTGTTTTAGGTCGCTTTATACCAACCACTTCTTTCAAAAATGTGGTGTCACCTTCGTTAATTTTAGACTGAAGAAGATTAATTTTTGAGTACAAATAATCCGTGCTTCCAAAATTTGGAGTTACAATAATTTCATGATTGTAAGTCTTCTTATTTGAATCGATAAAAAGTCCAATCCCTAAACCTACTGCAAACAAAATCAAAATTACTATAGCATTCTTTACAAAAAACCGAATACATCTAAATAAGAATGTATTGAAATCCTGAAATACATTGCTTATTTTTTTTGAAATTAGCATCAAATCTATTTCTTGATTATCCTGATTATCGGGCACGTTTGCACTCATTTATATTTTTATTTTACGTTGAAAATTTGTTCCAATATCTTAATCGTAATCAAATATGTTGGCTTTACTCCTGTTGTTCCCAATCCGCCTGAAGCTAATGTGCTTCCTGTTTCCAAAGGATTATCAGAGGCATAATACGCATATCTTACCTTCACATCATGTGGAACACTCTTTCTGATTTTTGAAGCAGATTGAATCGCTTTTTGGTAATAAGAACCTTCCATTTCCAATCCGATAATACCCCACGTCGATTCATGGAAAAACTTCAATAAATCTCGGTTTTGCAATGAAGTTCCCAAAACGGTAACCATTGGACCTGCAAAAACAGCAATGTCATTTCCTTCAAACATTTCAGCAGTCAATTCATTTTCGAAAAAATAATTATCCGCAGTTCCTTCATTAATGTGTGCATTAGGAATCATGATATCTCCTTTTCCACCTTCCAGAATTCCCGCTTTCCCCATGATAGAAACTGATTCCACATTCAATAAGGTGTCTTTTTTAAATGGTTTCAAAAGCTCATCAATGGTTTCATATGCTTGTTCTCCAAACGCATAATCCATAACAATCAATACAGGTTCTTTATCACCAATATTCGCCTTAGGAAAGGATGTTTTTGCCCAGTCTATTTTGGCGGTATCAAAAATCTGTACGTCGATATTTGTTCCTGATGTATCCGGCAACGAAATCATTCCGCATTTCAAAGCGACTTCTTCCACTTGGTTTCGAACCGCATTGGCACCGGACTTACTCAATTCCTCATAAATAAAGAAATCCGATTTGTCTTTGAACTTGGTTTTCAAAACTTCCGTTGCAAAAATAGAATTCATCACACTGTGCATGTTCGCACTGATTACGTGAATTGGACGGTCTAAAAGTTGGTTTTCTTTCAAAACTTCCTTGATGTTTGTAGCCCAAATTTCGCCGTGAATATGGTGTCCCAATCGCTCTCTCAAAATAGGACTGAAAGTGATTGTTCTCTTATTATCGTCTACAATTTCTTCAATGGCAAGTTTCCCCAACCAAAAGATGACATGCAAGAAACGATCTGGCGCAGCGGCTGAACCAAAAGCGTCATAAATATCCAAAACCTCTTCAAATGTTCTTCCCAGAATGTTGGCAGCGTGAGAAATAGCTTTCTCTTTTTCTACCAAAGTCAGTTTCTTCTTTTGAGAAACCGCTTGTTCCAGTTTGAACCAATCTCGGGAAACCTCACCGGCATCATCCAGTAAAACCCTATTTCTAATTTTGTGTGATTCGATGAAAATAAAGGTCAAATGCGTCAGAATATCATAAATATCCGAGCGTCCTCTTGTAATCTCCACATTCATCTGCTCCTCATCGATACGGTAACAATTACGACGTCTTTTTGGCGGTACAATCGCCTGAAAATGCGATTTAGAATACCCCTCATCCGAAGTTAAATTGATAAATCGACATTCTTCAATTCCTACCGGAAGACGTTCAATTACATATAAAAGTCCGTTCAATTCTACTTTTTCTTCAGCAATATTTCCATAAATTTCTGGTCGCAATGCTAATAATGCTTCGCGCAGCGTATCACCTGAAATCCCCATAGGTTTGTAAAATCCCCTGTTGAAAAGGTGACGCATCGTGATGTACATTTTTTCAATTGCTGCCGATGATTCTTGCGCTCTGGAGCGTGATATATTTTTTGTTTCTTTCATTTTATGCTTATTTTCTAACCTTCAAAGGTAAGACATTTATTTACTTTTTAACAAATCCACTATATTCCTATCATTCGAAAGTCTGGGGATTTTATTTTGACCTCCTAATTTTCCAATCGATTTCATATAGTCCTGAAAACCGTTTTTAACCACTTTGGTAACCACCACTTTTTGCAACACTTTGCCCACAATCAAATCATCATAATACATGTTTTGTTTTCGCATGGCATTGTCTAACGCTTCCGCAAAATATACGCTGTCTTCCGGCTCGTTTTCAAATTCTATGAACCATTCGTGATATGGCAATCCTGCTGCGGGATTGATTTGTGGTGCCACCGTAAATTCATTGATTCGAATGTTAGTTCCAATAATTGCTTCCTGCAGCGCACTTTCCACTTCTTTCCCAATTACATGTTCGCCAAAAGCCGAAATATAATGTTTGATTCTTCCCGAGACAATTATTCGGTATGGTTTTAAACTGGTAAACTGTACGGTATCGCCAATGTTATAGCCCCAAAGTCCCGCATTGGTAGAAATTATCAAAACATAATTCACTCCCAATTCCACTTCGCCAATCGTATATCGTTTTGGATTATCAGTATAGAATTCGTCACTTTTTATGAATTCATAAAAAATTCCGGAGTTCAAAAGCAATAACATACCTTTTTCCTTTTGTGAATCCTGGTACGCAAAAAACCCTTCCGAAGCCGGAAATAACTCAATACTATCTACTTTTCGTCCAATAAGATTTTCAAATTTGGCACGATATGGTTCATAATTCACGCCTCCGTAAATAAACAAATTAAAGTTTTTGAAGATTTCACCCACTGGCTTCCCGCCTTTTTGATGCAATTTCTCAAAATACATTTGTACCCAAGAAGGAATCCCGGAAATCACAGCCATATTTACGTTGAATGTTTCCTCGACAATTGCATTCACTTTGGTTTCCCAATCTTCGATACAATTCGTTTCCCAAGAGGGCATTCTGTTTTTTTGAAGGTATTTTGGAACAAAATGCGCCACAATTCCAGACAATCGCCCTAATTTAACGCCATTTTTTTCTTCTAATATTGGACTTCCTTGCAAGAAAATCATTTTTCCGTCAACAAAATCAACTTTTCCAGTTTCATGAATATAATGCAGAATCGCATTGCGAGCAGCCTCAATATGATACGGCATCGATTCCTTAGTCAACGGAATATATTTAGCTCCGGAAGTCGTCCCGGAAGTCTTGGCGAAATAGAGCGGTTTTCCTTTCCAAAGGATGTTCTCCTCCCCTTTTACCACCTTATCCACATACGGTTTTAACGCTTCATAATCCCGAACTGGAACTTGTTTGGCAAAATCCTTCTCATTTTTTATTTGATCAAAATGATGGTCGATACCAAATTGTGTTTGCTTTGCATCTTTGATTAATTTTTGTAAAACCTTTTTTTGCGTTTCAATAGGATTATTGGCCCAAAGTTGTGTTTTCTTGTATATTTTTTGTGCAAATATTTTGGCTGCAATTGATTTTATTGACATTTTTATTTTTGTTCTTTAAAAGATAAAAGTCTATTTTTTTACTCTTTTTTTGATTTTTTAGAAAGCGTATTTTTCTCTTCTTTTGCTACTTGTTCCCGCAATTCCAGTTCTTCTTTGGATGGCGATAAATCAACTCGTGTGCTAATTTCATCTGCTGCTTCCAGTATCGAATCTTTACTGAATTTTGCATATTCTAATTCTCCTGTCAACACTTTCTGAATGGATTTGATATATGCTTCATTTCTTTTCAAGGCTTTTGACAAAGAATCTGATTTTAAAGCCAGTTCCATAGCATCTCTCTTTAATTTTGACGAAGAATATCCTGGTATAAATTCCCGTAAAGGAGTAAAAGCTATAATAAAAGTGGTAACAAATGTAATAATTATTGCTCCTAAAGAGGCTACCACAAAAACGTTCATTAAAGTAAGTTTCAATGAAAAAGTTTCTTCAAATGTATCTTCGTTTAGTATGATTAAACGTCGTTTATTGAATAGTTTTTCTTTGATTTTTTTTCGTTTTTGTCTTTTCTTGGACATAAAAATTGATTATTGAACAAATATAACAATTATTGTCGTTGCTTGTATTTCCTTGTTTTTCTTGATTATTACAAACATAAATTAAGTTTTAATAAATTTTTAACGCAGTTGAAACCAAATAAATGCATCAAAATGAATTTCCGTAAACTAATTCTATATACCTTTGCTTTTAGGTTTATTACAAATTTGCTTCGGCAATAAATTATTCTATCATGGGAAGATTAGGTGTTACAGAAATCCTCGTTATATTAGCGATTGTTTTATTACTTTTTGGTGGTAAAAAAATCCCGGAACTTATGAAAGGTTTAGGAAGCGGAATCAAAGAATTCAAAAACGCAGCCAAAGACGGTCAGCCAGCTGATAAAAAAGAAGAAGAAATAAAATAAAAAAAAAGGCTTTTCATAATTTGAAAAGCCTTTTTTTATGGTTTTAATTATCATTATTTTATAACTTTATTCTAAACTAATTGGAATAAATTTCGAAAATGTCGTTTTGATCAGAATTAATAAATTTGATTATTTTGTCTTTATTTTCCAGAATCAAATTGACTAATTTTTTAGTATCTAAATTATAGGTTCTAAGATAAATTAGCTTGGGTGGTGCTTTTCTTAAAAGTACAATTTTCTCAAAATCATCGTCTTTACTGATGATTGTAAATCCATTTTTATTAGCATAATCCCAAATCGAAATATCATCTGCAGGTTGTTTAATTTTTAATTCTGCTGCGTGAACAACTTCTGAGAAAATTGGCGTAAGCTGTTTTATCATTCGCCAAGACAAATTTTCATCTAATAATAACTTCACGAGGCAAAAGCAATTGTTGTTATCCTATCTCGATAAGCTGCAAATGAAAGTGTTGCAATAATTTTTTCTTTATCTAAGGCTGGAAAATCTGCAATAATTTCTTCCATCGACATTCCTGCTGCTAAATAAGATAACACATCCGAAACTGTAATTCTAGTGCCAGAAATACAAGGTTTTCCACTCCTAATTTCTGGATTTATGCTGATGTATTTTTGCCAATCTTCCATAATTGATTTTTTTCTATTCAAATTTAATCAATTTTTTTGGTTCCTAGTTAAATAACCATCGTCAACTGAATTCTCTTTCTATCCTCATCTACTTCCGTTACTTTTACTTGAACGTGTTGGTGTAATTTTACCACTTCATTTACATCGCTTACAAAACCGGCTTTGAGTTGCGAAATGTGAACCAAACCACTTTCCTTGACTCCAATATCCACAAAACAACCAAAATTGGTAATGTTATTGACAATTCCCGGTAAAACCATTCCTTTTTTTACATCTTTTATCGTTTTTACATTCGGGTCAAATTCAAAAACTTTAGCTGATTTTCTTGGGTCTAATCCTGGTTTCTCCAATTCTTTGATAATGTCTTTCAGTCCCAATAAACCTATTTCTGGTGTAATGTAATTTTCTGGTTGTATCAGAGCTGTTTTTTCTTTATTGGCAATCAAATCATTCACCGTCAATTTCAAATCTTTTGCCATTTTTTCCACAATTCCATACGCTTCGGGATGAACCGCTGAATTATCCAATGGATTTTTTGCATTCGAAATTCGAATAAAAGCAACGCCTTGCTGATACGCTTTTTCACCCAAACGAGGGACTTTTTTTAATTGTTTTCGATCTTGAAAAGGGCCATTTTCTGAACGGTATTGAACTATGTTTTCAGCCAGCTTCTCTCCTATTCCGCTCACATAACTCAATAAATGTTTACTCGCTGTATTGATATTTATCCCAACTGAATTCACGCACCGAATTACCGTATTATCTAATTCCTCTTTTAATTTATTTTGATCCACGTCATGTTGGTATTGGCCTACGCCAATGGCTTTCGGGTCAATTTTTACCAACTCTGCCAAAGGATCTGATAATCTTCTTCCGATAGAAACCGAACCTCGAACCGTAACATCATAATTAGGAAATTCGTCTCTAGCAATTTTCGAAGCCGAATACACAGATGCTCCTGCTTCTGAAACGATAAAGACTTGAACCGGCTTATCAAAAGCTATTTTCTTGATAAAGAATTCCGTTTCGCGTGAAGCCGTTCCGTTTCCTATTGAAATTGCATCAATTTTATAGGAATTCACCATCGAACGAATTTTTTTCATCGCCATCGCTTCCTCTTTTTGAGGCGCATGCGGATAAATGGTTTCGTTATACAATAAATCTCCTTTTTCGTCCAAGCAAACAATTTTACATCCGCTTCTAAAACCTGGATCAATGGCGAGAATTCTTTTTTCACCCAAAGGCGGAGCCAGCAATAACTGCCCTAAATTATTCGCAAAAACCTGAATAGAATTGGCATCAGCCTTGGCTTTGGCTTCTTGCAAAGCTTCGTTTGAAATGGCTGGATTCAGTAATCGTTTGTAACTGTCCTCTATGGCTAATTGTACGTGCGACGTAGTTTTATTTTGACTTTTTAAAACTAACGCATCAATAATATCATACGCTTCATCGATATCGACCTCTACTTTAAACTTGATAAAACCTTCATTTTCGGCACGAAGCATGGCTAATAATCTGTGCGAAGGTGCTTTAGTCAACGGTTCTGACCAATCGAAATATTGACTGAATTTCTGTGCTGCTTCGTCGTCTTTTTTTGTTTTTACAACTTTAGTGGTAATGGTGGCTTTGCGTTCGTATAATCTTCGAAGTTGCTTTCGAACATAAATATTTTCATTAATCCATTCGGCAATAATATCTCTTGCGCCTTGTAATGCCGCATCTTCATTGATGATATTTTCGTTCAAATATTTTGTCGAAATAAAATCGACATCATCATTATTTTGCGCCATAATGATTTTGGCTAGCGGTTCCAATCCATTTTCTCGGGCTGTATCGGCTTTTGTTTTTTTCTTCTTTTTAAAAGGCAGATAAAAATCTTCCAATTCCTGTAAATCGAAACTTTGCTGGATTTTTTTCTCTAAATCTGGGCTAAGTGCATTTTGTTCCTGAATAGATTTTAAAATCGCTTCTTTGCGTTTTACAATCACTTCATATTCCTTCTGGAATTTGGCAATTTGCTCAATAAAAACCTCGTCCAAATTACCGGTTTTATCTTTCCGATAGCGCGAAATAAATGGAATGGTACAATCCTCTTGTAATAATTGAACGGTATTTTGAATGTTTATAGCTGCTGTTGCAACATGTTTTTTGATGTAATCGATGTTTGTCATAATGCTGACCTTATTAGGCGGGTATAGATTTTAATGGAAAACAAAAATACATTGTTTTTTAACCAATTTTAATGTTGTTCAAAATATAATTAAATTTTAATGTTGTGAATCGTAAATTTTTGACTAATTTTATAAGTCACTGATTTACAGTTATTAAAATCCTACTAACTATGAAAAGTAAGTAAACAATTAATACCTCACAAATATGGAAACTACTACTATTAAACGTTTTTTGCTAATTGGATTAGCGTTAACATTTTTGTCATTTGAATTACCGTCTGGTTGGTTTAAATCCGGAAGTGATCCAAACAGTTATGACATGAGAGTCGAAAAAGGAGCAGGTTACGACGGGAAAAATGCCGCAACAATTCAATCTATAATGCCTAATATTTCGGGATTTGGTACGCTTATGCAGAGTTTTACCGCCGAAAAATATCTAGGTAAAAGAATCCGACTTTCCGGATATGTAAAAACAAAAGATGTTGCCGGTAAAGCTTGCTTTTGGTTGCGAGTTGAAAAAGCGAATTCCCAACAAATACTTTCGTTTGATAACATGAATGACCGCCCTATAATTGGCACAAATGACTGGAAAAAATATGAAATTGTAGTAGATGTTCCTACAACTGCTTCAAAAATTTCATACGGTGCATTAGTGCGAGGAACAGGAAAAATCTGGTTTGACAATTTGAGCTTCGAAATTGTAGATAGTTCCGTGGAAACAACCGGAAAGAAAATTGAAAAATCAGAAAAAATTATAGAACCTACTAATTTAAATTTTGATGAATAGTACTTCTGAATTTTTAATCCGATTAATCACAAAATGAAATTCCAATCTCGAAAAATTATGTTTTCAAGATTGGAATTTCTGCTTTTAAAAAAATTGAATTACACCCAATGCTTCATATTTTTAAGCACATTATTCTATTTTAGAACATTGTATTTTGTTCCCATTTATTCTTGCTAAAGCGCTATCTTTGGGTCAAAATCTCTTGTTTATGTCTTTTCTGTTTTGGTATTTTCCACTTATTAACTTAGTTGCTTTTTCAATAATAGGTATAGACAAACAGCTGGCCGTAAAGCAAATATGGAGAATTTCAGAGCGTAATTTATTGTTTACAAGTATTCTGGGCGGAACAATTGGTTCTGGGTTAGCGATGCTTTTTTTTAGACATAAAACCTCAAAAGAAAGCTTCCTTTTGAGGTTTTACGGAATTGTATTAATCCAAATTTTAATCCTTTTTGTACTTTTTTATTCTGGAATAATAGAGTACTAACAAGAAATTTTATCTACTCTATTTTGGTGTCTTCCACCTTCAAATTCAGTGTTTAAAAAAGCTTCTACCATTTCTACTGCTTGTGGAATCGAAGTGAAACGAGCAGGAATGCTAATAATATTGGCATCATTATGCTGACGCGCCAAAACTGCAATTTCTTTCATCCAGCATAAAGCCGCACGAACTTTAGATTGTTTATTAGCTGTCATTGAAATTCCGTTTCCGCTTCCGCAAATAATAATTCCAAAATCAGCTTTTCCTTCAGAAACATCTGTGGCAACCGGACGTCCAAAATCAGGATAATCCACGCTTTCTGCTGAATCGGTTCCGTAATTCGTTACTTCATGTCCTTTTGCTTGCAGCATTTCAACAATTGCTTTTTTGTAATCCGGTCCTGCGTGATCGTTTCCTATGGAGATTTTCATATTATATGTATTAAGTTGTGTGCTGCAAATTTAAATAAAGTAATCTATTCTGATGAATTAATTAAGGCTTCTTTATTTGATAATTTCAACTCAAATGCAGCATCAAAACTACAATCAAGAATTTGTTTTGTAACTATCATATTATGAATTATTTAGCAGTTATCAACAATTCTTTTAAATGTATAATTAACTGTATATCAATGAAAACTTTATATTATAAATGTTAAAAAATTGCATTGTTAATAGCAAAACGCAATTGCTTGATATTCAGTTAACTTTAAATTAACATACTATGTTCATAACTTTGGATAGAAAATAAGAACTATTTTTTGGTTGTATCGAAAAAAAAAGTAATCCAAAACCCAGTTTTTAAATCCTAATTTAGTTTGAGGAATTTTTAGAATAGTTATCAATATTAAAAAGTAGGTTATCAACAAAAAACCGTTGTGTGAGTTATTTACAAAACCAATAGTTTTTCTGTTATCAACCATTGTTAATTAAAATCTAAAAATACTTTAAAACTAATACTTTATCCTAAAATAAGTATGTTGATAACTCCCAATAACATCCTAAAACTTGATTTCAATGCATTTTAAAATAAATTTATTGCCACTATTAACAAGCTATAATAACAACCAAGAAAGATTTTAAATTTAAATTTTCTTTTTGTTTATTTAAATATATGTTGACAACTTTCAAAAAATTCAAAGTCAAAAAATTGATTTTAGATGGATTTCAGTTTCAAACAATTTTCAATTTGTTGTTCAAGTTGTCTAACAGTTCCTGAACTTTTTCAAAATCGTTGAAATGAATTTTGAGTTTGATTCCACCGTAGGCGAAACTTCCAAACGGATCGATTGAAACCAACGTTTCGTTTTCAAAAAAATAGTTAATCTCTTCCTGCTCCAGCAAATGCTTTATAACTACAATTTCATGCGAATAATTGAAAATTGCAATGGTTTGAAATTCTTCCATTTTTGATACTTTTTATAAAGATACAACTATTCTGTAAAGTTATATTTTCTTTAAAACTGTGCTCTCTTTACTGATAACAGTTTAGTATTTTGTAATTTTAGACTTTTAAGAACAGATTTATGAGTAAAAGATTAAGAAAGCCGATAAAAAAAGGGAAAGATTTCTCTGAAAAAATTATAAAAATATTATCGCAAAGTGCTAATAAAGCATTTAACTACAAACAAATAGGAGCAAAGCTGGAGCTTGACGATACCGAAAGCAGAAATCAAATTATTAAAGATTTGAAAATTCTGGCTTCGCAAAATAAAATTATAGAGTCAGAACCAGGTAAATACTTAGTGAAAGCTGAAAGTAAAGAGTATTACGAAGGTAAGATTGACATGACGGGACGTAAAACAGCTTATTTTGTTTGTCCTGATATGGAAGAAGATGTCTTTATTCCTACAAATAACTTAAACCACGCTTTAGACAAAGACATTGTCAAGGTTTATGTTTACAATCGTAGAAAAGGAAAAAGACCGGAAGGTGAAGTGATTGAAGTCCTTGAAAGACATAAAACCGATTTTGTAGGTGTTATTGACATTCAAGCTAATTTTGCTTTTGTTTCTACCGCAAATCCAAAAATGTATACTGATATTTTTATTCCAAAGGATAAAATAGGCGAGGCGGAGCAGGGCGATGTAGTTTTGGTTCATATTGAAGATTGGCCAGCCAGAGCGGATAGTCCTTTTGGTTCCGTAATAAAAGTTTTAGGGAAACCAGGAGAGCACGATACAGAAATCCATGCAATTCTTGCTGAATACGGTTTGCCGTCAGAGTTTCCTATTGAAGTGGAAACATTTGCACAAAAAATTGATACTTCGATAGAAGAAAGTGAAATTGCCAAACGTCGCGACATGCGAGATACGTTGACTTTTACCATTGATCCAAAAGATGCGAAGGATTTTGATGATGCACTTTCATTCAAGAAACTAGAAAATGGTAATTACGAAATTGGTATTCACATTGCCGATGTTTCGTATTATCTTGAAGAAGGAACAATCCTGGATGATGAAGCATATCAAAGAGCAACTTCAGTTTATTTAGTGGATCGAGTAGTGCCAATGTTACCGGAAGTATTATCAAATTTTGCTTGTTCTTTACGTCCAAATGAAGAAAAATATACGTTTTCGGCCATATTCGAAATCACTGAAACATCTCAAGTAGTGAATCAATGGTTTGGAAGAACAGTGATTTACTCTGATCAGCGTTTTGCTTATGAAGAAGCGCAATATATCATAGAAACCAAAGATGATGTTATTCCAGAAGAAATTTCGATTACAGGAAGTTCTTATCAAGTTTCGGCAGCAATCGTTGCTGCGACGCTTAAAATGGATGAATTAGCCAAAATTCTAAGAAAAAGAAGAATGGCTGAAGGAGCTATTTCTTTTGATAAAGTAGAGGTGAAATTCAATTTAGATGAAGCCGGCGAACCTCAAGGCGTTTATTTTAAAGTTTCAAAAGATGCGAATCATCTGATTGAAGAATTCATGCTTTTAGCTAATAGGAAAGTTGCGGAATATATTGGAAAACAAAAAAAGACTTTCATTTACAGAATTCACGATGAGCCAAATGAGGATAAACTTTTTGCGATGCAAGCTGTTATTGCTAAGTTTGGACATAAAATTGATTTTAAACAAGGTTCTATTTCACAAGCTTTGAATAAATTAATGGAAGATGTAAATGGTAAAAAAGAGCAAAATCTTATTGATACTCTTGCAATTAGAAGTATGAGTAAAGCTAAATATTCTACGGATAATATAGGACATTACGGTTTAGCTTTTGATTATTATTCGCATTTTACCTCGCCAATTCGTCGTTATCCCGATGTAATGGTGCATAGATTGTTGCAGCATTATTTAGATGGAGGAAAATCAGTTGATGAAGAAACGTATGAAACAAAATGTTTGCATTCGTCAACAATGGAAGGTTTAGCAACCAATGCGGAACGTGATTCTATCAAATACATGCAGGTAAAATACATGCAGGATCATCAGGATGAGGAATTTTTAGGCGTAATTTCTGGTGTGACGGAATGGGGAATTTATGTTGAAATCATCGAGAATAAATGTGAAGGAATGTGTAGGATCAGAGATATAAAAGATGATTATTACACTTTTGACGAAAAACAATATGCACTAACCGGCGCAACTTCTGGTAAATTATTACAATTAGGAGACGAAATTTACGTTAAAGTAAAAAATGCCGATTTAGTTAAAAAACAACTGGATTTTAATTTTTTAAGAAGAATTGAAGAACCGTTAAAATAAAAAAAATGAAAAGATTAGTGATTATTGCTTTTGTATTTTTAAGTCAATTTACAAACGCACAAGTAACCAGAAACTTGGGAGATTTTGATGAAGTTAAAGTTTTTGATAAAATCAATGTCAAATTAATTGAAGCTTCAGAGAACAAGATTGTCGTAACCGGAGCACGCGCTGAGGAAGTGGAAACGGTCAATAAAAATGGAGAATTAAAAATCAGAATGCCATTTCCTCAATTATTATCCGGAGATGATATTATTGTTAAACTATATTTTAAAAACCTGGAAAGCATTGCAGTCAGTGAGGGAAGTTATGTTTCAAGTGAAAAGGATTTCAAACAAACAAGCTTAGATTTGAATGCAAAATCTGGCGGAGAAATTAATTTAGATATAAATGTTGATAAAGTAAATGTAAAAGCAAATGCTGGCGGAATAATTACTTTATCAGGAAAAGCGAAAAATCAAGATGTTGCAATTACCTCGGGCGGAATTTTAAATGCTAAGGATTTAGAGACTTCACAAACTACAATAAGCGTTGCTGCTGGCGGAAAATCTGAAATTCATGCTTCTACCTTAGTTGATGCAAAAGTTCGTGCTGGTGGCTCTATATTTATCTACGGTAAACCTAAACAGATTAACAAGGAAGTATTCATTGGCGGTACGATTTTAGAAAAAAATTAGTACTTTGGTTTAGATTTTAGCGTAATAAATTTAAATTTTTAATGATAAACGACATTTTAGCTGGTATTCCTTGGGGAATTTTCTTAAGTTTTATGATTGGTCCTGTTTTTTTTATTTTACTGGAAACAAGTATTATAAAAGGATTTAGAGCGGCTTTAGTATTTGATTTAGGAGTGATTTTAGGGGATATTGTTTTTATTGGAATTGCATATTTAGGAAGTTACCGATTGATTCAAAGTTTAAAAGATCAACCGGCTCTTTTTATTTTTGGAGGTGTATTAATGTTGGCTTATGGTATAATTTCCTTCATACAATTAAAAAAAGAACATAAAATCAATACGGATATTATTGACAAAGAAATTGTCAAAAAAAATTATATAAGCCTTTTCATAAAAGGTTTTTTGTTGAATATTATCAATATTGGTGTACTGGGTTTTTGGCTGGCAATCATTATTTCTGTTGGACCAAAACTAGAAATGCAAACACCCAGAATGATCACTTTTTTTATTGCAGTTATTGGAACCTATTTGTTTGTTGATTGTATCAAAATACTTTTGGCGAAGCAATTAAAAACAAAACTAACACCAGTAAATATTCTAAAAATTAAAAAAGGAATCAGTATTGTAATGATGGTTTTCGGAATGGTTTTAATCACCCAAGGTTGGTTCCCGGAAGAAAAAGAAATGGTTAAAAAAGCATTTGATAAAATCGATAATTAATAGATAATAATTTTTATAAAATAGTAAAAGCCTTGATTCTAATTGATTTAGATTCAGGGCTTTTTTTATTTAAACATATAAGTCATATAAGTTTTTTAAACTATTAAGAAATTAAGTTTCATTAAAACTTGACACTTAATTTTTCTTAAAAATTAAAACAAAAAAAAGAGACACATTTCTGTATCTCTTTTAGAGGCATCTCCCGAAGCTTCGGGACGGATTCGAACCCTATATTTACTTAATTTTTCTTAAAAATTAAAACAAAAAAAAAGAGATACATTTCTGTATCTCTTTAGAGGCATCGTCCGGATTCGAACCGGAGTAGGAGCTTTTGCAGAGCCCAGCCTAGCCGCTCGGCCACGACGCCATGGTTAAACGGATGGCAAAAGTACTTAAAAAGTTTAATGTTTAAAAGCTTAAAGTTTAAAAGTTTTAAAAAATATTTTAAATTAACTTCTGTATTCTTCTAACTCAATAGTAACTGCTTCAACATCACCGCCAATAGGAGGATTGAGTTTAGAAACCGCTACAATAATTCTGGATATTTCAGGAATTTCTTCAAATATTCTCGTCAAAATACGGTGTGCCACATGTTCTAATAAGTCCGATCGAATCGCCATTTCTTCTACAACAATACGATTTAGAAGCACATAATCCACAGTATCTTTCAAATCATCGGATATACTAGATTTTCTCAAATCAGTCTTCACTTCTAAATTTACGGTATAGTCAGACCCAATTTTTCCTTCTTCGATTAAACAACCGTGGTAGGAGTAGGTTCTGATATTTTTAAGTTTTATAATTCCCATTATTTTATTTTTTGTTTAAAGTGTAAAGTTTAAAGCGGAATTGCTAACTTTTCATAGGTTTCTATGGAAACATTAAACATTAAACCTTAAACTTTTTTACCTTTGCTAAAATAAAACAAAAAAATGTCAACTGAAGAAAAATCACTCCATTTTATAGAACAAATCATTGAAGACAGTTTATCAAACGGTTTTCCTCAAGATAAATTACGTTTCCGTTTTCCACCAGAACCTAATGGTTATTTGCATATTGGCCACGCCAAATCAATTTGCTTGAATTTTGGATTAGGTTTAAAGTACAATGCGCCAGTTAATTTGCGTTTTGACGATACAAATCCTGCCAAAGAAGAGCAAGAATATGTAGATGCAATAAAAGAAGATTTGCAATGGTTGGGTTTCAATTGGGCCGAAGAACGCTATGCATCTGATTACTTCCAACAATTGTATGATTGGGCTGTAAAAATGATTAAAAACGGTAAGGCTTATATAGACAGTCAATCTTCAGAAGATATGGCTGCGCAAAAAGGTACGCCAACACAACCTGGAGTTGATGGACCTTATAGAAACCGTTCTATTGAAGAAAACCTTACCTTGTTTGAAGGAATGAAAAATGGAGATTTTGAGGAAGGAAGCCATGTTTTACGTGCTAAAATTGATATGACTTCGACTAATATGTTGATGCGTGATCCATTGATGTATCGTGTTTTACACCGCCATCATCACAGAACTGGAAACGATTGGAAAATATATCCCATGTATGATTTTGCACATGGAGAAAGTGATTATATAGAGCAAATTTCACATTCTATTTGTACTTTAGAATTTGTAATGCACAGAGAATTATACAACTGGTTTTTGGACCAAATTTATGATGACTCAAAAGTAAAACCACATCAATATGAATTTGCGCGTTTGAACTTGAATTACACGGTAATGAGCAAGCGAAAACTGTTGCAATTGGTTCAGGAAAATATAGTAAATGGTTGGGATGATCCAAGAATGCCAACGATTTCCGGATTAAGAAGAAGAGGGTATACTGCGAATTCTATTCGTAAATTTTGTGATATTATTGGTGTTGCTAAAAGAGAAAATATAATTGATTTTTCACTTTTGGAATTTTGCTTACGCGAAGATTTGAATAAAACGGCTCCAAGAGTTATGGCGGTTTTAGATCCAATAAAATTGGTAATCACTAATTATCTTGAAGATAAAGAAGAATGGCTGGAAGCCGAAAATAATCAGGAAGACGAAAGCGCAGGATTTAGAAAAGTTCCTTTTTCAAAAGAATTATTTATTGAAAGAGAAGACTTTTTAGAAGATGCTCCCGCTAAGTTTTTCCGATTGAGTTTAGGAAGAGAAGTACGTCTTAAAAATGCTTATATTATTAAAGGAGAAAGTGTTATAAAAGATGCTGCTGGAAATATTACAGAGATTCATGTAACGTATGACGAAGATAGCAGAAGCGGAAGTGGGAGCGAAGCCAGTCAAAGGAAAGTGGCCGGAACCTTGCATTGGGTTTCGATACAACATGCTTTAGAAACAGAAGTTCGTCTCTACGATCGCTTGTTTATTGATGAAGCGCCAGACAGTCATAAAGAGAAAAATTTCTTAGAATTTATGAATCCAAGTTCATTACAAATTGTAAAAGGATTTGTAGAACCAAGTTTAGCAACGGTTCAATCTGGAGAGAAATTCCAGTTTCAACGTTTGGGTTATTTCAATGTGGATAACGATACAACCGAAGGGAAAATTGTCTTTAATAAAACGGTTGGATTGAAAGATGCTTGGGAAGAAAAAGGCAAAAAAGAAGAAAATTTATTGATGAACACTCAAAAGGAAATCAATAAATATGTAAAGGAAAAAGATGAAAACAGTGCCAATTTGATTCTAAACAGTATTGTTGAAAATATAAAAAGTATTGATAATTACAGTTTAATTATTCAGACTATTGTCAAAAATATTAAGAATGATAATAACTCGTTATTGTTTTCAAATTTGATTTTGCATCATTCTGATAAAGTACAGGTAAAAGATATTGAAGAAGAAGCTTTGACAAAATTATACACGATGTCATTAAAAAGTCAAATGCCTGCTGTTCGAATTTTGGCAATTGAAAATTTACAAAATGATTTAAACAATTTTACTCTTTTTCAAACACAGCTTTCAGAATTAAAAACAAACGAGAAAAACGAAAAAGTGTTACAATTATTAAATGATCTTAAAATATAAGATTCTTTTTTTAAATAGATTTTATCAATTTAAAGCTCTCTTTTTAGAGGGCTTTTTTTATTATTGTATTTTATTATCGAAATATTTATTTTGATATTTTTATCTGATTAAAAACAGCTTCTATAAATCGTTTTTTAAGGTATTTTTCAGAATAAATAACAATCAGTATAAATTTAAAATAATCGTTTAACAGCGCGCTTTTATTTGCTTTTTGTCTTATATAAATACACTTTAACGAGTTGTTAACGGGATGTTGTTAATAATTGTGTAACTTTATATAACAAACTCTTAAAATTTAGAATTATGTCGAATACTACAGGGAATACATTATTGGCTGTTTTAGCAGGAGTAGCAATTGGAGCTGGATTAGGAATTTTATATGCACCGGATAAAGGGTCAAAAACCAGAGGTAAATTGAAAGATAGTTTTGATGATGCTAAAAATGATCTTCAGAGTAAATTTGATACGGTATCTTTACAATTGACCGACAAATTAACAACTGCTAAATTTGACTTAGAAGAAACTTATGAAGATTTAGTTTCAAATATGAGTCATAAAACCGAAGAAGTAATTTCTTTTTTAGAAGAAAAATTAGCGGAGTTAAAAAGACAAAATGCAAAGCTTCAGAAATAGTCTTGATTCATCGATCTGACAAATCTTAAAACTAAATACATGGCTTTTGAAGAATTAAAAGAAAATACGGAGGATATTCAGGAACAAATACAAGGGTATATCCAGAGCAATGTGGCTTATTATAAATTATGGGGTTTCAAAGTAGCAATGAAATCGACGACCATGATTCTTAAGTTCACATTGATTTTTTTATGTTTTAGTATGGTTTTACTGTTTTGTTCTATAGCAGGAGCAATGGCAATTGGTAAATATTTAGATAATTATCCATTGGGATTTTTAATAATAGGAGGGATATATTTATTGATAACCAGTCTATTATTTTTAATAAAAGATAAAATTGTAGAAGGACCAATATTAGAGAAATTTTCAGAAATATTTTTTAACGACTAATTTATGGAAACCAAAAAATATTCTTCTTACGCTCAAATCGACAGAGAACTTGAAATTTTAAAGATTGAAAAAGAACTCAGTTATCAAAAATTGGTTTTTGGTGTAAAGAAAACTAAAGAAAGTTTTACACCTCAAAACATTGTAAGCGATTTAATAGGATCGTATAGTTCTGTTATTCCTTATGGAGCAATCGTTTCAACGGCAGCACCATTTATACTTAATAAAGCAATACCGTTTATCAAAAATTGGTTTGCAAAAAGAAAAAGAGGCGTTTAAGCCTCTTTTTTTATGATTTAAGTAATTATTCTTCCGTATCAGGAGTTTCTGGTGCATCAGGTAATTCGACCGCATTTTCCCTTCTAGAATTCCCTCTTTCACTTCTCTTTTTCATTAATTCACCTACTTGATTTGAAGCACTGAATGAAGCAATCATGTTATTAAGCATGTCACTTCCGGCTTGTGGAGAATTTGGTAATAAAATCAAATTTGAATTGGCATCAGCACCAATAGCTTGCAGCGTATCATAATGTTGGGTTACTACAATCAATGCTGAAGCTTCCTGTGAATTGATTCCAACTCTGTTCAAAACATCTACACTTTCTACCAAACCTTTTGCAATTTCTCTTCTTTGGTTCGCAATACCTTGTCCTTGTAAACGCTTACTTTCTGCTTCTGCTTCCGCTTTAGCAACAATTCTAATTCTGGATGCTTCTGCTTCAAATTCAGCAACCGTTTTTTCTCTGTCGGCAGCATTTATTCTGTTCATGGCATTTTTAACTTGAATATCCGGATCGATATCCGTTACCAAAGTATTGATGATTGTGTAACCATAAGTAGTCATGGCTTCGTTCAATTCTCTTTTTACAGCAATGGCAATATCATCTTTTCTTTCAAAAACATCATCCAGTTTCAATTTTGGAACTTCGGCACGAACGACATCAAATACATAAGAAGTAATTTGATCGTGTGGATATTCCAGTTTGTAAAAAGCATCATAAACAGTCTCTTTGATAACCATAAACTGAACCGAAACTTTTAGCTTCACAAAAACGTTGTCTTTGGTTTTTGTTTCAATGATAACGTCTAATTGTTGAATTTTTAGATTTACACGTCCTGCAATTCTGTCAATTAATGGAATTTTCAAATGCAAACCGGATTGTCTGATACTTAAAAATTTTCCAAATCGCTCTACAACAACAGCGGTTTGCTGTTTGACTGTAAAAAATGAAGAAAGTAAAATGAAAAACCCAAAGACCAGTAGGATAATTAAAGCAATGTTCATAATGTTTTTATTTTTAGTTAAAAATTATCTCACAATTTACAAAAAAACTTTAGGTTTGTCTTTGTAAATTCTAATTATATGAGAAAAATATCACTTAGTTTAGTTTTTGTTTTTTGTACATTATCTGTGTTTTCCCAATATAAATACAGAGATTCAAATAGAATTGGAATCAGTTTTGGTGTCAATCAATTTAGCTTAAACACAAACAATTTTCAGACAAAACCAGAATTGGGATGGAATGCAGGACTATCCATGCGGGGAAATTTCTATAATAATTGGGATATGGTTTATGCAATTCAGTTCAGTGAAAATAACTTTTCTGTTGCAACGAATAGTTTGACCTTGGCAAAAGAAGATGTAAATTATAAATTGGCTTCCGCACAAATTTCGCTACAAGCAAGTTTAAAAATTATCGAAAGTCATTTGAGTATTGAGTTTGGACCAATTGTTCAAGTAAATGGAAAGCTAAATTTAGATAACAAAGAGGAGAATAATGTCATTTCCGGTACAACGTTGTTAGCCAAAGATATTAGGGAGATTTCAAATTTTAATTTTTATCCAACAGTTGGAATCACTTTTGGAGTTCGTCATTTCAGAGCTAATGTTTCCTATCAATATGGTGTCAATAACATGCTTGAAAACTTGAACAACAAGAATTTAGGAGTTAATTTCAAGGGAAATCCCGGAATTATAAACGGGAATTTGATAATTTATTTGTAACTAATCACATAAGAATATAATGCAGAAGGCTCAAAATTCACTAAATCAAACATAGTGAACTTTGAGCCTTCTTGGTGAACTTTGTATTTAAAAACTATAAAGTTGCTATTGCTTTTTGAATTCTGTTAATCGTTTCGTCCTTTCCAATTACTTCAACGATATCAAATAGGTGAGGACCTTTCAGCGCGCCAACCAAACTCAAACGAAATGGTTGCATTACTTTTCCCATTCCAATTTCGTTTTTCGTCATCCAATCTTTGACAATCGTTTCAATATTCATCGAAGTGAAATCGGTGATTTCCTCCACAACAGAAATTAATTCCTGCATTAACGCCGGAGTTTCTACTTTCCAGTTTTTACTTGCTTTTTCATCATACGAAGTTGGAGCTACAAAAAAGAAATCACTCATTTCCCAAAATTCCGAAACAAAATGCGCGCGTTCTTTGATTAAAGAAACCACTTTTGTTATAACAGTATCATCTACAGAAAACCCTTTTTTAGCCAAAATAGGAGCATAGGCTTTAGACAAAGTTGCATCTTCTTGCTTGATTAAATACTGGTGATTGAACCATTTGTTTTTTTCCGGATCAAATTTGGCTCCAGCTTTATGAACTCTGTTTAAGTCAAATGCTGCCACTAATTCTTCCAGCGAGAATAATTCTTTATCCGTTCCGTCATTCCATCCTAATAGGGCTAGGAAGTTGATTACTGCTTCGGGGAAAAATCCTTTTTCTCTATAACCTGAAGATACGCCTTCTTCGGTTTTCCAATCCAATGGAAATACTGGAAATCCCATTTTATCACCATCACGTTTGGATAATTTTCCATTACCAACAGGTTTCATAATCAATGGTAAATGTGCAAATTCCGGTGCTTCCCAACCAAATGCTCTGTACAATAAAACGTGCAATGGCATTGATGGCAACCATTCTTCACCACGAATTACATGGGAAGTTTCCATTAAATGATCATCCACAATATTAGCCAAATGATAGGTAGGCATACCGTCACTTTTGAACAATACTTTATCGTCTAAAAGATTCGTTTCAAATTTTACATCACCACGAATAATATCATTCAAATGCAAGGTTTCATTCACCGGAGTTTTAAAACGGATTACATAATGTTCTCCAGCAGCAATTCTTTTAGCAGTTTCGTCTGCAGAAATAACTAGCGAAGTGTCTAGTTTTTCTCTGTTAGTATGATTGTATATAAAGGTTTTTCCTTGTTCTTCTTCTAATTTTCTTGCTGCATCCAAAGCTTCTGCAGTATCAAAAGCATAATACGCATTTCCTGAATTGATTAATTCAGCAGCATATTGTTGGTACAAATCTTTTCTTTCGCTTTGACGGTATGGACCAAATTTTTCATTTTTACCAATAGTCTCATCTGGCGCAATTCCTAACCATTCCAGCGCTTCCATGATATATTCTTCAGCACCTGGAACAAAACGATTTTGGTCTGTATCTTCAATTCTCAGGAAGAAAACACCATTGTTTTTTTTGGCAAACAAATAATTGAATAATGCGGTACGAACGCCGCCAATATGTAAAGGTCCAGTTGGACTTGGTGCAAAACGCACCCGAACTTGTTTAGACATTGCTGTAAATTTTTTGCGAAGATACAAATTCGATTTCTCATGTTATTATCTGAAAATGAGATAATGTAAGATTAATGAGTTTGATGATTTTTAACATTTCTTTATTCATATAAATTGTTACTTTTATTGGTTACAAAAAACAAAGCATAAATTTTGGAAACTCAGCAATTTATTTATCAAAAATTAGAAGCTTTTATCAGAAAGTTTTACACCAACGAATTGATTCGGGGAACTATCTTCTTTATCGGTTTAGGATTGTTGTATTTCCTATTTACGCTTTTTGTTGAATATTTTCTCTGGCTCAAGCCAATGGGAAGAACCATTTTATTTTGGACTTTCGTTGGAGTAGAAGTGTATCTGTTGTTCCGTTTTATTTTGTTTCCCATTTTTAAATTATTCAAACTTCAGAAAGGAATCGATTACAATCAGGCTTCGGCAATTATTGGAAATCATTTTACGGAAGTGAGCGACAAACTGACTAACTTTTTGCAACTATCAAATCCTGATGAACATCAAATCAAATCGGAATTATTGGTCGCATCGATTGAACAAAAAGCGAATGCATTGCAACCAATTCCTTTTGGGAACGCCATAAACTACAACCGAAACAGAAAGTATTTTCCTTTGGCTTTAATTCCAATATTGCTATTTGCTTTCTTTTACTTTTCAGGAAACAGTAGCATGATTTCACAAAGTTTGAATAGAGTAGTACATTTCAATTCGACTTTTTTACCACCGGCTCCTTTTAAATTCGTAGTTCTTAATTCGAATTTACAAACCGAACAAGGAAAGGATTTTATACTTCGAATTAAAAGTGAAGGAAAGATAGTTCCTGAGAATGCGATGATTTTTATTGATGACGAAAGTTATTTTATGGAATCATCTAAAGAAGGAGAGTTTCAATTTAAGATGGCAAAGCCTTCAGAAAACATTTTGTTCCACGTGGAGGGAAATGCTATTTCTTCTCCAGATTATGAATTGAAAGTGATAACCGTTCCATCGATTGCAAATTTTGAAATGCAGTTGAACTTTCCTTCTTATTTGAATAAAAAAGCTGAAATTATAAAAGGAACAGGAAATGCAGTCATTCCAGAAGGAACGCGTGTAACTTGGAAAATCAATACGCAAGCGACACAAAATGTAGAGTGGATGGACGGAATTTCTAAAGCTTCTTTTTCGAAATCACAAAACACCTTTATTTTATCTAAAAATATAGTTCAAAACACAGATTATCAAATTCTTACTTCAAATGATAAGGTAAAAAACTACGAAAAACTCAATTATCAGCTTACTATTGTCAAAGATCAGTTCCCAACGATCAATGTTAACAATGCACCGGACAGTTTGAAGGTGGCTAAGAACTATGTTTTAGGTCAAATCTCAGATGATAATGGTTTGTCTAAACTACAGATTGTTTATTACGAAAGAGAGAAACCACAAACTGCTAAACGTGGAACAATTGCTATTAAGAAAAGTGCTTTTGACCAATTTGTATTTTCGTTTCCAAGTAATCTTCCGGTAGAGCAAGGCGTATCTTATGATTATTATTTTGAAGTTTTTGATAACGATGCAATCCATAATTTTAAAAGCACGAAGTCTTCGGTTTTCTCGAATCGTGTTTCTACAGATGAGGAAAAAGAAGATCAAATTTTGCAGCAGCAAAATGACAACATTAACAGTTTAGAGAAGTCTTTAAAGAATCAGGATAAGCAAATCTCTGAAATGGAGAAGTTGCAAAAAACTGGAAAAGAAAAAGAAAATCTGGATTTCAAAGATCAGCAAAAAGTAAGTGATTTCATCAAACGTCAAATGAAACAGGATGAGATGATGAAAGAATTTACTAAAAAAATGAACGATAATTTGGAGCAATTCAAAACCGATAAAAAGGATGAATTAAAAGAAGAACTTCAAAAACGAATGGACAAAGCCGAAAAGGAATTGGAAAAAAACCAGAAGCTTTTAGATGAATTGAAAGAACTAAACGATAAAATTCAGAATGAAGAGTTGTTGTCTAAGTTGGATAAATTTAAGCAAAACAGTAAAAATCAAACTAAGAATTTAGAACAATTGGTTGAATTGACCAAGAGATTTTATGTAGAAAAGAAAGCAGAGCAATTAGGCGACAAACTGGACAAGCTTTCTGAAAAGCAAGATAAATTATCTAATGATGAAAAGGAAAATAAATTAGATAAGCAAGAAGACATCAATACTGATTTTGACAAAATCCAAGAAGATTTAAACGATCTTGAAAAAGAAAATAAGGAATTGAAATCACCTTTGGATTTACCTAAAGACGATGCTAAAGAGAAAAGTATTGATGAGGATTTGAAGAAAGCTTCTGAGGAATTGAAGAAAGACAAAAAGGATAAGGCTAAACCAAATCAAAAAAGCGCTTCTAAAAAGATGAAAGAGATGGCGCAAAAAATGGCACAAACTTTGGAGCAAGGTGAGATGGAACAATTGCAGGAAGATGTTGCGATGTTGCGACAAATTTTAGACAATTTATTAGCATTTTCTTTGTCACAAGAAGACTTGATGAACCAATTTAAAAAGCATAAATCAGGATCTCCGGCGTTCAATAAAAATATCAAAGTTCAACAGGATTTAAAACAGCAGTTCAAGCATGTTGACGACAGTTTATTTGCGATGTCGTTGCGCAATCCTAAAATTGCGGAGGATATTACTAAAGAAATTGGCAATGTAGTTTACAACGTAGATAAGTCTTTGTCCAGTTTAACAGATGCTCAAGTTCCAAAAGGTTTGTCGCATCAACAATATACCATTTCTGCGGCTAACAAATTAGCAGATTTCCTAAGTGATATGCTTAACAATATGCAAATGCAAATGTCAGGTATGGGTTCTGGTAAACCGAAACCGGGTCAAGGACAAGGAATGCAATTGCCGGATATTATTAAAAAGCAAGAAGGTCTTGGCGAGAAAATGAAAGACGGAATCAAGAAAGGCGAGAAGCCTGGTGAAGGTCAAAAGGGACAAAATGGCAAACAAGGAAAACCTGGTGAATCAGGTCAAGACGGTGAGGGTGGTGAAGGCGATGCAAAAGCTATAATGGAAATTTATAAAGAGCAAAAGCAATTGCGCGAAGCATTACAAAACGAATTGAATAAACAAGGATTGGGCGGTAATGGACAAAGTGCTTTGGAACAGATGAAGCAAATTGAAAAGCAATTATTGAACAAAGGTTTTAAGAACGAAACGCTTCAAAAGATTTTAAATGTAAAACAGGAATTGTTGAAATTGAATTCTGCCATTCAGCAACAAGGAGAGGAAAATAAACGCCAATCTGAAACTAATAAAAAGGAGTTTAATAATCAATCTAATGCGCTGCCAGCTGCTTTATTAGATTATTTAAATAGCATAGAAATATTAAATAGACAATCCTTACCTTTGCGCTCGAATTTTAATCAAAAGGTTCAAGAATATTTTAATAAAAAATGATCAATTTTAATTACGAAACCGACTTTAATTTAGACAACGAAGAAGCTACAGCTGCTTGGCTGGGAAATGTTATTAGCTCGGAAAATAAGAAAGAAGGTGAGATAAATTACATCTTTTGTGACGACGAGTATTTACATAAGATCAATGTTGAGTATCTCGATCACGATACATTAACGGATATCATCAGCTTTGATTATTCTATGGGTAATGAATTGCACGGAGATATTTTTGTTTCTATCGAAAGAGTAAGAGACAATGCTAATGATTTCAATGTTTCTTTTGAGGAAGAATTAAAGCGCGTTTTAGTTCATGGAATTTTACATTACTGCGGTTATAAAGACAAAGGTGAGGCTGAAGAGCTTTTAATGCGATCTAAGGAAGACGAAAAAATTGCTATGTTTCACGTGGAACAATAGTGTCGTTCTAATTTTTAAATCAAAAGTGTTTCACGTGGAACATTTAGTTTTGATTTAAAAAATAAATTTACAGTGTTTCACGTGGAACAAAATATATAGATTTCAAAATTACAATCCTTAAGAAGGATTAAATTATAAAAGAAGATGTTTCTAAATGAATATGATGTAATCGTTGTTGGTGCAGGACATGCCGGTTCTGAGGCTGCTGCAGCTGCAGCAAATCTGGGTTCAAAAACCTTATTGGTAACAATGAGTTTGCAGAATATTGCCCAGATGTCATGCAACCCAGCTATGGGTGGAATTGCCAAAGGACAAATTGTGCGTGAGATTGATGCGCTTGGAGGATACTCGGGAATTGTTTCGGACAGAACTGCAATCCAGTTCAAGATGCTGAATAAATCCAAGGGTCCTGCAATGTGGTCGCCGCGTGTTCAAAGTGACCGTATGCGTTTTGCTGAGGAGTGGAGAATGATGCTAGAAGGTACTCCAAATCTTGATTTTTATCAAGAAATGGTTAAAGGTTTGGTTATTGAAAACGGAAAAATAAAAGGAATCCGAACTTCGCTTGGAGTGGAGATTCGATCTAAATCTGTTGTGTTGACCAATGGAACTTTCCTGAATGGTTTGATTCATATTGGTGAAAAACAATTTGGAGGAGGAAGAGCAGGCGAGAGTGCTGCTCATGGAATCACAGAAGATTTAGTTGTCGCAGGTTTTGAATCAGGACGAATGAAAACGGGAACGCCTCCAAGAGTAGATGGACGTTCGTTAGATTACTCGAAAATGAATGAAGAAAAAGGAGATGCTAAACCGGATAAGTTTTCCTATTCCGATGTGACTTCGCCTTTGGTTCATCAAAGATCTTGTCACATGACGTACACCTCTCTGGATGTTCATGATATTTTGAGAGAAGGTTTTGATCGTTCGCCAATGTTTAACGGAAGAATAAAAAGTCTTGGGCCAAGATATTGTCCGTCCATTGAAGATAAAATTAATCGTTTTGCAGATAAAGAAAGACACCAATTATTTGTGGAGCCAGAAGGATGGAATACGTGCGAGGTTTATGTAAATGGATTTTCCACATCGCTTCCTGAGGATATTCAATTCAAAGCGTTGAGTTCTGTTGCGGGATTTGAGAAAGTGAAATTCTTTCGCCCGGGTTATGCAATCGAATATGATTATTTCCCGCCGACACAATTGAAACACACTTTGGAAACTAAGCTTGTTGAAGGTTTGTATTTTGCAGGACAAATAAACGGAACTACAGGATATGAAGAAGCGGCTTCTCAAGGATTGATGGCTGGAATAAATGCGCATTTAAAAGTGCATGAAAAAGCGCCATTAATTTTAAAAAGAGACGAAGCGTACATCGGAGTTCTTATTGATGATTTAATTACGAAAGGAACGGAAGAGCCTTACAGGATGTTTACTTCTCGTGCAGAATATAGAACGTTGTTGCGTCAAGATAATGCCGATTTCAGGTTGACGCCAATGTCTCATGAAATAGGTTTGGCTTCAGAAGCGCGTTTGCGCAGAATGGAACACAAATTAAATGAATCTGAAAAAATGGTAGCATTCTTCAAAGAAACGAGTGTTTCGGTTGCAGAAGCAAATCCTATTTTAGAATCAAAAGATACGACATTGATTACCCAAGGGGATAAAATGTTCAAAGTGTTTTCTCGTCCGCAAATTGATTTGGAAGACATCATGAAATTTGAAAAGGTTGCGGCTTATGTTGCGGAAAATGATTTAGACCAAGAAATTTTGGAACAAGCCGAAATTCAAGTGAAGTATTCTGGTTACATAGAAAAAGAAAGAAACAATGCTGATAAATTGCTTCGACTGGAAGATGTGAAAATCCCAGAGAATTTTGATTATGAGAAAATCAAATCCATGTCGATTGAGGCAAAACAAAAATTAAGCAAGATTCGTCCGGTAACTATTTCTCAAGCATCAAGAATCAGTGGTGTTTCGCCAAGTGATGTTTCTGTATTGTTGATTTACATGGGACGTTAGGGATTGTAGATTTTTGATTGCAGATTTATGAAAGATCTGAAATCAGAAATCGTTAATCTTTATTCTTAAATCATTTTGTTCCACGTGAAACTACGCTGTGAAGCCTTGCTATAATTGAATAATCACAAAAATAAAAATTCAGCCCTGAAAGCATCCGTCGATTTTTTCAGGGTTTAGTTTAAATTTAAAATATAAAAGCACTATTAATTAATGGACATTTCAAACCAACAGCCTTTTTTGACCGTTCAAGATTATTCTGTTTCTCAGGAAATTTTCGATTTGTATCATGATGATAAATTGGACATGCTGATTACGACTCCGCAGCCCAGTTTAGAAAATTTAGGAAAGTATTACGAAAGCGTGGATTATATTTCGCACACCGACAGCAAAAGGTCTTTATTTGAAAAAGCATATCATTTTGTAAAAAGCATTGCGCTTAAAAACAAATTGAATTTAATCAATTCATTGCAACCGAATAAAGGAAGCATTTTAGACATTGGTGCCGGAACAGGAGATTTTTTATTTGTGGCCAAAGAAAACGGTTGGCATACAGTAGGAGTGGAGCCAAGCGACAAAGCAAAATCGATTGCAAAAAAGAAAGGTGTTTCATTTGTTGGGGAAACCAGCGAATTAGACAGTCATTCTTTTGATGTGATTTCGATGTGGCATGTTTTGGAACACGTTCCAAATTTGGAAAATCAAATCAAAGAATTGAAACGATTATTAAAACCAAACGGAACTTTAATTATTGCTGTTCCAAATTTCAAATCTTTTGATGCAAAACATTACGGAAAGTTTTGGGCAGCTTATGATGTGCCAATTCATTTTTGGCATTTCTCTAAAACGGCTATAAAAATGCTTTTCGAAAAAGAAGAAATGAAATTGGTAAAAGTACTTCCTATGAAATTTGATTCTTTTTATGTGAGCTTACTTTCTGAAAAATACAAAACCGGTAAAATGAATTATGCAAAAGCCTTTTTCATCGGTTTGCAGTCGAATTGGAAAGCGAAGAAGAATTTCGAGTATTCTTCACACATTTACATCTTGAAAAACAAGTAAAATCATTTTAAGCGTATTTAAGCGCATTTTTTGGCTAAATCTAGGGTGATTATTCGATTTTAAAACTAATTTCCTTAATTAAAAGATATGAAGTCCGTTTTTAATAGTCATAAATTATCCATTCATTAATCACAATAATAAAATCCTATATCACAAAAAAGTAGCATTTTTTAAACTTTATGTCAATGCTATCTATTTTTTTATATTTTTGTCACCAATACTCAAAACTAGAAATTTATCAAAATGAAAAAAGCATTATTAATTATCGCATTATCAATTTCAATTGTTGCTTGTAACAAACCAGCCGAAGTAGCTAAAGAAGTAAAAACAGCTTACGTAGACACTTCTGAATTAATGAAAGAATATACAGAGGCAAAAGACCTTGAAGCAAAATATAAAACAAAAGCAGAAGAAAAAGGAAGACAGCTAGAAGCAGAGATTGCAAGGTTTAAGCAAGAAGCGGCAAATTTTCAAGCACAAGCACAAGCTAATGGCCAAGAATGGGCTCAGAAAAAAGGAGCTGAATTGCAAAAAAGAGAACAACAATTAGGTTATGCACAACAAGCATTGTCTCAAGAATTACAAGTGGAGAGCGGAAAAGAAATGGATTCTTTAGTAAGCGGTGTGAAAAAGTTCATAAAAGCGTACGGTAAAGAAAAAGGATATGCTTACATCTATGGAACTGGTGATGCAGCTTCAATTTTATACGCTGAAGACAAATTTGATATTACAAAAGAAATCATTAAAGGCTTGAACGATAAATATAAAGCACCTGCAAAAACAGAAGAAAAAGCAGAAGCTAAAAAATAATTTTTTATATTAATTCAAAGATTTGCCTTCATCTAGCTTTAGATTGAAGGCATTTTTTTATTAAACATGTTTATAAGGATTGCTGGGAGTGAAAAGCAACCGGAATGGCCTGATTATATAATATAAAAAATAGAGGCTTTTATAAAGCTTAATTGACATGTAATCATCTGGCTGCGGATCGCTCAAACTAAGGATACTTTTTACGAGATACATGGTTTTATCGCGCTTTCTGTTGTAGAACTGAGATTTGTATTTTAATTGAATATAATTAAAAACAATGCCATCTAAAAAGGGATATTTATTTTTTCGGACTTTTCTATAGGAACTAGTCAAGATTCTTTTGGTAAGTGATTTTTCGGTTCCACACTCAATAGTTTCATTTAATGGAATACCAATAATTTGAGAGAGTATATTCTGCACTAAAACTAAATTATAATTGGTATTTAGTTCATTTAAGATATTTTGGCTGTCTGCGTCAATTTTCTCATCTTTATTTATAATTTCAAGATAAACAGTAATTTGAGCTAAATCAACGACTGTTTTGAGGTAGCCCATACCATCCATCAGCAGGTGATGTAGTACAATTGATCGATACTGTTCAACAGGATGTAAAGTTGAAATTTCTTTTTGAAAAAGTTTATTTTTGTATAATGTATTTGTGTTAAAGGTATTGCGGTGATTGGGTAAATGAATACTTTTATTGATTGTATTAAAGTGCATCTCTACATGCTGGATCCTCTTTGCATCTTTGATCAAATCAAAATTTAAATCCTTGTGCGTCTTAATAAATTGTTCATGCCCCATCCAATTATAGTAATTTTTTTGGGGAGCAATATAACCTACATTCTCTAAAATATGTATTGTTTGCGGAATATCTTCAGGACTAATGATTAGGTCAATATCACTAGACTCTCTCATACTGATATTACCAAAAAACTGCTTCGAAAATGCCGTTCCTTTGTACGGAATCACAGTAATATTATTTTGTTGAAGTAATAGAATTAATCTTTCGGTTTCTTTGGCCTGTTCGAAACTTTGTAACGTAAGTTTGTTTAATTCATTCGTTATTTTATTTCGGAATTCTATCGGTACTGTTGCTTTTAATATAATTCGGTACACTAAAGGCCTAATGCGATGAATACGGCAGTTTTTTACAAAGCTTGACCAATCAACCTCATTGCAATCTATAAAGTCATTTAAATCGCTTGTTTCGGCCGTTTTAAAGTGAATCCTACAGCATAAAAGAATTAGTGCCATGGAGTTTCCATATCCGTTTTTTATGTCTGTAATAGCTATCATTTAGTAGAATTGGTTTTGCTTTGGCTAGTAATAGTTTGCTTTTAGAATTAACGATTAGATACTTTCCAATCAATCAAGAGGTGTATGCGGTCAGTTTCTCCTCTATTTTCTACAGAGTGGTATTTATCATCATTATTGATTTCCCATATTTCACCTGCTTTCATATTGATAATTTCATTATCAACCTCGAAATAGCATTTTGAATTAGTTTGAATAGGTATATGAATTCGATGGTATTTTTTAAAATTTTCCCCTTTGTCTATGTGTCTTTTTATTGTTTTTCCAGCTGGGAGATTAATTAAAATTGCAGATTGAAATTCTCCTTTTCCGATTTTTTCGTGTAAAATTATTTTTATTTTTTCTAGTTCAGGAATAAAACGTCCAAAATCTTTATGAATTTTTATAGACTCTAGTTTTTCATCAAAAAGCATTGGAACAGTAAGTGTTTCTGCATGGACTTTATGAGCAATTTGCCTGAATTGAAAACGGTTCCAGTCTAAACTTTCTAGTTTTTCTAACAAACTATTGATGTCAATTGTCCCAAAATATTTGAAATTAAAATTCATAATCTAAATCTTTAAAATCGTCATTAAATAATTCTTGAACCTGTTTTTTTTGGTCATCAGTATAATAATTATTAAAATCTGCTCTTGTAGAGGAGTTTACTTTTATTTTGGGTAAATCATCTAGTTTAAAGTTAATTAATTCAGACAAAGAACTGATATCCTCAGTCAATTCTTCTAATTTGAAATAATGGATTATAGCATTCATATCATTCCAATAGGTTTGATTAAAATAAAATCGCAATCCGCCCCAATTTCCTCTGGCAAATGATTTTTTTTTATGTGCAATACTACCATAAAAACTTTCATAAAACGAGTCAGTTTCATTAGGGAGCAAATGTTTGAAGTCACCTAATTTTTCAATTAATTCATCTAGACTCATTTTTGTTTTCAAGATGTCCATCTGATGGAACCAAGCAGAAATTAAACGGTCATAAGGATTTCTGACTATTTGAATAATTTTATAATTCGTTAATTGATCAATAGGAATATTGTATACATAACATATTTCAGATAAAGTTAAATGATAAATTGGATAGTCCACTTTTCGTATTGGAGGACGAAAATAAAAGCCCGAATCCATTAAAAGTTTTCTTAATGAATTAGAAGCTGTTTTTGGTGGCAAAAGAAGAATTATTTTTTCTTTTTCAATAATCATAATTTTAAAAATATTTTGTGTTCAAAGAGTATGTTAAATATTCATATCAATTAAATAATCCATTTCTTTTAAATTATTCAATCGTTTCATTTTCATGAGTTCATTTTCAGCTTCTTTAAGAAGATATTCATCTTCAGAAATCATTAAGCCCGTGCGGTTTTTGGGTCTATAGTTTTTAAGCTCTTCTGCTTTAGTAAGTATCCAATAATCGGCAAAAGCTAGGGTTTTAGCACCGCTTCGCTTGGGTTGTAATCTAACTTTATCTGGTAAAATACCAATAGCTATGTTTCGAAATAAAGCCCTAGAATAAGGTTTTGGTTTAAATAAATCGGAAGGTAAACTATACATAATTTCTAATAAACGGACATCTGCTAGCGGATAAACAGTTTCTATATTGTATTGATTGGCATAGGCGCCCTCGGATTCAGTACGTAACGAAGTATGCGCTCTACAAATTTGTTGTTTTTGCCAACTTTTAAAACTAGGATTAAATGCAAAAGAACTATCTTTTAATTCCTTGTAAAATTTAGAATTAGGATTTAGTAAATTTCTTTTTTCTTGAATTTCGGAATAGTTTAATGCAGTTGTTTTTGCTCTTTTCGAGCGATAATAATGAATTGTGTTTCGGATTGCACCAAGTTTAAAATCAATTAGAAATCTAAATAAACCTTTAATATTAAAATTGTTTAGATAGTCGTAAAAATAATTGCTTCCATTTTGTGAAATTCCCTCGTCTCCCGGAAAACCACTAAAAATGACTTCTACTTGGTTTTTTTCTGCAGCTACTTTATACAAACTGTCCTGCCAGATACAATCGCTATTAGCAAATCCGCCCATAACGGCATTCTTCTTATCTAATTCTTCAAAAGCATCTTTGTAGTAAAAAGAAGTAATGTGGCTGTGGTTTTCACGAATTAAATTAGCATATGAAATGATTTCCTCCTGTGTTCCTTGTTCGTCAATGCCATTATCTGAGTAGTTTTTTGTGGTTTCGTCCAAAACAAAAGAGTAGGTATACAGCTTTTTTTTATCCATAATTCGAGACAAAATAACTGCTATGGCTGAGGAATCCATACCGCCAGAAAGTTGACATCCCACATTTTTCTTGCCTCTTATTCTTGATTGTATTGCAGTTTCAAGTGCTGTTCTTAAAAGGGAATAGTAATCTTCTTTGGTCTTACAGTGACTTAAATCTACCGTTCCGAGTTCCCAATACCTGATTTCTTCTATTTTTGCTCCAGCATTTATTGCAACATAATGAGCTGGTTTTAATCTTCTAATATGCTTAAAAAAAGTATCTTCTACCTCTTGAGGAAAATTACAGAGTTCTTTGGCTATGTAGCTTTTGTTCAACTCTGGTTTTTTAACTAAAGCTGATTTTATCACTGGAATACTTGTGCCAAAGTAAAGCAAGCCTTCCTGCTCGATATAAAAAAGTGGGCGAATTCCCATTTGGTCTTTGGCTAAAAAAAGGTTTTTTTTACTTTCATCCCAAATAGCAAAACTAAAATCACCTACGAGGTATTTCACGCAATCTTTACCCCAGTGTTGGTAAGCGGCCAAAATCACCTCTTTTTCAACGGTATTTTCAGCAAGATTCAATTGTGATTGTAGTTTAGCAATATTGTCTAATCTACACCAGCCTACATATTGTAGATGAGAAAACGGAGTATTTACAGCTATTGGTGAGGCAAAATCTTCCAGTAAAATTTCATCAATTAGTAAAGCAGTGTTTTCTTGAATTACTAATTTAGTGGTTAGATATTTAGCAGTTACGTTTGCAAAATCGCCATTTTTTAAGTTTAAAATTCCAAAAAATCCTTTCATTTCACTGTATTTTTTTACATTTGCTAAGTTAATAAATTTTTAAAATGATGCTAACTAATGCTATATAATTACAAAGTTTTTAATTTAAACTGTACATCAACTATTACGCTTCCTTCATTTATTGTTAATGAAGATAGTATAAAAGCTGATTTTGAGGTAGTTTTAGGAGCTGTAGCCCCTAATTTTAAAAAGGAACCGGCGGTAAAAAAACCATTTACTCACTTTAATGAAAATGAATTTTTTTATCAAGTACCTGACATTGCTCGTTATTTTGTTACTGATGGCAATAAAGTTGTCATTGAACCACTATGTGAAGATTGGGATTCTATTTTATTATTTTTTTATTCGAATTGTATTGCGGCCATTTTATTTCAGAGGGATTTAATTCCTTTCCATGTTTCTGGAGTTTTGGATAAAAATGATGGACTTTGGTTGTTTGCCGCTCCTTCCAGAACAGGTAAATCAACAACCGCTTTAAAATTAAAAGAAAAAGGTTATACCTACTTTACGGATGATACAGCATTAATTACTATTGAAAATGATACTTGTGTTGCCATTGCTTCGTATCCTGTTTTAAGAGCTTGGCAAAACACCATGAACAACCAGCGAGTATATGATTTGTCCGAAGGAAAGCAATTGCGTGCGGAAGTCAATAAATTTGGAATTGCTTTTCACGATGATTTTGTATCCTCATCGCAAAAAGTAAAGGGAATTATTTTCTTAGAGATGCAAGGTGATACTATTCAAATAGAACGTTTGAAACCAGCTTTAGGTATGCAAAACTTAGGAAACAATATTTACCGCAGTAAATGGGTGCATGGAATGAACAAGCAATTGTTGCAGTTTAAAACTGTGGGCGCCATTTCGCAAAAAGTACCTTTCTGGAAAGCAATAAGACCTAAAGATAAAGCGAGTTTTGATAGTTTTGCCGATGCCATAATTGAACAAATTATTGAAGCGGATGGAAAATAATATTATTTGGCTGGCTTCGTATCCTAAATCAGGGAATACTTGGTTTCGCAGTTTTTTGACCGCTTTATTGAATCAAGGTGAAATTGACATCAATAAAATGGAAACCGACGGTATTTTCTCTGCAAAAGAGTATATTGAAAGTATTTTAGATTTATCTGTGGATGATCTAAGGCCACGAGAATTTGAGTCTTTTAGAAAAATAGCTTTTGTACATAAAGCCCAAGAAACAAAAAAAGAATTATTTGTCAAGATTCATGATGCCTATACCTATTCCCGTTGGGATGGATTGCCTTTAATTCCCAATACAGGAAGTCGGGTAGCGTTGTATTTAGTTCGTAATCCGCTAGATGTGGTCCTTTCATTAGCAAACCATGCGGGATTGAACATAGATGATACCATAGAAAAATACATGAATTGTGAAGAAGGCGCTTTTATAAAAAAAGGAAAAACTGCCCAGCAATATTATCAACTAATGGGTACTTGGGCTATGCACGCGGCTAGTTGGATGAATCAAAAGGAAATTCCAGTTCATTTTATTCGGTATGAAGACATGAAAGCAAAATCCTTTGAAACGTTCAAAGCAGCGGTGGTACAAATGAAGCTCAATTACAGCGACGAGGCTATTTTGAAAGCTATTGAGGCTTGTGATTTTAAGAAATTAAAACAACAGGAAGAAAGCAAAGGTTTTAAAGAAAAACAAATTCCTTCTTCGGCTTTCTTTTTTAAAGGAGAAACCGGACGCTGGAAATACGAATTAACCAAAGAACAAATACATAAAATTATTACAGTAAACGAATCGATAATGAAGCGTTTTGGGTACTGGGATGAAGCAATAAACCAAATAAAATAAACTCAAAATATGGAAAATAAAAAATACCTTTTAAATACTGATAAAGTTTTGTTTACGCCTCTTGAAGAAGAAGGCGTTTTATACGCTATTGAAGACAATAAATACATCAGTTTGAATACTACTTATACTTCTATTGTACAGTATATTGCCGAAGGCCTAGAATACAATGCTATTGTAGCTCAATTAATGAATGAATATGAAGTGGAGCAAAAGCTGTGCGAAGAGCAATTAATGACTGTTTTAGAAGATCTTATTGCGAAAGATTACATTAATGAAACTACTGCTTAGAAAATTTAAAAACGCTCTTTTTTTAAGCGCACGCCAGCGAAAATTCATTTTGCTGGTGTTTTGGCTTTCGATTTATAGAAACCTCTTATTATTGTGCAATTCCCAAAAAGCGTTTACTGAACATATTTGCAAAAAGGAACACATTAAAACAAGTATAACTAAAGAAAAAATAGCCATAGTAAAGGATATTGCAGTGGCTATTGCTATCGTCAATAAGTATTTGCTTTGGAAAAATGTTTGCCGCCATCAATCATGGCAGGCAGTCTATTTATTGTTAAAATACCAAATTCCGTTTGAATATATCGTTGGTATTCATAAAACAAAGATCATTAAAGAAGGACATTCTTGGGTAAAAGTTAATGATAAATTTGTTTGCGGGAAATGCAATGTAAGTGATTACAGCATTATACTTTTACAAAGTTAACTGTTTTTATCGACTAGAAACACCAGAATAATCAAGAGATTCATTGACGTCTGTAGCTCCTTTTCTTAAAGGAGCATTCACTTCAATTTCAATAGCTTGAGTAGTGATCTGTTGTTTTTTTCAATATTCATGATTTTTTTCGTATGTTATTAATTCAAATAAAAACAGTTTTTTTACACTTAAATTTCTAATTAACTTTACGTTTTAGAATAAAAAAAGTCCACTTGTATGAAAGTGAACTGAATTTGTTAACAAATGTAATTTTTTGCATTAACTACTAAAGTCTGTATCTTTGACCGCGTTAGTCAAGTCGCCACTATTCACTTCAATTTCAATAGCTTTAGGATTAATCCATTGTTTTATTTTTAAAAAAGTGTGTTTTAATAAAAACGATTAAAGGTTATTCAGACCTTGTAATTTTAATGATGAAAAAACACATTAATTTTAATTTAAGATGCTGGTCCATAGGAAGCTACTTCAACAATGTTGTCGTATTTACCAGTATTCACTTCAATTTCAATAGCTTTAGGATTAATCCATTGTTTTTTTTCTGGATTCATAGTTTTCTGTTTTGAGTAGGTTTAAAATTAAAATATAAAAATATAATTTTTTCTAGAAAATTCGTGTAGTTTTAAATTTTAGGCAGAAAAAAAGTAGATTTGTGGAGAAAAAATGGACTAAATTAATTTTATAACTTCATTTAGCTCATTGTCTGGTAACTTATACCTTCTCGGATGCTTGTAGGGTTACCACTATTCACTTCAATTTCAATAGCTTCTGGAGCAATCCATTGTTTTTTTTCTGTATTCATAGTTTTATATTGTTTAAGGTTTAAAATAGTAAATCAAAGTTATGCTTTTTTTTGTAAAAAAAAACTTTACGAAGAAAAAAAGGAAAAAGACTTATTTACATGACTATTTTTTTAAAAAATATTTTTGTCGAAAATACAACCAAAAGACTAAATTTGAAATTTCAATACATTACTATTATGGCGGCATCAAACCATTTATTTAAAGAAAACTATACGGTTTCCAGACAAGAACGTGAACAATTGAATGGGCATACTTCTTTTACTATTTGGTTAACAGGTTTTTCGGGTTCTGGCAAATCGACTATCGCTGCAGCTTTAGATCAATGGTTTTACAAGCGACAAATACGTTCGTACATCACTGATGGCGATAATACCCGCATGCACCTAAACAGTGATTTAGACTTTAGCCGTGAAGGCAGAAAAGAAAACATCCGCCGGGTTGCTGAAGTAGCCAGACTTTTTAATGATGCTGGAATTGTAGTTGTTAGCTCTTTTATTTCGCCATTTGAAGAGGATAGAATAACAGCAAAAGCTATTGTGGGAGCCGCGCATTTTGTAGAAGTTTACATTTCGACTCCACTTGAGAAATGTATTTCCAGAGATACTAAAGGGCTGTACGCCAAAGCAAAAAAAGGAGAAATCAAGGATTTAACGGGAATTGATAGTCCGTATGAAGTGCCCTCTAATCCAGATATTGTGGTGGATACTACAATAGATACCATTGAAGCATCTTTACAAATCATAACCGATTGGTTGTTAGAAAACAAATTGCAAGCTGTTGCTGAACTAAAGCTATAATTCATTGTGAAAAAACAATTCCAATTCAAAAAAATCCTTCAAGATTATATAAAAATTTTAAAAATCATCTACAAATCCTCTCCAGGCAATGCGGTGAGTTATTTTGTATTGGTTTTGTTCCAGTCTGTTGTTCCTGTTTTATCCCTTTACATTACAAAGGAAATTATCGATATTATTACGAATCCCAAAGGGCATGATTTCAGTGAAATTATCAAGTTGGTTATTGGATTTTGTGTTTTACAACTTATTTCGTCGGTCTGTAGTCAAATGGCAACTTACGTCAATTCGCTTTACCAGCAAAAGGTAGCGGATTATTTGTCCAGAAGAGTATTGGACAAAGCCATTTCCGTTGATTTTTCGTATTATGAAAATCCTATTTATCACGATACACTACATCTGGCGCAGCAACAAGCTGTTTTTAAAGCTGCTCAATTGCTAAATGGATTTAGCAATTTGTTGATGCAATTTTCGAGCGTGATTATGATTGCGAGTATGCTCGCGTATTATTATTGGCAATATGCAGTAATTATTGTGGTGTTGTCTTTGCCATTGTTTGCTGTAAAATGGTTTTTTTCTCGAAAAAGCTTTACCGAAGAAACGAAGTTGGCCAAGATAGAAAGAGAATCCAATTATTTACAACAGGTTTTAACAGGATTGAGTTATGCTAAGGAAGTGCGTCTTTTCGGTTTTGGAAAAGAATTCATTTCTCGTTACAGTACTTTAAGAGACTATTTGTTTAAACAACGAAAATCCATTCAAAACAAACAAAATTTTTACAGCGTAATTATTGAAGCGGGCGAAATTATCCTAGTGGGTTTTATTTTTTTATCGTTGGCTCAAAATACCTGGGAGCAAATTATTACGCCAGGACTTTTTGTAATTTATTTACAAGGTTTTCAAAAATTACAGTCAGGAACAAAAAGCTTTTTGACGGCTTTGGTACAGTTATTTCAGCACCGTTTATTTATCAATCATCTTTTTCAATTTTTAGACATTCCTGAAAAAAATGCTAAGGAAGAAACAGTTCCTTTTCCTCTAAAACCTTCCAAATTAGAAATCAAAAACCTTCATTTTTCGTATCCTGATACCGAAAGAGAAATTCTAAAAGACATTTCTTTATCATGTGAGAAAGGTCAAATTATTGCTATTGTTGGGGCAAATGGTTCTGGAAAATCGACTTTGGTCAAGCTTTTAGGGAAGTTATATAATTATGAAAAGGGCACGATTAGTATTGATGGGGTTTCGTTGAAAGATATCAATAAAGAAGAATTTAGAATCAATAGTGTTTTTCTTTTTCAGGATTTCGAGAAATATTTTCTAAGTGTAGGACAGAGTATTAGTTTAGGTTCTAAGGAAAAAATCAATTTGGAACGATTAAAAGAAGCCGTAAAAAATAGTGGCGCCCATGTTTTTATTGATAAAATGAAGCGTGGATTTGATACTAAATTAGGTCGTACTTTCTGGATGGGCGAACAGTTGAGTGGCGGTGAATGGCAAAAATTAGCTCTAGCCAGATTATTTTATCGAGATGCCGATTTGGTGGTTATGGATGAGCCAACAAGTGCATTAGATGCTTTTTCAGAAAGTGAGTTGTATAATTCACTTCGTGTTTGGGGAAAGGAGAAAATGATTATTTTAGTTTCTCATCGACTGTTTCAATTAAAAAAGGCCGATGTAATTTATGTAATGAAAAATGGAAGTATTGTAGAGAAAGGTAATTTTGATGCATTAATCGCGCAGAAAAGTTATTTTTGTGAAATGTTTGATGATCAATTGTAATTTATTTTTGGAGGTATTTAAAAATGAATTATGTTTTAAACCGTTTTAATTTACACGCCTAATGCAAACCATTTCAGAAGCCGCCGCTTATACCTTACGATTCATCAATCAAACCCATCGATCCGTTTTCCTTACTGGGAAAGCAGGAACGGGAAAAACCACACTTTTACGGGAAATTATTCAAACCACGCACAAGAATACGGTTGTTGTGGCGCCAACGGGAATAGCCGCTTTAAATGCTGGCGGAGTTACGATTCACTCGATGTTTCAGTTGCCGTTTGGAGGATTTATTCCGGATAATTCATCGCCTCAATTTTCCGAAAGTACCAAATTTGAAACCAAAGCTACGTTGCGCAGGCATTTCAAAATGAGCGGTTTGAAGAAATCAGTAATTCGCAATATGGAGTTGTTGATTATCGATGAAGTCAGTATGCTTCGAGCAGATTTATTGGATGCCATGGATTATATGATGCAAACGGTACGCAAGAAAAGTACTGCTTTTGGTGGTGTCCAAGTCTTGTACATTGGGGATTTGTTGCAGTTGCCACCGGTAATTCGGGATGAAGAATGGCGTACGCTGAAAACCTATTACAAAGGAAAGTTCTTTTTCCATTCGCATGTTGTGCAGCAACATCCGCCTTTATACATTGAATTATCCAAGATTTTTCGCCAGACCGATGATACATTTATTTCGGTTTTGAATAATCTTCGCAACAACCAGATTTCGCAGGAAGACATTCAAACTTTAAATCAATATGTAAAACCCGATTTTGATTTAAAAGCAAATAAAGGATATATAACATTAACAACGCACAACAACAAAGCCGATTCTATGAATGCGCAGGCTTTGGAAGATCTGGAAGGAAAGTTAGTGGTTTATAAACCTGATATAACAGGAGATTTTCCGGACAAGATATTCCCCGTTGAACAACAACTACAGTTGAAAGTGGGCGCGCAAATCATGTTTGTAAAAAATGATTTGTCTTTTGATAAGCACTATTTCAACGGAAAAATGGGCGTTATCAAATCGCTTTCGAGTCAGGAAATTTTGGTTCATTTTCCCGAAGAAAACAAAACCATAGAAGTCGAAAAATACGAATGGCAAAACATCCGTTACAAAGTAGACGAAACCACCAAAGAAATTGAGGAGGAAGTTCTGGGAACTTTTGTTCATTATCCCATCAAATTAGCGTGGGCAATTACGGTTCATAAAAGCCAGGGATTGACATTTGATAAAGCTGCGCTTGATGTTTCGCAAGTTTTTCTTCCAGGACAAGCATATGTCGCATTATCACGTTTGCGCTCGTTAGAAGGGCTTATTTTGCTTTCTCCGCTGCGCATGAACGGCATTTCAAACGATCAGGATGTGATGGATTATTCGTTGAATAAAGCTTCGGATTCGTTTTTAGAGAATGCCTTGCATTTTGAAACCAAAAATTTTATCCATAATTATCTGATAAACACGTTCGATTGGAGTGATTTGGCTCAGGAATGGCGCAATCATAAATTCAGTTACAACGAAAAATCAGAAATATCAGAGAAATCCAAACATGCAGTTTGGGCCAAAAAACAAACGGAAGTCATCGAACAGCTTTTGGATCCATCCAAAAAATTCATATCACAATTGAATAAGCTTTTTGGTCAGGAAACAGTCGATTTGAATCATGTTTCCGAGAGAATTCAGGCCGCTTTTAGTTATTTCCTAAAACCAATGGACGATTTGGTTTTTGAAATCCTTTGGAAAATTGAAGAAGTGAAACGCATTAAGAAAGTAAAAGCGTTTTATGATGAGTTAATCGTGCTGGAAGAACTGCAAACCAAGGCCGTTTTGCGATTAATGAAGGCCAAATTATTGATAGAAACCGTTGTGGCGGGAGAAACGATTTCGAAAGAGAAATTGACGTCCTCAGATATAAAAAATTACATCAGCCGTAAAACGGAAGCCATACAAAATCAGTTCAAGGAATTAAATATTACACTGATTGAAGACGAGAGGGACGTGGAACGTTATACTGCGAAAAAATCTAAAACTGCAGCGCCTAAGAAATCAACAGTTCAGGAAACATACGAATTGTGGGTCGAAAAGAAATCAATTGAGGATATTGCGACAATCAGGGTTCTAACCAAACAAACGATTTACTCCCATTTTGTGAAGTTGATACAAACCAAAGCGGTATCTATTGCGCAAGTTTTACCGGAGGATAAAATGCAGGATTTAGCAACTGCTTTTGCTGGATATAAAGAAGAATCACTGAATACTTTAATGGAAAAACACGGTCAAAAATTCTCGTGGGAAGAAGCGAGAATGTACAAAGCGAGTTTAAATTAGAAATTTCAAAAAGTGCTAAACTAAAAAACCCTATTCGGTAAGAATAGGGTTTTTGTTTTTATAGTGATTGAATCAATATCCAAGCTTCTGGATTATGCTTTTCATTGATCTCTTTTTTTGCTTTTTCTGCTTCAGCAAACGTGGCGTAACTGCCATACAAAACTGGAAAAAAACCGTTTTTATTGGGAGCGATTCGTTTGGCATCATATCCCAAGCGATTTAAAATTCGAAGTGTCTTGTTAGCATTTTTTTCTTCTCGGTACACGCCAGCCATAATGTGATACGGCATTTTTATTTCGGCAGTCGATTTTACGGAGAGAGTAACAGCCGGAACTGGACTTTCGATGAAGAAAGTGGCTTGCTGAATTTTATTTTGAACTTGTTTTTGAACGGCAGTTTCAACAAGAATCGTTTCTGAGGCGATTTGGTTTTGATACATTGGATAACCAACACTTCCTGCAAGTCCCAATCCTAATACAAAAATAGCAGCGTATTTTAAATACGGATTCACTGTTCTGGTTTCTTCAGAAACCATTGTGATAGTTGCTTTTTCTTCAATTGCTTCTACTTCTTTTTCGAAGATTTCTCTTTTTACAAGTGGTGAAACAAAAGGAACCAACCCAAAAGAACTGGTTAAATAATTCGTTTGATCGTATGGCGTGAAAACAATGTTTTTATCTACGTTCAAACGAAGATCACCTACATTTTTTATAGAAATAAGCTCGTTTTCTTCAAATGCTTTTTTCCAATTAAATACCTCGTATTGAATTTTACTTACGGCATATTCATAAGAAGTTTTTTCTGCTAAAGCGATATGATTGGCTAATAAACCATCATTGTTTTTCAGATTTGCATTGAAAGCGATCATTTTTTTGGGAGGAGAAAATGAATTTGTACTTTCGTTTAGTTTAGCCGATTGGATTTCGGTTAAAAAAGCTCCGAAACCAGGAACGGTAACACATTGATAACGGTATAAAAGCTGCGCGATGTATAGTTCGATTTTCATACTTACAAAGTTATACAACCAAAATAGTTATCAAAATTTTATTCACAATTTTTATTAACAATTCGCATAAAAATTTATACATTTCACTCTCAAATATTTAGCATGAAATAGCCATGTTTAATCGTTATACAAACATAAATAGAGATTTTTTTAAACTGGCGTATTCCATATTCCAATAAAAAACAAGTATTATCTACATATGAAAGAGCAGGATTTATTTTATTTATTGGCATTGCAAAGAATAGAGGGCGTGGGCGACATAATGGCCAAAAAGCTGCTGACTCATTTTGGAACTGCTGAAGCTATTTTTAATACTAAGGCATCGCAACTTGCTGCTATTGATGGAGTAGGATCTGTTTTGCTGAAAAATTTAAGAGATAAATCCGTTTTTGAAAAAGCAACTCAAGAACTGGAGTTTATAAAAGCAAATGAAATAAATGCAGTTTATTTTCAGGATGAAGACTATCCGGAACGGTTGAAACATTGTATTGACGGACCACTTTTATTATTCACATCTGGAAACATCAATTTAAAAAACAGAAAAATAATCAGCATTGTAGGAACACGGCAAATTACATCGTACGGAACTGAATTTTGCAGAAAATTGATTGAAGATTTGGCTCCGCTAGATCCTATAATCGTCAGTGGTTTTGCGTATGGCGTTGATATTGTCGCACACCAATTAGCGATGGAATATAATTTACAAACGATAGGAGTAGTAGCGCACGGTTTAAACCAAATTTACCCGAAAACCCATAAAAAATATGTATCGAAAGTCGAGCAAAACGGTGGTTTCATGACCGAGTTTTGGAGTTCATCCAATCCCGATAAAGAAAATTTCGTAAAAAGAAACAGAATCGTTGCGGGAATGTCTGAAGCAACAATCGTAATTGAATCAGCAGATAGAGGTGGATCTTTAATCACGGCGAACATGGCTAATGATTACAATCGTGATGTCTTTGCGGTTCCGGGACGTGTTACGGATAAATACAGCCAAGGTTGCAACAACCTGATAAAAACCCAAAAAGCAAATGTCTTGACCAGTGCTGCAGATTTGATTTATATTTTGAATTGGGATATCCAGAAGGAATCTAAACCCGTACAGAAACAATTGTTTGTAAGCTTAGATGATGATGAGCAAAAAGTATACGATTACCTCCTTAAAACTGGAAAAGAACTCATGGATATTATTGCTTTGCGCTGTGATTTCCCTATTTATAAAATCTCAGGAATGCTCTTGAATATGGAATTGAAAGGTGTGATACGACCTTTGCCGGGGAAATTGTTTGAGGCGATTTGATTGTAACATAGAAGTCATGTAAGCTTTCGTGAAATAGAAATAAAACTATAAAAAACTTACATGACTTATATGTTTAAAAAAATGGATTGTTACACCTCAAATCCTAGTTTTTCTCTCACTCTTGCCAGAACTCCATTCGCAACAGCTGAAGCTTTTTCGGCTCCTTTTTTGAGTAAAGCATCAACTTCAGTAAGATTATTGATGTAGTAATTGTATTTTTCTCTCTCCGTTTTGAAAGTTTCTGTAATCAATTCAAACAACGCTTGTTTTGCGTGGCCGTAGCCATAATTCCCACCAAGGTAATTGGCTTTCATCGCCGCGATTTGTTCTTCATTTGCCAGTAAAGAATAAATAGCAAAAGCATTGCATGTATCTGGATTTTTAGGATCTTCCAGCGGCGTGCTGTCGGTTTCAATACTCATTACCTGTTTACGCAACGCTTTGTCATCTAGAAAAATATTGATAATATTATTGGCTGATTTGCTCATCTTTCCCCCATTGGTTCCCGGAATCAACATGCTGTCTTCCTGAATTTTGGCTTCGGGAAGTACGAAAGTTTCTCCCATTTGGTGGTTGAAACGGGACGCTACATCGCGAGTGATTTCAACGTGTTGCAATTGGTCTTTTCCTACGGGAACCAATTCTGCGTCGTATAATAAAATATCGGCAGCCATTAGCATTGGATACGTAAACAAACCAGCGTTTACATCTTCCAGTCTATCGGCTTTGTCTTTGAAAGAATGCGCTAATGTCAAGCGTTGAAAAGGAAAAAAACAACTCAAATACCAGGATAATTCCGCTGTTTGTGGTACGTCTGATTGTCTGTAGAAAACAACTTTGTCTACATTCAAACCACACGCCAACCAAGCTGCAGCAGTACTGTAGGTATTGGTTCGTAAGCTTTCGCCGTTTTTTATTTGTGTTATCGAATGCAAATCGGCAATGAAAAGAAACGATTCGTTTTCCGGTTTATTTGATAATGCTATTGCGGGAATGATTGCGCCAAGTAAGTTTCCTAAATGCGGTGTTCCTGTACTTTGAACACCTGTAAGTATTTTTGCCATTATTTCTTTTTTCTTAAGCGCAAAGTTCGCAAAGTTTTTTATTTTTTACCGCAAATTCGCAAATTATAAAATCAACTGACTTTAAATAGTGTTAGTAATTTTTTTAACCATATAAGTCATTTAAGTCTGTAAAACGTTGATGATTAAAAGAACGAGTTATAATTGACCAGTAACATAAAAACTTTGATGACTTAGATGTTGAAAAACCGAAGAATATTTTTTGAGCATCATAACATCTGATTTCTTACTTTTGAACCTATGAGAGGATTAAAAATTATTTTTTGGGTATTGTGGCGCATTTGGTTTTATATTTTGATGGCCATTCCCATATTGGTGATGTTTCCTTTACTGGTGTTGTCTATTTTGACGGAAAGCGGCTATCCTTATTTTTTTAAGATGGCGCGTATTTGGGCAAAATTTATTCTTTTCGGGATGGGATTTTATTATAAAATAGATAAAAGCCAAGAAATGGAATACCAAAAAAGTTACATGATTGTAGCCAATCATACCTCAATGGCTGATATTATGCTGATGCTTGCCCTGACCAGAAATCCGTTTGTTTTTGTGGGTAAAAAAGAACTCTCAAAAATTCCATTGTTTGGATTTTTCTATAAAAGAACCTGTATTTTAGTGGACAGAAGTTCTTCAAAAAGTAGAATGGAAGTTTTTAACCGCGCTCAAAAAAGAATCAATCAAGGATTAAGCATTTGTATTTTTCCCGAAGGTGGCGTTCCCGATGATGAATCTGTAGTTTTGGATACTTTCAAAGATGGTGCTTTTCGCTTGGCGATAGAACACGAAATTCCTATTGTTCCAATTACTTTTGCCGATAACAAGAAGAGGTTCTCTTATACTTTTTTTAGCGGAAGCCCAGGAATTATGCGTGTCAAAATGCATTCTCACATAGAAACTTCAGGAAAAAAAGGTGTCGATCGCAAGGAAGTTCGCGAGGAAGTTCGTGAAATAATATACAATCAACTGATGGCTTTTGATGCTGATGTGATTAAAAACTATAACTGATTCCAGAGTATAACCCAACGAAGATTGGTTTGAAATTCCCGGAATTGCTTGAAAACGTGTTCATCTGGTATTTCAGCATGGGTTCAAAATTAATTTTAAATGATTTCACGATTTGGTATTGAAAACCAACACCAACATTGGTACTGAAATTAATTTCATTTAAATTCCGTGCCTCTCCTAATGTAATATTCGTTTCAGAGGAAACCAACGAAATTTTATTCTGGTTGAGAAACAAAGTACTTACACCACCAATAAGGTTAATTCCAAATTTTTTATCCAAAACAGCATAGGAAACCTCCATTGGAATTTCATAATATCCCATTTTTTGATTGATAGCTCCTGTATTTGTTTTTTGTAAGTTGATTTCAAATAAGGATAACATATTCAAATTAGATCCGTTTTTTATCTCTATTAACGCAGTTGAAGTATAATTAATATTTGTCAGGTTATTATTTGCCAAACCTGTCGAATATACTACGTTATTCGTGTTATATCCCAGCGAGAGCTTGTTAATTCCGCTTCGTAATGTCACTTTTTTAGAAACAGCATAATTTACACCTACACCAAAACTTAAGCTGTTATCTGTCGTTTTTTGATTTTCTGAAAATTGTGGATCAATGGAAGACCCACCTGAATTCGAATTCAGATATACGGCAGCAACATTTGGAGTAATTTGCCACTTGTTTTTTGAACTAAGAACAACAACTTCTTTGTCTTTTACTTTTTTGTTTTTTAGGATTTCTTCTAATTCGTTCGGCGATTCAACAGAATTTAATGGCTGCTTTTTAGAATCTATCGCAGCAATTTTAGTGTTTTCAGTATCGTTTAAATACTCTTTTTCCAAAGTTTGATTTGATGTATTATTCGTTTCAGCGATAATCACTTTAGTCGAAATTTCTCTGGTGTTTGTTGTTTCTTGTTTTAGCGAAGGATGATTTTTTTGTAAAGAAACAACAGCATTAGTTTGAGTTTTCTTCTTATTCGAATGGATCTCAGATTGATTTGTGGATGTAAATTCTTTTCCATCTTTTTGTTCCGTTTTAATTATGTTCTCAACAACTGGAAGTTCTTTTTTAATTTCCAATGTGTTGCTCTTCTTTTCAATAATAGAATCCCGATTTTCCGAAGAATTTTTTAGAATTTCTGGCGAGACAACAATACCGTTTTGAGTATCGAGATTGTTATTCAAAAGACTGTTCAAAGCAAATAAACCCAATAGAAATGCGGCCGCAATTCCCGGGAATTTTATCCATAACGGAATTACTTTTCGCTCTTTCTTCTCTTTTTTTAATTCGGTTTGAATATTTTTCCACACTTGTTCATTCGGAGGCAGTTCAAAATCCTTGAATCGTTCTTGAAAAAATCGGTCTATATTTTTTTTATCGTTCATTTTGCCAATGAATTTATTTTAATTTTTGTGTAATGATCAATTTTTTCTTTCAAGATGGTTCTAGCTCTCGCAAGATTTGACTTTGTGGTTCCGGTACTGATTTTGAGCATTTCAGAAACTTCTTTATGAGAATATCCATCAAGTACGTAAAGACTAAAAACTAACCGGTATTGGTCCGGTAATTCTTGAATAATTTGCATTAAATACTCAATAGAAATATTTTCGTCTTCAATTTCGACTTCTTCCTCAGGAATATTGTCGTTTATAATTTCCATGTATCGAACGCCTCTGAATTTTTGAAGGGCATTATTGATCATTATTCTCTTTGCCCATCCTTCAAAAGAGCCTTTAAAGTTGAACTGCTCAATTTTATCAAAAATAATCAAAAACCCATCTTGTAGATTGTCTTCGGCATCTGCGTAATCACGGGAATATTTTAAACACACCCCAAAGAATTTTTTAGAAAACAATTGGTACAATTGCTCTTGTGCTTTGGGGCAGTTTTTTTTGCATTGATTAATGATTTGATCTAATACCACAGTTTTTACGGTCATTAATTAATTCACTGGAATTTCAACTTCTTCAAATATATTTTGACCGTTGGCGTCCTCACCTTTATAAAACTTAAAGATATAGGATCCGGTATTGGTTACTAAAAAATTGAAAGAAACTTCAACCGGTGCTGTTGTTAAAGGTGTGCAATTTGTACTTTCAAGAACTGCAGTTTGTATTCCAATGGTTCTTACGTTTAAATTTTTATCGTAATATATTCCTTGATAAGAATGACAATCGGAGGGTTTTTTGTACTTCAATTTTATTTCATAGGTTTGTCCCAAGGTGAAAGATTGTGGCACCGTGTAACTGTCTACAGCAAGTACTTCATAACTGTAATTTGGTTGATCATCATCAATACTACAACCCATTAAGGTTAATAAAAACAGAGTAAGTAAAACAATTTTTTTCATCTTTAATAATTTAAAAGTTAACACTATTCCGCCAGTCTAAAACTTTTATCGACGGTTTATTAATAGATGAGATTTTAAAAAAAAGGTTGCGTTTAAAAATGAAAAAACCCGTCTGACTTTTAGGTGCGAGACGGGTTTTAGTATTTATGCTTCTGCTAGTTCTTTTATTCTAGCTTTAATTTTCACTTCAAGTTCATCAGCCAGTTCTGGATTGTCTTTGATTAAAGACTTTACCGCATCACGACCTTGTCCTAATTTGGTTTCACCGTAACTGAACCAAGATCCCGCTTTTTTGATGATTTCAAACTCAACAGCAAGATCTAAAATCTCTCCTGTTTTTGAAATTCCTTCACCATACATGATGTCAAATTCAGCAATTTTAAACGGCGGAGCCACTTTGTTTTTCACCACTTTTACTTTGGTTCTGTTTCCAAGGACGTTATCACCATCTTTAATTTGTGTAGAACGACGGATGTCTAAACGTACCGAAGCGTAAAACTTCAATGCATTTCCTCCTGTTGTAGTTTCTGGATTTCCAAACATTACTCCAATTTTCTCTCTCAATTGGTTGATAAAGAAAACCGTACAATGTGTTTTGCTGATCGTTCCTGTCAATTTACGCAATGCTTGAGACATCAAACGAGCGTGTAATCCCATTTTAGAATCTCCCATTTCGCCTTCAATTTCACTTTTTGGCGTCAAAGCAGCAACCGAGTCAATTACAACAATGTCAATTGCTCCGGAACGAATTAAGTTCTCTGCAATCTCTAACGCTTGTTCTCCGTTATCCGGTTGTGAGATGATTAAGTTTTCGATGTCTACGCCTAATTTCTCAGCATAATTTCTATCGAAAGCATGTTCTGCATCAATAAAAGCGGCAATTCCACCTGCTTTTTGAGCTTCAGCAATAGCGTGAAGTGTCAACGTGGTTTTTCCAGAAGATTCCGGACCGTATATTTCAATAATTCTACCTCTTGGATAACCGCCAACTCCTAATGCCAAATCGATTCCTAAAGACCCTGAAGAAATGGTTTCTACTTCCTCAATGGCTTTGTCGCCCATTTTCATTACCGTCCCTTTTCCGTAGGTTTTGTCTAATTTGTCAAGCGTAAGTTGCAGCGCTTTTAATTTGGATTCTTTCTCTGTACTCATCTTCTCTTTTACCTTTTCTTTCATCTATTTGTATTATTTTATAACGGTAAGAAACTGACAGGATGACTAATTATCCTATAAATTTCATTTGTAAACTGAACATTTGTTTTGTAAAAATACTTCTTTTTTTAATTAAAAATTTCTCTTTCAAGAATATTTTAAATCTATTTTGAATTAAAAATTACGAGTCAATTATGTGTATTAAGTGAACAATGCTTTTAATTCGGTTGCGTCATGCGGATTCATTTTTCCGGCTAAAACTAAACTCAACTGTTTGCGTCGCAATGCGGCTTCAAAACGTTGTTTTTCCAGTTCGGTTTCCGGAAGAATTTGGGGTACTTCAACGGGTCTTCCAGTATCATCCACCGCCACAAAAGTATAAATCGCTTCATTGGCTTTGGTTTTATTACCAGATTCTCTGTCTTCGACCCAAATGTCAATGTATATTTCCATCGAACTTTTGAAAGCTCTGGAAACCTTTGCTTCAACAGTCACTACACTTCCCAACGGAATTGCTCTATTGAACGCCACGTGATTTACGGATGCGGTCACCACAATTCTTCGGGAATGTCTTCGTGCCGCAATACTAGCTGCGCGATCCATACGGGCTAATAGTTCTCCTCCAAAAAGATTGTTCAAAGGATTGGTCTCGCTTGGCAAAACTAAATCGGTTAATGTTGTCAGGGATTCTGAAGGATGTTTTGGAGTCATTTTTTTTTATATAAAAAGAGAATTGTTGTTATTCAAAATAGTAAGATGTAATATTAATTTAACCAATAAACGGCCAATATTGCTGGGATAAAATAGATGACAATTGTTCTGGCGCCATCATAATCTTTGGCCAATCGCTGTCCAAAAAGCAACATCAATAACGTGATACACGAAAAAACGGCACCATAGAAACCAAATATTCTTCCGTTGTTCACGAATAATTCGATACAACCCACCACACATAAAATCCCGGAAATTAATTCCAAAATAAGAATGTTTAGTAACGCTAGTGGCACTTGGTTTTTTAGTGGTGTTTTGGCAAAATGACCTTTTAGCCAGTCCACATTGTCTTTCCAATAAAACAGTTTGTCATAACCGGACTGAAGGAACGTGATGGCCAGGAAAATTAAAATTAAAATAGAAGTAATGTTGTTCATGTTTTTATTTTTTGTGGATTAATCGGGTCAGTTTTATGGATAAATCGGTGAGAATAATTTTGGCGTTTCCGTTGCGTTCTATATGATACATGGCTTCAGAAAGTTCTTTGAAAATATCGTTGATATTATTACCATTTACGAAAGGCGCAAAATTCTCCAGTTTGAACTTATCTACTTGCGGTTCTATGTAAACTAAGCTTGGCGTTTGGTAATTCAGCAGCAATGCCTGACGAAACATGTCGATACAGAAATGTAAAAATTTCTTCTGGGTTTCTCTTCCTAAACCGGCAATTTGCTCGCTCCATTGAATCAAATCCTGAATAGCTGCTGCGTTTCCTTTGGCTCTAAAAGCAGCCCGAACCCAATCGACAAACCATTTTTCAAAAAAAACGGATTCGCTGTCCGGTTGCAGTAATTGTAATGCTTTGTTGAAATTTCCTTGTGCCTGATGCGCAATTTTTACAGCGGTTTTTGATTCTATATTTTCTTTTGAAACTAAAGCTTCCGAGATTACTTTTTCGCTTAATCCATTAAAATGCAACACTTGGCATCGGGAACGAATCGTTTGAATAATATCTTCTTCGTTTTCTGAAATCAGGATAAAAACAGTTCTGTCCGTAGGTTCTTCCAATAATTTCAGTAGTTTATTAGATGCGGCGATATTTAATTTATCGGCCATCCAAATAATCATTATTTTGTATCCGCCTTCATAAGATTTCAAAGCTAAGGATTTCAAGATTTCCTGCGCATCATCAACTCTGATTTCGCCTTGTTTGTTTTTAACACCAAGCATTTGGTACCAATCAAACAAACTTCCGTACGGATTATGTTCTAAAAACTGACGCCATTCTGTGATGAAATCAATGCTTTTTGGTTTTGTTTTTACTTCATCGGTGCTGACAGTAGGATAAATAAAATGCAAATCCGGATGTGAAGTTTTCTGGAATTTGATATTACACGCTTCATTTGTGCCGGAATTTTCTCCGTTTTGATTGCTGCAAATGATGTATTGAGCATAGGCAATCGCCATAGGCAATGTGCCGCTTCCTTCGGGACCAACAAACAATTGCGCATGTGGAATTCGGCCCAAATCAGCACTTTTTGTCAAATGGCTTTTGATGTGTTCTTGTCCTAAAATTTCTGAAAATTGCATGAAGCAAAGATAGCAGAAAATGGTTTAGTCTAAAATTTTAGCAGGCAAAGTTTCAGTAGAAGCAAGTGCAGAGAAGTGGTAATTAAGGTATTTACTTTTGAAATTTAATTTGTCTTTATTTAGAACAAAAAACACATAAAGTATTAAAAAGGAACATTATTTATTAATTTACAACGATTTCGTTGCTTAAAATTTATTTTAAATGGTTTTCCCTAATTTATTAATAATTTAAAAGTTCTATATTTGTTACTCTTTCAAAAAAAACAAACTAAAAAACAGACTGATGAAAACGTTAAGTGATTTCAATTTTGCAAATAAAAAAGCCATAATCCGTGTTGATTTTAATGTGCCTTTAGACGAAAATTTCAATGTAACGGATGCAACTCGTATCGAAGCGGCAAAACCTACTATTGACGCGATTCTTGCTCAAGGCGGAAGCGTGATTTTGATGTCGCACTTAGGTCGACCAAAAGGAGTGGAAGAAAAATATTCTTTGAAACACATACTTAAAACAGCATCGGATATTCTTGGTGTACCTGTTCAATTTGTTTCTGATTGCGTTGGTTCAGAAGCGAAAGCAGCTGCTGAAAAATTGCAAGCTGGTGAAGTTTTATTATTGGAAAATTTACGTTTTCATAGCGAAGAAGAAGCTGGAGATGTTGCTTTCGCAAAAGAATTAGCGTCACTTGGTGATATTTACGTGAATGACGCCTTTGGAACAGCACACAGAGCACACGCGTCGACTACAATTATTGCACAGTTTTTCCCAACGGAAAAATGTTTTGGATTGTTATTGGCCAAAGAAATTGAAAGCTTGAACAAAGTTTTGAAAAACAGTGAAAAACCAGTTACAGCAGTTCTTGGTGGATCTAAAGTATCTTCTAAAATCACGGTGATTGAGAATATTTTGGACAAGGTTGACCACATGATTATTGGTGGCGGAATGACTTTTACTTTTGTAAAAGCGTTGGGCGGTAAAATTGGCGATTCTATTTGCGAAGATGACAAACAAGAATTAGCGTTAGAAATTTTGCGTTTGGCTAAAGAAAAAGGAGTTCAAATTCATATTCCTGTTGATGTTGTTGCTGCAAATGCATTTTCAAATGATGCAGAAACACAAATTGTTGATGTAAAAGAAATTCCTGACGGTTGGCAAGGTTTGGACGCAGGTCCAAAATCATTGGAAAACTTCAAAAAAGTAATAATGGAATCTAAAACGATTCTTTGGAACGGACCATTAGGTGTTTTTGAAATGGAAAATTTTGCTAACGGAACCATTGCTTTGGGTAACTTTATTGCAGAATCTACTGCAAACGGAGCGTTCTCCCTTGTAGGCGGAGGTGATTCAGTAGCTGCAGTAAAACAATTTGGATTGGAAGACAAAGTAAGTTACGTTTCTACCGGTGGAGGAGCAATGCTGGAAATGCTGGAAGGCAGAACTTTGCCTGGAATTGCAGCTATTTTAGACTAAATAATTGTGTTATAAAGTCATTATAAACTGTTTTATTGGGTTTAATTAAAACATCAAAAAAACGGAAATCAGGATTAAACGGAAAACCTTAGCGATAGTATTTATTGCTGAGGTTTTTTTGTGAAATTTCAGAATTTGATTTTTTAAAGTGGTTTTCCCTTTCAAAACAGCGAAAATTATTTGCAAATGCATCAAAGATTGCATTTTTAACAATATTTAAAGAAATTTTTAGTTTAAACCTATTAAGTTTGTAAAAACAAGCTTTGTAATCATTTGTAATATAGGTCTTTGATCGTAAAAATATGAATATAAAAAATACCACATTATCACTTTTGCTGCTGTTATCGTCGCAATTGTTTGCTCAAGAAAGTTTCGAAAATAAAGAAATTCCGAGATTCGAAACAAAATTATCCTACTTAGATTCCATCAAAAAAACGTTCGTAAAAGACGATTTAGCCGCTTGCGTAGATAGTTTGTGGATGAAGGAATTGACTAATTTAGATTTGTACAACACCATTTCGGATGATATTAAGAATGTCAATATCGATGAGAAAATTGAGTACGAATTATCAACGGAACTCCTCAAGGAAAGATTGGCCGCAATGGATGCGAAATCACCTTTCAATATTGAATACAATCAAGGATTAGAAAACATCATCAAATCATTTTTGAAGAATCGAAAAAAATCTTTTGAACGTTTAATGGCGGTTTCGGAGTATTATTTTCCTGTTTTTGAAGAGGCTTTAGCCAAACAAAATGTCCCATTAGAAATAAAATATTTAGCCGTGGTGGAATCCGCTTTAAATCCTAAAGCAGTTTCTAAAATGGGAGCAACCGGATTGTGGCAATTTATGTATCAAACCGGAAAACAATATGGGTTAAAGATTGATTCCTATGTGGATGAACGCAGTGATCCCTTGAAAGCCAGTGAAGCCGCTGCTCAATACATGACTAATATGTACCGAATATTTGGTGACTGGGATTTGGTTTTGGCTTCCTATAATTCAGGTCCGGGAAATGTCTCAAAAGCAATCAGACGCTCTGGTGGTCAGCAAAATTATTGGAACATCAGAAAAAATCTTCCTAAAGAAACACAGGGATATGTTCCTGCTTTCCTAGCAACGATGTACATTTATGAATACCATAAAGAACACGGAATTGTTCCTAATAGAGCAACAGTAAAACATTTTGCTACGGATACCATAATGATTAAGAAGCAAATGACTTTCAAGCAAATATCTGATTTATTGGATGTTCCTGTAGTTCAGTTGCAAGTTTTGAATCCGTCGTATAAACTGAATGTAGTTCCATTTTATCACGATCAAAATCATTATTTAAGATTACCTCAAGAAAAAATTGCTGTTTTTGCGTCTAATGAGGATCAAATTTATGCGTATACGCAACATGAATTAGACCAAAGAGAAAGACCCTTTCAGGTGATGAAAGCAATAGTTCAAAAAGACACTTCCAGTTATACTATTCAGCGCAATTCACTGTCCAAAACGTCTTATTATAAAGTAAAACGAGGTGACAATCTAACAGCTGTAGCCAATAAATACGATGTTTCTGTTTCTGATATAAAGAAATGGAACAACTTAAAAAGTAATACGCTTTCTTATGGAAAAAGCCTTAAAATTGTAACAGGCCAGAGTGTCGATTCATCAGCAAAAGCGGAACCTAAGATCGATGCTGTAGTCTCAAAAAATAAATCTTTATTGACATCAGAATCAAAAAGCAGTAAAGAAGAAAAAATAAATAATAATTCAGCTCCATTGACAACGGATTCCTCTACACTTTATGTGGTTCAAAAAGGAGATAATTTGGGAAGTATTGCTCAAAAATACGAAGTGACCGTTGCCGAAATTCAAGAATGGAATGGACTTTCAAATGATACGGTACAATATGGAACGTCATTACAAATTGCCAAAACCGGATTGGATTCTAAGAATGAGCTGACTTTAAATCCCGTACGAAAAGACATTGAATATGTGGTTTTGAAAGGAGATAATTTAGGGAATATCGCCAGTAAATTCGGGGCTTCCGTAGTTGATTTGAAACAATGGAATAATCTACCGGACAACACAATTACTATTGGAAAAACATTAATTGTTGCCAAAGATGAAATTGCGATTATCACGGATAAAGCAACAGTTAATTCCTTCAAGAGTAAATCAAGTGCAACGTCAGCAGCTAAAAAAGTAAGTGCTGATTATTATGTAAAAAAAGGAGACTCTTTATTTAGCATTGCCAAAAAATATCCTGGCGTAACCATTTCCGACTTGAAAAAATGGAATGGTATTCGCAGTGAAGATATTAAACCCGGAATGAAGTTAAAAATTAACGGATAATAGAAGAAACTTCTATAAATTTGGGTTTTATTTTATAATTGAATTATAATGAATAAAGCCCATTTTTTATTTCTTTTCGTTGCTCTGCTATTGTTTTCCTGTAAAAAAGAAAATGATCATTTACCGCGCAAAACAACAGGAAAAATCAACACTATTTCAGTAATTATTGATGATCAGTTGTGGAACGGAGATATTGGTGACAGCATTCGAAACAAATTTGCATCGCCAGTTATAGGTTTGCCTCAAGAAGAACCTTTATTTAACATCAATCAATATCCGGTCAAACTTTTAGAAGGATTTATGACTGATACCCGAGCGATCATTGTGGTGAAAAAAGCGGAGGAAAATAAGTTTGAAATCCGTAAAAATCAATACGCATCCCCTCAAAACGTATTTCATATTTCGGGTAAAACAGCAACAGATATTATCGATTGCATTGAAAAAAATGCTCCTCAAATGATTCAGATAATCAAAGAAGCTGAAATCGCCGAGAGTCAGCGATTAAACAGCCAATCATTGATGGATCCTAAAGTAATCGAGAATAAGTTTCATCTTTCAATACAAATTCCTTCCGGTTATGCATATGTTCTTCAAAAAAGTAATTTTTTGTGGCTAAAAAAAGAAATCATCGGCGGAAATACCAGCCTTTTAATGTATCAGGTTCCTTTAAATACCTTAAATAAAGACAAGGACTTGGTCGCCAGTATCATTAAAATGCGTGATTCCATTGGCAAATTATACATTAGCGGAAAGGAACCGGAGACGAATATGATTACTGAAGAGGCGTATGCTCCGTATCTTTTTAAGATTAATCTCGATGGAAAAGAAACCTTTGAAACAAAAGGAACTTGGCAGCTGAACAATGATTTCATGTCCGGACCTTTTATCAATTATGCTATTATTGATACCGAATACAACCGAGTTTTGGTATTAGAAGGATTTTGTTACGCGCCTTCAAAAGACAAACGGGATTTGATGCATGAACTGGAATCCATTATAAAATCAGTTGTTGTTGCAAAAAGGTAATCTTAAATTTCTTTTATTTGCATTCTATAAAACTTATACAAGGCATGGCAATACAATGGAAAATAAAGGCGTTTGACGCTCTTTCTGTTCACGAATTATACGATTTACTGCGATTGAGAAGTGAGATTTTTGTGGTCGAACAAAACTGTGTTTATCTCGATCTTGACGGAAAAGACAAAGTGGCTTTGCATCTTATTGGAGAATTTGAAGGTAAAATTGTCGCACATTCCAGACTTTTCAAACCGGGAATTAGTTTTGATAATGCCTCAATTGGCCGAGTAACTGTTGATGCAAATTACCGCGACAGAAAATGGGGGCATGACTTGATGCGAGAATCAATTGAAGGAATTTCGAAACATTTTGGCGAAAGCAAAATCACTATTGGAGCACAATTATACTTGAAAAAATTCTATGAAAGTCATGGATTTGTACAAACCAGTGAAATGTATCTGGAAGACGATATTCCGCATATTGAGATGAAAAGAGGCGAATCAGATTTTAAGAATTAGAAACTCAACTCTGCGGTCCAGTGCTTCTCCTTGGCCTAGGGGGAACTTGTTGCCGCTTCCTACATAATGCATTCTAAGGCTGTTTATTCCTTTATTCATCAAGTAATGGTAGACATTTTTGGCGCGATTCAAAGAAAGTTTTCGTTCCCGTGTTTCCTTATCTATGGCGTCCTGAAAATAACTTGGAGTGCAACAAACGTGGCCTCTGATTTCGAATTCCAACGTTTTTTGCTGTTGCAAAAGAAGTACAATTTTATCTAATTCTTTCTTGGATTGCTCTGTCAACGCACTGCTGCCAAGAGGAAAAAGGATGTTTTCCAGATAAATACGGTCTCCCACTTTATGCTTATCCTGAAACGAATTGTAAATGCCGTTTCCAAAACTGTTTTTCTTAACAATAAATAAATCAACACGCCTGTTTTTAGATCGGGTTTCGGACAGGTTTTCCACCATATCTTTTTGTACAATTACACGCCCTTTGCCTTCAATAATGACAATCTTGTTTTTGTTGAAACCATTTTGAGTAAGAATGTTTTGAACTGTAATCACCCTGTTTTTTGATAATTCAAAATTATAATCGTTGGCACCACGATCGTCGCAATATCCATAAATTTGAATGGATTCTACTTTTGTGGTATCCAAATTTTTCATGAAATCGACTATCGTTTGTATTTGATCGTTGTCAAGTGTGAATTTGTCAAATTCAAAATATACCGTTTCTACAGGTTTTCCCTGAGCTGATAAAAAGCTGGAAAAAAGAAGCAGTAGTATTGAAAACGATTTTTTCATTATATTTTTAGAATGGACTTGTACTCTGTATTATTATTCAAAATAGTGATGGCTCTCTTGATTTCCGAGTTGTTTTTGGTGTAATATTGATACAATCCTTCCTGATATTGGTAGCGTTTTATGATTTCATCGACCATCAGGTTTTTGATTTCCTTTTGGTTTTTGTCCAATAAAGCATTTTCACTTTTCTGCAGTGCGGCTAGCAATTGTTGGTATTCGGCCTGGATAGATTCTTCTAGTTTTTCTTTTTTGGCTATAGCCAAAGTGTTTTTCAATGCCAATTCCGTTTCCGTGTCAAAAGAGAATTTCTGCACTTTCAAGAACTGTTTAAAATCGGAATAATCCGTATCAGAAATAACAGGAATCTGATTTCCTAAATTCGGATTTTTGTAATAATAAATAGTGGCATAGTTGAAAATCCCGTCGTTGCGTAGCAAAGCATTTGTAATTGGACTTGATTTTGTTTCCTCCAGTTCCACATCCGGCTGAATTCCTCCGCCATCATAAACGGTTCTTCCTTTTCTGGTTTTAAAAGCATTGAAGTTTTTCTCTTCTGTTTTTATAGCCATTCCATTTTTGTCTTTTCGAGAATAATCCAAAGCTTGAATGCATCTTCCGGATGGCGTGTAATAACGGGAAATAGTTACTTTTAGCTGCGTTCCAAAAGTCAAATCTACCGGTCTTTGTACCAGTCCTTTTCCAAAACTGCGACTTCCTACCACCACAGCGCGATCTAAATCCTGAAGTGCGCCAGCGACAATTTCTGATGCCGATGCACTTCGGCCGTTTACAAGAATAATCAAAGGAATTTCAGTATCTACAGGGTCTTTTGTCGTTTTGTAGGTGCTGTTGTGTTTCTCTATTTTTGATTTTGTAGTAACGATAATCTCATTTTTCGGAACAAATAAATTACAAATATTCACGGCTTCATTCAAGAGTCCGCCCGGATTATCTCGTACATCCAGAATAATGCGTTCCGCACCTTCTTTTTTGAGTTGTTCCAAAGCTTCTTTGGTTTCCAAGGATGCTTTTTTATTAAAATGAGACAATACGATATAACCCGTTTTGTCGTCTATTTTTGCGAAAAAGGGAACCGATTTGATTTCGACTTCGTCCAGAATAATCTGTGTAGTGTTCACTTTTCCCTGACGGATGTATTTAATGTCAATCTTTGTGTTTTTAGTGCCTTTGAAAAGCTGAGAAGCTTCATCTTTGAAATCAGATAAAAGTACATCGCCCACCTGAATAATTTCATCTCCGGCCTTTAAACCCGCTTTGTCGGCAGGAAAATCTTTATAAGGTTCCTTGACAATTAATTTGTCTTCTTTTCGAGTCAATAAAGCGCCTATTCCGGTATATTCCCCGGTGTTATTTATCTTGAATCGCACCACATCCTGCTCGTTGAAATAAACGGTATAGGGATCTAAATTAGCCAGCATTCCCTTGATGGCCTTGTCCATTAGTTCCCCAGGATTGGTTTCATCAACATAATTGCGGTTCAATTCCTTGAAAAGTGTAGTGAATATCTCGATTTGCTTGGCGATTTCGAAAAAATCATCTTTGAAACTGGTTCCAACAAATAGAAATGCCGAAGCGACAACGGGAATTATGAATTTTTTTTTGAAGAAAGAATACATTGTTTTATATTTTTTTTGACTTAAATCTTTTTCTAATAAAGTAACCTGCAGCAAACAGAATTATGATAAACGGCCAAATGCTGAGTAGATTTATAAATAAACTCGAAAGGCTATTGAATCCTGATTTGATTGCAGTCCAAATTTTCATTCCGTATGAGGTAGTTACACCACTTTCTTCAGCGATAGATTTGTAGAATTCTATAGTAATGGTGCTGAACGAAACACGGTTTTGCATGTAATTCAACTGACCTTCTTTTGCTTCGATTTCTTCTCGAATAGCTGAAAGCTGTTTTTCGATTTCCAGCATTTCTGTTACCTTATTTGCTTTTTTTAAAAGTTCGAGATAACGATTTTCAAGGACTTTTTTAGCTTTTAATCGCGCATCAATATCAATGTATTCTGCAGTTACATCCTGAGATGATATTTCTTTATTGTCAAAATAAGCAACTCCTTTTGAAATGTCTTTTAAAAATGAATCGAAATTTTTGCTTGGAACACGAATGATTAATCTTCTAAAAATAGATTCGTAATTCTTGCCCTCTGTATCATTTTGGATGATTGCATTATGACTCTTTACCGCATTTTGTATTTGAGTATAGGTAGACTGTAAATCATTGGTTTCAAAACGAAGATCGCCTTGTTTGATGATTTTTTGTTCAATGTTTTGTTGAGTTTCCTTTGTCGATGAATTTAGTTCTCCTTTGTCATAAAGTGCATTGCCGGCTGAAACTTCTTTTGAAGGAAGTTTGATAGCTGATACTTTCATGTCTAAATCAGCCTCGGCCTTTTTACAACCGGAAAAAGAAACTAATAATAGAAAAAACAAGGCTATTGACTTCATAAACATTAAATTTTAATGCTAAAAATACAAAAAATAGAATTGCTACTCTTCTTTTTTTATTTGGAGTAAAAACTTCTCGAACAACTGAATGGTTTTAGTATTAATTTCCTCGTATGTCAAGCGGTCTTTAGTTTGGTAAAAAAACATAAAGGAATACGGTTGGTCCAGATTGTCAATCAAAAGGTGTTTGTTCAGGCGATAGGTTTCGCGCAGTACCCGTTTGAAATAATTGCGGTCTACGGCTTTCTTAAAATTCTTTTTGGAAACAGAAACTCCCATTTTTATTTTTTCACTTTCGTTCAAAGAACCGGCTTTATAAACCAATCGCAACGGATATTTAGATACTGATTTCCCTTCGGTAAACAATAATCCAATGGTGATTTTACTTTTTAGCTTTTCGTTTTTTGGGTAAGTGAAGTTCATTTTAATAGAAAAAATTCTTAGATTTTGACTGGCAAAGTTACGATTAAACGTTGAGCCTGTATATTGTTTCGGATTTAAATACCGCTAAAAATATATTTCTTACTTTTACGGCAAATTTTTAAAGCATGCAAAAACTGATTTCGTATCCCATTTCCGTAATTTATTATTTATGTTTCGGTCTTACTTTGGTTGTTTTTCACCCGATACAATGGGTTTGCTTCCATGTTTTTGGCTATCAAGCCCATAAAATAAGTGTCGATTATTTGAATTTTTTCTTGTTGAGATGCACGAATCTTTTGGGGACAACATATAAATTTGAAAACAGAGAAAGCATTCCAAAAAATGTTCCTTTAATTTTTGTGTCCAATCATCAAAGTATGTACGATATTATTGCGATGATTTGGTTTTTCCGCCGTTTTCATTGTAAATTTGTAAGTAAAATAGAATTAGGAAAAGGAATTCCAAGTGTGTCTTTTAATTTACGTCACGGAGGTTCTGTTCTTATTGATCGAAAAGATCCCAAACAAGCCATTCCGGCCATCAAAGGTTTAGGAGAATATATTGAAAAACACAATCGTTCGGCAGTTATTTTTCCGGAAGGAACACGAAGCAAGACGGGAAAACCAAAAGAGTTCTCGCAAACTGGTCTTAAAATTTTATGCAAGAACGCACCTTCTGCATATGTGGTTCCAGTAAGTATAAACAACTCTTGGAAAATAGTTAAATACGGTTTTTTCCCATTAGGTTTAGGAAATCGCCTTACCTTTGTAGTACATAAACCGTTAGCGGTTAAGGATTATGATTTTGCTGATTTAATGGAGAAAACAGAAACAGCAGTAGTTCAAGGAATAAAAATTTAATTTATATATAATGTCAATAAAAAACATTCGATTAGAAGTAATGCAGTTTTTGGAAAAAAACGTAGACAGCTTTGTCGATCAGTATCTAATTCCAGTGGAGAAAATATGGCAACCAACTGATTTTTTGCCTAATTCCCAAAGCGATACTTTTTTTGATGAGGTCAAAGAATTACGTGAAATTGCAAAAGAATTACCGTATGATTTCTGGGTAACGTTAGTAGGTGATACCATCACTGAGGAAGCTTTACCAACTTACGAATCCTGGTTAATGGACGTAGAAGGAATTGATAATGTAGAAAGAAACGGTTGGTCTAAATGGATCAGACAATGGACTGGTGAGGAAAATCGTCACGGTGATTTACTGAACAAATATTTGTATTTATCTGGTCGTGTAAACATGCGCGAAGTTGAAATGACAACGCAACACTTGATTAACGACGGTTTTGATATTGGAACGGGAAGAGATCCATACAAAAACTTTGTGTACACTAGTTTCCAAGAATTAGCAACATACGTTTCTCATAATAGAGTAGCGCAAATGGCTAAGAAATATGGTGATAACAAGTTGTCTAAAATGTGCAAAATGATTGCTGGTGACGAGATGCGTCATCATCATGCGTATAGCGAATTTGTAAATCGTATTTTTCAAGTTGATCCAAGTGAAATGATGCTTGCTTTCCAATATATGATGAAAGCAAAAATCGTTATGCCGGCTCATTTCTTGAGAGAATCCGGTGAAAAAATAAGTACTGCTTTCGAACAGTTTTCTGATTCAGCACAACGAATTGGGGTTTATACCGCGGCGGATTATGTGGACATTATGCAGAAATTAATTGACAAATGGGAAATTGACAAGATTTCCGGCTTGACTGATGAAGCAGAAAAAGCTCGTGATTACTTGATGAAACTACCGGGTAGAATGGCGAAAATATCGGAGAGATTAGTCATTCCACAAGAATCACATATCTTCAAATGGGTTGAGCCAGCTTTAGTACGATAGATTTTTGAGTTCTAAATAAAGAATAAAAATGTTGGATTTTGAAGTTGGAAAACTTTGAAATTCAACATTTTTTTTAAAATATAATAAACAATGATAAACCCTGATTTAATAGACAAAACGATTCTTTTTGTAAAAGAAAAATTAGAAAATGCCGAAGGCGGACACGACTGGTTCCATATCGAAAGAGTTTTTAAAAATGCTCTTCTGATTTCAAAAAATGAAGTTTGTAACCCTGTTATAGTTCAACTAGGTGCTTTGCTTCATGATATTGCCGACAGTAAGTTTCACGATGGTGATGAAACCGTTGGTCCAAGAATAGCTCGAGAATTTTTAGAATCAGAAAAGGTTGATGAGGAGATTATCACGCATGTGGTGAATATTATTGAAAACATCTCATACAAAGGCGGTAATTTCGAAAAGAAATTCTCATCCATAGAATTAGATGTGGTTCAGGATGCAGACCGTTTAGATGCGATTGGCGCCATTGGAATTGCCAGAACGTTCAATTATGGCGGATTTAAAAATAGAGCGCTTTACGACCCTAATATCGCCCCAAATTCCAGTATGACAAAGGAAGAATACAAAAAGAACGATTCTCCAACGCTCAATCATTTTTACGAAAAGTTATTGCTCTTAAAAGATAAGATGAATACCCAAACAGGAAAGCAAATTGCACAAGTAAGACACCGTTACATGGAAGGATTTTTGGCGCAGTTTTATGCGGAATGGGAAGGGGAGAAATAGGATTTTTGATTACGGATTAACGATTTTAAATTTCAGATGTTTTTTCGATTGCTGATTTTTTAAATCAAAAATCAAAAATCAGCAATCAAAAATCTTAAATCGAAATTCCTTTTTCTTTCATTTCCAAAATCACATCCGAAGCGTTTTTAAAAGTTGGCGCTTGCTCGATAATGGTTCCCACTCTTTTTTTATTGAGTTTAAAGGTGATGTCATTTTCTGTAGTAAAAAGTAAAGCTGTCAAAAATGGGTTATTCATATACGGCGCCAATATAATAAAAGCCTCGTCAAGTGTATGGAAACTTTCTATTTCTTCGGTTTTGTAACGCGCAGTAACCGAAAGACTGAATACGTCATTCTCCAGTAAAACGGGACGCACATAGATATTTTTCAGTTCCGTATCACCAATAGTTTTGGCAAGTGTTAGTTTAGCGTAAGTGTGGTTTTCGATGCTTTCTTTTACCTTTTCCCAGAAAAGTTCAAATACAGGTTGGAAGGACATAAGTTTAATTTTAGATGGTGTGTTATATTCCGAAACGGGTCTGCAAAATTAAGTCTTGTAAACCAAACAATCCGTTTTTGAAGAAAGATTATTTTAAAGGATAATCACTTAAAAACTAAAAAGAGAACCAATGTGGCTCTCTTTTGTTATTATTTTCCAGTAAAAACTGCTTTTCTTTTCTCCAAGAAAGCGGTTGTCCCTTCTTTAAAATCTTCTGTTCCAAAGCATTTTCCAAAGGCTTTTATTTCAGTTTCATAGCCATTTTTTCCTTCTTTGAAATTAGCATTGACAGCTTTTATAGCTTTACCAATAGCATACGGAGAGTTCTTGATTATTTTATTGGCAACACTCACACAATAATCTAAAAGTTCTGCTTCTGGTACTACGTGATTTACCAATCCAGTTCTGTAAGCGTCTTGTGCCGTTACCATACCGGCGGTCATAATCATTTCCATCGCGCGTCCTTTTCCTATCAATTGTGGCAAACGTTGTGTGCCTCCGTAACCAGGAATTACTCCCAATGAAACTTCTGGCAATCCCATTTTTGCGTTTTCTGAAGCGACTCTAAAATGACACGCCATCGCTAATTCTAATCCGCCACCCAATGCAAAACCATTTACGGCTGCGATAACAGGAGTTTTTAAATTCTCTATAAAATCAAATAATTTCTCTTGTCCTTCTGCTGCTAATTGCGTTCCTTTTTCAATCGAGAAATGAGCAAATTCAGAGATGTCAGCTCCGGCTACAAACGCTTTTTCACCGCTTCCCGTTAAAATAATAACACGAATTTCAGCATTTTTTCCTAAGTTTTTAAACGCTTTGTTCAAATCAGAAATCGTCGCAACATTCAACGCATTTAGTTTTGTAGGACGATTGATGGTAATCGTTGCAATGTTATTTTCAGTTGCAATTAATATATTTTCGTAATTCATAGTTGTAATTTTAAGAGTTAATTATTGGAAGCGAAACGGTAAAAGTAGTTCCTTTTCCAAATTCAGTTTCAAAGGTAATCGTTCCTTTATAATTTTCGATTATGTTTTTTATAATTCCAAGACCAAGACCCATTCCACTACTTTTGGTGGTGAATTTTGGTTCAAATATGCGGCTGATATCTTCAGGCTGAATTCCAATTCCGTTATCGGTAACGGCAATTAATACATTGTTTGCTTCCTTTTTGATGCGAACAATTACTGATTTAATCTCTTGTTGTTCCGGTATCGATTGAATAGCATTCTTTGCTAAATTGGTGATAATTCGTATGAGTTGTGTTCTGTCAATTTTCGAAATGATCTCAGGAGAATCACTTTGGAATTCAATGTATTCTTCGTTGAAAATATCCATCGCAAGTTCAACTACTTCTACCACATTCAAAGTTTCATTTTGTTGCGCCGGCATCGATGCAAAATTTGAAAAAGCAGAAGCCACCGCACTCATGGTGTCAATTTGTTGAATCAACGTTTCTGAGTAATCGTTCATTTTCTGTTTTACATTGGGGTCAGTCGGGTCAAATTTTCGCTGAAAACTCTGGACTGTTAAGCGCATTGGCGTAAGCGGATTCTTGATTTCATGGGCCACTTGTTTCGCCATTTCGCGCCAAGCTTCCTCACGTTCGCTTTGCGCTAATTTAATGGCACTTTTCTCGAGTTCATCTACCATTCCATTATAAGCTTTTATCAAAAGATTTATTTCTTTACTGCTGGCTTCTAAAACAATTTTCTCGTTTTTTTGGTTCAAACTCGTTTCACTTAACTTATCTGAAATGGTCTTTAATGATTTTGTGATGTAAGAGGACAAGAAGTAGGCAAGGGCAAAAGCTATCAGAAGCATGAAAGTGTACACTTGTCCAAGACGTATCAAGAAACTTTTGAGTTCGTTTTCATAATAGCCGTCATCTTCTACATAAGGCAGATTTAAGATTCCTAATGGTTTAAACTTGTCATCTTTAATTTGGCTGAAAGCAGAACGGTTCTTTTTGCCATCAATAGTTTTGATGTCTACGTATCTTTTTTCGATAGAGGAACGAACCAGCTTTAAAATATATTTAGGAATTGGCGGGGCTACTTTATCAACAGAAAAGGATTCCTTAGAGGATTTTAACAATTTTCCGTCTAAGCTGTAAATATTGATTTCGATGTTGTGAATGTGGGCTAATTCGTGAATTTTATCTTTAAAAATTAAATCCAGATTCGCAGAAGTCAACGGATAGGTGGTTGTTGAAAGGATAAAGTTAATGTGTTGTTTTACTGCATTTTCATTGCGCTCTAACCGCTCTTGATGATATTCCTTAGCTTCATTTTTAAATTGGATGATTGAAATGGAAGCTAGTATTACAGAAGCCATTAATATCAATACAATCATCGAAAGGAAAATCCTGATTCGTAAAGAAAGCATTGCTATTTTGAAACTTTTGAACATATTTATGATTGATTTCGTTCTCTAATTCTTTTGTAAAATTTAAAACCAAGCATTATCAAAATGGAAAATAAGAAAATCCCAATCACGCCATAAATCCAGTTAACGGCATTTTTTAAAACCACTAAAAAAACCACAGCAAACAGGATAATGGTTGCGCCTTCATTCCACAATCGCATAAAAGTTGTAGTGTATTTTACTTCGTCATTTTGCAATTGCTTGAATATTTGTTGGCATTTTGCATGGTATAAATACAACACAAATACAAAGCCAAGTTTTACGTGCATCCAAGGCATTTTTAACCACGCTTGTCCTAAGTCCGTGAAAAACAACATCCAAAAAGCGAAAATACTCGCTAAAACGGCTGACGGCCAAGTGATAATATACCACAAACGATAGGTCATTATTTTGTACTGTTTTTGCAGTATTTCCTTTTCTGGAGATGGTTTTTGAGCCGCTTCAATTTGGTAAACGAATAAGCGCACAATGTAAAACAATCCTGCAAACCATGTAATTACAAAGATGAGGTGTAAGGATTTTAGGTAATTATAGTATTCCATCGTTAGTTTGAATCAGTTTTGTGTTTATTTCTTTTTTTAGAAAATAGCCAGTTAAAATCGTTGATAAAATATCCGCAATTGGGAATGCAATCCACACTCCAAAAATACCTAAAAAATTTGGTAGAATCAGCACTAACGGAATCAGGAAAAATCCTTGTTTGCTTAGTGTCAAAAGCAAAGCTTTTTTTGCCTTTCCCGCTGCCTGAAAGTAAGCTGCGCCAATAAGTTGAACAGCAATAATCGGCGAAGCCGCAAAAACCCAGCGCAACGCTTCTGGAGTTTGGTCAATTACAAGTGGGTCAGTTGTGAAAACGGCAACTATAGGTTTGGCAAAAATTAGAATAACCACGAAAATCAGCGAGGCTAAAATGGCAGCGTATTTTATTGAAAGTTGTACACTTTCTTTCACTCTTGAATAATTTCCTGCGCCATAATTGAATCCGGCAATTGGCAGAAATCCTTGTGTAATTCCCAGAATTGGAAACAAGGCAAACATCAACATTCGGCTGATAATCCCATAAATAGCAACAGAATGTTCGCCACCATACGTGTATAGAGTGTGATTCAGGATTATGGCTAAAACACTCACGACTCCTTGTCTTGAAAAGGTCACAAAACTCAGTTCGGTTATTTCCTTTACAATGGGAATGTTGAATTTAAAATGTCTTGTTTTTAATTTCAGTTCACTTTTAAAAACAAAAAACCAAAGCACAAATAAGAAGCAGGTAAAATAAGATATGGCTGTAGCCAAAGCCGCTCCAAACATTCCTAAATCTAAGTATTTGATAAAAAGGATATCCAGTGCAATATTTACAAATGCAGGAATAATCATGGCGACCATTGCGAACTTGGCCTTGCCTTCTGCACGGATTACGTTGTTTCCCATCATGCAAAGTGCCAAAAACGGAACACTTATAATTATTGGTATAAAAAATTCTTTCGCGGGTTTCATTATGGCTCCTTTCGAACCAAAAAGCATCAGCATTTCGTCGCTGAAAAAAAGACCAAATAGCACGAAAACAGATGCCAGTAAAAAAGTCATCATGATTTGATTGCCAAAGGTATGCAATGCTTTTTCCTTGTGATTCGCTCCTAACGCTCGAGAAAGTACAGAACCTCCGCCCACACCAATCGCCATTCCCAAAGAAGAAATCAAAAAGGTGATGGGCAAAACTACGGTTACCGCCGCAATGGCCAAAGAACCAATCCATTGTCCAACAAAAATCGTGTCAATTAAAATATTAACCGACATGAATAAAATCCCAATAGAAGACGGAACTGCTTGTTTTATCAAGAGTTTTTTGATGTCTTGAGTTCCTAACTCATCGGCGGTAACAGCCATTTAAGCGTTTATTTTTTCAGAATCAACTTTAACAGTTGAAGAGGCGTTTGACCAATTCGTAATCCAATTGCTTACGGTTTTACACCAATCATCACTGTCGTTCAAACACGGAATTGCTAAAAATTCCTCACCACCATGAACTTTGAATTCATGATTAGCTTCCATCGCAATTTCTTCCAAAGTTTCCAAACAATCAGATACGAATGCAGGCGTTACAACTGCTAATTTTTTAATTCCTTTTTCAGGCATTTTGTTCACTTCGACGTCCGTGTAAGGAGTCAGCCATTTATCTCCCGCTAAGCGCGATTGAAAAGTCTGGCTGTATTTTCCTTCTGGGATCCCCAGTAATTTTACCACTTGTTTGGTCGTTTCGTAACATTGGTGACGGTAACAAAATTCATGTGCAGGCGAAGGGGTGTTGCAACAAGAACCGTCAATTTTACAATGGGATTTAGTAATATCCGTTTTGCGAATGTGACGCTCCGGAATTCCGTGGTAGGAGAATAATAAATGATCGTAATCATAACCTTCTAAATGTCCTTTGATAGAATCAGCCAGGTTTTGTAAATAATCAGGTTTATTATAAAAAGCAGGAACAATTGTAAATTTCATTTCTGGGAAATATTTTTTACGGTGTTCTTCAGCTAATTCTAATATTGTAGTCGTTGAAGCCATTGCATGTTGCGGATACAAAGGGAAAAGTAGCACTTCAGTCACGCCTTTATCATGCAATTCTTGTAAACCAGATAATAAAGATGGATTTCCGTAACGCATTGCTAAGGAAACAGGAATGTCAACAAGTTGTTTTACTTTAGCATGCATTCTTTTCGAAATCACGACAAGCGGAGAACCTTCGTCCCACCATATTTTTGCGTAAGCGGCAGCTGATTTTTTAGGTCTTGTTTGTAAAATTATTCCACGAACTAATAATGCTCGTAACAAAAACGGAACATCAATTACGTATTTATCCATTAAAAATTCATCTAAATATGGTTTTACATCTTTAGGAGTTGGACTTTCCGGAGAACCTAAATTAACTAATAATACACCTTTCATGTTGTCTTTTTTTGTTGGTACAAAAGTAATTAAACTTACTTTTTTATAAATTCCGATTAACTATTTTTTATTTATTGTTTAATATAAGAAATCAATTGTTTACGGCATGTTTGGGTTGATTGACATCAAATATTTCTTTGGTGTGGTTGCAAATTTCTTTTTGAATGCTGCTATGAAATGACTTCCAGTGCTGTACCCAATTTTCAATCCTACTTCATTTACATTGTAAGAACCGCTGTCTAGTAATTTTCGGGCAAAATCCATTTTGTAGTCAAATAGAAATCCATAAACCGTATCGCCATAAATTTGTTTGAAACCCATTTTTAGTTTCTTTAAATTCAAACCTATTTCATCTGCTAATTCTTGTAATCCGGGCGGTTCGGCCATGTTTGCAATGATGATTTCTTTGGCTTTTTTGATTTTTATTACATTATCCTCGTCTATTAAAAATGGACATTGTTCTGCGTTTGGATCTTCGGTTCTATTGAAATATAGGCTCAATAATTCATATCCTTTTCCTTTGTAATACAGGTTTTTTATCGAAGGATGCAAGCTGTAATGAAACAATTGCGACAAAACAATTGCCATTGAAGGACTAATATTTCCTTCGTTGTAATATTTTTTGTCCTTGTTATCGGCACTTAAAAAAGTAATATAATCAGCTTCTGTCGAAAATAAGGCGTGAAATTTTTTGATGGAAATAATTACGGAAATTACCCAAGAGTTTGGCGCTAATTCTAAATTCAAAGGCAATTCCTTTTGTGGATTGTACAAAAGCAGTGACTTTTCTTCTTTCAGTTCCAAAGCGTAATTCCCTTGATTAAATATAAATTTGGCACTTCCTTTTAATCCAAAATGAAATTGAATCAGACCGCTGCTGACTTCGCGTTGGGCATTGAAAGCGTCAATACCGTCATTTTGAAACCGGATAAGCGTAAAATCATCTTCTATTTTTATAATTTCCTGAGAACCCATAGCGATATTTTTTTAATATGAAAATCATACTTTCGAAACCTTTTTATTTAGAACAACTCTAAATAGAGTACTTCAAACGACTTGATTTCACTACAAAAATAGAGTTTTTTACAATTAAATAAGCAATTGGAATTAAAAAATCATTAAGCGATACAAAAAGAACTTCTAGCGTTACTTTTATAGATACTATAGTGATAATTTTGTTCCACTTTCTTGAAAAGTGCAAATATGGAAAACAACAACACATCAAAGCATCAGTATTTTTACTCCGTAGGGTTGAGTTATAAAAAAGCAGATGCGGAGATTAGAGGTAAGTTTAGCTTGGATGCCACTGCAAAAACGCGTTTGCTGGAACAAGCTAAAACGGAAGGAATTGAGAGTTTGATAGTCACTTCAACCTGCAATCGTACAGAAATTTACGGTTTCGCGGAACATCCATTTCAATTAATCAAATTAATTTGTGAGAATAGTCAAGGCTCTGTTGAAGCATTTCAAAAGGTAGGTTTTGTCTATAAGAATCAAGAAGCCATCAGCCACATGTTTCGTGTAGGAACAGGATTAGATAGTCAGATTCTGGGTGATTTTGAAATTATCGCTCAAATAAAATCTAGTTTTTCACAGTCAAAATCGTTGGGTTTAGCCAATGCTTTTATGGAAAGATTGGTGAATGCCGTTATCCAAGCTAGTAAAAAAATAAAAACAGATACAGAAATTAGTTCTGGCGCTACTTCGGTTTCTTTTGCCGCAGTTCGCTATATAATCAACAATGTGCAAGACATTGGAAACAAAAACATTCTATTGTTTGGTACAGGGAAAATTGGTAGAAATACGTGTGAAAATTTAGTAAAACATACTAAAAACGAACATATTACCTTAATTAACAGAACCAAAGAAAAAGCAGAGAAATTAGCCGGCAAGTTAAATCTAATTGTAAAAGATTATTCTGAATTGCATTTGGAACTACAAAAAGCAGATGTTGTTGTGGTGGCTACCGGCGCACAAAATCCAACGATTGACAAAGCGATCCTGAATTTGAAAAAACCAATGTTGATTTTGGATTTATCAATTCCAAAGAATGTGCATGAAAATGTAGAGGAATTAGCTGATGTTACCTTAATTCACATGGATTATTTGTCACAACTAACAGACGAAACATTAGAAAATAGAAAAAAACATATTCCTGCAGCTGAAGCTATTATCGAAGAAATAAAAGAAGAATTTATTACTTGGACCAAAGGAAGAAAATTTGCTCCGACAATCAATGCTTTAAAAGCAAAATTGAATGCGATAAAAATATCTGAATTGGATTTCCAAAGCAGGAAAATTTCAAACTTCAATGAAGAGCAAGCGGAGATTATCAGCAACAGAATTATCCAAAAAATAACGACTCATTTTGCGAATCATTTGAAAGATGATGACACTATGGTAGATGAAAGTATTGAATGGATTGAGAAAGTTTTCAAAATAGGAGCGACTACAAAATAATGAGCAAAATTATACGCATAGGAACCCGCGATAGTGAACTCGCGCTTTGGCAGGCCCACACCGTCGAAAAAAAGCTAAACGATTTAGGTTATAAAACCGAAATTTTAGCGGTAAAATCACAAGGAGATATCATCCTTGACAAACCACTCTACGAATTAGGAATCACAGGAATTTTTACTAAAACGCTAGATATTGCCATGATAAATGGTGATGTTGATATTGCGGTGCATTCCATGAAAGATGTTCCTACGGCTTTGCCAATAGGAATTGTACAGGCGGCGGTTCTGGAAAGAGCGAATACATTGGATATTTTGGTACACAAAGGGAACCTTGATTTTCTTGATGGAGAAGGAACAATTGCCACAGGAAGTTTGCGTCGTCAGGCACAATGGTTAAATAAATATCCCAATCATAAAGTAGTTGATTTGCGTGGAAACGTGAATACGAGGATGCAGAAATTGCAGGAAAGCGATTGGAACGGAGCCGTTTTTGCGGCAGCAGGATTGGAGAGAATCAACTTGAAACCTTCTAATTATATCGATTTAGATTGGATGATTCCAGCGCCTGCTCAAGGTGCAATGGTAGTTGTTGCCATGGCAAATGATGAATTTTGTAGAGAAGCAGTTTCTGAATTGAATGATATTGATACCGAAGTTTGTACACATATTGAAAGGCAGTTTCTGAAAACACTCGAAGGCGGTTGTACGGCACCAATTGGCGCTTTGGCAGTTTTTGTTGAAGATGATATTTTGTTTAAAGGCGTTTTGTTTTCTATCGATGGGAAACAAAAAATCGAAATAGAAAAAACCGTTCCGATGCAAGAATGGAAGAAATTAGGCTTTTATTGTGCCAAAGAAATTTTAGAAAATGGCGGAGCAGAATTGATGACAGCAATTAAAATTAATTTGAAGAAATAATGAGCCAAACAAGCATTTTATCCACCAAAACATTGTCGGCAGAACAAAGGCAAGTATTTATTGATGCTAATTTTGATCTTTTGGAACAGGATTTCATCGAAATTAAAAACAATGTTTTTGACCTCAATACGATCAACAACAACTTAATTTTTAGCAGCCAAAATGCTGTTTTAAGTTTGATAGAACAAAGTGGTTGGGAAATTTTAAAGACCAAACCTGTTTTTTGTGTAGGTATTAAAACTAAGGAATTACTAGAGTCGCATGGCTTTACAGTTGATGTTTATTTGGATTACGCCTCTGAATTAGCCGAAATAATCACTTTGATTTACAATAAGGAAAGCTATACTTTTTTTAGTGGAAATTTGCGTAAAGAAACGTTGCCTGAAGCATTAAAAAGTGCAGGAATAACTTTTAACGAAATCGAAGTTTATCAAACAAAACTTGCGCCTTTTAAAATATCAGACCAAGAAAAGTTTGACGGAATTCTATTTTTTAGTCCATCTGCCGTTGAAAGTTATTTGATAAATAATAAAATCAAGAATGAAGTTTGTTTTTGCATAGGCACTACTACAGCATCAGCATTAGAATCAAAGAAAATTAAAAACATAGTAATAGCCGAAACACCAACTATCGAAGAGGTGATTGAGGAAGTTATTGAATATTATACAACGGAAAGCATCTAGCAATCTGCTAAAATTTAAATACATGATTAAGAACGACCTATTTTTAAGAGCACTAAAAGGAGAAACAGTACAACGTCCACCAGTTTGGATGATGCGTCAAGCCGGAAGATATTTGCCGGAATTCATCGCTTTGCGTGATAAATATGATTTTTTCACCCGTTGTCAAACTCCAGAATTAGCTGCCGAAATCACCGTACAACCAATAAGAAGAATTGCTCCGGATGCTGCCATTTTGTTTTCGGACATTTTGGTAATTCCACAAGCAATGGGAATTGAAGTGGAGATGAAACCTAATTTTGGTCCGTATTTACCAAATCCAATTCGTACAATTCAGGATGTGGAGAAAGTTATCGTTCCAGATGTTCATGAAACATTAGGTTACGTTTTTGACGCTATCAAATTGACCAAAGAAATGTTGAATGATGAGGTGCCATTAATTGGTTTCGCAGGTTCACCTTGGACAATTATGTGTTATGCAGTGGAAGGGAAAGGTTCTAAAAGTTTTGATATGGCCAAAGGATTTTGTTTCCAATATCCAGAAGCAGCCCATGTTTTATTACAGAAAATCACCGATACCACTATTTTATACTTAAAAGAAAAAGTAAAAGCGGGAGTTAATGCCGTTCAAATTTTTGACTCTTGGGGCGGAATGTTATCTCCAGTAGATTATCAGGAATTCTCTTGGAAATACATCAACCAAATTATTGAAGCTTTGGCAGATGATGCGCCGGTAATTGTTTTCGGAAAAGGATGTTGGTTTGCATTAAATGAAATGGGTAAAAGTAGAGCTTCTGCTTTAGGAGTAGATTGGACGTGTTCTCCAAGAAATGCAAGATACTTGTCTGGTGGAAATATCACATTACAAGGAAATTTTGATCCATCTAGATTATTATCTCCAATTCCGGTTATCAAGAAAATGGTTCACGAAATGATTGACGAATTCGGAAAAGACAAATACATCGTGAATTTAGGTCACGGAATTTTACCAAATATTCCTGTGGATCACGCAAAAGCGTTTATTGATGCAGTGAAAGAATACAATCAGTAGTCAGTCAGAGTCACAGTTTTTGGTTTCCATTTTTGTAGCTGAAAACCATTACTGAAAACTAATTTATAATGAAAGAACAATTTTATTCTTACATACAAAACCTTCAAGACCAAATCTGTAAAGGATTGGAAACGGTTGAAGGTCAAGCCAAATTCCGTGAAGACCTTTGGGAGCGTCCGGAGGGTGGAGGAGGAAGAACCCGCGTGATAGAAAACGGAACTGTTTTCGAAAAAGGCGGAGTTAATATTTCGGCAGTTCATGGAAAATTACCCGAAGCCATGCAAAAGATGTTCAATGTAGGCGAAGCTGATTTTTTTGCCTGCGGATTGAGCTTAGTTTTGCACCCAAAAAACCCAATGAATCCAACGGTTCATGCCAATTGGCGTTATTTCGAAATGTACGATGAGAACGGAAACGTAATTCAACAATGGTTTGGTGGTGGGCAGGATTTAACACCTTATTATCTGTTTGAAGAAGATGCGATTCATTTTCATCAAACCTGTAAAACCGCCTGCGACAAACATAATCCGGAGTTTTATCCAAAATACAAGAAACAATGTGATGCCTATTTCTGGAACACTCACAGAAATGAAGCACGCGGAATCGGTGGATTGTTTTTCGATTATTGCAAAGCCACGGATACAATGTCAATGGAGAACTGGTTCAATTTCGTTTCAGAAGTTGGAAATAGTTTCCTCCAAGCGTATGTTCCAATTGTAGAAAAGAGAAAAGATTTAACGTATACTCCAGAACAAAGAACGTGGCAGGAAATCCGCCGTGGTCGTTATGTGGAGTTTAATTTGGTACATGACAAAGGCACTTTATTTGGTCTAAAAACTAACGGAAGAATCGAAAGTATCCTGATGAGTTTGCCGCCGCACGTGCAATGGGTATACGACCATCATGCAGAAGCCGGAAGCGAAGAAGAAAAATTAGTAAACGTATTAGAGAATCCAAGAGATTGGCTTTAGGTTTATTTTAAATTCTGAATTTTAAATTTTAAATGGGTTTAACTTTAAACTTTTAAACCTGAAACTTTAAACAAAAACATATGTTCCCATTACACAGAGGCAGAAGATTAAGAACGAATGAATCCATTAGAAGTTTAGTTCGTGAAACCAGTTTGAGTCCATCGGATTTTATGTTTCCTATGTTTATTGCTGAAGGTGAAAACTACAAAGTAGAAATTCCTTCCATGCCAGGAATATTTCGTCGTTCGATAGATTTAACGGTAGAAGAAGTCAAAGAAATATTTGCATTTGGAATTCGTGCGGTTAATATTTATGTAAAAGTCAGTGAAAATTTAAAAGATAACGAAGGAAATGAAGCTTGGAATCCAAACGGATTAATGCAAAATACCATTCGTGCCATCAAAGCCGCTTGTCCGGAAATGATTGTAATGCCTGATGTAGCTTTGGATCCATATTCTATTTACGGCCATGACGGAATCATTTCAAACGGCGATGTAGAAAACGATTCGACGAACACAGCTTTGGTAAAAATGGCTGTTTCCCATGCACAAGCGGGAGCCGACTTTGTAGCGCCATCGGACATGATGGATGGACGTGTATTGCGTTTGCGCGAAGGTCTGGACGCTGCCGGTTTTCATAACGTAGGAATCATGAGTTATTCAGCAAAATATGCTTCTGCATTTTACGGACCGTTTCGTGATGCATTAGACAGCGCTCCTGTTGATGCCACTGAAATTCCAAAAGACAAGAAAACCTACCAAATGGATTATGCCAATCGTATCGAAGCCATCAAAGAAGCGTTGTGGGATGTGGAAGAAGGCGCTGATATGGTTATGGTAAAACCAGGAATTGCCTATTTAGACATCGTTCGCGAAGTTAAAAACGCGGTAAATGTTCCGGTAACGGTTTACCACGTTTCGGGAGAATATGCGATGATCAAAGCCGCAGCCGAAAGAGGTTGGTTAGACAACGACAAGATTATGATGGAACAATTAATGTGTATCAAACGTGCTGGAGCCAGTTTAATTTCAACTTATTTTGCCAAAGAAGCAGCGATACTTTTAAACAAATAAACATGAAAAAGTGTTTAATAATAGCTGTTTTATTGCTTTCTAATAGCATTTTTGCACAAGTTGAAGTTGTTTCCACTTTCATCGAGAAATGGGATAATTCCAAAGATTATTTAGTAGCCGTTGCAGAAGCTATGCCGGAAGAGAAGTATGATTACAAACCTGCTGCCCGTGAAATGTCATTTAGAGAACAATTATTTCACATACAAGAGAATATGAATTGGTTGAGTACAACGCATTTTTCGGAAGAGAAATATGTGAAAAAAGAACCCGTAAAAGGACTTTCTAAAGCGCAAATAATCCAAGAAATAAAAGCCTCTTTTGATAAAGCAAAAGCATTTGTACAAAAAACTAACGATGCTGAATTATCCCAAAAAGTAGCTTTTTTTGCTGGTCCAAAATCAAAATTACAGATACTCAATTTGATGCAAGACCATGTTACGCACCACAGAGCGCAAATTTTAGTATATTTGAACCTGAATCAAATTCAACCACCCAAATATATTGGTTGGTAATTTCGCAATTTAGATACTTATAATTAAAGAAATTAACATGAGAAAGACGTTGTTTTTATTTGCCGTTTTAGCCTTTGCTTCTTGTAAAAAAGAAGAAGTCAAAAAAGAACCTTTATACCCAACCACTACCGAAGAAGTTGCCCAGACTCCAGAGGAATTAGGGGAGGAAATTTTCAAAGGAAAAGGAAATTGCGTTGCTTGTCATCAAGTAGACAAGAAAGTGATAGGACCAAGCCTGCAGGATATTGCTAAGATTTACAAAGATAAAAATGCTGATATCGTAACGTTTTTAAAGGGCGAAGGTGAACCTATTGTTGACCCAAGCCAATACGAAGTTATGAAAACAAACTTCGCGGTTACTAAAGCGATGTCTGATGATGAATTAAAAGCATTAGAAGCTTACGTTTACTCACATTTGAAATAATCCTGATATTTTTCAGGAGCTAATCCCGCTTTACGCTGTATTCCCGATTAATAAAGACTACGGCTAAAAAGCCTTGTTTTTCTAAATCGGGAGATGTCGCTGCTATCGGGGCTAAAATACAAGAACCATTCGTCTCTGCGAGTGGTTTTTTTTATGTTCAAAACGTTCTGATTTTATTTCTTTCTGAACTTTGTTGCTTCTTTAGGAACAATGTGGTTAATTTTTTTATCTTTAAAATATGGAAACAGCCAACATCAAAACGCCTTTAGGAATTGCCACAATCTTCGGCGATGAAAACGGAATATCAGTAATATCAGTTTCTGATGTAGGCGAAATTTCAACTACAATTCCTGCTGTTTTGCAAGAAGCGGTGAATCAGCTCAACGATTATTTTGAGGGGAAACGAACCGATTTTGACTTTGCACTGAATCCAAAAGGAACTGAATTCCAACAAAAAGTCTGGAAAGGATTACTGGAAATCCCATTTGGAAAAACGTGTAGCTATATGGATTTATCCAAAAAACTGGGTGATGTCAAAGCCATTCGAGCCGTTGCATCTGCTAATGGGAAAAACCCGCTTTGGATTGTCGTTCCGTGTCACAGAGTCATTGGGACAGATGGTTCATTAACAGGATATGCAGGTGGATTATGGCGAAAGAAATGGTTATTAGAACATGAGAATCCAACTACTCAACAAACTCTTTTTTAGTTGTTTGTCAATAAATTTCCTATATTCGTTTAAGAAAATCCGTGCAATTCTTTAAAATCCGCGTCATCTGCGTGCCATAAAATGATAGAAAAAATAAACCTCAATAATATCCTGTTTCTCGATATAGAAACTGTTCCGGAAGCCGAAGATTTCAATGCATTAGATGCTGAAATGAAAGACCTTTGGGAGCATAAAACCCAATACCAGCGCAAAGACGAATACACGCCTGAGGATTTTTATGATCGCGCGGGAATCTGGGCCGAGTTTGGTAAAATCGTTTGTATTTCGGTAGGTTATTTTACCATCAAAGGCGATATTCGGAATTTTAGGGTGACTTCTTTTTTTGGAGAAGAAAAGAAAATATTGTTGGACTTTAATAATTTGCTGAACAATCATTTCAATCAGCCGCAACATGTTTTGTGTGGTCATAATGCTAAGGAATTTGATATTCCGTTCCTTGCCCGACGTATGATTATCAATCAAATTGCCATTCCGAACAAACTGAATTTATTTGGAAAAAAACCATGGGAAATTCCACATTTAGATACGTTGGAATTGTGGAAATTTGGCGATTACAAGCATTTTACTTCCTTAAAGTTAATGTGTAAAGTCCTTGGAATCCCTTCGCCAAAAGGAGACATCGACGGTAGTCAGGTGGGACATGTTTTTTATGTAGATAAAGACATTGACCGCATAGTGACCTATTGTGAGAAAGATACTATCGCTGTAGCGCAAATTTTCCTGAGATTACGGAGAGAAGAATTGTTAATTGAAGACGAGATTATTCATGTGTAAGCATTCTTTCATTGTAATTGATATTTGCAATTGATATTGGTTTATTACATTTACAAAAATTATAGATTATGGTATTGAGTAGATTTTGGTTGGTCATTTTTATTTCAGCAATTGTATTTGTAGTGTTTAGTTTGTTTTCTGGAGACAGTTATACCATTGACCACGTTTTAAACGGAAAGAAAGATGATCCAATTCTGGTTTCGGAGAAATTTGCCGAAGAACTTCCTGCTTACATTAAAGACAGCATTAAGACAGCGCCAGAACAAACCATGATTATCAATCGAGACACACTAAATGCGGATACAACTTATGTTTTTAAAAACAAAACTGTAAAAATCTACAGTGGTGTTCAAAAATCAGATGGTTTATTGCCAACCTGTAAAAGTACTTTGCTAGATTTAGTCCTTCCGTTGATGGCTTATTTGGCTTTTTTCTGTGGATTGATGGAATTGTTAATTATTTCCGGTGCTTCTGGAAAATTAGCTAAAGCATTGAGTCCTGTTTTTGTAAAAGTGTTTCCAAGTATTCCCAAAAACCATCCTTCTATTTCTTATATGACCTTGAATTTTGCTGCTAATTTCTTAGGATTAGATTCTGCTGCAACTCCTTTTGGTCTAAAAGCCATGGAGAGTTTACAAGAGATAAATCCAGAGAAAGACAAGGCCAGTGATGCCCAGATTATGTTCATGTGTTTACATGCTTCGGGTCTTACTTTAATCGCTACATCTATTATAGGGTATCGTGCTGCGGCAAATGCCAGTAATCCTGCGGATGTGATGTTGCCTTGTATTATCACTTCTTTTATTGGTACTATTGCAGCCTTTTTAATTGTTGGAATCAAACAAAGAATCAATTTCAAAAGTGCTTCTTTGGTTATCGTATTGATGGTTTTAATAGCTGCAATTGTTGGTTTGTTGATGTATGTCAATCATTTGGATTTAATTGGAAAAAACTATTTCACCTCTAATCTTTCTGCTTTAATATTAATCGGAATCATTGCTTTTACATTGATCTTTTCTTTTATTCATGAGAAAAAATTTACTGAAGCATCTACAACCGTTTTTGAAAGTTTTGTTGTGGGAGCCAATAATGGTGTGAAAACCGGAGTGACTATTTTTCCTTATGTTTTGGGAATGCTGGTTGCTATTTCTTTATTTAGAAACAGTGGTTTATTTGAAATTATTAGCAATTGGATCGCTTTCATTTTTTCTAATATGGGAGTAAGTAAGGAAATCACGGATGCTTTACCGGTTGCTTTGCTTCGTCCCTTTAGTTCTGCAGGATCAAGAGGGTTTTTGATTGACTCGATGAATACTTTTGGTGCCGATTCCTTAACGGCGAGATTGAGTAGTATTTTTCAATGTAGTGCCGAAAGTACTTTTTATGTGATAGCCGTTTATTTTGGTTCTGTAAATATTAAAAACACACGTTACGCACTAGGAACGATGCTTATAGTAGATTTAATCTGTGTGATTACGGCTATTTTTGTTGCGACTTGGTTTTTCTAAAAATAGGATTTTTGAATTGAATTGATTTTGGATACAATCCCAAATCCAATCAAAAAAAAACCGCAATCTCAATAGTTAATTGAGACTGCGGTTTTGTATTTTATAAGAGTGTTTATTTTAATCTATTTCCATTTCTGGAACATCACCTTCAATAATTAAAGTTGCTTCAGTAGAAGCTATAATATGTTCTACGGTTACACCTGGAGCACGTTCCAATAATTTGAAACCTTGTGGCGTTACTTCTAAAACGGCTAATTCAGTGACTACTTTTTTAACGCAGCCTACGCCGGTTAATGGTAACGTACATTTTTTAAGTATCTTAGATTCTCCAGCTTTATTAACATGCATCATGGCTACAATAATATTCTCAGCAGAAGCCACTAAATCCATTGCGCCCCCCATTCCTTTGACCATTTTACCGGGAATTTTCCAATTGGCAATATCACCATTTTCGGCAACTTCCATGGCGCCAAGGATTGTTAAGTCAACATGTTGTCCGCGTATCATTCCAAAACTGAATGCGGAGTCAAAGAAACTTGCTCCGGGCAAAGTAGTGATGGTTTGTTTTCCTGCATTGATTAAATCAGCATCTTCATCGCCTTCAAAAGGGAATGGACCCATACCTAGAATTCCGTTTTCACTTTGAAATTCAACGTCAATTCCTTCGGGGATATAATTAGCAACTAATGTTGGAATCCCGATTCCGAGATTCACGTAATAGTTGTGTTTTAATTCTTTTGCAATACGTTTTGCAATTTGATTTTTATCTAAAGCCATAATTAGAAAATTTTTCTCACGGTTCTTTGTTCAATTCTTTTTTCATATTTCTCGCCTTGAAAAATTCTATTTACAAGTATTCCCGGAATATGAATTTCGTTTGGATCTAAACTTCCTGCAGGCAATAATTCTTCAACTTCGGCAATGGTTATTTTTGCTGCTCCGGCCATGCAAGGGTTGAAGTTTCTTGCAGTTCCTTTGAAAACTAGGTTTCCGGCTTCGTCACCTTTCCATGCTTTTACAATGGCAAAATCAGAGTTGAAAGCGTGTTCCATAACATGCATTTTACCATTAAATTCACGAACTTCTTTACCTTCGGCTACTTCAGTTCCATAACCGGCTGGTGTGAAAAAAGCCGGAATTCCTGCTTGTGCCGCACGACAACGTTCTGCTAAAGTTCCTTGAGGAATAAGATCTACTTCTAGTTCTCCAGAAAGCATCTGACGTTCGAATTCGGCATTTTCGCCTACGTAAGAAGAAATCATTTTTTTTATTTGGCGCTTTTGCAAAAGAAGTCCAAGACCAAAATCATCAACACCTGCATTATTTGAAATACACGTTAAATCCGTAGTTCCTTTTTTTACTAATTCGGCGATAGAATTTTCTGGAATACCACATAATCCAAAACCGCCAAGCATTATAGTCACCCCGTTTTCAATTCCTTGAAGGGCATCCTGAACGTTATTTACTTTTTTGTTAATCATATAAGTGATTTGCTATTTGTCGAATATTTATCTAATGATGAATTTTGTTTTAAGTTGTCTAGGAATCTCAAGATATAGTTCCATGGTCGAATGCCCTAGCCCAGATAGCAGTGAAAATCCTTTTTGAGGTTTTGTACCGAAAAAAAGATTGCAACATATAGCTGGAATAGCTCCTAATGAAAATTTTACAATTCAAATTCTTCGGTATCTTGTTCTACGGCCGTCGTGTCTACTACTTTTCTAGGTACGTAACAGTCTACTTTTATCGAGAGATTTGCAGGTCTTTCAAAGCTTTCCTTAGAAACTTTAAGGGCTGGATCAGCATAACAGAGTTTCATAAAATAACCCCAAACTGGCAATGCTGCTGTGGCTCCCTGACCGTAAGTGATGCTTTTGAAACGTGCCGAACGGTCTTCACAACCTACCCAAACTCCAGTTACCAGATTAGGAACCATTCCCATAAACCAACCATCAGATTGGTTTTGAGTAGTTCCTGTTTTTCCTGCAATTGGATTTTTGAAAGAGTACGGGTAACCTGTCCAACGGTTGTCTCCGTTACCGCCGCCAGTAGTTCGTAAACGGTCTCCAGAACCGCCTTCGGTTACACCTTCAAGCAATTTGACAACTGCATAAGCGATATCTTTATTTAAAACATCATGAGACTCAGGAATTGGTTCGTAGATTATCACGCCACTTTTATCTTCAATTTTAGATATAAATTGTGGTTTCATATAAACGCCTTGATTGGCAAAAGTGCTATAAGCAGCAACCATGTCTTCAACAGTTATTTCTACTGCTCCCAAAGCAATGGAAGGCTGCAAAGGAATCTCTGATTTTACACCTAATTTGTGTGCTAAATCAACAACAGCTTCTGGACCTACTTTGTCCATTAATTTTGCTGAAACAGTGTTTATAGAATTGGCCAAACCTCTTTTCAAAGTAACCATTCCGCGGTATCTGTTGTCGGAGTTTTTTGGTTCCCAATCTTCCGTAACATTATGACGCCCTTTTCGAATCATGAATGGTCCATCAATAATTGAGTCACACGGAGACATATTCAGTTGTTCGATAGCGGTCGCGTAAACGAATGGTTTGAATGTAGAACCCACTTGTCTGGCACCTTGCCCTACGTGATCGTACTGAAAATATTTATAATTGATTCCACCAACCCAAGCTTTTATATTACCGGTTTGTGGCTCCATTGCCATCAATCCGGATTGCAAAAAGTGTTTGTAATAGCGAATAGAATCCAGTGGTGTCATGATGGTGTCTTTTTCTCCTTTCCAAGAAAAGACGGTCATTTTTGCTTTTTCACTGAATGATTTTATAATTTCCTCCTCGCTTTTGTCCATTGATTTCATCACTGCCCAACGGTTAGAGGATTTCATCGCTTGATTTAATATTTTTTGTGTTTCAGCGGTTGAAATGTTCACAAAAGGAGCATTTTTATTTCCTTTAGATTGAATGAAAAACTCTTCTTGAAGGTTTGCCATATGCGCCGAAACCGCTTCTTCAGCGTGTAATTGCATTCTGGAATCAATCGTAGTGTAAATTTTCAGACCGTCTTTGTAAATATCATAATCAGAACCATCCGATTTTTTATTTTCTTCGGCCCATTTTTTCATGTAATCACGTAGGTATTCTCTGAAATAGGTCGCCGTTCCGTCTTTATGCGTCTCTAATTTGAAATTCAATTTTATCGGTAAACTTTGCAGCCTTTCTTTTTCAGCTTCGGTAATGATTTTTCCTTTTTGCATTTGCAAAAGCACTACGTTTCTGCGGTTTTTTACACCTTGTGGATTTCTGATAGGATTATATAAACCAGAATTTTTAAACATTCCCACTAATATAGCTGATTCGCTGATGGTTAAATCCTTTGGTTCTTTAGAAAAATAAGTTTTAGCAGCTGAACTGACACCAACAGAATTGTTTCCAAAATCATACACGTTGCAATACATGGCAATGATTTCATTTTTAGTGTATTGTCTTTCTAATCGAATAGCGATAATCCATTCTTTTATTTTTTGTACAATTCTAAAAGGCAAAAATTTAGATCCTTCTCCGTGAAATAATTGCTTGGCTAATTGCTGTGTCAATGTACTTGCTCCACCACTGGTTCCAAAACTAGAAACAGCACGTAAAGTTCCTCTTGCATCAATACCGGAATGATCATAAAAACGAGCATCTTCGGTAGCAATTAAAGCTTGAACTAAATTTTTTGGTAAATCGGAATATTTTAGTTGCGATCTATTTTTTTCGAAATATTTACCCAAAACCACTCCGTCAGCCGAAATGATTTCTGTCGCTAAGTTAGAATCGGGATTTTCTAAGTCTTCAAAAGAAGGCATAGAACCGAAGATTCCCCAAGAAGCAAACAGGAAAAATAAACCTACACTTCCGAGGCCGATAAAGAATATTTTCCAAAATTTCCTTTGATAATGTGCAACATCTTTGACAGTACCTTTTGCTTGATTGTTATTTTTTTTGATAGCCATAATACTATTTTATTCTTTTTTTTCTATTCTAAAACCTACCTCTGTAATTCCATCTAAAGCTGTCACACCCGGAACTTTTCCGTTTTCTCTCACCGCCTGTTTGATGTGGACTTTGTATTTTGAGCGGAACTTTACATTCTCCTTATAAAAGAGTTTGCTTTCTTTTATGTCCGTAAATCCATCGCCTAATAATGTTCCGTCCGGATCTGCCATTTGGTATTCAAGCGTGTCCACTTTTGTAAAACCATTTGGTAGTTCTAAAGCCACGATTAAAAACAAATTATTGTATTGATAATCGTTATTAGCCCTTAAATTCACAAATAAATTGTATCGTTTTGTGGAATCTAATTCCGGTAAATTGAAGGTAACAATGCTGTCTTTATGCCAGCTGCTTCCAACAGACTTATATTCATCAAAAACTCTTTTTTTATCACATGAAGAAAAGAGAATCACCACTAAAAGAAGTAAAGCGCTATTTTTTATCCACATTTTTAGTAATAATTATTGGTTTTCTAGGCTCTGCAGGTTTTTTATCAGCAGGAGCTTGGCGGTTATTGTTTGCAGGTTTATTGTTATTTGCAGGCTTATTATTATTGGCTACAATTACATTTTCTCCCGCAGGTTTGCGTTTTTTATTTGGTTTTTTCTTTGCTTTAGGTTGGTCAAAACGTGTTAAACTTTCCTGCCCCATAGCATTATTAAAGTTTTTCTCTGGCTCAACAATTAACTCAATAGCATAATCTTCTAACGAAGAAACTTTATTTTTTAATTTGTTTTCAGCAACAATTTCTTTGACCTGATCAATTTTCAATACATGCCAATTGGCGAAGTTATTGGTATAAGCAAACCACATTAAACCTTTGAAAATATCTTGTTTCTGACAAATAGCATCTCCTTTTTCGGTAACTAATTTTGTTTCGAAATCAGGGAAATGTTTCAAAGCATCCATGTACGTATCTAGCTCATAATTCAAGCAGCATTTTAACTTTCCGCATTGTCCAGCCAGTTTTTGTGGGTTCAAAGACAGTTGTTGGTAACGCGCCGCGGAGGTGTTTACACTTCTAAAATCCGTCAACCAAGTTGAACAACACAGCTCTCTTCCGCAAGAACCAATTCCGCCTAAACGAGCTGCTTCCTGACGGAAACCTACTTGTTTCATCTCGATACGAGTGCTGAATTCTTTAGCAAAATCCTTAATTAAAGCTCTAAAGTCAATACGGTCATTTGCAGTGTAATAAAACGTAGCTTTTGATCCATCACCTTGAAATTCAATATCCGAAATTTTCATTTCCAGTTTTTGAGCAATCGCCAGTTCACGTGCCCGAACCTTCATAGGCTCTTCACGATCTCTTGCTGCTGACCAAATATCAATATCTTTTTGGGATGCTTTTCTATATATTTTCGGAATTTCATTGCTTGCAGGATTGGCTCCTTTTTTCTTCATTTGAATTTTAACTAATTCTCCTGTCAAAGTTACAATTCCAATATCGTGACCCGGAGAAGCAACAGTAGCAACGATGTCGCCCATGCTTAACGTTAATTTCTCTGTATTGCGGTAAAATTCTTTTCGTCCGTTTTTGAAACGTACTTCAACACAGTCAAAAGGTGCGTCGCCATTAGGCAAACTCATATTAGAAAGCCAATCGAATACCGTTAATTTATTGCAGCTATCGGTGCCGCAAGTCCCATTATTTTTACAACCCTTAGGTGCGCCACCATCAGAAGTTGAACAACTTGTACATGCCATAATCTTATATGTAGTGTTGCGACGAGCACAACTTAAGTTCTTAAAACGTTTAATGTGTAAAGATAGTATTTTTTAATTTTACGGAACAACGCCTATTTGTGCCAATACATCATAAAATTTTAATAAAAAAACCCATTACAAATCAGCTTGTAATGGGTTAATTTCATAGGATTTTATCCTAAATATTTAATCTGTAATTTTATATAATTTATCAGATAATCGAATTCGGAATGGCAATTTGAAGGTACAAGTATCTCCCGAAACTGCTTTTTCTTGTGCTAAATCGTTCACCAGCATTTCTTCGATTACTACTTTTTGTTCTCCGGTTGTGGAACCTTTGATTAAAATCGTATCGCCAATTTTGATTTCATTTTCTTCAATTAAAAATTGACCAATACTTGCTTTTGGAAAAAAATGTGTTCCTTTTCCAATATAAACTTTCTTAACTTTTGGTTCTTTTTTAACGGCAGTCCCGACGCTTCGGGATGGTTTTTCTGCAACAAAAACACCGTGCGTTTCTTCGTTGTTTTTGAAAGTCAAAACGTCTGATTTTCCTTTTTTGAAAATCTTATTGCCGTTTTTAATTCCTCTGCGAATGGCTTTTTGCTCTTCTTCCGGCAAATGAATCACGCTCACACATTCAGCAGAACAGCAACCTTCCATTTTTTCTTTGCAAGAATCACATTGGATAAAAAGCAAATGACAGCCTTCGTTCACGCAATTCGTATGCACGTCACAAGGTTCACCACATTGATGGCATTGGGAAACAATATCGTCCGTTATTCTTTCGCCCAAGCGGTGATCAAATACGAAGTTTTTACCAATGAATTTACTTTCTAATCCTTCGGCTTTTACTTGGCGCGTATATTCAATAATTCCGCCTTCGAGTTGGTACACGTTTTCAAAACCTTTGTGTTTGAAATAAGCACTGGCTTTCTCGCAACGAATTCCTCCGGTGCAATACATCAATAGTTTTTTGTCTTGTTTGTGTTCAGCAAGTTGTTCTTCGATGATTGGTAATGATTCCCGAAAAGTATCTACATCTGGTTTTATGGCTTTGGTAAAATGTCCAATTTCACTTTCGTAATGATTTCGCATATCGACCACAATCGTGTTTGGGTCTTCTAGAAGTTCATTAAATTCAGCTGCTTTTAAGTGAATTCCAATATTCGTAACATCAAAAGTTTCATCAACTAAACCATCAGCTACAATCTTGTCACGGACTTTTACTGTAAGCTTCAAAAACGAGTGATCATCTTGTTCTACTGCAATATTCAATCGGATTCCTTTCATGAAATCGTAGACTTCGATGGAATCTTTGAATGCGTAGAAATTATCGGCAGGCAATGATAATTGGGCGTTGATTCCCTCATTGGCGACATAAATTCGACCCAAAACTTCAAGAGAGTTCCACGCCAGAAATAATTCGTTACGAAATTGTGTTGGATTTGAGATTTGCGCATAAGCATAGAAAGACAGCGTAAGACGTTGTTTTCCGGCATCATCAATCATGATGGCTCTTTCCTCTGCGCTTAATGTGTTATACAGTTGCATGCTATAAACAGTTTTAAGTTGAGAAATATATTTTTTGCAAAAGTAGCCAAAAAGGTTTAAAGAGGCAAAGTTTTGAAGGAACTAAGGTTTACAAATTTTACAAATAAAAAACCCTTTCAAAGTTTTACACTCTGAAAGGGTTGATTTATACTATAATGTAAATTTTAGCAATACTCGTTGAAAGCGTCTTTCAAGTTTTCAGCAATTAGTTCTGCTGGACGACCTTCAATGTGGTGACGCTCTAGCATGTGCACTAATTCTCCGTTTTTGAACAAAGCCATACTTGGCGATGATGGAGGAAAAGGGAACATGTGTTGTCTTGCAGCATCAACTGCATCTTTGTCAACACCTGCAAAAACAGTGATTAAATGGTCTGGTTTTTTAGCGCCATCTAAACTCATTTTTGCTCCTGGACGTGCGTTTCTAGCAGCACAACCACAAACCGAATTTACAACTACAAGCGTTGTTCCTTCTAATTTCATTGCGTTTTCTACTGCTTCAGCACTATGTAAATCTTGAAAACCTGCAGCTGTTAATTCCGCTTGCATTGGTTTTACCATTTCTTCTGGATACATATCTTTTTTATTTTAAATCAATAATAAATTCTAGTTGCAAAGTTACAAAGTTTACAATCAAGAATTGGAGTTCAATTATAAAGTTTTGTTATAGTTTGATTGTTATTTTATTGCTTTGAAAGCCACATGAAAAATAGCTTTAATAAATAGCATTTTTGGACATTTTAAAATCACCTGAATGTCTTCAATAAAAGAGGTTTCCTCGTCTAAGAATTTAAAAATCAAACTTGGATTTCCTTTCTTGAACATCGAAGAAAAAATGTGGGAACCCAATTCGTTTTTTCGGTCTAAAATATCTAATAATAATAAATCATAAAACCAGAATTTGGACTTTTTATGAAATTTGGTGAAGTCGGTTTCCCTTTGAAGAAACGCCACTAATTCACTTGATTTTTTATCGGAATTTTTGAAAGTATAACCGGTACTTGCTTTGGTCCAACCGCCGGAAGTTCCTATATTTAGTACGTTTTTAGTATTCGCTTTCCAAAAAGGATAACACGTCATCGGGATGCTGCCTTGCTCTTTTTCGACGATTTCATAATTCGTTATCCCCAATTTTTCGATGTATTGCTGGATTTCGTTTTCGTATTCCTCCGTCTTTAAATGCTGGTGCGAAAACAAAGTGTATTCCAGTAAAGCTTCGGTTTTTGATGTGGGCAACACGTACATAAAACGAGTATTTCCTTTTTGCTCTACCGAAAAATCCATAAAAGTAGCTTGCTCTGAATTGAAAACAAGCTGTTCACTTTTGATAAACCAGCCAATAAAATGCTGTTGTAAAACAGGATATTTCGTCTGGCTTTCTGCTTTGTGTCTGTTGTAAATACTGTTGAATAATTTTGAGCACGAAAAGGATTCACTTTCGGTTTGTACCAGAATTATAGTTTCGGATTCTTCAATTTCTAAGACTTTATTAGTTAGAAAAGTGATATTTTCTTGTTTCGAAAGCAAGTCAAATACCTGCGTGTAAAAATCCAGTCCTTTGACCATATTGTAGTGATACGGTTGCAAGTCTAAATCCCTGCGAAAGTTTTCATTGGCAAACAAAGCCGAATCCCATTTCTTTGAAATTGATTGTTCCCAAAGTGAATCGTTCGTTTTCCAAAAACACCATGTTCTGTCGTTGGTTTTTTTAGTATTTTCATCCAATAATAAAATACTCTTGTCCTTAAATGTACCGGATTGTACCATTTTATACACGGTCATCAAAGCCGATAATCCTGCGCCGGTAAAAATATAATCGTAGTGTTTCATTTGGGAATTTGACATTTCCCCCAAAAATAGGCAATTTTATTCTTTTAGTTTGGCTAAAATCAGCTTTAATTCTTTTGGTTTTAAGTAGCCACTGTGCTGAAAAATAATTTCGTTTTCACTGTTCAAAACACACAAAACAGGAAAGTTCAATTGCTTATTTATTGTTCCTAATGAGATGGCCAGTTCATGTGTTCCGGAGTTATTTCCCGTAGGTTTGAATTGAAAAGTGGTTTTGTTGAAAACAACTGTTCGCTTTTCTTCGGCATTGAAATCAACAAAATAAAAACCAGTGTTAAGCTCCTTGATGATTTCCTCGTTTTTGAAAGTGGTGTTTTTCATTGCATGACAAAATTGACACCAATCGGTTTGAATGAAAACAATCGTTTTTTTCTTTTCAATACGTTGTAAACTGTAGATTTCTTCGAATGAAACTGAATGCAATTGTGCGAATCCAGCCGGAATCGCACAGCATAAAAGCAACAGTACATAAAGATTCTTTTTCATTATTTTAAGGTATAGCGAAGTCCGAAAAAGCTTCTGATTCCTTGGTTCGGTCCATAGACATAAGTTGTGTCAAATGTTAATCCATAAGGATTTTCAGGTGTTGCCAGCACTTGACCGTTCGTATCGTACGTTACATTTTTATCAAAAGGATCATTGGTTCTAGCAATCAAAAACGGGTTATTTTGTTTGGGTAAAAAGTTCAACAGGTTTTTAATTCCGGCGTACAATTCAAAGTTTTTCAAGCCAGAATACGTGAATTGAATGTTTTGCAAACTGTACCAAGGCGATTCCTGAGCGCGAGGATCTAAAGCGCTCAAAAGAGGCAATTGCATCGGGCTGTACACATTTCCGGTGTAATCTACATTCAAATCAAGTGATTGAATTTTATATGAAACGCTCCAGGTAGCCGTAAATTTTTCGGTTAGAAAAGGTGTTTCTTTTCGGCCATTTTCAACGTTTTTATTGTCTAACAAGGAAGCGCCAGTGATAATTTTTAATCCATTTGGAAAATTGAAATCGATATTTGTACTGATTCCTTGGCTTATCGCATAACCGTTGATGTTGTCATAAATAATTTGGTTGGGATTGGTATCATAATCCGACACAATTTTATTGCTGAATCGCGTATGGAAAAAGGAAGTTTCAATTCCAATAAAGGTCCCGTTATCAAAATTTATCTTCTTGATATAATTCAAATTGGCATTTATGGATTGTTCCGGTTTCAGGTTATTGGCAATTATAATTTCACGAGCACCAGTCAAAGCAGCATGATCTTCGGTAAATAAATTCACCACTCTAAAACCCGTTCCAGCATTCAAACGAATGATATTATTGTCGTTCAATTTCCATTTATACGCGATTCTTGGCGTTAGGATACTTCCGTGAAAAGAGTTGTAATCGTAACGCATTCCCAGTAATAGCTTGTGTTTTTCAGTAAAAGTGATTTCGTCTTGAACAAAAATTCCCGGTAGCCACGTTTTTTCTGGGTTGTTGTTTCCCAGTTTTGAAGTTGCCGGTGTATTGTCATCGTAATAATTGTAACGGGTGGCAATTCCGGTAAGCAAATCATTTTTTCCTATTTTTTTGTCCCAAGTCAATTGTAGAAAACCGATTTTTTGATTGGCTATATAACTCGTTGTGCCGTAGCGGCTGTCTTGAAAATGTACATTCCCTGAAAAAGACAGCATCAGTTTTTCCTGAAAAGGCAATTGGTAACTTCCAATCAATTCCGCTCGTTTGGTATAAATGCTTTCGCCATAGATTTCGTCTTCGCCGCGGTGTTTTTTCTCCCAACGCACATCCCCGCCAAAACGGTCTTCATAAACGCCACGCGCCGCAATGGTAAACAATCGATTTTCTTTTCTGTCGAAAGTCCATTTTTGAAAAAGGGAAATTCGGTCAGAAAGGGAAACATCAGTAAAACCGTCGTTATCGTTGTCAGTTTTTTGATTGTAGCTGAAATAATTTAAACCTAAAAGTGCCGTGGCTTTCTTGCCAACATTGAGTTTCACTCCTAAATCAACATTGGTTTCCAACCAAGAAGTAGTAAACACATCCGTGGAGAATAGGGGAGCGCTTGTTGGGTTTTTAGTAATGATGTTGATCAAACCGCCCACAGCTTCGCTGCCGTATAAAGACGAAGCGGGACCTTTTACGATTTCAATTCGTTCCACCAATGAATTTGGAATTCCTGATAAGCCATACACCGTGGATAAACTGCTCACGATAGGCATTCCGTCGATTAGAACCAAAGTATACGGACCTTCCAGCCCATTAATATGAATATCACCGGTATTGCAAACGCCACAATTCAGTTGCGGCCGGACTCCATTTACATTCTGTAATGCTTCATAAATACTGGCTGTTGGGTTTTTCTTGAAAAATATTGGAGAATAAACTTCGACAGGAACAGCACTTTCTAATCTTTTTACCGCTTTTAATGTTCCCGAAACCACTACTTCGTTGAGTTGGTTTTCGGTACTAGAAAGTTCAAAATCCTGAATGTTGCTTTCATTACTTTTGACAATTATATTCTTTTTTAAAGTTTGAAAACCGTCTGCAACAATTTGTAATTTATAATTTCCCTCAGCAATATCCGCTATGCTGTAATTTCCCAAACTATCCGTTTGGGTGGCGTATTTTGTTCCAATCAAAAATACATGAGCCTCCGAAACTCCTTTTTTTTCTGATGAAACAATTCCCGAAAGACTCGTTTTTTCTTGGCTGTAGCCAAAGTGGAACATCAGAAAAATTGATATAATATATAATTTTTTCACTGTACTTAAATTAAATTTAGACAAAGCTAAAAATTATATTTTGCAAAACAAATTTTTTAATTACATTTGTATCAATAACTTAATTGATTTAGCGAGAAGTCTGAAATATGAAATTAAAAAACGTTAATCTTCAATCTTAAATTAAATGACCTTTTCAGAAGAAAATTATCTCAAGACCATTTACCACCTTACTTCCGTTTCGGATGCAGATATTAGCACTAATGCCATTGCTGAAAAAATGGAAACCAAAGCATCGTCCGTTACTGATATGCTTAAGAAACTCTCCGAAAAAGACTTAGTGAACTACGTAAAGTACCAAGGCGTTTCCCTTACTGATAAAGGGAAATTAGCGGCGAAGATGATCGTTAGAAAACACCGTCTTTGGGAATGTTTTCTGGTGGAGAAATTGGATTTTTCTTGGGATGAGGTGCACGATATTGCGGAACAATTGGAACACATCAAATCTGAAAAACTCATCAATAAACTCGATGATTTTCTCGGAAATCCTACCGAAGATCCGCACGGAGATCCCATTCCGGATGCTCAAGGAAGAATTATAAAAGTAGAAAAACAACTGCTTTCTGAATTCGAGAAAAACCAAATCGGGATTTGTGTGGGTGTCAAAGATACTTCTTCTGATTTTTTAAAATATTTAGACAAACAAGAAATTGCTTTGGGTTCCCAAATTGAAATTATCGAAAAGGAAAGTTTTGATTCCTCTTTCAGAATTCGGGTTGGAACCAAAGAAATAACCATTTCAAATAAAATAGCCAGTAATTTATATATCAAATAATTATGTTTCAATCTATAGTAGATTATTTCACAAGCATCGACCCAATATTAGCCGCTTTGTATGCGAGTTTGTTCACGTGGTTTCTGACCGCGTTAGGAGCTTCGTTTGTTTTTATGTTTAAAACCATGAATCGTACTGTTCTTGACGGAATGCTCGGGTTTACGGGAGGTGTTATGGTTGCGGCCAGTTTTTGGAGTTTATTGGCTCCAGCCATAGAAATGACGGGTGGTGAAGGATTTGCGAAAGTTATTCCTGCAGCTTTTGGTTTTTTCCTTGGTGCGCTTTTTATATTTGGAATTGATAAAGTGTTGCCGCATTTGCATATCAATTTTAAAGTTACCGAAGGAATCAAATCGCCTTGGCAACGTACCACATTGTTGGTTTCCGCAATTACACTGCACAATATTCCGGAAGGATTGGCGGTTGGAGTTCTTTTTGGTGGTGTTGCTGCCGGGATTCCAGAAGCTTCTATCGCGGGTGCTGTTACGTTAGCAATTGGTATTGGAATTCAAAATTTTCCAGAAGGAATTGCTGTTGCCATGCCGTTGCGCAGAATGGGAATGAGCCGATGGAAAAGTTTTATGTACGGACAATCTTCAGCATTAGTAGAGCCGGTTGCCGCTGTTTTGGGTGCTTTTGCAGTAACATTTTTTACCCCAATTTTACCGTACGCTTTGGCTTTTGCAGCAGGCGCGATGATTTTTGTAGTGGTCGAGGAAGTGATTCCGGAAACACAACAGGACAAAAATACGGATATTGCCACGCTTGGATTCGTTGGAGGATTTATCGTGATGATGGTTTTGGATGTTGCTTTGGGGTAAGAATGTATTGGTTTTAAAAAGAATATAGTAATCCGTAAACATAACGTATGAAAAAGTCAATTCTATTCCTTTTTATGATGATCAGCAGTGTAGCTTTGGCGCAAAGCCCAAAATCACAAAAAGTTAAATACACAACTATAAAGCAAAAAGTATGTCCTAATCAAAAAGGATTTCAGTTGGTTTTAAAGGCAATTGTTTCTGATTCTCGTTGCCCTGAAGGTGTGACTTGTATTTGGGCGGGAGAAGTTAGTGCTGTTGTTTCGGTCTACAAAGATTCAAAATGGATTGAAGATACGACTTTAGTGTTTTCGATGAAAAACGAAGAAGACAATAAAAAGTGGTTCACTAAATATCTGCCTGAAAAACAAAAGAAGATAAAAAACATTGGTGTAGTGCCGTATCCAAAAGAAGGAAGCAAGATTAATCCGGAAGAGTATTATCTGAAAATTGGTTATCTAAAGTAATATTAGCTACAACCACAATCACCGCTGCCACAATCTTTATCGGATTTTTTCTTTTTGAAAAAGAATTTTTTAATCAAAAAAGTCAGTGCTATTCCGAGTGCTAAAAAAGCTAAAATTTCTTGAATTTCCATATTGTAAATATAAGAAAAAGCAACCCCAAAAGGTTGCTTTTTTGCGTTAAACTAATGACAAAGTTTTTACAACTGAGCCATGATTCCAAAGTTAATTCCAAAAGGCTGCCCTGGTCGTAAACCTGCAGGAACTCTAGAAACTGCGTATTCTTTGTCCAATAAATTAATAATATTTCCCATCAAACTAATGTGTTTGTTGAGGTGATATTTAGCCGAGAAATCTATAATGAAATTTGAAGCAACTCTGTTGTTTGCCGGAATCGTTCCAATACCCGCTTCAGTTCTGAACGCATCTACGTATTTTCCGCTAAGGGCAAAATTGAATTTTTCAGTTTCAAATGCGGTTGTGATAGCCAACTGATTTTTGGCGATGTATGGAATTTCGTCCCCGCTTTCTACAGTCCCCCAAATCGTGCTGTTGAAATTATTTTTCAATTCAGTATCCGTAAAAGTATAGGAAATGGTAACGGGTAGTTTAAACCCTTTTTCTCTGTTGTTGATAACATCGTAGGTTGCCAGCACTTCAATTCCTTTTACGATAGCTCCTCCGGCATTGAACAAATCTCCAGTCCCTGCTCCTCCGCCCGACATCGAATCGGAACCTTGAAGATTTGAAAAGTTGTTGTAATATCCAATGATTTCACCTTGCAACGCATTTTTGTGAAAACGGAACCCTAATTCGGTGTTCAAACTGCTTTCTGCATCTTCTCCAGCTTTCACACCTGGAGGTGAAAACCCTTTGTGAACGCTTGTAAAAATGTTGTAATCGTGGTTTATTTTATACAAAATCCCCATTCCTGGAATCCAAACATTTGTTTTGTTACTGGCTTTCGCCAAAGATGTTCCCGCTCTGATTACATCATTTGTCCCATAATTCAACGAATTCAATTTGATGTCTTCATAACGAATTCCGGGTGTGAAAGTGAATTTATCAATACTCAAATTGTAAAGAATATGCGCTGCAATGGCTTCGGCTTTTACTATAGCATTGGCATCAGTTCCTGGAGTTCCGTTACTGGTTCTGTTCATCACACCGTTTTGAATTGCATATCCGTCAACCCATTGGAAACGATCTTCAAAGTCTTCGTGGTAGCGGATTCCAAAATCAATATCGTGTTTTGTTTTTCCGGTTTCAAAAGTGTAGTTTGCTACGGTTTGAATCCCTTTTGCTTCATAACCACGGTTGTTCGCTTTTACCAATAAAGCGTTGCTTATCGTGTTGTCAGCACCTGTTATTGCTCGGTATTCTGCATTGTAAGTGTCAGGATCTGTTAGAATGTTATTGATGCTGACCTTTGATGCACCAACCTTTACGGCATCTAATTTGTACCAGTTTCTGGCAAATTCATTTTTGTATGCTTTGGTAGTAATACTAAAGTTTTCAAACGGTTTAATCAAGTGCGTCAACATGATTTGTTTGTGCTCGGTTTCAATATAATCTTCATTGGAACCCAAATATCTTCGGTATGGATTGTTATCGTAATCGGCATCAGTTAAACCAAGGTAGGTTTCGTTTGCCAAATCTTCGCTGTACTGAATTTTTGCAGTTAAAGATTGGTATACTTTTGCATCAGCATTTGTATTAATCCTGAATTTTGCCACATAATCGTTTCCTTGAAAACCGGTATTTTTTGAGCTGTTGTCAATTTTTTTGAATCCATCAGAATTTCGGTTGTTGTATTCTAAAACGTAACCAAAATTTTTGTGTTCATCGCCAATATTCACATAGGTCTTTTTGGTGTTAAAACTTCCAATACTAGCTATTACACGACCTGAAAACCGATTTGGTATTTGAGTCGAAACCATATTCATGGCGCCTCCAGTTGTGTATGGACCGTATTGGATTTGGCTTCCGCCTTTCAATATCTCGAAAGATTGCATTCTGTTTACCGTTGGGAAATAATAGGCAGCGGGAGCTGAGTATGGAGCTGGAGCAATAAGAATTCCATCTTCCATCAAGGTTATTTTTTCACTTCGATTTGGGCTGGTTCCTCGCATTCCAATATTTGGACGTAAACCAAAACCATCTTCTTCTTGGATAGTAACTCCGGGAACAGTTCTTAGAATTCGGGAAACATCGTCGTAGTTGAAGGTTTTTAATTCTTTTGGAGAAATAAAATAAGTAGAACCGGCTTTGTTTTTAGCTTTAAATTTACTGCCAACGATCGCATCAGTAGTGATGATGACTTCATTTAAACTTTCAATACTGTCTTTTTGGGTTTTCGAAAGTTCCTTTTCTTGCGCAAACAAAGCTGATGTAACTAATAGTGAAGCTGCAATTATATTATTCCTCATTTTTATTTAGATTAATTCTACGCTGCAAAGGTAAAATCGAAATCTTATTTAGACAAATTAAAAATAGTAAAATTGTAAAATTTAACGTTTGTTGATTAAATAAAGGAGGTTTTATTTCAGGATTTGGTAAGCAATTAAAGCCACAACATAAGCAAATCCGGACATGAAGATCAATTGTCCGGCTGGCCATTTCCAAGAATTGGTTTCTTTTTTAGTAACCGCAAGCGTACTGGCACATTGCATCGCAAAAGCATAAAACAACAGTAATGATATTCCAGAGGCAAAGTTGAAAATCTTTTCTCCGGTAACGGGATTGATTTCGGCAGCCATTTTATTTTTGATGGTAACTTCATTGTCGCTTCCACCTACGCTGTAAATCGTAGCTAATGTTCCCACAAAAACTTCTCTGGCAGCAAAGGAACTGATGATGGCAATTCCTATTTTCCAGTCATAACCTAATGGTGAAATGGCAGGTTCGATGGCTTTTCCCATGATTCCAATATAGGAGTTTTCCAGTTTTTGCGATGCGACAGCATTTTCAAATTCGGTTTCAGGCAACGGATTGTTTATCGTATTCTCAATGACAATTTTTTCAGCATTATTGAATTTTTCTCCTGGACCATAAGAAGCTAAAAACCACAATACGATCGAAATAGCCAGAATTATTTTTCCGGCACCAAAAATAAAAGCCTTTGTTTTTTCGATGACATTGATTCCCACATTCTTGAAAAGCGGTAATTTATAATTCGGCATTTCTACTACAAAGTATGTTTTTCCTTTAATTTTAAGGATTTTATTCAAAATGTAAGCGGAGAAAATAGCCATTCCAAAACCTAGAAGGTACAACAACATCAAAGTCATTCCTTGCATGTTCAGAAATCCAAAAACACGATTGTCCGGTATTACGAGTGCAATAATGATAGCGTAAACAGGTAATCTGGCAGAACAAGTTGTGAATGGAGTTACCAGAATCGTAATTAGTCTTTCTTTCCAGTTTTCTATATTTCGGGTTGCCATAATTGCAGGAATCGCACAAGCGGTACCTGAAATAAGTGGCACTACGCTTTTGCCTGATAAACCAAATTTACGCATGATTTTATCCATCAGGAAAACTACTCGGCTCATGTAGCCGCTTTCTTCCAGTATTGAAATAAACATAAATAAGAAGGCGATTTGTGGTATAAATATCAAAATCCCTCCAATTCCCGGGATGATTCCCTGCGAAATTAAATTGGTTAAAACTCCTGCTGGCAGTTCTTCGGCAGCAAGCGTGCTCAACGAAGCAAAAGAAGCATCGATGAAGTCCATAGGAATCTTAGACCATTCGAAAATGGATTGGAAAATGACAAACAAAATCAAAAAGAAAATTACGTACCCCCAAACTTTATGCGTCAGCACGCGATCGAGTTTGCTACGGTAATCTCGTGCAACTGAAGAATCGATTTTTAAACCTACTTTCAGCACATCATTGATGAATTGATAGCGCTTTATGGTTTCTTTTTGCTGCAGGCGTTTTAAATCAGAGTGCGATTTAGTAAACGAGCTTCGGATTTCATTTCTTTCTAAATTCAGGAAATTTACGTCTTGCGTAATCACCAACCATAATTTATAAAGCAATTGATTTGGGAATGCTTTGCGTAAACTGTTGAAATAATCCGGATCAATTACGGAGGCATTCAGGCAAGGTTCGCTTGAAATGGTTCGATAACTGACAATCAAATTTTTCAACTCGTCAATTCCATATCCTTTTCTGGAACTGATTAGTGCAATCTTTGTTTTTAGGTGTTCTTCAAGATACGGAATATCCAGCGTAATCCCTTTGAATTTCATTCTGTCAGCCATATTGATGACCAATATAGTTGGGATTTCTAAGTCTTTTATTTGGGTAAAGAGAAGTAAGTTTCGTTTTAAATTTTCCACATCGGTAACGACAAGCGCGACATCAGGATATAATTTATCGTTTTTGTTTAGCAATAATTCAATGACAACATTTTCATCAATGGAACTGGCGTTCAGGCTGTATGTTCCAGGTAAATCCAGAATATTTGCCTTTATATTATTGGGTAATTTGCAGAAACCTATCTTTTTTTCAACGGTAATTCCGGGATAATTCCCCACTTGTTGATTCAAACCCGTAAGTTGATTAAAAACGGAAGTTTTACCCACATTCGGATTACCAATCAAAGCGACATTGATATTTTGTTTGCTTACCATAAGTTGGTTTTTATAATGTCAACCTCAATTTCTTTTGCAGTTTCCACCCGAATTGCTACATGCGAACCATTAATATTCAAATATAAAGGATCTCCAAAAGGAGCAATTTGAAGTAATTCAACCATATTGCCAGGCAAGCAACCCATTTCCAATAATTTTAATGGAACAGTGTCGATGTCAAAGTCTTTTATAATGGCTTTTTCGCCTTTTTTGAGAGAATGTATCGTTGTTTGCAAACCTTATTTAGATTGAATTAAGATTGCAAAAATACACATTTTAATACAAACACAAATGATAAATATCACATTTATACGGTAATTAAAACAAATCGATCCAACAGATAATCCAGCGGTTTTCTTTATGTAAAGGGTATTCATTTGAATACTTCTTATTCGTTACTCAAAAAAGTAATGTCTTCGATTAATCGTTTCATATCCTCTTTATTGGTGCCGTCATAAAACCCACGAACTCTTCTTTTGGTGTCGACCAAAACAAAATTTTCGGTATGAACCATATCGTATAATTCACTTGGTTTTCCAAGTTTCACGGCCAAATAGGATTTTCTGGCCATAGTATAAATTTCTTTTTTATCTCCTGTAACTAAGTTCCATTTGTTATCATCAACATTATGTTTTTTGGCGTAAGCCTTCAAAACTGGAACGCTGTCTGTTTCCGGAAAAACAGTATGAGACAGTAATTTTACTTTTGGATTATTGGCGAAAGCTTTTTGGATATCAGATAAGTTTGTGGTCATTTTTGGACAAATGGATCCGCAAGTGGTAAAGAAAAAATCAGCCACATATATTTTGCCTTCGTAATCTTTTTGGGTGATAGTTTTTCCGTTTTGGTTGATGAATGAAAAATCAGCAATCGTGTGGTATTTGCTTTTGTACTGAACGGTGCTGTCCACTAATTCCGGATTTACATCTGCAGGATTGAAAATGGGAAGTGTTTTTTTTGGCTTTAAAGCCGAATAAAATAAGGTTAAAATGATTGCCGAAAGAACAATGAAAACCCCAAAAAAGAGACGGTATTTTTTAAAAAACTCTGACATAGTGCTATTTTGATGCAAAAATACGAAAACGGGATTTGTTTTTAATTCAAATTAACACAATCTTATTTTAAGCAGATTACTTCCAAATAAAGCATATAAAATTATTTTTTTTGATTAAACCTTTTAGAAAAATTGAAGTCAAATAAAGATGTTTTCGTAAATAATTGATTTTAACTAAAAATCAAATAATTTATTAATAGCTTTGTTAACCTAACTAAAAACTAAAAAAAATGAAGAAAAACAGCAATAAGCAACTGCTTTTTGTGATTCCCGCAATTATGGGCTTTGCGGTGAGTCAAGCGCAAACCGCTCCGGCAGCTAAGGAACCGGGAATCAATGTGAATTACATGGATAAAAACGTGAAACCAAGTAATGATTTCTTTCGCTACGTGAATGGAACTTGGTTGGACAACACGGAGATTCCAGGTGACAGAACACGTTGGGGTAGTTTTGACGAATTGCGTCAACGAACTGACGCGGATGCTTTGGCAATTTTAAAAGAAGCCACGACAAATCCAATCTACAAATCGAATACAGATCAAGGAAAAGCGATTAATCTTTATAAATCTATTTTAGATACTGTAGGAAGAAACAAGTTAGGAATAGCGCCTTTGAAACCGTACTTGAAAAAAATTGATGCGGTTAAAAATGCTAAAGATTTAGAGGCTTTATTGATTGAAATGGAACCTATCGGAGGCATTGGATTTATGGGTGCCGGTGTAGGAACGGATGCAAAAAACAGCAGTAGAAACGTGATTAATTTAGGTCCTGGTGGCGTAGGTTTACCAGACAGAGATTATTATGTTTCTGAAGATGCCGATTCTAAAGAGAAACGTGCGAAATATGTTTTACACGTTGCCAAAATGTTGCAATACTTGGGCGATAAGCCTGCTGTTGCAAAAGCTAATGCTGATAAAATTCTGGCTCTTGAAATTGCCATGTCTAAACCAAGATTAGACAGAGTAGAACGTAGAGACCGTCGTAAGTCTTATAACCCAATGACATTGGCTGAATTGAGTAAATTGACTCCATCCATCAACTGGAATAATTATTTCACAAAAATTGGATTGACAAAAGTAGATACCGTAATCGTATCACAACCTAAATACATGACCGCTTTAGAAACTATTTTCAAAGAAAATAAAGTGGAAGACTGGAAAGCATACATGCGTTGGAGTTTATTGAACAGAGCTTCAAGCCAATTGTCTACTGAAATTGAAAATGCAAACTTTGAGTTTTACGGAAAAACGTTGACTGGTGCTGTAAGCCAGAGACCACGTGATGAAAGAGCACTTCAAACGATCAATGGAGCAGTTGGTGAAGCATTAGGGAAATTATATGTTGAGAAAAAATTTCCGGCTGAAGCCAAAGTAAAAGCGGAGAAAATGATCAAAAACATCTTCTTGGCTTTCGAAAACAGAATCAATAATTTATCTTGGATGTCTGCAGAAACAAAAGTAAGCGCGCTTGCTAAATTGCATAAATCAAGAATTAAAATTGGATATCCTGACAAATGGAAAGACTATTCAGCCTTGACGATTAAAAGTCCAGAAGAAGGTGGAACCTATTTTGATAACTCAAAAAACATGGCAAAATGGCGTTTTGAGGAAAACATAGCTGAGTTGAATAAGCCAGTTGATAAAGAAAGATGGGGAATGTCTCCACAAACGGTAAATGCCTATTACAATCCTTCAAACAATGAAATTGTATTCCCGGCAGCTATCTTGCAACCGCCTTTTTACAATTACCAAGCGGATGAAGCTGTAAATTATGGTGGAATCGGTGGGGTTATTGGACACGAAATTTCACATGGTTTTGATGATTCAGGTTCCCGTTACAATGCTGACGGAAACTTAGTAGACTGGTGGACGGCTGAAGATTTGAAACAATTCTCTGCTTTAACCGGAGCATTAGCTGCACAATACAGCGCATTGGAGCCATTGCCAGGAACTTTTGTAGATGGTAAATTTACTCTTGGTGAAAACATCGGAGATTTAGGTGGAGTAAATGCCGCTTATGATGGTTTACAATTGTACTTGAAAGAAAACGGAAATCCGGGATTAATTGACGGATATACTCCGGAACAGCGTTTCTTTATTTCTTGGTCAACAATCTGGCGTTCAAAAATGCGTGATGAAGCGTTGAAAAACCAAGTGAAAACAGACCCGCATTCTCCAGGAATGTACCGAGCTTATGTTCCTTTGCAAAATATAGATACGTTTTATAAAGCGTTCGATATCAAAGCAAATGACGGAATGTACATTGCACCAGAAAAACGTGTAAGAATCTGGTAATCGGTTTTTAAAACATATAAAAAATCCCATTCGTTCAGTCGAATGGGATTTTTGTTTTTACATTATTTCGCTATTGTTTTCCGACCTTTCCTCAACGAATAATTCACCAGATACAATCCAAACAATGTAACGCTTCCGCCTATGGCTATTGCGGTGTTAAGTGTTTCGCCAAAGATAAAAGCACCCAGAAGCACGGCAATAATGGGGTTGATATAGGAATAAACACTGCTAATTTCAGCAGGAAGATTTTGAAGTGCATAGATAAAGGCAATGAAAGTAAGGATGGAGCCAAAAACAACTAAATAAGCGATAGACCACCAGGAAATCGCTGGAATTTCGCTTAAACTTACAGATATTCCAGTTGCGCCGGTATAGGCAAAAACTAAAATACTCGACAAAAACATTTGTATTCCTAAGCTAAAATAAGGATTAAAAGTTGCCGCTTTTTTCTTCGTGTATAACGTCCCAAAAGCCCATGTCAATGTAGAAACTACCGAAATAATTATTCCGAATCTGAAATTTGGAATCAAAAAATCACTCAAATGGTCGTAAAAAATAACGCAAACGCCACTAAAACTGATTATCAAACCCATAACTGATAATCTGGACAATCGTTCGCCTCTGAAAAAAGTAATGATCACAATCCATAAAGGGACGCACGCACCAATTATTGCGCCTAAACCGCTACTAATATACTTGACGCCCCAAGTACTTAATCCGTTGCTTAAAACAAAATTAAGAATGCTTAGAATGATGATTGTTTTCCATTGTTTCCCCTTTGGCCAAGGTGCTTTTTTAAACAAAAAATAGGAAATATAAAGGAATCCTCCCAGAAATTGTCTGATAGCGACAAGTTGCAAGGCAGGCATATGTTTTACGCCTTCTTTTGAAGCAATCCAAGTGGTTCCCCAAAAAAAACTGACCCAGCACAATGCCAAAATAGGTAATCCAATAGCGCTAACTTTCGACGAAACAGCATTCTTAATTTTAGTTCTCACGTTACAAATTTGGTTTCGTAAAAGTATACTTTAAAACGTTTTCAATACGAGCACTTAAAATTATTTTTCCACCAGAATTTTGTTCAGAATTAAACTTTGGCAAAGCCAAATTCAAATCCATAGCCTTTTGAGTATAGTACAGTTTTCGCGAAGGATGTGATGGAGCCACCGCATTGAAGGTTTCATTCCAAGAATCCGTTTCAATAATTTTTAGAATTATACCAATACAATCGTCCTGATGAATTAAGTTAACGGGCGCATCAGGATTGTCCAAATTCTCACGACCAGCCAAGAATTTTATTGGATGACGGTCTTCGCCAATTAAGCCGCCAAAACGCAAAACAGTTGTTTTGAAATTTATATTGCTTTGCAAAAGCTGTTCGGTTTCCAGTAGTTGTTTCCCGCTTTCCGTATACGGTTTTGCAATAGTTTCTTCAGTAACAAAAATCTCGTCATCATTATAAACCGATGTTGAGCTAATGAAAAGCACTTTTTCGACAGATGATTTTTCTATAAACGAAATTACATTTCTAATCTTTGAAACAAAATTTTCTGTGCCTGAGCCGCGAAGTTTCGGCGGAACATCGATAATCAGAATTTCAGAATTTTCTAGAAATTCAGTTACGTTTCCAGAGGTTTTATTTTCTGAAAGTGCAATTAAAAAAGGTTTAATTCCGGCATTTTTTAATATTGCTATTTTCTCATCAGAAGTTGTCGAACCTTTTACTGAAAACCCATTTTTAAGTAACGCTTTCGCCAAAGGATAACCCAACCAACCACAACCCAGAATACTAATTTTTGTCATTTTTTAAAAAATTAATTAACTTTCAAACTGTCTTTCACAATTGTTAAACTATCTTTTACAACAGGAGTAGTTACAGCTGCATCCAAAGTATTCCCAACAACCGGACTCGCTTTTATTTTTTGTCGAATGACCACTGCATCGTTCAGAACAAACGGGGTTGGCATCATCCAGTTTTCTCTTTTTGTGATTTCAAATAATGGGTTTGACAACAAATCAAATGAACTTTCTAACAGTTCCATATCTAAAACTGTTGAAACATTCATGCTGAACTGAATTTCTAAAGGAGCATTTCCAACGACATAATAACTCAATATTTTCTTTCCTTTTCGTTGGTAAAGTGAGTTTTTCTGACCTAAAGTGGTTACGCCATTTGCTTTGAAATTATGAATTTCCATTTTTTCATTGGCAAAAATATCATAGCGATTAACATTTCGATTTGGGGAAATTTTTATTCTCAAATACCGTTGATTGCCTACGATTCGGTCTTCCAGAAATTCAATAGTTGGTTTCTGAAGGTCTTTTTTAGGTGCATTTGTCGCGTATGTAAAACCAGAATTGTATTTGCTGAACAAAGGAATTTCGTTCAAATTGGTTGCGTTTTTCGGGTTTTCACCCAAATAGCCTTTGGTCCAGGAATCAAGATTGGTGTCATACGTTGTCCAATTGGCTTGGTCTGTATCGGTATTATAGATATACAATAAACTGTTTGATTTTGCTTTGCCAGCTTTGTAACCGGATTCGGAGTGTGCTTTCGCAAAAAAGCCAATGGAAAGCAAAAGAAGGATTATGGACCAAATTCCCTTTTTGGCGAAAGCCCCAAAAACCGGCAACAATAAGCCAAAAGTCAGCACTGTAAGAATAGCACTTCCAAAAAGCACTTTTAGTCCCAAACCGATAGGAAACATTTGGATAAAAGGCGCTATGATTAGCAAAGTGGGAATGCTTAATAGGAGATTTAATGTTTTGTTCGATTTTTGAGTCACTATAAAAAGCCCAAAAATCAATAGCCCAAAGTACACTGGAATAATCAAAAATCCTGCTCCTGGTAAAACAAAAGCTAGAATTCCGTTGATGATAATCCATAAAAATAATGGCGCTGCATAATGATTGATAGTTACTTTTCGCTCTGAGAATAAATGATAAAAGACCATACTTATCGCTACGGATAATAACACAAAAGCGGCAATATAAGCATGTCCGTTATAGGTAAATCCGTTCAGCAAATCATTGTATTGCGGATAGGCCATTAACAAGCCTTTCCACCCGAAAAAAGTGATTAATCCAGATGCAAATATTGAACTTAATAGTGGTATAAATCCTTTGCCGATTTCCCTAAACGACAAAATGCGTTTGGCTTTTCCTAAAAACAACAGAAAAATAAACAGCGCCAATGCAAGTATTACCATGGGCAAAACCCAACTGAAAGGATAACTTATAAAGGTGTACGGAATGGTAAAATAGACGTAATCTTCGCTGGCTTGTGTTGTGTTTAAATCAGTGTTTGAGAAATAATTTAATAGCGGCATCAAATAAGAACCTTGATGTGCTAACGTGTTTTTGTTCAAATGATGGATGTCATCTTGGGCGGTGTGATAGTTAAAATGGTCATCTATAAAAGCAAAATTATAACCTTGAATGTTGCCTTGTTCTCTGAAAACGGTCAAATCGGTATCATTGGGTAACATTTTATAAATGCTGTACATTAAGGAATTAGAAACTGGAAAAGTCGCTTTTGCGGAAGCGAACTCTTTTACTAATCCTGCATTTCCTTTGTTAGTTTCCATCAGCATATAGCTTGGACCGGATGAGCCGCGTGCTTCAAAATTTAAAACTAAGCCGACTTCTTTAGCCCATTGATGTTGGGTTACAAAAAGTGCAGCGCCATTCAGTCCTAATTCCTCAGCATCTGAAAACAGAATAATTATGTCGTTTTTATGCGGCGTTTTATTGTACAAGAAAGCACGAACACTTTCCAGGATTGTTGCTACACCAGAACCCGCATCACTTGCTCCAGGAGAGTAGGAATGTGGTGCGCTGTCATAGTGTGAAAGTAACAACAATGCTTCGGAGCTATTGGAACCTTTAATTCGGGCCAAGATGTTTTTGGACTTTACCAGATTTCCCCAATCGCTGAGCGTATATCCTTCCTGAATAGAAGTTTCCAGTCCTAATTTATTTAGTTCTTTTACGAGATAATTTGCGACTACTTCATGATTTGCAGAACCTACAAAATGTGGTTGTTTTGAAATGGCTTCTACTTGATTTAAGGCTCTTTTTGTTGAAAATTCAGCAAGTGAACCTTCATCGTCAGAAGTCCCTTTTGGCATCATCGTAATGTAAATTAACACTAGAATTAATAGGATGAATAAGCCGGCAAAAATTGAAAAATAGTCTTTTTTCATGGTAGGTTAGGTAGATTTGGGGATTTACGGTATTAAATGTCTTTTTTAACTAACATATAAAAATCATTTTCTAAAATCATGTATCCTTGGTCATACAAGAAATAGTAGGTATTTCCTGTTTTGGTTTGGAGGATATTGGTAAAAAATTCAAAATCAAAGCCTTTACTTAACAATTTTGCTCGTGTGGCTTTTGATTTCCCGTCGGTGTTTAGCTCAGATAGAATGCGGTAATTTTTGCGCAACTTATTGTTGATGTTGCGCATAAAATTAGTACTGTCTTTGTTTATTTTATTGTTGAAAGCATTACGACAACCGTCGCTACAAAACTTTTTGTCTTCCCGGCCTACAATTTTTTCTCCACATTCTAAGCAGGTTTTGTTCATGGATTTATTTTTTTGATGTCGTATAAGTCAGTTCTGCGGTCTTTTAGAATACGAACACTTCCATGCTCGTGAAGTTCTTTCAGTAAGTCTAAATCTACATCGACTATCAGTGTCATTTCCGTATTTGGAGTTGCTTCGGCTTTTATTCCGTTACTTGGAAAAGCAAAATCAGAAGGTGTAAATACTGCTGATTGTGCATATTGAATGTCCATGTTGTTTACCTTTGGAAGATTACCAACACAACCTGCGATGGCTACGTAACATTCGTTTTCTATCGCTCTGGCTTGTGCGCAGTGTTTGACTCTGGTATACGCATTTTGAGTATCTGTCAAGAACGGAACAAATAAAATATTCATTCCCTCATCTGCCAGTAATCTCGAAAGTTCTGGAAATTCGACATCGTAACATATTACGATTCCAATTTTACCACAATCGGTGTCAAAAGTCTTAATTTGTGATCCACCTGTCATTCCCCAATGCTGTACTTCGTTTGGAGTGACATGGATTTTAGCATACATCTCAGAAGTTCCATCTCTTTTGCAAAGAAAACCAACATTATATAATGTACCGTTTTCTAAATACGGCATGCTTCCTGTGATGATGTTGATATTGTAAGAAATAGCCAATTCCTGGAAACGTTTGCGAACAGGTTCTGCATGTTTTGCTAATTCCCTAATCGCATCGGCTTCTGATAAATGATTGTAATCCGCCATCAAGGGAGCTGTGAATAGTTCTGGAAATAGCGCAAAATCACTGCCGTATCCTGAAACGACATCGACAAAAAATTCGCATTGTTCGAATAAAGCTTCCAGATTATTTAGTTGACGCATTTGCCATTGAACAAGTCCTAAGCGGATAACGCTTTTTTTGAGGTTTATTAATTTTGGACTTTCGTCGTAATAAATATTGTTCCATTCCAGTAAAACTGCAAATTCTTTTGAATCGGTATCACCTTCCAAGTAGTTTTTCATCACTCGGATTACGTGAAAATCATTACTCAACTGGAATGAAAGTACGGAGTCGTGTAATTCTTTTCTCTTTACTTTCTCGATATAAATTTTTGGAGTAAGTGTTGCTGCATGCTGCCCATAGTTAGGAATTCTTCCGGCAAACACAATTGCTTTCAAATTTAATTGTTCACACAATTCTTTTCGGGCATCATACAATCGTCTTCCAAGGCGCAGTCCTCTATAATTTGGATGAATAAATACATCTATTCCGTATAAAACATCTCCTTTTGGGTTGTGGGTAGAGAAGGTATATTTTCCAGTTATATCAGAGTAATTGTGGTTTTTGTCTACTAAACTTTCGTCAACAATTAGAGACAAAGCAGAGCCAACTACTTTTCCATCTACCAAAATTACCAATTGACCTTCAGGAAAAAGGCTTAATAATTTTTCAATATGATGTTCTCTCCAGTAGGAACCTACCATTTCCGGATACGATTCTACCATGGAGTTTTTCAACTCTTTGTAGTCATCAAATTTCAGATTTCGTAACTCTACTTTGTTTATTTTGGTTTGCATAAAAATTTTATTTTTATCAAATATAGCGAATTTTTCCCATTTACAAACGTTTACAAATAGTTACAACCGAAAGTAAATAGTTAGTAACCGAATAGTTTTTGATTGTCATCGCATCTTTGCAGTGTTGATTTGAAATAACAATTCAACAAATAACTTATATATACTAACATTTAAATTTTACACGCCATGAGTACATTAAGAAACAAAGTACAGTTAATTGGACACGTTGGGAATGATCCGGAAATCAAATCATTTGATGGAGGAAAAAAGTTGGCCAATTTTACGTTAGCTACAAACGAAAGCTACAAAAACGACAAAGGAGAAAAAGTAGAAGAAACCCAATGGCATAAATTAGTGGCTTGGGGAAAGACAGCTGAAATCATAGAAAAATATGTTACAAAAGGAAAGGAAGTAGCAATAGAAGGAAAACTAACCCATAGAAGTTATGATGATAAAAACGGAGAAAAGCGATATGTCACGGAAGTTGTGGTAAATGAAATAATGCTTTTAGGAAAATAAAATTAGTTTCCAATAGTATGTCCCGGTTTGCAGTGAAATTCAGCTGCAAGCCGGGACTTTTTTTTAACAAAAATTGAGCTTTTTTATCGATTCATTAACTCCTGAAAATAATCCACAAATTGTCCCAGATGAAAGCCGTCCATTAGTCCGTGATGAACATGAACTGACATTGCCATGGTTCTTTTGCCGTTGTCAGCAATTTTCATTTTTCCAAACGAAATCTTTGGGCAACTATCTGGAAAAGTAAAACTTCGGGCATGCGATAAAGAGGTAAAATCGAGCCACGGAATTGCCGAAAAGTGAATAACATTATCTTCATCAAATGTTCGGGTAAAAAGTCCGGTTGTGGTTTGAATACGGGCAATCTCTGTCGCAGCTATTCCTTTGAAAACAGCAAAATCGGAGTCGTATTCAATTAAAGAAAAACCAAACGCACCATCTGCACGGCCAATAGTTGCCGAAGCATTTATTTGGTCACAAATATATATTTGGTCATCAGAAATCCGATAGCGAAAAGATTCAATCGCATTCACTGCTACCAATGTTTTATGTAAATAGTAACTGAAAAAAGAAGCTTTCAATGTTTTTGCATTGGCGTAAGCTTTGCTACAATCAATTTCAACAGTGGCACCAAAGAAAGGTTCTTCAAATTGTCTGAAAAAATGGAAATGTTCTTTTCTAGGCCAGTTTTCTATATCTAAAAGGGTTTTCAAAATGCGTAATTTTATTTGTTTTTCAAAAGTACTGCTAATCTTTTAAATCATAAATCCGTTTTTTCGAATTTTTATTTTAAAGAAATAAGATGACGTTTTCAAATGGAAACATAAAGGCATAAAAAAACCCTAAAAGAAATTTCCTTTAGGGTTTTTAGAGAATATTGAGAAAGAATTATTTTACTATGAAAGTAACTCTTCTAACTAATTTTCTTGCAGCGTCAGAATTTTTATCAACTGAAGTATCTTCACCAGCACCAACTATATTCAATCTTGATGCATCGATATTAGCTTTTACTAAAGTGTTTTTTACATTATTTGCTCTTGCAGTAGATAATTTATCATTGTATTCAGATCTTCCTAATTCGTCAGCGTGACCAATAATGTCAACTGAAGCAGAAGGATTGTTTCTCAAATATGTTAAGATGAAATCTGTACCTTCTGTAGAAACATTTGTAGGAGTTGATTTGTTGTAGTCAAAATAAACAGCAACATAACCACCGTTGATTAAACTTTTGATTAAATCATTATTGTAAATAATAGATCCGTCACCAGTATTTCCTGCATAATTTTTCAAGATATATGCTTCAGTTTCGTCAGCAACATTGTTGTTATTCTTGTCAACTGATTTTCCTTTAGTATCAACCATTGCACCTGCAGGTGTATTAGCTTCTTCATCTAAATAATCAGCTACACCATCTTTATCAGTGTCTAGCATTTTATTTTCGATAGCCATGAATCTTTGGTCAATTGCGTCGAATCTACCTTCATTGTCAATTACCCAGTCAGCATGTTTTTCGTTTTTACCTAAGTAAACTGTTAAACCTACTGTACCATTAAAAAGAATTCCTGAAAATCCTCTTTCAGCTGGAATACTAGCACCATCAAAAGCAGCATCTTGTGTAGCATTAAAGATTGTTGTGAAATCTCCTGTCAAAGCAATTCTGTTTGAAAGTTTGATTTGACCTGTTACACCAGCAATGAAGTTACCCATTCTGTCTTTCAAAGCAGAGTTTTGATCTTCTAATTGCGCTAAACCAAAACCAGCATGACCAATTAAACCAAGTGTATTAGTCCAAGTTTCAAAATTCATGATTCTTCCTAAGTTAGCAACAGCTTGTAAGTCGGCTCTGTAATATTTAGTATCAAAATCAACTGAATTGTTTTTTCCTTCGAAACTGTTCATTCCAAAATCAGCTTTCAAACCAAATTTGTTATTAAACATATATCTAACTCCAAGATCAGCAACGAATGGACTTGGTGTAGATGTGAAATAACCAGCAGTCATTGGTTGTTGTGGTTTGTTAACACCACCTGCAATTTCGATAGACCATTTGTTAAAGTCAGTTCCTGTACTTTTTACAGTTTCTGTTTGTGCGCTCAGAGTTGTTATAGCTGAAGCAAAAACTAATGTAAGTATGATTTTTTTCATTGTATAAAAATTTAATTTTTTGCAAAATTACACCTAAAAAGTAATGTTTTAATGTAAAAGAGTAAATTATATAACAATTGGTTTTAATTGTGTAAAATGCTGTGTAATGTTTATTTTTACTGCGCTTTTTGTGAGTTATTATGGCTTAAACTGCTTTTTTAATTTTAAAATCGGACTGTGTTTTATCGAAAATAGCTTTCCTTAATGGTTGTTTTGTCAAATAGATGGTAAAAAAGGTCATTTATCATCAATTGAATTTTCGTTTTAGTGTGCCAGAACATTATTCTAATCTTTTTAAAACCTCTGTTATTTTTTCGAAAGAACTAAAGTTTTCATGTTCTACTTTATGGTCGATTTTTTCATGTGCCCAAGTCGTATGAAACGGAATATGAACAGCGTGTCCGCCAATGGCTAAAACAGGTAATACATCTGATTTTAATGAATTTCCAATCATGAAAAATTCTTCAGGCTGTATTTCCAATCGTTTAATCAAATCAGAATAATCAATTTCTTGCTTGTCCGACATCACTTCGATATGATGAAAATAATGACCTAAACCTGAATTGTGTAACTTTCTTCGTTGGTCTAATAAATCGCCTTTGGTAGCAACTACTAATTTGTATTTTCCGTGTAAAGTTTCTAAAGTTTCTTCGACACCATCCAATAAAACTATCGGTTTCTCCAACAATTCTTTTCCGTATTGAATGATTTTTTCAATGATTTCAATAGGAATCGTATTGTTAGAAATATTCATTGCGGCTTCGATCATAGAAAGAATATAGCCTTTGATTCCGTAGCCGTATAGTTTTAAATTATCGATTTCAACTTTAAATAATTCTTTGGAAATTCCCTGATGTGACAAATAATCTTCCATCAAACCACAGAATTTCTTTTCGGTTTCATCAAAATAGGTTTCGTTGATCCATAAGGTATCATCGGCGTCAAAAGCAATTACTTTTAGGCTCATATTAGGTTTTTTTAATCTGTGAATTTTAGAATGGTAAACTTTTGCAGTTTATTTTCATAATATCCTAAATAGTAAGATTCATTTATTTTAAAAATTGTTTGAGAAGTAATATCTTTTTTGTCCATCATAAAAGACTGAATTTTGTCAAATGCAAGTGGTTTTAAATCTTCTTTGACATGGTTCCCGTTTTTGTCTAATAAACTATTGAAATAAACAACTTTTCTGTTTGCGTAAGCATTAAAATTTTCTAGTGTCGGATTGCTTAAGGCATAATACATTAATACGCCAACAACACCAAACATTCCACCTACAGCAGGCCCGCTATCTCTTACTTCAGAGACGCTTCCTAATGTTGTAAAATACTTATCATTTATTTTGTATAAAGATACTCCAAGATTTAAGTTGTTGATTTTTCGAATGAATGGTCCAGTTTCGTCTATTGTTTTTGTGCTTTTTGCGCTTCCGTTTTGTTGGATTATATCTGAATTTTTGAAATCAATGCTCTTGTTGGCTGAAATTTCATATTCTTTTATCAAATTATCCTCCAAATCTTTTATAGATAAAATGGATTTAGTTGAAGATGTTTTTATTTGATATAAATTGTCCTCCATTAAAAATGAATTTGAATTTAATTCAGTTGTATTGAATGACTTATATGGAGTGTTTTTGATGATTTTTCCTGTTGCAATATATTTCTCTAAATCAATGTTAATAAGTTGTGTGAAATTATTATTGGTGTCTATGGTAATTATAATTTTCTTTTTGTCATAATAACATTTCCTCTTTTTTGCAGAATCTGTTAGTGAAGTTGGGCTTTCAGGGCTTATTTTTTGTAAGGAAAAAGATGGCTCAAAAGGAAGAAAATCATCAGCAAAAGTGTCGTATAAATTAGATCTGTGGTAGAATTTCAATTCATTTGTGGCAATATTTTTAACATCGTAATTACCTGCGGAATCAAACACGTACAATTTAAAAGCATTAGTGCTCTTTACCAAGTGTAAAATTATAAATGTATTATTGACCGAGAATTTTTCAAGATATATTTCATCTTTTATATCTAAGTCAAAAGTTTTGTCAATAATAGCTTTACTGCCAAAGTCGAATGATTGTGAAGTAATTTTTTTTGGATTTGATGATCCGAAAAACAAAGTTGTTTTATGTACTCCGGTGATGTTGCCAATGATTTTAGTTTGATTTTTTTCAGACTTTGAAGCTGATAAAGAATCAATAATATTCATTTTAGCGTCCAACCGAATTGCTTTAGTTTTCAACTTATCTGCAATAAACAACGTTAATTCTTTTGAAGTCTCATCAACAGACTGAAAAACCTGACTGTCTCTCTTTAATTCAATAGGTATTGAATTCACAATTTCCTGAGAAAAAGAAACAGCGTTTATTAAGAGGAACGCTATAAGAATATTTTTTTTAAACATGTTTTTTAAATTGGTGTGTCCGTGATTGGTTTTTTAATTTATCGTCTCTCCATTGGCAACGCCATCTGTATCCGGATTTACAAAAACCAGTTTCCCTTCAGCGTTTGTTGTCATTAAAATCATTCCTTGACTTTCTACGCCACGAAGGTTTCTCGGAGCCAAATTCACTAAGACAGTAACTTTTTTCCCTACGATATCTTCTGGTTTGAAACTTTCGGCAATTCCAGAAACGATTGTGCGAACATCAATTCCGGTGTCTACTTTTAAGATCAAAAGCTTGTTGGCTTTCGGCATTTTTTCAGCTTCCAAGATTGTTCCTACTCGGATATCCATTTTGGCAAAATCCTCAAATTGAATCGCTTCTTTCTGTGGTTCTGCAACTTTATTTTCTGCTTTGTTAGCCGTTTTAGTTGCTTCCAATTTGTCTATTTGTTTTTGGATTTCTTCGTCTTCAATTTTAGCAAACAATAATTCAGCTTCCCCAATTTGGTGTCCAGCCGGAATTAAATCAGAATTTTGAGCAATAGTATTCCAATTCAACGGACTTTCTATTTTTAGAATTCTTGATAATTTTTTTGCGGTAAAGGGTAGGAACGGTTCGCAAAGTGAACTCAACGCAGCTGCAATTTGCAACGCCACATACATTTGTGTTTGTACACGTTCCGGATTGTCTTTTATCACTTTCCAGGGCTCTTCATCAGCTAAATATTTATTTCCTAAACGAGCCACATTCATCAATTCGCTCAACGCTTCACGGAATCTGTAACGCTCTAAAGAACTTGAAATAACCGCTGGATACGCTTTCAATTCAGTCAAAGTCGCTTCGTCAACTTCCGAAAGTTCGTTAGGTTGAGGTACAATTCCGTTGTAATATTTATTGGTTAATACCACTACACGATTAATGAAATTCCCGTAAATCGCTACCAATTCATTATTATTTCTCGCCTGAAAATCTTTCCACGTAAAATCATTATCCTTTGTTTCCGGTGCATTTGATGTCAACGCATAACGCAAAACATCTTGCTGATTCGGAAATTCTTCTAAATATTCATGCAACCAAACTGCCCAGTTTTTAGAAGTCGAAAGTTTGTTTCCTTCCAAATTCAAGAACTCGTTCGCAGGCACATTGTCTGGTAAAATATAACTTCCTTCGGCTTTCAACATCGCAGGAAAAATAATGCAATGAAAAACAATATTGTCTTTCCCAATAAAGTGAACCAGTTTCGTGTCTTTATCTTTCCAATAAGGTTCCCAATCTTTTCCTTCGCGCAAAGCCCATTCTTTCGTAGATGAAATATAGCCAATCGGCGCATCAAACCAGACGTATAATTTTTTTCCTTCGGCACCTTCAACGGGAACATCAATTCCCCAATCCAAGTCACGAGTTACCGCACGAGGTTCTAAACCACCGTCAATCCATGATTTTACTTGACCGTAAACATTCGGTTTCCAGTCATTTTTATGTCCCACGAGAATCCATTCTCTCAAGAAATCTTCATAACGATCCAAAGGCAAAAACCAGTGTTTCGTAGATTTCAAAATAGGAGTTTCTCCCGTTATTGTCGATTTTGGGTTGATTAAATCCGTAGCATTCAGCGTCGAACCACATTTTTCACATTGATCACCGTAGGCTTCTTCGTTACCGCATTTTGGGCAAGTTCCCACCACAAAACGGTCAGCCAAGAATTGATCTGCTTTTGCATCATACAATTGCTCGGTCACTTCTTCAATAAAATCGCCTTGTTCATACAGTTTTCTAAAAAATTCGGAAGCCGTATCATGATGAATTTTCGCCGAAGTTCTGGAATAATTATCAAACGAAATTCCAAAATCCGAGAACGATTTACGAATGATTCCATCATATTTGTCGATTACTTCCTGTGGCGTAATGCCTTCTTTTTTGGCTTTCATCGAAATCGCCACGCCGTGTTCGTCACTTCCGCAAACAAACAAAACGTCTCTTCCCTGCAATCTTAAGTATCTGGAATATATGTCCGAAGGCACGTAAACACCCGCCAAATGGCCAATGTGAATCGGTCCGTTCGTATAAGGTAATGCCGCTGTAATCGTATATCTTTTTGGATTCTGTATCATAAAATTATTTTTAGATTCTGAAATTAATTCAGAACGAGCTGCAAAAATAAGCAATAGAATTTTTATTTGAAGCTATTTCCCGCTATCCATTGCAATCTTTTACTTTTTAAAGAAAAAAGTAAAAGGATTTTCATTGCTATCAGGGCTAAGAATATGGGGTGTCAAACCGTTTTTATGTAAATAATTACTTATTTTTGATTCAAAGCTAAAATTCAAGTCATGAAAAAAAATATAATTTTATTAATTTTTTTATCTGTTCTACTAGGATGTTCGTCCAAAATCAAATCAATTACTGAATTTTCTAATCAAGATGGTATTCTAAGTAAAAACAGAACTGCAGAGTTTGATAGGGAAGGAAATAAACTTTTAGAACAAAATTTCGGAAATGAAAGAGCTAATCGAATTACTAAATCAGAGTATGAAAATGGACTGAAAATTCTTGAAATTGATTGTGATTATTTTCAAAAACAAGACACTTGTGTTCTGCGACAATTTTCGAAATTTGAATATGATAGTAATAATAGATTAATAACTGAAACTAAATTTGAAGAAGATTCAGCAACACGATTTATTCGTAACCATCTATATTTTAAGGATATGAAAGTTGAAAAAACGATGACATGGGGAATGATTGCTTCAAAGCAGCCGGACTATAACAAGGGAAGAGTATATGTAGATACTATTTATTACGATAAGTTAAGAAGAAAAATAAAAATAATTTCTGGTAGTCCAGATTTTAGTAAACCATATATTGAAATTTATAAATATACAAAGAATGGATATTTAAGAGAATTAAAAGGGACTTATAATAACGACACGGTTCTTTCTTACAAGTACAATAAGCTCCAAAAAAAGGCAATTAAAAATAAAATTGATTTTGATTTTGGGGACATGAAAAAGAATAAGTATGAATTTGAGTATTATTAAGTGAATAGTAAATTGCCCAACTATTTGTGAAATTGCTAAGTAGTAATCAGTTTCAATAAGCGATGTTGTTATTTGATAGAGTTGATTTTATCTAATTGTAAACATCTGTTTTTTTATATTTGTAAATATAAATACATTAGCTTATAAACCATGGCAAAAGGACCCGAAAAAAATACCAAAAACAAGGCTTTGCATACCAAATTGCTAAATCGGAAAAAGACTAAACTTCAAGAAGAAGAAAAAGAAAAAGTAGCACGTTTGAAAGCTTTGGTTACAAAAATGAATCAGAAAAAGAATAGTAATGAATCTGATAGCATATAAATCGCATTGTATTTCATTTCTGTTTTTATTTACCCGAAATTTGCAACACATATTCAAATACAAAACAAATGGAATTCGGTAGAATAATTATTTCAGAAACAGCCTTTAACAGTGAAAATCTCCAAGATGTAATTCACTCTAATATTTCGGTAATCAACTTGATGCGTGAGGAAGGCGTGAATGATGATTTGATTCACGAAGATGCTATAATGAGTTATTATTTAGATTATTATACATCACAATATACTGAGGGAAATTTTGCTCAGTTTGTACACAATTCGGGTTGGGATAAAGAGCTGAACGAATTAATAGAGGAAGGTTTGGCTTTGATTGGCGCCGAAAAGCATTTGGAATTGTTCCAACAGCAATCCAAAAAAGTAAGATTAATGAGCAGCGTCAAGCTGAATAAGTTCCTGAAAGGGAAACTGGAAGGCGTAAATCCCATCAGAGATTTGCTCAACAACGACACTTTTTTCGAAATAGATGAAAACCTAGTTACGTTGAATGCTACTTTTTTAAAAACACACCCAGATTTCGAAGTGCTTTCTGTAGACGACATGTTTTCAGCTTTAGAAGAATTTGTGGGGCACGAAATTACAAGAGAATAGCAAATTTATTTTTTAAAAACATAGAAACATAGTTTTGAGTTTATTAAAAAGGCATTTCATTTTTAGCTAGAATGCATAGCTATGTAAAAATGAAATGCTATTAAATTCTTCTTAGTCCTAATTTTTCTATGATTCTATGTGTTTAAAAAAAGCCCATTGCATTTGAATTAGGATATTCTCCTTTTCCTCAAAACTTTGTCTTATAAGTCCCAAACATTTCCTTAAATTTGCTTCCATTATTATAAAAGTTAGCGTTAAAAAAATCAAGCTATGTTACAAATCGCATTTATTAGAGAGAATCAGGAAAAAGTAATCACCGCTTTAGCAAAGAGAAACATCGATGCTACAAGTGTTGTTGAAGAAGTGGTACAACTGGACGAAAAACGTCGCGCTACGCAAGTGGAGCTAGACAGCATTTTATCCGAATCTAATAAATTATCCAAAGATATTGGCGAATTAATGAAAGCGGGTGAGAAATCTAAAGCAGCTATCTTAAAAGAAAAAACCGTTTTAAACAAAGAGAAAAGCAAAGCTTTAGCGGAAACTGCTGATGCACTTGCCGCTGAACTTTTAGAGAAACTATATACCTTACCCAATCTTCCTGCTGATATTGTTCCTGTTGGAAAAACACCGGAGGAAAACCTAAACGTTTTTGAAGAAGGGGAGATTCCAGTTTTGCATGAAGGAGCGCAACCACATTGGGAATTGGTAAAAAAATACGACATTATTGATTTTGAACTTGGGGTAAAAATCACGGGTGCTGGATTCCCGGTTTATAAAGGAAAAGGAGCACGTTTACAACGCGCCTTGATCAATTATTTTTTGGATAAAAATACCGCTGCCGGTTACAACGAAGTTCAGGTTCCGCACATGGTAAATGAAGCTTCGGCTTATGGAACAGGACAATTGCCGGACAAAGAAGGGCAAATGTACCATGATAAAACCGATGATTTATACCTAATTCCAACGGCTGAAGTTCCAGTAACGAATTTGTTTCGTGATGTAATTCTTAATGAAAATGAATTGCCAGTTTTAACTACGGCGTATACGCCTTGTTTCCGTCGTGAAGCAGGTTCTTATGGAGCGCATGTACGCGGATTGAACCGTTTGCATCAATTTGACAAAGTGGAAATTGTTCGTGTAGAACATCCTGATAAATCATACGAAGCTTTGGACGGAATGGTGGAACACGTGAAAAGTATTTTACAAGAATTGAAATTACCATACAGAATATTGCGACTTTGTGGTGGCGATATGGGTTTCACATCGGCTTTGACGTATGATTTCGAAGTGTTTTCTACGGCGCAGGATCGTTGGTTAGAAATTAGTTCGGTTTCTAACTTTGAGACTTTTCAAGCCAATCGTTTGAAATTACGTTTCAAAGATAAAGACGGAAAAAACCAATTGGCACACACCTTAAACGGAAGCGCGTTGGCTTTGCCAAGAGTTTTGGCTGGAATTTTAGAAAATTACCAAACTCCGGAAGGAATCGTAATTCCGGAAGTATTGCGTCCGTATTGCGGATTTGATATTATAGATTAATTAGTGTTCAGTCCTCAGTGATCGGTGTTCAGTTAGCTTTTTGGACAATGCACCGTTTGGCAAACTGAACACTGAATACTGAACACTTTTAAGATGAAAAATATTTTTCTACATATTACCCTGTTTTTTTCATTGTTTTGTTTTTCTCAAAACGAACAGTTAGCGCAGTATTATTATGATAAAGGTGATTTTGAAAAAGCAAAAATCAGCTATGAAGAATTGCTGAAAGAAATTCCGTTGAACTCCCAATATTTTTTAAGAATAATAGATTGTTCGCAGCAATTGCAGCAGTTTGAAAGTGCTGAAAAAGCCATTCAAGAACGATTCAACAAGTACAATCAAGGGAATCTTCTGGTGGAATTGGGCTATAATTTTCAGTTGCAAAAAAATGATGACAAAGCCAAGATGTACTACGAACAGGCTTTGGAACGAATCAAAAAAAATCCAAATGAAGTCTATGGAATTTCAAATTCTTTTGAGCGAAAAGTGTTGCTCGATTACGCGTTAAAATCCTACCAAACCGCTTCGGCATTAGAACCAAATTTCAATTTTAATTATCAAATAGGATTGCTTTACGGACAATTGTCTAATATGGAAATGATGATTTCCACTTTTTTGGACGAAGCGTTTGCGAATCCTCAAAATTCCATTAGAATCCAAAATCAGCTAGTTCGTTTTATGGTGGACGAAGGCGATGCAAATTTCAATGAATTGTTGCGCAAAGCATTAATTGTTAGAACACAGAAAAATCAAGATATTTTTTGGAATCATTATTTGAGTTGGTTTTATGTACAGCAAAAAGAGTTCGAAAAAGCATTTATCCAGGAAAAAGCCATTTACAAACGCAATCCGGAATCACTTGCTAATATTGTGAATTTGGGGCAACTCGCAATTGATGAGGAGAATGATGAAGCGGCTAAGGAAATTTTAGGATTTGTATTGGAAAACACACAGGATTTAGAATTGCTGATACAGGCAAATTCCTATTTGATGTCCATGAAAATTAAAAAAGCATCCCAAAATGATTTTGCAGTCATCAGCACAGAACTAGACGGTTTGTTGAAACAATTTGAAATAAGTCCTTTTACCTTATCTTTGCAGCTGATTCAGGCACATTTCACGGCATTTAATTTAAAAAATCCAGAAGAAGGAAAGGCAATAGTCAAGAAAGCATTGGGATTGCAATTGAATGATTATGATATAGCCAATGCCAAAATGGAACTGGCAGATATTTTGCTTTTCGAGGAAAAATTCAATCAGGCTTTGATATATTATTCGCAGATAGAATTGGATTTGAAGAATGATGTAATGGCTCATGAAGCGAGTTTGAAAGCCGCAAAGACTAGTTATTTCAAAACCGATTTTGCTTGGGCATTGAAGCAATTTAAGGAATTGAAATCAGCCAATACGCAGTTGATTGCGAATGATGCTTTGGAATATTTTCTGTTAATAAATGACAATACCGTAGCCGATTCAACACAAACGGCTTTGAAGCAATTTGCTAAAGGTGATTATCTATTATATCAAAACAGGAATCAGGAAGCGGTAACACAGTTTCAATCGATTTTGAAAAATCACAAGGGACAGGAAATAGAGGCCGTGACCTTGCTGCGATTAGGAAAAATATATGAAAATAAAGGTGATTTTGCTTTGGCTTTAAGCCAATACCAAACCATTATTGACCAGCACAGCGACGGAATTTACATAGATGAAGCGTTGTATTTTTCGGCAGAAATTTATAACGAGCAATTGTTGCCTGAAAAAGCGAAGCCACTATATGAAAAGGTATTGTTCAATCATCAGGACAGTATTTATTTTGTAGAAGCAAGAAAGAAATTCAGACAATTGCGAGGAGATACTAATTTATAAAACAGATTGTTTAGATTCTTGGATTTTTTGAAAAAGTCTAATAATCTAAAAGTCTAATAATCTAAAAAAAATGATACTATACAACGTTACCACAAACATACACGAAAGCGTTCACGATCAATGGATGATCTGGATGCAACACAAGCACATTCCTGAAATTTTGGCTACGGGAAAATTCTCTTCAGCACGAATGGTACGAGTTTTAATTGAAGAGGAAATGGGAGGAGTTACGTATTCCGTTCAATATTCAACGGACAGCAAAGAAACTTTGGAGAAATATTATCAGGAAGACGCACCTAGTTTTCGGGAAGAAGGATTAAAATTATTTGGAGATAAAATGCTGGCTTTTAGAACGGAATTGGAACTTATTGCTGATTATTAGAGTCATTGTAAGGAATAAAGCAATTATATTTAGTTGTGAGTGTTCCGTCTGCAAATAATAAATCTTGAAATCACAATTTGCGATCTCCAATTTGAAATAAAATACACTTTGTGCCTAAGTGCCAAAATAAATCTAAAATAAAGCGAGATTGCTTCGTGCCTCGCAATGACAACATGGAAAAAGTAACAGCCAAAAAACACCTCGGACAACACTTCTTGAAAGACGAAAGCATTGCAAAAGACATTGCTGATACGTTGAATTTAGAAGGCTATGATGATGTATTAGAGATAGGTCCGGGAATGGGAGTTTTAACAAAATATTTGTTGGATAAACCGGTGAATACCTACGTTATTGAAATCGATACGGAATCAGTGACGTATTTGGACCAAAATTATCCAAAATTAAAAGACAGAATCATTTCTAAAGATTTTTTGAAGTATGATATTAATGAAACTTTTGAAGGGAAACAATTCGCTATAATTGGGAATTTTCCGTATAATATTTCGACTCAAATTGTGTTCAGAACTTTGGAATACCGTGACCAGATTCCCGAATTTGCAGGGATGTTCCAGAAAGAAGTAGCGCAACGTATTTGTGAAAAAAAAGGAACAAAAGCTTATGGAATTCTGTCAGTTTTGGTTCAGGCTTTTTATGATGCGGAATATTTATTTACGGTAGATGAAAATGTTTTTATTCCGCCACCAAAGGTGAAATCAGGTGTTTTACGTTTGCGCAGGAAGAAAGATTACAGCTTGCCTTGCGGCGAAAAATTGTTTTTTACGGTAGTAAAAACTGCTTTTCAACAACGACGCAAAACGTTACGAAACAGTTTGAAAACCTTAAATTTGTCGGATAGTTTGAGAGAAGATGAAATTTTTAATCTTCGACCAGAACAATTAAATGTAGAACAGTTCATAGAACTCACCCAAAAAATAGAAGCCGATGGAGTTTAAAATCAGCAAAGAATTAATACAAGAATTAGAGCAGCTCATTCAAAATAAAAACGACCAGCAACTGGAAGTGTTATTGAATGATATGCACCATGCTGATATTGCTGAAATTCTTGATGAGCTTGATTTTAATGAAGCGACCTATATTTTTAAAGTTTTAGACAGTGAAAAAACTGCCGAAATCCTTCTGGAACTAGAAGATGATTTGCGGGAAAATATATTAAGCAGGCTTTCGCCAAAAGAGATTGCGGAAGAATTAGATGAGCTGGAAACAAATGATGCAGCCGATATTATTGCGGAGCTTTCCAAAGATTTGAAAGCTGAAGTAATATCAGAACTTCAGGATGTTGAGCACGCCAAAGATATTGTTGACTTATTGCGTTATGACGAAGATACCGCAGGTGGAATCATGCACAAGGAATTGGTTAAAGTCAATGAAAATTGGAATGTACTCACTTGCGTAAAAGAGATGCGCATTCAAGCCGAAAATATCTCCAGAGTACATTCGATTTATGTGGTGGATGATGAAGACCGACTGAAAGGGCGTTTGTCTCTGAAGGATTTATTGACCACTTCTTCGAGAACACCAGTTAGTGATGTTTACATTCGAAAATTAAACTCGGTAAAAGTAGATACCGAAGATGTTGAGGTTGCCCGAATCATGCAAAAATACGATTTAGAAGCAATTCCTGTCGTAGATGAAATGGGACGATTAGTAGGAAGAATTACCATTGATGATATTGTGGATGTTATCAAGGATGAAGCGGATGAGGATTACCAGTTGGCAGCGGGTATCTCGCAAGACGTTGAAGCGGATGACAGTATTTTCGAACATACTAAAGCACGGTTGCCTTGGCTAGTTTTGGCTCTTTTGGGTGGTTTTATCTCCGTAAAAGTGCTCGGATTATTTGAAGGAGCAATGCTTCTGCATGGAAACTTATTCTTTTTCACGCCGCTTATTGCTGCAATGGCAGGAAATGTTGGGGTGCAATCCTCCGCAATTATTGTACAGGGTTTGGCAAACAATACCTTGAGCGGATCCTTGTTTAATAGATTGGTCAAAGAAGTGTCACTAAGTTTATTAAACGGACTGATTTTGGCTACGATATTGTTTTTAGGAAGTCATTTTCTGTTGAATGTCGAATTGATCATTGGAGTTATTGTTACTATAGCATTGATGTCGGTAATTATTATTGCTTCATTAATAGGAACTTTTGTTCCGTTACTGTTGGATAAATTTGGTATTGACCCCGCTTTGGCGACCGGACCGTTCATCACAACAAGTAATGATATTTGTGGAATTCTAATTTATTTTTCGATAGCAAAAATGATTTTAGGGTTTTAAAATAGAAGCAAGAGAATAGAATAAAGAAGATAGAGAATAAAATCCATATTAAAATTCAAACAGAATAACTAAAACAACTAACTATAACTACACAACCAACACTTTTCTTTAACAACTTACTTTCATTTGGATACTGTTAGGGAGAGGAAAAACCACAACCAGCATGAAAGTACACATCATTGGCGGCGGGAACTTAGGTGTTTCTATCGCATTAGGATTATCAAAATTTTCACCAGAAAATCAAGTCACTATAACCCGAAGAAACACATCCAGTATTCTGTACCTTGAAAAATTAGGTGCTACAGTTTCCACGAATAATATCCACCAGATTCAGGAAGCCGATGTCATTATTTTGACCATAAAACCATATCAAGTAGATACCGTTTTAGCCGAAATTTTGCCTGTAATTTCGAATAAAGTCATTGCTTCGGCGGTGAGCGGCTTATCCATAGAAAATTTACAAAACAAAATCGGCACTGCTAATAGTGCGATCCGAATAATGCCCAATATTGCGGCTCAGTTTGGCGCATCAGCTACTTGTATTGCGTTCCACGAAAAAGACAAAGAGAAGGGACAAGACGTAGTTTCCCTTTTTCAGAGTTTGGGAACTGCTCCTATTATTGACGAAAAACTGATGGATGCCGCAACCGTTTTGGCGGCAAGCGGAACTGCTTTTGCATTGCGCTACATTCGCGCTTCGATGCAAGCCGGAATCGAAATAGGATTTGACTGGCAGACCGCCTTAGCCATCTCAGCACAAACCGTAAAAGGTGCTGCCGAAATGCTATTAGAAGAAAAAGTACACCCGGAACAATTAATTGACCGTGTGACCACGCCACAAGGCTGTACCATAGCCGGATTGAACGAAATGGAAATGCATGGATTCAGTTCGTCTTTGATACGCGGAATCAAAACGTCATTGAAACAAATCAAGGGATAAGTTTAATTTGAGCTAGTTCTGCTCCTCAAACCAGTGTTTAATATTGCGTAAACTTCAGCTGTTGTGACGAGTCAATTTATAAAGGTTCAAAAATAATTTCCCATATAGAAATTGCTTAGCCATTAATCAAGATTCTGATATTTAGTATCTTGATTAATGGCTAAGCAATTTTTTTACTTGAAATAAATATAACCAACTGGGTAGTAAAATTAATTTTGACTGATGCCCGTTACAACAAACAAAAATTTAAGCCATAAGATTGCTTAAATCTTTTATTTTTTGGTAGTTTGCTTTTATAGCAGCATGTTGTTCTTTAATCATCATCACTTGTTCTGAAGATAAATCTTCAGCATGAGCTAATGCGTCATCGTAGGTTTCAAGTGCAGCCTCTTCTCCATATTCACATGAATTGATTATCGCTTTTCTGTCGCTACCTGTCATGGCAGATTTAATATCCATCCATACTCTAAACAATTTACCTGATGTAGTTGTTCCTTCAGTTGGTGTTCCGCCTAATCTTTTTACTTCCGCAACAAGATCTGATTTACATTTTAAACTTGTTTCAGTAAAATGAGAAAACAATGTTTTCAAATCTGTTTCATCAGCCTCTTTTGAAGCAGTTTCGTATCCTTGGATTCTATCGTTGTTGATTTGGATTAACGAATTTAATATGTCAATTGATTTTTCAGTGTTCATCTTTTTTGTATTTATTGAGTGAATTAATTTTCACATACACAAATATCAGCATACTTTACAATATAACTTTTACACAATTTTTTTTAAAATTTGTAACATTGACACATTGTTAAGTGTTTGACATACAGAATTTAAAGTGTAAAGCCGTGAAAATCTTTAATTCTGAATTCAATATATTAGTTGTGCGCATAATACTTTACACGAGAAATCATTTTATAAAATAAATCTTATATTTGACAAAAAATGCAGTGCTTCACAGAGCATTCGTAATATATGCTGCGCAAATGTCTTTGAATTTGAGTCTGCGATCACTTAAACTTTAAAAATAAAAAAAATGAACGAAAAAATTAAAGTGCTTCAAATTATTCATCTTGGTATTTGTGCAGGAACTATAGTTGCTTATTTATTTGTAGGAGATTTTTCGGTTGAAATTCTAAATGTTCCGTCTATTGATTCTTCAGATTTGATATATTTTGCGATACCAATTTTAGCACTTTTCCTGAGCAGTTTTTTATTTAAATCACAACTTAAACAAGTCAACGCAAAATTAAAACCAGAAGATAATCTGCCTATTTATCAAACCGCTTCAATAATACGTTGGTCTGTTCTTGAATCTGCGGCACTGCTTATTTTGTTTTTAAAACCTGAATTACTGGTTATTGGAATACTGATGATTATTTATCTGGTATCTTTAAGGCCAACGGAGGATAAAATTGTTAGCGAGTTTTCTAAAGTAGTATAGCGGTAATTATTTTTTTTAGCAAAAGGTTCATCACATAAACTACGTAATGCCAATATTTCGTTTTCGTTTATAACATTCAAATAAATCTTATATTTGGAAAAAACTACCATGAAAAAACTTCTTCTATTAACGCTTATTTTAATTTCAAGTTACACTGTAAACGCCCAACAAAATAAGCAAAAACAAATGCTTAGGCATGTAGTAATGTTTGGTTGGAAACCGGGAACTGATGCCGCTGCAATTGAGAAAGTGGTAACTGCTTTTGGAGACTTGGAACATAAAATTAAATTAATAAAAGCGTATGAATGGGGAATTAACAACAGTCCTGAAAACTTGAATAATGGCCTGACGCATTGTTTTACTCTAACATTCAAAAGTGAAGCCGATAGAGATGCATATTTGATTCATCCGGATCACAAAGCTTTTGTGGCTGTTTTGAGTCCGGCACCGGATAAAGTCACCGTAGTAGATTATTGGACAAATAAGTAAACAGAAAGACACAATCTATATAATGGTTTTAGTTTTTAAATAAAATTTAAACTAACATAAAAAAAGCTTCATTTAAGAGATTAAACGAAGCTTTTTTTATGAAATGAATTATAGTTAAGTTCTATTAGATTGTTTTTTTGTTTTAGCAGGTTTCAAATTAAATTTCAACCATAAAAAACCAATGGTTCCTGCTATAAAGGAAGCGACCAGAATCGCAATTTTTGAATATGTAATTACTTCTTCTCCATCGTTTTTGAAGGCAAGCAATGTGATAAAAATTGACATTGTAAATCCTATTCCACCCAGCATTCCTGCACCTAGAATAGTGCTCCATTTTAAATCTCTTGGCAGCGTACAAATCCCTAAACTCACGGCAAGGAATGAAAATAACCAAATTCCTAATGGCTTTCCTACCACAAGACCTAACATAATTCCAATCGTGTTGGGATGATTCAATCCCTCATGCCAATCGGAGTTTATGGCAATACACGTATTGGCTATGGCAAATAACGGAAGGATGAAAAACGCTACCGGATAATGTAAAAAATGCTGTAATCGATAGGAAGATGTCTTCTTGCCTCCGTCACCAAACGGAATTACAAAGGCTAATAATACTCCGGTTACAGTAGCGTGAACTCCTGAATTTAGCATGAAATACCACATTGCAGCACCACCAATTAAATACGGAATAAGACTGTGTACTTTTCTTCGGTTCAGGATAAACAAACCACCCATGATGGCAAAAGCAATCAGCAAATTCATATAGGCAATGGTTTCCGTATAAAATATGGCAATTACCATAATAGCGCCTAAATCATCAATTACTGCAAGTGCGGTTAGGAAAACTTTCAACGAGGTAGGAACACGATTTCCTAAAAGAGACAAAATACCAATTGCAAAAGCAATATCTGTCGCCATAGGGATTCCCGCTCCGTTTTGTGTGATAGTTCCAAAATTTAATAATAAAAAGATTCCTGCCGGGACAACCATTCCTCCCAAGGCACCAAAAATAGGCAATGCCGCGTTTTTTATACTAGATAATTCGCCTTGATACATTTCGCGTTCTAATTCTAAACCAATGAGCAGAAAGAAAATAGCCATTAAGCCGTCATTAATCCAGTGTGTAATGGAATGGCTTCCAATATTAGTTCCCCAAAAAGCAATGTATTCATCTTGAACGGATGAATTGGCCAATAGCATGGAAATTATGGTAACGAATAGTAATAAGAGTCCGCCTGATTTTTCGCTTTCAAAAAAAGCTTTGAAGGTTTTTGTCAATTTCATTTTTGGATTTTAATTTATTCTAAAAATAAGATTTAGAAAAAAAAATTATAAAACGCTAATTTACGATTTTACGAGCTAATTTCCTCCGATAAATCAATAAACCGTAATTTTTTTGTTAATTTGAAGAATCAAAAACCGAACAATTATGGATATCAAAATCCTTCATATAGACAGTAATCATCCCATACTTTGGGATCAGTTGCAGCAATCTGGATTTATAAATCACAGTGATTTTTCCTCTTCAAAAGAAGAAATTGAGGCCAAAATTCAGGATTATCATGGAATCGTGATTCGAAGCCGATTTAAGATTGATAAAACTTTTTTGGACAAAGCCACTAATTTGCAATTCATCGCTCGAGTTGGAGCCGGATTAGAAAGTATCGATTGTGATTATGCAACATCCAAAAATATTACGCTTATCGCTGCTCCCGAAGGAAATAGAAATGCCGTTGCCGAACATACTTTAGGGATGATTTTATCTCTTTTTAATAAATTGAACGAAGCTGATCGCGAGATACGAGAGGGACACTGGAACCGGGAAAGCAACCGCGGCCATGAACTCGACGGAAAAACGGTAGGGATTATTGGTTACGGAAACATGGGAAAATCATTTGCGAAAAAACTCCGTGGTTTTGATGTGGAAGTGCTTTGTTATGATATTCAGGAAAATGTGGGTGACGCCAATGCAAAACAGGTTTCTTTACAAGAATTGCAGCAAAAAGCAGATGTAGTAAGCCTGCATATCCCTTGGACTCCGGATACTGATAAAATGGTAGATGCTGATTTTATTAAGGGATTTACCAAGTCGTTTTGGATTATAAATACATCTCGGGGCAAGAATATTGTCACTGCCGATTTGGTTGCAGCCATGCAATCCGGGAAAATTCTCGGTGCTGGTTTGGATGTTCTGGAATATGAAAAACTATCTTTCGAAACGCTGTTTAAAGATAAACACACACCGGAGGCTTTTCAATATTTGTTGAAAGCCAAGAATGTGATTTTGACACCGCATATTGCCGGTTGGACTTTCGAAAGTCATGAGCGATTGGCACAGATTATTGTTGATAAAATAAAAGCAAAATATTTTGGTCAAGCCAAAGTTGAAGCGCTTGAACAACGCGTTACCGGAATTGGCGGTTTCTTTTTTAAATCAAAAAACTCTAAAGAATTGGTGGCTTGGTACGGGAAACATTTGGGTTTAAAAACCGATGATTATGGTTCTACTTTTTGGTGGAAGGATAAAGAAGGAAATGACTGTTCAACCCAGTGGTCGCCATTTGCGGAGGACACCACTTATTTTGCGCCAAGCGAAAAACCGTTCATGCAAAACTTCCGAGTACATGATTTAGAAGGTTTGTTAAAAAAATTATCGGATGAAGGTGTAACAATTGTGGGTAATATGGAGACTTATGAGTATGGAAAATTTGGTTGGATAGTAGATTCCGAAGGAAACAAAATCGAACTTTGGGAACCAATTGACGCCGCGTTTCAATAAAATTTATATTTTTAACCACTGAAAAACAACCTTATAACTGCAATTTATGGAAAACTCGAAAATTGAAGAATGGAATAATCCGCGGCCGGTTCGTCAGGATAATAAAAAACTGCCTGCTGGAATTTTAGCGATACTTTTAGGTCCTTTAGCAATCCATAAATTCCTTTTGGGATATACCACTGAAGGGATTATCTGGTTGGTGATAAGTCTTTTTACCTGTGGAACGGTGACGTATATATTAGGTATTATTGAAGGAATAATTTATCTAACAAAATCTGATGAAGAGTTTTACCAAACGTATCAAGTTGGTAAAAAAGCTTGGTTTTAAAACATGAAAAATCCCGTCTCGTCCTAAAAGACGAGACGGGATTTTTCATTGTCTCTAAATTTTATTTGCCAAGAATTTCATTAATAGCCACGAATTAATTTTGTGCAAATTTGTGGAATTCGTGAAAATTATTTCATTTCATGCTGAAATTAATCTTCTTTATCTGCTAATTTTCGTTCTAGTTCTTTCTGAAACTCTTCCATTACGGGTTTCATGGTGCTTTCCGGAATATCTGCAATTCGGATGTACATTAATCCGTCAACGGCATTATTAAAAAGCGGATCTACATTAAACGCTACTACTTTTGCATTCTGTTTGATGTATTTTTTAATCAAAACGGGTAAACGCAAACTTCCCGGTTCCAGTTCATCTATAATTTTATCAAACTTATTCAAATCGGATTCGGCTTCATCAAAAATGAAATCCTTATCGGCATCTTTTAGTTTAACTTTATACGCTTTCTTCGGGTGAATGTATTGTGCAATATATGGATCGTAATAATTGGATTTCATGAATTCAATCATCAGCGATTTAGAAAAATCTGAAAATTGATTGCTGATACTAACGCCGCCCAATAAAAATTTATGTTCTGGATAACGTAAAGTTGTGTGCATAATTCCTTTCCAAAGCAGGAAAAGCGGCATTGGTTTCTGCTGGTATTCTTTGATGATAAAAGCTCTTCCCATTTCTATGGATTTGTGCATCATATCATGCAATTCTGGTTCAAATCGGAATAAATCGTTGAGGTAAAAACCATTTATACCATATTTTGGATAAATTTCTGAACCCAATCCCATTCGGTACGCACCAGCAATTTTATTAGCTTCATTATCCCATAAAAATAAGTGATGGTAATATTGATCGTGCTTGTCTAAATCAATAGATTCATTCGTTCCTTCGCCTACTTCTCTAAAAGTTATTTCTCGAAGACGGCCTATTTCATGAAGGATATTTGGTATTTTTTTTGCTTCTGCAAGAAACACTTCGTAATTTTTACTTTGTAAAAGGCGACAATCTGTACTTCGCAAAGCATCCACTTCTTTGGTCATTTTGTCTTGACTGGCAGCAGTGACAATTGTTTTTGGGCTTTTAGGAATTTTTAAAGTAGGCGTTGGCAAAAAAGGAATTTCTTTCTCGAAAGGATTGGCCAACATGTATGTTTTTTTTCTTAGAAATTCAGAGTATTCCTCTAGAGTCTTGTGCTCGTTTTGTTCGCTTACTGAAATTGGTTTTCCAATGCGCACTTTAATCACACGATGTTTTTGACTAAACACTTCCGACGGCAGTTTTGCCGTTCTAAAAGTCCCGCTAATTTTAGAAAGCAAATAAAATAACCGACTGTTTTTAGCGTGAAAATAGATTGGAACAACAGGAACTTGGGCTTTTCTAATGACTTTGATGGCGCCTTCTTCCCAAGGTTTATCCACCATTAATTTCCCGTCTTTGTAAGTAGAAACTTCACCTGCAGGGAAAATACCTAACGGTTTGCCATCACTCAAATGACGAAACGTTTCTTTTAATCCTACCACACTCGATTTTGTATCCTTGTGATTTTCAAAAGGATTTACCGGCATGATGTATTTCTTGAGCGGCTCAATGCGATGCAAAAGAAAATTGGCGATAATTTTGAAATTTGGTTCTCTTTCCAGCATCAATTTCAATAACAAAACCCCATCAATTCCTCCCAATGGATGATTTGAAATCGTGATATAAGCACCTTCCTTTGGCAAACGTTTTAAATCCTCTTCGGGAATTTCGAATTTTATTTGTAAATCATCAAGAATGCCATTCAGGAAATCAACTTCCGTTAAATGTTTATTTCTATCGTATACTTTGTTTAAAGTGGAGATTTTTAGCACCTTCATCAGCATCCAGCCGGAAAAAGTACCTAAAACCCCGTACTTATCAGCATTTATTGCTTTTGCAACTTCTTTCGCGGTTACTAAACCCATGTATTTTTTGTTTTTTTAGAGCAAGAAACAAAGATAGCAAAAAACTCCATTTTCTCTATTTTTCTCCATCAAACTTCTACTTTTTTGTTACATTTGGAAATCAAAAAATACTTTAATGAGAATAATTTCATACAACGTAAACGGAATCAGAGCAGCCATTTCTAAAGGATTTATCGACTGGTTGCAACACGCAAATCCCGATATTATTTGTCTTCAGGAAATTAAAGCAACCGAAGATCAAATTCCGGTCGAAGATATTGCAAAAGCGGGATATCCGTATCAATATTATTATTCTGCAACCAAAAAAGGGTATAGCGGAGTGGCTATACTTTCTAAGATCAAACCCAATAATGTCGTTCATGGCACGGGAATTCATCACATGGATTTTGAGGGAAGAAACCTCCGCGCTGATTTTGATGGATTTTCTGTAATGAGTTTGTACTTGCCATCGGGGACAAATATCGATCGATTGGACCATAAATTCACGTTTATGGACGATTTTCAAAACTACATTGACGAACTCAAAAAAGAAACACCAAACCTAATTATTTGCGGGGATTACAACATTTGCCATGAGGCAATCGACATTCACGATCCTGTCCGAAACAAAAATGTTTCTGGATTTTTACCACAGGAAAGAACTTGGCTCGACGGATTCATGAAGTCCGGATTTGTGGATAGTTTTCGCCATTTCAACAGTGAGCCGCACCAATATACATGGTGGAGTTACCGCGCCGGAGCCAGAGGAAACAACAAAGGTTGGCGCATCGATTACAATTTAGTCAGCGATTCTTTAAAACATAAATTGAAAAGAGCCGTTATTTTATCAGATGCCGTGCATTCAGACCATTGCCCGATTTTGGTAGAAATAGAATAACGTTTTCAGGAGCTATTTCCCGTCTCGTACTAAAGACGAGATTACAATCTTTTCTCTCGTTAAAAAACTGGAGAAAAGGATTTTCACCAATATTGGGCTCATTCGAATACATTTTGAATTTTTGTATTCAAAACAACATTAGAAACAATATAAATACCAACAAAATGATTAAAAGAGTTTCCATCGGATTATTAATTCTGGCGCTTTCAACTTCTTGTGTATCCAAGAAAATATACAATGATTTAGAAAGTAAATATGCCGATTCCAAAAAAGAAAACAGAAATTTAGCAGACGAAAATGCCGATTTGCTGAAAGCTAAAAACCAATTAGAATTAGACCGCGACGGTTTGAAAAATGATTTGAGTAAATCCAAAGCGGAATTGGATAAATTGAAAGCAGATTACGTCGCAGCGCAAAATAAATTCAAAGTCCTGCAGGACTCCTACGCCGCTTTAGAAAAAAATAGCGGTGATGCTTTGCAAAGCAACATGAAGAAAAATCGTGATTTGCTGGAGCAATTAGACGAAAAAGGAAAAGCATTGGCACTAGAACAAGACCGATTGAGCAAAAGCGCACAACGTTTACAGGAATTAGAAGATTTGATTGCTGCTAAAGAAGCCAGCATGAAAAAACTAAAAGAAACCTTGTCTAAAGCCCTGAACAGTTTTGAAGGAAAAGGGTTGACAGTAGAGCAAAAAAACGGAAAAGTGTATGTTTCTATGGAGAACAAACTACTTTTCAATTCGGGAAGTTGGGCGGTAGGTTCCGAAGGAAAAAAAGCAGTTGTAGAATTGGCAAAAGTTTTGGGTGACAACCCAGACATATCAGTACTGATCGAAGGTCATACGGATGATGATGCGTTTACAGCTTCTGGACCAATTGCCGATAATTGGGATTTATCAACCAAAAGAGCCACGGCAATAGTTGCTATTTTGAGTGAAAACAAAAAAATCAACAAGCAAAATCTTACTGCGGCAGGAAGAGGAGAATTCTCCCCATTAGTAAGCAATGCAACAGCCGAAGGAAAAGCTAAAAATCGTAGAATTGAAATCATTCTAACGCCAAGATTAGACGAAATTGCGGAAATGTTAAATGAGATTAATTAAGGTTCAAAGTTTCAAAGATAGAAAGGTTCAAAGTATTACTTTGGACCTTTTCTTTTACCGCTAATTCGCTAATTTTATCTTTTGATAGAAGAATTTTAAATTCGCAAATTTGCGGTTGTATTTTTTGAATATCTTGTAAACGTTTCTCAATTTTCTGTTAACACTAAATAGTAACCACAAACTAATTTTATCTTTGTTTACAAAAAATACAATGCAACTTTCTTAATTATGAAATACACAACGTTACCGAATACTGATATAAAAGTCAGCAAGATTTGCCTTGGAACCATGACTTTTGGACAACAAAACACAGAAGCTGATGGACATGCCCAAATGGATTATGCTTTAGAAAATGGAGTTAATTTCTTTGATACTGCCGAAATGTATTCGGTTCCGGCGCGTCAGGAAACCTACGGGAGCACTGAGAAAATCCTTGGAACTTGGTTTAAAAAAACAGGAAAGAGAGAAGAAATAGTTTTGGCATCGAAAATTGCCGGACCTAATCCGAATTTTGGATATATGAGAGAAAAGTTAGATTTCTCACCAGCCAGTATCAAGTTTACATTGGATAATAGTTTACAGCGCTTACAAACAGATTATATTGATGTTTATCAATTGCATTGGCCAGAACGCAAAACCAATTATTTTGGACAACGAGGTTTCAAAGTACAGGATGATGCTTGGGAAGATAACATTCACGATGTATTGGCAACATTGGACGGTTTTGTTAAAGAAGGAAAAATCAAACACATCGGACTTTCAAATGAAAATCCTTGGGGAATCATGCGTTTTCTGGAGGAAAGTAAATACAACAATCTGCCAAGAGTAAAAACCATTCAAAATCCATATTCTCTATTAAACCGACTTTTTGAAAACGGTTCTGCTGAAGTTTGCCTGAGAGAAAATGTAGGTTTATTGGCCTATTCGCCGATGGCTTTTGGGGTTTTGTCCGGTAAATTCCTAACTGGTGAAGCGCATCCAAATGCCAGAATCAAATTGTTTCCGCAGTATTCCAGATACAACAGTGCACAAAGTACTGAAGCTACACGTTTGTATCAAGAAATAGCCAAGAAAAATGGACTGACCTTAACTGAACTGTCTTTGGCATTTATAGAACAACAGCCGTTTGTAACGAGCACAATTATTGGGGCTACCACTTTGGAACAATTAAAAGAAAATATTGATACGATTCAGGTTACACTTTCGGATGAAATTCTAAAAGCGATTGATGAAGTTCAAGCTGTTATTCCTGACCCGGCACCGTAAAGTAAGAAACCCAGTCAGATTTCTAAACTCTGACTGGGTTGTTTTTTAAGAATTAAAGATCAAATTCCTCGTCAACGGCTAAAGAGTCTACTTTTATTAACGTTGAATCTTGTACTTTAAATTTGATAAAAGATTTTGCAGGTCCTGAAATCAGTATGGGTAAGGACTTGTAAATAGTGTCTTCTGGAGTTAAAAGTCCTCTTCGAAACATAATATTGGTTAGGAACGACTCTTGTTTTATTGCAAAATCTTTCAACATTCCCTGATCGTTGAACTGATACATGAATTTTTTAGGACTCGGGATAATTCGGGCAAGATACAAGCATTCATTTAGCGATAATTCCGAAGGTGTTTTTTGGAAATAAAACCGACTTGCTTCACCAATTCCATATACATTTGGACCCCATTCGATAATATTAAAATACACTTCGAGCATGCGTTCCTTACTCACAATCCTGTTATTTTCCAGAATGTAAACCAATAAAATTTCTTCCAGTTTGCGCGAAACTGTTTTTTCCCGACTCAGAAAAGCATTTTTTACCAATTGCATGCTGATGGTACTGGCACCTCGGGAGAATTTTTTAGTTCGGATGTTTTTCACGATGGATTGTTTGAATGCTTCGGTGATAAAACCACGGTGCGAAAAGAAAGATGGATCTTCTGTAGTCAAAACCGATTTTCTTAAATACGGGGAAATTTGGTCTAATGGCGTGTAATTTGGATTGGCAGAACCAACCAAAATCGGACGTTGCAACACATTTTTGATAATGGCACGATAGACAAATTCGCCATTAAGTTTGTTGAGATTGGCTTCGCCGTATTTTGTAATTTTTAGATTTTCTTTTTTCAATTTACTGTCAAAAACTAACTGATTCGGTTTGTTTTGGTTGAAGGCAAAATCCAATTTGTAATCAAAAGTACCGCTGGCTTCCATTCCCTGAAAGTGCGTAAATAAACCTTCAGGAAGCGAAGTAATGAAATCCTGCGCGTTCATTTTTGGAATATTGACCTTGAGTTTGTAAACCGTATCTTTTTCCGTTTCGTACGCTACGTAAGGATGAAATTTTATCTTATTCAACTGAACTGTTGAACTGCTGTCAATAGAAATAAAATCTGAACCCAATAAAAATCGGTAATCAAATTTGGCGTTTTTTAATAGTACATCTTTACTGGCAATTTTTGGATGATTGATTTTTAAATTGGCAATAGCCATAAATCCATCAATATGCAGTTCGTCACCGTCTTTATCGATGTTTTGAATGTTCAATCGAATCGAGTCAAAGCTTGATTTCAGGTTGAAACGCTCGTCTAAATACGGCATTTGGATGGCACCTGTATCAATATTTACAAAGCGAATATCTGCTTTTTTGTTTCTTGGGTCGGCAAATCCTTTAATTTTCCATCGTTGTGAAATCGTATTGGTTTGAACTTTTATTGAAGTTTCGAGTTGTTTATTGATCAATCGTAATTTTTGGAAATTGACAGTTGCTTTCTTTGCGTTATCATCAAATCGAAAAGAAAGATTGTCCAGAATCATATCCGTTGGGACTAAATTCAGCGCTTTTGAAATAATTCTGTAGGCAAACTGAGCGTAGTTTCTTTTTTCGTCACGAATTTCTGTTTGATTGTCTTTTTTTAGAAATGCATCATAATTTCCCGACTTTCCTTTTTTTACAAATTGGACAAAACCATTCTGCATTTCTAAAGTTCCAAGTTGCAAGTCGCCGGTGATTAATTTCCATAAATTGACACTGGTTTTTAGTTTTTGAATTTTAAAAAGAGTGTCTGCATTTTTTGGAACCAGAATTATTTCGGTAAGATTCAAGCCCGATAATCCGTCAAAAGATGCTTTTTTTATTGAAAAAGTACTATTGTAATCTACTTCCATTTCGTGTGATACCTTAGCGATGGTTTGTTGTAAAACGGCATCACGAAATATATAAAAAGCAATAATCATGATGGCAAATAATACAAAAAGTATTTTCGCAACAAGGATTATTTTTTGTTTTCCGGTTCTCATAAATGATTTGGATACTTGATAAAATCTAAAATAAATGGAGTTTAGAATCTCGTCTATAAAGAAAAGCAAAATATTACTAAAGGAAAGTTTTTTATAGTTTTCTTTAGAATTTTGATGAATAATATAATTACGTTCCATTGTAAACATAAAAAAACTACAACTTAAATAGTGCTGTAGTTTCTAAACTTTTTTGTTGCGGTAAATTAGCTTTTTGGCTTTGGTTCTTTATATTCATAAGGATTGTAGAACCTACGGACTTTTTCTACAATTTGATTTAACGTCATTTTGTCCGCGGTTTCTACCGCTTTTAGTTTCCCCGGTTCAATTAAATGATCCGTTATTAATTTTTGTTCCAGTTTCGTTTTGGTTTGTGCCGGACCAAAAACAATAAGTTCATCCGATTTTTTGACGTACGACAGCACTGATTTTATAAAATAATCCAGCTCTTGTTTTTTTCGGTCGTCGAATTTTTTATCGCTATTTCCATGATGAACTCCTGAGAAAGTTCCTTTATTACCTTCGTCATTATGATGTACACTGTTTTCAACCTCAGAATCTATTTCGGTAATTTTTTCTGTATCACCATCAAGAGCAACAATTATTGCTTTTGAAGAATCTATCCAAATGCCAGTTTGTCTTTTCATGTCTTTGTTGTTTTAAAATTAAAGTAGATTGTTTTATGCGGTTTTATTGCAAAAGAATCGCGCTTAGTTGACTTATTAAAACGTGTTCTGATTTGTTTTTTCCTGAAAATGATGAAGCTACGGCATTGGCTGTTTTTAGAATAAGGGAATTAATTTCTGGAGTGAATAAGTGTGGATGTTCTGTTCTGAAAATTTTAAAGTCGGGCATTACTTGTTCCAATTCCCATTCATTGGCAACAAGCCAGTCAAAAACAATTTCGATTTCATAAGCAGTGTCATCACCAAATTCATTAAAACTATTTTCCAGCGGAAGCCATTCCGTCTTTATTATTTGTTTCAGTTTATCGATTTCTTCTTTACGAATGGTTTTGTCTATGGCCGCAATTGAGTAGAACACTTTGCCTAAGTGTTCGTATAAATGAGTCATAGTTTGGTGTGAGGGTTTCATTTTTTTTCGTAAGACGTTGTTAAACATAAAGTTACGAAAATAATGAATGTCTTTCTTGATTTTTTTTATTTTTATTTAAAATAAGAAATAGTTAAAGGAAGCTAAGGTTGTGAAAAAGATTTATCTCGTTTTTGTATCCAGAAACGATAGTAGATTATCTGTTTCCAGTTTTTGAGTGGCGTATTTTAATTGAAGTTCAGAACCTTCGCCCATTCTGTTGTAGTATTCCAACGCTTTTTTTGCAAAGAAGCGTTTGTTGAAATCCGGAAGTTCAGGAATTTGAGGAAATTTTTTATGAAAAAGCATTTCATAATACGCTTGCCATTCCCTTTCGTTTTTGTCTTCAATTAAGTTTTCTTTCGTTTTCTGACTCACGTGAATCATTTCATGCATCAGTAGATTGAGCATTAAATGCAGCGGATATTCGAAAGTGTTTTCAGGAATACGGATGATTTGAGGTTCGCCAAACGCGCCTTCGGTAGTCATTAGGATAAATTCCGGTTTGGCTTTTTCCCTTAATTCAAAACCTTTGAAATTGGGGTTTTCTAAACTATATTCTTCAAATAAAAACTGGGCAGCAGCAATGGTTTCTCCAAGTTCATGAAAGGTATTGACGATTTGTAAATGTTCTGGATACGATTTCATTTTACTTTATAACTATTTTATGTTATGTGCTGACTGTAATGGGAATGGATTGCAGATCTTCGCTATGGTTGTGTTAATATGCCCGTGCGGTCGGGTTTTGTGTTGTGGTTGTATAATATTTTTTCTTATAATTTGTTTTGTTTTATTGTAAAGTGGATTGTGGTCCCTTTATTTAATTCTGATGTTGCCCAAATTTCTCCATTTAGTTTTTCAACTATCTTTTTGCAAGAGGCTAAACCTAAGCCGCTACCGTCAAACTCTTCTTGATTATGTAAACGTTTGAATGGTTCAAAAATAGTTTTAAGATATTCTGGTTTTATGCCTATTCCGTTATCTTCTATTGAAAAAGTAAAGATAGAGTTCGATTCTTCGAGCTTTACATTCAATTGTGTGCGTGTTCCTTTTATTTGATATTTTAAGGCATTACTCAATATATTTTTGAATAATACGATCAGTGCCGTACGTGAACTTTTTATTACCGGCATTGTGTCAATAGTAATTTCTGGCTTGTGGCCATCGATATTTTCAGTTAGTTCTTCAAAAATAGATGTAATCAATAAGTTTACATTGATGGACTCATACTCTTTAGTAATAAAACCTCCTTTAGCATAATCCAGTAAATCATGTATCAAAAGTTTCATTCTCGTAGTGGTGTTGTTGATTAATTTAAAGAATGTTTGGTCGGTATCGTCCCATAAGTCCTCGTGTTTCACCTTGATAATTTTTAGCGCTGCTTGAACAGAACCCAACGGTTGCTTCAAATCATGTGATGCCATTGCCGAAAAAGCTTCCATGTTTGAAGAGTATTCCTGTAATTTTTGCTGATAAGAGACTAACAGTTTATTTTTCTTTCTAAGATCTAATAAAAACATTACCTGATTTGATAAACTTTGCAGTGCTTCAGTTTGTGCTGTGGATAATTTACCGGGCTTATGGTCTATAACGCACAATGAACCTAAAGCAAAACCTTCGGAAGTAACGAGTGGAATACCATAATAAAAAACGATATTAGGGTCGCCCGTTACTAACGGATTCGATGCAAATATAGGATTGTCTCGTGTGTCTGTAACTTCGAAATGCGACTGAGGACTCGCAATTGCGTGCGCGCAAAAAGAATGCTCCAATGGTGCCGGTTCACCTTCCCCAAGTCCTAAATTTGACTTGAAATACTGACGCTCACTATCAATAAAATTGATTATGGAAATTGGAGTATTACAAATTGAGGAAGCAATTTTTGTTATATCATCAAACATTTTTTCCGGAAGAGTGTCCATAATGTCGAACTCCATCAGCGCTTTTATGCGATCTATTTCATAATCGTTTTCTAGAGTCTTCATATTTTTATGTATTACTTTGTCTACTATTAATTTCAGTATGATTATTTTTTTTTAGTTTACTGTTCCCTTATTAAGGAGCAATATTTATTCATTACATTTTTCTGTAACAGTGTAATTTGCCTTTATTTTTTTTCTAAATTATTTATCACCAATACCAGCAATTAGTAAGGAATAAAATTTTACAATAGTAAAATAAAAGATGATATTTATTAAACCCTATAGCCCATACTCGTAATCTCTGCACTAAACAAATCTAAAACTAAAGCTTATACTTCATTCACCAAGCAAGCGTAATTTCTTGAAGCAATGAACCTTTAAAAAGGAATGTTATTTTAAATATCAGCCAAACAATTCACTCGCCACATCTTCAATTTTCGCTACCAATCGGATTTTGATTCCGGTATTTTTCAACGCAATTTTATTGTATTTGGAAACAAAAATGGTCGAAAAACCTAATTTTTCTGCCTCCTGAATGCGTTGGTCCACACGGTTTACAGGACGTATTTCGCCTGAAAGTCCCACTTCGCCGGCAAAACAGAAATCTTTATTGACCGCAATATCTTCATTCGAGGATAAAATGGCGGCTACAACAGCTAAATCTATCGCAGGATCATCTACTGAAATTCCTCCGGTTATGTTCAGGAAAACGTCTTTGGCGCCAAGCCTGAAACCGGCTCTTTTCTCTAAAACAGCCAGAATCATATTGAGTCTTTTGGCATTATAACCCGTGGTGCTTCGTTGCGGCGTTCCATAAACTGCGGTACTCACCAACGCTTGTATTTCAATCATCAACGGACGCATGCCTTCTAAAGTGGAGGCAATCGCGGTTCCGGATAATTCCTCGTCTTTGTGTGAAATTAATATTTCGGATGGATTCGAAACTTCTCGTAAACCATTACCCAGCATTTCATAAATCCCAATTTCGGCAGTGGAACCAAAACGGTTTTTTAAAGAACGTAAAATGCGGTATACGTGGTTTCTGTCCCCTTCAAATTGTAAAACGGTGTCCACCATGTGTTCCAATATTTTTGGTCCTGCTATGTTTCCGTCTTTGGTAATATGACCAATCAGAATCACGGGAATATTGGTTTCTTTGGCAAATTTGATTAGTTCCGCGGTGGTTTCCCGGATTTGAGAAATACTTCCGGGAGTGGATTCTATATAATCCGTATGAAGTGTTTGTATAGAATCGATAATGACGATTTCGGGTTCAATAGCTTCAATTTGTTTGAAAATATTTTGTGTTTTGGTTTCGGTCAGGATATAGCAATTGTCTCCGCTTGGCGTGATTCTTTCGGCACGCATTTTTATTTGTTTCTGACTTTCCTCGCCCGAAACATATAAGGTTTTATAAGGTAACTTTAAAGAAATTTGCAGTAATAGCGTACTTTTTCCAATGCCGGGTTCACCGCCTAAAAGAATCAAAGATCCGGGAACTATTCCACCACCCAACACGCGATTAAGTTCTGCATCTGTAGTATCCATTCGGATTTCTTGAGCCGAATTAATTTCGTTTATTCGTAACGGTTTTGGTGCTTTATTACTGGAAGTTGGTTCGCTCTTCCAAGCTACTTTTTCTTGTTTTTGGATGATTTCCTCTGCAATGGTGTTCCATTCTTTACAAGAATTGCATTGTCCTTGCCATTTTGCATATTGTGCGCCACAGTTTTGGCAAAAAAAAGTTGTTTTTACTTTTGACATTATTTTTTTGGTGTTTGACTGATCATATTATCATATTTCTCCATCATCATGTTTTTTGTAAGGTCGCCAATTTCTTCTAGTTGGGAAGCAGTTTGGTATCGTTTTGCTGCTTTTTTCATGTCACCCGTTTTTTCATACATTAAACCCAATTCATAATCGGCAAGCATTGATTTTGGATAATTTTTATTAGCAATTTCAGCTAATTTATCAAGTTCTGAATACGCTTTGTTTTTAAGAATTGCAGCTTCTATGGCTTTGAAATCATTAACGCGAATGGGAATTTTTAAACCTAAGTTTTTAGATAACACATCGTATTTGTTAGTTAGGTAATCTACATATCCGGATTGAAGAATGACAATTTTCTCCGAATATTCAGTTGAAGAAATGGGTTTGTACGTATCGAAAAATTGGTACAAAGCATTTGGAATCGAATATAGAACCAGCGAATAATGAGATGCGCCTTTGAAGTTATCAAACTTGTAATTCAGTAATGGATTGGTAACTTGTTTTATATTGCTGTCTAATTGCTTGATAGATGTTTGCAGTTTTTTTACATCACCATCACCATTTGACTGATAATAAAAAATAGGTTGTTTGAGTTTTGAAAGTTGCTCCGGAATGCGGTTTTCCATATCAGGCGCAAGTTCTGGACTCAATGAAATATAGGCATTAAAAATAGGTTTGTCTTTGTACAGAAAAAAGTTCAAAAAACCAGCAGTTGTATCATGACCGGCGATAATTCGGAAAGGGGCAACAGGATATTTCTTTTCTATGTAGGGTAGTAACTCCGCTCCAATAAATTCAAAAAATTTCGCGCCTTTTCCAGAAGGAACGCCATCAGCTTCGTCATAATTGCAGTCGTCATATCGTTCGTTGTTTTTGTTTTGGCTGATGCCAACGATAATGGTTTCTGGTAAATCATCCCAATATGCACCATAATTTAAAGCGCCATAGAAAGGTTCAAACAGATAATCGCCATCCAATAAAACGAGAATTGGGTATTTTTTATTTGGATTTTTTTCAAAAGAAGGCGGGAGCCCAATGGTAATTTCTCTGCTTTCGCCAAGCACTTGAGAATCGAAAGCAATCACAGTTTTTTGTGAAAATACGGAAACAGAAAAGAGTAATAAGAGTATTAGTTTTTTCATGAATTGGTTTGGTTTAGAAAGTATAGAATGCTCCAAATAATAGCAAGCAATATATACATTATTACTTTTATTTGAAAACGAATACCGGTAAATGTTAATATTGCGCCTTGATTTCAAGGGTGGAACTAGCGTTTAAAAAAATAACCACTGATTCTGTGATTTTAAAATGCAAAATCAGAGAATCAGTGGCTAAAAAATATTGTTGGTTTTATTCGAATAGAAATTATGTCAAAGAATTGTTATTTTCATTTGGAAAAATAACCCACGGTTTGAAGGTTTTAGCTTCTTCAAATTCTAAGGTTGCGTATGAAATGATGATGATGATATCGTCTTTTTGAACTTTTCTGGCTGCAGGACCGTTGAGTGTTATTGTTCCTGAATTTTTTTCGCCTTTGATGGCATAAGTTTCAAAGCGTTCTCCATTGTTGATGTTTACAATGGAAACTTTTTCGCCTTCAATAATATTTGAAGCCTCTAACAATGATTCGTCAATAGTGATTGACCCGATATAATTTAAATCGGCGCCGGTTACCTTAACGCGGTGAATTTTTGATTTTAATACTTGAATTTGCATGCTACAAAAGTAAATTAATTTAGTGAAATGGTGTCAATTAAACGAATATTGTTGACTAATACGGCTATGAAAGCGCGGTATTTTTTATTTTTATTTTTTCGACTGCACGATAAAAGCGTGGCTTCATCAGCAATGGTGAAATATTCTAAAGTAAAATGAGGATTGTTATCGAATGATTTTTGAACCCATTCTGAAATTTTAGCGGTACTATTTTTCGAAAATTGCTCTTTTACAGAGCTAAGAATTTTGTAGATAATAGATGCTTCATCTCTTTCCCGCGCGGATAAACGCTCATTTCTGGAGCTCATGGCAAGTTCATTAGCTTCTCTATAAATAGGACAGCCAATCACGTTCACTTTTAAGTGATTTTTAGCGACCATCTTTTTCACGATTTGCAATTGTTGAAAGTCTTTCTCGCCAAAATAAGCGTTAGTTGGTTCAATAATTTCAAAAAGTCGTTTGACGATGGTTCCTACACCATTGAAATGTCCGGGTCTGAATTTGCCTTCCATTTGGTTTTCCAATCCGTCGAAATCGAATGGTTCCGAAACCGGTTTTCCGTCATAAATATCTTCAACCGTTGGCGCATACAAGATAATGTTTGGATTCAGATTGGTTAATTTTTTCACATCTTCCTCAAGTGTTCTCGGGTATTTTGCCAAGTCTTCCGGATTATTGAATTGAGTAGGATTTACAAAAATACTGACAACGGTGGTGTCGTTTTCCAGCAATGATTTCTGCATTAAAGCCAAATGACCTTGATGTAACGCACCCATAGTTGGAACAAATCCAATAGTGGAATGGATGGTTTTTATAGGTTTCAAATAGTCCATTAAAGATGCTTTTCCGTAGAAAATATGCATGGCAGTATTATTAAAATTAAATGCAAACTTACTATTTTAGTTAATAACTGCATAAATTTTTGTAATTTTGCATGGTTTTTATTGCCAATAAATTAAGTAAATTACAATATGAAAGATAAGAGGATATTATATGTATCATCTGAAGTGGTGCCGTATCTCGCTGAAAACGAGGTCTCTTTAATGTCTTATGACGTTCCAAAAATGATTAATGATCAAGGTGGACAGATAAGAATTTTTATGCCAAGGTATGGAAATATTAACGAGAGAAGACACCAATTGCACGAGGTAATTAGACTTTCGGGGATGAATTTGGTAGTGAATGACTTGGATATGCCGTTGATTATAAAAGTGGCTTCTATTCCAAAAGAGAGAATACAAGTCTACTTTATTGATAATGATGAATATTTCAAAAGGAAAGCAACTTTTGCTGATGAAGAAGGTGTGATGTATCCTGATAATGATGAACGTGCCATTTTCTTTGCAAAAGGAGTTGTGGAAACTGTCAAAAAACTCAATTGGGTTCCTGATATTATTCATGTTCATGGATGGATGGCTGCAATGTTGCCTATTTACATGAAGCATTTTTATAAAAACGAAGCCTTATTTTCGGAAACAAAGATTGTTACTTCAGTGTACAGCCAGTCTTTTGAAGGGACTTTGAACGAAGAAATGATCAATAAAGTGAAATTCGACGGAGTTCCGGATGATGCAATAGCAGATCTGGAGGTTCCAAACTACGAAAATATCATCAAGGCGACAGTTAAACATTCTGATGCTGTGATTATTGCTTCAGAAAACCTCTCTCCAAGTTTAACAAAATTTATAGAATCTTCAGGAAAACCTTTTTTACCTTTCGCACCGAAAGATGCATTCGCGGAAGCGTATACTAATTTCTATATAAACGAGGTTCTGTAAATTAAACTTTTTTAATAAATATGTACAATAATTCTTTTTTTAAGAAAATTCTTCTAGTAGCAAGTGTTGTTTTTTTATATTCTTGTGATAAAGATTATAATGAAATTGGTGGAGATTTAATAGGTGATAATAATTTTGATCTTAATAAGCAGACATATAGTGTATTGGGTTACAATCAAAAAACAGGACCGATACAATCCAATAATCTTGAAGTAAATCCATTGGGGATTTACAGCAATACAAATTTTGGTGAAACAACAGCAAATTTCAATACCCAGTTAACATTACCCGCTCTAATTACCTCAGTAAGTACAAATTTATTTGTTGAAAGTGTTGTTCTAACAGTTCCTTATTACACGGATGCAACTCAACTAAAAGTCAATGCTGATGGAACTCGTGTATATGTTTTAGATTCTATCTACGGACCGGAAAAGGCTAAAATGAAATTAAGTGTATATGAATCTGGTTATTTTATGAGAGACGCAGATCCTGTTGGAGGATTCCAACAGCCTCAAAAATATTTCACAGACCAAGATGCTGATTTCAATAATTTGAAGGTTGGAAATCGGTTGAATAATAGTTTAAACAAAGCTGAAAATGATGAATTTTTCTTTGATCCGGCTGAACATCCTGTAGTTGCCACGGATACAGTGACAGGTGTAAAAACAACGACGTATACGGCGCCAGGGATGAAATTGAATTTAGATAAAGATTATTTTAAATCAAGAATCCTTGATGCAGTTAATTCAGGAAAATTAGCTTCGAATGATGTTTTTAAAAATTACTTCAGAGGACTTTATTTTAAAATGGAGAAATCAGCAAGCAGTGCTGGAAATTTAGCAATGTTGAATTTTAAAGCTGGTAAAATAACCATCACTTATAAAGAAGATTTGGCCTCAACAACCGGTGGTGCTACAACTAGGGTTAAAAAGACAATCGTTCTTAATATGACGGGTAATACTGTTAGTTTGTTGAAAAATGATTACAGTGTTAATGGAGGTGCTTATGATGCTTTAGCAAATACCGGAAACCAAACTGAAGGAGATGAGAAATTTTTCCTAAAAGGCGGCGAAGGTTCTATAGCGGTTTTAGATCTTTTTGATAAAAAAGATTTGAAAGGATATGATGCTAATGGTGTTTTAACGGGTCCAAACGGAATTTCAGATGAGCTGGATGATTTAAGAAACCCTGCTGATGGAAAAAAATTATTAGTGAACGAAGCCAACTTGGTTTTTCATATTGATGCGGCTGCAATGGCTAACAGTTATGAACCACAAAGAATTTATTTATACGATTTTAAGAACAGCCGACCTTTAACTGATTATTACTTAGATGTAACATCAAATAGTGTTGATGCAAAGAAGTCAAAAGGGTTTTTTGATGGTATTATAAAGAAAGATGCTACTAGTAAAAAGGGATTGACTTATAAAATTAGAATTACGAATCATATCCGAAATCTTATTAACAATAAAGATTCAACTAATGTTAAATTAGGTCTTGTGGTTACAGAAGATATTGGGATAATTGCATCTTACAAAGTAAAAACTCCAACTGCGAATATTAGTCAAGCACCAAAAGCTTCGGTTATGAATCCGTTAGGAACTGTTTTACACAGCGGAAAATCTACCGTAGCTGAGGCTAAAAGATTAAAACTGGAAATTTATTATACAAAACCTAATTAAACCAAGACTATGTGTGGAATCGTTGGATATATTGGATATAGAGAAGCTTATCCTATTGTAATTAAAGGATTAAAAAGACTCGAATATAGAGGCTATGACAGTGCTGGTGTCATGTTATTTGATGGTGAAAACCTAAAAGTATCAAAAACAAAAGGAAAAGTTTCTGATCTTGAAGAAAGATCTGCAAAAGAGATTACTACTAATGGAAGCATTGGGATTGGTCATACACGTTGGGCTACGCACGGTGTTCCAAATGACGTGAATTCACATCCACATATTTCTAATTCAGGCGATTTAGCAATCGTACACAACGGAATTATTGAAAATTACGCTCCTTTAAAAGCAGAGTTGATAAAGAGAGGGTATATTTTTCATTCGGATACAGATACTGAAGTATTGATTAATCTTATTGAAGAAGTACAGAAAAAAGATAATTTAAAATTAGGAAAAGCTGTTCAAGTGGCTTTGAATCAAGTAGTGGGAGCGTATGCGATTGCTGTTTTTGATAAAAAAAACCCAAATGAAATTGTTGCTGCTCGTTTAGGTAGCCCATTAGCAATAGGTGTTGGTGAAGGGGAGTTTTTTATAGCTTCAGATGCGTCTCCGTTTATTGAATATACATCTAATGCTATTTACTTGGAAGATGGTGAAATGGCTAATATTAGACTTCATAAACAAATGAAGGTTCGTAAAATTAAAGATGATTCTTTAGTTAATCCTACTATTCAGGAACTTCAAATGAATTTGGAGCAAATTGAAAAAGGAGGTTACGATCATTTTATGCTCAAAGAAATTTATGAGCAACCAAGCGTTATCAAAGATACTTATCGTGGAAGACTTCATGCAAATGAAGGTTTAATTCAAATGGCAGGTGTTGAGGATAATTTAGAAAAATTCTTAAATGCGGATCGAATTATAATTGTTGCTTGTGGTACCTCATGGCACGCAGGTTTAGTGGCTGAATATATTTTTGAGGAATTTGCAAGAATCCCTGTTGAAGTAGAATATGCTTCTGAATTTAGATATAGAAATCCAATTATAAACAGCAAAGATATTGTTATTGCTATTTCTCAATCAGGAGAAACGGCTGATACTATGGCTGCGATAAAATTGGCTAAAGAAAGTGGAGCATTTGTTTTTGGAGTTTGTAACGTGGTAGGTTCTTCTATTTCAAGAGAAACTCACGCTGGTGCTTACACTCATGCAGGACCTGAAATAGGAGTTGCATCAACAAAAGCATTTACAACACAGATAACTGTTTTGACAATGATCGCTTTGCGTTTGGCTAAAGCCAAAGGAACTTTATCGAATTCAGCTTTTCACACCTATTTACAAGAATTAGAAATTATTCCTGAAAAAGTTAAAGAGGCTTTAGAAACTAATGATAGAGCAAAAGAAATTGCAGCAGTTTTCAAAGATGCTCCTAACTGTTTATATTTGGGAAGAGGATATAATTTCCCAGTGGCTCTTGAGGGTGCTTTGAAATTAAAAGAGATTTCTTATATTCACGCTGAAGGATATCCTGCAGCAGAAATGAAACACGGACCAATTGCATTAATTGATGAGCATATGCCCGTGGTTGTAATTGCGCCAAAACAAGGACATTACGATAAAATTGTAAGTAATATTCAAGAAATCAAATCCAGAAGTGGAAAAATTATAGCGGTGGTAACCAAGGGCGATACGCAAGTACGTGAATTGGCTGACTATGTTATCGAAATTCCAGAAACTTCGGATGCATTATCACCCTTGATCACAACTATACCATTACAGCTGTTGTCATATCATATTGCTGTTATGCGGGGATGCAATGTAGATCAGCCTCGTAATCTTGCAAAATCAGTTACAGTAGAATAATTAGTAGTTAACTACTTTATAAATACTAAGCCTCGGAAGTTTTCTTCCGAGGCTTTTTTTGTGCGTCAAATCATCAAATTTGTCAGATACTTTTAAAGTCTCCAAAAGTGAAATAAACTATAAATTTGGGCGCTTTTATCACTTTTATCAAATATCTAAAAATTAATAATTATTTTGTGATTAATGCATTTTTTATATGCATGCATAATGATATTCTGTTTTTTCAACACAAAATTTAACATTAAATAATTAATTATAAATACGAAATAAGCGCAAATGGGGCAAATTAACTGATGAATGTGAAATTTTTTCGGGACTTTTTTATTAATATCAAAAATATTTGTACTTTGGCTACATAAACCAACAAATTATAACCCAATGAGAGTGTATTTACTTTTTTTGTCATTGTTTTTTTGTAGCCTAACTTTCGCTCAAAACTCAATTTCAGGTATTGTTACAGATAGTAACAACCAACCTATCCCTGGAGCCAACATTAAAATAGTTGGAGACTCTTCGGGTACAATAACCGATTTAGATGGTTCTTTTACTTTGCAATCATCAAAAAAACCTCCTTTTGTAATTGAGATTACAAGTGTGGGTTTTGGATCTCAAAAGATTAACGTTACTTCAGCTAATCAAAGAATTTCGGTTAAACTTTTAGATGAAGAAAATAAACTGGATGAAATTGTGGTTTCCGCATCAAGAACTCCTGAAAGAGTAATTGAGTCACCGGTTACAATTGAGAGAATGGGTATTCAACAAATAAAAAGTACAACAGCACCGACGTTTTATGATGGTTTAGAAAATCTTAAAGAGGTACATTTTAATACTAGTAGTATATCGTTCAAGTCTATTAATACAAGAGGTTTCTCTACAGTTGCCAATACTCGTTTTATGCAATTAGTTGATGGTATGGATAACTCTTCACCGGCATTGAACTTTGTTTTAGGGAATTTGATTGGACTTTCTGATATTGATGTTGCTTCGGTTGAGCTACTTCCTGGTGCATCTTCTGCGCTTTACGGGGCAAATGCTTTTAATGGTATTTTGTTCATGAATAGTAAAAATCCTTTTACAAATCAAGGAATTAGCACTTATGTGAAATACGGGCAAACAACTCAGGATGCCGCAGGTACAAATGATTATTTTGACTTTGGATTAAGAGCTGCAAAAGCTTTTTCGAAACATTTTGCCGCTAAAGCTAATTTCAATTTTTTGAGAGCGACAGAGTGGATTGCTGCGGATGACAGAAGTATAACAGGCGGTTCAGTTGGACACGCAAACAATCAAAACTATGACGGTTTGAACTTGTATGGAGATGAAGTTACTACTTTCATTACCAATGTAGGTCAGGTAAGTAGAACGGGATACCGCGAGCAAGATTTAAATGATAATAAAGTTAAAAGTGTAAAAGCAGATTTCTCTTTGCATTTTAAACCATGGGAAGGTGAAACCGAAATTATATTACAACATAAACTAGGTTTGGGAAGCACGATTTATCAAGGAGCAAACAGATATGCATTAGGTGATTTCTTTATGCAACAATCTAAAATCGAGATAAAAGGAAAAAATTTCTTTGTAAGAGGATATGTTACGGATGAAGATGCCGGTAATTCTTATGATATGCGTTTTGCTGCATGGAATGTTAACAGAGCTGCAAAATCAGATACAGAATGGTTTACGAATTATGCTACTGCCTACCAACTTTCGGGTGCGGTATTAGGAACAAATGCACAGCAATCAGCAGCGAATGCTAGAAATTATGCAGATTATAATATCAAACCTACAGGTTTACCTTTTTTACCAACTCCAACAGGAAGTGCTAGATTTGAGCCGGGTTCTGCACAATTCAAAAGTGCTTTAGCGGCAGCAATCGCTGAGCCGGATTTAACTAAAGGAGCTAAATTTATCGATCAGTCTAAAATTTACCATTCTGATGTAAATTATAATTTTAAAGATTTAGTGAAATTTGCTGAGATTCAATTAGGAGGTTCATTCAGACAATATGAAATGAACTCACAAGGAACAATCTTTACTGATTTTGACGGTCCATTAAGATATAATGAATATGGTGCTTACGGGCAATTGACTAAAAAATTCATGGATGACAGATTGAAATTTACAGGATCTGCTCGTTATGATAAAAGTCAAAATTTTGACGGAAATATTTCACCTCGTGTCTCTTTTGTATATTCTGCGGGTGAAACTAAAAGACACAATTTTAGAGTTTCATACCAAACTGGATTTAGAAATCCAACTACACAAGATCAATATATTGGTTTAGACTTAGGGCCATTTGCTTTGATTGGTTCTGCTGCTGAGAATTTAGATCGTTTCACAGAGGTTAGAGGTGTTAGTGCTGCTGGTCAAGCATTGGGAGTTCCTGCAACTTTAACTTTGACGGGTCAAAATGCTTACACTAATTCTTACACTTTAACATCAGTTCAGGCCTTTAGTAATGCAATTGCTGCAAGTCCAACAAATATTCCTGCAGCAGCAGCTTTATTGCAAGTGGCTAATCCAGGATTGGTTAAGCCGGAAGAAGTTCAGGCTTTGGAAGTAGGATATCGTTCTGTAGTTAACAATGATTTGTCAATTGATATTAATGGATATTATAATATTTATAATGATTTCATGAATACTTCAAGAGTAATTAGCCCGTATTACGGAAATGTTAATACCGCTTTTGATTTTGGTAATCCAGCAACTTTAGCTACACTTTCAGCTTTAAGTAATGGAGATAGAAGAGTGTATCAAGTGTATACCAATACAACTGCAAAAATTACGTCATTAGGTTTCGGTTTAGGTTTATCTAAAAAAGTATACAAGGATTTTGAATTGGGTGTAAATTATAACTACGCTGAATTTAATTTCAATCAAGAAGAAGATCCTAGTTTTGTTGCTGGTTTTAATACTCCAAAACACAGAGTAAAAGCATCTATTGGGAATGCTAAATTGTTTGAAAACTTTGGTTTCAATATTAATGCAAGATACAATACAGAATATTTATGGCAATCTTCTTTTGCTGATGGAATTGTTCCTGAAAACACAGTGTTAGACGCTCAGATTAACTATGGTTTTCCTAAATTGAAATCAGTACTTAAAGTTGGTGCTACTAATATTGGTGGGAAGGATTATATTCAAGTAATTGGAGCAGGTGCTATCGGACAACAATGGTTTGCTTCTTGGACAATCAATCCATAATTCAAAAAAGGTCAATAATTTTAAAAAATATATTATGATAAAAAATTTCAAATGGCTGTTGTTGATTTCGCTAACCTTCGCAGCATGTAATAACGATGACGAGGTAATCGTTGAAGAGCCGCTAACTGCTGGTTCTGCAGATTTCTCTAAATATGTGGCTTTAGGCGATTCATTTGCGGCAGGATATAGTGACGGTGCGCTTTTTAAAGCTGGTCAAAAAAATTCATATCCAAATATTATGGCAGAGCAATTTGCTTTAGTTGGCGGAGGTGCTTTTACAAATCCATTTATGGCTGACGATAATAGAGGAGGTTTCTCTATTGGAGGAAATCAAATTCCACAATTTCCAACTCGTTTGTATTTTAATGGTGCTGGACCTGTTAATGTTTCAGGTGTTTCGGGAACAGTTTTTGGTGCTAGCATTTCTGGAGCATACAGTAATATGGGTGTTCCGGGTGCAAAAGCGATTCATTTAGGAGTTGCAGGATACGGTCAGGCTAATCCATACTTTGGTAGATTTGCAAAAACCGCAATGTCGAGCGTTGTAAAAGATGCTACAGATCAAAATCCAACTTTTTTCTCCTTGTTTATTGGAGGAAATGATGTTTTAGGATACGCTACTAATGGAGGTATTCCTACTTCCCAAGATGCTGTTGCAGGAAATGATATTACTCCGGCGGGTACTTTTAACGCAGCTTATAATGCTTTAGCTACTGCTCTTGCTACGGGAGGAAGAAAAGGAGTTGTTGCAAATTTACCATATATCAATAATCTTCCGTTTTTCACGACGGTTCCTTTTAATCCAGTTCCATTGGATGCTGCAACTGCAACGCAATTGAATACACAATTATTAGGACCGGTAAAACAAATTCTTACAGCTCTAGGCGCTGGAAGCAGAATCAAAACATTGTCTGCTTCGGCTACAAATCCGTTGTTGATAAGAGATGAAACTTTGGTTAATTACGGTGCGCAGATTACTGGTGCATTGATTGCTGCTGGAGTTCCGGCTCCGCAAGCTGGTTTGATGGGTAGTCTTTATGGACAAGCGCGTCATGCTAACGGAGGTGCAAATGTTGCCGATAAGGATTTTGTATTATTAACAACTAGAACAGTTATCGGAACATCACAAGCAGGAGTTCCTGCTCCGTTTAATACTGTTGGAGTAACTTATCCTTTACAAGATAATAGAGTTTTAACAGCTTCTGAGGTTGCTGAAATTAAAGTAGCTACTGACGCTTATAACGTAACAATTAAAGCTGCGGCAGAATCAAATGGGTTGGCTTTCGTTGACACAGCTTCAATATTGAATCAATTAAACAATGGTGGAATACGTTTTGGTAATTATCACATGACGGCTGGATATGTAACTGGCGGTACTTTCTCTTTAGACGGAGTTCATCCTAGTCCTAGAGGATATGCTTTGATTGCTAATAAATTCATTGAGGCGATAAATGCTAAATACGGTTCTAATTTAAAAGGAGTTGATTTAGGTTTATATAGCATTCAATATCCGGCGACTATTCAATAATCAGAAGTGACATTTTCTCATAAAAACAACCGCCCGTTTTGTTACGTGGCGGTTGTTTTTTTTAGGGATAATCTTGTCTTTTGTTAGTTTCTAAGTCATTTCTAGACAATCTATTAAAAAAATATCTTTTTTTGTAAAAAAACATATTGATTTTATATTTTAAAAATTATCTTTGCACACTGAAAAAAGTGTCTAATCGATATGTTTCGATTGGCAGTATTTCATAAACCTATAATAGCTATTTAATAAATACATAAGTAATGTCAAAAGTAATAGGAAAAGTTGCCCAAATCATTGGCCCAGTAGTTGACGTTGTTTTCAACGGTAAGGATGTTGAACTTCCAAAAATTTATGATTCATTAGAAATCACAAAAAAAGATGGTACTTTATTAGTGCTTGAAGTACAATCTCACATTGGTGAAAATACAGTACGTACCATTTCGATGGACTCAACAGATGGTTTGAGTAGAGGTTATGAAGTAGTTGGAACAGGAAACCCTATCCAAATGCCAATTGGTGCCGATGTTTACGGTCGTTTGTTCAATGTAATTGGAGATGCCATTGATGGTTTACCTGAATTGCCAAAAACTGGTGAAAACGGAATGTCAATTCACAGAGCAGCTCCAAAATTCGAAGATTTATCTACTTCTTCTGAAGTTTTATTCACAGGTATTAAAGTAATCGATTTAATTGAGCCTTACTCAAAAGGGGGTAAAATTGGATTGTTTGGTGGTGCTGGAGTTGGTAAAACAGTATTGATTCAGGAGTTGATTAACAATATTGCAAAAGGTCACGGTGGACTTTCTGTATTCGCAGGAGTAGGAGAAAGAACACGTGAAGGGAATGACTTACTTCGTGAGATGTTAGAGTCAGGAATTATAAAATACGGTGACGAATTCATGCACTCTATGGAAAATGGAGGTTGGGATTTATCTAAAGTAGATTTGCCAGGAATGAGAGAGTCTAAAGCTACTTTTGTTTTCGGACAAATGAATGAGCCTCCAGGAGCTCGTGCTCGTGTAGCACTTTCTGGATTATCTATCGCTGAATATTTCCGTGATGGAGCAGGAACTGATCAAGGGAAAGATGTATTGTTCTTCGTGGATAATATCTTCCGTTTTACACAAGCAGGTTCTGAGGTTTCGGCTCTTTTAGGTCGTATGCCATCTGCGGTAGGATACCAACCAACATTAGCTACTGAAATGGGTGCGATGCAAGAACGTATCACATCTACAAACAAAGGTTCTATTACATCTGTACAGGCGGTTTACGTTCCTGCGGATGATTTAACGGATCCGGCTCCGGCTACAACTTTTGCTCACTTAGATGCAACAACAGTATTGTCTCGTAAAATTGCTGAGTTAGGTATTTATCCTGCGGTTGATCCATTGGATTCAACTTCAAGAATTCTTACTCCTCAAATTTTAGGTGATGAGCACTATGATTGTGCACAAAGAGTAAAAGAAATTTTGCAAAAATACAAGCAATTACAAGATATCATCGCGATCCTTGGTATGGAGGAATTATCAGAAGATGATAAATTAGCAGTTTCAAGAGCGCGTCGTGTACAACGTTTCTTATCTCAACCTTTCCACGTTGCTGAGCAATTTACAGGATTAAAAGGAGTTTTAGTAGATATCAAAGATACTATCAAAGGATTTAACATGATTATTGACGGTGAATTAGATCACTTGCCAGAATCAGCTTTTAACCTTAAAGGTACAATTGAAGAGGCTATCGAAGCTGGAGAAAAAATGTTAGCGGAAGCTTAAAATTAGTTTAAATGTTTAAAGTTTAAGGTTCACTCGTAACTTTAAACTTTTAAACTTTAAACTTTAAACTAAAAAGAATTATGTTATTAGAAATAGTTTCACCAGAAGCAAAATTGTTTTCAGCAGAAGTAACTTCGGTAACACTGCCAGGAGTTGATGGGAGCTTTCAGATTTTGAATAACCACGCGCCAATTGTTTCTATTTTAGAAAAAGGAGTAGTGAAAATTACAGCTTCAAACTTTGCTTTTGCAAAAGAAGTAGCAGGTAAATTCACTAAGCTGGATGCCCAAAATTATACACTTGCTATCAATTCAGGAACAATTGAAATGAAAGACAATAAAGTTATTGTTTTAGTTGACTAAGATAATTTCGATTATATAAATGAAAGCCTCGCAATTTGCGGGGTTTTTTTATATCCAGTCCCAAAGGATGATATTCCATTCGATTCCATCTTCTTGATATGTATCAATTATTTTAAATCCAATAGCGTGGTGTGCTTGCATAGAGCGAATGTTTATGGTGGCAACTTCAGTGATTAAATAATCAAATTGATGTTGTAATTCTTCTCTGTAAAAATGATAAAGCTCTCTGAATATTCCTTGTTTTCTATAGTTCTTATTTATACAAATTTGGCCCATTACAACATAGGTTTTGTCTTTAAGCAGTAATTCATCTATTCTCTCAAACATTGGAATAAGAACCGCGATTTCGTGCCTAAAATCGGGAAGCATTACTAAAGCGAAACCTATGACAGTATTATCATCTACAGCTATAATATGTGGGCAAGCAGAATTCATTTGATATAACAATGCAAGGGAATGTTGTACCGTAACAAATCCTTGTTGAAGTTTTTCTTCGGAAGTAATATTTTGGGAACTGTTTTGTAATTGAAGTGTTCTGATTTGTTCCAGTTCCTCTTGATTTGATGCTCTTTTATAACTTATAGTTTTCATTAGCCTTCAATGTTTCAAATTTAATTAATTTATTACTTTCATAAAATTATAAAATTCTAGAGGTTAACGAATAGTTTTCATTTGCTATTTTTGATTCGTTCCAAATTCATTTCAACATAATACTTTTTATTGTATTTTCCTGCAACAATAAGAGCTCCAGAAATAAGAATCAGATTTTTGATAATGTATTGTCCCGCTAAAGTAGGGCAGTATGGAAAAGCATCAAAACAGATGGTTTTTAGAATGAAAACAGGAAAAAATGTAGCTGCCATATGTAATAATAATAACGGAATAGTGTAAGGAATACATCTTGTTATAAGCAAACCAATACCTATAAGAACTTCGCAAACACCAAGGATTGGAATGAATATTTGCGGTTGAAACCAATGAACGGTTTGTTCTACTAATTCGTCGGCCGGGCTCATCCCGAAAATTTTTAATCCACCAAACCAAATATATACAATAGCCAGAGCAATGCGCATGATATTGATGCTGTGTTTCTCCATTTTGTGACTAAATCTAAAATAGAAGTCTTCAAATAGTGTTTTCATAGTATAGTAGTTTCAGTCTTTTATAAAAAAGCCTAACAGGTTTCCAACATCTGTTAGGCTTGAGCTGATAAAGAATTTTTAAACAAACCTTTAAACAAATTATCAACTTAATTGTTTTAAATTATTCTGCGCCATCAGTAATGGCTCTTGCTACAGCAAAACTCCCTACTTTTTCTCCTAGTTCAAGTCCTTTCTCACAATCGCTTCTGTAATGAATGCAACCAAACATTCTAGAATCCGAAGCTTCTTTTGCCATAGAGATAAAACTTTGTTTTTTTGCCGGAATTATATGTGATAAAACTACACATGCAGCACCGCTAAACGTGGAGTGTCCTGACACGTAGGAAGGGAAATTAGGTGTTCCTGTTAATGTTTTTATTGATGGATCAACTTGAGATGGTCTTGGGTTAAAGTAGGTATATTTTGCATCCCAACAGCTGATAGCCGCATCCATCATGGCAATATTTAGCAGCGCCAGATTTCTTGCCCATCGTACTTCACTATAATTTAGTTCTACAAACGACTCTGATGCAATTGCATTCCAGTGTCCGGGAGGTGTGTAAGTTCCTACGCCGTCAGCCCAAAAAGTAACAATTTGCATGTTCTTTCTAGTGGCATTTTTTCCATAGCTTTTTACTTCAGCTAATTCCTTTGCAAATTGTTGTGATTTTGTAGAAGGCGGTGGAACCGGACGACTGGCAACAACCATTTCTGGTGTCATTAAGAATGATTTTACTTTTCCAAACAATGGTAACATTGGAGGTCTTACAGGTACATCTAATGATTTCCAAGGAGTTTCTCCTGTGGCTGCAGTTTGTATTTCCAGTTGTGACCAAAGTGCTTGATTGCCAATAGCTGCTCCAGTTCCATCAGAAGCCGCTCTGGCGATAAATTTACCTGCAATTTTTCTTCCTAAAATGATTCCCGCATCAATATCACTCCTAACATTAGCGCCACTAATAATACGATATAATTTTTGTTCCTCTGCCTTTTCTTGTATGTAAGCAATTTCTGTTGGAAACAATAATTTTAATAATTCAACCGTAACGCCTGCTAAAACAGCATCTTCAGATGGATAAGAAGGTAAGGTGCTTTTTGGGATTAAAACGGGTAAAGCAGCATCAACTGTAAAAGGCGCAGCTCTATTATACAGTTTTTTATAATGCCAAGTTGCAATCATCGCATCGTATTGCGCCGCACTTACATAAGCATAAGCTCTGGCTGCGTATGGAGGATTTGAAAAAGGAAATTCAGGATTCGCAAATGGATTTGCTGCAGATGGTGCTGGATAAGTTCCGTCTTCATTTTGATATGGCGGACGATTGTGTCTAGCCACTAATGTTCGCATGATTTCATTCCAACGTAAAACACCTCCGGCACTCCAGTATTTTATTATTTTTTTTTGCTCGGGCGTTATACTCGCCTGATAACTTTTTATCTCGTTAATTTCTCTTGTAAATGCAGCTGCGGTAGTTGCTATTGGTGCATCCAAAGAAAATTCATTTGGTGTAGTCAATAAGAATGTTTTCCAAGTTCCAGCTAATTCATCAGTATTGTCTGGATTCAATTGAGGAAATTGTTCGTTGCGTTCTGTTAACTCGTCACTACAAGAATAGTTTAACGTAAGAAACAAAACCAAAAGACTATTATAGGCTATTTTTTGTATTTTATTTTTCATTTTCTTGTGCTGCTTTTTTTAAATTAAGGATATAAAATAAACCACCATAAAAGGTGTTTGATTGCCCTACATTTCGGCCTTCTGTAACAAAATTACATCCTCCAATAATAGATAATGCGGGTATTTTTTTGAGTGTGTATTTCGTATTCACACCTACTTTTAATGCATTCATCGTATTGCTTGGAAAGGGCATATTGTTTTTTGTAATGTCAAATCCTCCAGATTGTGTAACCCAGTTGTCAAGAACTGCTTCGGCTATTAATCTATTGGAACGATATCCTATTCTGTAGTTTACCGAAATAGCGTCTGGCATGTCAACTTCATTGGTATAATGTATTTCGTCTGTATAATAGGAATTTCGGTCAATGGTTATGTTGGCTCTTTTTATATACGCTCCAGATAGCGTGGTAAAAAAACGACCTCTTTGATAATCACCCATTAATCGTAAAGATGCAGTTTTGCTTTTTAGACCAAGACTCAAAGGTAAATAATCAGCTGAATAATTAGAAACTGGAGCCGAAAGTCCTCCTAAAGCATATAAAGAGTAGGTGGCTTTTCCAATTGTTTTTTCAAAAGGCATGTATTTTATCGTTAACGATAGATCTTGTAATCCTTTTTGACCTTCCATTGTTCCTGCAGAAGCTTTTGTTTCTACATAAGGAAGACTGAAAATAATATTCAATTTATCAGAAACACCATAGTTTCCCATTAGTGCAACTGATTTTGTGGAAACAGTTCCAAGATTGAGGTTTTCCCTTTTAAAAGTTCCTTCCCAATATTCGTCCCAGCTGCTATATTGGTATACAGCCCCAAAACAAAAATTGTTCTTGCTCATCATAATGCCATCAATCTCTGTTTGAGCATTCATAAATAAAGGTGCCAATAGCAGGCAACTCAAATAAAATTTTTTCATTAAAAATGGTTTTTTGGTTAGTGGTTTTGGTATTTTATTTTTTAAAAGTGTGTTGTTTCTATTATTGCTACTGCAGGGAATGTTAAAATCTAGTTGATATACCAATGTTAATGGTGTAATCAGCAAATGCCGCATCTCCTTGAACATGAGTTCCTGTTGTTACAGAATTTTCCTTGTCGGTTACACTTTGAGTACGGTTACGAACCACTGCAAAAGGTACCGATGCAAACAGAACAACTTTTTTATATTCATAATTTATGGAAGGTTCAACCGACCAGATATAACCTGGACGACGGAAATCTCCACTGCCACCCACAAGATCATTCACAGGAATCCCTTCTAATCTGGCACCTGCGGCTAGAGACAATCCTTTAATTTGATTCACTGAATAATTGAAACCCGCTCTAAACATATATTGATCCGGAACACTCATAATAGCTTCGTTAGCAAGTCGTGATGCTAATGTTTCACGATAGGTTCGAGTTCCGTTTTGTTCACGTGGATTTATCAAATAATAGAAATTACCGTAAACGCCAAAGTTTTCTATGAAGTTGTAGAATGTATTTACTTCAAATGTAAATCCCGTTCCGCCGTCTCCTAACTGGATGGATTGATCTACTGGTCGCAATTCTTTTGTTCCGTTTGGACCTACATTATAAAAATAATCTTTGTAGTTGTAATCACCAGTTGGTAATTTTATACCTAATCCTAGTTGTATGTTTCCATTGGTGCTTTTTGCGGGGTCTAACATCCATCTGTAAGCGGCGAATCTTATGTCGCCAATACCAAATGAACTTGTTGAATTTCGTTCTCTTTTTACGTAAGTCCCGTTTACCAATCCATGTTCGTACAATGAAGAACGAACGTTATTTGAAATAGGAAGATCGACCATAACAGACCAGCGGTTGTTTAATATTCGGGTGAGTGAAAGATTGAAAACGGATGTGTAATTGATGACTTCTGTTTTTTGAACTAGCCTGTCTTTGTTTTCCTCTGTTCCTGAAAAGTGTCTGAATGATCTAAAATAGCGTCCGCTGCTGGCAAATTGCCATCCAGAAACATTGGTGCTGTCTGCATGAATCGACATGCAACTTGTCGCGTTACCTTTAATAGCGACACAGCCTTGCGCAGCTATTTTTTGGGAGTTAAATGCAATTGTTACGAACAGGATAAATCTACAAACGGATTGTAAAGTGGATAAATTTTTCAAGTTTTTGGTTTTTTGAATGGTTAATGATTTAAAATAGGCCTATAACAACTTCTTCCAGAATGAAGTAATTGTTAAAAATTTAGATTGATAGGTAGTGTCGCTTTAAAACAAGATTTTCTGTTGGCTCTTGCCAAAGATTTACGTGTGATTTTACAAGGCAAAGTTGATGGGTGAAAGCTTTTCTTTGAAATAAAGAATGCTGTTCAGAAATCCAAATTTGAATTTTCCAATCCATTTAAATCACGATACTGAAAGCTAATTGTATAAAACAAACCAGAATAGAAATAAAATAAGCCTTTGAAAACATGAAAAATAAATGAATTCAGAAAATACAAAAGACTATTTTGTATTTATAACGGGCATAATTTCTAATAAAAGAGTGTAATAAATGTACAGATTTAGCTAAAAAATAATCGTGAATTATCTTGACTTTACAAATGCTAGATAAAAGCGAATGATTCCACTAAAATGAAAGAAGATTTAAACGAAATCTGGTGGTGAATACGATAAAGAAAGGTATCCAGAATCTATCGCTTGGTTTGGTGTAATGATAGATTCAGTTGAGTGTAGGACTGTTTTCAGAGAAAAATCTATGCAAACAGCATTATTTGGAATATAATCTTGAAGAAAAGACTTCATGAGTTTTTTTACAGGAGACTCTTTAGATGAAGATCCGTTGAATAGTTGATTGTCAACAATGTCTTTTAAATCCTGACTTATTGCATCTTGATGTGAATTGCGCAGGTAATATAAGCTAAGTATGTTGTTTTGAATTCTTTTCTTGAAAATGTGATAACTCTTGTTGTTGATAACCACATCTTCATTTACATACTCAAAGTCAGTATCTTCGATAAAGGAGTATAAAGTTGCATTTAATTGGATTACTTGAAACTCTGAATCGTGTCTTTTTTCCATAGAAGCTACCCATGCTTGCTCTTCTTGATAAGCAAACATCAGATAGTATCCCATCACGTTGTAGAACAACGTTACTATTAGAAAAAGTGATGCAATTCGTTTCATATTTGCCGAAAGTAGAAAACTATTTCATTGGTTAACATCTTCGATATTAATTTTAAGATTTTTTTAACATAATTTTATGAAGTTTCTAAATCGAAACCGTTTTCGGAAAAAATTACAAGTATTTTTTTAATTGCTTTAATTCAAATGTTAATTTGTAATAGAATTATTTATTCGGTGAGCAAGTTGAATATCGTTTTGAGGAAATGAGTTTTATTTATTTTTTAAAATTTGATAAAAAAACTAACAAACAGTTCCTAAAATTCTTAAACCAAAAAAGATGCTTATTTTTGTGGACTATGAAACATTTTGCAGAAAATTTATCCGCTAAACTTGAAATGCGTAAGCAGCATAATGCGTTGCGAAAATTATCTTTGTCAAGTAATATGATCGATTTTTCTTCCAATGATTACTTGGGTTTCTCACAATCAGAAATTATTTTTAAGGAAACGCATCAGCATTTAATTGCCAATGGAATCATTCAAAACGGAGCAACGGGTTCCCGATTATTATCTGGAAACCACAAAATGTATCAAGAAACTGAAGATTTTATTGCAAAGTTTCACAAATCGGAATCGGCTTTAATTTTCAATTCCGGTTACGATGCTAATCTTGGATTCTTTGGCTCGGTTCCACAAAAAGGGGATTTAATTTTATACGATGAATTGTGTCATGCTTCTATTCGGGACGGAATTCAACTTTCGAATGCCAAAGCCTATAAATTCAATCACAATGATTTTGAAGACTTAGAAAAGTTAATTTTACGGAATCCAAATACCAATATCTATATCGTAACTGAATCTGTTTTTTCTATGGATGGTGATTGTCCAAATCTAGAAGAATTGGTTTCGGTTTCAAATAAACACCAGTGTTATCTTGTTGTTGATGAAGCGCATGCTTTGGGAGTTTTTGGTTCAACAGGCGAAGGATTTGTTCAAATGCTGGGCTTGCAAGATCACGTTTTTGCCAGAATTATGACTTTTGGTAAAGGATTGGGATGTCATGGAGCCGCGATTTTGGGTTCGGTTGAATTAAGGGATTATTTAGTAAATTTTGCCCGAAGTTTTATTTATACTACAGGACTTTCACCACATTCTGTTGCCACGATTTTGATTGCGTATAACTATTTAGAAAAGGATTCGGATTCCATTTTAAAATTAAGAGAAAATATTATTTCTTTTAATCAGCAGAAGAATTTGTTGGGTTTGAAGCCGCTTTTTGTCCGAAGCAAATCGGCTATTCAATCTGCCATTATTCCAGGAAATGAAAAAGTAAAAACTATTGCGAATCAACTGCAGGAAAAAGGATTTGATGTGAAAGCGATACTTTCTCCAACTGTTCCAGAAGGCCAGGAAAGACTGCGTTTTTGTTTGCACAGTTATAATTCGCAAGAGGAAATCTCGGAAGTCTTGCGATTGTTGAGTACTTTTGTTTTTATGGAACGCGGATAATACGGATTTAACTGATTAACACGGATTTTATATTTAAAACACATACAATGGGTGATTTATTGCATAAAAATTTGAGCGACACTATTTTGAAAATCTATTTTGAAGTTTACAACGAACTTGGATATGGGTTTCTTGAAAAAGTGTATCAAAACGCCATGTATTTGGAATTAAAATCCCAAGGGTATAAAAGTAGAAGCTCAAAAACAAATTAAAGTGTATTACAAAAGTCAATTGGTAGGTGATTATTTTGCGGACTTATTGATTGAAGATGCTATTATTCTTGAACTTAAGGCCTGTGGATGTTTGTTAGACGAGCATAAAGCCCAACTTTTGAATTATCTTAAGGCAACTGATGTAGAAATTGGCTTGTTATTGAACTTTGGAACAACTCCAGAATTTAAAAGGTCTATTTATACCAACGATAGAAAAAAACTAAAATAAATTTTAAAAAAATCCGTGATAATCAGTCAAATCTGTGTCATCCGTGTGCTAAACTTATGAAACTATTTGTAACAGGAATTGGAACCGACGTAGGTAAAACCATCGCGTCAGCCATTATAACAGAAGCTTTAGAAGCTGATTATTGGAAGCCTGTTCAAGCAGGCGATTTACAAAACTCCGACAGTCATAAAATTAAATCATTTTTGTCCAATGAAAAAACAGTGATTCATCCCAATAGCTATGCTTTGAGCACACCGGCGAGTCCACATCTCGCTGCTGAATTGGACGGAATTGTGATTGATTTAAAGAAAATTATTGAACCCAAAACAGAAAATCATTTGGTTGTTGAAGGAGCGGGAGGTGTTTTCGTACCATTAAATGATACTGATTGCGTGATTGATTTAATCCAAAATGAATATAAAGTGATTGTGGTTTCCCGACACTACTTGGGAAGTATCAATCATACGTTATTGACGATTGAAGCCTTGCAAAACAGAAAAATAGTAGTTGCAGGGATTGTTTTCTCCGGAGATGAAAATAAAGCGCCAGAGAAAATAATTTTAAATAAAACTGGTATCAAATGTATTGGAAGAATAGAACAAGAACCCTATTTTGACCAAAATGTAATTAAAGAATACGCTGATTTGTTTCGGGAACAGTTACTGACTTTATAAAAAATAAGAATCAAGAGTAAAGAATCAAGACTTGTTTTTTATGTTTTTCTCGCTTCTTGTAGCTTGCTTATTTTATCTTTGCAAAATGAATTTAACAGAAAGAGACCGCCAATATCTTTGGCATCCGTATACCCAACACAAAACTGCAGCGTTACCAATTGCCATTAAAAAAGGGAAAGGCGCTTTGCTTTGGGACGAAAATAATAAGGAATATATTGATGCAATCGCTTCTTGGTGGGTGAATCCTTATGGGCATTCCAATACGTTTATAGCCGATGCGATTTACAAACAACTCACTACATTAGAGCACGTTCTTTTTGGTGGTTTTACGCATGAACCCGCTATTTTGGTAGCAGAGAAATTGATGGAAATTTTACCAAAAAACCAACAAAAAATATTTTTTTCAGATAATGGCTCTACGGCTGTTGAAGTCGCGATTAAAGTGGCGTTACAGTATTTTTTCAATAAAGGAGAAAAGAGAACTACGATAATTGCTTTCGAAAATGCATTTCACGGGGACACTTTTGGCGCTATGGCAGCAAGTGGAATCTCGTTTTTTATAGAAGCTTTTCAGGGAATGTTTATTGATGTGGTTCGGATTCCAGTTCCGGTTAAAGGACAGGAGCAGGAAAGTTATGATGCGTTACAATCAGTTATAGAAAACAACAATTGTGCGGGTTTTATTTTTGAGCCATTGGTTCAAGGAGCCGCAGGAATGGTGATGTACGAACCGGAATCGTTAGATAAATTAATGCGAATTTGTCAGGAGAATAATGTCCTAACCATTGCGGATGAAGTAATGACAGGCTTTGGGAAAACCGGAAAAACGTTTGCAACGGATTATTTGGTGGAAGAACCAGATATGATGTGTCTGTCCAAAGCGTTGACTGGAGGAACTATTCCTATGGCGATTACGACTTTTACTCAGGATTTATTTGATGCTTTTTATGATGACGATATCAATAAAGCCTTGTTTCATGGACACACCTTTACAGCAAATCCAACAGGTTGTGCGGCAGCTTTGGCCAGTTTAGAATTGTTGCAAACCAATGAAATACAGGCGAATATAATTCGTGTTAATCAAAATCATTTGGATTTTCAGGAGCGAATTAAAAATCACCCAAAAGTTATTACAACACGAGTGTTGGGAGTCATTTTTGCATTAGAAATAAAAACAGAAAGTTCAGCCAGTTACTATGGAACATTACGTAATAAACTCTATGATTTTTTTATCGAAAACGGAGTGATTTTGCGTCCGGTAGGTAACATTGTCTACATTTTGCCACCTTACATTATTAGGGATGAGCAGTTACAAAAAGTATATGACGTAGTCGAAAATGCTTTAGAAATAGTTTAAATTCGCATACGTTTTTTCACAGAAATTCAGAGAAAAAAACGAAGATCAACAACGGTTTTTGTTTGTTAATCTTCGTGTAATAAAATTAAATATCTTGTCAACAATAATCTCCATAACCGCCATAGCTTCCATTTCACCGTTGGGTGCTGACTCAAAAATAATTTGGGAAAATTATCTTAATGAAAATCATTGTTTTACGGAACATGTTTTAGACGATAAGAAAACTTTCGTTGCTAAGTTGGACAATGATTCAAAAGAAGTTGTGGATACTTTACGAGAGTCAGATAACAAATATAAGTCTTTAGATAAGTCAGTTTTGTATGCTATGGCAGCTTCGCGGAAAGCGATGCAAAATGCGTGTTGGACACAAAACGATATTTTTGGGATTAACATTGGTTCGTCTCGTGGTGCAACAGATTTATTTGAAAAACACTATCAGGAGTATTTAAAAACTGGAAAAGCACAAACTTTAGCTTCACCGACGACGACTTTGGGAAATATTTCTTCTTGGGTTGCCCATGATTTACAAAGTTCCGGTCCTGAAATCTCACATTCTATAACTTGTTCTACTGCTTTGCATGCCGTGTTGAACGGTGTGGCGTGGCTTCGAGCTGGAATGGCGGATAAGTTTTTAGTTGGTGGTAGCGAAGCGCCTTTAACTGATTTTACGATTGCCCAAATGCGGGCTTTGAAAATTTATTCGAACAGTACAGAAGAATATCCGAATCGCGCACTTGATTTGAAAAAAAAGCAAAACACCATGATTCTTGGTGAAGGTGCCGGTGTGTGTTGTCTCGAAATAGGGAAAAAAGAAAACGCATTAGCTTACATTGAAGGAATTGGTTATGCTACAGAGATATTGGAACATAATATTTCTATTTCGGCGGAAGCTACTTGTTTCCAAAAATCAATGAAAATGGCGCTGCAAAACACTAATTTGTCCGAGGTTGATGTCATTGTCATGCATGCTCCGGGAACCATAAAAGGCGATTTGACGGAATATAAAGCGATAGAAAAAATCTTTGGCGAAAGCCTGCCTTTATTGACTACCAATAAATGGAAAATTGGACACACTTTTGGCGCATCGGGAATATTGAGTATGGAACTCGCTATACTGATGATGCAACACAATAGATTTATCGGAGTTCCTTTCGCGGAAGCACAAAAACAAACAAAACCGATTAAAAAAGTATTGATTAATGCCGTTGGTTTTGGTGGAAACGCAGTGAGTATTTTACTTCAAAAAGCATAAAAAAACCCAACAAATCAAATAGATAGTTGGGCTTGATTGTGGTTAAAATTTGGAGTATTATAGTAGCATTTTTTTTGTAATTTCTAGTCCGTCTTCTGTTTTTATCTTAATGATAACAAGCTGTTTTTGAGTTTGGATCCCATTTGTTGTGTGTTCCAAAGTGTTAATGTTGTTTTTTTGATAAATCGATCTACCCAATACATCATAAATTGTAACGTTTTGAATGGTTTTGTCGTCTGAAACAAGTTGAACTTGATTCCCTTTTTTAAACACTACTATTCCGTTTTGGACTAATTCAGGATTTTCTACCCCTAAGGTTTTGTCCTTGAATTTTAATTCAAAACGATCATTGAAAGTTCCTTTTTCAGTTGTAAAAGTATAGCGCTCTTGTTTTAAATTTATAGTAACATCAGTTTTTTTATCATATAAGAATACGTCTTGATTGTTGAAGAAACCATCAAAACTGTCAATCCCTATCGAGAATTTTCTGCCAATAGTGTTTTCAAATCCAAGAGGAATGCTGTCTTCTTCGTCAAATGGTAGTGCTCGTCCTTGGATAGACAAATTTTCCTCACCTAAAACGGAGTACATTGAAACAAAATTATCTGAAGAAAACGTTTTTCCGTCATAACCGCTGTCGTATTCATTCGTTGCCCCGGTAATGTAACCCAAAAGCATTTCGGAGTATGCACCTTGCTCGTTGGTAATATTTATCCAAACTCTGTTTTTTTCAATAGCACTGCTTGAGGAGCTTTTATTGGTTTTTGTTTTAAAGAATTGTGTATTACCACTTTCTCCTTTGACTCTCATGCTGTTGTTGAAAACAAGTTTTTTTGTGGTCGGAGCAGTTGCTTTAATCTCTGCAAAAAAACCTTGTCCAGAAGCTATATTTCCTTGTGGTCTGTTGTTATTGTTATCTCTTTTTCCTGAAAGTGCCGGACTGGTAGTTACGGTGCTTCCCGTTAAATTGTAAGAAGCATAATCGTCACCAGAATACGCATAAACACCGGAACCCGGATTGGGAGTATTTGCCGCTATGGCTGTGTTGTGTGTCCAGAAATATAGTGTCCCTTCCAAAACATCTTTGTTGTTTGCATTTGTAAGAAATGCATCTGCATCTAAAGCGCTCGGATAAGGATTTCCAATAAGTCCTAACGTCCCTCTTTCTGCTGTAGCAATTGGAAGTTCAATTAAACCTGTGAAAGGAACGCCGGTAAAAGTTGTAGATACAATTTGTGTTGTCAAATCGTTTTCAGGAGCTCGGGCAATATATCCTTTTCCGGGAGCCATTATGGTATTCTCTGATTCGAACTGCCAGTTGTCAACAGCATCATTAAAAGAATAATAGAGATAAGATTCTTTAAAATTGGACAGTTTAATACCAGCAACTGGTGAAGACCAATACGTGTAATCGTATTGCTTCATAAGCGAGGAATTTCTAATTACGGTTGCATTTCCAATACTCTTTGCTTCATCATCATTTTGAACCAAACTACCATTATTCTCAATAATTAAATTTCCAATAATAGAAATGTCATTTTGTACCTCTACAAATTTCCCAGAAGTTATAGTGAGCGTTTTTCCAGTGTTTATTACCAGTTCACAAGTGGTAATATTTCCATGATTCTGAGTGATGTATGTTCCGTTTATTATTGCTTTTATGGAAATTGTAGGTGTTCCGTTTGACCAATTAGTACCATTCCAGGTGGATGATGTTTTACATTTGTTATATTCATCGGCGCCCATATCTGGAGCGGTTATGCTTCTGGATTCTTCGTCAATATCAGTAGGAATTAACGCTAGTGGAGTTCCTTTGTCATCAAATGATTCGTTGGTTCCGCTTAAATGTAAATCGGAAATCGATACAAATGTTGGAATCACATTAATTGAGTTTCGGTCTTTTGTGGTTGCCGTTTGCCAATTTGCTAATGTTGTTCTGTTGCCGCCCAAAAAACCGATATGTCTTGCAGAATAGTAATCATTGTAATCAATATTCGAAAATGATGAAGCAGAAACATTTGAATAAACGGCATAAGGGGTTCCAGTAGTGCTTGTGTTTCCAAAAATGTTGTTTATAATGTCGAGTTCTGTTCCTGCATTTATATTCAATGCTGCAGAGATATTGTTTTGGTTTCCATTCAAGACTACTGAATTATGATACAATTTTATATTTCTACCAGATTGTATCTGTATTCCTGAAGCACCATTTGTAGTTGTTCCGGTAGTTGTTATGTCGCTAATAAAGTTATTGGCAACAAGGATGTTTGCGGAGGTATTCGAACTCATTTCTAAACTTACTGTTCTGATAATACCGAATCCTGTATTTTTTACATTTGTTATTTTATTTTCAGAAATAACACCATTTGTATGTGTTCCACTTAGTAAGATTGCATATTGAATGATATGATTTGTAGTTAAGCGTACATCCGAGATTGAATTTCTTTTCATACTATAATTACTTCCGTTTTCAATTGTAATTCCGCTGATAAACGGATTAGCAGTATTGTCGTTAAAAACTCCATTGATAATATTGTCACTTATATTAAAATCTTCAGTGTTAAACATATAAATTGGTAAGGACGGTTTTTCTACGTTATTTGTACTTCCGAAGATATTTGAATCCAAAGTCGTTTTACTTGTTTTTAATGTAGCGCTGCTGTTGATATAAACCCCTTGACGAACATTTATGAATTCATTATTTGTAATGGTGGTTCCTGAATTGTTTGATAATGCTCTATTTACACCCAAACTATTGTTTCCGCCCAAGCTATTGTTTCCCGAATATATTCCCGAGAGTTGTCTGGCAGGCTGGTTTTTATTGTTCGTTTTTAGGATTGTGTTTTTTATATTAATATTCGTAGCTCCTTTAGTTCCATTACTGGCAACCCAAAGGACTGTTCTTTCGATATAATCTATTGCGTCATTATTGTTTATGGTGAGATTTCGAGTTGTTCCCGTTGCATTGTTCCCGTTGATACTAATGTTATCAGCTCCGTTAAATTCAATTACTGCAGGAACTCCAGTAAATCCATTTATATTTGTGGCTGTAATGCTTACTGTTTTTCCAGTGTTGGGTTTGATAGTCAATGTGTTTGCTGTACTTGAGCCACTGAATTGAGTAATTATTATAGGGAATCGTTCTCCTGTGGCATTGCTGTAAGTAGCGTCGTCAAGCAAAAAGACGACTGGTCCGGATACTCCCACACTGTTTATTCTGGCCACTGCATTTGTCAATGTGTTAAACGGAGCTGCATTTGATGCTCTAATGATATAATTACCAGATAATGCTTGCGAAAATCCTATAAAAGGCAATAGTAAAAGTAATAGTAAAATTTTTTTCATAGACAATTTTTTTAATTATTCCAGATGTGATTTATTTTCGAATAAATCACTGCAATTTCAATTACGTAATTGAATTGTATTTGGATTGAATAAATTTAAAATATTGGCAAAAAAAATTAAGAAGGGATGTTTTGTAGTTCTAAAGTAATTGATTTTTATGTACCTACATGCGAAAGTGACTTACACGAAAGGCAGGTTTTTTTGTCAATTTATTTGATTTAAGAAAAGGGCAAAGGTGTTCTACTCCAGAAAATCCGTGAGGTTTGTGTTTGAATTCTCCAGCTCTTTTACTTTTTCGTAAACCAAATTGCTCTCAAAGCCTTTGCGTAACAAGAAATCACAGAATTTTTTGCGTTTTTTCAGCACATTTTTTTCAGGGATGGATTCCCAATTTCTCTCTGCCACAGTATGAAAAGTCGATAAATATTCCTCAGAAGTGATTTCTTTGAGTGCCAAATTGATATTGTATTGGGTGATTTTTCGAAATTTCAATTCGTTTACAATTCTGATTTTTCCCCAAAATTTGATACGGTGTTTTCCTCGGGCGAAACTGCAGGCAAAACGGCTTTCATTCAGAAAATTATCTTTGATCAGATGTACTAAAATGGTGTCAATTTCATCAGAATCCATTTTCATGCTTCGCAATTTCTGTACGACTTCTTCGTGACAGCGTTCTTGATAGGCGCAGTAATGCTCTATTTTATGGATGGCTTCTTTTACTGAAAAAACTGGATTCATTTTTTTTGGTTTTACAACAGAATTATCGAGCTTAAAGTTAATTTATGGTTTAGATAATTTAATTTCAAAAATAAACCTTTAAATCGAGATTGCCCCAAAGGGTAAATAGGAATTTAATTTTTGTTGAATTTATCGAAAAAACAGATTATCATTTTATTGGTAATAAACCTTATTTTAAAGGGATTTAGTCCTAAAAAAATGATTTTTTAAAAGGTCAAAAACTAGAAGTTTTAAACTCCTAAAATATGTATTTCAACCGATTATTAAGTACTTGGTCGATTAAATTGTAGGTTATTTAAAAACCGAAACTAACTTGCAAGTGTAGCTATATTTTTGGTTTTTTTAAATAAAAAATGCCGTCAAATGTACTGTTAAGACAAATAAAATAATAATACAATATGAATAAAAAAATACTATTACTAAATACAAGATTTCTTCTTTTTGCTTTTTTTATGTTTTTGTCCTCTTTGTCAAATGGTCAAACTACACAAACCTTTAATTCTTTAGGAACTTTTACAGTGCCAGCTGGAGTTACCTCCATTAATGTACAAGCTTGGGGTGGTGGTGGCTCTAGCGGCATTAATAATAGAGCTTCTGGAGGCGGAGGCGGAGGTGCTTTTGCTAGCGGGACGATAACTGTAACACCTGGGCAAACATTAATAGTAACCGTTGGGTCTGGAGGAGTTTTTAGTATTAATGATTCTGCTACAGATGATGGAGGAGCTTCGTCGGTAGGGGTAATTGTTGCTAATGGAGGGACAAGAGGAGCGGTTGGTGGACGTAATGGTGGTGAAGGAGGAGCGGCATCTGCAAACCCTGGAGGTGTGACTGGTTTTGTTTCTTTTTCAGGCGGTAAAGGCGGAAATGGTTCAAGTGTGAGTAACGGCGGCGGTGGCGGTGGTGGCGCCTCAGCTTCTGCTACAGCAGCTGGTGGAGATGGTGTCAATGGCGTAAATAATGGCACAGGAGGCATAGGAGGTGTTTCGCCAGGTACAGGAGGAGGAAATGGAGGTAGAGGGGCTGATAATGATGGTGCACCAAACAGTCAAAGCGGTTCTAACCCGGGTGGTGGAGGAGGTGGTAACGCTGATGATGCAGGAAACAATACAAATGGAGGTTCAGGAAGGGTAATTTTAAGTTGGACAGCTTGTGCTGCCCCATTAGTGCCAACGAACACAAGATCAGATAATGTTAATTGGTGTACTTCTACTATTAGATGGGATGGTTCAGCTTCAACATTTTTTTTAGATGTAGCGACTAGTGATACATTTTCAGCAGGTACAATACTTTCTAGCTATAATAATCTAAATGTAGGGAATGGAAATAGTCTGGTTTTATCAGGTTTGTCTCCAAATACAACATATCATTTTAGAGTTAGAGCTTCTAATAGTTGTGGTGTAAGTACTGATTCAAATGCACACAGTTTTACAACAAGGACTATTGCGGCACCTACAGCTAATTCAGGGTATGTAAGTTGTAATGATTGGGTAGCGCAATGGAATGGTGTTTATAACACAAGCGGACAAGAAGCAGATGGATACTTTTTAGATGTAGCTATAGATAATACTTTTACAAATTATGTTACTGGTTATCAAAATCGACCAGTAGGTAAAACACTTTCTCATACCATAACTGGACTAGCCCCAGGGGGTCTTTACTATTATAGAGTGAGAGCTAATACAACTTGTGGGACCGGAGGAAACTCAAATGTAATTAGTTTCATTCTTACAGGTAATGGTTCGTCAACTCCTGGCACAATTGGAGGTGGGACAGCGTCAATTTGTTCAGGATCAAATACTACATTTACCATCAGTGGTAGTAATCCTTCTACAGGGGGGCAATGGTCAATCTTTAATCAAACAGGTAGTGCTACAATAACACAAGCGGGATTAGTAACAGGAGTTAGTGCTGGTACAGTTAGGGTTATTTTTACTACTCAAAATGGAGTTTGTAGAACATCAACAAGTAGTAATTTAACAATTACCGCAGGCGCTACAGTAAGTGCAGCATCATCAACACCAACAATTTGTGCTAATTTAGCTTTAACTCCAATAACACATACTACAATTGGATTTAGTGGAATATCTAATGGTGGAGTTTCAGGAGCAAATGGTTTACCAGCAGGAGTTAGTGCGGTTTTTGCTTCAAACACAATAACAATTAGTGGTACACCTACAGCAATAGGTACATTTAATTATAGTATTCCATTAACAGGAGGTAGTTGTGGTTCAGCTAATGCCACTGGTACAATAATTGTTACCCCTCAGCCAACAGCTGCCAATGCAGGTCCAGACCAGTCATTGGCAAATGCGACATCTTTTACTTTAGCAGCCAATATCCCAACTGTAGGTACTGGAGTATGGACAATCGTGAGTGGACCTAGCACAGCGTCAAGTCAGTTTGGTAATACGACCATTCCAGGGACTACATTTACTCCTGCAACTCCAGGAACTTATGTATTGAATTGGGCAATAAGCAATAGCTGTGGTTCTTCTTCAGATCAGGTGGTTATTGCTAATAATTGCGTAACTAATTTAATTAGTAATGGTAATTTTAGTGCGGGTACTGCAGGATGGACAACTTCAACCACTCAAGGATTTACTGTTGAAGTAAATCCTGAAAACACCTATTTTAGTAACAATAATACAGGTCCTACTGCCGAATTAGATAGTCAAGCCTCGTTAAGACAAGTGCTAACTTTAATACCTGGTGTTTCTTATACTGTCAGTTTTCTTTACGCCCGTAGATTAAATTCTAGTACGCCTACAACTACCGGAGTGACAGTAAAAGTTACTGGCGGGACTTCGGATATTGTCTCAACAGGTTTTACTTCAACGAATTCTACTGCTCAAATAGCTACTTTCACTTTCACGGCGACTAGTGCTTCTATTGGGCTTGAATTCTATAATACTTTAAGCGGAAGTAGTACTTACGGTACAATAATAGATGATATTGTTTTGTTGCCTGCTTCTCAAGTCGCTCCAACTGCTGTAACGAATCCGAGGGGGAATTTTAATACATCATCTTCATGCGCAGGAGTTTCAGTAGCATTAGATGTGGTAAATGTTCCTTCATCAGGTGTTAGCTATTCTTGGACAGGAACTGCAGGTGCAGTGTTCTCAGCTACCAACATAAGGAACCCTACCGTAACCTTTACAGGTTCAGGCCTTCAACAAGCAACAGTAACAGTAACTCCAGCAGGAGGTTGTTCGGTTACTTCTACAACCTATGTAAATGTAGCTGCTGCACCAGTTATAACTGCACCGTTAGCTACTGCTGTTTGTAGTGGAAGTACGTTTTCAAGTGGTGCTATTACGTCAACAGGAACTGATTATAATTGGAGTCGTGCCGCAGTTGCTAATATTAATGGTGGTGCCGCAAATACAGGCGGAACAAATATTGCTATAGGTACGGGTTTTTCCGAAGTACTGACGAACTCAACTACTTCTCCTATTAATGTAACCTATGTTTTAACACCCAGGTCTTCCTCGTCCACTTGTACAGGCATACCTTATAATTTAGTTATTACTGTTAATCCTAGTACAGGTGTTCCAGCCTTGGGAGCAATCACACAACCTAATTGTGTTGTTCCTACAGGGAGCATAGCTTTAAGTGGTTTGCCTACAGGAGATTGGACAATAACACGTAGTGGAACTTCAGCTGCTACTATAAACGGGACAGGTAGTGCTACTACAATATCAAGTTTAGCAGCGGGAACCTACTTTTTCTCCGTTTTTAATGGCACTTGTACGTCAGCATTGAGTCAAGCCGTTGTAATTGATCCTGTAGTAACAACTACCTTTAATGGTACAAATTGGTCTTCTCCACCTACGATTTTAAAACTTGGTGTAATTACCTCTTCATCAACTGCTCCAGTATCCATATCCGCTAACACTGAATTATGCAATTGTACGGTGAGTGCCAACACCAATGTAGTTGTCAATACAGGGATTTCACTTAAACTTCAAGACAGACTTACCGTAAATGGTTCCTTAACCTTTCGAGACGATGCCAGTTTAGTTCAAGTAAATGATGTTGCTAATTCAGGAAACATTATCTATGAACGTGAAACTACACCAATTAAAAGGTTTGATTATACTTATTGGTCATCTCCAGTTTTGAACCAGAAATTGATAGATGTTTCCTCAGAAACGGACTATGATAAGTTTTATTCATTTGATGCAACAATTGATAATTGGAAAACAGAGGACCCTGAAGGGTTTATGCAAAGAGGAATTGGGTATATTATAAGAGCGCCAGAGGGAACCAATGCTCCACCATCTCCTTTAAGTCCTTATCTAGCTACTTTTATAGGTGTACCGTTTAATGGTGCGTTTACAATTCCTAGAATTATTCAGGACAGATCTTATCTTTTAGGAAATCCATACCCATCAGCTTTAGACGCAGATAAGTTTTTACTTGCGAATAGTTCCGTGTTAGATGGTACGCTATATTTTTGGACACATACTACCAATATTGGAATAGGAGTTAGTAATCCTGGATCCGGTGTTTATGCATATTCATCAGATGATTATGCTACTTATAATCTTACGGGTGGAGTTGGGACTGCTGGTAACTTTATTGGTACTGTAGAACAAACTATAAATAGGCCTACAGGAAAAATTGCAGCCGGTCAAGCTTTTTTTACGAGTAGTCAAGTTAGTGTTCCAATCAACAGCAACATTGTGTTTAATAATACTATGAGGCTTGACGTAAACGATGCTATTATGGATAATTCACAGTTTTTCAAAGTAAATAATTCAACAAAAAAGACAAACATAATAGAGAAACATCGCGTGTGGTTAAACCTTACTAATAAGCAAGGTGCGTTCAAGCAAATGTTAGTGGGCTATCTTACGGGCGCTACTAACGGATACGATTCGTTTTTTGACGGGCCAAGCTATAACGGTAACGAGTTTATTGATTTCTATAGTATTAGTGACTCTGAATTTTTGGCGATACAGGGAAGAGCGTTACCATTTGATGAAAATGATAGTGTTACATTAGGATACAGTTCTGCGATAGAAGGTGATTTCTCAATTAGTATTGATGAGGTGGACGGATTGTTAGTTGGTCAAAATATTTATTTAGAAGATAAATTTAATAATAGCATTCACAATTTGACAAAGGAGGCTTACACTTTTGAAACTTCAAAAGGAACTTTTGACGATCGTTTTGTATTGCGTTATACAGATAAAACTTTAGGGACTGGAGATTTTGATACTATTAATATGCAGGTTTTAGTATCGGTGAAGAACAAGCAGATTAAGATTAATTCATCAGTAGAATCTATCGATAAGGTTTTGATTTTTGATATACTAGGTAAACAAATATTTAGTAAGATAAACGTTGGTGCTACTGAATTAGTAATTCCTAATTTAGGTTTTAGTGAACAGGTTTTGATTATTAAAACACTGTTACAAAACGGTCAAACGGTAACTACAAAATTGATTTATTAAAATTGTATAATTGATATAGATCTCAAGCCCATTTTGTTAAATCAAAATGGGCTTTTTTTGTTAATTTCTTTTAATATTCGTCATCTGTATAGTTTTGTGTGTTTTCTATTTAAAAAAAGATGTATTTCAACGAATATAATTGCTTTTTAACGTATTAATTTTGTTTCCATAATAATTTTATGTGTTTTTGTGAGAATCCCCCGTTGTTAAATACCATATTGTACAGCAGGTTTTAATTTAAATTCCAAAACAACTTATGATTAAGAGATTATTGCCTCATTTTTCTTTTTTTTTGATAATAAATCTAATTTCTTTCCAAAATAAAAATCTCTTAAATAATATTTTTCATAGGCATAGTTTAATCCATACTTCACAATCATTAAGTCCTTTATTTTCAGCAACAATCGCCAGGATCAACACTTGGAAACTAGCGTTTGTCTCTATTTTATTTTTTACAGTTTCATTTGTTAATGCTGCTACTAGAACGAGTACCGCCGCAGGAGGAACATGGGCAACAGGTTCTACTTGGGTTGGAGGCGTTGCGCCAGTAGCTGGAGATGATGTTATTATTGCCACAACCGGAACAAATACAGTTACAGTAGGAACAAGTACAAGTATTGTCAATGTTACCATTAATGCAGGGGCAACTTTAAATATTGCCAATCGAACACTTACGACCACCGGATTTTTTGTGAACAACGGAAGATTGACAGGAACAACGGGAATTGTTGCGCTTACGGGTGATTTCACAAATTCAGGTAATTTTACATTGACCACTGGTCGCTTAACGATTGCATCTGGAAATTTCAATAATTCTGGAAATTTTACACTGAGTGGCGCGGGAAGATTGTTATTGGGAGGGAATTATAGCACTTCTGGGTCAGTTACGTTAAGCTCCGCTTTAGTTCAATTTACGGGTACTGCAAACCAAACCATACAAGGATTTACAACAACAGGAACAGTCAGTATGCTTAAAACGGGTGGTGTAGCCACATTTACAGGAAATGTAAATGGAGCCGGATTAACAATTGATGGATCAGGAGGAACATTACATCTTGGAGCCGGATTAAAGCATACTTTTTCAGGAACTTGGACAAGATCCGCAGGTACTGGAATATTGAATTGCGGTTCGAGTCTTTTAAAAATTGGTGCTAGTATTTCAGGTTCGGGAGGGACATTTATCCCAGGAACAGGAACCGTAGATTATTATAGATTAGGTAATCAAAACGGTGCAGCTGTTGTGTATAACAATTTAATACTATCAGGAACAGGCAGAAAAACATTTGCAACAACACCAACTGTAAATGGAAAGCTTACACTAGCAGGAACAGCAACTGTGTTAGTATCGACCGGAGTTGTTACTTACGGTCCCAGTGCAACATTAGAGTATAACACTACAAATGCTAGAACAGTATCTTCGGAGGAATGGATAATTCCATTCGCAGCTTCTGGAGGTATTGTGATTAATACAACCCAAAACGTAACCCTAAATTCGGCTAAAGCGTTTAATAATTCAGTTCCGTTAACCTTAAACAGTGGCGGAAAGTTACTTTTATCTACTTTTTTGTTAACTTTAAATGGAGACCTTATTAATAATGGCGGTAGTGTAACTGGAACCACAGGCGGCGTTACAATTGCTGGGACAGTTCCTCAAAATATTGGAGCTTTCTCCACAACAGGAATAATATCTATGGTAAAGACTGCAGGAACAGCAACTTTTACAGGTCCTGTCAGCGGAGGTGCATTAACAATTAATGGAACTGGCGGAACTTTAAATCTAGGTTCAGGATTTGTACATACTTTATCGGGTATTGTAACCTTATCAAACGGAATATTGAATGGTGGTTCAAGCAGGCTTAATGTAAATGCGACAAGTGCCACAGCTTGGAATGGTACAGGTACAAATTTTTTAGCAGGAACGGGAACTGTAAATTTTGGTGGAGCTGCACAGACATTAGCAACAGCATCAATATTTAATAATCTGATATTTTCAAATTCCGGGATAAAAACCCTCAATGGTATTCCTACAATCAATGGTATTCTTTCTATGGAAGGGACAGCAACGGTTTCAGCAGTTCCAAATTATAGTTCTGCAGCTACGCTTCAATACAATAGAAGTGTATCTCAGGTTACAGGCTTAGAGTGGAGAACTCCATTTACAGGAACTGGTGGAGTTACCGTTATAAATACGGGAATAATCACGGTAAACGGGATTAAAACTTTTGGAGCTTCTTCGTCTCTTACGATTGCTGGTGGAGCAACATTGGATAATGGAGGTTTTGCAATTTCTGGAGGGTTAACGCTAAATGTTAATAATGGTGGTTTATTAAAGGTTACTGCAACAAGCACATTGCCTTCGTTTACCAATACTAATTTGACAGCTCTAAGTACAGTTGAATATAGTGGAAATATTCAAACTGTTGCTCCAAGAACCTATGGGAACTTAATCCTTAGTGGTACTGGGAATAAAACGTTCCCCGCAGCTACAACTATAGTGGGAGATTTAAAAATTAGCGGATCAGCTGTTGCACTACTTTCAAGTGGATTTTCTTCTTCGCAATCTTTGACTTTTGGTATAGCATTGCAAAGCACAGGATCTTGGGGAGGTACTACATCTGCAGCAACAAACATTGATGGTATAAGGTTTGGCTCTACTACAAATGGTATTCTGAACGTGAATGTTTCTTGTGTAGAAGGTACGTGGATAGGCAGTATAAGTTCTAGTTGGAATACTCCTGGAAATTGGTGTGGTGGAATACTACCATCGGGAACTACCGATGTTATAATTACATCAGCATCAACCAATCAACCAGCATTGGGCACAAATGGGAATGTTCGAAATTTAACTATTTCTAATGGTGCGATTTTATCCATTTCAGGCACTAATACATTAAATGTTAGTGGTAACTGGGATAATGATGGAACATTTATTCCAAATAGCAGTACTGTGAATTTTAATGGAACTTTACCTCAAATAATTGAAGGGACAATAACTTCAACTTTTCATAATCTTACAAACTCAAACGTTCTTTCTCCTATTACAGCCGCAATAGGAGTTACAGTAAATAATATACTAAACATAAGCAATCCGTCATCTGTGCTTGATATGTCAACTTTTGTATTGACTGGAGGAGGGATTTTTTCAAATTCGGGTAGTGGGCAAATTCTAACAGCTAATAGCTCTGCAACTCCAATTCCTGTAGGTAAAGCTTGGACCTGCTCAGTTATTTATGATAATGCAGTGGGAGGTCAAACTATTGTTGGTGGTACTTATAACGGAACACCTTCTTTAGAATTGAAAAATAGTTCCGGCACACAAAATGCATCAGGGAATATTGTTACCGGTAATAAATTAAATATTGAGGCTGCGGGAACAACGGTATTCAATATGAATGGATTTAATTTAACGGCCACTATTTTAAATATTGCCGCAGCTGATGCTGTACTGGATATGAAAAATGGTAATTTATTATATACCATTATTGACGCTATGGATGGGAAAATACGTTTTTCAGGCGCTTCAAATGGATTGTCATTCCCTTCAGGCACTGTAGATTATTACGGAGTAGGACAAACAGTAGCGAGCGGAAATTATTATAATCTGCTATTTTCAGGTCTCGGAGGCAGTTATAGTATTGCTAATGATATTGATGTCGCTAACACATTTACCATTACTAATGGAGATGTAACTGTTGATGATTCTGTTTCTTTAAACCTTGATAGTGCAATAACGTTGCTTTCTCCTGGCACACTGACTTTAGAAAATAATTCAAGTTTAGTCCAAACTACTTTTACAGGAAACAATGTTGGCAACGTTACAGTAAGAAGAAATACAACTCCAATTGTTTTAGATGATTTTACCTATTGGTCATCGCCAACAAATGGAACTCAAACATTACGTGATTTTTCACCTAATACTCAGAACGATAAGTATTTTGAGTACAATAATGATTGGGCTAATGTGAATGCAGCTACAACTGTTTTTGCACCCGGAATAGGATATGCTATCCGGGCAGAAGGGACATTGATTCCACCTGGTATGCCTGCGGTCGATGATTCTTTAAAGTTTATTGGAGTACCTAATAATGGTACAATTGATATTCCGGTTACGGTCAGAACAGCAGATGATTTGGGCGAGCGATTGTTGGGGAATCCATATCCTTCTGCTATAGATGCAGATGCTTTTATCAATGCCAATCTTGTGGGAACGGGCACAATCAACCAGACCATTACCGGGACTTTATATTTCTGGACACATAATCATACTTTGGTAGGGAATGATTATTTAGCTTCTGATTATGCTACTTATAATTTATTCGGAGCTGTTGGAGTAGATTCAGGAACCGGGAACATAACTGATCCAACTCAATACATCTCATCAGGCCAAGGATTTTTTGTGGAGAATGATTTTGCTGGTAACGTTACTTTTGACAACAGCATGCGAGTTATTTCAAACAATACTAATTTCTACAGACAGAAGAAGACTAAAAATACTGAAGAAGAAAAGCACAGGATTTGGCTGAAATTACAAAAAGGAACAAGTGATTTGACGGGAACATTAGTTGGTTATGGCTCTAATTCTACGAATGATTTTGACCCCGGATATGACAGTTATGTGTATGATGAGGCCCAAGCGTTTTCTTTGTATAGCTTTATTGGAACTTCTAAAATGGCGATTCAAAGTAAAGCGATGCCGTTTGTGGATACTGACGTAATTCCTTTTGGGTACAGTATAAATGTTGCCGGAGATGCGACAATAAGCATCGATAAATTGGATGGTATATTTTCAGACAATCAAAATATTTATTTAGAAGATAAAGTATTAAATGTAGTTCACAATTTAAAAGAAGATCCGTACATCTTTAGTTCAGAAAAAGGAACTTTCAATGAGCGTTTTGAATTGCGTTTTACAGATAAAACTTTGGCGTCAGCTGATTTTGAATTAAATGACAGCAGTGTTCTGATTGCTAAAGATAAAAGCGAATTAAAGATAAAATCACAAACTGAAATTATTTCTCAAATTGCCGTTTTTGATTTACTAGGAAGAAAAGTGTTTGAAAAAACCGCAATAAATTCTAATGAATTCCAAACTTCTGGCATAAAACTAACTAATCAAGTTGTTTTAGTAAAAGTGACTTTAGCAAATGGAAAGTTAATTTCTAAAAAAGTCATGTACTAGAAACGGCTAAACGATTTCACATTATATTTTAAGTCCCATTCTGCTTGTTCAGAATGGGATTTTTTTTGTCTTTTAAGTTCAAATAACACTGTTTTAAATTAATTTTTATTAGTCTAAATATCACTAAATGTGGGTATTGCGATAGCGAAAGATTGTATTTAAATTTATAAAGTTATTGTTGCTATTTCTTTATCAAAAGAGTTTCAATAAAAACGGAAATAATTTAAAACAATCATTATGAAAAGTAATTCTTTGTTACCAATATGAATTTTCGAGCGATTTTCGCAAACGCCAGCAATTCAATTTTAGATTTAAAAATAAGTCACTTCACTATTTTTTTCATATTTCTTTTTATCAATGTAGCTTTTTCGCAACAAGGTAAGTCAGATGTAACATTCAACACTTATGATGATGGTTTGTTAGGCGATGGTTTCGATGGTACTGTCAGAACCGTTTCTGTGCAAACGGATGGGAAACTAATTGTTGGAGGCGAGTTTTCAAATTTTAATGGTGCTGCAACTCCGTTCTTATGCAGATTGTTATCAGATGGCTCCAAAGATCTTTCGTTCAATTTAGGTTCCGGAATCAATGGCAAAGTTTATTGTTCCTTAATACAGCCTGATGGTAAGATTATTTTAGGTGGTTCTTTTACAAGTTTTAACGGTGTAAATGCAGTTCGTCTAGTTCGGATTAATAGTGATGGTTCGATAGATACTACATTCAATACTACAAGCGGAGCGAGTTCAGGGATAATTTACTCCATTTCATTACAAACAGATGGAAACCTAATTGTTGGCGGTAGTTTTACAAAGTATAATGACGTTAATGCTAATCGGGTAGCCCGGATTTTGCCCAACGGAAATTTAGATCTAACATTTGCAATAGGCAGTGGTGCAGGTTCACTTGTTGAGGAAGTTCACATTCAGCAAGACGGGAAGATTATTTTGGGAGGTTCATTTACTTCCTTCAATGGAACTGCTTGCGGCAGAATTATTCGATTGAATATTAATGGGACTGTCGACGCTACTTTTGTTCAAGGAACGGGTTTTGATGATAATATATCAGCCCTTACGACACAAGCTGATGGTAAGATTTTAGCGGGTGGTTCTTTTTTAAAATTCAATGATGTAGCTGCCAGTAGAATAATTCGGTTGAATTTTGATGGAAGTATCGACAACTCCTTTATTTCCGGAACTGGTTTTAGTAATGGTGCAGTTGAAATTATTAAAATAAGCGCTGCTGGCGCTATAATGATTGGTGGCTCATTTACGGGAACTTATAATGGGACTGATGTTAATAGGGTGGTTCTTTTAGATAGTTCCGGATACATCAATTCTGGATTCGATATTGGATCGGGGCCATCAACTGGGACAGTGAATGCCCTTGCAGAGGATTTGGCAAACTCGTGGTACATTGGCGGTTCATTTACGGTTTTCGATTCCCAGACTCAAGGCCGACTGGCTAGAATTGGCGGTGCTGGAACTTTAGATTTTGGATATCTTACCGCCGGAGTTGGTTTTGATAATTCGGTTTTAAAAGTAATTGCCTTATCCGACAATAAAACGATGGCTTTTGGAAATTTCACAAAATTTAACGGAACAATTTGCAACAGAGTTACACGGTTGTCTGAAGACGGAGTACTTGATTCTTCTTTTAATAACGCAGCTACCGGAGCTAATAGTTCAATAAAAACCGCTATTTTACAGCCTGATGGCAAAGTTGTTATTGCTGGTGTTTTTACAAATTACAATGGTGTCTTAAGGAATAGAATCGCCAGAATTCAAGCGAATGGAGAAATTGATGCAGCTTTTACCATTGGAACAGGCTTCAATAATCAGGTATATTCTTTGGCGTTACAGCCAGATGGTAAAATAATTGTTTCGGGGAATTTCACAAGCTACAATGGAGTATTGATGAACAGAATCGTTCGATTATTACCTGATGGGGCTTTGGATTCTAGTTTTACTATTGGTTCCGGAGCCGATGCTATCGTAGACTGTATTTTGTTGCAACCAGACGGAAAGATTGTTTTGGGTGGCCAGTTTTCTCTTTTTAATGGAATATCATATAATCGAATGGTGCGTTTGAATCCCAATGGAAGTATAGATTCAGGTTTTTCAATTGGAGTTGGTTTTGATAAAAATGTGTATTCAATCGCATTCCAATCGGACAATAAACTCATTGTTGGCGGGTCATTTACAAGTTATAAAGGCGTTTCTGCAAAAAGATTGTTGAGATTGAACATCGATGGGACTTTAGACACCACTTTTTCAACGGGATTGGGTTTTAGTAATGGTGAAATTAGAACTATTTTAGTCCAGCCTGATGATCGATTATTGATTGGGGGAACATTCTCTGGAACTTACAACGGAACAGTTGTGAAGCGAATGGTACGGCTACTGGCTACTGGAGTTTATGATGGTACGTTTTCGGTGAATTTAAATAATGCGCTTTTCAGTATTTGTTTTACACCAAATTATAAAGTGATTATTGGAGGAAATTTTAATTCTGTTTCTGGTGTGACAAAACACCGTGTGGCTCGAATTAAGCTTTGTACAAACAGCTCTAATTGGAATGGAGTTTCTTGGAGTAATGGAGCTCCGTCCGCTGAAAAGTCACTTTTTTTCAACGAAAATTATTCGGCATTTACAACTGTAAATTCCTGTTCCTGTACAATCAGTTCGGGAAAAACAGTTACAATTCCAGAAGGAAATACTTTAGGTTTGGTTTTCGATTATTCTGGTTCGGGTACATTAATTTTAGAAAATAATGCTGCATTGTATCAATCCGAAGATCAGGTCACTAATTCAGGAGCTATTCAACTAAAAAGAAAAACAACACCTATTCTCTTTACAGATTATACCTATTGGTCATCACCAGTATCAAGTCAAAAATTAATTGATGTTTCTCCTGATACGCCATCGGATAAGTTTTATTCCTTTGATGCTTTTAGAGATTCTTGGGCAAATGAGATTGCGACAAATGTAATGTCAGTGGGTAAAGGTTATATTATTCGAGGGCCAAAAAATTTTTCAGAAACTGTAGCGGCACGGCACGAAGCTGTTTTTATTGGGGTTCCAAATAACGGCGAGGTATCGGTTCCTATTAGTGTTACTGACACATCAAATCTTATTGGGAATCCTTATCCTTCAGCCATAAATGCAGATTTGTTCATAACTAGGAATAAAGATATTATGGATGGGACTATCTATCTTTGGACACATAATACTGCGATTACGAAAAATGTTTATACTTCTGATGATTATGCGGTTTATAATTTATTGGGTGGAGTTGGTACGAGTGCTGCCATAAATTCAGGAATTAATAATGCTAAACCAGACGGAAAAATAGCTTCGGGACAATCTTTTTTTGTTACCAGCATTAATGGTGGCGGTACAGTTGTTTTTCAAAATAATATGCGTGTGATTGGTCAAAATGCTAATTTTTTTAAATCAAGTTCGCCTAAAAAATCGAAATCTGATGAGGTTGAAAAACATCGTATTTGGTTGAATTTGACTAATAGCGAAGGTGCTTTTAAGCAAATTTTGATAGGATATGCAACTGGCGCCACTAATGATTTTGACAGTTCTTTTGATGGTGAAAGTTTTGATGGAAATCAATTTTTAGATTTTTACAGCATCAATCAGGATATGAATTTAGTCATTCAAGGACGAGCATTGCCACTTGAAGAAACCGATGAAATTAAATTAGGTTTCAGCAGTAGTGTAGCTGGAAGTTATATGATAAAAATTGATGAAAGAGATGGTGAGTTAGTCAATAAAAATGTTTTTATTGAGGATAAATTAACCAATAGTATTGTTGATATAACAAACGAAAGCTATGCTTTTAATACTGTCATTGGAACATTTGATGATCGTTTTGTGTTGCGGTACGCGGATAAAACCTTGAATACGGATGAATTTTCAAATAATAAAGAATCCGTTTTTGTATCGAGTAAAAATGAACAATTACAAATAAATTCAACTAATGAATTCATTGATGAGGTTGCTATTTATAATTTGAATGGAAGAAAAATATATCAAAAGAAAGAGATAAATAACAGTGATTTATCAGTGTTGAATTTGCAAGCCGGTCACCAGGTTGTTATGGTGAAAATTGTTCTTCGGAATGGTGAGTCAGTTAGCAGGAAAATAATGCATTAAAGTAAACAGCACAAAAAAACCATCCTGTGAGACAAGATGGTTTTGAGTATTTATTCAAAACAAAGTTTATTTCTCTTTGCCGGATGCTTCAAGATTTCTCTCGATAGTATGTCCTGGTCTTGACCATTTTGGTTTTTCACCTAATGGAGCAAATTGAGAATCTTCCGCTTCAACAGTTTGCGGCTGCGAAACTTTTGTAAATGGTTTTTGTGGATTTAAACCTAACATTTCAAACATTTTCATGTCTTCGTTTACATCAGGATTTGGAGTAGTCAATAACTTATCTCCCGCAAAAATGGAATTGGCTCCAGCAAAAAAGCACATGGCTTGACCTTCGCGGCTCATGTTCATTCTTCCTGCAGAAAGACGAACTTGGGTTTCCGGCATGATGATTCTGGTTGTTGCCACCATTCGAATCATTTCCCAGATTTCAACTGGTTTTTCTTCTTCCATTGGAGTTCCTTCAACAGCTACCAAGGCATTTATTGGTACTGATTCTGGTTGAGGATTTAATGTAGAAAGTGCAACAAGCATTCCAGCTCGGTCTTCGATACTTTCTCCCATTCCGATAATTCCTCCGCTACAAACAGTAACATTTGTTTTACGAACATTTTCAATAGTTTGCAAACGATCTTCAAATCCACGAGTCGAGATTACTTCTTTGTAATATTCTTCAGAGGTGTCTAAATTGTGGTTATATGCATACAAACCTGCTTCTGCCAACCGATGCGCTTGGTTTTCCGTGATCATACCAAGGGTACAGCACACTTCCATATCGAGCTTGTTAATGGTACGAACCATTTCCAGAACTTGGTCAAATTCAGGGCCGTCTTTAACATTTCTCCAGGCTGCTCCCATACAAACACGGGATGATCCGCTTGATTTTGCTCGCAAAGCTTGGGCTTTCACTTGACTAACTGACATTAAATCATTGCCTTCAATTTCAGTATGATACCTTGCAGCTTGTGGACAATAGCCACAATCCTCGGGACATCCACCTGTTTTTATAGAAAGTAAAGTAGAAACCTGAACCACATTAGGATCGTGATGTTCTCTATGAATAGAAGCTGCTTCGTAAAGCAAATCCATCATAGGTTTATTATATATTGCGATAATTTCGTCTTTGGTCCAATTGTGTTTTGTAATACTCATCGATACGATTTTTTGATACGTCAAAAGTAGTTAAATTGTTCTAAAGAACCAATGCAATAATATTGAAAAGCCTGCCACAAAACATTTTTTGAATAAGGTTAGGCTCTTGTGTGCAGGTGTTTCGGCATTTTATAAAATCTCATCAAATAATTTAGGCAAAGCTATTTATTGAATACAAGGAATAGATAATTTCAAAAATATAAAAAAACAAACGCTGTAAAACAACAATGGCTGCTGGTTTGCGACGTGGTATTAAGATATAGAAAGGCTAAAAAATTAAGATTCGGCGCCGTGCTTATCTGAAGAATAGCGGGTGTCCCAGTATAACATCAACATGAAGGTAACGATTACTGCCGAAACAATTCCTTCAAATAACAGAGAAATAGAATATGTCATTACGGATGGATCGCCACCAAATAAAAATGTTTTTGACAATGTGCCCACATAGGCATCTCCACCTTGGGCGTAGCTATAAACAATTAACCCTACAATGCTCAAGAAAATACCAGTGAGGGAAGTTAATAACGCAGAAACAGCGTTAGAAACTAATACGTTTTTGCCTTCTGCGAAGTTAGATTTTAGTGTTTTATAGGTTCCGAAAAATACAAATAGGACATTAAATAAACGTAATAAGTAAATATCCGCTAGGCCTAAAAGTTCCATTAATAGGAAATAAAAGCCAATTCCCATGAAAATAATGAATCCGTTTACTATTTCTTTTGGAAGTTTCATATAACTAGTTTTAAAAGTTAGAAAGTATATCGTTATGACAAACAGGATATTACCTTCAAATTTACAGAAAAAATAGTAATATTATATTAAAAAATCAAAATTTATTCAAGTACGCCAGCGCTGTTGTTTTGTCTTTTTCAAGTTGTTCTTTCAGCAAATTAACTGATTCGAATTTTTGTTCGGAACGAATTCTTTGTAGTATTGAAACACGGATTTCTTGATTGTATAAATCAGCATTGAAATCAAAATAATGAATTTCGATGGACTGATTTTGCCCGTCGACAGTAGGATTGAACCCAATGTTCATCATCCCAAAAACAGTTTTTTCATTGAGAATACTTTGCACAATGTAGACTCCGTTTTTTGGAATAAGCTTATAATTTTCTTCGATTTTTAAGTTTGCCGTTGGGAAATTGATGGTTCTTCCCAATTGTTTTCCTTGAATAACAGTCCCTGTCAGAAAATAATCATAACCTAAATACTCGTTGGCCAAAGTCATGTCTCCTTCCAATAACGCATTTCTAATTTTGGTTGAACTCACGGAAATGTCGTTGATTTCCTGAACAGATATTTGTTCTACTTCAAAATCATATTGTTTTCCAAAAGCGATCAGATTATCAATATTAGCCGTTCGATTTCGTCCAAATCGGTGGTCGTGGCCAATGATTATTTTCTGGATGTGAAAGCGATCTACAAGAATAGTGCTTACAAATTCTTCGGCAGTCAATCTTGAAAAAGTTTCGTCAAAAGGATGAATGACAAGATTTTCGATACCAATTTTTTCCAGCAAATCAATTTTCTCAGTGATGGTGTTGAGCAATTTTATATCAGAATGTTCCTGTAAAACCATCCGAGGATGCGGAAAAAAAGTAAGTACCAGACTTTCATATTTCTCGTTTTCCGTGTTTTTGGTCAGTTTATTCAGAATTTTTTTGTGACCAATGTGAACTCCATCAAAGGTTCCCAACGTTAGGATTGTTTTTTTTGTGGAAGTGAAATCGTTTATAGAATGAAAAATCTTCAAAGCAAGTGTTTTATAAGAGCGCAAATTTAAGGTATCTTATTTAAAAGTAGCGATATGACTAATTGAATTTCAATATAATTTTTAATTAAAATATGAAAAAAGGGATTAAAAATAGAAAAGAACTGAGTTTTCCATAATTTGATTTAAAATATTAAATAATTGAAGTAACCATTACTATAAATACTTTAATTTTGAAGCTTAAATTCATGATATTATGAAAAGAATTATACTATTTTTTATAATTATTTTTTCCAATTCTGCGGTCCATGCCCAAGATGCCTCTTTTTGGAATAGAATTGTTCAGGATAAAGTTGCAGTTTATGATAGAATCAATGTTAAACCCGTTGCTGAAAATCAGTTGTTGTTTAATTTAAACGAAGTTGCAATAAAAAAATCTTTGGAAACACTTCAAAATAAAACTTCAAAGCTGAGCAGAATTGAAATTACGATACCCAATATGAATGGTGAGTTAGAAAAATTTTGGGTTTGGGAATCTTCTAATTTTGAACCGGAATTGCAAGCACAAAATCCTGATATAAGAGCCTATAATGGTGTTGGAATTACAGATCGAAAAGCTTCTTTGTATTTCAGTTTGTCGCCAAAAGGTATTCAGACCATGATTTTGAGAGGGGAAAGTGGCTCTGAATTTATCGAACCTTATTCGAAAGACCATACTGTTTATGTTCTTTTTGATTCCAAAAGCAGAGTCCGAGGAAGTTTGCCTTTCACTTGCAAAACAGAAGATGTCGCATTGAATAAAGAACTTTTAAACAAGACAGGCAAAGTAGCTGCAAATAATAGAGTTTTCAAAACTTTAAGATTAGCGTTGTCATGTACTGGTGAGTATACAGCGTTTCATGGCGGGACTGTTGCAAATGCTTTGGCTGCGATGAATGCCACTATGACAAGGGTTAACGGAGTTTTTAATAAAGATTTAGCGGTAAAGCTGAGTATTATTGCAAATAACAATCTTATAATTTATACGGATGCCGCCACAGATCCGTATTCAGATTCCTCAGAAGGAGCATCGGGTGCCTGGAACCTAGAATTACAAGAAAATTTAAGCGCTACAATAACGGATGCCGGATACGATATTGGCCATTTGTTTGGGGCAGATGGTGGTGGTGGAAACGCCGGTTGTATAGGATGTGTGTGTATAAATCCAACGGTTGATGAGCCTTCGGCAAAAGGAAGTGCTTTTACTTCGCCAAGTGATGCCGTACCTCAAGGAGATACTTTCGATATTGATTTTGTAGCGCATGAAATCGGACATCAATTAGGTGCAAATCATACTTTTTCTTTCGAGATTGAAGATACTGGCGTAAATGTGGAACCCGGTAGCGGTTCTACTATTATGGCCTATGCAGGAATTACTTCGGGATATAATGTTCAAAATAATTCTGATGATTATTTTGCCTACGCAAGCATAAAGCAAATACAAGATAATCTATTGTCTAAGACTTGTCCAGTAAGTACGGTTCTTACTAATAGTCCTCCAACAATCAGTGCTGGCTTAGATTATACTATTCCTAAAGGAACTGCATTTGTCTTAAAAGGTTCCGGTTCTGATTTAAATGGTGATGTAGTTACTTATTGTTGGGAACAAAATGATACAGCTGTAAATACTTTAAATCCTCCGGTAAACGAAGAGGGTGATTTTAGCTTTGCGTCACCTACAAAAATCTATGGCCCTAACTTTAGATCTTTTTATCCAAGTAGTTCACCAGTTCGATACATGCCAGCTTTAAGTTCGGTTTTGGCTAATGAATTAACAACGACTTGGGAATCCGTTTCTACAGTTGAAAGAACTCTTGCTTTTACTTTAACAGGAAGGGACAATGCGGCTCTTGGAACAGCGCAAACAAATACAGATTTGATGATGGTTAACGTGAGTGGTACAGCTGGTCCATTTGAAGTAACATCACAAAATACTGAAAATTCAGGTTGGTTGCAGGGATCGACTCAAACAGTCACTTGGAACGTAAATAATTCTAATTCTCTTGCCGGTTCTACGAATGTGAATATCAAACTTTCAACTGACGGAGGATTAAATTTCACTACAGTTTTGGCTTCTAATACGCCGAATGACGGTTCACAAACAATTACTGTTCCAAATGTAACGGCTAAAGATTGCAGAATTCTAATTGAGCCAACAGCAAATATTTATTATGCAGTAAACAGTAAATCTTTTGCAATTGGGTATTCCGTTGTTTCATCTTGTAATACGTATGCTTTTGCAACACCTTTTTCTATACCGGAATCTTCAACTTATCGAACTAGAACAACGACTGTTCCAGCTACAGCTGATGTGATTTCTGATGTGAATTTTGCTATTTCTTTTACACATACTTATTTGAGTGATGTGCAAATAGAAGTAGTAAATCCGCAAGGTACTGTTGTAAAGTTATTTGAAAGAAGTTGTGGGTCTACAAGCAATAGTTTAGTATTGAATTATGATGATCTGGGAGTTTCCCTTGATTGCGCAGCGAAAACTGCCCAAACTGTAGCGCCTTTTGAATTATTATCCAGATTTAATGGGTCTAGTCCGCAAGGAAATTGGACTTTGCGTGTTCGTGATATAGATACAGGTGACTTTGGTACAATAGATTCTGCATCAATAACAATTTGTACAAAAACATACACTTTAGCAACGCCGGACTTTGAAATCAATGATTTTGTTGTGTTTCCTAATCCAAATAAAGGGAATTTTAATGTTCAATTCACTACTAAATCCGATGCAGGAGTAAAAGTTATGGTTTATGATTTATTAGGAAGAAAGCTTTTTGAAAATGACTTTAAAAATAAGTCAAATTTCAATGAAAATATCCAATTGAAAAATGTCTATCCAGGAGTTTATTTACTGACGGTGACTGATGGAGAACGAAAAGAGGTCAGAAAGATTGTGATCGAATAATCAAAATAGAATTATTAAAAAAGGGAAACGTTAGTAAAACGTTTCCCTTTTTTTTATTTTCCGTTGAAGGCGGTCATGGTGTTTTCCAATCCGGCTGTCCCAAAAGATTTTATGATTTCGGAACCTATTTCGAGTCGTTCCGGAAGTGCCGTTTTTTCAGCATCATCCCAATCACCAAGGACATAATCAACTTGTTTTCCTTTTTTGAATTCATCGCTAATGCCAAAACGGAATCGGGCGTAGTTTTGTGTATTCAGTACCAGATTGATGTTTTTAAGACCGTTGTGTCCTCCGTCACTTCCTTTTTGTCGAATGCGAATGGTTCCGAAAGACAGATTTAAATCATCTGTAATTACCAAAATATTTTCCAAAGGAATTTTCTCTTTCTCCATCCAGTATTGCACGGCTTTTCCGCTCAAATTCATGTAGGTGTTGGGTTTCAAAAGTAAAAACGTTCTTCCTTTGAATTTATATTGGGCTAATGCGCCCAGTTTTACGGTTTCGAAGTTAATTCCTTCCTTTCTGGCAAAATGATCCAGAATTTTAAATCCGATGTTGTGTCTTGTGTTTACATATTCGGCGCCAATGTTACCGAGACCAACTATTAAAAATTTATTACTCACGTTTTTTATATTGTTTTTTTGGTGTTCGTGAACCTCTAGTTTCGTACAATCTGTATTGTTCTCTGTTTTTGTTGAAGAGAATAAATTTGAAATCCATTTTATCATATTGCAAAAATAGACTTAATTAGAATATTGGACTATTAGATTTTTAGAAAATCGTTATTGAGGGCAAAATAGTTCTGAATAGCCCTGATGGAAGTGGCATCCCGCGCTTTTTGGCGTGGATATAACGGACAGCAGGACCAAAGTTATTATGAAAAGGAGTAGTGGTGCTCCTAATAATTTAAAATAGGGTAATGAGATTGCTTCGTTCCTCGCAATGACAAAATATAAAGCAAAAAAAAAGCACCAGTTTTACAACTGATGCTTTCTTGAATGATTGAAAAAATATTATTTTTTCTTTCCTTTTGCAGGGGCTTTCGCTGCTTTTGCTGCTTCTTGAGCTGCTTTCATAGCTGCACGAGAGATTCTTACTTGAGCAACAACAGTGTTGTCAGGGTGAATCAATTTGTAGTTTTCGTTCACTAATTTAGTAACGTACAATTTGTTCCCCATTTCAAGTGGAGTAATGTCAGCTTCAATAAAATCTGGAAGATTTTTTGGTAAAGCTTTTACTTTAAGTTTACGAGTGTTCAAACGTAAAACACCACCAGCAAGAACTCCTTTAGATGTTCCAACTACTTTTACAGGAACTTCCATAGTGATTTCTTTGTCATCAAATAATTGAAAGAAGTCAATGTGTAAAATCTTGTCAGATACCGGGTGAACCTGGATATCTTGTAGAATAGCGTTAAATGATTTTCCTTTTCCAAGATCGATCTCAACTGTGTGAGCGTTTGGAGTGTAAACCAAGTTTTTGAAAGCCATAACTTCTGCTGAGAAATGAACTGCCTGATTTCCTCCGTATAATACGCAAGGAACCAATCCAGCATTACGTAGGGCTTTAGTCGCAACTTTACCCACGCTTTCTCTTTCTGATCCTTTAATTGTAATCGATTTCATTGTAAAAAAATATAGTTATTAAATAATATTACTTGTTTGGGGTTACATTATGAACTTTCCACTTATGGAATTGTTATGATGTACCATGTGCATAACTTCAGCAAAAAGTGGCGCACAACTCAACACTCTTATTTTGTTTGATTCTTTCTTCAACGGAATAGAATCGGTAACTATTAATTCTAATAATTTAGAATTTTCTATTTTTTCGTAAGCCTCACCAGATAAAATGGCGTGAGTACAAATCGCTCTTACGCTCAATGCTCCTTTTTCCATCATTAAATCAGCGGCTTTCGCCAAAGTGCCTCCGGTATCAATCATGTCATCTACTAAGATTACATTTTTACCTTTTACTTCACCAATCAATTCCATGGTGTCAATAATGTTGGCCTCTTTTCTTTGTTTATAACATATAACTACGTCAGATTCTAAAAATTTAGAATAAGCGTAAGCTCTTTTAGAACCTCCCATGTCCGGAGAAGCAATTGTTAAATTGTCTAATCCTAAACTCTTTACATATGGCAAAAATATTGTCGATGCAAAAAGGTGATCAACTGGTTTTTCAAAAAATCCTTGAATTTGATCTGCGTGCAAATCCATTGTCATTACTCTTGTTGCACCAGCACTTTCTAATAATTTAGCCACTAATTTAGCTCCTATCGGAACTCTTGGCTTATCTTTTCTGTCTTGTCTTGCCCAACCAAAATAAGGAATTACTGCGGTGATGTGTCGTGCCGAAGCACGCTTTGCAGCATCAATCATCAATAATAATTCCATCAGATTATCTGCCGTTGGAAAAGTCGAACAAACGATAAAAACACGTAATCCTCTGATAGACTCTTCATAAGAAGGTTGAAATTCACCGTCGCTGTATTTTGACATGGTAATTTTCCCTAAAGGTATTCCGTATTGCTCTGCTATTTTCTCAGCAAGATATACACTTTGTGAACAAGCAAAAATTTTAGCTTCTGGTTCTAGGTGTGACATTTAATTTGTTGTTTTTATTCCGCTGCGCTCAATACAATTCGGCTTTGAATTTCTATAAAGCCTTATGTGTGTATTTGCCTCGGGTGTAGTTAGTTGTGTGTTGTGTTTTTAACGAGGTGCAAATTTATAAAATTTATTCAACTCTGAAAGGAAAAAATTAAGTATTTTTAGTTGAACATTTAATATTATTTTTTACATTTGCACCGTGTTAAAGGAATTGATGGTTGATTTAAACACAATCACATCTTTTATTGCGTTGAGATAACTGTCGTTATTTCATGTCTGCTAAGCCCGGATGGCGGAATTGGTAGACGCGCTGGTCTCAAACACCTGTGGGAAACCGTGCCGGTTCGACTCCGGCTCCGGGTACAAAAACCGCTTCGAAAGAAGCGGTTTTTTTGGTTTTATATCACAATGAATTCCTGATAATCAAAGCGCTTTTATTTTCAATTTGTTCTTTTATGCCTTTTAAAATCATCTCTGCCAATACCTTTCCCATGACTTCAAAATTTGTCGAAATCGTTGTTATACCGTTTTCGACTACTTTTTTAAGCGGGGTTTCATTATATGAAATAATGCCGTAATCACTGCCCAATTGTAGGTTTTGAATTTTTGCTTTTTCAATAACGCTTACTAAATCCCTGTCGCTCGGAATGATATAGACTTGGCCTTTATTAATTTCCCGATTCCTGAATTCCGTGATGATTTCATAATCGAAATCGAAGTCTTTGCAGAAATTCTCAAAACCTATTTTCATGCCAAGCGGTTCGCGGAATCCCGGGAAAATCATTATCAGTTTTTCGTATTTGTTCAATTTGGATTTTCCTTTTAATAAGCCGTCATAAATGTCTTTTACGAAATTTTGATACACTGCCGGAAACGATTTTAGGTCGGGGTTAGTCTGGTCTAATATGTATACTTCATTAACTGGTAGGGTTTTTATCACTGCAGCGGCTTCGGCTAAATTGGTCGGCATAATGATGTATTTGGTGTAATTGCCGTTACTGTCATTGATTAGTTTTTTGAAAACAGGCGTGTTAAAATGATGAAAGAAAATATCTACCTGAACATTTGTGCCAATGTTCTCCAGAAACGAATTATACAAGTCTTCCTTGAAAATATTCAATTCGTCAAAAAGTAAAAATATCCTTTGTTTTATGGTGACTTCAACGCTTTTTATATAATATCCTTTACCTGGAATAGCATAAATTATACCTCTTTTCTTCAATTCTTCATAGGCTTGTAAAACCGTGTCTCGGGACAAGGAGAATTCCAGGCAGACTTTGTTTACGGAGGGAAGTTTGTCCCCTTTTTGTAAATTTTCGTCTTCTATTGCCTTCTCTACAGAACTAATTATTTGTCTGTATTTAGGAACTCCAAGGTTATTTTGAATCGAAATTATTTTCATGAAGCAGTGAATTTCTTGGCAATATACAAAAACTGGTAGGTACTGGTATGTTAATGATAACAATTATTTTACTTTTGGTTTTTCACATTTCATAATTAAACCATGAAAATAAAACACATATCACATTTTAAAACCAATTCTGTAATGGAATCATTTGGTTTGATGCCAGATGGGGAAGAGGTTTCTATTTGTGAACTTTCAAACAAGAATGGCATGCAAATGAAAGTGATGGGTTATGGCGCTACACTTACTTCCTTAAAAGTTCCATTAAAAAATGGAGATTTGGTAGATGTGGTTTTAGGTTTTGACACTTTAGAGGCCTACATGCAGTCCTTTAATTTAGAAAGCGCGCCTTATCTTGGAGCAACCGTAGGACGATTTGCCGGAAGAATAAATGAAGGTGAATTTAAACTGAACGGAAAATTAATTTCCCTCAACAAAAACAACAATGGTAATTCGCTGCATGGCGGTACTATTGGCTTTAGCCAGAAAAATTGGAAAATAAAGAAACATACTGAAGGCAAGAATCCTTCCGTGACTTTTACATGTGTTAGTGCGCATAATGAGGAGCATTTTCCAGGAGAACTATCAGTTGATTTGACTTATATGCTCTCTGACGATAATGAATTAATTATAGAATACATCGCCAGCACAACAGAAGATACTATTATAAATTTAACCCACCACAGTTATTTCAATCTTAATGGTCATCAATCAAGCGTTGCGAATCAGGAAATGCGTGTAAATTCTCAACGAATATTAGAAACCGCAACTTCGGGAATTCCTACGGGACGGTTTCTGAATGTTGCCAATTGTCCTTTTGATTTTACCTCGGCGAGAACTTGTCCGTCAAAAATTGACACCACTTTTGTTTTAAATAAGGAAAAAGAATACGCAGCGTCTCTTTATAATAGTGACAAAACTTTGAAAATGTCTGTTTACACCAATCAGCCCGGGGTTCATATCTATGTTGGCGGAAATTGCTTTAATACAATAAAAGGGAAAGAAAATGCTAATTATCATACCACAAGCGGCATTTGTTTTGAGACTCAAAATTTCCCTGATGCGCCTAATCACGAACATTTTCCATCTTCTGTTTTGAGAAAAGGAGAATTATATTATCATAAAACTATTTATAAATTTCAATCTTTTTGAGATGAAGAAAAATATTCTAATTTCAGGGTTCTTGGCCCTTTTTGTACTTCTTTTTTCCTGTTCTAATAGTAATGAAACTCCAGAAACTCCAGCAGTAAAACCGCCAGTTGCAGTTGATTCTTTTATTAGAGCTGCCGATATTTCTTTTTTACCGGAAATAGAAACATCGGGTGCGGCTTTATACAACAGCAGCAACCAAGCGGAAGATATGATTACAACTCTGAAAAATGCTGGTTGTAACACGGTTCGAATTCGTCTTTGGAAAAACCCAGCGAATGGACGTTCCGGAATGACAGAAGTTAAAGCGCTGTCACGCCGAGTTAAACAAGCAGGAATGAAAGTTTGGTTAACGGTACATTACTCCGATACTTGGGCTGATCCTGCGGTTCAAACCACGCCAGCGGAATGGAAAAATTTATCATTTACCGATTTGAAAACGGCTGTCGCCAATTATACTTCGACAATACTCACGGAAATTAATCCGGATATTATCCAGATTGGGAACGAGATTAACAGCGGATTGCTTTGGCCACAAGGAAATTTAATCAATCAGGAAGTACAAAGTCTTTCTTTATTGGCAACAGCCAGCGCAACTATTCGTGCCAAAGCGCCAAATACCAAAATCATGATTCATTATGCAGGCGTAAAAGCTTCGGATACGAATTGGTTTTTTAACAAAATTAAAAGTGTAGATTACGATTACATTGGGTTATCGTATTATCCAATTTGGCACGGAAAAGATTTAGAAGTTGTAAAAACCGCCATCAATACTTTAGGAAAAACATACAATAAAAAAGTTATTATTGCCGAAACCGCTTATCCTTTTACGTTAGGATACAATGATTGGACGAATAATATAGTGGGTTTAGATTCGCAACTCGTTTCCGGTTACCCTGCCACTCCTGATGGTCAAAAAAACTTTGTTTTGGCAATAAAAACACTCGTTAAAGAGTCCGAATATGGTTTGGGATTTGCGTATTGGGGAGGCGAATGGATTTCTTTCAAAGGTAATCAGGCCGCAAATGGCTCTACTTTTGAAAACCAGGCTTTTTATGATTTTAATAATAGAGCATTACCTGTTTTGCAGGCTTTTAATAAATAAGAAAATATGAAAAATTCACAAATACATTTGCGATTCGTTTTGATGTCTTTAATGGTTTCAGTACTTTTTTCTTGTAGTACATCCAAAAATGCGCAATCAACAGCCAAGAATTCTTTTGCAAAAGGAGCTGATGTGGGATGGTTGCCGCAAATGGAAGCCACAGGATATAAATTTTATGATACCGATGGCGCTGAAAAAGATTGTTTGCAACTCCTAAAGGACAGAGGAATGAATACTATTCGTCTTCGTGTTTGGGTAAATCCAAATGATGATAAAGCCAGTGGACACTGCAGTAAAGAAGAAACCGTTGTGATGGCTTTGCGTGCGCAAAAAATGGGAATGCGTATCATGATTGATTTTCATTACAGCGATTCATGGGCAGATCCTGCTAAACAATTCAAACCAAAAGCTTGGGAAAATCATACTTTTTCAGAGTTAATGACAGATGTGTATGACCATACTTTTGATGTTTTGAGTGCATTGAAATCTGCAGGAGTTACTCCGGAATGGGTTCAAGTTGGGAATGAAATTCCTGGAGGTATGATGTGGCCTGAAGGAAGTACCAAAAATTGGAATCAGTTGGCGCAATTACTCAATAAAGGTTACGAAGCAACAAAAGCCATAGATCCTAAAATCAAAGTAATTGTTCATCTTGACGAAGGAAATAACAATGAAAAATTTCGATGGTTTTTTGATAATGCTACAGCAAATAATGTAAAGTACGATGTGATTGGATTGTCTTATTACCCTTTTTGGATCAAGAAAGATTACACGGAAACTATTTCGGATTTAGCGTATAATCTAAACGATATGGTTGCCAGATATAATAAAGAAGTGATGGTTGTGGAAGTTGGTGGTGAATATGACAAAGTACAAAACACCTTCGAAATGTTAGCAGCAACAATCAAAGCGGTAAAAGCTGTGCCTAATAACAAAGGACTTGGCGTGATATATTGGGAGCCGCAGGGAGAAAAAAGTTGGAGCGGTTATTCCTTGAGCGCTTGGCAATCTGACGGGAAACCATCAATGGCTTTAGATGCATTTAAAGAATTGTAAACATATAAGTCATTTAAGTGTTTAAAATCAGTAGACTTATGTCAAAGGTATAAAGTGGAGTATAGACCGAAATTATTTTTTACAAAGCCATCAGATATTACTTAAATTCACTATGATTTTCACTTTAATTACTCAAATTAAAAGCTTAAATGACTTATGTGTTTCAAAAAAATAAATTCTAATTTATTATAAAAATGAAGAAATTGATATGTTTTCTTGTTGTGATTTTATCATGTACACAAGTTGCTTTGTCTCAATCAAGAGAAGTTAAAGTGCTAAATACCAATTGGAAATTTCAAAAAGGCGATTTTGAAGCGGCGTACAAAGTAAATTTTAATGATTCGAAATGGGAATCTGTAACCGTTCCGCATGATTGGGCAATTTACGGACCTTTTGATAAAAATGTAGACATACAAAAAGTTGCTATTGTTCAAAACGGAGAAAAAGTTGCTACCGAAAAAACAGGACGAACTGGGGCTTTGCCTCATATTGGAACTGCTTGGTACCGCAATACATTCAACTTGCCTAAAGATGTAAAAGGCAAAAAAATAATTTTACTTTTTGAAGGTGCGATGAGCGAGCCTCAAATCTATTTAAACGGAAAAAAAGTGGGAGAATGGGCCTATGGCTATAGTTATTTCTATTTTGATGTTTCCCAATTTATACAAGAAGGAGCCAACACATTATCAGTAAAACTAACCAATAAAGAATTTGCTTCCCGTTGGTATCCTGGTGCAGGATTGTATCGAAATGTAAGTGTTATTATAAAAAATAATGAAAGTATTGACCAATGGGGTCAGTTTATAACGACACCTTTTATCAGTGAGGAAGTTGCTAAAGTTAATATCAAGACCAAAGTCTCCGGCGAAAATACGCGTTTAGTCACCACTATTTTTGATGCCGAAGGAAAGAAACTAAATTCAGAGCAGTCGACTTTGCAATTCGGAAAGGAGTTCGATCAAAATATAAAAGTAGATAATCCAAAATTATGGAGTCCCGAAACGCCTTATTTATACAAAGCGGTTTCCCAATTGTATGTTGGAAACGAACTGAAAGATGAAATTTCAACGCGTTTTGGGATTCGGGAAATAAAATACGAGGCTAATAAAGGCTTTAGCCTAAATGGAAAGATAACCAAATTCAAGGGAGTTTGTTTGCATCACGATTTGGGTCCACTTGGAGTTGCTGTAAATAAAGCGGCGATGCGCAGGCAAATGGAGATTTTAAAAGATATGGGCTGTAATGCGATACGCAGTTCGCATAACATGCCTTCTTTCGAGCAATTGGAGTTGGCGGATGAAATGGGCTTTCTGTTTTTGGCAGAGAGTTTTGATGAATGGGCAAAGCCAAAAGTAGAAAGTGGGTACCATCGATTTTTTGAGGAATATGCCGAAAAAGACATCGTGAATTTAGTCCAAGCCACACGAAATCATCCTTCGATTGTGATGTGGAGTTCTGGAAACGAAGTGCCGGATCAATGGGGTGAAGAAGGAGTGAAACGAGCTAAATGGTTGCAGGAATTATTTCATAGAGAAGACCCAACTCGTCCCGTTACAGTTGGTATGGATCAAGTAAAAGCAACTATTGAATCTGGTTTTGGCGCTTTGCTAGATATTCCGGGACTGAATTATCGCGTGCATTTATACGATGAAGCCTATAAAAAATTTCCGCAAGGGTTTATTTTAGGTTCGGAAACCGCTTCAACGGTTAGCTCGAGAGGGATTTATAAATTCCCTGTGGTTCAAGAAAAAATGAAACAATATCCAGATTTTCAGTCTTCTTCTTATGATTTGGAAGCCTGTAGCTGGTCTAATGTACCTGATGAAGATTTTGTGCTTCAAGATGATAAACCTTGGGTAATTGGCGAGTTCGTCTGGACTGGTTTTGATTATTTAGGAGAACCAACTCCTTATGATGAAATGTGGCCTTCTCGAAGTTCTTATTTTGGAATTAACGATTTAGCTGGTTTACCAAAAGACCGCTATTATTTATACCGAAGCCGTTGGAATACGAAAGAATCAACACTTCATATCTTGCCACATTGGAACTGGGAAGGTCGTGAAGGGGAAACAACTCCCGTTTTTGTATATACGAGTTACAACAGCGCCGAACTTTTTGTAAATGGAAAAAGTATGGGAATTCAGACAAAAAATAAAAACACTCCACAAAATCGCTATCGCTTGATGTGGATGGATGTAAAATATGAGCCGGGAACGGTAAAAGTGGTGGCTTTTGATGACAAAGGTAAAGCTGTTGCTGAAGAAGAAATGCGTACTGCGGGGAAACCTTATCAAATTGTTTTAGAAGCAGACAGGAAAACAATCACTGCCGATGGCGAGGATATATCTTTCGTAACGGTATCTGTGGTTGATAAAAATGGAATTCCTTGTCCAACGGCGACGAATCAGTTAAAATTTAAGGTTACAGGAGAGGGTACTTACCGAGCTGCCTGCAATGGTGATGCTACTTCACTCGAAATGTTTCATAAAGATACCATGAAACTTTTTAGCGGAAAACTAGTGGTTCTCGTAAAATCGAAAATAACTGAAGGAGATATAAAACTTGAAGTAAATGGTGCTGGGCTTAAGAGCGGAAAATTGACCTTGAATGCGACGAAATAGACGAAAAATCCATGTAATTTTTACAGAATATTTTAAAAAAACAACAACAATAACAGCGAGTTCCTAAAAAAAGGAAATGGATAATTTTTAAATTATGAATGACATTTTAATACACAAAACAACTGATTTTTTTCAACAGACTTTTGGTTCAGAACCATCAAAAACGGTTCTTTCGCCTGGAAGAATCAATATTATCGGGGAACATATTGATTACAATGACGGCTATGTTTTACCGGCAGCTATCGATAAAATCATTTGTTTTGCTTTCGAAAAAAACAATTCGGATACAGCTAAAATTGCGGCTATAGATTTGAATGACGAGTTCGAAGTTTGTGTAAAGGATGAGCAAAAGCAGACGGATAGCGTTTGGACAAATTACCTGCGTGGTGTTCTGAATCAGTTGAAAATGAACGGTTATTCCGTGGAGGGTTTCAATTGTGTTTTTAGCAGTAATATTCCGGTTGGTTCCGGTTTGTCCTCTTCTGCGGCTTTAGAATGTGGCTTTTTGTTTGGTTTAAATGAACTCTTCGATTTGAAAATTAAACCCATAGATATTGCACTTATGGGACAAAAAGCGGAACATTGGGTAGGAATCAATTGTGGTATTATGGACCAGTTTTCGAGTGTGATGGGTTCAGAAAATAAAGTCATAAAAATTGATTGTAAAACATTGGAATTCGAATATCACGACGCTAATTTTAGTGATTATTCCTTAGTTTTATTCGATAGTAATGTCAAACATTCCTTGTTTAGCTCAGCTTATAATACCAGAAGAGAAGAATGTGAGGAAGGAATTTCGATAATTAGTGCTAATTTCCCGGAAATTAGTAGTTTTAGAGATTGTAAAGAAGAGCAAGTTTTGAGTCTGAAAGATAAAATGTCTGCGAATGTTTTCAAAAGGAGCCTTTTTGTGGTGAAAGAAATTAATCGCGTGAAACTGGCATGTGACGCTTTGGATTCTGGAAACATTGAACTTTTAGGGCAATTAATGTTCGAAACGCACGAAGGATTATCATTGGATTATGAAGTGAGTTGTGCCGAATTAGATTTTTTAGTAAACACGGTTAAAGAGGATAATTCAGTGATAGGTTCCCGATTAATGGGCGGCGGTTTTGGAGGTTGTACTATTAATTTGATCAAAAAAGGACAAGAAGAAGCTGTAAAAAACAAATTGTCAAAGTTGTATCAGGACGAATTTGGAATAGAATTAAAAATTTATGATGTCAAAATTGGAAACGGAACATCACTTTATATTGCGAAATAAATGAAAAATTTTGACATCAACGAAGATCCGCACAGACGTTATAATCCGTTAATCAATGAATGGGTTTTGGTTTCTCCACACCGGTCGAAACGTCCTTGGCAAGGACAAAATGAAACAGTAACTTCGGATGCATTGCCCGAATATGACCCGACTTGTTATTTGTGTCCTGGAAATGTTCGAGCGAATGGAATGGTTAATCCGGATTATGAAAATTCTTTTGTTTTTGAAAATGATTTTGCTGCTTTAAAGCAAGAAGAAATTGCTTTTGAAGAAAATATAAACGAGACTTTTTTTAGAGCTAAACCTGAAAGAGGGATTTCTCGAGTGGTTTGCTTTTCGCCAAAACACAATTTGACATTGCCAGAAATGCCTGCTGAAGCGATTGAAAATATCATTCATACTTGGCAAAAAGAATATATAGATTTGGGTAATGTTGATTATATCAACCATGTTCAGATTTTTGAAAATAAAGGAAGCGTCATGGGTTGCAGCAATCCGCATCCACACGGACAAATTTGGGCACAATCTTCTTTGCCAACTGAAGTCGAGAAAACGCAAAACAACTTGAAAGCCTATTTTGACAAACACAACAAAACGCTTTTAGAAGATTATATAAAAGAAGAGTTGAAGTTAGGCGAACGCATTGTTATTGAGAATGATCATTTTGTGGCATTGGTTCCTTTCTGGGCGATTTGGCCTTATGAAACTATGATTGTCAGCAAGCGAAATGTGAGTAAAATAACTGATTTCACGGAAACGGAAGTAACTGATTTTGCTGTTATTTTAAAACAATTGACGACCAAATATGATAACCTTTTTGAAACGTCTTTTCCGTATTCATCAGGGATTCATCAATCGCCAACAGACGGTGAAATACATCCGGAATGGCATTTTCACATGCATTTTTATCCGCCATTGTTACGCTCCGCAACCGTAAAGAAATTTATGGTAGGTTATGAAATGATGGGCGAATCACAACGAGATATTACACCGGAAAAAAGTGCTGAAATTTTAAAAAACCAATCGAACGTTCATTATAAAATACTAACCTAAAACTAAAAACATTTAACCAATGCAAACTTTAGCAATCCAAGATTATATTGTCTTTTTATGTTATTTCATCCTGATTGTAGGTTATGGAATATGGATTTACAATAAGAAAAAGAAAGAAGAAACGAGTAGTAAAGATTATTTTTTAGCCGAAGGATCACTTACTTGGTGGGCAATTGGCGCATCATTAATTGCCAGTAATATAAGTGCGGAGCAATTTATAGGAATGAGTGGTAGCGGTTTCAAGATGGGATTAGCGATTGCTACTTACGAGTGGATGGCGGCTTTTACGTTAATTATTGTTGCCATTTTCTTTATTCCGGTGTATTTGAAAAACAAAATTTTCACCATGCCACAATACCTGAATCAAAGGTATAACAGTAATGTTGCCATGATTATGGCGGTATTTTGGTTGTTATTGTATGTTTTGGTCAATCTTACTTCCATATTGTATTTGGGAGCTTTAGCAATAAGCAGTATTTCTGGTCTGGACATTACTTTGTGTATGATTTTCTTAGCGTTTTTTGCGGTGATGATTACACTGGGCGGAATGAAAGTAATTGGATATACAGATGTTATTCAAGTTTTCTTTTTAATTTTGGGTGGATTAGTAACTACTTATTTGGCGTTGAATTTAGTTGCCGAAGAATTTGGATCTACGGGAGTTATAAACGGTTTCAATTTGATGACGACTCATGCAAACGATCATTTCCACATGATTTTTGAAAAATCTAATCCTAATTATATGGATTTACCGGGATTATCAGTTTTAATAGGAGGAATGTTAATCATCAATTTAAATTATTGGGGTTGTAACCAATACATTACGCAACGTGCATTAGGAGCTGATTTAAAAACGGCCAGAAATGGAATTTTGTTCGCTGCTTTTTTGAAATTGCTAATGCCTATAATTGTTGTTTTGCCCGGCATAGCTGCTTTTGTATTGTATCAGAATGGACATTTTGGTGCTGAAATGTTGCAAGATGGCACAGTAAATCCTGATCGTGCGTATCCAGTCTTGCTAAATTTGCTTCCGGTGGGTTTAAAAGGACTTTCATTTGCAGCTTTAACCGCGGCGATTGTTGCTTCTTTAGCTGGAAAAGCGAATAGTATTGCTACAATTTTCACTTTGGATATTTACAAAACAAAATTGAATGTAGATGCCGATGAAAAGAAATTAGTTAATGTGGGGAAAAAAGCTATTGTTGTTGCTATGTTAATTGCAGTTGTAGTAGCACCTTTTCTTGGAATTGATAAAAAAGGAGGGTTTCAATACATTCAGGAATATACGGGTTTTGTAAGTCCGGGAGTTTTTGCCATGTTTATTTTAGGATTCTTTTGGAAAAAAACAACTTCTAATGCGGCTTTGTTTGCAACAATTGGTGGATTTATGTTCTCTATTTTATTCAAATTCATGCCGGCTTTTATAGACTTATCGTTCCTTCATTCAACTGGTTTTTCAGTTCCAAATGCTAATGGCGTTTATGAAATTCCTTTTATTGACAGAATGGGATTTGTTTTCTTGATTTGCGTTATCGGAATGTACACCATTAGTATGTATGAAACAGCAAGAGGCGTTAAAACAAATGGTCTGGAAATTGACCGTACCATGTTTAAAATGTCACCAGGTTTTACAGTCGGAATGTTAATAGTACTTTCGCTTATTGCCGCTTTCTATACGATCTTCTGGTAGAAAATAGCCTAAATTCAAAAAGCGATGCATTCAATTATATTGAATGCATCGCTTTTTTATTTGATAATAAGTTTGAAAGACAATTGTCGCGAATGATATAGATTACTATAAAGTTTATTTTATGCTCAATATTTAAAAATCTTCTAAAGTGTAGCTTGATCAAAAAATATAAGGCACAAAAAAAGCCTCCGAATAACGAAAGCTTTAGTGATATTTTAATTTCTTTTTAGTTGTTAACCAATGCGTCTTGTTTCCAAGTTTTAACAGAAGCGATTCTACTATTAGAATAATCTACTTCACTTAGGTTATTTCCATTCCAGAAAAACCATTTTCCAGTTTTTTCTCCGTCTTTATAAGTAGCAACTGATTGTTTGTTACCATTTGTATCGTATGAAGTCCAAACTCCTTCAAGTTTTCCGTTTTTAAAGAAACCTTCTTGCTGTACTTTTCCGTTTTCAAAGTAGTAAGTTGTTTTAACTAGTTCACCTACAGCTTCTAATTTTGGATTGTTTTCTTGAGCGAATGCTATTCCTGAGAAAAGTAATGCCGTTAATATTATATATTTTTTCATGGTGTTTGGATTTTTTAATTCATATTAGCTTAACAAATGTATAAAACATTTTACAATAAAAAAACTTTAAGTTAACAATTTAGTAACATTGAAATAAAATTTAACATTGGGATGAAAGTTTGCTAATAAACCAATCACTAAAATTTCTTATTTCTCAATTCATTATTCATAATTAGTCCTAAATTTGCAGCGGTGTCCAAAGGACAAAATAATCAAAAATTTAGAACATGTATAGAAGTCATAACTGTGGCGAATTGAATGCCTCACATATTAATACTGAAGTTACACTTGCGGGATGGGTACAAAAATCGCGTGATAAAGGATTTATGAACTGGGTTGATTTACGGGACCGTTATGGAATAACGCAATTAATTTTTGACGAAGGACGTTCTGAAAAATCCGTTTTTGAGTTGGCTAAAACATTGGGTCGTGAATTTGTAATTCAGGTAAAAGGTACTGTTATTGAGCGTGAAGCCAAAAATAAAAACATGACTACTGGTGAAATCGAAATTTTAGTGACAGAACTTACTATTCTAAACGCTTCGCTTACGCCTCCATTTACAATTGAAGATGAAACTGATGGTGGAGAAGACATCAGAATGAAATACCGATACCTTGATATCCGTAGAAATCCGGTAAAAAACAGTTTGATGTTTCGTCATAAAGTAGCCATGGAAGTGCGTAAATATCTTTCGGATTTGGAATTCTGTGAAGTAGAAACACCGTATCTAATCAAATCTACTCCAGAAGGGGCTAGAGATTTTGTGGTCCCTTCCAGAATGAACGAAGGACAGTTTTATGCATTGCCGCAATCTCCGCAAACGTTCAAACAATTATTGATGGTGGGCGGAATGGATAAGTATTTCCAAATCGTGAAATGTTTCCGTGACGAAGATTTGCGTGCAGACAGACAGCCGGAGTTTACACAAATCGATTGTGAAATGGCTTTTGTAGAACAAGAAGATATTTTGAATGTTTTCGAAGGATTGACAAGGCATTTATTAAAAGAAATAAAAGGTATAGAAGTAGAGAAATTCCCAAGAATTACCTATGAATATGCGATGAAAACCTACGGAAATGACAAGCCGGATATCCGTTTCGGAATGGAGTTTGGAGAATTAAATGAAGTAGCACAACACAAAGAATTTCCGGTTTTTAATGCTGCGGAATTTGTGGTTGGTATTGCAGTTCCTGGAGTTGGAAATTATACTCGCAAGGAAATTGATGGATTAATTGACTGGGTTAAGCGTCCTCAAGTAGGTGCATCCGGAATGGTCTATGTAAAATGTAATGAAGATGGAACCTATAAATCATCCGTAGATAAATTCTATGATCAAGACGATTTAACACAATGGGCAAAAATCACTGGTGCAAAACCTGGAGATATGATTTTTGTACTTTCTGGTCCTACCGATAAAACACGCACACAGTTAAGCGCATTACGAATGGAATTGGCAACTCGTTTAGGATTGAGAAATCCAGCCGAATTTGCTCCGCTTTGGGTAGTTGATTTTCCTTTGTTAGAGTTTGATGAAGAAAGTGGTCGTTACCATGCGATGCATCATCCGTTTACTTCTCCAAAACCGGAAGACATGCACTTATTGGAAACCGATCCAGGAAAAGTTCGTGCGAATGCGTATGATATGGTTTTGAATGGAAATGAAATTGGCGGAGGCTCAATTCGTATTCATGATAAAGCGACACAACAATTAATGTTTAAGTATTTAGGCTTTACAGATGAAGATGCGAAAGCGCAATTCGGATTCCTAATGGATGCTTTTCAGTTCGGTGCGCCACCTCATGGAGGTTTAGCTTTTGGATTGGATAGATTGGTTGCTATTCTTGGAGGGCAAGAAACAATCCGGGACTTTATCGCTTTCCCAAAAAACAATTCCGGAAGGGATGTTATGATCGATGCGCCATCTGTAATTGATGAATCACAGTTAAAAGAGCTGCATATAAAATTAGCTTAGTTGTAGTTGGTCGGAATAATTTGTTAGAAAACGTTGAATATCAATATTTTTACAAAATAAAAACAGAAGATAGCATTTCGTATTATATTAAATATTACATTTGCTTCATTATAAATTATTATTACAATTACAATGCGTACAGGTACAGTTAAATTTTTCAATGAGTCTAAAGGTTACGGATTCATTACAGACGAAGAAACAGGAAAAGACATTTTTGTTCATGCATCAGGAATCAACGCGGAAGAATTACGCGAAGGTGATAGAGTAAGCTATGAAGAAGAAGAAGGAAGAAAAGGAAAAGTTGCTGCGAAAGTAGCAGTTATCTAAGCATAAAAAATTAATTTTTTTTGCCTACGAATGGTAAAAACGTTTCGATTTATATCGGAACGTTTTTTTTTGTACCTACAAAATCCAAAAAAATAAGCGTGGTATTTAAGATTGTCAAATAAAATAAACGTTAAACACATCTTAAGAAAACGGCCTTTTCTTATTTATAATTAATAAAAATTGTAAATTTACATCGATGTAGTAAGGATGTATTTTTAAGTTTTAATTGTTATTTAATAATTTGAAAGTTATCTTTGCCACTTACTCTTAATCAAAAAACACACAATATGCAATCCGATCAATTAAATTATATTCCAATTGTAATGCAGTTTATTTTAGCTGTAGGTTTTGTAGTTGGTACAATATTGGTTTCAGGTAAATTAGGTCCTAAGCGTTCCTCTGAAGCAAAGGATAAAAACTTTGAATGTGGTATTGAATCTGTTGGAAACGCAAGAATTCCATTTTCAGTAAAATATTTTCTAGTTGCTATTTTATTTGTTTTGTTTGATGTTGAGGTAATTTTCTTGTATCCATGGGCGGTCAATTTCAAAGAGTTGGGCATGGAAGGAATGGTTAAGATGGTGATTTTTATGCTATTGCTTTTGGTGGGTTTTTTCTACATCATCAAAAAGAAAGCCCTAGAGTGGGAATAAAGATTTATTTTAAAGGCTGAATTTTGAGTTTAAATGGGTTCACCATAATTCAAAATTTACAATTCAAAAAAATAAAAAATGAGTGATTCAAATGTAAATATGGTTGCCCCTCCAGAAGGTGTTGTTGGCGAAGGTTTCTTCGCTACAAAACTGAATGATGTTGTGGGATTGGCTCGTGCAAATTCATTGTGGCCTTTGCCTTTTGCAACTTCTTGTTGCGGAATTGAATTTATGGCAACAATGGCTTCACATTATGATTTGGCACGTTTTGGCTCGGAAAGAGTGAGTTTTTCTCCTCGTCAAGCAGATATGCTACTGGTAATGGGAACAATCTCAAAGAAAATGGCGCCTATTTTACGTCAGGTTTATGAGCAAATGGCTGAGCCTCGTTGGGTAATAGCTGTTGGAGCTTGTGCTTGCTCAGGTGGGGTTTTCGACACCTATTCTGTTTTGCAAGGAATTGATAAAGTAATTCCGGTTGATGTTTATGTTCCGGGTTGTCCGCCAAGACCAGAACAAATTGTAGACGGAGTTATGAAATTGCAAGAGTTGGTTAGAATGGAATCGGTAAGAAGAAGAAGTTCTCCAGAATACCAAGAATTATTAGCTTCTTATAATATCAAATAAATAATGGCGCTAGAAACGATACAAATCCAAGAAAAATTAGTTGAAACATTTGATTCAGCTGTTTTTGAATTCAATCAAGAAAGAGATATATTTTCATTTGAAGTCGCTGCCGATAAAATTACGGCGGTGATTCTTTTTTTGAAAAATGACCCAATATTACGTTTTCATTTTTTAACTGATTTGTGTGGGATTCACTATCCTGACAATGATGTTGATCATCAGTTTGCGGTGGTGTATCATTTGCACAATTGGTATGAAAACAAAAGAATTAAAATCAAAGCTTTTATCAATGGTGAAAAGCCTGAAATAAAAACGATATCAAATATTTTCTTGAGTTCTAACTGGATGGAAAGAGAAACGTTTGATTTTTATGGGATAAACTTCATTGGTCATCCGCAGTTGAAACGTATTTTGAATATGGATGAAATGATTTCCTTTCCAATGCGAAAAGAATTCCCAATGGAAGACAGCGGAAGAACTGATAAAGATGATCGTTTCTTTGGAAGAACAACCGACAATTATTAAAAACACACACTATTATAATTTTTCACATTAAATAAATGTCAGAACTATTATTACCACCAGAGCATCGCTATGCTAAAAGAATTGCAGCCCAACTAAATGAAGACGGAAGCGAGCTTACGATTCTTAATTTAGGACCAACTCACCCAGCTACACACGGTATTTTTCAAAATATCCTGTTGATGGATGGAGAAAGAATTCTGGAAGCTGAACCAACTATTGGTTACATTCACAGGGCTTTCGAAAAAATCGCTGAAAATCGTCCTTTTTACCAAATCACACCTCTTACGGATAGAATGAACTATTGTTCATCACCTATAAACAATATGGGCTGGTGGATGACATTAGAAAAATTATTGGATATTGAAGTTCCTAAAAGAGCACAATATTTAAGAGTTATCGTAATGGAATTGGCAAGAATCACGGATCACATTATCTGTAATTCAATCCTTGGAGTGGATACCGGAGCTTATACTGGGTTTTTATACGTATTCCAGTTTAGAGAAAAAGTATACGAAATCTATGAAGAAATTTGTGGTGCTCGTTTAACTACTAATATGGGAAGAATTGGTGGTTTCGAAAGAGATTGGTCACCAGAAGCTTTTAGAAAATTAGATGTGTTTTTACAAGACTTTCCAGCAGCTTGGAAAGAATTTGAAAACTTATTCGAAAGAAATAGAATTTTTATTGACAGAACTGTAAATGTTGGAGCTATAACGGCTGAACAAGCTATGGCTTATGGGTTTACAGGTCCAAATTTACGTGCTGCAGGTGTTGATTATGATGTTCGTGTAGCGCAACCGTATTCTTCTTACGAAGATTTTGATTTTATTATTCCTGTTGGAAAATCGGGAGATACTTACGATCGTTTTTGTGTTCGTAATGCCGAAGTTTGGGAGAGTTTGAGTATCATTCGCCAAGCATTAGCAAAAATGCCGGAAGGAAATGACTTTCATGCTGATGTTCCAGATTACTACCTTCCCCCAAAAGAAGATGTATACCATAACATGGAATCTTTGATTTACCATTTCAAAATAGTGATGGGTGAAGTTCCTGTTCCGGTTGCCGAAATATATCATCCTGTTGAAGGTGGAAACGGAGAACTAGGTTTTTATTTGGTTACTGACGGAAGTCGAACTCCTTATAGATTGCATTTCCGCAGACCTTGTTTTATTTACTATCAAGCGTATCCAGAAATGATTAAAGGTTCATTACTATCGGATGCAATTGTTATTTTGTCAAGTTTAAATGTTATTGCCGGAGAATTAGACGCATAAAAGATATCAGATTGTTGATTAACGATTTTAGATTTCAGATTTAAAAAAAATGGAAAGAACTTATCACAAACAAGAAATAAATATGACTGAAGCATTGATGTCTCGCATCAATGAATTGATTAGTCATTATCCTGAAGACAAAAGAAAATCGGCTTTATTGCCTGTTTTGCATGAAGTTCAAGATGCTCACGAGAATTGGTTGAGTATTGAATTAATGAATAAAGTAGCCGAAATACTTTTGATTAAGCCCATTGAAGTTTATGAAGTAGTGTCGTTTTATACGATGTACAACCAAAGACCAATTGGAAAATACATGTTCGAATTTTGTCAAACTTCTCCTTGTTGTTTGAATGGAGTGGAGGATTTAATGGATTACACTTGTGAAAAATTAGGTGTAAAAGTAGGAGAACCTACTCCAGATGGTCTTTTTGAAGTGAGAGGAGTTGAATGTTTAGGAGCTTGTGGTTACGCTCCAATGATGCAATTAGGCGATTTTTACAAAGAACATTTGACGGCAGCAAAAATCGACCAGTTAATTGAAGATTGCAAAAACGATACAATAATATTACACGATAAATAATATGTCACAAAAAATATTATTAGACAAAATAAATATTCCAGGAATTAAAACTTACGAAGTATACCGTCAAAACGGAGGTTATGCTTCAGTAGAAAAAGCTCTAAAAACATTAACACCGGACGAAGTTGTTGAAGAAGTGAAAACTTCAGGATTGCGTGGTCGTGGTGGAGCAGGTTTCCCAGCAGGAATGAAATGGAGTTTTATTGATAAAAAATCAGGAAAACCAAGACATTTAGTTTGTAATGCGGATGAATCAGAACCGGGAACTTTTAAAGACCGTTATTTGATGGAATTTATTCCTCATTTATTGATTGAGGGAATGATTACTTCCAGTTATGCATTGGGTGCAAACCTATCCTACATCTACATTCGTGGAGAATACATGTGGGTTTATAAAATATTAGAAAGAGCCATTAATGAAGCAAAAGCTGCTGGATTTTTGGGTAAAAATATATTAGGTTCAGGATATGATTTAGAACTTTATGTTCATTGTGGTGCCGGAGCTTACATTTGTGGTGAAGAAACTGCCTTGATTGAATCATTGGAAGGAAAAAGAGGAAATCCTCGTATCAAACCACCATTTCCTGCAATTTCAGGACTTTGGGCAAATCCAACGGTTGTAAATAACGTAGAAACAATTGCCGCTGTGCCTTGGATTGTTAATAATTCAGGTGCGGAATATGCTAAAATTGGTATTGGACGTTCTACAGGAACCAAATTAATTTCGGCTTCAGGGCATATTAAAAACCCGGGTGTTTACGAAATTGAATTGGGTTTAAGTGTTTACGAATTCATGAATTCTGATGAATATTTAGGCGGAATGAGTTCTGACAGACCTTTGAAAGCATTTGTACCGGGAGGAAGTTCTGTTCCCGTTTTACCAGCACATTTAATTTATAAAACGGCAAACGGTGAAGATCGTTTGATGTCGTACGAATCGTTAAGTGACGGTGGATTTGCAACGGGTTCTATGTTAGGATCAGGCGGATTTATTGTTTACAATGATACGTCTTGTATCGTTCGTAATACTTGGAATTTCTCTCGTTTTTATCATCATGAAAGCTGTGGACAATGTTCGCCTTGTCGTGAAGGTACAGGTTGGATGGAAAAAGTATTGCACCGAATTGAAAATGGTCACGGTCGTGAAGAAGATATTGATTTGCTATTGAGCATTCAAAGTAAAATTGAAGGAAACACCATTTGCCCATTAGGTGATGCGGCAGCTTGGCCAGTGGCAGCAGCAATTCGTCATTTTAGAGAAGAGTTTGAATACCATATTCGTTTCCCGGAAAAAATAAAGAATAGAGATCATTTTGTTTCGGAACCTTTTGAAAAAGTAAAGCATTTAGTTTCTAAAGTAATCGTATAAAGTCAAGAATTTCAGAAAATGAAAGTAACCATAGACGGTCAAAGCATAGAAGTAGAACCAGGAACAACAATCCTGCAGGCAGCACGTATGATAGGTGGAGAAGTAGTTCCGCCAGCAATGTGCTATTATTCTAAACTAAAAGGTAGCGGTGGAAAATGTCGTTGTTGTTTAGTTGAAGTTTCCAAAGGAAGTGAAGCGGACCCAAGACCAATGCCTAAATTAATGGCATCTTGTGTAACTGGTTGTATGGACGGAATGGAAGTGAACAGTAAATCTTCACCAAGGGTAACCGAAGCCAGAAAATCTGTAACAGAGTTTTTATTGATCAATCACCCATTAGATTGTCCGGTTTGTGATCAGGCAGGAGAATGTGATTTACAAAATTTAAGCTTTGAGCACGGGAAATCAGAAACTCGTTTTATCGAAGAAAAAAGAACTTTTGAGCCAGAAAATATTGGTCCAAATATTCAATTGCACATGAACCGTTGCATCCTTTGTTACCGTTGCGTAATGGTTGCAGATCAGTTGACTGACGATCGTGTTCACGGAGTAATGGATAGAGGAGATCATTCTAATATATCAACTTGTATTTCTAAAGCGGTTGATAATGAATTCTCCGGAAATATGATTGATGTTTGTCCTGTAGGTGCTTTAACTGATAAAACATTTAGATTTAAATCTAGAGTTTGGTTCAGCAAGCCTTATAATGCACACAGAGATTGCCCTACTTGTTCTGGAAAAACTACCGTTTGGATGTTTGGTGACGAAATTCAACGTGTTACTGGAAGAAAAGATGAGTACCATGAAGTAGACGAATTTATTTGTAATGGTTGTCGTTTTGATCATAAAGAAATAAAAGACTGGGTTATTGAAGGACCAAGAGCATTCGAAAAAGACTCGGTTATCAACCAAAATAAATACAACAGGAAATTACAGAAAGTTGAAATCGCTACTGAAGATCATATTCTTTTAGGTAGAGAAGAAGACCGTAAGAAAATAAGCATGGTCGAGATTCCATTGACCGAAGAAGACATTATTAATCAAAAAAGCTTGGGTAATAATGGATAGTACTATTATCATAGAAAAAAGTGTCATTATTGTTGCCGTTTTTGCTTTGACAATGTTGATGGCAATGTACAGCACTTGGGCGGAACGAAAAGTTGCCGCTTGGCTTCAAGACCGTGTTGGACCAAATAGAGCTGGTCCTTTTGGATTATTTCAACCGCTTGCCGATGGTTTAAAATTATTTTCTAAAGAGGAATTTGAACCAAATACACCAAACAGATTTTTGTTTTTTGTAGGTCCGGCAATCGCAATGAGTACTGCTTTAATGACAAGTGCCGTAATTCCTTGGGGAGATAGATTGCATTTGTTTGGAAGAGATATTTTATTGCAGGCAACGGATTTAAACATTGGATTGTTATACTTTTTTGGAGTAGTATCAGTGGGTGTTTACGGAATCATGATTGGTGGCTGGGCATCTAATAATAAGTTCTCTTTGATCAGTGCTGTACGTGCTGCTTCGCAAATGGTATCTTATGAAATTGCTATGGGTTTATCCATCATTGCATTGTTGATGATGACTGGAACTTTAAGTCTAAGAGAGATATCTGAGCAACAAGCGGGAATGAATTGGAATGTTTTTTATCAGCCCCTGTCTTTTATTATTTTTCTAATCTGTGCTTTTGCGGAAGCAAATAGAACTCCTTTTGACTTAGCGGAATGCGAAAGTGAATTAATTGGAGGGTATCACACGGAGTATTCTTCGATGAAAATGGGATTTTATTTATTTGCTGAATATGCGAATATGTTTATCTCTTCCACTATTTTAGCGGTTTTATTCTTTGGAGGATATAATTATCCAGGAATGAGTTGGGTTGTTGAAAATTGGGGTGTAAATATTGCCAATATTTTAGGATTTGGTGCTTTGTTTATCAAATTATGTGGATTCATCTTTTTCTATATGTGGGTTCGTTGGACCATTCCAAGATTCAGATATGATCAATTGATGCATTTAGGATGGAAAGTTCTAATCCCGTTAGCGATTATTAATATTATAATTACTGGAATTGTAATTTTGCGAGCAGATATTGCTGCTTATTTAGGATTTTAATTAGTACCGAAAAGCCCTAGCCCTGATAGCAGTGGAAATCCTTTTATGTTTTTTCTTCAAAAACATAAAAGATTGAAACGAATAGCAGGATTAAGCTTCAAATAAAAATAAAAAATGTCAATAGAAACTATATCCTTATCGGGAAGAAAAAAGCAAGTCTCTAACAAGGAGATGACTTTTTGGGAAAGAATGTATCTTGTTGCGATTGTCAAAGGTTTGATAATTACGATTCAGCATTTGTTTACTAGAAAAGTAACGATTCAATATCCGGAGCAAGTACGTGAAATGAGTCCGGTGTATCGCGGTCAGCACATGTTGAAGCGTGATGAGCAAGGTCGTGAGAATTGTACGGCTTGTGGTTTATGTGCGTTGTCTTGTCCTGCAGAAGCAATAACGATGAAAGCTGAAGAGCGCAGAGCAGATGAAAAACATTTGTACAGAGAAGAAAAATACGCGTCGATATATGAAATCAATATGTTGCGTTGTATTTTTTGTGGATTGTGTGAAGAGGCTTGTCCGAAAGATGCAATTTACCTGACAACTTCTAAAGTATTGGTTCCTTCCAGTTATGAGAGAGAAGATTTCATCTTTGGAAAAGACAAATTGGTCATGCCGCTTGAAATGGCAATGAAAAATGCTCAACTTAAAAACGCTAACTAATGTCTACAATACTTATAATTTTTTGTGTATTGGCTGCTATCACACTAGCAACCGCATTTTTGACAATTTTTAGCAAAAATCCGATTCACAGCGCTATTTATTTAGTGATTTGTTTCTTTTCGATTGCAGGTCATTATTTATTACTGAATGCTCAATTTTTAGCAATAGTACATGTCATTGTTTATTCGGGAGCGATTATGATTTTGTTTTTGTTCACCATCATGTTGATGAATTTAAATGAGGAAAGAGAAGTGCACCGACCTAGAATTACGCGATTAGGAGCTATTGTTTCTTTTTGTTTGATTTGTTTGGTTTTGATAGCTATTTTCATCAATTCAAAACCTATTGTTGGAGAATACGTAACTACCGGCGAAGATTATCAGTCTATAAAAGTATTGGGTAAAATCCTGCTGAATGAATATATGGTTCCGTTTGAATTTGCTTCTATATTACTTTTGGTTGCTATGATTGGAACTGTGTTATTGTCTAAAAAAGAAAAATTGCAAAAATAAGATGAACAATATTTTAAACCACATTGGTATTGAAAATTATATATTCCTAAGCGTAATACTTTTTTGTATTGGCGTTTTTGGAGTGTTGTACAGACGAAATGCCATTATCGTATTTATGTCAATTGAAATTATGCTGAATGCAGTAAACTTATTGTTTGTAGCATTTTCAACCTATCATCAAGATGCGCAAGGACAAGTTTTTGTGTTCTTTTCGATGGCTGTTGCTGCGGCAGAAGTTGCGGTAGGATTGGCAATTCTAGTTTCTATTTTTAGAAATTTAGGATCAATTACTATCGATAATTTAAAAAACTTAAAAGGATAAATGGAAATGAATACCAATATAGCTTTAGTTTTAGTTCTCGCTCCTTTTTTAGGATTTTTAATCAATATTTTCTTTGGCAAAAGTCTTGGAAAATCACTTTCTGGAATAATAGGAGCACTTTCAGTTTTAGTTTCTTTTATTGCAACTGCTTATTTCTTTAGTGGAATTTCAGCGCAACCGGAAGGAATTCGTATTTCACTTTTTGACTGGATCCAAATCAGTAACTTCAATGTTGATTTTGGATTTCAATTGGACCAATTATCTATTTTATGGTTGCTTTTCGTAACTGGAATTGGATCTTTGATTCATTTGTATTCCATAAGTTACATGCACGATGATGAAAATATGCATAAGTTTTTCGCGTATTTGAATCTGTTTATATTCTTCATGATTACATTAGTAATAGGAAGTAACTTATTAGTATTGTTCATCGGTTGGGAAGGCGTAGGTCTTTGTTCTTATCTGTTAATTGGATTTTGGCATAAAAACCAAGAGTACAATGACGCTGCAAAGAAAGCATTCATCATGAACCGTATTGGTGATTTAGGGTTGTTAGTTGGAATTTTCATTCTTGGAAATTTATTCTCAACTTTAGATTATGCTACTTTAAAAACGGCTATTGCCGGTGCAACAAATCTTGATATGTATTGGCTTTCTGTTGCTGCTTTCGCTTTATTTATTGGAGCTTGCGGTAAATCAGCTCAAATCCCGTTATATACTTGGTTACCAGATGCGATGGCAGGTCCAACACCAGTTTCAGCATTGATTCACGCGGCTACGATGGTAACTGCAGGAATTTTTATGATTACCAGATTGAATTTCTTATTTGATTTGACTCCAGATGTTCAATCGATAATTGCGATAGTTGGAGCTGTTACTGCTTTGGTAGCTGCAACCATTGGATTGGTTCAAAATGATATCAAGAAAGTTTTGGCTTATTCTACCGTTTCTCAATTAGGATTGATGTTCTTAGCTTTGGGATTGGGCGCTTATGAAGTAGCTGTTTTCCATGTAATCACACACGCTTTCTTCAAAGCTTGTTTGTTCTTGGGTTCAGGTTCTGTAATTCATGCTTTGCACGGAGAACAAGACATGCGATATATGGGTGGCTTGAAAAAAGCAATGCCAATTACGTTTGCAACGATGTTAATTGCTTCTTTAGCGATTTCCGGAGTTCCATTATTCTCAGGATTTTTCTCAAAAGACGAAATCTTATTAGTTGCTTTCCATCATAATATTCCGTTATGGGTTGTGGCTTCGGTTGCCTCTATAATGACTGCGTTTTATATGTTCCGTTTAATGTTCTTAACATTCTTCCAAGAATTTAGAGGAACCGCAGAACAAAAACACCATTTGCACGAAAGTCCTTCTTTGATTACTATTCCTTTGATTGTTTTAGCAATTTTAGCTACCATCGGTGGTATGATTAGTTTGCCAGGAAACAGTTGGTTGAATCATTATTTGATTCCAATTTTACCAAAATTAGCAACCGCTGAGCACCATTTAGGGACTACTGAATATACCTTGATGGCCATTGCTGTTGTGGGTGGATTAGTAGGAATTGGTATTGCTTACACTAAATATATCAAACAAAATACAGTTCCGACTGAAGATGCTGAAATTACAGGATTTTCTAAAGTGCTTTACAATAAATATTATATTGATGAATTTTATGACGCTATTTTTGTTAAACCAATTAATTTCTTGTCTCGTTTTTTCAGAGACACTGTAGAAACTGGTTTATCAGCTTTAGTTTTTGGATTCGGAAAAGTTACTAACGAAATAAGTTACCAAGGAAAGAAAATTCAAAATGGAAGCATTGGTCTTTATCTTTTTGTTTTTGTATTAGGACTTTGTGCCATTGTTTCTTATTTATTTTTAGCTCAACAATAATCTATCATAAAATAGACTTTTTAATACCAAAATTTCAATTTTAAAATAAATTATCTTTTAAAAGTCTATTACATTTGACCTTTAAAAAACAATAAAAAATTACAAATGAATGTATCTCTAATATTAATTATACTTTTGGTTGGTGCGTTTGCAACTTTTCTTGCAGGCGATAAACTGGCTTCAAAAGTGGCTTTGTTCTTTGGGTTAGCTGCAGCAGGCGCTTCTATTGTATTATTAAATCACTATAATTTAGGTGAAAATATCAGTTTCATCAACCAGTGGATTACGCAACCTAATATTTCTTTTGCTCTAAAAGCAGATGGATTATCGATGGCGATGCTGTTATTGACCACAGTTTTGACTCCAATAATTATTTTTTCTTCTTTTGGAAATGACTATAAAAATTCAAAATCATTTTATGCGTTAATCTTGTTTATGTCGTTTGCAATGGCAGGAACATTCTTGGCGTCAGATGGTCTTTTGTATTATATTTTCTGGGAATTATCGTTGATTCCTATTTACTTTATCGCTTTAATTTGGGGTAACGGAGATACAGAAGAGCGCAAAAAAGCAGTAGTTAAATTCTTTATCTACACCTTAGCAGGTTCTTTATTTATGTTAGTGGCTTTTGTTTATATGTATCAAAAAGCAGGAAGTCTTTTATTAGAAGATTTATACAAATTGAACCTAACAGCTACCGAACAATTATGGATATTCCTAGCTTTCTTCTTAGCGTATGCAATTAAGATTCCATTAATTCCTTTCCACACTTGGCAAGCAAATGTGTATCAAAAAGCACCAACTGTTGGGACAATGCTTTTGTCTGGTATCATGCTAAAAATGGGATTGTATAGCGTTATTCGTTGGCAATTGCCATTAGCTCCATTGGCAGCCAAAGAGTACATGTATATTTTCATAGGACTTGGAATTGCTGGTGTGATTTACGGTTCTATCGTTGCATTGAAACAAAAAGATTTAAAGAAATTATTAGCGTATTCTTCTTTGGCTCACGTTGGATTAATTGCAGCAGGAACATACACTTTGACATTAGACGGATTGCGTGGTGCAGTTTTACAAATGATTGCTCACGGTTTTGTAGTTGTTGGATTGTTTTATGCCGCTGAAATTATATTTAGAAGATATGAAACCAGAGCCATTGCTGAAATGGGTGGTATTCGAACACAATCACCAAAATTCACTTCGATGTTTTTGATTTTGGTATTGGCATCTGTTGCTTTGCCTACTACTTTTAACTTTATTGGAGAATTCACCGTTTTATACAGTCTTTCACAAATTAATATTTGGTTTGCCATTTTAGGAGGAACTACCATAATTTTAGGAGCGTATTATATGTTGAAAATGTTTCAACATGCGATGTTGGGAGAAACAAATACAAAGCCTTTTGCTGATGTGACTGTCAATGAAGGAATAACATTGGTACTTATAATTGGTGTTTTGTTCTTTTTTGGGATGTATCCAAAACCAATTACCGATTTGATTACGCCAAGTCTGGAAGAAATTTTAACTCAAATAAACCGAATTAACTAAGTCAAATAAAAAAATGAATACATTAATAGCTATAATAGGATTAGGTGTTTTATGCCTTTTATTTGAAATTTTTAATTTAAGGAAAGCCATTGTTCCAATAACAATACTTGGATTATTGGGAGTGTTGGGTTTAACTATATCTGAATTTAATTCTACGGAGAGTTACTACAATAACATGATTGTTGTGAGTAAATTTTCAAGTACCTTTTCGTCTTTGTTTATTGTGCTTACCATTTTCTTGGTGGCTTTGGGACATAATTTTTACGAAAATCATCAATCTAAAATCTCTGATTATATTGCCATAAAAATATTTTTATTGGCAGGAGCAGTAGCAATGGTTTCTTTTGGAAACTTAGCAATGTTCTTTTTAGGAATTGAAGTATTATCAATTGCGCTGTATATTCTTGCGGCAAGTGATCGTATGAATTTAAAAAGTAACGAAGCGGGAATGAAGTATTTCTTGATGGGATCTTTTGCTTCGGGAATTATTCTTTTTGGTATCTGTTTAATTTACGGAGCTATGGGAAGTTTTGATGTTACGGAAATCAGTGAATTATCACAATCAGCTGAGTTACCGGTTTGGTTCCCAATCGGAATTGTATTGGTAACTATCGGAATGTTATTTAAAGTAGCTGCAGTTCCATTCCATTTCTGGGCACCTGACGTTTACGAAGGTTCTCCGGCATTGACAACAGCATTGATGAGTACTTTAGCCAAAGTAGTTGCTATGGCAACTTTGTATAAATTATTATCAGTAATGAATGCTGATGTTTCAGAGTCATTCAAAATGGTAGTAGTTATTATTTCAATGGCTTCGATGACTGTTGGTAATATCATGGCCTTGAGACAAACGAATGTAAAACGTATGTTGGCTTTTTCAGGGGTTTCTCATGCTGGGTTTATGTTGATGACTTTATTGAGTTTGTCTACATCAGCAGGAAGCTTGTTGTATTATGCATCAGCGTATTCTTTATCTGGAATCGCTGCTTTTAGTGTGATTTTATACGTTTGTAAAAATAGAGACAACGAAGATGTGGTTAATTTCCACGGTTTAGGAAAAACGAATCCATTGTTAGCAGCTATTCTTACGGCAGCTTTACTTTCAATGGCTGGTATTCCAATTTTTGCAGGATTCTTTGCTAAGTTGGTTTTGTTCAATCAAACGATTCAAGCGGGTTACTTGGCTTTAGTAATCGTAGCGGTTGTGAACTCTATTATTAGTGTTGGTTATTACTTCAAATTGATTTTGGCGATGTATACCAAAGAACCTAATGAAGAAAGAAAAGGAACTCCGGTTATCATTTATGCCGTTGCTGTTATAGCAATTGTTTTGAATATTGCCTTAGGTTTGTATCCTTCATTTATTTTGGACTTATTGGTATAAACCAAAGTTTTAAAAATATACAGAAAACCATCAAGAGCAATTTTGATGGTTTTTTTGGTTTAAACGTGTTTTCTTGATAGGAATAAATATTTACTATTCCAGTATCTATAATTAAATACTTAAACACAAAAAGGTAAAAATTGAATTTATTAATTTTGTATCACAGAGTCAATTTGAATTTAATTAAAGAAAGTAAGATGGCAAATACATTAAAAATACAAATCTGGTCAGATATCATGTGTCCGTTTTGTTACATAGGAAAAAGAAGAATAGAAGGTGCGCTACAAAATTTCGAACATAAAGATGCAGTTGAAATCGAATGGAAAAGCTTTCAGCTAGACGCTGGCTTTGTTGCTTCTCCCGAGGATAATATGGTAGAGCATTTGGCAGAAAAATATAGAAAAGATACCAATTGGGCACAAGAGATGCTGGATAATATGACTCAAAATGCTAAAAATTCAGGATTGGATTTTCATTTTGAAAAAGCCGTTATGGCAAATTCATTGCATGCGCATCGTTTGTTACATTTGGCGAAAAAGTATAATTTGGCAAATGACTTAGAAGAATTGTTGTTCAAAGCCTATTTGACTGACGGGAAGAACATAAATGATTTGGATACATTGAAAGCATTGGGACTGGAAGTAGGACTAAATGCTGTATCCATTGATGAAGTATTACATTCTAATGCTTACGCAAATGAAGTGCAGCAAGATATTGATGAAGCACAATCTATCGGTGTCCAAGGTGTTCCGTTCTTTGTTTTCGATAATAAATATGCGGTTTCGGGTGCACAACATGTGGAAACTTTTGTGAAAACACTTGAAAAAGTATGGGAAGAAGGAAAATTTGATTCGAAAGTAAAGGTATTAAATACTACAGATGGAGACAGTTGTGGAATCGATGGTTGTGATTAAAACTATAAATCATTTTATTCTAAATTGTCAGAAGCATTGAAAAATTAGTAATTATGAGTGAACGTACAAAAGTAATCCGTTGGGGAATATTAGGCTGTGGTAATGTTACCGAACTGAAAAGTGGTCCTGCTTACCAGAAAACAGATGGTTTTGAAGTCGTAGCAGTAATGCGAAGAGATGTGGTTAAGGCTGCTGATTATGCTAAAAGACACGGAATAAGCAAGTATTACACCAATGCTGATGATTTAATTAATGATCCTGAGATTGATGCGATTTACATTGCAACGCCTCCCGACGTTCATAAATTTTATGGATTGAAGGTCGCTGCAGCCGGTAAGATTTGTTGTATCGAAAAACCTTTGGCACCAAATTACCAAGATAGTCTCGACATTTATGATGTTTTTGCTGCAAAAGATATTCCTTTGTTTGTTGCCTATTACCGCCGGACATTACCCCGTTTTGAACAGATAAAAACATGGCTTGATACAGGTTGCATCGGCGAAATCAGGCATATAAGATGGCATTTGAGTAAACCGGCAAATGCTAAAGATTTATCTGGAGAATACAATTGGCGTACTGATGCCACTATTGCTACAGGCGGTTATTTTGATGATTTAGCAAGTCATGGACTGGATTTATTCACGCATTTATTGGGAAACATAAAAGAGGTTTCGGGCTTAAGCCTCAATCAACAGGGATTGTATTCAGCTAAAGATGCCTCTGCGGCTTGTTGGTTGCATGAGTCTGGAATTACTGGCTCAGGAAGCTGGAACTTTGGTTGTTTTGAACGGGAAGATAAAGTGGACATTTATGGAAGCAAAGGAAAAATAACGTTTTCTGTGTTTGAAAATGATCCTGTAGTGCTTTCTAACGAACAAGGACAAACGGAATTGATCATTGAGCATCCTGAAAATATTCAGTTGTATCATGTTCAGCAAATGCGAGAAGATCTTTTGGGGAATAGTAAACACCCTTCTACAGGTTTAACAGCAACCCATACGAGTTGGATTATGGATTCTATAATTGGAAATTTTTAAGATTTTCATCTATTTAAAACAAAAAAAAGAGGCAATCCGAAGAAAGCCTCTTTACTACAACAATTTATTTAATCACTACTTGGTAGTCACAGTTTCAATATATGTTTTTCCGTTATAAGTAATCTCAAACGTATATTTTGAACTAGGAGCGCTAGTTAAATCAAATATTTTGCCAACATAAAGATCAGCGGTCAAAGTTTCATTATACACTTCATTTTCCTCTGAGTTGTAAATGGCAACACTAACCGGGGTTTTTTCTAAGTTTAAAATGTTCACGGTAACCATTCCGTTTTTGTTCACTAAAACTGGTTTGTACACCTCAGAAATAGCATCAGCTGATAATTTAGCTTTGTTACCTACAACTTCAATTTTGTACTTTGAAATTTTAAGATCACTCTCTGCTTTCAAGAAGTAGATTCCGTCTGGCAAAGCAGTCAAATCGTATGTTCTGCTGATATTTTCTTCAGAAGTAACTTTTTCCTGATAGATTAAACCGTCATTGGTGTCATAAATGGACAAATCAATTTTCTTTGTCTCTTTCAAATTAAAACTTACCGTTTTTCCCTCTTCTTTTATTAAATCCAGTGAAAAATCTGCGTTTCCGGCGTGTGCTTGTGCGGCAGTCAATACTACTGCGGCTAACACTAAACTAAATTTTAAAATCTTTTTCATAATTGTAAATTTTTAGATTTATAATGATATTTATCTGAGGCTAAATTACTGTAACCTATTCATTATGAGTAGTGCTGAATTTTCTAATTTGTGTGCTATTTTACCTTTTACGAAATCGATTAAGGTTAAAAAAGTTAATTGAGTGTCTATTTTTGGTAAATTTGTGCTAATTCTAAATACGGATTCGTATGAAAATTATACCGCCAGCTTTTGAAATTATTGCTCCATCCTTTGGGAGTTCTTTTTACTTTTCGAAATATGTCGAAAACGCGAATAGCAAAGCACACTTGTGGCATTATCATCCTGAAATTGAACTGGTTTTTGTAAATGGCGGTTCTGGAAAACGCCAGATTGGAAGCCATATTTCGTATTATACCGATGGGGATTTGATTTTGATAGGAAGTAACCTGCCGCACTGTGGGTTTACCAATGAAGAAACCGGGAATAAAAATGAAACGGTAATCCAGATGAAACCGGATTTCTTAGGGAACGGTTTTTTTGATATTTCTGAAATGACGAATATTCGGAATCTTTTTAGTCAAGCCAAAGCCGGAATTGCTTTTCATGGTGAAACCAAAAAAAATATCGGGAAGAAAATAGAATCGATGGAACAACAGTCGCAATTCGATCGCTTATTGACCATGCTAAGTATTCTAAATGAACTGGAATTATCCAATGAAGCGACTGTTCTGAATGCAGATGGATTTTCGATGGAAATGCAAATGCAGGATAATGACCGTATCAACGCTGTTTTTAATTACGTAAAAGATAATTTTCAGGAACATATTACGCTGGAAGAAGTTTCGGAACTGGTGAGTATGACAGAACCTTCTTTTTGCAGGTATTTCAAAAAGATTACCAATAAAACCTTTACCAAATTCGTCAATGATTATCGCTTGGTTCACGCCTCGAAATTGCTTGCTGAGAAACCTATCAGCATTAGTGAAATTTGCTATGAAAGTGGTTTCAATAATTTTAGTTATTTCAATAAATCGTTCAAAGAGTTTACCGGCAAAAGCGCTTCGCAATACCGTCAGGAATTACGATCAGTACTGAAGTAGCATAAATACTAATATTGCAGACTCTTTTCAAACAAAAAACCCGCTGATACGAATACCAACGGGAATTTTCAAACCAATCATTCCAAACCAAATAATTATCTTCTATTTAATACAATGACAGCATTATCAACTACTTTAGTTTTTTCAATTTTGGCTTTTGTGCCATTTGATTTGTAATAGTAGTAATCGTCGTCATTTGAGTTTTGGTTGTTGCCAAAATCATTGTTGCCAAAACTGTTTTGTCCATATTGGTATGCTTTACCTCCTTTTACGGTACCAAAAGTATCAACAATTTGACCACGACGGTTGTAGATAATTTCTAATCCACCTACTTTTTCTAATGCAAAACGGTTGTAGGTCATGTAAACAGAGCCAATTCTTTTTACTCTGTCATTCACATCATAATTGATGAACACATTCCCAACTTGTCTTACTCGACCCATATTGTCGTGTTCCACTTTTACACCATAATTCCCATTTCGAACATTTCCTGGAGCGCCAAATGTTTTATTGACACTATTTTTTCGGGTTGATATGTAATACATATCTCGACCTGTTGTAGGGCGTGTATTAAAATCTAATTGTCCGTCAGGGAATACGAAGAACTCAATTCCACGTTCTGTGAACACAATTGGGTCGGCGTCTCTAAAATCTACCGGAGATCTTCTTTCTACAGAAAAATCGATTTTTTCTGCTGCGTTCGCTATACTACCTCCAAATATGAAGATACTAGCAACTAAAAGGGTAATTTTTTTCATGATACAGTTATTTTGAATTTTGCCTACTCTTAAGCTTTTCGGCTTTCGCTTTTTGTGTTATTTGATTTAGGATATTCAAGTAGTATGCCAAAATTTTGAATCACGGTCTTGTGTTTTGAGAGTGAATGTTGTTTTTAAGGGTTTAAATAATTTAAAATCAATGTATTATAATTGAAAAATAATTTTATTAAATACGATATATTAAGATTTTTTTAATAGAATAGAAGGTTCGTTTTATACTTTTCCTTGCTGTTTTAGCGACGAAATATTTCCAATAAAAGAGAAATTATCTTGTTTTTAAAAACTTTTAGTATGAAAACTACTTATCAACAGTGCTTAAAATTAACTTATGTTACGAACTCGCTTCAACTGATATTGAGTAATTTTGCAGCATGTATGCATTAGTCGATTGTAACAATTTTTACGCTTCCTGCGAACGTGTTTTTCAGCCGAAATTCAACGGGAAACCGGTTGCGATTTTGTCAAATAACGACGGGTGTGTAATTTCCAGAAGTAATGAAGCGAAAGCGGTTGGGATTCCTATGGGTGCGCCAGCATTCCAGATTAAGGAATTGGTAAAAGAGAAAAATGTATAAGTATTTTCTTCAAATTATGCGTTGTATGGTGATTTGAGCAATCGCGTGATGGCAATTTTAGGTCAGTTTACACCAAATCTAGAAATTTACAGCATTGACGAAGCGTTCCTGAATTTTGATGGTTTAACGATTTCCGATTATCATGATTATGGAATCCAAATGAAAACCCGTGTTCAAAAATGGGTAGGAATTCCCGTTTGCATTGGCTTTGCCGAAACCAAAGCATTGTCAAAAGTAGCCAACAAAATTGCTAAGAAATTCCAAGACAGAACGAAAGGTGTTTACGTTATTGATAGCGAAGAAAAACGAATCAAAGCCTTGAAATGGACAAAGATTGAAGACGTTTGGGGCATTGGCTACCGAATGAATAAAAAGATGAAAGCCAAAAATATTGTGACTGCTTTAGATTTTACTGCACCGCAACACGAAGCTTGGATCAAAAAAGAAATGGGCGTGATTGGTATGCGTTTAAAATACGAACTCGAAGGAAAATCAGTCTTGGATTTAGAGCCTATTGTTGACCAAAAGAAAAGTATTGCCACAACCAGAAGTTTTCCAAAACAAATTGCTGATTTTGATTTGTTGCGGGAACGTGTTGCTACTTTTGCTTCGGTTTGCGCTGAGAAATTGCGAAAACAAAATTCCTGCTGTCATACCATTATTGTAATGCTTGTGGTGGATAAACATACGGTGAAAACCTCCAAATATTATTTTAACATGGCGGTTACATTGCCGTATGCATCAAATTCTACGTTGACAATTTCAAATGCCGCGATCTCGATGTTGAAAAAACTGCATCAAGGAAATGAGCATTTAAAATTCAAGAAAGCGGGCGTTATTGTCACTGAATTGATTGATGAAAACAAAAAACAGCTGCAGTTGTTTGATGAAGAAAATCCAAAACATTTGCTGTTGATGAAAGTAATGGACGGCCTGAATAAAAAAATTGGTGACAAGAAAGTGAAGTTGGCTACCCAAAATTTAAGTTTGACCTGGAACATGAATCAGAAGCATTTGTCACCTAAATACACCACTAATTTTAAAGATATACTCGAAATCAAATGTCAATAAACAAAGATCAAAAACTGACTTTTTTTCTGCCTGATTTTGAAAGTGAATTGCGAATTCCTTTCATCAGCGAAGGTGTTTCAGCGGGATTTCCATCGCCGGCAGCTGATTTTATGGAAATGAGCATTGATTTGAACAAACAATTGAGTGAAAATCCACTGGCTACATTTTATATAAAAGTCAAAGGAAATTCCATGATTGATGCCGGAATCAGTGACAAAGATGTTCTCGTGGTTGATAGAAGCTTGGAACCGCAAAACAATAAAATTGCAATTTGTTTTATCGACGGAGAGTTTACGGTGAAACGCATACAAGTTGAGAAAGATTGTTTGTATCTGATGCCCGAAAATCCAGATTATGCTCCTATAAAAGTTACCGAAGAAAACCAATTGATCATTTGGGGAATTGTGACGTATGTGATTAAAAAATTATAATTATATCTTTTATTTCGAATTGGAATTATTAAATTAGATTTGATTAACAATATTTAAACCACAGTTTTATGACAAAATTATTTTGTATCGTATTCGCATTTTTTTGCTTTTCTAACGGTATTGCTCAGATGAAATCGAAAATGTCTTTTCAGGCTGAAATATCCAATAGAAACACGGATTCTATTTTTATTCGTAACAGACAAAATGGAAAATTGCTCAAAACGATAGTAATCAATAAGGAGGGAATTTTTAAAGATACCTTGAGTATTGCTGAAGGGATTTACATGCTTTATGACGGTAAGGAATACGCTAAAATATTTATCAAAAATGGGTTTGATTTAAAACTTAAAATCGATGCTCAAAAATTTGATGAATCTATGGTGTTTTCTGGTAAAGGAGCAGTCGAAAACAATTACATGGTACAAAGCTTGCTTTTGGATGCTAAATATGATTACACTTCTCTTTTAGCTTCAGATCAGGAGACTTTTAAAAGATTAGTGGATGATAAAAAAAAATCTGGTTTTGCGCGTTTAGAAAATAAAAATTTAGACCTTAATTTTCAAGCACTTCAAAAAAAGGACATTGAAAGTTCGATACTTGGTTTAACCAGTTATTATAACCAAGTATTTGAGAATAATAAATTAAACGGTTCCGTTTCTCCATCATTTGATTATGATAATTATAAAGGTGGAAAAACAAAATTGGAGGATTTTAAAGGGAAGTATGTCTATTTAGATATTTGGGCTACTTGGTGTGGTCCTTGTATCGCTGAGGTTCCTTTTATAAAAGAAGCAGAAGAACTTTATCGTAATAAAAATATAGTTTTTATAAGTATTTCAATTGATAAATTAAAAGATTTAGATAAGTGGAAAACGATGGTTAATAAAAAAGAATTAGGCGGTGTTCAGCTTTTTGCGGATAACGATTGGAATTCAGATTTTATAAAAGCTTACGGAATTAAATCTATTCCAAGATTTATTTTGATAGATCCAAACGGAAAAGTTGTTAAAGCAGATGCAGCAAGGCCATCTTCTCCGAAATTTAATGAAGAAATAGGAACTTTTTTGAATTAAGAGTTTTTATATAAAAAAAGGCTGTTCGAAAAATACTTTTCGAACAGCCTTTTTTTTTAACCCAATTTCTAATATTCCTAAACCGTATGTTTTGGATTAAAACCATCTTCACTTAGTTCGATACGGTCATAATCAGCAACCATTTCCGCTTCATAATCAACTTTTTCTCCTTTACTGAATTTAGCAATCAATTTCTCCATGATTTCGTAAATTACTGGAACGACAATTAAGGTTAGGAATAATGAACTTATTAATCCACCAATAATTACCCATGCCAAACCATTTTTCCATTCGGCTCCAGCTCCAGCAGCTAATGCAATTGGGAACATACCAAAAACCATCGCAATTGTTGTCATTAAAATTGGACGAAGACGCGCATGATTCGCTTGAATTAAAGCGGTTCTAATGGTTTCACCAGCTGCTCTACGTTGGTTGGTGTAATCCACAAGCATGATCGCATTCTTACATACCAGACCAATAAGCATGATGACTCCAAGAATCGTAAAGATGTTCAAGGTGTTATTCGTTAATGCTAGTGCTAGTAATGCTCCAATGAACGAAAGCGGAATAGCAAATAATACTACGAATGGATGCACAAAACTGTCGTATAAGGAAACCATTACAAGGTAAACCAAGATAATAGCAGCTAATAAAGCAATTCCTAATGTTCCAAAACCTTCTGACTGGTTTTCTTGATCACCACCCCAAATGTAGTTGACACCGGTAGGTTTTTTTAGTTGATCTATTTTTTCTTGCCATTGCGCAACAATTGTTCCAGAAGCAACTCCCACGTTTTGCCCTTTTACTGTTACAGATGCCGTTTTGTCCCTACGTTCCAATTGGCTTGGACCAGAACCTTCCGTAACGGTTGCAAATTGATTTAACTTGATTTGTTGACCCATGTCATTGATGAAAATTAAGTTGCTTACATCAGCAATACTTTTTCTATCGAAAGCATTGTATTTAATATTGATGTCATATTCGTATTCCCCAGCTCTAAAACGTCCGTCAGTATTCCCGCTAAAAGCCGTTTGCATCGTTATACCAACTGTTTGTAAACTCAAACCAAGTGCGGCCATTTTATCTCTGTCTACTTTTACGTTTACTTCAGGATTTCCATCTTCCACAGATAATTCTATTTCTGTTGCCCCTGGAATAGTACGCAATTCTTTTTCAGCTGCAATGGCAAATTTCATGGCACTTGCTACATCTGGACCCGTTACAATAAGCCCTAAAGTAGCATCTTCAGCCGTTCCTAAAATACCTACCGGAACGGTTTTAACTTTTGCACCAACTAATAGTTTTTCTAATTTACGTTTGGTTTTTGCAGCGTAAACATTTGCAGGTTCATCGCGTTGGTCTAATTGGACCATTTTCACGTTAATTTCTGATTTGTATGCAGTTGCTTGCGAAGCTCCAAGCCCACCACTGGTTTGACCCACAATAGTAAACTGGCTTTCGACAAAAGCTTCATTCTCTAAAAAAGCTTCAGCTTTTTGTGTCATGAAGTTAGTTTGTTCTAGCGAGGCATCTTTTGGCATTTCGATTTGAACTAAAAACTCACCACTGTCTGATGCTGCAAAGAATTCACCACCAATAAATCCTGCAGGAACCAATGCAATTGAGCTGAAAAAGATAACTAAAACAATAGCTAGTGTTGTTTTGTAATGGTCTAAACTCCAAGTCAATAATCCAGAAATCCAGTTGATGAAACGCGTTAAATAACTTTCAAAACCAAGGATGATTCTTCCGAAAAGGTTTTTACCTTCAATATGTTCTAATTTTCCGTATCTAGATGATAACCAAGGAATAATAGTAAATGATGCCACTAATGATAGTAAAGTAGATATAATTACCGTTACACAAAACTGCGTAATAATATTAGAAACTAGTCCAGAACTCAATGCAATTGGTAAAAACACAACCACGATTACAAGCGTAATCGATACCACAGTTCCACCAATTTCGGCCGTACCATCATAGGCAGCACGAACTTTGTTTTTGCCCATTTCCATATGCCTGTATATATTCTCCAGAACCACAATAGCATCATCCACAAGAATACCAACAACGAGAGACAGTCCTAATAAACTCATTAAGTTCAAGGTGTATCCCATTAAATAAATTCCAATAAAAGTAGCAATTAACGAAGCTGGAATAGAAACCATTACAATCAATGAGTTTCGAATACTGTGTAAGAAAAACAACATTACAAATGCTACTAAAAGTACTGCAATAAGTAAATCATGTACCACGGCATCAGCAGCTTCAAGTGTAAATACAGTGCTGTCTTTTGCGATTTCTAGTTTTAATTCAGTCGTTTTGTACTCCGCTTCTAGTTTAGCAATTGTTTTCACCAACTCTTCACTCACCGCAACCGCATTAGCATCGGACTGTTTTATGATTTGCAAAATAATAGCACTTTTCTGATTTACACGAGCTACTTTTTCAGTGATTTTTTGTGTGTCTTGAACATCAGCGATTTCGCCTAAACGAACTTGGATTCCGTTTTTAGAAGAAACAATTAAGTTTCTTAACTCTTCAACATTCTTATATTTTCCGGCTAAACGGATTAATATTTTTTGCTCACGGGTTTGAATATTTCCGGTTGGGAAATCCAAGTTGGAGGATAAAATGTTTTGTTGCACTTGCGGTACCGAAAGTCCGTAGGCTTGCATTTTTACAGCATCAAGATTGACTTGAATTTCTCTTTCTTGTCCACCGGTAATGTTTACTTGTGCGACTCCTTGTACACGAGATAATACGGGCGCTAATTTTTTATCAACTAAGTCATAAAATTCAACTTCGTCCATTTTTCCGTTGGCACCAATGGTCATAATTGGTAAATCGCTCAACGAAAACTTATTTAATGAAGGCGCCTGAGCGTCATCCGGTAAGTCATTGATGATGGCATTTATCTTTCGCTGCGCATCGTTCATCGAAATATTAACATCAGCATTTGATGTCAATGTTATAGACACCGAAGATAAACTTTCAAAGGATTTAGAGTCGATCTTCTTGATGTTTTCTAAAGAGGAAATCGCGTCTTCAATTTTTTTGGTAACGGTATTTTCGACCTCACTAGGTGATGCACCAGGATATACAGTTGCAATCGAAATTACGTTAGTTTCAAATTTTGGAATCAATTCGTAGCCTAATTGGCTGTAACTAAACAATCCTCCTAAAGTTAGTATCGTAAATAATACGATGACTAAGGAAGGACGTTTTATGGATATTTCTGCTAATTTCATATATTTATGTTTTTATATCTTAAAGTTGTAAGGACATAAAGTTTTCTACTTTCGACCTTTGGCTTTATGATTTTCGACTATTTAATAATATCCACTTTAGATCCGTCTTGAAGGTTGATTTGACCGGTAACAATTACAGTTTCACCCTCTGAAAGTCCGTTTAAAACTTCTACTTTATCACCAAGAATTCTTCCTGCAGTAACCGTTTTCAGTTTAGCAGTTCCGTTTTCGATTACAAATATTTCATTGCTGCTCACACTTCCTACGAAAGCATTTCTAGGAACAACCATCAACGATTGTTTTCCTTGATTTGCAGAAAATTCAGCAGTTCCGTACATTCCTGCTTTCAAATCATTTGCTGCATTATTAGCAATTTCTATTTCTACAGGAAAGTTCAAACTCGCATCCGATTTTGGGGCTATGAATGAGATTTTCCCTGAGAATGTTGCATCTGGGTACACACTCGCTTTTACAGAAATGGTAGTTCCTACTTTTAAACCTGCAACCTGATTTTCATTGACATTGACCTTTAGTTTCAATTTAGAAACATTAACAATGTCAAACAATTGTGTTCCGGCACCAAGAACAGATCCTGGTTCAATGTACTTTTTGTTCACAATTCCGTTGATTGTCGCTTTGATATTCGTATCACCAATATTAACTCTTGCTTGTTGTAATCTTGATTTTGAAGTTACCAAATTTAATTTTGCCTGATCTAATTGTTGTTTAGTCACACCTCCAGTTTTGAAAGCATTTTCAAAACGACTGTAGTCTGTCAAAGCATTTTGATAGGATGCTTGTGCGGTTTGTAAATCAGCTGTGATTTGTTCGCTTCTTACAATTGCCAGTGTTTGACCAATTCGCACTCTGTCCCCTTCATCAACTAAAACACGAACTACTCTTCCTGGCTTCTCAGCAGAAAAGCTTAATTCTTGTAGTGGTGCAAAATTTCCATTGGCTACAAAATCAAGAGAAACTTCTTCGGTTTTTACTGTTGCTACTTTTACTGAAATGCTAGCATTTTTCTCCGCTACAATAGCAGTTTTTGCTTCGTTTTCCTTTTTGTTATTCATTAATACATATCCGATAATGCCTAAACTGGCTACGATTGCTACAACGATTAGTATGTTTTTTTTCATTTTAGTTAGTTATTTATAAGTGATTTTAATTCTCCTTTTGATTTGATTAATTGTATTTCTGCCAGTTTGTATTCCAGTACGGCCGATGTGTAGTTGTTTTGTGCTTCCGTCAAAGAGTTTTCAGCATCCAATAAGTCAGTTAAAGAAGCTAATCCTTGAATATAATTATTTCTGGTGTTGTCTAAAACTTCTTTGGCTAATTGTGCATTCTCTTTTTGATTGTTGATGGTAGTTAAACTGTTGTCAATTTGCGTTTTTGCATTGGCGAAAGCCAGATCAAGCGCTAATTTGGTATCAACTAAATCTTCTTGAACCGTTCTAATTTCAATATCGGCTTGTCTTACTTTGGCACGAGTACCAAAACCAGTAAAAATTGGCACTTTCAAATTCAATCCAATTGAGGAGAAATCTGACCAATAAACTCCATCAGCAGGTTTTCCTCCAATAGGCATAACAGGACCTTGACCAATATAATTGTATCCGGCGTTTAATGATAATGTTGGGTAATACGAAGCTTCAACAGCCTTTTTTTGATAAAATAAAAGTTGTTCTTGTTTCTTCAAAAGCAAATATTCCGTTCTGTTAGCTGTATTTGGAATTTCCGAGAGTGCTTGTGGTCCCACTTCAAATGCAGTTTGTGGTATCTCAATTTGCGTTTCTATAGGCATTCCCATGTAAAATTTCAATGCATTTTCCTGAATTTGAACCGCATTCAACACTTGTTGACGTTGCGTATTGATGTTTGAAATCTTCACTAAGATTCGATCCAAATCAATTTTCTTAGCTAATCCGTTGTCAAATTGCCCTTTGATAATGTCTTTTACTTTATTCGTATTTTTGTACGTACTATCAATAACTGTCAGTTTTTGTCTTTGTACATAAACCTGGTAATAATTATTGGCTACGCGTTCAATTACTTGTTCTTCGCTCAACTGGTTGTTGATTTGGTAAAATTCTCTAGTAGATTTTGCCGCCTTCAAACCGGTAAAAACCGTTTGGTCGAAAATTGCTTGAGTCAAAGAAACACCTGCTGTTGAAACCCATTTTTGACCAAAAGCGGCCTGAATAGTTGTTCCTGGTTGTCCAAATCCAGCTCCATCAATTACAGTAGTTTGAATTACAGGATTGTAAGTCAAATTTCCGTTTGCCGATATTTGTGGCAATGCTCTGGAGCGGACTTCCTGAATTTGGTATTCGCTGTTTTCCACTTGCAGTTTTGCTTTTTTGGCATCGGCTTTGTTTTCCAAAGCGTAATTTATTGCCTCTTTGAGCGTAAGTGTTCTTACTACTTGGGCATTGACGCCAAGAGTAAATGTTAAGATTATAAAAAGAATTGTTTTTTTCATTGTTATGTAATTGGGTTAAGTAAGTTTTTTTCTAATTCGGCAATTCCCTTTTCTGTTGCCATTGCTCGGGTGTGGTATTCCAGTGCTTCCATTTCTAAGGTCGCAGCCTCTCTTTCGGAACGGGTATTTTCATTAATGGTAAAAATCAAAGCGTAATAAAGTTTAACATAGACGTCAATATTGATGTCTTCTCTGTACAAACCTTGAGCAATTCCTTTTTCAATGTTTTGTTTGAAACAACTTTCACAAATTGCAATCTGATTTTCTAAGGCTGTTTCATAAACTTCCGGATAATATTTTTTTAGTTGATATATTGGGGATGTTTCGCCAGACTTAAACATATCAGCAAACATTTTTCTAATCTGGAAGTGCTCCTCAATGGCGTTGTATTTTTTAGAAATAATTCCAGAAATAATTTCATGCACTTCCTTGTGGAGTACTTGTGTGCTTTCGTGTATCAACAATTCCTTATTGGCAAAATATTTATAAATTGTTTTCTTTGATATACACATTTCACCGGCAATATCATCCATTGTTATGCTTTTGAAACCAAGTCTCAAAAACATATCTTTTGCTTTATTTATAATTTTTTCTTTCATCTTTTATGCTGAAATAGGTTCAGTATGTTTTAATTAAGTTCTATTGTAAAGGCGGACTAATCAAATCGAGTGCAAATGTATAAAGGAAACTTTGAACACTGAAATAGTTTCCTTTTAATTTGTAATTATTTAACATTTAGTTTAAATTGATTAGTTAAACCGTAAATTCAAGATTAGCAATCAGTTTGATATCTTGTCCCAAAGCCAAGCCACTGGCTTGATTGAAAGAATTAAAGGTTAGTCCGAAATCTTTACGGTTGATTTTACCTGTTATTTCAAATGCTGCTTTCTGATCGCCATTGTAAGCATTTATTCCGATGAATTCCGCATCTAATTCCACGACTTTTGTAATGTTTTTGATAGTCAAATTCCCTTTCAAGAAATTGATGTTTTTATTTACTTTTTCGAATGAAGTTGACTTAAAACTAATAATAGGATATTCAGTGACATCAAAGAGGTCATTCATTTTTAAATGCGTGTCAATTTGCTCCAGTTTTCCATCCTTATTGTTTACATCCAAAGAAAATTCGATCGAGGCGTCTTCAATTTCATTGTTTTCAATATCGATATGCCCGTTGAATTTGTTGATGGTTCCCGCTAAATAAGCAATAATTGAATGCCTCATTTTAATCAGAACATCAGATTGGTTGGAGTCAATTGTCCATTTAGTTTTCATAATTCATCGGGTGTATTAAAATTTAATTGATTTCGCAATCATTTAAAAAAGTAAGTAAGGATTTGAATTGTTAAATTCGAGTGCAAATGTAAGATGGAAACTTTGAATACCAAAACAGTTTCCAATGTATTTTGATTTATTTAACATTTGATAATGAAACGGAGTTTGTAATGCAAATTGAATACTGTAAATTAGCCAAAAATTTATTTTATGCATACCATTTATCAGTATCAGGAGTTCCTTTCGGATTATTTGCAATCACAATATGAAACCAAAGAACCTAGAAATTTATATGAGCCTATACATTATATTTTAGATCTTGGCGGAAAAAGAATGCGTCCGGTGCTTACTTTAATGAGTGCGGAGGTTTTTGATGCAGATTACAAAAAAGCGCTTCCTGCTGCTCTGGCTGTCGAAGTTTTTCATAATTTCTCGTTGGTACATGATGATATTATGGATGATGCTCCTTTGCGCAGAGGACATGAAACCGTGCATGAAAAATGGAATTTAAACACCGGAATTTTGTCAGGCGACGCAATGTTAATTTTAGCGTACCAATATTTCGAACAATACGAGCCTATTATATTTAGGGATTTAGCAAAGTTGTTCAGCAAAACAGCGCTCGAAGTTTGTGAAGGGCAACAATGGGATGTTGATTTTGAAGAGCGCACCGATGTAACTATTGCGGAATATTTGAAAATGATTCAATATAAAACAGCGGTTTTAGTTGCGGCAGCGATGAAAATGGGGGCGATTATTGCGGAAACTTCTGTTGAAAATGCCAATTTAATTTATGATTTCGGATTAAATTTAGGATTAGCCTTCCAGTTGCAGGATGATTTTCTGGATGCTTTTGGCAATCCGGAAACCTTTGGAAAACAAGTGGGCGGTGATATAATTGAAAACAAAAAAACCTATTTGTATCTCAAAGCGGTTGCATTTTCAAATGAAGAAGAAGCCCAAGAATTGAAAAGCTTATTTTCGATTCAACCAGAAGATAATACCAATAAAATAGAACGTGTAAAAGCGCTGTTTAATAGTTCTGGTGCTTCAAAGGCAACTCAGGATGCAATCCAGGATTTTACGTTCAAAGCTTTTCAAACTTTGGATAAAATGAATATCAGCACAGAGAAAAAAGAAATGTTGAAGGCTTTTGGTGAAAACTTAATGGGAAGAAAAGTTTAGATTTTGATTGCAGATTAACGATTTTTGATCGCAGAAGTTTTACTTCGGGTAAATAATGGTTTATTTCAAAAATCAGTATAATTCAAAAAAATCAAACATTTAGAGCAGTTTCTTAAAATCAAAAATCTAAATTCGTTAATCAATAATCTGAAATCAAATGTTTATAGTTCCAAAAAATACCGATTTACTACTTATTGAAGCCGAAGGTGAAAACTTATATTTGAAATTAATCGAACAAATGAATAAGGATTTCAATTTGGCTAATGAAGCCATTGATTTTCCCCTGTCTATTTCTCCAGAGCAATTGAAGTTGGAATTGCATGAAAAAATCTACCGACTCATTCAATACAAATTTGCTGAATACCTGAATTTACTGTACATAATTGATGTTTCCGAAGAAGAAATAAAAAAACTCGACGGTTCTGATTTAGTAATTCTCGCTGAGCAAGTTGCCTTTTTGATTTTGAAAAGAGAATGGCAAAAAGTATGGTTTAGGAATAAATATTAATTATTCCAAATCCTTTCTTAAGATTGTTTTATTCCACAATTCATTTCCTTTAGCATCAAAAATAGTAAGCTTCATTTGGCGGTTTTCTTTGGAACCTAAGAAGGAAATTGTTCCAAAATTATGCTGTGCAATCAAGCTGCCTTTTGTTCTGTAAATATTGTTTTCCTTCCACACTTTTTCAGAAGCGACACCGGAAGTTAACGGTGAAACAGTCCAGTCAAACAAAGGATAAGTGTTCTCTCGTGGAAGTTCAGAGAGCTCTGTAAAATGTCTGTCGCCGCTTATAAACAAAACACCTTTGATTTTATTATTGAGAATTTCTTGCAGTAATTTTTCTTTCTCTTTGGAGTAATTGCTATAATTCTCTTTTTCAGCGACTGAATTTAATACTTGGCCACCAATTACAATTATTTTGAAACTGGCTTTTGAAAAACTTAATGCGTTAATCAGCCATTCTAACTGTGTGTTACCTAATATTGTTCTTTCACCAGTAATCCTGTTGTTTGGAGTTTTGAAATAGCGGTCATCCAATAGAAAGAATTGCGCATCACCCCAGCTAAATGTTGAATAAATGCCTTCGTTTTGTTCTGGATGCATGCCGTAGCTTTTATTTGCCCAGAAGTCCTTGAATGCTTTTTGAGTTAGGAATTTGTTGTAAAAACTGCCGTCGCTATCATCTGGTCCAAAATCATGATCATCCCAGATAGCAAAATTTTGAGTTTTTGCGAGTAAAGGTTGGATTGCTTTTATAGATCGGGAATGCGTATACCTGTGATAAATTCCGGTTTTACTATCCCAATCGGCTTCTCTAAGATAGATATTGTCACCACTCCAAATCATAATATCAGGATTCTTTTTAACTATACTTTCAAAGATTACATTTTCGCTTCCATATGCTTTGCCAGGCCGATCCAGTGGTGGCTCATTAAAATAAGAGCAACTCCCAACCGCTACGGTAAAATCGGGTGCATCTTCGCGCCATTCCCAAAGTTTTTTTGATGAAAAAGAAGTCTCGTACGGCAAGATGATTTTTTTGTCATCTATGAAAACATCATACATGTATTTTTTTCCGGGACTTAATTGGTCTAGAATGATATGATGCGTAAAGCCAATCTCTTTCGAGGACGAGTAAACGTCTGAATATAATATTTTAGCAGGATTGTCAATGTCAAAATAAGCTATTTTTACGGAAGCTTTTTTGCTGGTTTGTACCCAAATCACCGCTTCTGTCATTTCGCAATACCCTACCATGGGACCGGATTGCAAAAGGCTATTTTGTGCAAAACTGTAGGTTGCAAAAAAAATAAATAGGAGTTGAAAAGTTTTTTTCATGATTAATTTTAAAAATAAACTCTGATAAAAGGCATAAAGGCACTGCCGTAAATGTTGTTTTTGTCTGTCAAAACATTGTATCGTCCGCCAATAGTAGCATTTCCGGAACGGTAACCGGCTCCAATAAACAATCCCGTATTCCAATAATCTTGTGAATTAGTATTGGATCCATCCAGATTTACATTTACTCTTAATTGTTCCAGTTCAGCCGAAAGTTGGATTTCAGGTATCGGATTAAAAAGACCTATGACGCTACCGCCATACAAATGAGAAGCATAATAATTCTTTTGTTTTAAATATTTATATTGCGCGCCAACACCTAAAGCTACATATTCATTGAAATTGTAAATGGCGCTTGGTGCCAAAGAAATATCAGTGTAGCCAGAACCAAAACCTAATCCGATTCCACCTCCAAATTGTACATTTCGCCAAAACTGATTTTCCATTTCTGGTTGCATATCATTTTGTTGCGCAAATACGCAGCTTGAAAAAAACAAAGCAATTAGCGCCAAAAAATTTTTGGAATCATTCAAAAAGCAATTCTTTGTCATAAGTTTTTGGTTTTTTAACAATATTCAATGTAAAAGTATCTTAAAATAAATTATAAATTTATTGTATTATCGTACTTTTGCCAAACTATTTTAACAAAAAAGGTATATTCACTAAATATTATGGATAGGTTTTCATTTTTAAACGCAGCACACACAGAATTTTTCGCACAATTATACGATCAATATTTAGAGAATCCAGATAGCGTAGAGCCAAGTTGGAGAAGTTTTTTTCAGGGTTTCGACTTTGGAATGACGACTTACAATGAGGAAAACCCTGTGGAACAAATAGCAAATTTTGCCTCTAATAATACGGATGTAAGTTTGGTCTCTGAAAAGCTTCAAAAAGAATTCAACGTATTAAAATTAATAGATGGATATCGTTCTCGCGGTCATTTGTTCACTAAAACAAACCCGGTTCGAGAAAGACGTACAACATCGCCAACACTTGAAATCACAAATTTCGGACTTTCATCAGCAGATTTGAATACTGTTTTTGATGCCGCTAAGGTGATTAATATTCAGCCTTGTACGCTTCAGGAAATCATCACACACCTAGATACTATATATTGCCAGCACATTGGGGTGGAATATATGTATATCCGTAAACCGGAAGTGGTGGAGTGGATTCAGAAGAAGTTAGGTGTCAATGACAACCAACCTAAATTTTCTTTGGAAGAAAAGAAATCGATTCTGAATAAATTAAACCAAGCTGTTTCTTTTGAAAACTTTTTGCATACTAAATATGTAGGTCAAAAACGTTTTTCTCTTGAAGGTGGAGAATCAATCATACCGGCTTTGGATGCTTTAATTGAAAAAGCAGCCGAAAAAGGAGTAGAGCAATTTGTTATGGGAATGGCACACCGTGGCCGTTTGAATGTTTTGGCAAATATTTTTGGCAAATCAACCCAGGACATTTTTGGAGAGTTTGATGGTAAGGATTATGACCAGGAATATTTTGACGGAGACGTAAAATACCATTTAGGACTTACCGCTGATAAAGTTACTAGCACCGGTAAAAAAATCAATATCAATTTGGCTCCAAATCCTTCGCACCTTGAAACTGTAGGTGCAGTAATCGAAGGAATTACAAGAGCGAAACAAGACAAATATTTCCCGGACGATTTCTCTAAAGTATTACCAATCGCCGTTCACGGGGATGCTGCAATTGCAGGTCAGGGAATTTTGTATGAAATTGTACAAATGGCGCAATTGGACGGTTATAAAACCGGAGGAACAATCCATATTGTAATCAATAATCAAGTTGGTTTTACGACTAATTATCTTGATGCGCGTTCATCAACTTATTGTACGGATGTTGCCAAAGTAACACTTTCGCCAGTATTGCACGTAAATGCGGATGATGCTGAAGCTGTTGTTCACGCAATGTCATTTGCGTTGGATTTCAGAATGCAATTTGGACGTGACGTTTTTATCGATTTATTAGGATATAGAAAATACGGACATAACGAAGGTGATGAGCCACGTTTTACACAGCCAGTATTGTATAAAATTATTGCTAAGCACAAAAATCCAAGAGATATTTACATGGAGAAATTACTTGCTGATGGAGTAATTGACAACACTTTTGTAAAAGGATTGGAGCAAGAATACAAATCAAACCTTGAAATTAACTTAGAAGAATCCCGTAAAAAAGATTTGACTATTATTACCCCGTTCATGAAAAATGAGTGGAAAGGTTTTGAGCAGGTTTCTGATGTTGAAATGCTTAAAAAAGTAGACACTACTTTCCCAAAAGAAGGACTTACTGAGGTAGCAAATGTAATTTGTAACTTGCCAACAGATAAAAAATTCATAAGCAAAATTCAAAAACTGATCAACGATAGAAAAACAATGTTTTTCGAAACGAATAAGTTGGATTGGGCTATGGCCGAACATTTAGCGTATGGTTCACTTTTAAAAGAAGGATACGATGTTCGTATTTCCGGACAGGATGTGGAGCGTGGGACATTCTCTCACCGTCACGCCGTTGTAAAAGTGGAAGATTCAGAAGAAGAAGTTACTTTATTGAGTAATTTAGAAGGAGCAACCGGGAAATTCAATATTTACAATTCTCTTTTGTCTGAATATGGTGTTTTAGGATTTGATTACGGATATGCTTTGGCAAACCCAAATACATTAACCATTTGGGAAGCACAGTTTGGAGATTTCAGTAATGGAGCCCAAATTATGATTGACCAATACATTTCTTGTGGAGAAGATAAATGGAACAACCAGAACGGAATTGTTTTATTGTTGCCTCACGGATATGAAGGACAAGGAGCAGAGCATTCATCAGCCAGAATGGAGCGTTATTTACAACTTTGCGCCAGACATAATATGTATGTTGCGGATTGTACAACGCCTGCCAACTTCTTTCACTTGTTGAGAAGACAAATGAAAACGACTTTCCGTAAACCACTTATTGTGTTTACACCAAAGAGTTTGTTGCGTGATCCAAGAGTAGTTTCTTCAATTGAAGAATTTGCAACAGGTAGTTTCCAAGAAACATTCGATGATGAAACAGTGAATAAAGACGAGGTGAAAACACTAGTTTTTTGTACCGGAAAATTCTATTATGACATCACCGCCGAAAGAGAAAATCTGGGTAGAAATGATGTTGCGGTTGTTAGAATCGAACAATTATTCCCATTGCCAGTGGAACAATTAAAAGAAATTATTGCTAAATATCCAAACGCTGATGATTATGTTTGGGCACAAGAAGAGCCAAAAAACATGGGCGCGTACAGCTTTATGTTGATGAATTTCGATTTAGTAAAATGGAGATTGGCGTCCCTAAAAGCATACGCAGCTCCAGCGGCAGGAAGTTATACAAGAGCAAAACGCCGTCAGGCTGATGCTTTACGAATGGTTTTTGATAAAAATTTATACAGATAAAAAAATAGTTTAAAGTTTAAGGTTTAAAGTTGCTCTCGGGTGATTTTGAACTTTAAACAATTCAAACCTTAAACAAAAAAAAGATGATTTTAGAAATGAAAGTCCCATCACCAGGGGAATCTATAAAGGAAGTTGAAATTGCAACTTGGTTGGTAAAAGACGGAGATTATGTAGAAAAAGACCAAGCAATTGCTGAGGTTGATTCTGATAAAGCAACCTTAGAATTGCCAGCAGAAGCAAGCGGAATCATTACTTTAAAAGCAGAAGAAGGCGATGCAGTTGCGGTAGGAGCAGTAGTTTGCCACATAGATACGGACGGAGCAAAACCAGCAGGTGATGCGCCAGTTGCTGAAGCTGTAAAAACAGTTGAAGCAGCAAAAGCAGAAGTTAAAGCAGAAGTGCCAAAAGCGGCACCGATAGCAGCAGCTCCAGCAGCGACTTATGCTTCAGGAACTCCATCTCCAGCAGCAAGAAAAATATTAGACGAGAAAAATATAGCGCCAGCTTCTATAACAGGAACAGGAAAAGACGGAAGAATCACTAAAGATGATGCCGTAAATGCAGTGCCTTCAATGGGAACGCCTACAGGTGGTTCTCGTGGATCAGAGCGTACTAAGTTATCGATGTTGCGTCGTAAAGTGGCTGAGAGATTAGTTGCCGCTAAAAACGAAACAGCAATGTTGACTACTTTCAACGAAGTAAACATGACGCCAATTAACACTTTGCGTAATGAATACAAAGATGCGTTCAAAGCAAAACATGGCGGAATTGGTTTAGGATACATGTCTTTCTTTACTAAAGCAGTAACCAGGGCATTAAAATTATTCCCGGATGTAAACTCAATGATGGATGGTGATCATAAGATTGCTTTCGATTTTTGCGATATTTCAATTGCAGTTTCAGGACCAAAAGGATTAATGGTTCCTGTAGTTCGTAATGCAGAGAATTTGACTTTCCGTGGAGTTGAAGCTGATATTAAAAGATTAGCAATCAAAGCGCGTGATGGTCAGATCACAGTGGATGATATGACTGGAGGAACGTTCACGATTACTAACGGTGGTGTTTTTGGAAGTATGTTAAGTACACCAATTATCAATCCTCCACAATCAGGAATTCTTGGAATGCACAACATTATCGAGCGTCCAATTGCTGTAAACGGAAAAGTGGAAATTCACCCAATGATGTATGTAGCACTTTCTTATGATCACAGAATTATTGATGGACGTGAGTCTGTTGGATTCTTGGTAGCGGTAAAAGAAGCATTAGAAAACCCAATGGAATTATTGATGGATAACAATCCTAAAAAAGCTTTAGAGTTGTAAAATTGGTTTTATTAGCTTTACAAATACATATTTTAGTCCCGCCTTGTTTCTGAAACAAGGCGGGATTTTTTTGTTGAGGAATTTGTAGTTTGTAAATTTGTATTTATTTGTGTCTTTTATTACGATTGTGGTTTTTAATTGTGTAATTAATTATATTTTATATAAAAAAAGATAATTTGTTTTGGGGATTTACCATAACATTACCACAACATTACGGATTTTGATACTGTAGCGCTTCTTTTCTTATACTTCATAAAATAAAGTTAAGTCCCAGTTATAGTAATATTTTTGGATGTTTACATCTGTGAAATTTCTTTATCGAGTTGTATAGTTTTTAGATAGGTATCATTTTAAATCACAACACAATACATTCATAAATTTGAGAATAACTAATACCTCAAAATTATGAAGAACTTTACTTTATTTATTTTTCTGTTGGTTTTTTCAACAGGATTTTCACAAAATGCACCAGTTACCTTTGAGAACGGAGAATTCGGTTCGACATGGTCGTTTAACACTTTTGAAAATGGAACTGGAGCCGGTTATTCTAAAGTCTCCAATCCATTCCCAGGCGGAATCAATAATTCAGCAACGGTTGGGAAATTTGTAGCAGGAAGCTCTGACTCGAAAGCGGCACCGTATGCAGGATTTGAGACAGCCCATGGTTCGGGAGTCAATGGCATTGGAACTTTTACCTTGAGTGCTTCCAACAGCATTGTCAAAATAATGGTCTACAAATCAGTTATTAGCGATGTGGGTATCAAATTTGCAATAGCTAATGGTGGTGCACAACAGGAAATTAAAGTGCCTAACATCAAAATCAATGAATGGGAAGAACTAACTTTTGATTTTTCAGGAAAAATAGGATTATTCGAAACTATTAACATTGATCAGATCATATTCTTTTTAGATTTTAATGAGAGAACTGCGGAAACCACCAATTATTTTGACAACGTGACTTTTTCAGCCAAACCAGCTGCAACTACACCAACTGTTGCCGCACCAACTCCTTCTCTAGCTGCTGCAGATGTTATATCTTTATTTAGCAATGCGTATACAAACGTTCCAGTTGATAATTGGCGAGCAGATTGGGGACAATCAGGAAACGTTTTGTCAGATGTTCAAATTGCTGGAAATGATACTAAAAAGTATACAGACCTGAGTTATTTTGGAGTTATCACTGAAGCTAATAAAATTGATGCTTCGTCAATGCTTAATTTTCATGTTGATGTTTGGACGCCTGATGTGACAACAATTAAAATCAAAATAGTCGATTTTGGAGCTGACGGAGCTTATCAAGGCGGTGACGATAAAGAGTTTGAAATCACTCGTGCCTTAACTTTGAGTGGTTGGAACAGTTTAGAGATTCCGCTTTCTGAATTTACCGGTTTGACAACTAAAGCGCATATTGCACAGTTTGTTTTCTCGGGTTCTGCAGGAACAATTTTTATAGATAATGTTTATTTCAATAAGGTTGCGATAGTTGCACCGCCAGCTGCCGCTCCTTATGCACCCGTTACTTTTGAAACTGGCGAATATGGATCTACTTGGACTTTGACTTCTTTTGATAATCCATCGGGAGGTTCAACAGCTTCGTTGTTAGCAGCAAATCCTAATAAAACAGGAATTAACACCTCAAATACAGCAGCTAAATTTACTGCTTTAGTTGCAGGCGCTTGGTATACTGGTTTTGAAACTGCTCATGCTTCGGGTACTAACGGCATTGGAACATTTACGTTAAATGAAACCAACAGTACGATTAAAATGATGGTGTACAAAGATGTAATCAGTAAAGTAGGTATTAAGTTGGCACGCCCTGATGGCGGTTCTACAGGTGAAATCACGGTTACTAATACTAAAATAAATGAGTGGGAAGAACTGACATTTAACTTTGCTGGAAAAATAGGGGAAGGAGTTTCTACAGGAATTGATCAAATTATTGTATTTCCTGATTTCATTCCTGAAGGGACAACAAGAACGGCAGATCATGTTTGCTACGTAGATAATATTACGTTTTCTGCAAAAACTGCGACTCCAGTTGCTGCAACATCTCCAAGTGTAGCCGCACCAACTCCTCCAACAAGAGTAGCTGCGGATGTGAAATCCTTATTTAGCGATGCTTATGCTGTTTATAAAGCAGGCGACTGGTGTAAATGTTGGAGTCAATCCACAGATGTTACTGATGAGCTTATTGCAGGCAACAACACAAGAAAATTAGCAAATTTCAACTATCAAGGGATTACTTTACCTAGTACAGAAGTTTTTGATCTTTCTGATATGACAACGATGCATGTAGATTTATGGTCTTCAAGTGCAACTTCGGTAAAAATTAATCTTATCAATCAAGGTCCTGTTGAAGCTGGAGTAACGTTGACAATCGCTGCAGGTTGGAATAGTTTTGACATGGCTTTGAACGCCGCCAATTTTCCTGGGATAAACTTCGCCACTGTTTTTCAAATGAGTTTGTCGTCTGTTCCTATCGGTACAACAGTTTATTTAGATAACTTTTACTTTTATAAATCAACTGTGGTAGTGTCACCAACTGAACCAACTGTTGCTGCACCAACACCTACAGTTTCCGCATCTAATGTTATTTCCATGTTTAGTAACGCGTATACAAATGTTCCTGTTACGACGTGGAGAACGGACTGGTCAGTAGGAAGTACTTTGACAGACATGCAAATTGCTGGAAATGACACTAAAAAATATACTAATTTGAGTTATTTTGGAGTAGATGTAACTGGTACAATAGACGCAACGCCAATGTTGTATTTTCATATTGATATTTGGACACCAGATTTAACAGCGTTCAGAGTTAAATTAGTTGATTTTGGGGCAAATGGTGCGTATCAAGGCGGCGATGATGTTGAGTTTGAAGTGACGCGTACGCCGACATTATCAGGTTGGAACAGTTATGATATTCCTTTGTCAGAGTTTACAGGCTTAACAACCAAAGGACATATTGCCCAATTAGTGTTATCAGGAGCGCCTGCAGGAACTGTATATATTGACAATGTTTATTTCAGTAAAACAGTTTCTAACTTAGGCGTTGCTAATTTTGAAACTTCAAAAGTTGTGATGTATCCAAATCCAGTTACTAATTACATGACAATTGAAGCTAATAGCGCAATAGATAAAGTTAGCGTTTATAATATTTTAGGTCAGGAAGTTTTAGTTAAAAGTCCAAAAAGTAATTCCACAACCATTCAAACCAGTGAGCTTCAAAAAGGAGTTTATATTGTTAAAACAACAGTGGATGGAAAAGTGACAATCACTAAAATGATAAAGGATTAAATTTGTTTAGGTTTGTAGTAGAAGCAGAGCGTATCGATTTTCGATACGCTCTTTTTTATTATTGGATAAGATTGTTTTATTTCAGCAAATACAAATAATGATTGTAATAATCTACAATTGCTTTTCCTTTCATCAAAATATCAGCACCTATAATTCCATGAACAGGTTTTGCTTTGTGCTGTGTTAGCGCTTCATTTACATGAGACAAATCAAAAATAACAATCTCAAAATTTGAATCTTTCCACGAACCAAGCTGCAATTGATTTTTTAAAGCCAGTTGGGTAAACATTCCGGTGGCACCTGCACCAGCGGCTTTTGTCTTTGATTTTTTTGCTTCCAATAAAAATAAATCGACACTTTCAAATCCTACACAACTGTTTGATGCTCCTGTATCCAGAATAAAATTCCCTGAAACACCATTGATTTTTGCTTTTATCAAAAGATGCTGTGTTTTAGTAATTTTAAATTTTACTTTTCTGTAATTTTCCTTTTTAAGGATTTCGTGTAGGTTCTTCATTGATGCGGAATTTATTTCCCTAAATTTTTCAATTTACAAAGATACATGGAGTTATGGAACGAATCCAACGAATCTTTTTAAAACCATTTTTTCAACAACTATTATTCTTGTAATTTTGTACACTTAAACTTTACACTTGGAAACAAATAGTACAATTACCGATACGCATACCCATTTATACTCAGAAGAATTTGATCAAGATAGAAACGAAATGATACAACGCGCTATTGATGCCGGTGTTTCGCGTTTTTTTATTCCCGCAATCGATTCTACTTGCACGGAATCAATGTATGAATTGGAGAAAAATCATCCTGAAAATGTTTTTTTGATGATGGGTTTGCATCCAACGTATGTAAAAGACAATTATCTGGAGGAATTGCAACATGTAGAAAATGAATTAGCCAAAAGAAAATTCTATGCGGTTGGCGAAATAGGAATCGATTTATATTGGGATAAAACCCATTTGCCACAGCAACAAATCGCTTTCAAAAGGCAAATACAATTAGCGAAACAGTACAAATTACCCATTGTGATTCATTGCCGAGAAGCTTTTGATGAAATCTTTGAAATTTTGGAGGAAGAAAAATCACCGGAATTGTTTGGTATTTTTCATTGTTTCACAGGAACTTATGAGCAGGCTTTACAAGCGATTTCATATAACATGAAGTTGGGAATAGGCGGTGTAGTGACTTTTAAAAATGGAAAAATAGACCAGTTCCTGAACCAAATTGATTTAGAACACATAGTTCTGGAAACAGATTCTCCCTATTTAGCTCCGGTTCCTTTTCGAGGGAAAAGAAACGAAAGTAGTTATATTGTTAATGTAGTAGATAAGTTAGCGCAAATTTATAGCCTTTCGGCAAATGAAATTGCGGGAGTCACCACAGAGAATTCTAAAGCTATTTTTGGGATTTAAAGTAGAATTTACCTTATTTTGATATTTTTTTTGTTCATTTGCCCACACAAAAATTGAGAACCAAAATGCAGAAATTTGACGCTATTCGGCCATTTTATGATTCCGAAATAAACGAAGCACTTCATAATGTAGTTAATCATCCAATGATGAAAGCATTGATGAATTTTACTTTCCCGGATGTTGCGGATGAAGTTTGGAAAGAACAACTTCGCAAAACGCATTCTATTCGTGATTTTCAGTGTAATTTCATTTACAAATCGGTACAAAAAGTGCTCGAGAAAAGCTCTGAAGGATTGACCACTTCCGGTTTTGAAAACTTAGAACCTAATACTTCTTACTTATTTATATCCAATCATCGCGATATTCTTTTAGATACTACGTTGCTGAACACGGCTTTGTTTGAGCACGGTTTAGTTATGACTGCTTCAGCGATTGGCGATAATTTAGTCAAAAAAGCTTTTTTGAATACATTAGCAAAACTGAATCGGAACTTTCTGGTGCAACGTGGCTTAACGCCAAGGGAAATGCTGCAAAGTTCAAAGCTATTGGCAGAATATATTGGGAATTTATTGCTTCATGAAAACCGTTCCGTTTGGATTGCGCAACGCGAAGGAAGAACAAAAGACGGTAATGATGAGACCAATCCTGGTGTTTTAAAAATGCTTGGAATGGGTTCTGATGAAAAAAACCTGATGGATTATTTCAAAAAGATAAAAATTGTACCGGTTTCTATTTCATACGAATACGATCCTACTGATGCTTTGAAAATGCCTCAATTAATGGCTGAAGCCAATAATGAAGTGTACGTTAAAGAGAAAAATGAAGATTTCATGACGATTCTTAGCGGTGCTTTGGGACAAAAGAAAAGAATCCACATTCATGTAGGCAAAGTTTTAGATACAGAAATTGAAGCCATCAAAACTGAAAATGACAGTTCCAATAAGCAAATTGTTGCTTTGGCACAAGTCATTGACGATGCCATATTGAGCAATTATAAATTGTGGCCAACAAATTTCATCGCCTTTGATATTGTAAATAAGACTAATCGTTTCTCACATTTATATACCGAAAATGAAAAATCATTATTCGAGCGCAGACTTGAAATGCGAATTGATCATGATAATCCGGTTGCTTTAGACGGTTTTCTAGCGATGTATGCCAATCCGGTTGTCAATAAATTAAAATACCACGATGTTGTATAAAGCCAAAATACTTTTAATCTATACCGGAGGAACCATCGGTATGAGAAAGGATTTTGAGACGGGAGCGCTCAAAGCTTTCAATTTTAGTAAATTGTTGCAGCGCATTCCGGAATTAAAACAATTAGATTGTGAAATCGAAACTATTTCTTTCGAAAATCCAATTGATTCCTCGAACATGAATCCTGAAAAATGGGCTAAAATTGCGACCATTATTGAGGATAATTACACTTCATTCGACGGATTTGTGGTGCTTCACGGGTCAGACACGATGTCGTATTCGGCATCGGCGTTGAGTTTTATGCTCGAAAATTTATCTAAACCCGTGATTTTTACCGGATCTCAATTACCAATAGGGGATTTACGTACGGACGCCAAAGAAAACTTAATTACTGCCATTCAAATTGCATCTTTGCGAAACAATGATGAACCAGTTATCAGTGAGGTATGTCTTTATTTTGAATACAAATTATACCGAGGGAACAGGACTACAAAGATAAATGCGGAACATTTTAAAGCATTTACCTCTCCAAATTATCCTGAGTTAGTAGAATCTGGTGTGCATTTGAAATTGAATCCAGAATTATTCCTGGCTAAAAGTGAAAATGAAGAATTCAAGGTTCATAAAAATTTAGATAACAATGTTGCGATTATAAAAATGTTTCCAGGGATTAGCGAAGCAGTTTTGGCAGCGATTTTTGATATTCCAAATCTCAAAGGGATTGTTTTAGAAACGTACGGAGCGGGAAATGCACCAACGGAGGATTGGTTTTTAAACCTATTAAGAAAAGCAATTACCGCAGGTTTACACATTGTCAATGTTACTCAATGCTCCGGTGGAAGCGTGAGTATGGGACAGTATGAAACGAGCACAGGCATGAAGGAAATTGGAGTTATTTCTGGAAAAGACATCACAACTGAAGCTGCAATTACTAAATTAATGTATTTGTTAGGCCAAAAAATAGATCAAAAAGATTTCAAAACTATTTTTGAAACTTCTTTGCGAGGAGAAATAGCATAATAGTTCGATTTTACTTTTCTAACTCATTTTTTTTATTGTTATTTGCAACCTCAAATAAAATAGAGAGGTGTCCGAGTGGTTGAAGGAGCTAGCCTGGAAAGCTAGTATGTGGGTAACTGCATCGTGGGTTCGAATCCCATCCTCTCTGCAAAAAATTAATGCTTTCCGAAAGGGGAGCATTTTTTGTTTTATAGCTTGGCAAACTTTTAGTTTGTCTAAGCGGATAAAATAAAAAAGAATCAGGCATGTAATGCCGAGCATTAGTTTATTCTTTTTAAATATCTTTCAACAGAGAATAAATCTTTTTAAATTTTTCAAAGCTTTGTTTGTAAATTTCTTTGGAATCTATATTTGGTAAAAAAGTTTTTCCAACTTTATTTTCAGTTGGGATTTCAATAGCAGTGGCTTTAAATCCAATCAGAACGGCTCCCCAAGAAGAAGCTTCGATTGTTTCAGCAACGATTACTTTCATTTGAAAAATATCAGCGACCATTTGCAACCAAAGTTCACTTTTTCCAAAACCGCCACTCGCCATTATGGTGATTTTGCGTCTTTCTTCGGGATTTGGGAGTAAGATTTCGGTAATGCTCAATAATCCAAATAAGATGCCTTCCAGTGTTGCCCTAATCAAATGCGCTTTGGCATGGATAATTCGGATTCCTAAAAGCGTTCCTTGAGCGGAAGCATCCCAAATAGGCGCTCTTTCGCCCAATAAATAAGGAACAAAAAGCAAGCCTTCGGATCCTGCAGGAATAGTTTCAGCCTGTTTGAACAATTCTTCGAAAGATTCATCTGTTTTTAATATGGATTCTTTGAGCCATTGCAAAACAATTGCACCATTATTGACAGCTCCAAGTTTCAAATAGTGATTGTCTATTAAATGGTAACATTGTGTTCGCATTTCCGGGTCAATAAAAGGTTTCTCAGTTGGTAAACGAACTGCGCCGCTGGTTCCAATGGATAACGCCATTCGGCCGGCTTGCATAGCTCCGGTTCCTAAATTTGCCAATACGCCGTCACCGCCACCCAAAATATAATCAAAACCGTCGGATAGTCCTTTGGCTTTATGGGTTGGACTAACAATGGTGGAAAGGTATGATTCTTCTATTTTCAAATAATCTAAAATATCCGATTCCCATTGTAGTGTATGAATGTTCATTAAACCTGTACCTGATGCCATCGAGGAATCAATTGCATATTCGCCGGTAAGATGATGCCAAATGTATTCTTTGATGCTAATGAATTTATATGTTTTAGAAAAAGTGATTGTATCGTGTTCTTTTAACCAAGCAATTTTGCTCATGGGTGAAAAGGTATGAATGGGAATTCCTGTTTTTTGATAGAAGTTTTTTCCTTGTTCGGATTTTTTTAACGCTTCGGCTAATGCATGCGCTCTATTATCGGCCCAAATGATAGCATCGGTGAGCGGTTTCCCCAAGTTGTCGATTGCTATTATACTTTGCATAGCCGAACTAAAACTGATGAACTGAGGCTGAATCCCTTTTGTTATTTCTTGGATACATCCTAAAACAGCCATTAGAATTTCATCGGGTTTTTGAATGCTCCAATCTGGCTTAGGATGGTACATAGAGTAGGATTGACTACATTCCCGAATCACTTTCCCGGTTCTGTCAAAACACACGGCTTTAGTTGCTGTGGTACCAATGTCTATTCCAATGTAAAATTGCTCCATTTTTCTAGTTTAATTTGGATTATGCGACTAGTAAATTAAGCAATAGTACGCCAATTAGTCCCATTATTCCAATGATTGTTTCCATTACAGTCCATGTTTTAAACGTATCCGAAATACTGATGCCGAAATACTCTTTAAACATCCAGAATCCCGTATCATTCACATGAGAACACATTAAACTTCCGGCACCAATTGATAATACCATCAATTCTGGACTTATCCCAGAACTAATCACTAAAGGTTGTACAATCCCTGCCGCAGTTAATCCCGCTACAGTTGCTGAGCCTAAAGCTATCCTGATAATAGTTGCCACAAGCCAGCCCAATACTAATGGAGAAAGTGTTGAGGTTTCGAAAAAAACAGCTAAATCAGTACCAATGCCACTGTCAATCAGTACTTGTTTGAAAGCTCCTCCAGCCGCAATAATCATAATAATCATAGTTGCTGAACTCAATGCCGAACTGGATTTATCCATTATGTCCTGCATTTTTCGACCGCGATTAATGCCTAAAAAAACAATTGCAAACAATACCGCTAGAAGCATGGAAGTGGTTGGACTTCCAATAAATCCAAGTGTATGACGTAAAGAAGATGACTCAGATAATGTTAATTCGCTTATGGTTGCCATAGCCATTAAGATGACTGGAATCAGGGCGGTTACAAAGCTGATTCCGAAAGAAGGCATTTCGTTGTTAGCGAATGTTTTGCTTTCGAACAATCCTTTGGGTGGATTGGCGACAATTTTCTTAATGAATTCTGGAAAAACAATTCCCGCAATCAATAAAGTAGGAATGGCAATTATCAATCCGAACAACAGCGTTTTGCCAATGTCAGCCTTGAAAATTACTGCAATGGCTGTAGGTCCCGGATGAGGCGGCAAAAAACCGTGTGTCACCGAAAGTGCAGATGCCATGGCAATTCCAAGATAAATTATGGGCTGCTTCGTGCTTTTTGCGACAGCGAAAACCATTGGAATCAAAATCACAAATCCGGCATTGTAAAACATCGAAATTCCTACGGCAAAACCCGTAAGCAACATCGCCCATTTGATGTGCTTAACGCCAAAAGACCGAATCATAACTGAACTTATTCGCTGTGCCGCACCACTATCTGAAAGTATATTTCCCAATATAACTCCAAGGGCAATAATCAAAATTAAAGAACCGAGCGTGCTTCCAATTCCTTGTTGGAGGGAATTTATAATGTCATGAAAGAGCATTCCTTTGGCAATTCCCACAAAAAAAGAAGCAATAATCAACGAGAGGAACGCATTGAGTTTTACCGCGGATATCAAGACAAGTAATAAAAGGATACTTGCAATTAAGATCAGTATTGACATGTACTTGAATTTGAAAAATTAAAAATGATATTTGAATTGGTTAGTTTGTGTAATCAATTATTCGTTTTTTTCGACAGCGTGACCGCCAAATTCATTGCGAAGTGCCGCTACCACTTTTCCGGAGAACGTATCTTGCATCTGGGAACGGTAGCGCATCATTATCGATAAAGCAATGACCGGAGTTGGAACACCTAAATCTAAAGCGGTTTCCAGAGTCCATTTTCCTTCGCCGGAGGAATGCATAATTCCTTTGATGCTGTCTAGTTTTGGGTCTTTTGAGAAGGCATTTTCGGTGAGTTCCATTAACCAACTGCGCACCACGGAACCGTGATTGAAAAGTTTGGCTGTTTTTTCGAAATCAATGTCAAATTCAGAATGCTCAAAAACTTCGAAACCTTCGGCAATAGATTGCATCATTCCGTATTCGATTCCGTTATGAACCATTTTCGTGAAATGTCCACTTCCTGCTGCACCAGTATAAAGATGTCCGTTCTCTACAGAAATATCCTTGAAAACTTGTGCCACATAGTCAAATACGGCTGGTTCTCCGCCTATCATCGTACAAGCACCATTTAGAGCTCCCGATGTTCCACCTGAAGTCCCGCAGTCCAAAAAGTCAATTCCTAGTTCCTTTAATTGAGTATAACGACGTTTGGAATCTTTATAGTTTGAGTTTCCTCCGTCAATAATAATGTCGTTTTTTTCTAAAAAAGGAACCAATGAAGTGATCACTCCATCTACAATTTCTCCTGCAGGAACCATCAGCCAAATCACTTTTCGGTGGTTCAATTTCTCACACAATTCTTCAACAGAATGTGCCGTTTTAATTCCTTCCTGACCGATTTTCTCTACAAAGTCAGTATTGACATCTTGGGCTACTACTTCGTACCCATTTCGCTGTAAGTTAAGAGCAAGATTGAAGCCCATTTTTCCTAATCCTATAATTCCAATTTGCATGGTTGTATTGTTTTAAGTCTGATTTGAAGACGTTTTTGAGTAATTGTAAAAATATTTTAAAGTAAAAATATTGGTTTTAATTTTTTAACGAGCAATTTATTCGAAAAATATTAAACTTGTTGGAGTCAATATGTTAATTATTTTTTGAGGTTTTATACCGACTCATTTTTATGAAAGTTTATTTGTTGCCATTATCCCTGAGAAATCCATCAAAATGGTATATTTGTAACGTTATAATGAGAATTGAAACCTGAAATGCTTTCAAGAACCATTGCGCAATTTAAACCCAAAACAATATGCGAATTTTTCTTAGTTGTTTTCTTCTTTTATCGGTTTTGACTGTTTTTTCCCAAGAAAATACGGCAACTCAAGACTCGATTTTTGTGAAAGTGGATTCTCTGTATCGAGAAGATCAGTTTTATTTTGCAGTAACGTATAACACACTTACCAACAAGCCTGCGGGTTTTTCGCAAAGTAAATTTTCTTCAGGATTCTCAGCGGGTTTTTTGAGAGACATGCCCATCAATAAGAACCGAAGAGTTGCTCTTGCTGCCGGTCTAGGTTTTACTTATAACAATTACAATCAGAATCTAGCGATTTCTTCTACTGCCGAAGCGCCCGTTTACACCATTATTGATTCAGATACCCAGTATAATAAAAATAAATTCTCGCTACTCTCCGTGGATGTTCCGCTTGAATTCAGATGGAGAACTTCTACCTATCAAAGCCATAAGTTTTGGCGAATTTATACGGGTATAAAGTTCAGTTATTTGTTGTATGATAAGTCTATTTTTGAGGGTAGCACCGGCAAGGTAGTACTAACCGGAAACAAAGATTTGAATAAATTTCAGTACGGTGCCTACATTTCATCAGGTTACAATACGATAAATTTATATGCATATTATGGTTTGAACCCGTTGTTTCAATCCGCTAAAGTCAATGGTAAATCCGTTGATATGAAATCACTGAATTTTGGAATTATATTCTATATTTTATAACCATAAAACTAATAAAAGTAACTGTGGGATTGCGCCTAACATAAAGCCAATAATCAGTTCTTTATTAGTGTGTGCGTTCATTTCCAGGCGGGAAGAAGCTACAATTCCGTTAAGGAGAATCAACATTGCAATGATGAAAGTACTCTGAATTTGCAGGTGCATGCTTAAGCCAATTATAAAGACGGTCAAGGAACTCATGCCAATCATGTGAAGGCTCGCTTTTATATTTCCAAACAATAATATCAGTGCTAAGAGACTACTCAAAAGTCCACCTAATAAGAAAAAGTGAAGCTCTGGATAACGATCTATGGTAATGCTTTTTCGAACTAGCAAGATGATTAAAAAGCAATGTAATAGCAACGGAATTTTACGCTGTGATACTTTGGATACCATAACGGAGTCCACATTTCCTGTTGCCCGCAAAAGGAGGAAAACCAGGACGGGAATAAATACAGTTACTATAATAATCTGAAAAAAAACAAACAACTTTTCTTGAGTCACAAATTCAGTTCCATTATAAAAAAGATAAAACAACGTAGCCATTACCGGTATGAATATCGGATGGAAAACATAAGAGAAAAAAGGAAGAATTTTTTTCAAGAGTTATTTTTTTTAAAAACAAATATAAGCAATCTGTCAAAAACAGTACAGCATAATCCTGTTGTTTCTTTCGGGTTTACAAACGGAATTGCTGATAATTATAGTATATCGAGGTTCTCGTTTTGAAAAGAAGTGGTATTTTTGGAGAAGTTATAGAGCAATAAGAACTACAATAAATATATTTTCCAGAAAAGAAATTCACCTCAATCTCTTTTATTTCCATGAGTCAAAAAATCCTAAATAGCCTTCAAAGAATCACCGCAAAATATATTGGTAACCTAGAAAATGTAACTTTAGACACTGTTTCTATAGACAGTCGTTCATTGCAAAATGGCCCTCATACGGTGTTCTTTGCATTGGTTGGCGCTCACATTGATGCACATTTTTATATCAAAGATTTAATAGCGAATGGCGTTCAAAACTTTGTTGTGACCCATATTCCGGATGATTGTAAGGAGAACGCTAATTTTTATGTTGTTGAAAATACACTTATCGCCTTACAACAATTCGCCGCAAATTACCGCAGTCTTTTTGACTTCCCTATTATCGGGTTGACCGGAAGTAACGGTAAAACGATTGTCAAGGAATGGCTCAACTTTTTATTGAGTCCTGATTATAACGTTATCCGAAGTCCAAAGAGTTATAATTCCCAAATTGGTGTTCCGCTGTCCGTTATTGCGATTAATGAAAAACACAATTTAGGGATTTTTGAAGCGGGTATTTCCACCCATTCTGAAATGGATAAATTGGAGGAGATTATTAAGCCGACTATTGGAATTCTTACGAATATTGGAACTGCACACGATGAAGGGTTTGCAACTGCAAAAGAAAAAATAACTGAAAAATTAAAGCTTTTTGAACATTCCCGCGTTTTAATTTATCAAAAGAATAAAATTATTGACGCTTGTATCAATCCGGAAATCAAAACTTTTTCCTGGAGTTTTGTAGATAAAACTGCATCTGTTTTTGTTGCTAAAAAAAGCGTCTTAGAAAAGACTGTTTTGAATATTGAATTCGGTCAGGACCATTTTGAAATAAAAATTCCTTTTCAAGACGAGGCTTCGGTCGAAAATGCAATCTCCTGTTTGATGGTTTTGTTGTATTTTGAATACGATGCAGCCACCATTCAAAACCGTATGGAATTGTTGTATCCGGTAGAAATGCGCTTGAAAGTCAAAAACGGAATCAATAATTGCAGTATTATTGATGATAGTTACAGCTCGGATTTTCAATCGTTGAAAATTGCATTGGATTTTCTCGAAAGTCAAAAACAATACAAGAAAAAAACGGTGATTTTGTCTGATATTTTTCAAAGTGGTTTGTCTACGGAGGCGCTTTACGCTAAAGTTTCTGAGTTGATTATTTCCAATAAAATTGACCGCGTTATTGGTATTGGAGAAACCATTTCGGCTTTCAAAAATAAATTTACGAATTGTATCACTTTCGAAAATACTGCTGCCTTTGTCGCTGATTTTGAAAACTTGGATTTTGGTAATGAAACCATTTTGATAAAAGGGGCGAGGTCGTTCCAGTTTGAAGAAATTGTGTATTTGTTAGAAGAGAAAACACATGAAACGGTTTTGGAAATCAACCTGAATGCAATCAGTTACAACTTGAATTTTTTTAAATCAAAGCTAAAGCCAAAAGTGAAAATTATGGTGATGGTAAAAGCATTTGGTTATGGAAATGGTGGACTCGAAATTGCCAAATTATTGGAATATCATAAGGTTGATTATTTAGGAGTGGCTTTTGCCGATGAAGGTATTTCGTTGAAAAATGGAGGGATTCAGGTGCCAATTATGGTGCTTAATCCGGAGAATACGAGTTTTTCGGCCATCATCCAACATCAATTAGAACCGGAAATTTACTGTTTGAAAGGACTTTATGCGTTTTTGAAAATAGCGAAACAGAAAAATTTAGAGCACTTTCCGATTCATATTAAATTTGATACAGGAATGCATCGATTGGGTTTTGAGGAAAACACGATTGATGACCTGATAGCCGCGCTGAAAGGAAATACAACTGTTCAAATAAAGAGTATTTTGTCACACATGGCCACGAGTGATGATCTTGAACACATGGATTTTGCTCATTCACAAATTAATTTATTCGAAAAATTGTCATCAAAATTGATGTCCGAATTACAAATAAAACCGTTGCGACACATCTTAAACACATCGGGAATCAGTAATTTCCCAGATTCACAATATGATATGGTCCGATTGGGAATTGGATTGTACGGCGTTTCAAATGACGCCGAAGAACAAAAACAACTCGAAAATGTGGGTACGCTGAAATCGGTGATTTCACAAATTAGAACGATTGCAGCTGGTGAAAGCGTAGGGTATGGCCGCCGGTTTATAGCCGAAAAACCAACAAAAATTGCTACTATTCCTATTGGCTATGCCGATGGAATTTCCAGAGGTTGGGGAAATGGATTAGGATTTGTAATGATAAAAAATACCAAAGCTTATATAGTTGGGAGTATTTGTATGGATATGCTAATGGTTGATGTCACTGGAATCGAATGTAAAGAAGGCGATTCTATACTTATTTTTGGGGAAAACCCAACGGTATCTTTTATCGCCGAAAAATTAAATACCATTCCCTATGAAATTCTCACCAGTATTTCGCAGCGTGTGAAACGGGTATTTTATCGCTAACAGCTAAACTAGAGGAAATGACTGTTAATTATGTTAAAATTTTTATTAAATTCGCTTATGAAGAAATGAATTTTTAACCTAAAAAGATAAATTATGGGATTTTTCAGTGATTTTAAAGCTTCTTTAATGAAAGGAGACGTTTTAAGTTTGGCAACTGCTGTTGTTATAGCGGGTGCATTTGGCAAAATTGTTGGATCCGCTGTGGATGATATCATTATGCCAATAGTAGGTTTGATAACTGGTGGAATCGATTTTACCCAGAAATTCATCACTTTAGACGGTAATAGTTATGCTGATTTACCTGCAGCAAAAGCAGCAGGAGCGGCAGTCATCACTTATGGAAATCTTGTGCAAGCAATTATTAACTTTGTTATTATCGCATTTTTTGTTTTTGTGATTTTAAGAGCTGCTGAGAAAGCGAAGAAAAAAGAAGTTGTTGTTGTAGCTGCTCCGGCTGGACCAACACAAGAAGAATTATTGACTCAGATAAGAGATTTATTGAAAAAGTAATTTCCGCTACATTATATATTCTAATTTATCCTGAATTCATTTCAGGACTAAACCGCTTCGTAATTGAGGCGGTTTTTCTTTTTGTTTAAAAATAGAAAATAATGATTTGTTGTATTTATAACATTTTGTTATTTTTTGTGAAGCCACTTGTTTTGGTTTTAATATTAGTTACTTTTGTATTTCAAATTTAATATTCAATAATAAAAATATAAGATGAGAATAGCAGTTGTAGGCGCTACTGGAATGGTTGGCGAAGTAATGTTGAAAGTTTTAGCAGAAAGAAATTTCCCTGTAACAGAATTAATTCCGGTTGCTTCTGAGCGATCAGTGGGTAAAGAAATTGAGTACAAGGGTAAAAAATATAAAGTAGTGGGCATGCAAACGGCAGTAGATATGAAAGCGGATATTGCTTTGTTCTCTGCAGGTGGCGACACTTCACTGGAGTGGGCTCCAAAATTTGCGGCAGCAGGAACAACTGTTATCGATAATTCATCTGCTTGGAGAATGGACCCAACTAAAAAATTAATCGTTCCGGAAATCAATGCAGCGGAATTAACTGCAGCAGATAAAATCATTGCAAATCCGAACTGTTCTACGATACAAATGGTATTAGTTTTGGCTCCTTTGCACAAAAAATACAACATCAAACGTGTAATTGTCTCTACGTACCAATCCATCACTGGAACTGGTGTAAAAGCAGTACAACAATTGGAAAATGAATACGCAGGTGTTCAAGGTGAAATGGCTTATAAGTACCCGATTCACAGAAATGCGATTCCTCAATGTGATTCTTTCGAAGAAAATGGATACACTAAGGAAGAGATGAAACTGGTTCGTGAAACTAAAAAAATCTTAAGTGACAATACGATTGCTGTTACAGCAACTGCGGTTCGTGTGCCTATTGTAGGCGGACACAGTGAAGCGGTAAACGTAGAATTCTCGAATGACTTTGACGTAAATGAAGTGAGAAGTATTTTGCATCACACCGATGGCGTAGTGGTTCAGGATAATAATGACACGTATACGTACCCAATGCCAATGTATGCACAAGGAAAAGATGAGGTCTTTGTAGGTAGAATTCGTCGTGACGAGAGCCAGGAAAACACATTGAATATGTGGATTGTTGCAGACAATTTGAGAAAAGGAGCAGCAACAAACACAATCCAAATTGCAGAATATTTGATTGCAGCTAAATTGGTGTAATACTTTATAAGCCAAATACAACAGATTTTTCAAGGCCAGAAAGCGTTTTGTAATTTGATTTTTGGTTTAAATTTTTGAAATCCATTTGTTTTTACGAAATGTATATTTTGTTAAAACAAATGGATTTATATTTCAGTATTGTTATATTTGCCAAAGATGAAAAGGAAATTTTCTATATATAGTTTCTTGCTAACGATGACAGTATTGCTTTCGATGCTGTTTCAATCGCTGCATAAATACGAACATATAGCACAGCAACTTTCTGAAATACAATGTGTCCATAAGAAAAATTCTGCCGCAGAAATTACACATCAGCACCACAATTTTGATTTTTGTGGCGTTTGTGACTATAAATTAAGTGGTTTTACATTTCCTCTTTTACCTCATTTTGAATTAAATTCAGTTGAATTATACCTAAATAATACGGGTTTCAAGTCTTTTGAAATCACACAATTCTTCAAAGGAAGCCTTTTTGCGCTTCGAGCTCCTCCATTGGTTTAAATTATATTTCACATTAATACATCATTTTCAATTTTGGAAATGATTCACATGTTTATATATTTTGAACAAGGAAAATGCAAACAAAAATCTATATTGTTTTCTGCTTCTGTTTGTTTTGCACCATAAGTTTTGCGCAAAACACCGTTAGCGGAAAAATCACTACTCAAGGAGGAATGCCTCTTTCCGGGAGTCACATACACATTGGAACAAAAACAGTTTCTTCGGATGTTTCCGGTAACTACAGCATAAAAAAACTGCCTGCAGGGAATATCAAAGTATTCGTTTCGTATGTTGGTTTTAAATCTGTTGATACACTGGTAAATATTTCTGGTGACCAAGTTTTGAACTTTAGTTTAAAAGAAAATACCGACCAACTTCAGGAAGTAGTCGTAAGGCAAAAAGCCAATACGCTGAACAAATCGATTTTGGAACAAAAGATCAAAACAGAGACGATTGAAAAATTCAGCAACCAGACACTTGGAGATATTCTCAAAGAAATAGCCGGAGTTTCCAGTTTGAAAACAGGAAGTTCCGTGGTGAAGCCGGTTATTAATGGTTTGTTTGGAAGTAGAGTTCCAGTCATCAATAATAATGTGCGATTAGAAGATCAAGAATGGGGAACGGAACACGCACCCAATTTTGATGTAAACGCTGCCGGAAAAATCACGGTTATCAAAGGCGCTTCCGGGTTGCAGTATGGCGGTGATGCCGTAGGAGGTTTGGTGGTTATTGAACCGGTTGCGGTAAAAAGAGACACGCTGTTTGGTAAAACCATTCTGAATTTGGCGTCCAATGGTAGAGGCGGTTCCGTTAGTACAAGTTTGCACAAAGGAAATGACAAAGGATGGAGTTGGAATGCTTTGGGAACATTCAAGTATTCAGGCGACAAAGAAGCACCGGATTATGTATTATCCAATTCAGGAAATCGGGAAGCTAATTTTTCCGGAGATGTAAAATTCACTGGAAAAAAATATGATATTTCCGGTTATTACAGTTTTTACAATACTACGATTGGTATTTTGAGCGCTTCACATACCGGGAATGTAAACGATTTGTACAATTCCATTACCAATAAAATTCCTTCAGTTGTAAATGATTTCACCTACACAATAAAAAATCCAAAGCAGAAGGTGCAGCATCATTTAGCTAAGTTGAACTACAACTATTATTTTGATGAAACGGCTTCTTTGGCTGTGCAATACTCTTTTCAGTTCAACAAAAGACTGGAGTTCGATGTGCGAAGAGGAGATTTTAATGACATTGCGGCTTTAGACTTGGAGTTAACCACTCATGCTATCAATGTAGATTACAAGAAAGCGCTGCATGACTGGACTTTAAAAACGGGATTCAATAGCTCAATACAGAATAATTTTGCAAATCCGGCTACGGGAATAAAACCTTTGATTCCTAATTTTGACCGAATCGAATTTGGAACTTATGGAATAGCCAGTTATGATTTGTCTGATAGTTTTTCTGTGGATGCAGGAGTGCGTTACGACTTTTCACGAGTTGATGCTACCAAGTTTTATTTGAAATCCAGATGGGAAGAAAGAGGCTATGCAACTGTATTTGCAGATTTTATAGTGGGAGAACAAGGCAATCAATGGTTGACAAAGCCAAGTTTTACATTTCATAATATTTCAGCCAGCACTGGGTTTCACAAGGAATTTGAGGCAGACTTGAATTGGTATTCTAATATCAGTCTTGCGACAAGAAACCCAAATCCATCGGAGTTTTTTAGTGATGGTTTGCATCATTCCACGGGAATTATCGAGCTAGGCGATTTAGCTTTAGACAAAGAACAAGCAATCAAATTATCAACAACATTGCAGAAAAAATGGAATACTTTCTCGGTTGAGGTGAATCCTTTTATCAATAGTATCCGTAATTTTATGTTCTTGCGCCCTGTTGGTTTTGAGACGACCATTCGTGGTGCTTTTCCTGTTTGGGAATACCAACAAACCAACGCAAGATTGGCGGGAGTTGATGTGCAAACCCATTGGAAAATAAGTAAACAGTGGCAACATGATTTCGCTTTGGCCTATGTCAACGGGAAAGACCTCACTAACAAGGAATCTTTAATTGATATTCCGCCCTTGAATCTGAGCAATAAAATTCAGTTTTCAAAGAACGAATGGCATGATTTGAAACTCGAATTAAAGAGTGAAGTGGTGCTGCGTCAAAATCAGTTCCCTGACAATAATTTCACTACAAACATTGTCGTGAATAATGAGTTGGTGCCCGTTCTGGTAGACATCAGTACACCGCCACCGGCTTATCAATTGTTGCATTTTTATTCGGAAATGAAATTCAAGACTTTCGGTAAAACCAATGCAACGGTCGCATTTTCTGTTCAAAATATTTTAAACACCAGTTATAGGGACTATCTCAACAGGCAACGTTTTTTTGCTGATGAAATGGGTAGAAACTTTCAAATTCAATTAAAATTCAATTATTAAAAAGTAAACAAAAAACAATAAAATGAAAAATTCAAAAATTTTAGCAATCGCATTAATATCTATATTTACCTTTTCATCTTGTAACAATGATGATGATCCCATTGCAGTAAATGAGGAAGAAGTAATCACAACGGTGACTACAACGCTGACCGCTGGAAGCCAGACGGTGACTTTGACTTCAAGAGATCTTGACGGAGACGGACCAAATGCACCAGTGGTAACAGCTTCGGCAGATTTACAATTGAATACTACCTATACAGGAACAGTACGTTTCTTAAACGAGTCCGTGACGCCAGTTGATGATATTACATTAGAAATAAAAGAAGAAGGCGATGAGCATCAACTGTTTTTTCAAGCACCAGTAGCAATAGGAGCTTTTACTTATGCCGATGCCGATGTTAACGGAAAGCCTATTGGATTGGCTTTTACTTTGAAAACAGGAACAGTAGCAGCAACTGGAAATATAGTGGTTGTGTTGAGACATGAACCAGCTAAAAGCGCTGCTGGAGTTGCAACGGGAGATATTACGAATGCCGGTGGAGCAACAGATGCACAAATTACATATCCAGTGCAGGTCAAATAATTACTTCGTTCAGATGTCAACCATTCTAGAAAACGCTATTCGAAAGAGTAGCGTTTTTTTGGTTTTAAGGACAAAAAGCATTGATTACTATTTCAGTGCTTTTTTCGTATTATTGTATATAGAATCGAATGAATTTTATAACCCAAAACAATGATGCTACAAAATCAATCTGTAATTCCTGATATTAAAGCCATTATAGCAGCCTCGAAAGACAAAGCAATCAGAGCGGTAGATAATGAAAGAACCTTGATGTATTGGTATATTGGGCAACGTATCTTTGAGGAAGAACAAGATGGGAAGGACCGTGCAGACTATGGAGAGTACTTAACAAAATACATTTCACAACAGTTAGAACCCGAGTTTGGAAGCGGTTTTTCGAAACGACAAATAGAATTATTTAGACAGTTTTATCGCTCTTTTCCAATTGCGAACGCATTGCGTTCGCAATTGAGTTGGACGCATTACAAACTAATTATTCGTCTTGATAGTCAAGATAAAATGGACTTCTACATAGCCGAAACGGTAAAAAACAATTGGAATACCAGGTAATTAGAACGTCAAATTTATAGCAGTCTTTGGGAACGCCTTTTAATCAGCAATGATAAAGAAAGTGTACTTGCTGTAGCTAAAAATGAAAAATTGCCTTCGGATGCCAAAGAGATTATAAAAGACCCAATGTATCTGGAATTTCTGGGATTAAAACGGGAAGCAGCATACTATGAAAGGGATTTAGAAAGTGCCATAATTACTCATTTACAAGATTTTTTATTGGAACTGGGAAATGGTTTTTCATTTATAGCCAGACAAAAAAGAATACACATTGATGGCGATGAATTTTTTACTGACTTAGTTTTTTATAATCGAATATTACAATGCTTCGTCATTATCGAAATCAAAACAGATAAACTCACGCATCAGGATATTGGTCAACTTCAGATGTATGTCAATTATTCTGATCGAGTTGAAAAACTGCCTCGTGAAAATCCAACTATTGGTATTTTGCTTTGCGCCAATAAAAATGACGGTGTGGTGAAATTTACGTTGCCGGAAAATGAGAAAAATATAGTAGCCAGTCAATATAAATTATACCTGCCCACTGAACAACAGTTATTAGAAGCTGTGAATATTGAACTGCAGAATTTTGAGCAAGGAAAGGACAGTGAATAACACACTGTTCAGACGCAGATGTTGACCAGAAAACGTAGAACAATCAGCTATGAAATCAGTGTAAATCCGTTCAATCCGTTTCATCTGTGGCCACATTTGAATTACGTCTGCAGTGCGGACACAATTGTACTGGCTCTGAAATTCATTATACTTTTAACCTAAACTATAATTCGAACGATTCATGACTAAAAAAAATAGTTGCTATTTCATTCAACCCAAATGCTATTTATAAAGCAAACGTTTTTTTGGTTTTATTTAAGACTTTCCCACCTTTACAACACTAACTATTTCCCTATTTTTGTAACAACCTAAAACAGAATCTAATGAAATGAGCATGACGGTAATTGGGTTGCAAACACCAATGATGCTATGCAAATTACATATGACCGATGAAAAACATTAAATATAAACATATGAAAAAAACTTTTTTAATAATGGCTGTATCTTCTGCAATGGCGACTTTTGGACAAAACCAAAAACCAAAACAGGTAACTTATCCCGTAACCACCAAAGGGGAAACTGTAGACGTGTATTTCGATACCAAACTTCCGGATCCGTACCGCTGGCTTGAAGACGACAAATCTGCTGAAACGGGTGCTTGGGTAAAAGCCCAAAACGAAGTGACTTATGGTTATTTGGCACAAATTCCGTTTCGTGATTTGCTAAAAGCAAGAATGGAAAAACTGTGGAATTACGAAAAAATAGGAGCGCCTTTCAAAGAAGGAGATTTTACGTATTACTATAAAAACAACGGTTTGCAAAACCAATCGGTGTTGTACAGAAAAGACGCCAAAGGAACCGAAACTGTATTCTTGGACCCCAACACCTTTTCTAAAGACGGAACTACATCGCTTGGCGGATTAAATTTCTCTAAAGACGGTTCTAAAGTAGCGTATGCCATTTCAGAAGGCGGAAGCGACTGGAGAAAAGTAATTATTATGGATGCCATTTCCCAAAAAATAATCGAAGACACGATTGTCGATGTGAAATTCAGCGGCGTGTCTTGGAAAGCTAACGAAGGATTCTACTATTCCAGTTATGACAAACCAAAAGGAAGCGAATTATCAGCAAAAACCGACCAACATAAACTGTATTTCCATAAGTTAGGAACCGCACAAAAAGACGATAAAGTAATTTTTGGTGCCGACCAAAAACGCCGTTATGTAGGCGGTGGCGTGACCGAAGATGATCGTTATTTGGTTATCACAGCGTCTAATTCTACCTACGGAAACGAGTTGTACATCAAAGATTTGACAAAGCCCAACAGTCCTATTGTGACTATTGTGGATAATTTCAAAAGTGACAACAATATCATCGAAAACGAAGGCGGAAAATTATTCATAGAAACCGACTTGAATGCGCCCAACAAACGCATCGTAACCGTCGATGTCAACAACCCAAAACCGGAAAACTGGAAAGATTTTATTGCAGAAACGGAGAATGTGTTGTCGCCATCAACAGGAGGCGGGTATTTCTTTGCTAATTATATGAAAGATGCCGTTTCGGTGGTGAAACAATATGATTATTCCGGAAAATTGGTACGTGAAATCCAATTGCCTGGCGTAGGAACTGCCGGTGGATTTGGCGGAAAGAAAAAAGAAAAAACATTGTATTATTCTTTCACAAATTACATCACTCCGGGTTCTATATTTTCATTCGAACCAGGAACAGGAACTTCGGCGGTGTATGAAAAACCAAAAGTAGATTTCGACAGCGAGCTATACGAGTCTAAACAAGTGTTTTACACTTCTAAAGACGGAACCAAAATCCCGATGATAATCACCCACAAAAAAGGATTGAAACTCGATGGAACAAATCCAACGATGCTTTACGGTTACGGAGGATTCAACGTGAGTTTGACACCAAGTTTCAGTATTGCCAATGCCGTTTGGATGGAAAATGGAGGCGTTTATGCAGTACCAAATTTACGTGGCGGTGGCGAATACGGGAAAAAATGGCACGATGCGGGAACCAAAATGCAAAAACAAAATGTATTTGATGATTTCATCGCAGCGGCAGAATACTTGATTGCTCAAAAATATACCTCTTCACAATACCTGGCCATTCGTGGTGGATCAAACGGAGGATTGCTTGTGGGCGCTACCATGACGCAACGTCCGGATTTGATGCGAGTTGCTTTACCGGCAGTTGGTGTGATGGACATGTTGCGCTACCATACCTTTACCGCAGGAGCAGGTTGGGCGTATGATTACGGAACGGCGCAGGACAGCAAGGAAATGTTCAACTACATCAAGGGATATTCTCCCGTACACAACATACAAAAAGGGATTCAATATCCGGCAACCATGGTCACAACGGGCGATCACGATGATAGAGTAGTACCGGCGCACAGTTTCAAGTTTGCTGCCGAATTACAGGAAAAACAAACCGGAACAAACCCAACCCTAATCCGTATTGACATCAATGCAGGACACGGCGCCGGAAAATCCGTAGCAGCAACCATTCAGGAAAATGTCGATATTCAGGCCTTTACCTTATTCAACATGGGAGTGGTCTTATTGCCAGAGTTGGAATAAGAATAATTGTGATACCGATTTTACCCTGAGCGCAGTCGAAGGGAGGAGCTTATTCCTGCTATTCGTTACAATCTTTATATCCGCCGAAAAGTCGGAAATAAAGGATTTTCACTGCTATCAGGGCTAGGGCATTCGATTTCACAAACGATTGTCATTGCGAGGAACGTGGCAATCACATCATAAATTGATAAGAAGTTTAAAAAACGCTATTCGAAAGAGTAGCGTTTTTTTATTAGTTAGTTTTTTTAATATTGATATAAAACAGACTATCTTTCGTACAAATTAAACATTACTTTTTTATAATTATTCATAAAATGTCAAACATTGTAAACGTCACTTGTGCTATTATCTTAATTGAGAATAAAATTTTAGTCGCTCAACGCAGTGATAAAATGAAATTGCCTTTGAAATGGGAATTTCCAGGAGGGAAGCTAGAAGAAAATGAAAGTGAAATAGATTGTATTAAAAGAGAAATAAAAGAAGAGATAAATATTGAAATTGAAGTTCTAAGAAAATTGTCAAATAGCATTTATGATTATGGAAATTTTAAAATTAATTTAATTCCTTTTATAGCGAAACATATACTTGGTGAAATTATATTGGCAGAGCATAAAGATTACAAGTTATTAGAAAAAGTAGAACTATTAAATCTTGATTGGGCAGAAGCAGATTTACCAATCGTTGAAGAATTTTTAAAACTCGAATTATGAACCAAGGACTGTATGAGGAATTAGTTACTAAGCTAATAAACTATAAAATAAACGAATTAGATAAAGATACTTTTCAGGTTAAGAAAACTTCAATAGATAAAGCCGAAGCTGCTCAATTATTATCGCAACATATCGGTAAAACAATTAAACATGCTTTTACTTTAATTAAGGGGGATGATGTTGTAGAGACACAAATAGAGATTGCTAATAAGATTATTTTATTTCTGAAAGAAGAATTAAAAAAAGAAGAGTTTGAGGATGATCTAATAGAAACAGAAGGTAAAATTCTAAAAGCTGTTTTTACTAAAGTGGATGCTCATTTCACTGATTTGGATTTGCATTTAAAAGAAATTACTCCTTACACAAGATTGATTCACAGTGAACTTTTTACAGGTGGAAATTCAGGGACAACTCTTGAAAGTGAATTGAGAAAAGAGATTTTATCTTCAGATAGAATTGACTTATTAGTTTCTTTTATCAAATGGAAAGGAATTAGGATTCTAGAGCGTGAACTTAAAGAGTTTACGAGTCGAGGAGGTAAATTAAGAGTAATTACAACAACTTATATTGGAGCTACGGATGCTAAAGCAGTGGAGTTTTTAGCTTCTTTAGAAAATACAGAAGTAAAAGTTTCATACAATACAGGTAATGAAAGATTACATGCAAAAGCCTATTTGTTTCAAAGAAACACTGGTTTTCATACAGCATATATAGGTTCTTCTAATTTTTCCCGTTCTGCTTTAACCGATGGTTTAGAGTGGAATCTAAAAGTGACGACTAAAGAAGTGGGGCATATAATTGATAAATTCAAGAAAACATTTGAGGCATACTGGCAAAATTCAGAATTTGAATTATATGATCAAAATATTCATTCTGTAAAATTAGTCGAAGCTTTAAAGCAAGGGAAGTTTTCAAAAGAATATACTTTTACAACATCGTATTTTGACATTAAACCGTTTCATTATCAAAATGAAATACTTGAAAAATTAGAAGTTGAAAGAACGGTTCATAATAGATATAGGAATCTTATAGTTGCCGCTACAGGAACTGGAAAAACAGTTATTTCTGCATTTGATTATAAAAATTTTAGAAGTAATAATAAATCATCAAAGCTACTTTTTGTGGCTCATAGAAAAGAAATTTTGCAACAAGCAAAAGCCACATTTCAAGGAGTTTTAAAAGATAATAATTTTGGAGATTTATGGGTTGATGGAATGGAACCAAAATCTAATGAATATCTTTTTGTTTCAGTACAAACGTTAAATAATAGATTGAAAGATTTAAATCTATCTCCAGATTATTTTGATTTTATAATTTTAGACGAAGCTCATCATGGACCAGCGTCTAGTTATAGACCTTTTTTAAATTATTTTCAACCAAAAGTTTTATTAGGATTAACAGCGACTCCTGAAAGAATGGACAACGAAAATATTCTTGAGGATTTTTGCAATCGAATAGCTGCTGAAATTAGACTTCCAGAAGCATTAAATAAAAAATTATTAAGTCCATTTCAATATTTCGGTATTACTGATAGTATAGATTTAACTAATGTAAAATGGGAGAAAGGGAAGTATGTAGCAAGTGAATTAACGAGCTTATATACTAAGAACAATATTCGAGTTGGAGAGATAATTAGCAATCTTGATAAGTATACAAATGATATAAATGATGTTCGAGCTATTGGATTTTGTGTGACAATAGAACATGCCTCTTTTATGGCTGAAAAATTCAATTTAGCAGGATTAAAAGCAGAATGTTTAACTGCTAAAAATTCTAGTGAGCGAGATAGAATTAGAGAACAATTCAAGAAAAAAGAATTCAATTATTTATTTGTTGTTGATATTTTTAATGAAGGTGTAGATATTCCTGAAATTGATACAGTTTTGTTTTTAAGGCCAACAGAAAGTTTGACAGTTTTTCTTCAACAATTAGGACGTGGATTACGTTTGTCAGAAGGAAAAGATTGTTTAACAGTTTTAGATTTTGTTGGAAATTCAAGACCTGAATATGATTTTGAAAGTAAGTTTAGGGCGTTAATTGGAAAAACAACAACTTCGGTTCGAAAAGAAATTGAAGATGATTTTCCACATTTACCATTGGGATGCTCTATGGTTTTAGAGAAAAAGACGAAAGAAACTATTCTTGAAAACATTCGAAAAGCAACATCATTGAATGTAAATCAACTGATAACTAAAATTAGAAATTTTCAACATCAAACTAGTCTGCCTCTAACATTAAATAATTTTATTGAATTAAATCATATTTCAATTGAAACGATTTACAAAAGAGATAGTTGGTCGAGATTATGTCAAAGAGCCGGAGTAATTGAAGATTTTGAGAACATTAATGAAAAACAAATTTATTCTGCAATAAGCAATAAATGGCTTTCTACAAACTCAACAAGTTATTTTAACTTTATTCTTAGAATAGCGAAGCAAGGATTTGAAATTAATTTTAATGATTTCGATGAGAATGGAAAAGCTATGCTGTTAATGCTACATTATGATGTTTGGCAAAGTGTTGGTGGCTTTGATTCTTTAGAAAAAAGTATAAGACAAATTGGAAAAAATAAAACTCTTGTAAAAGAAATCATTGAAGTACTAGAAATATTGATTGATAAAATTGGTTTCAAAGAAATTGATATTAAACTTCCTTACGAACAACCATTAAAGTTGCATGCACGATATACAAGAGATCAAATATTAGTTGCTTTTGGGTTATCTACATTTCATAAAAAATCTTCAAATAGAGAAGGAGCGGCCGAAAATAAGAAGTTAAATACTGAAATTCTCTTTATTAATTTAATTAAATCAGAAGAAAATTTTTCTCCAACAACAATGTATGATGATTATGCAATCAGTGAAACTTTATTTCACTGGCAATCACACAACGCTTATGGTCCTGAAACAGGCAAAGGATTGTCATATATAAATCATGGTGAATTGAATAAAAAGATATTACTCTTTGTACGAGAAAAAGCAAATGACATAAACGGAAATACTCTTGGTTATGTTTTTATTGGAGAAGCAAATTTTATAGAAACCGAAGGTTCAAAACCAATGAGTATTAAATGGGAACTCAGTGAGCCAATGCCAAATTATCTTTGGAAAGAATCTGCAAAAATGTCAATTGGATAATTAGGTTGATTATTAATTAACCCATTCCCATTTCACTTCAACATTTCCGTGGCTTTATTTTCCCAATGTTTTATTAATTGGTTCGGTTTTTTGTGTTTCAATCGGTAAATTTGAAAGAGAACATTAAATATATAAAAACATGACAGTACAAATCAACACAGACAACAATGTAGAAGGAAACGCACGTTTGAAAGCGTATATAGCGGAAGAAATAGCAACGACTTTAGCGCGTTTTGAAGATAAAGTAACCCGTTTAGAGGTGCATCTTGGTGACGAAAACAGCGATAAAGGTGGCGTAAACGACAAACGATGCCTGATCGAAGCAAGACCAAATAACATGCAGCCGGTAGCAGTGACCAATCATGCGGATACTACCGAAAAAGCCTTTCACGGTGCCTTAGACAAAATCAAAAAAGTGTTGGAAACAACTTTCGAGAAAAAGAAAACGTATTAAATAGTTGCCTTTTGGCAAACAAAAAAATGACACTGTCTAAATAAGATAGTGTCATTTTTTTTTGGTTGTTATTGTCTGGAAAAAGAGCGTCTGTTTTTACTTATCAAACAGCAAGGTTGCTAATGCTTCATCTCTTTTATAAACATCTTCATAAAAATGAACCACGCCTTCCTCATCAACCCAAGAGGTGAAATAACCAATGTATACCGGAATTTTATTTTTTAGCGTGTACCAATATTCCTCTCCGTCGTTCATTGCCGTTTCTATTTTAGCAGGATTCCATTTCTTGTCATCTTTCATAATCGCGGCGGCTAGTTCTTTAGGCTTGGCCACACGAATACAACCGTGGCTAAAAGCGCGATCTTCTTTTCCAAATAAACTTTTGGACGGTGTATCGTGCAAATAAATCGCATTCGAATTTGGGAATAAAAACTTCACTAATCCCAATGAGTTTTCAGGTCCTGGTCTTTGTCTTACATTATTGTCTTTCCATTCCATGTCGTGTTCTTCCAAGTAATTCGGATTCTTTTCAATGGCAGGAAGAATTTCTTTCTTAAGGATACTGGTTGGCACATTCCAATACGGTCTGAACACTATGTATTTCATGGGAGCACTAAAAATTACGGTTTTGTGCATGGCTTTTCCCACCACAACTTTAGAGTGTAATTCTGGTTTTCCATCTCGGAAAAAAGTTAATTCATAGGCTGGAATATTCACCACAACTAGTTCCTTAGATTTGGTGATGTCATTCGAAATCCAACGACAACGTTCCATGTTCACCATTAGTGTTTTGATACGTTCCGCAACAGAAACATTCATGTATTTGATGTGTTCCGGCAGAATCGTTTTGTTGAGGGAATTCCCGCTTCTTTTCTTAAATTTTAAAATTCCTGTCGCTAATTCGTCATCGTATACAGCACTTTTAGAATCTCTGGAAATATCATTGGTGATAAACAAACGCGTTCTAATTTGTGCAATAGTAGCCGAACTGTCGCCGGGTTTGTATGATTTTACATTTGGATCCAATGCAACTGCTTTCCATCCGCCCTTTTTTTCTATGGCGCGGTATTCCTGCAGCACATCTTTAAGTAGGTAATATTGTTTCAATACTCCTTTTTCTTCTTTGTGAATTAACGAAGGGTCGATTAACAAAGAGTCTAAATAATTGACATACGATTGTTTTTTTCGAGGCAAAAACCAACCTAGATCTTTAGTTTTTTGAGCATCGATACCATCATATACTTTATCCGCGTAAAAAAAGTACAGTGCAGAACTCAACAATTCAGTGTCAATAGTTGCTTTTTGATTTTCTTCAGGATTGTCATAGATATCATCCAGTTTTTCCTTGTACGGTATCACGGTTTCTACACCTTCTTTGCTTAAATTATTCACTTTGCTGTACAGCAAACCGGCAAATTCATTAAGACCATCTTTGTCAAACCAGATGTAATGAAACTGATGTTTGCGGTATAATTTTTCTATTTCACCTTGATACGGCTGCAGTTTTGGATATTTTCCAAAGAATGTTTTGATTTGCGTGCTGTCAAACGCAACTTCTATCGCATTTAAACTCGTTTGAGTATTGGATGCCACAATATTTCCATCTTTCTTTTTGCAGGAAACAATGGTAAACAGCAGTATAAAAACAACCAATAGGATTGGGGAATGTAACTTTTTCATAGATCAACTTTTAATTCGCCTTGAATGTATTTAAGGCATTACAAAAATACATCAAATCCAGTGAGGTGCTACCAGCCTTGGACTGCGTGTGCTTTTACAAAGCGCATCTCAACCTTTACTTTAAGGGTGTTTATGAAATTAAATTAGAAATTAAGTATTTGTAAATTAATTAGTTATGAATTTTATTTTATTTTAGAGATGGTTTTTTTGGTCTAATATATTTTCAGAAATCCAAAAATTATGAAATAAATAGTGCTGCTATATGTAAAATTGTTCCTGCAACTCAATTTTGTCGAAAGAACATAAAAATAAAGTCTTACATTGACAAAAACCGAATAATGTTAGGGTTTTTACCAAAGCAAAATCAGACGGAAAACTCAATTATTAGGCCGTTTCATGTGATTTTAGTCTAATGAAAAGCTTAAGAAATGGAACGTTATAGCTCCTAAAAAACAATTGAAAATTGATAGAATTTTGTTGTAAAACTGTCATTCAGCAACCTGAAATTCCAAAAATCAAAATGGCATTCTAGCAGTTCAAAAGGTGTGTGGAAATCCGTTTTTGGATTATTAATTCTTAAACCGAATGTTTTTAGCTACCTTTATTTAAAATAGTAAAGGAATACGTATGAATCAATATTTGCAGCGCACAAAGTCTTATTTTCAAACTATAAATTTTCGAAAAATAATCAAAAGAATTGGTTTTTTACTTCTGGGAATTGTGGCTTTTTTGGTGATAGCGTCAGCGGTTTTATCAATTTATTTTAAGAATAATAAAGAGGAAATTGTCACGCAAATCAATGCGAAAATTAACGAAAATATTACGGGTACAATTGTTATTGGTGACATTAATTATAAGTTTTTTAAGGGTTTCCCCAATATGACTTTGGCGTTAAGTCAAGTAGAATTAAAAGACAGTTTGTGGGCTTTACACAAGCGAACGTTGCTCAAAGCGGAACAAATTGAGGTGCGCGTCAATGTTTTGGGATTGCTTTCTAATGAGATAAACATCGACAAAATAGAAATTCAGCAGGCCACTTTGCATTTGTTCAAAGGAAAAAATGGAATTGTAAACACGAATATTTTTAGACCTAAGCCAAAAAGCAAAAAATCAAAAAGCTCCACCGATTCTAAAGTAAAAGAAGTCGTTTTAGACCAAGTACATTTTATTTCCGAAAATCAAATGGGACATAAATTATTTGATTTTAATATAGTTGCACTGCGAAGCCAAATAGATCATGATAACGAGAATTGGCACACGAATTTGTATTTGAAAACGCTTGCTAAAAGTATGGCTTTCAATACTAAAAGAGGGAGTTTTATTCAAAACAGAATGGTAGAAGGGGTTTTGAAAGTTGATTTCTCAGAACCGAAAAACCAAATTAGTATTGCCACGGAGAATTTCGGAATTGGAGAGGAGTTTTTTGATATTAACGCTCATTTTAGTTTGGATAAAAACAAGTCTCCTTTTGATATTGCCATAAAAACTACGATTTTGTGGCGTGATGCTTCCGCATTATTGAGCGATAATATCAGTACTAAAATAAATCAGTTTGATTTAAAAAAACCAATTGACGTGGGTTGCACAATTATTGGCGATATGAATGCCACGGGCGATCCGGAAATTGTGGTGACGACAAAAATTAAAAATAATGAACTCAAAATACCGGACGGAATCATTACGGACTGCAGTTTTGGCGCAACATTCACCAACCAATATAAAAAAGGAGCAGGTTGTAATGATATTAATTCGACCATAACTTTAACGGATTTTTCGGGGAAATACAAAACGATTCCATTTGCAATTCCAATCGGGATTATTTCCAATTTTGAGAAAACTACCGCTGCAGGAAGTTTTAAATCGGACTTTGCTGTTTCGCGATTAAATGAGATAGTCAACGAGGATTTAATGCATTTTTCTGATGGTCAGGCCAAAGTGAATTTGGATTTCAAATTTGATGTAGTGCAGTTAAAAATACAAAAACCGTTGTTCACAGGAAGTGTAGCCGTGAAAAATGCAACGGTAAATTATGGTCCACGGAATTTGACTTTTGTGAAAACAGATATTCAACTTGATTTTACGGAACAAGCATTATTAATCAAAAAAATTAATTTTAAAGACCGTAGGAACATGGTTTTTATGGAAGGCAAAATTGATAATTTCCTGACATTGTATTATGAGAATCCTGAAAAAATGGTGGTGAACTGGGATATTTATGCTCCCTTTTTGGACGTGAAACAGTTTATAGGTGTTTTTACAAGTACTGGTAAAAAAGCTCCAAAAACCAAGAATAAAAAAGATGATTTTTCAGACGAATTGTATTCCGTGATTGAAATGAGCCAAATGGCGCTAAATGTTAAAGCGGACAAAATGGTCTACAGTAAACTCGAGGCGACTAATGCAAAAGCAACGATTTTGTTGCTTAACAATAAATTAATTGTCAAAAATGGCTGGGTACAAAGCGTTGGCGGAAGCATTGCTTTTGATGGGGAATTAGTTCCTGATGGAGATGATTTTCTGCTCGAATCTAATGCGAAAATTAACCGCGTGAATATTGGCCGATTCCTTGCCGGCTTGAATAATTTTGGGATTCAATCTTTTGAACCTAAAAATATAGAGGGATTTTTAACAGCTTCGGCAGCGCTTAAAGGAAAACTACTTTCCGGCGGAGAATTAAAAACGAACTCTCTTTCCGGTGCTGCTAAATTCAAGGTGGCTCAAGGCGCTTTAATCGATTTTAAACCCATTACTAACATAGGTAAGTTCGCTTTTCCTTTTAGAAATGTGAACCATATCGTTTTTAGCGATTTGTCAGGAAATTTTAAAATTAATGGAGATTTAGTAGATGTAAATGATTTGAAAGTGAGTTCCAATGTATTGAATTTAGACGTAAATGGCGTTTATTCGTTCAACAGAGGTACAAATTTAGCGATGACTATTCCGTTGAGAAATCCAAAAAACGATGAACTTATAACCAATGAAGCCGAAAAAGCCGAAAAGCGTACGAAAGGAATTGTACTGCATTTATTGGCCGTTGATGTCGATGGAAAAATAAAAATCAGATGGAATAAAGATCATGAAAAACTCTAATTATATGAAAAAACTACTGGTAGTTCTTATCATTTTTTGTTTGTCCGGATGCAAAAGTAGCATGGACCAACAAACACTTTCGAAAGCAAACATAAATGCCACACTCGATGCTTGGCACAAAGCCGCAGCGGAAGCTAACTATAAAGATTATTTCAGTTTAATGACTGATGATGCCGTCTTCATTGGTACCGATGCAACAGAAAATTGGGATAAGACAGCTTTTCAAGCGTATGCAAAACCACATTTTGACAAAGGGAAAGCGTGGAATTTTACGGCTCTGGAACGACATGTCTTTTTTGATAAAACCGGAAAAACTGCTTGGTTTGATGAATTACTGGATACCCAAATGAAAATTTGTCGTGGTTCTGGAGTTTTGGTGAAAATAGGAAAGGAGTGGAAAATACAACATTATGTTCTATCGATGACAATTCCCAATGATAACTCGAATGAAGTTATAAAAGTCAAATCCGCCTTGGAAGATGCGATGATAAAAACATTGAAGTCTAAATAATAATATCTTCGGAGTTGATGTTTTAGGTTTGGACTTTTTTGCATAAAAAAACCTCTGTTTTTAGCAGAGGTTTTTTAAAATAAAACGATAATTACCAGATTTTGACTCTTTTTTCTGGAGCTAAATACAAGGAATCTGTGGGTTTTATATTGAAAGCGGTATAAAATTCAGGAATATTTCTCACGACACCATTAATTCTGAATCTTGCCGGGGAATGCGGATCGGTTGCGATTTGATTTCGTAACGCTTCCTCACGAGATTTATTCAACCAGCATTGCGCCCAGCCTAATAGCACGCGCTGTTCGCCGGTGAAGCCTTCTAAAACCGGGGATGCTTTTCCTTCTAAGCTCATTTTGTACGCTTTTATGGCAATGGATAATCCGCCTAAATCACCAATGTTTTCACCTTGAGTAAATTCACCATTTACATTCAGATCTGGAAATACTTTGAAATCATTGTATTGCGCTACTAATGCGCCCGTTTTTTGTTTGAAAGCTGCTAAATCACCCGGCGTCCACCAGTTTCTAAGAACTCCGTCACCATCAAAGGTGCTTCCCTGATCATCAAATCCATGACCTATTTCGTGACCGATTACAGCTCCAATACCACCGTAATTTGCTGCATTTTCTACTTTTAAATCAAAGAAAGGAGGCTGTAATATGGCTGCAGGAAATACGATTTCATTAAGCGGTGGGTTGTAATAGGCGTTTACGGTTTGTGGAGTCATTCCCCATTCGGTTCTGTCAACTGGTTTTCCTAATTTATTAATTTGTCTGTTGTATTCAAAAGTGGTGGCTTTTTGTTGATTTCCGTACAAATCTCCGGGAACAACTTTTAAGGCAGCGTAATCTCTCCACTGGTCTGGATAACCAATTTTTGGAGTGAATTTCGAGAGTTTGTCTAAAGCTTGCTTTTTAGTTTCCGGACTCATCCAGTCCAGATTTTTTATGCTTTCGCCATACTCTTTAAGCAAGTTTTTAACTAGTAAAGTTACTTGCTCTTTGGCCTCAGGGGAAAAGTGTTTTTTTACATAAACCTTTCCAACGATTTCACCAAGGCTACCGTTTACTCTATCAACGCCTCTTCGCCACATTGGTTGTTGTGCTTGGATTCCATAAAGTGTTTTGCCATAGAAGTCAAAATTTTCCTTGTCTAAAGCGGTGTTTAATGATGTTGCCGCTCCGTGAATTGCATTCCATTTCAGATATGCTTTCCACGTGGTTAAAGGAGTTGTTTTTATGATTCCGTTAAGCGCTTTCAGATAATCAATTTGCGCAATGACAATGTTTTTTTGATTGAGAATTCCGGCATTTTTTAGCATACTGTCCCAATTAAAATCAGGCATGAGTTGTTTTAAATCGGTAATCTTATATTTATTGTACAGTTTTACAATGTCACGGGTTTGTTCTTTTTTCATATGCTGAGCGGCTAAAACCGTTTCAAATGCCATTATTTTTTTGGCTAGATCTGGCCCATTCGCTACTCCGCCAAGTTCTAGCATCTTCTCGATATGAATCACATATTTTTTTTGGATTTCCTTAGATTTTGCATCTTCAAGAGCATAATATTCTCTATCAGGTAATCCTAAACCGCCTTGCCAGGAAATAAGCATGTACTGGGTTGGATCTTTTAAATCCTCCATCACCGAAACTGAAAAAGGAATATTGCTTCCGGAGGTGTTTGCATATCCAAAATAAGCCGCTAAATCCGTGTAATTGGTAATAGCATCAATTTTTTTGTATTCAGTAAGTAACGGTGCAATTCCTTTTTGATCCCTCATTTTAGTATCCATGAAGGCATCGTAAAAGTCCCCAATTTTTTGCTCATCAGAACCTGTTGCAAAATCACCTTTGGAGGACGCTTCGATAATGGCTTTTACGTCTTCTTGTGCTTTTTCATGAACCATATAACCAACACCATAAGAGGCTTTGTCATCCGGTATTTTAGTTTTTTTCAGCCAAGCACCGTTCACATAGGCATCAAAATTATCGCCTGGTCGAACGGATGTGTCCATATTGTCTTTATTAATTCCGGAAATTGTTTTGTCTGTTTTTTCAAATGTGGTAAAAGCAGCTAGCAATAAAATGGAGGATGCCAACACAAGTTGGGTTTTCATTGGATATGGTTTTGATTTCATAGGGTGGTTTTTTAGAATATCAAATATAATTAAAAAAAGTTACGTCTATGTATTTATTTGATTGTTAGCGTATTGAAATTAAAAAATGGAATTCTATCTAACTGATTAAGAAAATCAAATTGAAATTTAAACAGTAGTTGTTTTATTTGGAGTCATCAGAAAAAAGAATTTCGGACAGACGATCATCCCTTAAATATATGTCGTTAAAAAAACTAATTTCACCGGAATCATTGACCCATGTAGTAAAATATCCTATGTGAACAGGGATTTTATTTTTCAGGATACAGGTAGTTTCTTTTCCGCTGTCCATGGCTTTCTTAATGCGTTCTGCGGGCCAATCCGGATTGTTTTTTAAAATTAAGTATGCTAATTCCTGCGCTTTATTCACGTTAATGCATCCGTGACTGTATGCTCTATATTCAGATTCAAATAAGCTTTTGGCAGGCGAATCGTGTAAGTAAATATCGGAAGCACTTGGAAAAATGAATTTAACTTTCCCTAGGGGATTTTTTGGACCGGGTTTCTGTCTTATTCTGCCTTTATTCCATTCCATATCATTATCAGCTAGATAATTTTTGTCACGATCCATAGCTGTTTTTATTTCGCTTTGAACGATACTCGTTGGGATATTCCAATAGGGACTGAAGATAAGATGGCTGATATTACTACTAAAAATTACGGTTTCATTCATAGTTCCGCCTACAAATACATTTGATTCTAGTTCAGTTTTGCCGTTTCTTTTATAAATTAGTTTAAAAGAAGGAATATTTATTATGATGTATTCGTCCGCTTTTGTCAACTCTGGAGCAATCCAACGACAGCGTTCCATATTGACCATAATGGTTTTGATATAATTTTCAATGGGAATATTCATCCGCTGAATGTGACTCAAAGTAATAATAGGATCTATGTTGTAACCATTTCTTTTCTTGAAGTTCAGGATTCCGGTCATTAATTCGGCATCGTACAAGGTGCTTTTGGAATCGTGTTGTAAATCTCCGGTTACGGCTAGTCTTTGTCTTATTTGACTAATGGTTGCTGAGTTGTCACCCGGCCTGTATTCTCTCCTTGAAGAATCAGCAATGATTAAATTCCATTCGCCATTTTGCTCTATTTGTCGGTATTTTTTTAAAACAGTTCTCAGTTTGTAATATTGACTAAAGAGCTGTTCCTCATTTTTATCTAATAATTGAGGATCTGCTAACAAGGTTTGGAGCAGGCTCGCGTACGAAAGGTCTTTTGTGGGTAAAAACCATCCAATCTCTCTGATTTTTTCAAGGTCAATTCCCTTGTATACTTTTTTTGCATAAAAAATATACATTGCGGATAGTAAAAGTTCCGTTTCGGTAGCCGTAAGATTGCTCTGTGAATTTTTATTGAAAATGAGATCGGCTTTTTCTTTATAAGCGAATCGGGACTTTAACCCATCGTCCGCTAGCTGATTTACTTTGGAATATAATAAATTGGCAAACTCAATAATTCCTTGGTTGTCAAACCAAATGGAGTTGTAATTTCTTTTTTTGTACAAAGCAATAACGTCTGATTTGTATTTTTTTACATTTGGGTATGTTTTGAAAAATCTGGAAATAACTGTGCTGTCAATCTTGACGAAATTTCTTTCTGGTTTGTATTTTAGCATTGATTGAGCAAAAGAAGTATTGGTAACCGTTTTGGAATTGGTACGGTAAGCAGAAGCAACTGAAAAATTGAATAATAGTACTGCAATAGATAAAACGAAGTTTTTCATAGCAAGTTTATTTGTATAAAGATACAGTAATATTTTGTGGGTGAAAAACGCATTAACAGGAATGTTAAGAATGGAAATAGTACAAAAGTCATTACTTTGACTGTTATTTTCCGAAGAGCTGCATAAAAAAAGCAGCTTACAAATAGCGATTTTGAAAACGTTTTTTCATTTTTTTACCGCTTCGGCATTCGGTCTTATATATTTCCTTAATTTTGCCGAAATATTCTAAAAAAGTGGGAAGCAAAAATAAATTAAAGCGGTTCAAAGAAAACGAGACATTCAACAATGTTTTTCAACCAACAAGAGAAGAAGTTGTAGGCGATTTATTTCCTTTAAAAGGGAAATGGAACTCAGAATTCTTTAAAAATGAAAATCCATTGGTTCTGGAATTAGGCTGTGGAAAAGGGGAATATTCTGTTGGGCTTGCGGAACGATATCCAAATAAAAATTTTGTGGGAATCGATATCAAAGGCGCTCGTTTTTGGCGTGGAGCTAAAACAGCGGTTGAAACCGGAATGTATAATGTGGCTTTTATCAGAACCCAAATCGAATTGATTAACCATATTTTTGCTGAAAACGAAGTAGATGAAATCTGGATAACTTTTCCGGATCCACAAATAAAATACAAACGAACAAAACACCGAATGACAAATTCAGAGTTTTTGCAATTGTATAAAAAAATCCTCAAAAAAGACGGTGTGGTAAACTTAAAAACCGACAGTGAGTTCATGCATGGGTATACTTTAGGGTTGTTGCATGGAGAAGGGCATGAGGTTTTGTATGCCAATCATAATGTGTATGTAAATGAAGGAAGTCCGGAGGAAGTAACTGCTTTTCAGACGTTCTATGAAAAACAATATTTAGAAATTAACAAAGCAATTACCTATATTCGATTCAAAATCAAAGAATAGTTTTATATTTGAAACAGATTTCTTTTTTTAATCTTGCACCTTGCCTATGAATTTAATCACTTCTTTGTTTTTGGGTTTCGTTACGGCCTTTGTAGGGATTACGCCTCCGGGGTTAATCAATATGACGGCTGCTAAAGTGAATCTCAAGGAAGGAAAAAGAAGTGCGTACTGGTTTGTTTTAGGTGCAGTAATTATAATTTTCTTTCAAGCAGCGCTTGCTATATTTTTTGCACAATTTATAAAAGAGCGTCCGGATGTTATTGTTTTGCTGCGCGAAGTTGGTTTTGGGATTTTTGCAGCATTGACAATCTATTTCTTACTGATTGCTAAAAAGCCAAAAAAGAAAAAAGGTAAAATGAAAAAAAAGAGTACATCCACTCGTTTTTTTCTTGGGATGTTGCTCTCTGCACTTAACTTTTTCCCTATCCCTTATTATGTTTTTGTAAGCGTTACATTGGCGTCATACAATTTGTTTTATTTTGATACGACCAATGTTTTTACCTTTGTAGCAGGTGTGGTTTTAGGATCTTTTTTTGTGTTTTATTGTTACATCACTTTCTTTCAAAAAATTCAAGACAAAACGGATTATCTGATGCGCAATATGAATACCATCATAGGAAGCATTACCGGATTGATATCCTTGATCACCTTAATCAATATTATACGGTATTATCTGCGATAATTTTTTACCGCTAAAGAACAATAAACAGACTTTTTATTAGATTCAGCATCATGTCAAACGACAATTTTTTCGAGAGAGTATATTTCATAGTCAGACAAATTCCGTACGGAAAAGTAACTTCTTATGGTGCTATTGCAAAGGCTTTAGGAACAGCTCGTTCTGCTCGAATGGTGGGATGGGCAATGAATGCTTCTCATAGTCTGGAAGATGTTCCGGCGCATCGTGTGGTGAATAGAAAGGGTTTGCTTACTGGTAAATTGCATTTTGACGGAACCAATCTGATGCAGCAATTATTGGAAAACGAGGGAATTGTTGTGGTGGATAACCAAATTTTAGATTTCGAAAAACATTTCTGGCAACCGGAAGTTAGGGCGGAGTAAAGCCTGAAAATTCAAAACGCAAGATTTTTTGATATTAAAAAACGATATCTCTGATAATTGCCGTCAATTCTCACATCAATAAATGCGATACAAATCCTTTATAATAAGAACTTTTCATAGTATCTTTGTAATCTGAAATCAGTTTAAATAAAGATAATATTTTGGCATGAAATGCCGACAGAAAACAATAAACTAAAAATGAAATTAGATAGAAAAGATATTCTTAAAGCGTTAGAAACGATTACTATAGCTGGAGAAGGAAAAAACATGGTGGAAAGTGGCGCAATAGCAAATGTGATAACTTTTGGCGATGAGGTTGTAGTTGATTTAGTATTGCACACACCGGCGATGCACATAAAAAAACGTGCCGAAGACGATATCAAAAAAACAATTCTTGAATTAGTATCTCCGGATGCTAAAATCAAAATTAATAGTAAAGTTGAGGTTCCGGACAAACCGGAAATCAAAGGAAAATCAATACCGGGAATCAAAAATATTATTGGTGTAGCCTCTGGTAAAGGTGGAGTAGGAAAATCTACTGTTACAGCAAATCTAGCGGTATCATTGGCTAAAATGGGTTTCTCAGTAGGAATTCTTGATGCGGATATTTACGGACCATCGATGCCAATCATGTTCGACGTAGAAAGTGAAAAACCAATTTCGGTGACCGTTGATGGAAAATCAAAAATGAAACCGGTTGAAAGCTACGAAGTAAAAATTCTTTCAATAGGATTTTTTACAGCGCCAAGTCAAGCGGTAATTTGGAGAGGACCAATGGCTTCAAAAGCGTTGAACCAAATGATTTTTGATGCTGACTGGGGAGAATTGGATTTCATGTTAGTCGATTTGCCTCCGGGAACAGGAGATATTCACCTTTCAATCGTACAATCATTGCCTATTACAGGTGTTGTCATCGTAAGTACGCCACAAGCAGTAGCTTTGGCCGATGCCAAAAAAGGAGTTTCGATGTTCATGTCTGAAGCTATAAATGTTCCTGTATTAGGAATTATAGAAAACATGGCGTATTTCACACCAGAAGAATTGCCAGAAAATAAATACTATATTTTTGGAAAAGAAGGAGCTAGAAATCTTTCAGAAGACTTAGGCGTGCCGTTCCTTGGCGAAGTGCCTATCGTACAATCCATTCGTGAAGCGGGAGATTACGGTCGTCCGGCAGCAATGCAAACCGGTTCCGTTATTGAAACCGTTTTCGAACAAATCACTAGAAATGTAGTGCAAGAAACCGTAAATAGAAATGAAAATTTACCTGCGACTGAGGCAGTTAAAATTACTACTATGGCCGGTTGCTCAGCAGTAAAAAAATAGAAATTAGAATCTTTTGAAAATGATTTTTAATCTTTCAATTTTCTAATCTTTCAATCTTTAAATAAAGAAAATGACAACAGAAGAATTAACAATAGAAGTTCAAAAAGCGCTCGAAGAAATTAGACCTTTTTTGAATTCTGACGGTGGCGATATCACACTGATTTCCATCGAAGACGACAAACACGTAAAAGTACGTCTCGAAGGAGCATGCACGAGTTGCAGTGTAAACCAAATGACACTGAGAGCCGGCGTGGAAACTACCATCAAAAAGTTTGCTCCCCAAATAGAAACTGTTGTAAACATTCTATAAATTTGTCATCCTGAGCGTAGTCCAAGGAGGGCGTGACCCTTTTAAGAAAAAAGGCTACTCGATATACTGGGTAGCTGCCTTTTTTCTTAAAAGCGTCGGGCTATCCGCGCTACTTCGGTAGCTTGCTGCTATCCCCCACGCAAATTTGCATACCCACAACACATAACTTATAACTCATAACTGATTTATGGATGTATTAATAAAAATTAAAGATCGAGAAGGAGTAGTGCACGAATTACAGGCTCCTACAGATATGGCCATGAATATCATGGAATTATGCAAAGCCTACGAGCTTCCTGTAGAAGGAACTTGTGGCGGAATGGCCATGTGTGCTTCTTGTCAGTGTTATGTACTTAACGATGTTGCATTACCCGAAATGGGCGATGACGAAGAAGCAATGCTTTCAGAAGCATTCTACGTAAAGTCAAACAGTCGTTTGGGTTGTCAAATACCAATCACCGAAAGTCTTGAAGGTTTAGAACTCGAGCTGGCTCCAGAAAATTAAAAAAAATCCCTTAATAGGGATTTTTTTTGTAATATAAATGCCATATATTCGTATTGTAGTATTAAGCAAATCAATTGACGTTTTTAAATGAATTCAAATTCTTACTCCCCTGGTTTACATAAACTAGTTACTCTTCAGGTTGATTCTATTGAAAAACTCACTGATAGCAAAGAATACATTGCTATTACTAATCAAATTTTAGATAAATACGGATTAGAGCAAGTAGGTATAATAGTGCATGATTTTGATAATGACAGTTTTACTATTGCTGTTTGCCTAAAAGAATCACATATTTGTATTCACACTTGGCCGGAATTCAATCAGCTTACATTAGATGTTTATTTATGTAATTATTTACAAGGTAATTCAGCAAAGGTAAAGGCTGTAACACAAGCGTATGTGGATTATTTTGATGCAGTCATAATTAAAGATTTTGAGATAAACAGATAGGTATGGATGTTTCTTGTTATCAATGTAATACGGTTACTACTATAGAAATTGTTTTTGAGGTCAAAAATTTTGTTTGCCCCAACTGCCAGAGTGTTTATATCTCAGACGCAAGCAAAGAATTACGCCGTGAAAGAGCATTCAATCACAAAATTCCGCATGTTGGTTTGCAAATTGGTCAAAAAGGAATTCTTAAAGGGATTGAATATATCGTAACTGGAATTCTTACAAAGAAAGTGTATGGAGCTTATTATTGGAATGAATATGTTCTGACTGATAAATTGAACAAGTTTGTGTATCTCTCTGAGTCAGATGGACATTGGATTTTTTTAAAAGAAATAGAAGATAAATTTGATGTTTCGAATCATCCTAAATTTCTAACTTACGAAGGAGTTGTGATGAATCTGTATGATTATACTGATGTTGAAATTGTTTCTGCTCAGGGTTTCTTTGATTTTGCACTACCAAAGAAAAAGACACACTCAACAGAATATATTAGTGTACCAAATATGATCTCTATTGAAAAAGATGGAGATACAGAGACGACTTATTTTGGAGAACATATAACTACAAAGGAAATTCGAAAAGGTTTTCCGTTTTTTACATTACCATCAAAAGTAGGAACAGGATTAGTACAACCCTTTTTCTTAAATGTAACGAATACTGCTATTATTTTTTGTATATTTTCTATTTTGATTCTGTTATCTCACTGGTTCATTTATAAAGATAAAGTAGAGAAACAGGTATTTTATAAAGATCTGACTGTTGATGCTTTTAATAATAAAGAGATTGTGAGTCCCTCATTTATATTAGAAGGAGGTTCTGCACCTATGACAATTGCGGTTAATTCAGGAGTGGATAATTCTTGGGCAAATGTGCAGGTTGCATTATTAAATGAAAAAACAAATGATGCAGTTTACGCCAGTAAAGATATCGAGTATTATCATGGATATACGGATGGCGAAAGCTGGAGTGAGGGAAATTCTTCGGAGGAGTTTAATATCTGTGGCGTTGCAGCCGGAAAATACCATTTGGTTATTACACCACAAAAAGCTCCTGAGGATTTACAAAATAATTCTTTGACAATAAAAGCATTATGGGATCAGCCTTCAGGCAGAAATCGTTGGTTAACCATAATTTTCATGGCAGTTCTACTAGTTGCTCTCTACTATCTAAATGTCAATTTTGAACAAAAAAGATGGGAAGATTCAGATCATTCTCCTTATAATTAAAACTATGGATGAAGCATTAAAATTTTTGAAAAATAATGTGTTTTCAATTGCGATAGGATTGTTTGTTTATTCGGCATATTTGTTTTTCACATATTCCGGAAATAGAATCTGTGATTGTGAAACTACTGAAAAATACAGTTCCGGTCAAACTTTGGGTCGAAGACCAATAAATACTTTTTACCATAAATAACAATTTAAAACTACCTAATCATGGATGTTCTTACATTAAAACCAATTTTCAATTCTATTATTTTTTCTCTTTTAGGAATCATTATATTATTGATTGCTTATTTTATTATTGAAAAATTGACTCCAGAAAACACTTGGAAAGAAGTGACACAGAAAAATAATATTGCTGTAGCCATTGTTTTTGGAGCCTTTATTATTGGGATTTCAATGATTATTAGCGCAGCAATTCATGGGTAAGAAGTTTTTAAAATTTGAATATTTACTTCTTTTCGCTGTATTTACTATTGCAACTTGTGGATTAGTCTATGAATTAGTAGCGGGTACTTTAGCAAGTTATCTTCTTGGAGATTCTGTAAAACAATTTTCATTTATCATTGGAGTATACCTCTTTTCGATGGGTGTGGGTTCTTATTTCTCAAAATTTCTCACAAAGAATATGCTCAACACTTTTGTTGAAATTGAGATTCTGGTTGGTTTAATAGGAGGATTGAGTTCTGTAGTGCTTTTCATGTTGTTTGAAAGCGTGTATTCCTTTCAGTTTATCCTTTACCTGTTAGTTTTTGTGACTGGTTGTTTGGTAGGACTGGAAATCCCTTTGTTAATGAATATCCTGAAAGATAAAGTCGAATTCAGAGATTTGGTATCTAATGTGTTTACCTTCGATTATATTGGAGCATTATTAGCATCCATATTATTTCCGTTAGTTTTGGTCCCCCAATTAGGGATTATGGGAACCTCTTTGTTCTTTGGTATGATTAATATCAGTATTGCCATAGCTTTGTGTTTCCTGTTAAAATCAGAACTCAAAAAAATCTATTTCCTTAGAGCAAAAGCAATTGCTTCTTTTATTTTGTTATTTGTTGTTTACTTGTTTTCAAATACTATTTTGTCGTATTCAGAAGGAAAAATGTATGGTGAAAATATTATTTATTCAAATTCGACTCAATATCAACGCATTGTTTTGACGCACAATAAAAGTGATTATCGGTTATATTTGAATAATAATCTTCAGTTCAGTTCCACAGATGAATACCGTTACCATGAGGCATTAGTACATCCTGCGATGTCAATGGCAAAGCAAGTAGATAATGTATTAGTTCTTGGTGGAGGCGATGGATTGGCAGTTCGTGAGATATTAAAATATGCAGAAGTTAAAAATGTTACCATTGTAGATTTAGATGAAGGCATGACAAAATTGTTTAAGACAAATAAAATTCTAACCGATTTTAATCATAACTCTCTCAATAATTCGAAAGTGAAAGTCTATAATCAGGATGCTTTTATATGGGCTAAAAACAGTAAATCTAAGTTTGATGTAGTAATTATAGATTTTCCGGATCCATCAAATTATAGTCTAGGGAAACTATATTCCTTGAATTTTTACAGTACTTTAAAAGCTATTCTAGCTTCTGATGCAGTAGTGGTGGTGCAGACTACTTCTCCTTATTTTGCGCCAAAATCTTTTTGGTGTATTAATAAAACTTTAATGGAGATTTTTCCTCAAGTCGATGCCTATCACGCTTATGTTCCGTCATTTGGTGAATGGGGTTTCTCCATCGCAATGAATGGTTTCGAAACTAATTTCAACAAAGTTAACAGACAAGTTGAAGGATTGCGCTTTTATAATTTCCAGTTTGATAAATTCAATTATTTTTCCAAAGATATGATTTCAAAAGACATTGAAATTAATCGTTTGGACAATCAAATTCTAGTACGTTATTTCGATGAAGAGTGGGGAAAATTATAGTTATTCCAGGCGTTTTTTTCTAAAAGGTATTGCTGCTTCCTTACTTGTGATTCCATTTTTGCAATCGTGTCAAGAAAAAGTAATTACTTTATTGATACGTTTGTCAGGGACAAATCATATTTTGGGACATCGGTTGCGGGTTAAAAACTTTCCAAAACCTTCCAGTCAAATCCATATTCCGTACTTAATTGTTGGTGGAGGAATTTCTGGTTTAAGCGCAGCGCGTCAATTTTCTAAAAAAGGAATCAATGATTTTTTATTGGTAGAATTAGAAAGTCATTTGGGAGGAAATTCCTCAAATGGAGAGAATAAATATTCTAAATTTCCATTGGGAGCACATTACTTGCCACTTCCTAATAAACAAGATGCAGCACTGCTTCAGTTTCTTGAAGAAGAGCAAATAATCATAGGGTATGATTCAAAAGGATTTCCAAAATTTGATGAGGAACAACTTACGTTTGCCCCTGATGAGCGTTTGTTTTATAAAAATAATTGGCAAGAAGGACTAGTTCCTAAAACCGGAAACGCTGCAGAAGAAGATTTTCAATTCAAAAAATTCTTTTTAAAAATGGATGCTTTCCGCACAGGAAAGGGTGTAGATGGCAAATATTTTTTTGATATTCCGCTATCACTATCTTCCAGTGAAGCTACTATCCGAGCTTTTGATGCAATTACAATGCAACAATGGTTCGAGAAGGAAGGATTCAATTCGAAGCCACTATTCGATTACATAGATTATTGCTGTAGGGATGATTTTGGGTTGGGAATTAGTTACGTTTCTGCTTGGGCAGGAATTCATTATTTCGCAGCAAGAAAGCAAGATAGCACACAAGATAATAAGGATAATGTACTTACGTGGCCGGAAGGTAATGCCAGATTAGCCCATCATTTGCAAAAATATGCTGAAAATAAAACACTGAAAAATCATTTAGTTTATGAAGTAAAAAGTATAGATGGAAAAGTTGTATCCACTGTTTTTGACGCGGATAAAAAATTAACAATAGAAATAATTGCTGATAGAGTGATTATGGCTACGCCGCAATTTGTGAATCAATATTTAATTAGAAACAGAAAAATCATGACTCAAAATTTTCATTACGCTCCATGGCTTTTGGCAACTTTGGTTGTTTCTGATTTGGCGGATAATGGTAGCTATCCTTTGTGTTGGGATAATGTGATATATGGTGCAAATGGGTTAGGTTATATTTATGACCAACACCAATCCTTGCAACAAGTACAGTCCAAAAAAGTAATTACATACTATTATAGTTTTTCATCTTCAGATATAAAGAAAAGCAGAAAGGATTTGTATCAAAAGAAAAGTACATATTGGAAACAATTAGTCTTTGATGATTTAAAAATTGCGCATCCCAATATTGAAAGCGTTACAGAAGAAATAAATATTCATCTTTTAGGACACGGAATGATTAGTCCTGTCCCTGGTTTTATATTTGGAAAACATAAGAAAGAAGCATCACAAAATATTGAAGGCAAAATTTTCTTTGCACATTCAGATTTGTCTGGAATTTCAATTTTTGAAGAAGCATTTCATCAAGGTATTAATATTGTAAATCAAATAATAGATGGCTCAACCTTGGATTGATAAAGCAAAAACAGATGGTTTTTTTATTTTAGCGCCTTCGTTTTTTGTTACTGCTGTTGTATTCTTGTTTCATGATAAATTGAACGTTATTGAGGCTAAATATTCTTTTTATATCTGGCTTTTTTTAATCGTTTTTATAGATGTAGCACATGTTTATGCTACATTATTTAAAACCTATTTCGTTCGTGAAGAGTTTAAAAAAAGAAGTAAATTACTCATTGTACTGCCGATAGTTTGTTTTGTTGTCGGGATAATTCTTTTCAGTTTAGGTAGTGTTGTTTTTTGGTCAGTTTTGGCATACATAGCTGTTTTTCATTTTATAAGACAGCAATATGGTTTTATGCGTCTTTATTCTAGAAAAGAAGTTAAAACAAATTGCAGTGTTGCTATTGATAATTTAATTATTTATACGGCTACAGTTTACCCAATGTTGTATTGGTTTTTTTCTTCACCTCGAGCATTCATTTGGTTTACTGAAAAAGATTTTATTCGATTTGAAAATCAATTATTAGTAGGGATTCTGGGCTGGATTTATGGACTGATTGTAATCTTTTATATTTTAAGAACAATTTATAAAAGTATTAAGGAACGATATTTTAATATTCCTAAAAATACAATTATTACAGGTACTTTTTTGTCATGGTATTTTGGTATTGTATATTTTAATAGTGATTTAGTTTTCACTTTACTTAATGTAGTTTCTCACGGTATACCATATATAGCGTTGATTTATCTTAATGAAATAGATAAGAAATCGGAACGTGATTTAGGAATTTTAAATTATGTAAAAGGAGTCAGAGGTTTTTTTGTCTTTATAGCATTTTTATTGATGATTGCTTTTTTTGAAGAGTATGTTTGGGAGGTATTTGTTTGGAATGAACAATTTTCATGGGACAATTCTGATTTTTCAAATTGGCAAGTATTCCTTGTTCCTTTGTTTACCATACCGCAGTTTACCCATTATATTTTGGATGGATTCATATGGAAATCAAAATAGAGAATTTAGTTTGTAAATACCAATCACCGAAAGTCTCGAAGGATTAGAACTGGAGTTGGCTCCGGAAAATTAATGATCAAGCGTTTGTTCTTAGCAAACGCTTTTTCTTTATTTATAATCCTTAAGATTTGTTGGACCTTCAAGTACTTCCCTAACAACTTGAAGAATGCCATTTTCCTTCGTGTCAATGGACCATTTTATCAATGTGATTGTTCCATTTACAATCTCGATACCAGTAATACTTCTTGGATGCACGCAGCTCCCGTCATTGAAATAAGGCGTACTGTTCTGACTTGGATAAGAAAAACTGGGACGATGCGTATGTCCTACAATGGTGATTTTACGATTATTGTTTTCAATCCATTTTTTAATCCGGAGTTCGATTTTTATTCGTTCCACATAATTTTTGGCGGGACTTGTAGGATCTGATATTCCCCAAATTTGGAGCGGTTTCCACAATAGACGTACCATAAATCTGTTGATTTTCCAGCCCACATAATTCATGAAATCAGCTTGATGTCCATGAGTCAAAAATAATTCCTGCTTAGTTTCCTGATGAACTAAAACAATAGCTTCGTGGCATTTTATGCCTGTAAATAAAGGTTCAATTCTGTCGTTCTGTGTATTTGTATAGGTGGTAAGTGTTTTTGCTACATGATCTTTATCCCTAAAAGTCATTTCATGATTTCCCCAAATTTTATGATATCTATTGGAATCATGGAACTTCTTTAGTAAAAGATAAACGTTTTTGTGTGCTTCAAAGATGGTTTTAAAAAAAATATTCTCCCATAATTCATCTCCGTCACCCAATTCACAATAGGAAAAACCATCATTGTAATATTGAGTCATTGCATGAAAGTATACGTTTCGATTGCTTGCAAAATCATCTGCAAAACTGTTGTCGCTTCTGTGACAGTCACTAAAAAGAATGAATTTGGATTGGTCGTCAAAAGGAATCCTTTCAGCTTCTTTATAGGCTTTTGTTAATCGTTCTTGAGAAGACATTTGTTTGTTTTAAAAAAATAAAGATATATAAAAACTCTAATTAAAGTGGTCTTATAGCATAACTTATTTAGAAAGGAGTTTTTATTTTTGTATTGCTACAGCTGCTTTTGGCAGGATACGTTCCACAAATAAAGAGTAGGCTGATTCTGAAGGATGAAGTCCATCTTGGGCTACAAGATTAGGATTCGTTAATCCTTTTCTGGTGATATCTGTGATATCTATAAATTCAATTGTGTTGTCATTGCAATACTTTTTGGCGAAAGCATTATATCCATCAATTTCCTTGGAAATCCTCGATTGATTTCCTGATCCTTGACCAAAAGGGGTATAGGCATAATCTGGTATAGAAACCACAATGACATTGTTTTTATCTCCTTTTGCAAAAGCAATTGCTTTACTAACTAATTCAGGAAACTCTTTCTGGTATAAAGTAAAAGGTTTGCTTTGATATTGATTGTTTACACCAATTAGTAATGTAACCAAGTCATAATCTGAACTTGGATTCTGTAAATCAATCGCCGAAATTAAGTTGGTGGTTGTCCAACCTGTTTGGGCAATAAGCTTTATTGGATAGGTGTTATTTGGATTCAAGTTTCTTAGGCTTTTCCTCAGTTGTTCCGGAAATCTGCATGTTTCGCATACGCTTTGTCCAATTGTGTAACTGTCTCCAAGGGCTAAATAGCTAAATGTTTGATTTTGTGTTTGTGGAACGGTTAAGGGTATAGGATTGGGTGTAGTTGTAGGGTTTGGTAATAGTGGTACCTGATTTGTTTCGGGAATTGGGTTTTCTGTGCTGCAACTTGCAATAAAAAACAGTAAAAAGAACGCAACTATTATTTGGAATTGTTTTTTCATTATTTTGAAATTAGATATAATACATTTCTAAATAATAGTTACGTTTAATTGGGTGTGTTGGATTTATGCCAACGCAACATTCATAGTAATTGTTTCTTCGATTGCATCCCAAAGACCGATGCGTTTTTCTAAGGCTAATTTTGAAACCTCTTCTACATCGGACCATTTCTGTGCATCAGTTCCGCATAGTTCTGTGATCATTTTCATTGCCATAGGGCCGTGTTCGTCAGCATCTAATTCTATGTGTCTTTCAAAATAGTAAATTAGTTTACTCAAGTCAGTTTCTGGGAAATTTGCTTGAAAGTTTTTCAAGATTTCTGTGAACATACTTGGAATCAAATCTTCTCTTCCAAAAGTAAAAGCAGCTGCAATTTCATGAGATTTTCCTTCTTCAATAACTCTGAAAGTAAAGTCTAAGAAAGCTTTGATATTAGGGTGCAAATTGCTTGTTTTGATGGCAACAAATATGTTTTTAAGGGAATCTACTTCGGATAAAAAATCTTCAATTCCAGCGGTGTTTGCTCCGCAGGCTTTCATTGCTTCAATGTACATTTCGTAATGACTGGAGCGGTTTCCGTCTATTGTTAAATCAGACTCTTCGGCAAGGACTATTTCATTTATCAAATATCTGGTTTGAGGATTTTGAGTGGCAAACCATGGAGTTGTTGTGCAAGTCAATTTAGATTGTAATGCTTTTAATAACGACATGAAATCCCATACTGCATAAACATGGTTTTCAAGAAAACACTGTAAATCTTCAATGGTTTTAACTTTTTTGTATAAAGAATGTTGTAACAATAGTTCTTTTTGGGGCTGAATGCTATTGTTGATTGTTTCAATATTCATAGGTGGTGTTTTTTATGTAAATATAAAAAAGCTTCCTGTTTCCAAGAAGCTTTTTCAATCAATTTTACAAATACTTTAATAATCGTTTACTACTATTTAAAAGCTGGAATTCCGGTAATATCCATTCCGGTAATCAATAGATGGATATCATGTGTTCCTTCGTACGTAATCACCGACTCTAAATTCATCATGTGACGCATAATCGAATATTCTCCGGTAATTCCCATTCCGCCTAACATTTGTCTGGCTTCGCGAGCAATATGAATCGCCATATCGACATTATTTCTTTTGGCCATTGAGATTTGAGCCGTTGTAGCTTTTCCTTCATTTCTTAAAACACCTAATCTCCAAGTCAATAATTGTGCTTTGGTGATTTCGGTAATCATTTCGGCCAATTTCTTTTGTTGCAATTGAGTTCCAGCAATAGGTTTGTCAAATTGAATTCTTTCTTTGGCATAACGTAAAGCCGTGTCATAACAATCCATTGCTGCGCCAATAGCGCCCCAAGCAATTCCGTAACGTGCTGAATCAAGACAGCCAAGTGGCGCTCCTAATCCAGATTTGTTTGGTAATAAGTTTTCTTTTGGGACTTTTACATTGTCAAAAATTAATTCTCCAGTAGACGATGCGCGAAGCGACCATTTGTTATGTGTTTCCGGAGTAGTAAAACCTTCCATTCCGCGTTCTACGATTAAACCGTGTATTCTTCCTTCTTCATTTTTTGCCCAAACAATGGCAATATCTGCAAATGGAGCATTTGAAATCCACATTTTGGCACCATTCAATAAATAATGGTCACCCATATCTTTAAAGTTGGTAATCATACTTCCCGGATCAGAACCGTAATTAGGTTCAGTCAATCCGAAACACCCCATGTATTCACCAGTGGCTAACTTTGGTAAATATTTTACACGTTGCTCTTCATTCCCGTATTTCCAAATTGGATACATAACCAAAGAGGATTGCACAGATGAAGTAGATCGTACACCAGAATCACCACGCTCAATTTCCTGCATGATTAAACCATAGGATATTTGATCAAGACCAGCTCCTCCATATTCCTCAGGAATGTAAGGGCCAAAACCACCTATTTCGCCCAAACCTTTCATGATTTGTTTTGGGAATTCCGCCTTTTGAGCATATTCTTCTATTATAGGGGAAACTTCTTTCTTTACCCAAGCACGTGCGGAGTCACGCACTAGTTTGTGTTCTTCGGTTAGTAAGTCGTCTAGTAAGTAATAATCTGGAGATTGAAATAAGTCTGGTTTCATGGATGTTAATTTTAATGTAGTGCAAATTTACATAAAGAAATATAACAAAAGCATTAACAAATGTTATATTTTTATGTCTAAACCAAAAAGTAAATGATTTTAAAAATAAAAAGTTAGTTTTTCAAAGCTGGTTTTTATTTAAAAATCATTGTACCAATTTACAATAAAATAATCAGTTCTCGTTGGAAATTTGTTTGGAGTACTAGTGCTGTTGTTCTTAGATGTGATTTTGAATTACATTTTCAAATAAAAATCTTTTGTCAATTCAATGTATTCGGGAGTGTATTGATGTCTTGAAGTTTCAATTATTAATTCATTAATTGGAAAATTCACATTTTCATTTCGGCTAAAAGCCAATAAACTGCGTTTAATTTCTGTAGTTGGAGTTCCTTTTACACGAGTAATTTTAAAAGGAAATAATTCGTATGCTGCGGCTAGTGCCAAGAAATTTTCTTCTTCTTTGAAAGGAATAATTAAAGCGAATATTCCGTTTTCCGAAAGTAATAAATCAGCAGCCTCAATCAAATCTTTAAAAGGCATAGCATCGGCAAAACGAGCTAAATCGCGCTGTTCGTTGTCAGATTTAAAATCATCGGTATAAAATGGGGGATTGGAAACAATTAAATCGTACTCGTCTTCAGGCTCTTCTACAAATTCATCAAGACCAGCATGAAAACAGAATAAGCGATCACTCCAAAGGGAGTTTTCAAAATTATCTACGGATTGCTCGTAAGCTTCTTCGTCGATTTCCAAAGCATCAATTTGTTCTGCATTGCTCCTTTGTGCAAGCATCAAAGCTATTACACCCGTTCCTGCTCCAATATCTAAAATGCTAAAAGGATTGTTTTCAATTGGTGTCCAAGCACCAAGTAAAACACCGTCGGTTCCAATTTTCATGGCACAACGATCTTGTTCAAGAGAGAACTGTTTGAATTGGAATTTAGACAACTTAGATTTTTTAAAATATTAGACAACTTAGATTTTTTCTAAAGTCGCAGACGTTTCTAATAATCTAAAAGCGCAGCGAATCTAAAAATCTTTTAAAGATACATTTCAATCAATCCTTCTGGTAAATCCATGATGACTTTTTTGTTTTCTCTATCGATTTTTACAAGGAAATGATCAATCATAGGAATAAGAATTTCTACTTCACCGTTTAAAACTTCAAAAAGAGGCTGAGCAGTAGTATCATTTATGGATTGAATTTTCCCTACAACGCCAAGACGCTTGTCTTCAACTTCAAAACCAATTACTTCGTGGAAATAGAATTTGTTACCAGTAAGTTTTGGTAACATTTTTAAAGGAAGATATATGGCATTGCCTATAATGGCATCAGCATCTTCTTCGGTATTCATGTCTTCAAAACGAATTCTAAGGAAATCGTTTTTGTGCAGTGAACTGCTTTCAATAAAAAAAGGAACCAAGTGTTTGTTGCATTCAACAAACACTGATTCCAAGTTTTCGTATAACTCAGGTTCGTCCGTGTCTAAATAGGCAAGAACTTCTCCTTTGAAACTAAATTTTTTAGCGATTTTACCTAAGTAGAAACAATCTTCTTTACGCATCTTCGCCTTCTAAAATTATGCTTCAGTTGTTTCGTTATTTTCTTCTGTAGCAGGAGCTTCTTCAGCTTCAACTTCAGCAACTTCTTCAACAGCTGGTGTTGCAGCAGCGATAGCATCAGCTTCTGCTTGAGCAGCTGCAGCTAAACGTTTAGCGTTAACATCTTGTTCTGCTTTGAAAGCTTTAGCTTTAACATCAGCTTGTGCTTTAGTTAAACCTTCTTTTTTAGCATCAACTTTTCCAGATTTAGCATCTAACCAAGCGTTTAATTTAGCATCAGCTTGTTCTTGAGTTAAAGCTCCTTTACGGATACCACCATCAAGGTGATGTTTCAATAAAGCTCCTTTGTAAGAAAGAATCGCTTTTGCAGTATCAGTTGGTTGAGCACCATTGTGCAACCATTTTACTGCGCTATCAAGGTTTAAGTCGATAGTTGCTGGGTTTGTGTTTGGATTGTAAGTACCAATTTTTTCTAGGTATTTACCGTCTCTTTTTGAGCGTGCATCTGCAGCTACAACCCAGTAAAAAGGTTTTCCTTTTTTACCGTGTCTTTGTAATCTAATTTTTACTGACATAATCTTATGATTAAATTTTGAGGTACTCGACCTCGATTAATTAAGGGTGCAAAGATACATCTTTTATCGATAAATGCTAATGTGAATAATAATTTAATGAACTAGAGTATATTAAGTGTAATTTGGTTAGGTTTTTTTGTTTGGGTTCTGTTTTTTTAAGCTTTAAAACATTATTTTTGTTTGTTAAAAAGCACTTATTATGAAAAAATATTTTACGTTTCTACTAATAATTTTTTCTCTAATTTCTTGTGAGGAAGATGTGAGTTTTAACAATCCTTCTTTTCAAGGAATGAAAGACAATATGTTTTGGAGAGCAGTGGACTCTAAAGCTTTCTTGGGTTCTGATGGTTCTTTGATAATTGAAGGATATACTGGAAATGAGGTTTTAACTTTGAGAACCACTTCTACAACCGCTCAAAGATATCCCTTGGGTACTAGTAATTCTAAAACAGCCGTTTATGTATTGACTGTTGGCGCGGATGAAATTTCATTTACAACTGGAATTGGGATTGGCAGCGGTGAAATTGTTATAACCGAATATGATGATGTGAATAGTACCATATCAGGAACATTTAAATTTAACGCAGAAAATGCAGATGGTAATCCGTTAGCAGGTGATGTTTTGAATTTTCAACAGGGCGTTTTTTATAAGGTTCCAATAAGTGCGCAAGTTCCATAAATTATGATAAATTAGAGTATTAAATTACAAAACTCAGATGTTTTGTTAGAATCATTTTAGTTAAGGATTTAAAATAAAATCATAAATAAGCTAATATATAGTAGATTAGAAAAAAAATGCAGTACATTTGTTGTATTATTTAAATAAGTACATATGAATATTTTTGTTGGAAGCCTTCCATTCAGTATTGAGGAAGCAGATTTAAGAGAGTCTTTCGAGGCTTACGGAGCAGTTGATTCAGTTAAAATTATTACTGATAAATTTACTGGAAGAAGTAAAGGATTTGGTTTTGTTGAGATGCCAAATGATGACGAAGCTCAAAAAGCAATTGACGAATTGAACGGAGCTACTGTTCAAGGACGTGCAATCGTAGTAAACAAATCTGAGCCTAAACCAGAAGGTGAAAGAAGAAGTTTTAACAATAACAGTCGTGGTGGAGATTCACGCGGTGGTTATGGTGGTGGAAACAGCCGTGGTGGAGACAACCGTGGTGGTGGAAACAGAGGAGGATATTAATATTTTTTTCTAGCTATAAAAAAAGGTGTCAATTTATTGACACCTTTTTTGTTGTTTATTATTTTGCTTAAAGCTGAGTAGAAGCTAAGAGGAGTGTTGTTTTTTCAGGTTGTAATCTTAGCTATTACTCAATTTTAAACAAATGAAACTTTTAAAATTTATAGATTAGCAACTAACCAGTCACCGACTTCACTAGTTTTGTATGCTTTAGAGTCTTTAGAAGCTAAATCCTCGGTCACAATTCCTTGTTCTAATGATTTATTCACCACTGCTCTAATAGCTTCTGCCTCTTCTTTTAATCCAAAAGCATCTTCAAACATCATCGCAGCAGATAAAACCGTAGCTAATGGATTAGCGATATTTAATCCTGTAGCTTGTGGATAAGATCCGTGAATAGGCTCGTACAATGAAGTATGTTCTCCAACAGATGCAGAAGGCATCAATCCCATAGAACCTGAAATTACAGAAGCTTCATCCGTTAATATATCTCCAAATAAGTTTTCTGTAATCAAGACATCATAAGAGTTTGGCCATTGTACTAAACGCATCGCTACGGCATCCACAAATTCATAACTTACAGTAACTTCTGGATAATCCTTTTCCATTGCCTGTACAGTTTCTCTCCACAATCTGGAAGTTTCCATCACATTGGCTTTATCCACACAACACAATTTTTTAGTTCGGGTCATCGCCAATTCAAAACCTTTTTTTGCTAAACGTTGTACTTCAGGTCTGGTGTACGTACAGGTGTCGAAAGCTGTTTCTCCATCGTCTTTTCTTCCTTTTTCTCCAAAATAAATTCCTCCGGTAAGTTCTCTCAAGAAAACCAAATCAGTTCCTTCGATGCGTTCTCTTTTCAAAGGAGAATTATCAATCAAAGACGGGAATGTAAAGGTTGGACGTACATTGGCAAACAAACCTAATTTTTTGCGCATCATTAATAAACCTTGTTCAGGTCTTACAGGCGCACTTGGGTCGTTATCATATTTTGGGTGTCCAATGGCTCCGAATAAAACAGCATCAGCGGCCATACAAATTTCATGCGTTTCATCAGGATAAGGAACTCCAACGGCGTCAATGGCACAAGCTCCTGTAAGTGCAGGCGTCCAAGTGATTTCATGGTTGAATTTTTTTGCAATAGCATCCGAAACTTTTACAGCTTCATGGATTACTTCGGGTCCAATTCCGTCTCCGGCTAATAGGGCTATGTTAAATTTCATTAGGTATATTTTATATTAATGTATTTCTATTTATTATTGGGCTGCAACAACATTCAACATCTTTTGTGTTGCAATGATTGCGGCAACTGTTTGGTCTGAATCAAGTCCTCTGGTTTTAAATTCTTTTTCATTATTCGTCCAGGTAATTATGGTTTCGCATAATGCGTCAGAACTACTTCCTGGAGGAATTCGTACGGCATAATCGATTAATTTAGGCAGTTCTAAATTTTTGCTTTTGTATATTTTTGCCAGTGCATTCATAAAAGCATCAAATTGTCCATCACCTTGTGCGTGCTCTTCAATGATTTCACCATCAATTTTTAAAGATAAAGTGGTCGATGGACGCATGCCTTTTGCATGAGATAATATATAGGACTCAACAATAATCTTTTCCTGATAAGTTTGACTGTCTAAAACATCAGAGATTATATAAGGTAAATCCTCTTTGGTAACGGTTTCTTTTTTATCACCTAATTCAATGATACGTTGCGTAACTAATTTTAAATCCTCAGGGTTTAATTGAAGGCCTAACTCCTGAAGATTTTTTTCAATATTAGCTTTTCCAGATGTTTTTCCAAGAGCATACTTTCTTTTTCGTCCAAAACGTTCCGGAAGTAAATCATTAAAATATAAGTTATTTTTGTTGTCTCCGTCAGCATGAATACCGGCTGTTTGTGTAAATACATTGTCACCAACAATTGGTTTGTTTGCCGGAATTCTGTATCCTGTAAAAGTTTCGACCAACTTACTCACAGAATATAATGAAGATTCTTTTACACCGATATCTATTTGTGGAAAAAAGTCATTTATTACAGCAACAGTGCTTTCAAGTGGAGCATTTCCAGCGCGTTCTCCCATTCCATTTACGGTCACGTGGAGTCCTTGAATACCAGCTTTTACAGCTTCCATAACATTAGCGATGCTTAAATCATAGTCGTTGTGTGCATGAAAATCAAAATGAGTATTTGGGTATCTCGCTATAATTTTCGAAATAAATTCAAAAGTTTCAGAAGGGATTAAAACTCCTAAAGTATCTGGTAATAAGACTCTTTTTATAGGTTGTTTGGTTAGAAAATCTAAATATTCAAACACATATTCAGGGGAATTCCGCATTCCGTTACTCCAATCTTCTAAATAAACATTGGTTTCAATATTGTTTTTCTGAGCCAAAGTTATGGCTTGAGCAATCTCGGTGAAATGTTGTTCGGGTGTTTTTTTTAATTGATGTGTTAAATGATTCAAAGATCCTTTGGTTAATAAATTCTGGACTTTAGCTCCGGTTTTTTTCATCCAATCTATGGAAAGTCCGCCATCTACAAAGGTTAAAACTTCAATTCTATTGGAGTAATTTTTTTCGTTAGCCCAATTCATTATTCCTTTCACACCCTGAAATTCCCCCTCGCTCACGCGTGCAGAAGCAATTTCGATTCTATCAATATTTAATTCTTCCAACAACAATTGCGCAATGGTTAGTTTTTCTGCAGCAGAAAATGATACTCCCGAGGTTTGTTCACCGTCACGGAGTGTCGTATCCATTATTTCAATTTTTCTTTTTTCCATTATAAATTTGATGCTAAAAGTAGTTTTGATTTCAGTAATTTGAAATCTTGCAATTGTGTTTTTATAAAAAGGTAAAAGCAGTTCTTAGGCTTAATTATACTATTGAACTTTAAATAACTGCTTTTTTATTGTTTGTTTTTAGTAAGGAAGTTTGTCTGCAAACCCAACAATCTCCTCTTTAATGTTTTGCAAATAATCAATATCATCAAAACCATTAATCATATTATCTTTTTTATAACCAGATATAGCGAAAGATTCTTTTTGACCAGTCGCTTTTAGCGTAATAGTTTGTTCCGGAAGATTTATTTCCAATTCTGTTTTTGGATCAGCTTCAATAGCCTTGAAAATAGTTTCGGCAAATTCTGGACTCACTTGTACTGGTAAAACACCAATGTTTAAGCAATTTCCTTTGAAGATATCTGCAAAGAAACTGGAAACAACTGCACGAAATCCGTAATCGTAAACCGCCCAAGCTGCGTGCTCTCTTGAAGAACCTGAGCCAAAGTTTTTTCCGCCAACTAATATTTTTCCACTATACGTTGCGTCATTTAGTACAAAATCTGCTTTTGGAGTCCCATCTCCGTTGTATCTCCAGTCACGGAAAAGATTGTCTCCAAAACCAACACGTTCAGTTGCTTTTAAGAAACGCGCAGGGATTATTTGATCGGTATCCACATTTTCTATTGGTAGTGGCACTGCACTACTGGTCAGGATATTAAATTTATCGTATGCCATTTAATTTATGATTTTTGATTAACGATTTATGATTTACCGTGAGGAAAATATAATCGTAAACGTTAAAATTATTTTGTGTAATGTAAATTGTCTATTCTAATATGAATGCTGTTAAAGAAATCTGTGATTTGTGGGCTAGCGAAATCTGAATTCAGAAATCGTTAATCTTCAATCTGAAATCTTTTAAAACAAATCTCTTGGGTCTGTCAATACTCCCGTTACTGCAGCAGCAGCGGCCATAATTGGACTTGCCAATAATGTTCTTGAACCTGGACCTTGACGACCTTCGAAATTCCTGTTTGAGGTACTTACAGCATATTTTCCCGCAGGAACTTTATCGTCATTCATTGCTAAACAAGCCGAACAACCAGGTTGACGCAAAACAAAACCAGCTTCAGTAAGAATGTCTAAAAGGCCTTCTTCTTTAATCTGGGCTTCTACTACGTGAGAACCTGGAACTAACCAAGCCGTAACGTTATCAGCTTTTTTTCTTCCTTTTACAATTTCTGTAAAAGCTCTGAAATCTTCAATTCTACCATTGGTACAACTTCCTAAGAAAACAAAATCGATTGGTTTGCCAATCATTACGTCATTTTCTTCAAAGCCCATGTAGGCTAAAGATTTTTTATACGTTTCTTCGCCACCTTCCACTTGGTTAGCATTAGGAATATTTTTTGAGATACCAATTCCCATTCCGGGATTTGTACCATATGTAATCATTGGTTCGATATCTGCAGCGTCAATATTTAATTCTGCATCAAAAATTGCGTCAGCATCGGTTTTTAACGTTTTCCAATACTCCACTGCTTTTGTCCAAGCTTCGCCTTTTGGAGCGTATAATCTTCCTTCTAAGAAATCGAATGTTTTTTGGTCAGGTGCAATCATACCACCACGAGCTCCCATTTCGATACTCAAGTTACAAACAGTCATACGACCTTCCATCGACATATCTTCAAAAACGTTTCCGGCATATTCTGCAAAATATCCGGTACCTCCAGAAGTTGTTAATTGAGAAATGATATACAATGCAACGTCTTTTGGACCAACACCTTTGCTCAATTTACCATTTACGTTGATACGCATTTTCTTTGGTTTTGGCTGCATAATACATTGTGTGGCCATAACCATTTCTACCTCGGAAGTTCCGATACCAAAAGCAATAGCGCCAAAAGCACCATGCGTAGAAGTATGAGAATCTCCACAAACAATAGTGGCGCCAGGCAAAGTAATTCCGTTTTCAGGACCAACTACGTGTACAATTCCGTTTTTTTTGTGACCTAATCCCCAGTGAGAAATACCATATTCTGCTGCGTTGTCTTCTAATGCTTTTAGTTGATTAGCAGATAATGCATCTTGAACCGGTAAATGTTGATTTATAGTTGGTGTGTTGTGATCCGCTGTAGCAAAAGTACGCTCAGGATATAATACTGAAATTCCTCGTTCTTTTAAACCTAAAAAAGCTACAGGACTAGTAACTTCATGGATGAAATGACGGTCAATAAAAAACACGTCCGGTCCATCTTCTATCTTACGCACCACGTGCGAATCCCATACTTTGTCAAATAATGTAGTACTCATTTTGATATATTTTAATGTATTTTTTTATAGCCAAGTTGGCTAAGATGATAACTATGAAAGCAAAACTAAAAAAACAATCAAGTCTATACTTACCAATATTTCATTATATACGATACCCAAAATCTCATCCGGATATTTCTTAACTGAATTTTGTCTTTTAGACTTCTTTTTTAGTAGTGTAGTTTTTTATTTAAATAAAATGTATCGTCAGTTTTTTTAATTTTTTGATATTTATCGAATAGTTAGTATTCATGTCTTAAAAGTGGTTATGATTATGAATATTTAATTAAATGGGATTTAAATTGATTTTTTTTTAATTTTAAATTCGCTATTTGACTTTTGTTAATGTTGTTTTTAAACCTAATTTTATTAGTATGTTGACTTTTTTTTACTCGTATTTCAGTATTTTTATTTGATAAAATACTACGACATCCAAAAATCAATATGTGGTCTTTTTATCTTTATAACAAAGTACGTTTAAGATGATTTGTTCAAAATGTTTGTAGTTTTAATAGGAGAATAGTCCTTGAAAATAAATTTAGTTTTGTTGATAACTTAGCTGCTATTCTACCCTAAAAAAAACTAAATTTGAAATTCATTTTTTGCGATTTTTTAAAATCACAAACACTTCAACTCCAGATATGTACTTAATATTCGATACCGAAACTACAGGATTACCAAAGCGTTGGGGCGCTCCCATTTCAGATACGGATAATTGGCCGCGTTGTATTCAAATCGCTTGGCAGTTGCACGACGATATGGGAAAACTTGTCGAGCATCAAGACTATTTGGTCAAGCCCGAAGGTTTTAATATTCCGTATGACGCGGAACGAATTCACGGTATTTCTACAGAATTAGCAGAAGCTGATGGAATTTCTTTGGCGGAAGTTTTGGAAAAATTCAATATCGCATTGGGTAAAGCCAAATTCATTGTAGGTCAAAATCTAGGTTTTGATATAAATATTATGGGTTGTGAGTTTTATAGAATGGGCGTTGAAAGCCAAATGAGTTCAATGCCAATTCTGGATACCTGTACTGAAGTTACTGCTTCCTTATTGAAATTGCCAGGTGGTCGAGGAGGGAAATTCAAGTTGCCTACATTAACGGAATTGCACTCGTATCTTTTTAATAAACCTTTTGGCGAAGCTCACAATGCAACTGCCGATGTGGAGGCAACTACGCGTTGTTTCCTAGAGTTAATACGTCGTGATGTTTTTACAAAAGAGGAGCTCGATGTACCTGCCAGTTATTTTCAAGATTTTCAAAGTAAAAATCCAAGTGAGATTAAACTCATTGGTTTAAAACATATAAATCTCAAGGAAGCTTCGGATAAAATTCGGCAGCAGTTTGGCGAAAAACAAGCTCCAGCTGTTTCCAGAGCAGAACTTTCAGAGAATAAAAAAGTACTTATTGATGCGCCTTTCGTGCATTTGCACAATCACACGCAGTTCTCGGTGTTGCAGTCTACGATTAGTATTGCGGCATTGGTAAAAGCGGCGGCACAGCAAAAAATGCCTGCAGTTGCCATGACGGATCATGCTAATTTGATGGGTGCTTTTCATTTTGTCCGCGATATTTTATATCATAATAAGGCAGCTGAAGCCAAAAACAAAGTAGCTATAGAAAATGGCGAGGAACCTACCGAAGTTCCGATGAAACCAATTGTAGGTTGCGAGTTTTTTGTATGTGAAGACCATAAAAATAAGTCGGTTAAGGATAATGGTTACCAAATAGTACTTTTGGCGAAGACCAAAAAAGGCTATCATAATTTGGCTAAAATGTCTTCTATCGCGTACACCGAAGGATTTTATTATGTGCCAAGAATCGACAGGAAAGTCATTCAGGAATTCAAAGAAGACATTATTGTTTTGTCTGGAAACCTTTATGGCGAAATACCAAATAAGATTTTAAATATTGGTGAAAACCAAGCTGAGGAAGCTTTGCTTTGGTGGAAAAACGAGTTCAAGGAAGATTTTTACATTGAGGTGATGCGTCACAATCAGGAAGATGAAAATCGGGTGAATGCGTCTTTGATTTCATTGGCAAGGAAACATGATGTCAAGATTATTGCGACAAACAACACCTTTTATATAGACAAGGAAAATTCAAATGCGCACGATATTTTGCTTTGTGTGCGAGATGGTGAAAAGCAAACTACGCCTATAGGCCGTGGTCGCGGCTATCGTTATGGATTGCCTAATCAGGAATACTATTTCAAGTCGGGAGAGGAGATGAAACAGCTTTTTGCTGATTTACCAGAAGCGATTTCGAATCTTTCAGAGATTGTGGATAAGATTGAAATTTTCGATTTGGCTCGTGAAGTTTTACTTCCAAAATTTGAAATTCCGGTCGAATTCAATAGTCCCGAAGATGCAGTTGATGGTGGAGTTCGAGGTGAAAACGCGTATTTGAGACATCTTACTTTTGAAGGAGCAAGACGACGATATCCCGTAATTACTGAAGAAATTCAGGAACGACTGGATTTTGAATTGTTAACGATTTCCAATTCCGGTTATCCGGGTTATTTCCTGATTGTACAGGATTTAATTGCCGAAGCGAGAAGTATGGGCGTTTCTGTTGGGCCTGGAAGGGGCTCTGCGGCGGGTTCTGTGGTGGCGTATTGTTTGAAGATTACCAATATTGACCCGTTGATGTACAACCTGCTTTTTGAGCGTTTCCTAAATCCGGATCGTGTGTCATTACCCGATATTGATATCGATTTTGATGATGAAGGTCGAAGCAGTGTAATGGATTATGTGATTCGAAAATACGGTTCGAAACAAGTGGCCCAGATTATCACTTATGGTAAAATGGCCACGAAATCAGCGATTCGAGATACCGCTCGTGTTCTGGATTTGCCTTTATTTGAAGCCGATAAAATTGCGAAATTGATTCCGGGGATGATGCCGTCCAAATGGAATTTGGCTCGTTTTTTAAATGAAAAAGAGGATGTCATTAAGAAAGCCGTTCGTCCGGAAGAATACGATAAAATAAAAGAATTAATAGGCCTTGCGACCGAAGATGATTTAGGTGGAGAAACCATTCAGCAAGCTAAAGTTTTAGAAGGGAACCTAAGAAATACGGGTATTCACGCTTGTGGAGTTATTATTACGCCAAGCGATATTACTGATTTTGTTCCTGTGGCTACCGCCAAAGATTCGGATTTGTATGTGACCCAGTTTGATAACTCGGTGGTAGAAAGTGCCGGTTTGCTGAAGATGGACTTCTTGGGTTTGAAAACCCTAACCTTGATAAAAGATACCGTTAAATTAGTAAAATACAGAACCGGAATTGATCTTGATCCAGACACATTTCCGATTGATGATTTGAAGACCTATGAGCTTTTTCAACGAGGAGAAACCGTTGGGATTTTTCAGTATGAGAGTCCGGGAATGCAAAAATACATGAAGGAATTGAAACCGACTGTTTTCCCCGATTTGATTGCCATGAATGCCTTATATCGTCCGGGACCGATTGCTTATATCCCGAGTTTCGTCAAGCGAAAAAACGGTGAGGAGGAAATTATTTATGACTTGGATGCCTGCGAAGAATTATTAAAAGATACATACGGAATTACCGTTTACCAAGAACAAGTAATGCTTTTGTCCCAAAAACTGGCAGATTTCTCTAAAGGTGATGCCGATGTTTTGCGTAAAGCGATGGGAAAAAAACAAAAGGACGTTTTGGACAAAATGAAGCCTAAATTTATCAGTCAGGCTGCCGCCAAAGGTCATGCCGAAGATAAACTGGAGAAAATTTGGAAAGACTGGGAAGCCTTTGCAGAATATGCGTTTAATAAATCACACTCTACTTGTTATGCTTGGATTGCGTACCAAACAGCTTATTTAAAAGCGAATTATCCTGCTGAATATATGGCTGCGGTACTTTCGAATAATATGAGTGATATCAAGCAAGTTTCGTTCTTTATGGAAGAGTGCAAGCGTATGGGATTACAAGTTTTGGGACCTGATGTAAATGAGTCTTTTTATAAGTTTACCGTTAATGATGATTACGCGGTACGTTTTGGAATGGGAGCGATTAAAGGTGTTGGTTCTGGCGCTGTGGCTACGATTGTTGAGAAAAGAAAAGACGGAAGATATAAATCCATTTTTGATTTGACCAAACGTATCGATTTGCGTGCGGCGAATAAAAAAGCATTAGAAAATTTGGCTTTGGCGGGAGGATTTGACTCCTTCACCGGAACTACTAGAGCGCAATATTTTCATGATGATGGCGATGGAATTACTTTTTATGAAAAAGCGATTCGGTATGGTGCAAAGTTTCAGGAAAATGAGAATTCATCGCAAGTCAGTTTGTTTGGCGACAGCAGTGATGTTCAAATCGCAGAACCTATTGTGCCGCCTTGCGAGGATTGGAGCACGATGGAAAAATTGGCTAAAGAAAAAGAAGTTGTAGGGATTTATATTTCGGGACATCCTTTAGACGATTACAAATTTGAAATGAAATATTTTTGTAATGCCAAACTGGAAGCGTTGAAAAATATGGAATTGCATGTGAGTAAAAACCTTGCGTTTGGAGGAATTATCAATAACGTGCAGCATCGTGTGGCCAAAAATGGAAAGGGTTGGGGCATGTTTACATTAGAAGGATATGATGAAAGTTATGAGTTCCGAATTTTTGGGGAAGAGTATTTAAAGTTTCGTCATTTCTTTATCCAGAATAATTTCACGTTCATGAAAGTATTGGTAAAAGAAGGCTGGACTGACCGAGATACTGGAAAAAAAGGAGAACCAAGACTTCAGTTTGTTGAGGTAAAACAATTACAGGATGTATTGGAAACTTTTGCTAGAAAATTAATTGTGCTGCTAAATATTAAGGATTTAGAAACAGATTTTATCCATAAATTGAGTCACCTTTTTCAAGAGAATAAAGGAGATAACACGGTTTCATTTGAAGTTATGGAATTGGAAAAAACAAAACACCTCGTTGCTGTAGCTCCAGTTGAATTAGAGAATGAAGAAGTTGCTTTTGTTGATGAAAATGATAATTCTGAAATGGAAACTCTCGAAATTCCGGAGACTAATGCTGTAGCAAAAGTGGAAGAAGTGGAAGAAATTAAGGTTGTAACAAAGCTGACTATGCCGAGCAGAAAATTAAAAATAAAAATTTCGAATGAATTGCTGGTTGAACTGGAGAAAATGCAAATTAACTTCAAGTTGAATTAACATCTAAATGTGATTAATCTCAGTTCGGTGTGTTGGTTAATTTTTGTTATTTTAAATTCATACGTAACCGTCTGATTGTTATGTATTAATCATTTTTAACATATAATTGGGGGTGTTTGTTATTAAATTTTCAGTACAAATGGTTTATTTTCGCATAAATGATAATAAACGAAATTATGAAAAAGCAGTTATTTTTATTAGGATTTGCGATTTGCTCGATGACAATGGTAGGGCAAACAGAAAAGAAAGAAAGTTGGTATTTTAAATTAGGTGGATCTTACTTTATTCAAACGGCTGCCACTGAGTTTCCTACTGTAGGTGGGAATGCAGCGTTAGATAAAGTGTATGTAGGTGGTAAATTAGTTTCTGAAGAAAGTGTTACGGGTTCATTTGGTGAAGGTTTTAGAACTGGAGCAACTGTTGGTTACAGATTCAATACACGTTTAGGGGTAGAAATGGGAATCAATTATTACTCTAGTGCTGATAAAACTATGGCTCAAACTACTACTGACCAAATTTTTATTTCAGGTGGGCGTCCAATTTATAATTTTAAATCCGTGGGACAAATCAGTGCTTTTGATTTAGCACCTGCTTTAGTTTTGTTTTTAGGTGAGCAAAATGGTTTTGAACCCTACACGAAAGTTGGAGTTCTTGTGCCAGTTCATGGTGATTTAGAAATAACTACAGATGCAATTGCACCTTCGGGAGTTGCTAGTCCGGCTACTTTAGCTGTTCACAGTGTGGATAAGGTGAAGCCAAATCCAACGGTTGGTTTCATGGCTGCATTGGGAACATCTTATAAGTTAGGGAAAAATATTTCTGCATTTGCAGAAGTTGAATACCGTAATTTTACCGTTCATGGTAAATCAAAAGAAACGACTGAATTTACTGCTAATGGTCAGAATGCTTTGGCAGGTCGAACTCAAGCTCAAATTCATACGAATTATGTAGACCGTTTGGATGTGAATTCAAATAATGCTGCGACTAATCCAAACGGATTGGATTCTACTAAACCAATGGATGAATTAAGTTCGTATGTTGGAATCAGTGGTCTTGGTTTGACTTTAGGATTGAAATATAGCTTGTAATATAGCTTTTTTATAAATGAAGGGATGTTTGAGAAAGCATCCCTTTTTTTGTTTAAAAAAAATAAATAGGTTTTGGGAATACATGTTTTTAGCCCTGATGGTAGCGGCATCCTTTTCAGGCTTTTTTAAGCCGGAAAAGATACAGCGTACAGCAGGAAATAGCTTCTGAAAATCAAAATCGGAATTTTGCAACCAGTAGAGATAGGAATTGATAATGGATTAATAGTCAAAACTAATTTGGGAATAGTGTTTGATTTGTTTTTAATTTCTAAATTTGTAATCTAGTTTGAAACAATAAAATATTCGGACGATAAACTTTAAATAAAAAATTATGGCATTAGCAATAACAGATGCTACTTTTGAGGAAGTAGTTTTGAAATCAGACAAACCGGTAATGGTGGATTTTTGGGCAGCATGGTGCGGACCTTGTAGAATGGTAGGTCCAATCATTGATGAATTGAGCAACGAATACGAAGGTAAAGTTGTTGTAGGTAAAGTTGATGTTGATGCAAACCAAGAATTTGCTGCTAAATACGGAGTTAGAAATATCCCAACAGTATTGGTTTTTCATAATGGAGAAGTAGTAGGAAAACAAGTAGGAGTTGCTCCGAAACAAACTTACGCTGACAGTTTAGACGCTTTGTTGTAATCGGTAGATTATGATTTATATAGAATCTGTAAGGATTCAGAGAAAAGGTTTGACGCAAGTCAAGCCTTTTTTTTGTTTAAGCTGAATTGATTTCAGTTTCTTGATTAAGTTTTGCTTCGGTAATCTTTTAATTTTTAAATCGTTCAATCTTTTAATATATTTGGTAGATGAAGATTGAATCGCAAATAGAGAAAATTTCTAGTTTTCAGCATCTGGAACTGCTGGCTAATCAAGTTGTGGAAGGTTTTATTTCCGGAATGCATAAAAGTCCGTTTCATGGCTTTTCAGCTGAATTTGCTGAACATAAAGTGTATAATGTTGGTGAAAGTACCAAGCATATTGATTGGAAGCTGTTTGCCAAAACGGATCGTTTGTTTACCAAGCGCTTTGAGGAAGAAACGAATTTGCGGTGTCATATCATTATTGATAATTCCTCATCGATGCATTATCCAAAACTAAAAGACAATCAGAACTTTTTTGAGAATAAGATTGGGTTTTCAGTATTGGCTTCGGCTGTTTTAATGAATCTTTTGAAGAAACAACGCGATGCTGTGGGTCTAAGTGTGTTTTCGGATAGATACGAGTACTACGCGCCCGAAAAAGGCAGTGATCGACATCACCGAATGATTTTGAATACACTCGAAGGCTTGCTTGTGAAGCCTCCTTTTGAAAAGAAGACAGACACAATTACATTCTTGCATCAAATAGCCGAGAAAATTCACCGCCGTTCGATGATCATCTTATTTACGGATATGTTTCAGTCCGGTCCAGAATCATCCGGTCCAGAATCACTCTTTAATGCGCTGCAACATTTGAAACACAACAAGCATAAAGTAGTCTTATTTCATGTCGTCGATAAAAAAACAGAGTTAAATTTTGACTTTGATAATGCTCCAAGGAAGTTTATTGATGTAGAAACCGGAGAAGAAGTGGCTGTTTTTGCTGATAATGTAAAGGAAGAATACGAAAAACAGGTGGAAAGTTACTTCAAGAAGTTAGCCTTAACCTGCTCCCAGAATAGAATTAAGTATATTCCGGTGAGTGTAGATGAAAGTTTCGAAAAAATTTTAATGACATACTTGGTTGAAAAACAAAACTTTGGATAATAAGGTGAAAGTTTATCAATTATTTTTTCAAAAAACGCTTGTGTAAACGGAAATCTATTGTATCTTTGCCACCGCAATAACGCAGAGGTTTGGTAGTTCAGTTGGTTAGAATACATGCCTGTCACGCATGGGGTCGCGGGTTCGAGTCCCGTCCAGACCGCAATATTGGGGAAAGCCTTTCGTAACAGAAAGGCTTTTTTGCCCCATAAGGTTTTTAACGTTAGTTGTGTTGTTTGCTACGAATTTGTAACTCGTAGCGGGTTTAGTAGTTAGACCAATGAAAAGCTTTCCACTTTTGTGGATAGCTTTTTTGATTTAAAAAGAAAGAAGGTTTGGTAGTTCAGTTGGTTAGAATGCATGCCTTTCATCTCGTCTTTTGGGACGAGACGGGTTCGATTCCAGAATTGGGTTTAAGAATTAGAATGTTATTATAGATTAAAATACTGGTTTGGTAGTTCAGTTGGTTAGAATACATACCTTTCATCTCGTCTTTTGGAACGAGACGGGTTCAATTTCAGAACTGGATTTAAGGATTAGAATGTTATAGATTAAAATACTGGTTTGGTAGTTCAGTTGGTTAGAATACATGCCTGTCATCTCGTTTTTTGGGACGAGACGGGTTCGATTCAAGAACTGGTTTTCAGAATTAGAATGTTATAGATTAAAATACAGGTTTGGTAGTTCAGTTGGTTAGAATACATGCCTGTCACGCATGGGGTCGCGGGTTCGAGTCCCGTCCAGACCGCCAGTAATAAAAAAGCTTTTCTGTTAAGAAAAGCTTTTTTGTTTTTGTAAAATTCAAATAGTAGTCGATATGTATTTTGTTTACATCATAAAAAATCATCAAGGATTATTTTACAGAGGATTTACACAAGATCTTGATAAGCGTATTTTTGAGCACAATAATGATTTAAGCCGATACACGTCTGGGAAAAGTCCATGGATTTTGGTGTATTTCAAAGAATTTGAAACAAAAACAGAAGCATTAAAGGAGGAATTACGATTAAAAAAGCTTAATGTTGCTTCGATAGAAAGATTAGTAAGTAGTTTTCAGGTTGAATAGAACACATGCCCTGTCATCTCGTCTTTTGGGACGAGACGGGTTAGAGTCCTCTCATTCCAAAAACGAGACCAGTAATAAAAAAAGCTTTTCCGTTAAGAAAAGCTTTTTTTGTTTCAGTATGTTTATAAATTAAAAAAACTCGGATTTATATTGCCAGACAATCCACACAAACAATCCCAAATACATCACGCAAACCACAAATTTCATAAAGCTGGAAGCCAGAAAACCTACAAACGAACCTGCAGCCGCTTTCAAAGCCCTGTTGTGATCTTTAAAATCATAAATAAGTTCACCTATCAGTGCGCCAAGAAACGGTCCTATAAGGAAACCAAATGGTATTGGAGCAAGAATTCCAATAACCAAACCGATGTTTGTTCCCCAAATTCCATACAAGCTTCCACCAAATCTCTTAGTTCCCTTTGCCGGAATCACATAATCCAAAACGGAAATAACAATTGTAATAAATAAAGCAATCCCTAGAACCCAATAGTTAGCCGGAACCGCCTTCGTGAAATAAAGTAATGCCAGCCCAACCCAACTCACACTTGGCCCAGGTAAAACCGGTAAAAAACTGCCAATTAAGCCTATGATAATGCACGCGAAACCTAGAATTAAAAGTAATATATCCATAAATTTATTTTTAGTAATTTTGAAAACACAAAAGCAACATGTATTTAGCTAATGAACAGAATTAAATTGATACAATTATTTTCAGCAACGCTCTTCTTTACGCTTTCTTTCTGGTCGGTAAACGCTCAAGAGAAAATAGTAAGCGATAATGATATGCTTTTAAAAGAGACCATTTACAATGAAAACAGAGTAAAAGTATTGAATTTTTCTTTGAAAGATTTTGATGCACTTTTTTTTGAATTTTTTGATAAAAAATCAGAACCAAATTTAGTTTTAACAAAGGAGGAATTTTATAAATATACGATTCAAATTGCTATTTTTTCAGATCGATTGGCAGCTTTGTATCCGGATCAAAAAGAAATTGCTGCCGAAAGTAAAAAGAAATGGTTTGCTGAAAACTACGAAGATTATTTACTTTCGAAAGCATCTCAAAAAAAATAATTGTATTTTTATAGAATATTAGTCCAATTCAAAAACAAAACCTTGAAGCAGTATTACCTCTTTTTAGTATTTATATTTTTTAATTCCTGTCAATACTTTGACAAGCAAATTCCTTCCGAAAAGGAATTGTTGCAAAAGGAACTAAAATCCATCAACTGGAAAGAAGTCGACGAATACCCATCGGTAGTGGATTGTGAAAAAATAGATGATAAAAAGCAACGCCAACACTGTTTCTTCGAAGTTTTAACGATGCTTATTCAAGAAAAATTGAGTGTTGATACACTGTCTATTCTCTATCCGGAACTAGATACTATTGAAGTTAAGGTAACTGTTTTTCCAAATGCAACTCTGCAATTCGAGCCTCAATTCCCCAAAGATTCTGTTGCTTATGATACAATAAAAATTGACAGTATTCTGAAAGCTCGTTTGGTTGATTTTCCGAAAATAAATCCAGCCATCAAACGCGGTATTCCCGTAAAAACGCAATTTATTCTTCCGGTTATTCTAAAAGTGGAGTAATTCTTCAAAAGGATTTTCGAATGAAGATTAACGATTTTTGATTTCAGATTGCGATACGGACTGCTTTTTGGCTTGGATAAAGATTCTTGATTTCAATAAAGCCTTTTGATATCTCTAATAATTATAAACTAAAAACGGACTGTTTTAGTTTTTAATCTTACGTTAAATCAAAAATCGTTAATCAAAAATCTGCAATCTAAAATCTTCTGCCTTTCCATTCATATTTTCCAAACAAAGAATACAAAGCCACGCTCACACTAAAAAAAGGATACAACAAACTGCTCAAAATCAAATAGCGCATTTTACTGTTATTCAAAAAATGATTGGTTTTATAAATCAAAATAGTATCAACAAGGAATTTTAAAATGCATATTAAAAAGAAGTTCTGAAAAGTAGTTAAGCCTAAGAGCCAAGAGCCAAGAACCAAGAGCCAACTCAGATTTCCCGTAAAAACTAACAGCCCCAATCCTTTTCCGAAACTACTTTGATACGAACTTGTTTTTGAGGCCCAACGGACACGCTGATAGAATAATGATTTCCAATCGCTCAATGGTTTTGTGACAATAATATTATTTTGGGATTTTAGATAATGGACTTTTTCAGGCGATTTTGCAATTGCTTTTTGCAACAGAAAAACATCATCGCCGCTGGCAATTTTGTAATTTCCTTCGAAACCGTTAAGCTTTTTAAAAAACGATTTGGTATACGCAAAATTGGCGCCATTACACATAAATCCTTTTTTAATACCAAAACTACCTATAGTCGCTCCTTGTAAACTAGTCAAATCCAATTGCTGGAAATGATGCAAAAACGAATTACCGCAATCATACGTTACAGCCCCGGCAATCATCGAAACATTGTGAAGCTGAATGTAGTTATCTAAGGTCAATAACCAGTTTGTGTTTACTGTGCAATCGGCATCGGTGGTGATAATCCAATCCGTAGTTACAATTTGCATCGCAGTTACAATCGCATCTTTCTTGGGCGAATTAGTAACCCGAATGTTATTTATGACCGAAACTTTAAATTTTAAACTTTGAATTTTGAACTTTTCCTCAGAATCGTCATCGACCAAAATCACTTCAAACAATTCCATCGGATAATTCAACTTTGATAAACTCTCTATTAGAATGGGCAGATTTTCGGCTTCATTCCGGAAAGGAACAATAATGGAGAATTTTGTTTTTGGCGTTAAGCCGGTATATTCAATTGTATTCACTTTGGTAAAACCATAAATCAGTACAATTATCGCCAAAAAATAAATGAGGATTATGATGTACAAAACAAAAGTCATATCGAATTTTTAGTTTTGAAATTCAACACATAATAACTGCCAATTATCACGGGTAAAACCACATTCAAAAACCACATTAAAGTCGAAATGAAAATTACAATCCATTCGTTAACGCCTAAAATCCCAAAGAAATAAACGGCGACACTTCCTTTTACGGCAAAGTCTAAAAACTGAAAAGTAGGCAAGGAGGATGCTAAAAAGTAAACAGACGAAATGGTGGCAATCAACATAAAATAAGGCAAATCGACATCAAAAGCCAGAAATAAAAAGTAATATTGGTGCGAGAAAACCAGATACCGGCAAATGCCTAAAAAGATATTTTTTTGATGAATATGTTTTGGGATTTCGTTAATCTTATAAATTAGTTTTTCGATAGAATAGCCTTTGATTGTGATTTTTTTGACCGAAAATAAAACAATGAAAAGCAGTAGGAGCATTCCAAAAAGCAGCACTACCGTTTTTGTGGTAATCACATTGTACTGCGCATTAAAATACAACAACCCAAAAATTCCAAAAATAACAGTCAATATCATTTGGATTCCGTTGCAAATCAGATTCAAGAAAATGACTTTTTTAGTGTTTGATTTATCAAAAAACAATGCTTTCCCGGCATATTCTCCAACTCCATTAGGAGTGAAAAGTCCTGCGGTTAATGCACCAAGAACTTGTTTGATTGCTTCTCCTAAAGAGATTTTATGGATAAATTTTACTAAGTTTTGCCATTTCAAGATTTCAAAAAACCGATTCAGAACGCTCAATAACAAAATAAAGGCGATTCCGCCAATAGATTGATTTTTTTGGAATAAAACAATGAATTTCTGCCAATCCAGTTTGTCGTTATTGGCCAGTTGATTGTAAATAAAATAAAACGCACCGCCCACAATCAAAAGTTTGATTAGAAGTACGAGGAATTGCTTAGTTTTGTGTGGAATTGTAATCATTAGCCCCCTAGCCCCCGAAGGGGGAATTGTTAGTTGATAAATTTATTCAGTAAAATAACAAATAAAACTTTTAAACCTTAAACTTTAAACAAAAGAATTGTCAAACGAACGCATCATATTAGGAATTGACCCCGGAACAACGATTATGGGTTTTGGATTGATAAAAATTGTCAATAAAAAAATGGAATTTTTGCAATTGAATGAACTGCAATTGTCCAAATACGACAATCATTATCAAAAACTAAAAATCATTTTCGAACGTACGATTGAGTTAATTGATACGCATAATCCAGATGAAATCGCAATTGAAGCGCCTTTTTTTGGTAAAAACGTGCAATCGATGCTGAAGTTGGGACGCGCACAAGGCGTTGCCATGGCGGCGGGACTTTCGAGAGATATTCCAATTACCGAATACGAACCCAAGAAAATCAAAATGGCGATTACCGGAAACGGAAACGCCAGTAAAGAGCAAGTTGCCAAAATGCTTCAACAACTTTTAGGACTGAAGGAATTGCCTAAAAATCTTGACAGTACAGATGGATTGGCTGCTGCGGTTTGTCATTTTTTCAATTCTGGGAAAGTGGTTGGCGCCAAAAGTTATACCGGTTGGGATGCTTTTGTAAAACAAAACGAAGAACGAGTTAAAAAATAGTAATCAGTAATCAGTATTCAGTTTGCAGAACTGACCGCTAATCATCGATTACTGACCACTAATTATGTCAGGAATCTATATTCATATCCCTTTTTGCAAGCAGGCGTGTCATTACTGCGACTTCCATTTTTCGACTTCGATGAAGAAGAAAGAAGAAATGGTTTTGGCTATTGCCAAAGAAATTCAAATGCGTAAAAGTGAGTTTGAGAATGAAGATGTCGAAACCATTTATTTTGGCGGAGGAACACCAAGTGTTTTAACTTCCGAAGAAATTAATTTTTTGATTGCTGCAGTTTATAGCCATTATTCAGTGATTGAAAATCCCGAAATCACACTGGAAGCCAATCCTGATGATTTGTCAAGCGAACGAATAATCGAATTGTCTAAAAGCAAAATCAACCGATTAAGCATTGGGATTCAGTCTTTCTTTGAAGAAGATTTACAATTGATGAACCGCGCTCATAATTCGGCGGAAGCCAAAAAATGTTTGGAAGAAGCTACTAAATATTTTGACAATATTTCTCTCGATTTGATTTATGGAATTCCGAGAATGAGTAACGAAAAATGGAAACAAAATATTGAAACAGCTTTGTCATTTGGTATTCCGCATATTTCGAGTTATGCTTTAACGGTAGAACCAAAAACGGCTTTGAATAAACTGATTCAAACGGGAAAAATTGCCGCGCCCAAAGATGAAGTCGCGCAAGAGCATTTTGCTATTTTAGTCGAAACGCTTGAAACCAATGATTTTATTCATTATGAATTATCGAATTTTGGAAAGGCCAATTATTTTTCTAAGAACAATTCGGCGTATTGGCTTGGGAAAAAATACATTGGGATCGGTCCTTCGGCGCACAGTTATGATGGCATTTCCCGAAGTTGGAATGTGTCGAATAATGCTATTTATTTAAAATCGATTCAAGAAAATAAACTGCCTAACGAAATAGAAATACTTTCGATTTCGGACCGTTACAACGAATATGTTATGACTGGTTTGCGAACGATTTGGGGTGTTTCTTTGGATAGAATTGAAACCGAATTTGGAATCATTTATTTGGAATATTTGAACAAACAGGCTCAGAAATTCCTTGATGATGATTTAGTTTTTATCGAAAATAATATTCTAAAACCGACTCCAAAAGGAAAGTTTTTGACGGATGGAATTGCAAGTGATTTGTTTTACTTAAATTTGGAATAACATATAACCACTAAGAACACAAAGAAGGCGCAAAGCCCACTATGCTTTGTGATCTTGGTGATAATCTTAGTGCCCTTTGTGGTTAAATAATTATGATTGCAACAATTGATAACTTTAAAGTCGACCTATCAAAACCCATTGATATTTCGATTCCGTTGACAAATACAGACGAGAATCCAATTGCTTGGTATATCGATAAACCAGTAATTGAACCTGTAGTTTTTGGGGATTGGATAGGGAAAGTTTCTGAAGGAAAATCCTCGACAAACTTCAATAACATTTACTTCAATCCACACGGGCATGGAACGCATACGGAATGTCTGGGGCATATTACACGGGAATTTTACAGCATTAATCAGTCGTTGAAACAGTTTTTCTTTCTGGCTGAATTGATTTCGGTTGTGCCGGAACTGCAAGGAGAAGATTTGGTAATAACGTTAGAAAACATCTCGACTGCTCTCGATGTGACATTGAAGTTAGGTGTTCCAAAAGAAGCTCTAATCATTAGAACGCTACCTAATTTTAAAATAAAAAAATCTTTAAAATATTCGAATACCAATCCGCCATATCTTTCTGAAGATGCTGCGCGTTTCATTCGCGAAAGCGGTATTAAGCATTTATTGATTGATTTGCCAAGTGTCGATAAAGAAAAAGACGATGGAAAATTATTGGCGCACAAAGCCTTTTGGAATGTCAAAGATGTCAATAATTTGAATGCTGATGCACGATTGGACTGTACGATTACAGAGATGATTTTTGTTCCAGATGAAGTGAAAGACGGCACTTATTTGTTGAATTTGCAAATCGCATCCTTTGAGAATGACGCGAGTCCAAGCAAGCCTGTTTTGTATGCTGTTTTAAATGAGGAATCAAAATAATTAAAAAAATGAATTTAGAAACGTACTACGAATATTGCTTGTCTAAAAAAGGAGTGACGGAACATTTTCCTTTTGATGAAGATACTTTAGTTTTTAAAGTAGGCGGAAAAATGTTTGCATTGTCGTCTTTAAGTCAATGGGAAAAAGGACAACCATCAGTCAATTTGAAATGTGATCCTGAGCGAGCTCAGGAATTACGTACTGAATATGATGACATTCAACCCGGTTTTCACATGAGTAAAACCCATTGGAATACAATTGCTGTAAATGAATCAGTTTCGGATGCGCTTGTTAAAGAGTTGATTGATCATTCCTATGAATTGGTTTTCAAAAGTTTAACAAAGAAATTGCAAAACGAAATTCAAGAATTAGATAATTAGGCATTACTTTTGCGAATAAATAAGGATTAAAATTACAAACACATACTGAAATAAATTCAGCATATCATATGAAAGAACAATTTAAGAAGTTTTTGAACGAAGAACAAGACCCAAAAGCTATTGAAAAAATCGCTTCAAAATTGAGTGATTTATTGATGAAAAATGAAGAGATAGGATATATTGCTGTTCAAAAAAAACCAGCGATTACCGTTTTGCCGGATAGCATTGTAATGACGAATAAGAGAATTATCATCTGTCAGCCTAAAAATCTGGGACTATCCATGAATTTTATTGATTACACGTGGGACGAGATAGAAGGTACGTTTGTGAAAGAAAATATTTTGGGTTCTGAGTTTTCATTTACTACGAGAACTAATATGGAGGTTTCCATTGATTATATTCCTAAAATTCAAGCGCGAAAGATTTTTACGTATGCCAAAGAACAATTGGATATATTAAAAGTCGGGTCTGTATTAAACGCAACCATGATGGATGAAGTTCCAGTTTCTCCAATAGAAGAAGTGGAGATTGTTGAAGAAATGGAAACGGAAGAAGTGACCAGTTTTGCTGAAATAATGCCAGTTTCACAACCCAATTTTATTGCTGAAAATCAAGTATTCGAAGACGTTCCATCAAGTCCAAAAGACAAATCGTTGAGTGATTTATCACAAGACGAACTTTTTGAAAAATTACAGAATTATAAAAAATTATTAGACAACGGATTGATCTTGCAAGGCGAATACGATGCTTTCAAAAAAGAAATTTTGAGTCATATGTAATTAGTCTTAAAGTTGAAAGTCATAAAGTCAAAAGATATTTTACTGCCTTTTGACTTTATGACTTTCGATTTTATAATAGATAGACTAAAGCGTTCTTTTCTGCTTTTCTACAAAATTATTGGATTGTAATTCGAGCAAATCGGTAGCGTTTTTTCGTTGTAAATCATACAGTTTTTTATCGTCAGCTATATCTCCGTAGACTTTATCGTGCATAGTTGCGCTAGTCTTTACCAATAAAGTGCGTTGGTATTTGTCTTGTTCGATTGTTGCTTTCAAAGCTGTTTCCAGATCTTCCAGTTTATAATCGTATTCCCCTTTTGGAGACAGAAGTTTGGCAATAATAGGAGAAGTTTCAATGGCTAAAAACAGCAACATTATAAAAAAAGAAGGCAGCCACGGTAATTTGTCCAAGGCATTTATTCGAGCCATTAAACCATCAAATCCATCAATAATAGGTTGTGTTTCGCTAACTTTCTTGTCTAAATCGGTTTGGAGGGTTTTAGTGTTTTTCTCCATTTCAGCAATTTTAGCCAAGTTGGTTTTTTGTAAAGTGTCCAGTTCTTGTTTAGCCAAATCATGTTTGGCAATTTTTTCTTTAAAAACGGGACCTTTGCCTAATTTTTTGGTTCCAGCAGTTCCTTCGGCTTCAGTGATGTAGGTTTCATACAGCGTATTTACTTCTTTCTCTTTGTTTGTGATTTCGCTTTTTAATTTATCGATTTCTGCTTTGTTTTTATCCAAATCCGATTTGAAATAATTCGCTACTTCTTTTTTATTATTCAAAGCCATCGCATTTTTCTCTTTCAACAAAACGGTATTGATTTCTTTTTCAAAGATTTTAATTTCTAATGGCTTAGAAATTACTATCGCAATAATTACCGCCAAAATAATTCGGGGAGTTGCCTGTAGAAATTCACTTCCTATTTTGTCTCTTTTTCGAATGGTAGAAACAATAAAACGATCGAGATTAAAAATAAGTAAACTCCAAACGATACCAAATGCGATTGCTGGATATATACTGTCAAAGACAGTAAAAAGTGCGTACGAACTGGCAAGGAAAGCCATGACAGCGGTAAAGAAAACGGTGGCGCCAATACCTACATATTTGGTTTGTTCGCCTTCGGAACAGCCCTCAAGTAAGTCTTTATCAGCTCCGGAACAAAGGATGAAAAATTGTTTTAACATGATTGATGATTTTTTGATTGATGATTACAAATTTAACGCCAAAAAATGAATCTTGGTATAAATAATTGATATGTATTTATTTAAGGCATTTTGTTACGGTTTGTACCAAATAAAAGAGAGCTGCTCACAAGGAACAGCTCTCTTTCTTTTTTGAATTAATATTAACTTAAGCTAATGGTGCTCCTGCCATAATCTCGGCATTGGCAAATTCTTCAAATTTGGCGAAGTTAGCTTTAAATTTTTGTGCTAATTCTACCGCTTTCTTATCGTATAGTTCAGGATCTTCCCAAGTATTTCTTGGATTCAATATTTCGCTAGGAACATTTGGACAGGTTTGCGGTTTTGCAATTCCAAAAACTTGGTGGTTCTCGTAAGCCACATCATCCAGTTCTCCGTTTAAGGCGGCGGTAATCATGGCACGCGTGTATTTCAATTTCATTCGGCTTCCTATTCCGTAAGGACCTCCTGTCCAACCTGTGTTGATTAACCAAACTTTTACATTGGCATCTTTCATTTTTTTACTCAACATTTCAGCATATTTTGTTGGGTGTAATGGCATAAATGGTGCACCAAAACAAGCGGAGAAATTAGGCTGAGGTTCTGTAATTCCTGCTTCAGTTCCAGCAACTTTTGCTGTGTACCCAGAAATAAAATGGTATGCAGCCTGTCCTGGAGTAAGTTTAGAAATTGGAGGCAATATTCCGAATGAATCGGCCGTTAAGAAAAATATGTTTTTTGGGTTTTTCCCAATAGAACCCGGCTGAATGTTGTCGATGTGATAAATAGGGTAACTTACACGTGTATTTTGAGTGATGGAAATATCCTCAAAATCAACTTCATTAGTATCTTTATTGATGATTACATTTTCAAGGATTGCTCCTTTTTTTATGGCTCTAAAAATGTCTGGTTCGTTTTCTTCAGATAGATTGATCACTTTTGCATAGCAACCGCCTTCAAAGTTGAAAACCGTATTTTCATTTGTCCATCCATGTTCATCGTCACCAATTAATTTTCGGTCCGGATCAGCTGATAAAGTAGTTTTTCCGGTTCCTGATAGTCCGAAGAAAATAGCAGTGTCACCATCTTTTCCAACATTGGCACTACAGTGCATTGGTAAAGTATTTTTGAAAACTGGCAAAATAAAATTCAAAGCAGAGAAAATCCCTTTTTTCATTTCCCCGGTATATCCAGTTCCACCTATCAAAACAACTTTTCTTGTAAAGTCAAGAATGGCAAAATTGCTTTGACGCGTTCCGTCAACCGCTGGATCTGCCATAAAACTTGGTACGCATAAAAGAGTCCATTCTGGGTCGAAGTTTGCTAATTCTTCCATTTCAGGTCTCAAAAACATGTTGTAGCAAAATAAATTTGCCCAAGGAGTTTCCGTGATTACACGAACATTTAATCTATAATTTGGGTCAGAGCATACGTAAGAATCTCTAACGTAAATTTCTTTGCCTGATAAATAAGCGGTAACCTTGTTGTATAAAGCTTCAAATGCTGCTGGTTCAAATGGGATGTTTACTTTTCCCCACCAAACTTGATTTTCACTAATACTGTCTTTTACGATATAACGGTCTTGCGGCGATCGACCCGTATACTCTCCTGTATTCACTGCTAATGCTCCAGTAGAAGTCTCAATTCCTTGACCTGTTTTTATAGTTATATCTTGTAATTCTTCAGGGGATAACTGGTAATGAATTTTGGCATTTTCAATTCCTAATTCTTTTAACGAAATCGATTGCGAGAAAAGCGTGTTATTGTCCATAAATTTATTATTGTGTAGTTACTTTTTATAGACTGCAAAAGTAGAAATTATATTTCAGTTAGCCTTTACTTCTTCGGATTTTGTGATTTATTATTTATAAAAGAGAATAATAAAACGCCCCAGCCCAGTATTAATAGGAGCCCGCCGATGGGCGTAAGAAATCCAATTGTCTTAAAATCAAAAGATGTGAGGTCGTTTGTCGCCAATAAGTATATCGAACCGGAGAATAAAATTACACCTGTAAGCACCAAAAAGTAGATTGTTTTTTTGATTTTTGGAGTGATGTCATTCATCAGTCCAACGAACAATAAAAATAGTGCATGATACATTTGATAGCGTACTCCAGTTTCAAATGTAACTAATTGCTCCACAGAGAGTACTTTTTTTAGGGCATGTGCGCCAAAAGCTCCTAAAATTATAGCGATCATTCCTAAAATAGTTGCTGTTGAAAGTATCTTTTTGTTCATTTTGATTGTCTTTACTGCAAAAGTATTTCTTCTCGAATGAATTTAAAAGGATTTGCAGCGATAGTTTTATGTAGTAAAGCTGAATATCTGAAAACGGTTTTTTAATTAATTATAAAATAAACAATGTCGAGTTGTTATAAATACAACATTTTTGTATGTTTGTGTTATAAATATATAAAAATGAGAACAATTTTAATCATTGGGGCAGGAAGATCAGCTTCATCTCTGATTCAGTATCTTTTAAATAAATCTGAAAAAGAGAATTTGCATCTTGTTATTGGTGATTTGTCTTTGGCTTTAGCCCAAAAAAAGACAAACAATCACCCCAATGCAACGGCAATTGCGTTAGATATTTTTGATGAAGATCAAAGAAAAAAAGCCGTACAAATTGCTGATGTTGTCATCTCAATGTTGCCGGCACATTTGCATATTCAAGTGGCCAAAGATTGTATTATTTACAAAAAACACTTAGTTACCGCTTCCTACGTGAGTGATGCCATGCAGGAATTAGATGCTGCCGCAAAGGAAAATAATCTGATTTTCATGAATGAAATCGGACTTGATCCAGGCATTGACCACATGAGTGCCATGAAAGTGATTGATGAGATTAAGGAAAAAGGCGGTGAGATGATTTTATTCGAATCCTTTTGTGGCGGACTTGTAGCTCCGGAATCCGACACGAATCTTTGGAATTATAAATTTACCTGGGCACCACGCAATGTAGTTCTCGCGGGTCAGGGTGGCGCTGCTAAGTTTATTCAGGAAGGGACTTATAAATACATTCCGTATTGTAATTTGTTTCGCAGAACAGAGTTCTTGCAAGTGGAAGGATATGGTCGATTTGAAGGTTATTCGAATCGCGATTCGTTGAAATACCGCAGTGTGTATGGCTTAGATAATGTGCTTACGTTATACAGAGGAACGATTCGTAGAGTGGGTTTCTCTAAAGCGTGGAATATGTTTGTGCAATTAGGAATGACGGATGACAGTTACGTTATGGAGGATTCGGAGAACATGAGTTACAGAGAATTTGTGAATTCCTTCCTGCCATATCATCCCACGGATTCTGTAGAAATCAAGACCCGTTTGATTCTAAAAATTGACCAAGACGATATCATGTGGGACAAATTATTGGAACTCGATTTGTTCAACCCAAACAAGAAAGTAGGTTTGAAAAATGCCACTCCGGCACAAATTCTGGAAAAAATATTGACCGATAGCTGGACGCTTCAGCAAGATGATAAAGATATGATTGTCATGTATCACAAATTTGGATACGAATATAATGGCAAAAAAGAACAAATAGATTCCAAAATGGTTTGCATTGGTGACGATCAAACCTATACAGCCATGGCAAAAACAGTGGGTTTACCCGTTGCAATGTCGACCTTATTAATCTTGAATGGTAAAATCACGACTCCGGGAGTACAATTACCCATTCTTAAGGAAGTTTATGAGCCTATTTTGAAAGAATTAGAAGAATACGGTGTTGTTTTCAAGGAACAATCCATGCCGTATTTAGGATACAATCCTGATAAAGAGTTTAGTTAGTAGTTTTTTTTAGATTTTTAGTTTGATAAATCCGCTCCTCTTGAAGCGGATTTGTTTTTTAAAATTCTTTATTTATGCTGAGCGTAGCCGAAGTATGGGCGTGACCCTGCAAATTGCTTCGTCGTTCCTCCTTGCAACTTCGGGTCGGGCTGTTCGCTGCAATCTTTATCTTTTTAAAGAAAAAACATAAAGGATTTTCGCTGCCATCCCTCACGCAATGCAGTTTATGTAACTTCGTAAGAAAAATTGATTATATTTGATAAATGCAAAGCAAAACAAACGTCCGTTTATCTACAAAGATTTAGGCATGTATGAAGGTTTATTTGGTTGTTTAGTAATTGCATAATAATAAAAAAAGCTCCTCGGAAGAACCAAAGAGCTTTAAGTAAAATCTTTCACTTAATTACGTTTTCTTTTTGAGAAAAGAGGCTTGATTAAGCATTACGGTACAAAGATAAGGCATGTATTTGTAAAATCAATCTTTTTAGGAAAAAATTAATGGAATATAATAAGCTTGAATACTATCTTTCTCAACCTAGATTAAACAGATTTTTATTAGCTTCTGGTGATTCAAAAACTAAAGCACAAAAATTATATAGAGCAAATTTAAGAGTTGCACAATCTTTTTATCCAGTATTAAATTTATTTGAAATATTCCTGAGAAACATATTCAATTATCATGTATCTGCACATTTCACAAATCCAAACTGGATTATTACAGAGAAAAATGGTTTTATGAACGACCAATCATTGCAAGCCTCTAGATTTTTTCTTAAAAATTCAATATTAAATGCTGAAAGAACCATAAGGCGAAAAGGCGGGTTGGTAACAGCTGGAAAAGTTGTTGCTGAACAATCTTTCGGCTTTTGGACTAGTTTATTTGATACTCACCATTACCGACTCATTGGTGGAATTGTAATACATTCATTTAGTAATAAACCGGCCGAAATTAATAGAAGTGCAATAAGTCAGAAACTAAACAGAATAAGAGAATTTAGAAATAGAGTTTATCATAACGAACCTATTTGTTTTAATGGAAATGTGATTGATTTTACATATGCCGAAAATATCAAAAATGAAATATATGAAATCCTGTATTGGATTGATGCAGATTTGATAGATTATGTTGAGTATTTTGACGCAATCGATTATAAAATAAGTATTGCGAGGCAGATTGAACAATAATATTTCGCATGACAGCTAAAATTCGTTGTATTCATAGCACAGGCAATTAATTACAATCACCTTATTCAAAAAAAACATTAGTTAAACTCCTGTTGACTAGTCTGTCCCGTTTATTGGAGAACTGATTGTACGTGTGTTAATACTCTGGAGTTATCATAAAGATTTTAGAGAGAATATGGAGTGGATTTAGTGTTCTCTTTTTTTGAGAAGTATTTTCTCGGCGTGACCCTGCAAATTGCTTCGTCGTTCCTCCTCGCAACTTCGGGTCGGGCTGTTCGCTGCAATCTTTATGTTTTTAAAGAAAAAACATAAAGGATTTTCGCTGCCATCCCTCACGCAACGCATTTCAATGATGTGGCTTTTTTTAAAAAATTGTAAGAAAATTTTATATATTTGGAAAACGCAAAGCGAAACAAACCTTCGCTTAAATACAAGTTGGGCGACATATTGAAAAAAAAAGTAATCTAATATATTAAAGAAATGAAAAAACAACAATTATTCTTTTTACTCCTATTGCACATTATAGGTCTAAATTTTGCAAATGCTCAAAAACTATCTGATAATGCAGCAATAGAAATAGTAAACAAATCTATCGATGCAATGGGTGGACAAAAATTATTACAAAGTATTAAAACCCTTTATACTGATAGTGAAACTGAAATGCAAGGAAGAAAAGTTAATTGGATTGTAAAAGAGATGCTACCGAATAAAGGAAGTTTTCAAATAATTTATCAAGGAAGAACAGTTTATCAAAATTGGTTTAATGGAAAAATTGGTTATGAACTGAATAATGGAGAGAAAAAATTAGCAGACCAAGAAGAATTTAAAGATAAAAAATACAAGCAAAACATCTTCAACGAACTTGATTATATAAATCCAAGTCTATATAGACTGGAATTTATTGGAGAAGAAAAAATCGAGTCAAATAATTGTAATAAAATAAAAGCTACTTTAACAAATGGACTTGTAAAAATTTTATATTATGATAAAAATACATTTCTATTAACCAAAACTGAAAAAATATTAAATGCAGAAAAAAATTCATTTTCAACTACTTACTATTCTAATTATAAAAAATTTAATGACCTAACTTATTTTACAGAAATGAAATTTGGCGAAAAGGAAAACATACAAATAGCTACGATCATAAAATTATTATACAACGAAAATATAACAGAAAAAGATTTTGAATAAATAGAAAATACGATCGCCCAACAGCAATTTTGAGCTAGCTGGAATTTAGTGGAACTAACGTTTCACATCAAGTTTTTGCTAAGCCGAAAATTGAGCGGTTACAAACTTCCAGCCATCTCAAAGTGGCATAACGTTAGCAGTAATTGTCGCGCGAACGAAAAAAAAATGACACTTAACAATTTAAAATTGGAAATAACTAAACCAAATAAAATGAAGAACTTATCAAAACTATTGACTTTAATTTTTGCAATAACATTATTAAGTTGCGGGAATAACAAAAAAACCGAAAATGCTGTTGAAGAAGTTGCTGAAACGCCGAAAAGCAATATGAAAATTAAGCTATTTAATGAAACCGAAAATCTTTTAAGTAAGCTATCTGAAAATGGAATTGGAGAACTTAAAGAATGGAAAAATCCAGAAGAAATGGGTTGGGGTTCGTTAACTGATTATTATCAATTTGGAGAACAAAAAGATGGAGTTGGAATGCAAAATAATCTAGCTTACTATTTAGAAGGAGAAGAAAATTATGCGAAAAATTTATTAGTGAACTTAAACGTAAATAATCTAGAAAGCAAAAAAGAAGCAGTAAAATTATTTTCAGAAACAACTGAAAAAACTTTTAAAACTTTAGAAATAGAAATTCCAAAAGGACTTTTAGAAGCAATAAAAGATGGTAAAGATTTCAAAAGTGAAAATGAAAATTTCACTACAGATTTTAAAACTGAAAAATCGAACATTGACACATACAAAATGGAAATCGTTTCTAAATAAAACAACTTCTGCCAACAGTAGTTTGCATAAATGGCGGGTTTTGGGCTTAATTTAAAGTTGGTTTTGTATTTGCAAAGTCGGTGTTTAACCGAAAGTTTAGGCTTCCTTCATCCCAAACTGCTTGTAGTGCGTGAATGTTGATAATAATTAAGCATAAAAATGGAAAAATCAAGTTTTCAAATAAGTTATGATTCATTAGTCGAAATTGTTGCCAAAATGATTAAAGATGGAGAAATTGGAAATCGATTTAATCATCTGAGAAAAGAGAGAGTTGAATTAATAATTAATAAAATATCCTCTTATGGATGGTATATTGATGATTTTTCTAAAGAGTCTAAAATAAGTAGTAGTAAATGCTTAAAATTCATTTATAGTAATTTTCCAGAAAAACTTGATTACTACTTCTCGGATTATTACAATAATAAAATGATTCAAATTGAAAATGATCTTAAATCTACTTATCCAAAAAGGAATGCTATTATATCCGAAGCATTTTATGTACACAAAAACAAACTATTTCATTCTTCGATATGTCTATTCATAACAATAATTGATGGAATCTGTGATGATGTTTTAGATGCAAAATTCTTCAAAAACGTAAAAGACTTACCTGAAATTAAAGTGAAACTTGAAGAAAAAAAAATGAAATATTCTGATTTTCTTTTATCTCCAATCAAAAATAAAGGAGCAATTAATGGTTGGGAAAAAGAGCTAAATAAATATCCAATTAGATTAAATAGACACGAAATAATTCACGGAAAAGCTATAAATTATGGTAATGAAATTAACTCATTAAAAATAATTTCAATGCTCTCATATGTCAACTTTGTTTTAACTCATTTTGATTAAAATAAAAATTAATGGCAATACACGTCTTGCTCAATTTGTAAATTTAGTGCAATTGCAGTTTTTTACTCTATTTTCGTTTAGCCGAAAATACTTGTTATCATAAATTGCAATCTGCGCCAAGCCGCATAATATTAGTTTTATAAATCCGCTTCCTTTGAAGCGGATTTCTTTTTTACAATTACGCCTTTCCAGATTGAATTGTGATTGGTAAGCTGTACATTACTCTCACAGGTTTCTCGTTCATTTTACCGGGAATCCAATTAGGACATATACCTAAAACACGAACCACCTCTGTACCAATTCCGTATCCAATATCTCTTATGATTTTGATATTAGTAAGTCTGCCATCAAGTTCAACTATAAATGTAACGTAGACTTTTCCTTTAACATTATTTTTTTCAGCATCTAAAGGAATATTAAAATTGGTTCCCACAAATTTATAAAATTCGCCAATTCCTCCTGGAAAATCAGGTTTGGTAGTTATTCCTGCAGTATTATAAATTTCTCCAAATTCATCGCTGGCGATCAATTTTGAAGCTTCTGCTTGATAGTCTTTTTCTAAAACAGTAATTGTTTCATTATTCATTTTTACTCCTTGGCTGTTTACTCTAAATCCATATCTGTCGTAGTATTCTCTTTCTTTACCTTTTGTCACATAATAATGAACCTCATTGTTGATATAAATATAGCCGTCATTTGCAGGATTACCGTTAATGTCTATGGAGCCTTTATCATTAAAATAAAGACTACCAATTTTAGTAAAATCTTCATTCTTAATTTTTACAACCTCTAGTTTTTTTCTTTTTATAGTGTCACTTCGTCTTTCTGACTTTTCAATTTGCTGCAATTCACTTTTGGCTGTTGCAATCTTCTTATTTAAAATTGGTTGCTGTTGTACGATAGTATTGTTCTTTTCTCGTGCAACAGTTTCTATACATAAAGAAAATAATAGTGCTGCAAGTACTGGAGCAATTGCTATTTTCTTAAGTATTGAAATGTTTTTTGATGTGGTTTTTGTCATCATGAGTAATCGTTTTTTAGTTATTAAATAATTCAAATTACTGGCCAAGTAAAAAGTTTGGTTCTCGTTCGCTTTCGATAGTAATAAAGATTGGTAGAACGGAACATTGTTATAGGAGGTCACGACTTTCTCATCGGCAAGAAATTCGTGGTTGAGTTGTATGGCTTTTTTGTAAAAAATAAAAATAGGGTTGAACCAAAAAACAGTTTTCAATAGTTCGATGAATAAAATATCCAAAGTGTGTTTTTGGGTTACATGCGTTAATTCGTGAGTGTACAATTCAGCTTCAATTTGACGGTTGTTGTATTCCGTTTCGTTAATGAAAATCGTATTCAGGAAAGTATGTGGCAACGTTTTTTCGGGAACCAAAATCAATTTAGCATTTTTATATTCAATTGGTGTATTCAATTTCATTTTAGAAGAAATCTTGATGATATTACTGAAAAAACGTACCGCCAAAACGAGTGTTACTGCAGCATACAAACTCCATAATCCTATTTCCAAATAGTTGGTTTCCTCCAGTATTACAGCGCTTCCTTGCAGTATCTGTATATTTCCCGGATTGACTGTAGGTTGTGCTATTTCCTGAATGACTTCAATAGTTATGAATGGAATCACCATCGAGAAAACAAGACTGAACAACAAGTAAAACCTATTGAAAACGTGTATTTTTTCTTTTTCCAAAAACAAATAATACACTGCCAGTAGCACGAATAAAGTAATTGTCGATTTGATTAGAAAGTCGGTCATTTTTTCTTTTTTAAAATTTCACTGTCTATTATTTTTTTGAGATCTTCCAATTCCGTTTGCGATAAATTGGTTTCGGTGGTAAAGAAAGAGGCGAATTGTGATGCCGAATTGTTGAAGAAATTACTAATCAATCCGTTGACGTGTTTCGAGAAATAATCGGTTTTTTTGACCAAAGGATAATATTCCCGAGAGTTCCCAAATTCATTGTAGGCTACAAATTGCTTATCAATCATTCTTTTCAATAAAGTAGCAATGGTTGTGGTTGCGGGTTTTGGTTTTGGATAAGCTTCAAGCAAGTCTTTCATGAAGGCTTTTTCGAGTTTCCAAAGGTGTTCCATTACTTGTTCTTCGGCGTTCGTTAGTTGTTGCATGTTTATTTTTTATTTGGTGCACATTTCTTGAATGGGTATTCCTTTTTCATAGATTTTGGTGCCTAGCAAAACGCCTTCGGAGTCATAAAATGTCCATTCTCCTGTGGGTAGCCATTCTATTTTTGAATTTATAATGGCTTTATCAGAAAATCCTATTTGTTGAATTTTTCCAGTATTGTGATATTTGATGACGTGGCAACTATTTTTTTTATATTTTTCTTTAGAAAGTAGTCGATCGCTCATAAATTCTTTCCAAGTTCCAATTTTATCTCCTTTTTTGTATCTTCCTGTTGCGACAGATTCGATGTTCATGAATTTTTCGGTTTGGATCCATTTTCCAGTTTTTAATCCGTTTTTGGTTTGATTAATTTTGCAGCTGGTTAGGCTTATACATATTAAAAGGATTATAATTATATATTGATTTTGATTTTTCATTTCTACAGATTAAAACATTGCTCTACAAATGTAGAATAAAAATTGAAATAAACAAATTTTAAAGAAAAAATATTTTGATAGTCAGCGGTTTGCGTTAAGGATGGAAGTGGAAATCCTTTTTATTTTTTTGTTTTAAAAAATAAAAAGATTGAGAACGGACAGCCTGACCACGCTAGAACGGTAGTGAAATGGTGGAAACGCCCAAAAAAAATCCGCCCTGTTTAGAGCGGATTTAGTTTTTAATGAAAGGAATTTATTTTGACAACTCCACAAAATATTTGTAAAACAACGGAATGGTTTCAATTCCTTTGAGGTAATTGAAGATTCCGAAGTGTTCGTTTGGCGAGTGAATGGCATCGCTGTCCAGACCAAATCCCATTAGAATAGTTTTGCTTTTTAGTTCTTTTTCGAATAACGCTACGATAGGAATACTTCCTCCGGAACGCACCGGAATTGCGGGAACGCCAAAGGTTTCAGTATACGCCATGTTTGCGGCTTTGTAGCCAATGCTGTCTATTGGGGTTACGTAACCTTGTCCGCCATGATGTGGTTTTACTTTTACGGTAACGCCGGCAGGAGCAAGGCTTGTGAAATGTTTGGTAAACAATTCGGTGATTTGTTCCCAATCTTGATTTGGAACCAAACGCATCGAAATTTTAGCGAAAGCTTTGCTGGCAATTACTGTTTTGGCGCCTTCTCCGGTGTAACCACCCCAGATTCCGTTGACATCCAGTGTAGGACGAATGGAATTTCTTTCGTTCGTCACATAACCTTTTTCGCCATAAACGTCATTAAGGTCTAGTGCTTTTTTATAGTTTTCTAAATCGAAAGGCGCTTTGGCCATTTCAGCTCTTTCTTCCAAGGATAGTTCTTCTACATTATCATAGAAACCAGGAATGGTAATGTGGTTGTTTTCATCATGAAGCGAAGCAATCATTTTAGCCAACACATTGATAGGATTGGCAACAGCACCTCCGTATAATCCAGAATGTAAATCGCGATTTGGTCCCGTAACTTCAACTTCTACATAGCTTAATCCACGCAAACCTGTTGTAATTGATGGTTGCTGATTAGAAATCATTCCGGTATCCGAAATTAAAATCACATCATTTTTTAGTTTTTCCTGATTGCGTTCCACAAACCAACTCAAACTTTTGGAACCAATTTCCTCTTCGCCTTCAATCATAAATTTCACGTTGCAAGGCAAAGTATTGGATTGAACCATATATTCTAATGCTTTTACGTGCATGTACATTTGGCCTTTGTCATCACAGGATCCACGGGCAAAAATGGCGCCTTCAGGATGAATTTCGGTTTTCTTGATTACGGGTTCAAAAGGTGGAGAAGTCCATAATTCGAGTGGATCTGGTGGTTGCACATCATAATGTCCGTAGACTAAAACGGTGGGTAATGCTGGGTCTATGATTTTTTCGCCATATACGATTGGATACCCTGGAGTATCACAAATTTCAACAAAATCACAGCCTGCTTTTTCTAAACTGGCTTTTACGGCATCAGCTGTTTCAAAAACATCGTGAGAATAAGCGGTGTCAGCACTTACGGATGGGATTTTTAATAATTCGATTAACTCGTTGATAAAGCGGTCTTTGTGTTCTTGAACGTATGCTTTAATATTTTCCATTATTTGAATTTTGTTTATATTTCAAAAGTACAAAAAAGAGTATGAATAATTTTTATCAAAATTGTTTTGAAAATTGGAAGTTAAGTGTATCTTTGCACCCACAATTGCGCGGATATGGTGAAATTGGTAGACATGCCAGACTTAGGATCTGGTGCCGCAAGGCGTGTAGGTTCGAGTCCTATTATCCGCACAAATATTAAGACTTAAATAGCTGTAAATCAGTTTTTTAAGTCTTTTTTGTTTTATGTATTCCCCTAAGAACAACCCCGTTTCTTAGTTCTGTATGTAAATTAACCTATTTTAATCTAAAAATACTTTCCTGCTACAGACTCTTCTCAAGAAAATATCTACCCTGCTGGATTGTATCATAAAATTACCATTATACTATATATTAGTTCCAATTCATTTTTCACATTCTACCAGATTATTGCAGATACTGAATCTTAATATTTACTAAGCTTTTAGTGTGGTGTGGTTTCTTGCTCTCAATTGTCAATATTCGCTTTATATTTCAAGAAAAATCTCTATCAATTATTTGAAAAACTATTTAGTTTCTAGCTTTGAAACTGAAATGGATTCAAAATTGGGGGGATAGGGGCAAAACACGACTAGTGGGAGGCTTATATATTATAGGACTAATCATAAGGATATGCGTAAAATGTTTTTCTGGCGGAAGTACATAAATTACTAAGGCGTACAAACAAAATCTATATATTTGGGATATTGTTTGCAAATAAAAATTCCACCATGAGTTTAGCAATTACAATTGTATTGAAAAGAGAAGAAAAAAATAATTATGGGAGAAACAGAAAATAATAATTTAAGCATAATAAATACTGACGACAAGACATACAATTTAGAAAATACCGAAGAAGCAATAGATTTTTTAGTTTATGCCCTAAACGGCAAATATTATACTTTGTTTACTGATTTCGTTTTTGGTCATTTAGGTATAAATTTTTATCAATATCTCGAATCATTGAAAGATGGCGACAAAAATATTTTAGTGGTTTTAAATGATGTCAGTCCTTTTTTTGACTTGATTGTAGAGGATTTTGAAAACAATAATATCTTTTATAAATACATTTATTCACATCCTTCTAGTGACCTAGTTAAAAAACAAAAAATCAATAAAATAATTGATGGTTTGAAGAAAACATTAGATTACAATTTTGACTTTCATAGCGCATCCATATTTAGGAACATGTATGTAGATATGTCCCCTGATTTCTATAAACTAGCTTATGAAAAAGAGTTTTCATTTGCATACATATATTTTTGTGTTACCTTTAAATTGATGTCCATTTATGATTATATACATAAAGAGTTTTACTCCTTTGTTGAAGAGAAAAATAAATTCGACTATTTCTATTCTCATAAATATAAAGATTTTATAAAAAACAAGAATGAGAAAAAAGTAGTTCAAACTAATATTAAAGAAACTCCTATTGATATTTGGAAAAATGTTTTTTATAACGACAAAGATTTTGAAAATTTCAGATATTATCTAAAACATGAAATAAATGATGAGTATAATGATTTAAGTTACCTTTTTCATAGATTAAAAAGAGATGGAAAAATGGTAAAAATTAAGCATAAGCAATTTATGGAATGGATGTTTAATAATGGCTTAATAAAAGAATTCATCTACGACAAACTTATTGAAAAAAACAGTTTCTCTACTAAAGCAGAAAATCCTGATCGAATTAGAAAGTACGACAATGTCTTTAAAAACTGATTTCCGATTTTTCGGAATTTTTCAATTATTTCTCGGAACTCCACGAGTCTATATTTGCACTATAAAATGACAACGAAGTCATTTGTAAATGTATATGAAATGATAGACAACAAAGAAAATTTATTAGTCCAACTAAGAGTTAGTGACTTAGAACAGTTAATCAAAGATGCTGTAAAAGAAGAAATCACAAAGATTACTAAGGTGATTCAGCTCAACCCTCAAATTGAAGCTCCGGAACTTCTAACTCGGGAAGAAGTTGCTAAGATGCTTAAAGTATCTTACACGACACTTTTTTTATGGAATAGAGATAATATACTTGAAGCCAAAAAAATTGGAAAAAGAGTATTCTATCAGAGGAGTGTTATTATGGATAAATTTAACACTTTAGCATAATGAGAGAGGATGAAAATTTGTTGTTAATCCAGCTAAAAGTTAGCGACTTACAACAGCTAATCAAAAATGCAGTTAATGAAGAACCTCAAAAAGAGAACAAAATTATTCTGTTAAAACCGAAGAGCGAATTTCAAGAAGTTCTAACTCGAAAAGAAACGGCGAAGTTTCTAAACATCTCTCTTAGCAAATTGGACCGCTTGAAGAACAACGGAAAACTCCCAGCCCTAAAAATCGAGCATCGGGTATACTATGACAGCAATATGCTTTGGGGCAAATTTTGGAGTGGCGAATTTTGGAGGCCATCTTCAGAAGGCTATAAAGCCCCCTTTTAAATCCTTTTATGTTGTCTGTTTTCTAGAAACAGGCAAAATATAGGACTACTTCACAGGGACAAATCTGTCCAAACTTAATCTTTTAAATAACAATACATAGCGGTATAGCCATATCGTAGTGGCTCTGCTATGTCAAAAAAATAGAATAAAGAAATGAAAACATATTATATACTAAAACCAAAAAAACTAAACCTTGAATATTTGGTCAATAAATACAAACCCAATTTTAATTTTGACTTTGACCGTGCCTATCTAATTGTTCATTTAGTGATGCTATTAGGTCATGAAAAAGATAATTTGAGCAAGGTGGGGCTGGATTCAAGATTTTTGGAGCGATTAATAGGTCGGAATTACCACCAATACATCGATTTTTTGCTTGAGAATAACAGCGGAACAGGTAATATTTTGAACGGTTATCGTTATGAAGTTGGAAAAAACCCATTTGAGTATCGATTAACTGATTATTATTTCAATGGAGGTTTTGAACTCTATACTATCACTGATTACAAACTAATCAATAAGTATAAGCAAAAATTCGTAAACACTTCAAATAATGAGGCGATAAGACTCAATTATTACTTTCTAACTAAGTATTTCAATAATGGGAAATTAGCCGTTTCTAGCCCCTCTGATGCGATAGAAGAAGCAAATTCTCTAGTAAAAAAGAAACGCCTTAGGAACGCCAAAAACATAGTAAATATAATGAACGGAGAGCATACAATAACCTTGAAAACAAAGACTGATGGGAGAGTTCACTCAAACATTACAAGGCTGTCGAAAAAATCCCGTAAATATTTACAGTATCAGGGAGAATTCTTGGCGGAGGTCGACATTTCCTCAGCCGTTCCTTTCTTTCTTTATATTACTATGGGCTATTACCTTAATAAAATTTTAAGTAAATTAACCGATTACCAGTATTCTAATAGTATCATTTATATCTTCGATAAAATCACGGGAGACCTAGATAAAACGGAGCTTCAGGAGTTTGGACATGCTGTTAAGAGCGGTAAGCTTTATGAGCAATTTAGCAACTTGATTTTAGACCAATCTTTTTATGAATCCGAGGGAAAGGACTATAATAAAGTATTGAAATATTACCAATACAAATTCAATAAGCAGTTTAACCATTATTTTGATGGTGACCTTAAAGAACTTAAAAAATTTGCTAAAAAGGGGCTACTATCTATGTTATTTGCGAAATCAAGTTCTTATAAATTTGAACAATTAGTATTTAAAGAATTGTACCCAACAATTCATAAATTTATCAATGAATTTAAAGATGCTCAAAGTGAAGAATTAAATTGGAATTTAGACAATAGACACAAGAAATTGTCTTATTTATGCTTTCAGTTTGAAGCAAAGGTTATGATAGATAAAATAGCCCGAGAATATGATAAATTACACAAAGGTAAGATTCCAGTGTTTACGCTCCACGATTGCATTCTGACCACCAGTAGCAATGTGGTGGAATTAAAAGAGTTTATGAAAAGCCAGTTCAAAGAATTGCTTGGAGAATCGCCAAACCTAACAATAGAATACTCTGAATTAGATACTAAAAATAAAATTGCTTCATAGAAGTATAGAACCCGTCTATTGAATTATGTAGATAGAAGCAGAACTAGGTTTTGTGTCAGTTCTTAACTCTAAATCATGGAAATATACATGATTTTAAGCTCCCTGACAAGTCTTCTCAGTAGCGATGAATAATGACGTTTTAGTTAAATTTTAAGCCCTCATAGCTCACGAAATATGCCCGTCCATTAATATTAGGCGGAGCATATTTTTGGTGGGGGTCACGGATACCGATGGTATTGTCTAAATCATACTTGATTATTGAGGCTTATATTGTCTTCTAAGCTAGATGAATGCACTTGGCGGTTAGCTGGAGCTTTATCAATTCCATTTATATGTAAAGAATAATTAAAAACAAGTCATTTTAGATATATAAGAATAATTCGTTACTTTAGTAAAGAACTAAAGCTATGATTATGAATTGGGAAGCGAAAATTATCACTCATAATAAAGAAAAAAGAATAACTGTCTTTTTTGAAAAAAATGTTGAATTTATAACTCGAATAAAAAAGCTGGAAGGTTCTCGGTGGAGTCAAACATTACGTGTTTGGCATCTTCCAGACACCATCGAAAATAGAGAACGATTTCAATTAGTTCCACTTTCAAACTCATTACCATCAGATGAAGGAACAGAACAAATAAAGAAATTTATGCAATGGCTATCATCTAAAAGATACAGTCCGAACACCATCAAAACATATTCAGAAGCCTTAAAATCCTTTTTGATATTCTATAGAGAAAAACCCATTGCCGAAATCACTAATGAGGATGTAATTGTTTACAACAACGACTATATCCTTAAAAATAATCTTTCTTCTTCATATCAAAATCAAATCGTCAATGCTATTAAATTATTTTTTACAACTATAAGGGGGACTAAAATAGAGATTGACAAAATACATCGTCCCAAACGTGCCAAAATATTACCCAATGTTTTGAGTAAAGAAGAAGTCAAATTGATTTTAAATGCACATTCCAACATCAAACACAAAACGATGCTTTCATTGGTGTACAGTTGTGGTTTGCGTAGAAGTGAACTTTTAAATCTAAAACCAACTGATATTGATTCTAAAAGGGGAATTATAATCATCCGACAAAGCAAAGGTAAAAAAGACAGAATTGTTCCATTATCTATTAAGATTTTAGCAATGCTTAGGGAGTATTATATAGGTTATAAACCCAAAACTTGGCTCTTTGAAGGACAAATAGAAAATACAAAATACGATGAACGTAGTTTGTCAAATGTACTGAAACAAGCCTTAACAAAAACTAAAATAAATAAGCCAGTAAGTTTACATTGGCTGAGACATAGTTATGCCACACATTTATTAGAAAGTGGAACGGATTTGCGGTATATACAAGAATTATTAGGTCATAACAGTAGTAAAACCACAGAAATTTATACGCACGTTAGTACGAAAAATATTCAACAAATAAAAAGTCCATTTGATGATTTGTAATGTTTTTTTTATATTTTAGCTAAACAAATAACAGCACCTTTTATGGCACAAAGCCCTCCATATTTGGGTGAATTGGAGCTATTTAATGGCTGGTATATACAAGTTGTAGGCAACCCTAACCAAACAGAACGCATAAAGAAAAATAGAAAATTATTAGTTCACGTATAAAGGTCAAAAGAGAAAGGCATTTCGATAAACCGAAATGCCTTTTTAGTGTATTATACTTTATCAATAACCAATTTATATGTTGGGTCTTCCATAATATTCACATCAATTATCGCTTCTGCCTTATTCAGTAATTTTATGCAATCTTTACTTAAATGTCGTAAATGTACTTTTTTGCCAATTTTATGGTAACGATGCGTAATAACATTCAACGCTTCAATGGCTGACATATCTGCAACTCGACTTTCTTTAAAATCAATAATCACTTCATTTGGGTCGTTTAATACTTCAAACTTTTCAGAAAATCCTGCAACCGAACCAAAAAATAAAGGCCCAAAAATTTCATAATGTTTAATGCCATTTTCGTCTACATATTTTCTTGCACGAATACGTTTTGCATTTTCCCAAGAATATGCCAAGGCAGCCAAAATGACACCAATCAAAACCGCGATTGCCAAATTGTGTGTAAAGACAGTAATCAAAGTTACCAAAACCATCACAATAACATCAGACCAAGGCATTTTTTTAAAAGTTTTTAAACTTGCCCATTCAAATGTTCCTATAGCAACCATAAACATCAAGCCTACCAAAGCAGCCATAGGTAACTGAACAATCAAATCAGAACCAAACATTATAAATATCAACAATGTTATTGATGCAACAATTCCTGCTAATCTTGCTCTTGAGCCTGCTGAAATATTAATCAAACTTTGTCCCAACATAGCACAACCACCCATTCCAGACAAGAAACCAGAAGCAATGTTTCCTATTCCTTGTGCTACACATTCTTTATTACCACTTCCACGAGTTTCAGTAATTTCATCAATCAAATTCAAACTTAATAAACTTTCAATTAAACCAACTCCAGCAACAATACACGCATAAGGAAAAATGATTTTCAAAGTAGCAAAGTCAAAAGGAATATTGGGTATAGTTAAAGGCGGAAATCCTCCTTTTATACTTTCACCAGCATTGAGTGTATCACCAACAGTCATTGTATCAACACCAAAACCAATTACAATACCAGCAACAACTAAAATTGCAATTAAAGAAGAAGGTACAACTTTGGTTAGTTTTGGCAATCCCCAAATAATAAACATTGTTAATAAAGTTAATCCTAACATAATAAGCATAGAAGAACCTTCTAACAAGTTATGCGTTCCTTTTTGATAAAAATTAGGAAATTGTGCCATAAAAATTATTATCGCTAAGCCGTTTACAAAACCAAACATTACCGGATGTGGAACCAATCTTATAAATTTTCCCAATCGCAAAACTCCTGCTAAAATCTGTAAAATGCCTGCTATAATGACGGTTGCAAAAACATATTGAAGGATTGTTTCCGAAGTAATATCAGGAAAAGCAGTACGCAATTCTAAAATCAAGCCAAGAAAAATGACAGCAATAGCACCAGTTGCACCCGAAATCATTCCAGGTCTTCCACCTAAAATGGCTGTTACTAATCCCATAACAAATGCCGCATACAATCCTGTAAGTGGCGAAAATCCTGCAATCATTGCAAACGCAATTGCTTCGGGAACAAGAGCTAAGGCAACTGTTAAACCCGATAAAATTTCTGTTTTATAATTTACCTTTTGCGATAAATCAAATAAGTTAAATACTTTTTTCATAAAATAATATAAATAGTTTGTGATGCAATTTCATATACTGAAAAAGCATCGAATAATTTTTCGATAAATAGTTTTGGAAATAATTCCTCGATTTAAAGACTATAAATCAAGGCGGAGTAACTTTAATAAATGAAGTAGTGTTTTTCATAATAATGGTGCAAAAGTAACCTTTGTAGACAAAAAAACAAAATCAAGTGGGTAAAATTGTGAAAAAAGGGCAGCCTACAACATCGGTTTTGCAAGATTGCGAATTTTCTGGTAAATTCACGTTTACGTTTCGCAAGAAATTTTATCTTAGCGGAAAGTAATCGGTAACGAAGTTCGCAACCTCGCAAAGCCGAGAACCGTTAGCGGAAACCCTTGGAGAACTCAAGAAAAAATGAGTAAAATAACTTAATCCTATAATAATGTTTGATTTTCGTTTACAAGTATTTCACAAAGTAGCAAAACGACTTAATTTTACAAAAGCTGCCGAAGAATTATTTATTACGCAGCCAGCAGTTTCAAAACACATACAAGAAATTGAAAGTTTTCTGAAAACTAAACTTTTTGAAAGAAATGGCTCAAAGGTAAAATTAACAAAAGCAGGAATTATATTATTTTCTCATACCGAAAAAATATTTGAAACCTATCGTAATTTAGAATTTGAAATTAATTCTCTTTCTCAAAATTTCAACGGAAAATTAAGAATTGGTGCGAGTACAACAATTGCTCAATATCTTTTACCTGAAATTTTAGCATCGTTTCATAAAAAATTTGACCAACTTATCGTTTCTTTAGAAGCTAATAATACAGAACAAATTGAAATTGCGCTGCAAAAAAATGAAATTGATTTGGGTATTATAGAAGGAAAATCCAAAAAGGCCTATCTAAAATATACTGAATTTGTCAAAGACGAAATTGTTTTAGTTTCAAATAGCACAAATCCTCTCTCAAAAAGACAAAACATTACTATTGATGAGCTAAAAAACATTCCTCTCTTGTTTCGCGAGCAAGGATCAGGAACACTAGAAGTTATTGCACATCATTTAAAATCTTTGAATGTAAAAATTTCAGATTTAAAAATTGAAATGCAATTAGGCAGCACTGAAAGTATTAAAAATTATATACTTCACAGCAACACTATGGCTTTTATATCATTACATTCCATATACAAAGAACTTAAAGAAAATAAATTTACAATAATAGATGTTCAAAATTTATCTATCGAAAGGAGTTTTTACTTTATCCAACAACAAGGTCAAGTTGAGGCTTTACCCGAATTATTTATGAAATTTGCCAATCATTATAACTTTAAGTAATGACGCATAACTTTTTACAATTTCCAACATATCCTTTATTTCCAGAAATTTGTACCAACAATAATATATAAAGTAAGATGGAAAATCAAAAAGGATTCAAAAATTTATTAGACAAAAGTATAACCACTAGAGAAGTGATTTTTTTATTAGCAGTTGTATTCTGCTTGTCTCCATTAATATCACCGCCAATTGCCTTACTTATGGGTTTAATAATTGCGCAATTTATTGGACATCCATATTTACATCTAAATCATAAAGCAACTCATATATTATTACAGGTTTCTGTTGTTGGTTTGGGCTTTGGAATGAATGTTACAAGTGCATTAAAAGCGGGTAAAGAAGGTATTTTATTTACAATAGTTTCTATTATTGGAACATTAGTAATTGGTTTCTTTATGGGTAAGTTTTTAAAGATAGAAAAAAAGACTTCTTATTTAATATCAGCTGGAACAGCCATTTGTGGTGGAAGTGCTATTGCTGCTATTTCTCCTGTAATAAAGGCAGAAGAAAAACAGATATCGGTTGCATTAGGAACCATATTTATTCTAAATTCTGTAGCCTTATTTTTATTTCCTTTTATTGGGCATCAGTTAAATTTATCACAATCACAATTTGGAATGTGGTGTGCAATTGCTATTCACGATACCAGTTCAGTTGTAGGTGCAGCAAATAAATATGGTCCGCAAGCTTTAGAGATTGCTACAACTGTTAAATTAGCACGAGCATTATGGATAATTCCTGTTGCTTTTTTATCAACTTTTATTTTTAAAAATAAAGACAGTAAAATAAAAATTCCTTACTTTATTGGATTATTTGTTCTTGCAATGATTGCAAATACCTATATTCCTTTTGTTCAACAATACAATCATTATTTAACAAATTTTGCAAAAGCAGGATTAACGCTTACCTTGTTTTTAATAGGATGTGGATTGAACAGAAAAACAATATCTTCTGTTGGATTTAAACCATTAATTCAAGGTGTAATTCTATGGGTGATTATAGCAACTGCTGCACTTTGGGCTGTAACAACTTTAACAAACTAATAAATTAAAAATATGAAAAATGAATTCAAAATTGGAATGTTAATACTATTCTTTAGTATTATTGCTACCAAAACTCAAGCGCAACAAATCTTTGACGGCAACATAAAAAATAATTCTTTAGCAATAAGTCCAACCGAAAATATTGCATTAGCATCAAACAGCGACGTAAATTTTGTAAGTGTTTATAATCTAAAATCTCGTAAATTAATAAAAAAGATATTTGGATTCATTAGTCCAAGAAACATCATTTTTTCGCCTGATGGAATGAAGTTTTACATCACTGACAGCAGCACCGGATTTTTAACTGTACTGGAAACAAAGAAATTTAAAATCATTGAAAAATATGCAGTAGGCTTTGGAGCATTTGGTTCAGCAATTAGCAACAATGGTCAAGAAATTTATATTAATAATGAGGCAACAAATACAGTAACGGTAATTGACCTTTCAAGTAAATCGGTAAAAAAAATAATAACAGGTTTTGCCGAACCAAGACAAGGTATTAAATTAAACGCAACAAATACAAAGATTTACGTGACCAATTTTGCCAGCGACGCTATTTCGGTTGTGGACGCAGCAACTTTAAAAATCGATACAACTATTACTGGTTTTAGCAAAATAAGAGCTATCTCTATTACTAAAGATGGTGAAACATTATTTGCTGCTAATAGTGGTTCCAATTCCATTGCAGTAGTTAATTTAAATACAGGTATAATCGCTAAAACAATTTCTGTAGGCAAAGATCCTTATGGCGCATCATTATCTTCAGATGAAAACATTTTATTGAGTGGAAATAAAGAAGATAATTCTCTTTCAATAATTGATGTACCAACACTAACTAATATTGGAGTGATAACAGGATTTAATGAACCAAGACAAGCGATTGTTTACTCTAAAAACGGTAAAAATGTATTTGTACTAAACAAAGATTTATCTATTAGTGTAGTTAATCTTTCTGAAAAGAAAATAATATATAGTATTCAGAATTAATAAATTTCCTAAAAAAGGTAAAAGGGCTATCCGCTAACAGCCGTTTCTCGCAATTGCGAATTTTGTGGTAAGTTCACGTTTGCGTTTCGCAAGAATTTTTATCTTTAACAGAAAATAATTCGTTCCGAAGCTCGCAACTGACGAGAAGCGGCGGAACGTTAACTGCAAGCTACAATCTTTGCGCTTAAACCAATCGAATTATTAAATATGGATAACGAAAATCATAAACTTCCTGAAGGTTGGACTGAAACAAAAATTTCAGAAAATCTATATGTAACTCATATTCCACAAAAGCAGATAGACGAATGGAAAGTTCAACCGTGGAAAAAAGATAAAGTCACAGAAATTCTCAAAAAAGACGGCTTCATTATTAAGCCAGATGGACGATCTGGAACAATTTATTACGTTGAAAAAGAAAGATTATGTGAAATTGAATTCGAAATTTCTGGAGTGAGTCAATTCGACATACTTATTTATTTTGATTCTTTAAATAAATGGTCGCTACCAAATAATACCGAAATGCATATCTCTGAAAAAAATGACATCAGAAAGGAATTAATTATTTGGCTTGAAAAAGAAAAAATTAGAGCCGAATTATAAAGCCAGCAGTTAACAGCGGTTTAGCACAATAGCTACAAATCAATAAAAATCACGTTCGATTTTCCGCTGGAAAATCTTATCTTAACAAGAAATAATCGTTCACGCAGCCGCTACTGTGCCAAGCCGCGGAACGTTATAGGCTATGCTGAAAAAAAAACGAACAGAAAATAATTATGATGGACTTAATTTTTGCCAAACTCTTCGAAGAATATATCCGAAAAAATGACCCTGCAAAATTTAAAATTGTCGCATATATAAGCATATTTTATTTTTTCTTGGCTTTCGTTATTTTTTTACCGATAATAACATTTCTTGAACACAAAGTATTTATAAATGAAATCCAAAATAGAAAGACAATTATAAAGATTGGTGTGTTTTCGCTTTTATCAATAATATTTTATTTGGTTCATTATACTTATATAAAAAACAAACGCATATATAAATTAGTTGCCAAATATAAATCGAGAAAAATAAACAAAACCTTTTTTTATTTAATTGTAATATTATCACCTGTAATGCTTCTAATATTGGCAGGGACAATAACAGTATATTTAAACGGTGGCGAAATATTGGGAACCGAAATAAAAAGTTTATTAGAGTGAAATTTAAGTGTACAGAAAAAGCACAGCCTATAACAGCCACTACAACGGATTTGGGCATTGGGCTTAATGGAAAGATGGTTTTGTATTTGGGATGATTTGGCAAATCCGAAAATAGGGCTTAATTTAGTCCCAAACCCGCTGTAGTGCCAAGACGTTGTGCGACATAATCGAAAAACCGAAAAATGAGAAACCGAAAATTTCTAATTCTACTTTATTTAGTTTTCATAAGTATAAATTCCAACGGACAAACTATTTCGGATTTATCGCTAAAAATTTGTGATTCAATTAATTCACATAAGAATGTTGAATCTGACACAATTTTATTAAAACAAGCTGAAATATATTCGAAATTACTAACAGAATATTTACTGAATAATATAAAAAAAAATCCTAAAAATTACATAACTGACTATAATTGCTTAAATTATAAACTAACAAGAGAATTAAACAAAACTTGTAAATCATTTAAAATCAACAAATCATTTATTTTACCTTTTTCAAATCTTGTAGAAATTGATTCAATTTTTACAACAGAACAAAGCAAAGAAATTAATGAAATAGCTAAAGAAATTAGAAATAGAAACCGAATGGAAATCGTAATTTTATCAATTGACGAATTGTATCCAAATAAAAATATCAACGAATTTTCACACAATAAACTAATAGATTGGAAAATCGGAGGCGTTTTTGAAAAAAGCGGTGTAATTATAGTTTTTAGTAAAAAATTAAGATTGGTGAGAATATCAACAACGTATATTTCAAAAAAATACTTAACTGACGAAAACTGTGATAAAATCATAGCGGAAATAATGATTCCGAATTTCAAAAATGATAACTATTATGATGGAATATATAAATCACTAATTGAAATAATGAGCTTGACTAAATAAAATTACGATCGCACAACAGGTACTACAACGGATTTGGGCATTGGGCTTAATGGAAAGATGGTTTTGTATTTGGGATGATTTGGCAAATCCGAAAATAGGGCTTAATTTAGTCCCAAACCCGCTGTAGTGCCAAGACGTTATCTGTAATCATAGAAAATCGATGAAATCAACTTTAGTAATTCTTTTAATGTTTGCATTTATATCATGTAAAAATTCAAATGATATTTCATTAGTTGTAGAAAGTATAAACAATTGTCCTGAAGGTTCCAATCAAATCGAAGTTGATCAGAAAGCATACTTTGACCAAAAATCTAAATCTTTGATAATCTACATTGGCGAAAATTATAATAAAAGTTTACAAAAATGGATAATTCCACTTTCTGTACTTACTCCAGAAAATGTGTCATATCAAAATAACGGTTTTCCAACAGTATTAACTGCGATTCCAAACGGTTTAAAAAAAATTAAATATTTTAAAAACGAAATTGAAACTGACAGTGTAAATGAATTTGTTTATAATATTCATGATTATTGCATGGATAAAAAAAATATAGATATGTTTATCCAGAATTACAGAAATGGAATTAGCAAAATAAGAAATGACTACAGATAACAGCGGTTTTGCCGGATTCAGGAATTCGGCTTAATTTGAAGTTGGTCTTGTACTTGAATTAAAAGTGATAATCCGAAAGAAAAATCTTAACTTACTCCCAAAACCCGAGCAAAGCCGAGGGACGTTGGCATACATTTAACTTCACCAAACATATGAAAAACAACATTTTATTAATTTTAGGTCTTTTGTTTTTTACAGTGAATTGTAATTCTCAAACTAAATATAACGAGAAACTTAAAAAAGAATTACAAACTATCCTTTTTACAGACCAAATTTATCGTGAATTCGCTGACAATAATACAATTAAAGAAAGAAAAGAGGAAATTGCAAAACTTACAAATACAACTGTAGAAATTCTTTATCAAGATATTTTCAAAATTATTGAACAAACTGACAAAGAAAATTTCGAAAAAGTAAAAATTATTGTTAAGAATTATGGTTATCCTGGGAAATCTTTGGTTGGAGTTCCAGAAAACACTGCTGTCTTTTACGTAATTCAACATAATCCTGACAAAATATCTGAATATTATCCAATTATTGAAAAAGCTGGAAAAAATAATGAAGTGCCTTTTAATTTAGTAGCAATGATGTTGGACAGAAAGTTAACAGGAGAACATAAAGAACAAATTTATGGGACACAATTAGCAATGAAACAAATAACTAACGAAAAAACAGGACAAAAGAAGAACTTCATTTACGTTTTACCTATTGAAGATTCAATAAATGTAAACAAGCGTAGAATGGAAGCAGGTTTTGATACAACCGTGGAAGAAAATGCAAAGAGATTTGGTATTGAGTACAAATCATATACTTATGGAGAGCTTGATGCAATTAAATAATAAACGCCTGCCAACACACGCTACAAGCAATTTGGATATTAGGCTTAATTTGAAGTTGGTTTTGTATTTGGAAGATTTGGCAAATCCGAAAAATGGGCTTAATTTAGTCCCAAACTGCTTGTAGCGCGGGAACGTTGTGTGCAATTTTTACGTACAATAGAAACTATGCTTAAAAAAATAATATTCCTATCAATTCTATATGTAATGACAATTAGTTGTCAAGAACGAGACTATTTAGTAAAAGATGATAAGGTTTATATGTTAGGTTGGAATGAAGGAAGTGGAAATTATAAAAGATTAGTTGCCAACGCAGATGCAAAAACTTTTAAAAAAATAGAGTTTAATTGCGACTGCGATTTTCTTTTCGCAAAAGATAAAAGTCATCTTTTCATTGATGGAGAACTTATCAAAAATATTGACCCAAACACTTTCACATTTGTTGGCAATTATATCTTTAAAGATAAAAATTCAGCCTATTTTTTTGGCTTTTACGATAATCTAAACAGTTGTGAAATAAGTGGCGTTGACCCAAATAAAATTGAGCTTATTAGTTATCCTTGGGCTAAAGCGGGGGATATTTTAATTCATGGAAATGACACAATAAAACTTAATGACATAATTGATTTTAAACCGATTGATGAACATTGGGGAAAGACAAAAGTTAAAGTTCTAAATGAGAATGAAATTTTACCAGATGCTGATCCTGAAAGTTTCATCGTAAAAAGCAGTTTCGCAGGTTATGATAAAAAGCATGAATTTGAGTTTGGGAAGATCAAAAAATAAAACTGCACACAACAGCGGTTTCGCAAGATTTGGGTTTTAGGCTTAATTTAAAGTTAGTTTTGTATTTGGAAAATTAGTGTTCAACCGAAAAATAAATCTTAATGTAGTCCCAAACCTCGCTAAGCCGCGGGACTTTACCGGCTAGCTTAGCACAAACTAAGTTACAAAAATTCATATGGAAGAAAATCGAATTTTAGATTCTATCAGAAAAGAAAAACTTCAGTTAGATTACTTTGAGAAATTTATATACTTCAAAGTTTCATTACTATGCTTTTTTATTAGCATCATTTCTTTCACTCAAGGTTTTCAAAGTTTCTCAAATTTTAAATCCAATGAAGTGACTACAAAAGTTAGCCTTATTTTTCTAGTTCTAAGTATGGTTTCATTCGTAGTTAAATTGTTGCGCTTAAAATTAATACGCGTGGAATTTACAATCCCGAACGCAACCGAAAGTATATTAAACTTAGCTAAAGAAAGAAATTGGGAAATCGAATTGAAAAAAGAAAAACTTATCATCTTGAATAAAATACCAATTAAGGGTTATGATGATTATATTACTTATAACAGAAACGAAGGAGAAAAAATATACGTCTTTTTTAATGGAAAGCAAGTGCTTTTGAGAAGTATTGACAATATAGACAATTTTGCTTTTAAAATTCAGAATGGTGAAAACTCAGCAAACGAAAAAGCAATACTTAATAGAATAAAGCCAGCCGGTAACAGCCACTACAACGGATTTGGGCATTTGGCTTAATGGGTAATTGCCCTTTAAAAATCAAACTTGTGTTTTCTCAATAGACCAGAAAACTGACATATCTTTTTAAATTCTTTTTTTAGAGCCAAGTTCATCTTATTATAATGGTAATCGTGTGCATAGAAAGCCATTTCTAAAACGCATTTCTTTAAGACATTTAATTGTTCCCAATCAGTTCTGTTTGATTCCCACACTTCTCCGTCAGCTTTTTTCCAATCTTCTATGTTTAGGTTTTCAAAATCTTCTCTGCTTCTCTGGATGCTTAGCCTCTTGATTTCTAAGATTAAATCATCTATGGTTTTACCTCTATAATCTATTCCTTTATTTATGAGTTCCTTGTTTATGACATCGAAAGAGGAATACACACTGATTAGGTCTCCATCTTCATTGATATAGCTATTATTAATTCTATTCTTGATTAAAAGGTAAAATCTTTCCTCCAGAGGAAGACTTAGTAGTTTGCCAATTGTCATGATTAAATTCTATTATTAATATAAAACCGTTCCAAACCATTTAATTTCTTCTTTTCTCTAAAAGGAATCAATAATATAAACTTTGCAGTAGTTTGAATAGTAAATAAGTGATTTGGATTTCCTGTGCTAAAAGAAGCTCCAGCAAAGTTTAGATTGCTGTCAAAAAAGATTAATTGAAAGGGAGTTATGCCTGTCAAATCTAAAAATGAATTTAACTCAGTGTGTACAACTGAAATAAAATAGGTTTGTTCTAAATCAATTTCATTGTTTCTTACAACGGTTGTTGAGTGATTTTTGGATAATGCGATTGCATAAATAGTTTGAGCTTCATTTTCAAACTTTAAGGTAATAGAATAATTATTCATATAACATAACAATTTAAGGTTAAACTATAGTTATGCCGTGAAAATGAAAATAAGATTGTGGATTCTCAAAACATTTTGAACGACTGTCCCGCATTCTAAACCACCTTTGTATTGAGCTACTACTAGGTTGGTAAGTCTTCAAATTGACTTTCTTGATGCTTTGCAAATGTTATAAATTTTAATTGATTAAAATAAATAATTTTTAGATTAATTTTAAAGACTTGGTGAGTCTGAATTAGTAAGCTGTTGTTGTTTCCAAAAGGCTTTTAATTTTTCTGCATATTCTTTTGGTGTAATTTTAATATATCCTAAAAATTGTTTTTCGGTCAAATGTCCAGTTATTTTCATGATGGTAAGGGTGTCAATTTTACCATATAGGAGTGTGGCAAATGTTCTTCTGCAAATGTGAGAGGACACTAATTCGTGTTTTGGGTATTTGCTAAAAGTTTTCCTGTGTATTGTTTCTTTCTTGCCATTAACCTTAATCTCTATTTCTGTCATTTTTGCTCCCTCGGTTTGCTCATCCAATCCCGCAATTTTAGCCACTTCTTTAACGTAAACATTGAATTTCTGGTCGCTTATCTGCCGTGGAAAATTTCCATTTCTTTTCTTTAGTATTTCTTGTACTTGTTTATGAATAGGAATAATTACTGGAAATTCAGTTTTTTCAGTTTCTTTATAAATGAATTCATCATCAATATGCTCTTTTGTTAGTTTTAAAAAATCTGAAATTCGTAATCCAGTTCGTAGCCCAATTATAAACCAATCTCGAGTATTGTCTAAATAATCTTGCTCAAATTTGGTGTTGTATATTAAATCAATTTCATCTTCTTTTAAATATATATCCTTTGTTTTGTTGCTGGGGGAATAAAATTCACTTAGTTTAAACTCATTAGAAACGGTTATTCCTTTTTTATCTGCATTACCACAAAATAATTTTACATCATCGATATATCCCCCAATAGTGTTTTGATTAAGTTTCTGTTCTTTTTCAAGATAAGAAGTAAAAGCATTATGAAAGGTTAAGTCAATTTCTATGAATTTTAATTTAACGCCTACGAATTTTTCAAAAGCAATTACTTTGTTTAAGGTGGTGTTGTAGTGCTGTATTGTTCTTGGCTTTATTGGTGTTCCTTTGCGGTTTCTTTTGGTCTTGGACTCTTCAATAAAAGAACTGATATAGTTTGTAAAAAACAGGTTTTCGTTAATTTCTTCGTTTTTAGTTTCCCGATTAAAGAAAATGTCAATTTTTTCTTTGAGCCATTTAGAATTTATCAGAATTAATTTTTCGGCAAGTTTGGTGTCTTCATATTCCTTACTTATGTAGGCTTTAAATTCTTTTAGTTTTACATTTAAATCTTTGAAGCTTACTTCTTTTGTAGTTAGTATTTCTTGTTTTATATCGCTCCATCGTCCTTTTGGCACTTGAATACCTGTAGAGGTTTCAATGTCGAATTGTTTTCCCTGTTTGAACCTAAAAAAAATAGTGTTCCAATCATTATTAGTCTTCAATCTAAACTTGCCAGTTGCCATGATTTATTTTTTTATCAAAGATAAGAATAATATTGCATTCCCCTAATAACTACCCCAAATTTAGTTGATGAATGTTTATGTCGTGAAATTCATCTAAATTAACTTTGTTTTAAAGTATTGTATTTGTTGAGTTTGTGTGAGTGTTTGAAACCTTGGTTAATTTAGTGAATTGTAAGGTGGTACTCCTATTATCCGCACAAAAAAAAGCTTCTCAATTGAGAAGCTTTTTTTGTTTATTCTATAAATTCGACAAGAATTTTGCAATTTCAATAACACTCTTTTCATCTTTTAAAGAAAAGTTGTTCTTTTTTAAGTAAACTGCAATCTCTTCTTTTTTCTCAGGAAAGAGATCTTGAAGTTCTTTCTTGTTTTTTGGCATCATTACAGCCGTTTCGTTTTTTAAACTCAAATAATACTCGTCATTTGCTTTTACATATCGAGCGGAAGTAGCTGGTGAATAGGAATTAATAGCTTCTTTTCCTTTTTGCAAATTAATTTTATCTCTTCTGTACAAGGCAACTTCATTATTATTGTGTAATAGTACGAGATAACCATTTACATCTCCATCTTTAGTTTTATAATTTGTAAGTTTAATTTTATCCGTAAATGGAATAATAGTTATGGTATTAAAAGGTTCTTTTTTCATTAGTGAGAAAACTTCCTTTTTTTCATTTTGTACCTCTATCATGTCCGTCATCGCATTATAACGTACCATAATCTGTTGAGGAATGCCAGCTACCTCAGCTAATCTAAATTCATCAACTAAGTATTCTGATCCTTCTATTTTTGTCATGTCTTTTTTATTCAAAACATCGTTTCTGAATAAAGCACCAGAGGAGGTAGGATCCATCGTATCAAGAAGGCGTTGCGCATTACCTGTGAATGCCATAAAAGATAGTAATAATGTGTTTAGCAATAATTTTTTCATAGTATTTAAATTTTGTTAATTAGATTCATTTATCCAAGCATTAATTTTCTTTTCCAATAATGCCAATGGCATTACTCCGGATTCCAATACCTTTTCATGGAATTTTTTAATATCAAATTTAGCGCCCATTTTAGTTTCTGCTTTTTTGCGTAGCTCCATAATCTTCAACTGACCAATTTTATACGATAAAGCTTGTCCTGGAATTGCCATATAACGCTCGATTTCAGGAATAATACTCGCTTCACTTTCGGCTTCGTTTGCTAACGAATATTTGATAGCTTGCTCTCTGGTCCAACCTTTGGAATGTAAGCCGGTGTCAACAACTAATCGAACCGCACGGTGCATTTCATTGCCCAACATTCCAAAATACTGATACGGATCTTGATACAATCCCAGTTCTTTTCCTAAACTTTCAGTGTACAAAGCCCAACCTTCGCCGTAAGCGCCAAACCAATTGAATTTTCTGAAATCAGGAAGACTCTCGTTTTCTTGTTGTAAAGAGATTTGAAAGTGATGCCCCGGAATCGCTTCATGCAAAAACAAATCTTCATCGCCATACATATTATAATTTGCTACATCTGGAATGGGAACATAGAAAATACCGGGACGCGTGCCGTCAGCAGTTCCTTGATTGTACTCAGCACTGGCTGTTTTCTCTCTAAAAGCTTCTGTTCGTCTAATTTCAAATTTCGTTTTGGGTTGCAGTGCAAATAATTTATCTACATTCGGTTTGATGCGCGTATAAATACTTTGAAAATTAGCAATAACTTCCTCCGGTTTGGTGAAAGGTTTTAACTCCTTTTTATTTCGAACTTCCTCAAAGAATTCTAATAATGTGCCTTTGAAACCGACTTGGTTTTTTACCTTTTCCATTTCGGCATTCAAACGCGCTACTTCTTTTAATCCCAATTCATGAATTTGCTCGGGAGTCATTTCGGTAGTGGTCCATTGTTTTACATACGCAGCATATAACTCTTTTCCAAAAGGCAAACTTCCTATTCCGCTGGTTGCTCTGGAAGCAGGAAGGTATTCTTTACTCAGGAAATCAGCCATTTTCTTGTACTGTGGAATCAGTTTGGTATTGATTGTCGCTGTGTATTTTGCTATTAAATCTTCTTTTATGCTATCAGGGAAAGAAGCAGGCATTAGTTTTATTGAAGAGTAAAATAGATTGTCTTCAATATTTGGCGTAGCCATTTCTGCAAATTGAGGAATCAGTTTTACGGTTAACGATTTTGGTAACACAACACCTTTTGCAATTCCTTTTTTCATGTAAACCATCGCTGAATCAATCCAGACAGCATACTTGTCCATTCTTTTTAGGAAATTGGTATAGTCTTTTTCAGTTTTAAACGGTTGTGCTCCGGTTCCTCCCGCAAATTGCCCCATAGTAAGATGCGTTCCCCAAAATTGATGAACAGGAAGTAAATTTGTAGGTTGTTTTAATAAATCTTTACCAATCTCAACTTCCCATTTGATGATTTCGTAACTGTTTTTTTCTTCTTCTGATAAATCTTCGACAGTTATATTTTGCAGTGCAGATTGGTATTTGTCAAAGAAAGCTGCTTGCGATTTTCTGAAACTGTCCGTCATTTCAAACTGCAGCTGATCGTTGTATTGATTTTGCCCACTTTGAGTGGCGTCCAATGGGCTCATCGCATTTTTGTCGTCAAAATAATTTTTCGTCAGACTGCTGAAGTCTTGTTTCTTATCTTCGGATTTACAGTTAACCAGCAATAAAGAAGTGGTTACAGAAAGTAAAAGAGTGGTTATTTTTCTCATAATGTATATTTGGTAATAGATTGAGCTAATTTATTGATTTTTTTTGAATTTCAAATGTAAGAATAGTTTTTCGTTTGAGAAAAGTCCTTCTCTATTTCATAAAATTTAGTTAAGGCGCAGTTGTAGTTCTTGTTTTAAATAGATTTCGGCTAAATTTACTATTCTAATTAATCACATCTAAATGAGAAAAAAATCCTTTTTCATTTTGTTAGTCATTGGGAATATGCTAACAATTGAAGCACAAGAAAAAAAAGAAAACACAACTATGAATCCATTTTTTCAAGCTTACGACACGCCGTTTAATGTGCCGCCTTTCGACAAAATTAAGAATGAACATTTTAAACCCGCTATTTTAGAGGGAATCAGCAAACATCAAGCGGAGATTAATGCTATTGCAAATAATACGCAGCCGTCTACTTTCGAGAATACGATTCTTGCCATGGAAAATGCAGGGGAATTATTGTCGAATGTGAACACGGTTTTTTCTAATTTGAATTCAGCGAATACGAATAAAGAGATTCAAAACATTGCCAAAGAAATGGCGCCAAATCTTTCCGCTCACAGAGATAATATTTACTTGAACGAGAAATTATTCACAAAAGTAAAAACGCTTTGGGACAAAAAAGAGACATTAGGCTTAAATTTAGAACAAGCTAAAATTTTAGATAACGCCTATAAAGATTTTGTTAGAAGTGGAGCCAATTTATCAAATGCTGACAAAGAAATATTGCGTAAAATAAACGGTGACCTATCGCTGATCAGTTTAAAATACGGGCAAAATATTTTGGCAGAGACTAACTCATACGAGTTGGTTATTGATAATAAAAAAGATTTAGCCGGATTACCCAAGGGATTAATTGATGCTGCCGCTGTTGATGCTAAAGCAAAAGGCAAAGAAGGAAAATGGGTTTTCACCCTTTCCAATTCCAGCGTAATGCCGTTTTTGCAATACAGTTCTAATAGAGAATTGCGCAAGCAAATTTGGAATGCCTACCAAACTAGAGGCAACCATGATGATGCTTTTGATAATAAGAAGAATGCAGTTGATTTAGCAAATCTTCGTGGACAAAAAGCGAGATTGTTAGGTTTTAAATCGCATTCCAATTATGTATTAGAAGAATCTATGGCTAAAACACCGGAGAATGTAAACAAGCTGTTGAATGATTTGTGGAAACCAGCTTTGGAAATAGCTAAAACAGAAGCCTCCGATATTCAGAAAATGATGGCTAAAGAAGGAATTAAAGGCGCGGTACAACCGTATGACTGGAGATATTACACAGAAAAAATCAGAAAAGAACGTTTTGATCTTGACGAAGAAGAATTGAAACCATATTTCAGTTTAGATAATGTTCGAAAAGGTGTTTTTCAAGTAACTGAAAAATTATACGGAATTCAATTTAAAGAGTTGACTAATGTTCCAAAATACCACGAAGATGTAACCGTTTGGGAGGTTTTAGAAAAAGATGGTACGCATTTGGGTGTTCTATACATGGATTTTCACCCGCGTGAATCGAAACGTGGCGGTGCTTGGATGACTTCGTACAGAAGTCAGAAAACGGTGGATGGAAAACGTGTTGCTCCGGTAGTTTCTATCGTATGTAATTTTACAAAACCATCAGCAAATGCTCCGGCACTTTTGACTTTTGACGAAGTGACAACTTTCTTCCATGAATTTGGACATTCTCTACACGGGTTATTGTCGAATGTGACGTATAAAAGTTTAGCAGGAACAAGTGTTCCGAGAGATTTCGTAGAACTTCCTTCTCAAATTATGGAGAATTGGGCGGCTGAACCAGAAGTTTTAAAAATGTACGCGAAACATTATAAAACTGGCGAAGTGATTCCAGAAACGTTAGTGAATAAATTGAAGAAAGCAGGTACTTTTGACCAAGGATTTACCACAACAGAATATCTTGCAGCTTCTTTATTGGATTTAGAATACCATTCTCAAACCAAAGACATTACAGTTGATGCAAACGCTTTCGAAAAAGCAGCAATGACTAAAATTGGTTTAATTTCATCGATCATTCCGAGATACCGCAGCACATATTTCAGCCATATATTCTCAGGAGGATATTCTTCAGGATATTACAGTTACATCTGGTCAGGTGTTTTAGATACAGATGCTTTTGAAGCGTTCAAAACGACTACTTTGTTCAATCCTGAAAAAGCCAAACTATTCCGTGAGAATGTTTTGGAAAAAGGAGGAACCGAAGATCCTATGGTTTTGTACAAACGTTTCCGTGGTGCCGAGCCAAGTATCGAACCGCTGTTGAGAAAACGTGGTCTGGACAAAAAGGTAGAACCGCTTAAAAAAGTGAAGGGATAATTGTAATTTTCTTCTAAAATAAAAACCCTACGACATATATAAATTGTTGTAGGGTTTTTTGTTTCTAATCAAAATCGGTTTTTATCCGTGATACACTCTAGAAGCAATTATTTTGTCTTCTCTGATGTCTAATACTTCTGCTACCAGCAAATCTTCCTCGCCAGTAACCGTTCTTATGTATTCCATAAAAACACGGTCACCATTGGCAGTAAGCGATTTTACTTTGTAATTTAAGCTTGGTAAACGCTCAAAAGCATCTTTCCACCATTCTCGCAAGGCTTCTTTACCGGTAACAAAACCGTTACTTTCCGGTTTGTACATTTTTAGTTTTGGACTAAAATGTACCGCATCTTCATCATATAAAGACAATAATTTTTCTAATTCTTTATTGTTGAAAGTTTCAAACCATTTAAAAGCAATTGATTGTAGTTTTTCTGGTGTCATACTTATTTAGGATTGAATTTTTAATTAAAAAAATCCCATTCCGTATAAACGGAAGGGATTTCATTGTGTAATTTCAAAGAAATATTAAACGTTCTTCAAATTGATAATTTCTTGTTCAGTAAGCAACCTCCAGTTTCCTCTTGGCAAATTCTTTTTTGTCAAACCAGCAAAAGAAACTCTGTCAATACGCAATACATCATAACTAAAGTGTTCAAAAATAGAACGAACTACTTTTACGTTTGCTGAACGCAATTGCAATCCAATTTCACTTTTAGCTTCGCCTTCAATATAACTTACATCTTCCACAAAAACGCGGTGTCCGTCAAGCGTCAGCCCTTTGTTTATTTTTTCTAAATCCTCAAATTTCAAGTTTTTATCAAGTGAAACTTGGTAAATTTTAGATGATTTTTGACTTGGTAACGTGAATTTACGAATCATATCCGTGTCATTCGTAAACAATAACAAACCAGTTGTATTCTTATCCATTCTTCCCACTGCACCAATTTTTGCAGTCGTAGAACCTTTAACCAGTTCCAATACATTGCGATATTCCTGACCTTCGTCCATCGCAGTTGTAAAGTTTTTAGGTTTGTTCAGCAAGATGTATACTTTTTTCTCCGGTGTCAAAGTCGCACCGTCAAAATTTACAACATCACCCGGTTTTACCATGTATCCCATTTCGGTAACAGGAATTCCGTTGACTTTCACCGTCCCGGATTGAATATAAATATCCGCATCACGACGCGAACACGCACCAGAATTAGCGATGTATTTATTCAAACGAATTTCGTCTTTTACTTTCGGTCTCTTTGGTGCTTGATTTGGTTTTTTCTCTACTTTATCAGTAGCGATATCGGCAACTTTAGTATTTACTTTAACTTTTTTCGGCCCTTGAGCGCGCTTCTGCATGGCAGGTTTTGGCTTATTCGAACTTGGTCTTGAGCTAGCTGCTCTAGGACCACTTTTCTTATTATTGCCTTCCTTGTTATTCATAATATTCCAATAATTTGTGCAAAGATACTATTTATATACTTGACAATCAATAACCACCAATTATAAAAACGCTAACTGTCTAGTTAATAAGCCAATTAATATATTTTAGTGTGGTTTTTTGGAGCTATTTCCCGCTATCGTTTCAATCTTTTATTTTTTAAAGAAAAAAATAAAAGGATTCCCTCTACTATCGGGGCTATGCTAATCGGGGAATCTTTTAACTTTTCGGGAATGGTTTTTTATCCTTTTTATAATTTTGAAAAAGGCAAAATTAAACCATCAACAATCTTTTTCCGTGCCATAAAACACTTGGGTTAATCAAGACAATGCAAAATACTCCGGCAACAATAAGAAATTTCAATACATTGTGTAGCAGTAAAAACTGTGGTTTCGCATTAGATTTCCATAAGTATAACAAGAAAAATATCAAAACGATGAGGCAACAGTAAAAATAAATATCCATGTAACCCACATCATAAACATCAATCAAAGCGTAAACGGGTAAAACAGTCAGAATGGTTAATACCGTGATGGTTTTCTTTGATACTTCCTCACCATAAACAATAGGAATCGTTTTATAATCATTGACTAAATCCCCTTTTAGGTTTTCTAAATCCTTTATCATTTCCCGAATCAGCAAAAGCAAAAACAAAAATGAGGCATGAGAAAAAATGACGCCTAATTGCCTTCTGTAATTTTCAATCTCTTCAAATGGAATTCGAGTGTAAAAATACAACAGTATGGCAAAAAAAGGCAAAACTGCCAGTAATGCAGCGGTCAGGTTTCCTATTATTGGGTATTTTTTTATTTTGTGGGAATAAAACCAGATGAAAAATATATATCCTGAAAAGAATAAAAATACGCGCCAGGAAACAAACAAAGCCATCAAAGCGACAATAAAATTGAGCGTAAAATATACATTCAATTTTGTCTTTTGACTTACCAATCGATCCAGCATGGACTTGTTTGGCCGATTGATTAAATCCTTTTGACTGTCATAAAAATTATTGATGATATATCCGGAAGCAATCGTAAGGGAAGAAGCAAAAACCAGAATGAATAAATTGAAATCGAGCAAAATATCTAACGCTCTTTTTTCAGGAGCCAGAATAAATATTGCCGAGAGATATTGCGCCAAAATAATGACGGGAATGTTATAGCCTCTAACCACAGAGAACAAACTTGCAATTTTCATTATAAGAAGTTTGTGCTGCCTGCTTAACATTTAGATGTATTTAAGAATGTGCTCCCAATATAAGGATGCTATTTTAGGTTTTCTGCTCCCTCTCCTTTGGAGAGGGTTGGAGAGAGGATGTTTAAAACTGATAAACTACTTCTAGTTTATAATCTTTTAGCGATGCTTTGGCTTTTTCTAAATCTTCAGTAAATCCTAAGATGTAACCGCCACCACCGGAACCGCAAAGTTTCAAATAGTAATCATTGCTGTCAATGCCTTGTTGCCAAATTCCGTGAAATTGTTCCGGAATCATTGGTTTGAAGTTATTCAAAACTACTTTTGATAATTTTTTGGTATTCATGAACAATGATTTCATGTCTCCACCAAGGAAATTTTCCACACAAGCATCCGTATATTTTACAAATTGATTTTTCAACATCGCACGGAAACCTTTGTCTTTTAGGCTTTCCATGAAAATATTTACCATCGGAGCCGTTTCTCCCACAATTCCTGAATCTAATAAAAACACAGCGCCTTTTCCATCAAAACTTTGTGTAGGAATTCCGGTTGCTTCAATATTATCTTTCGAATTAATCAAAATCGGGATACTCAAATAGCTGTTTAATGGATCTAAACCAGAACTTTTTCCATGGAAAAAACTCTCCATTTGAGAAAATATATTTTTTAACTGCAATAATTTTTCACGAGTCAAATTCTCCAGAACCGTGATTTTATTGTGTGCGTATTTATCATAAATAGCGGCTACAAGTGCGCCACTGCTACCTACACCATAACCTTGAGGAATGCTGGAATCAAAATACATTCCGGTTTCCACATCGCTTTTCAATGTGTCTAAATCAAAAGTTACTAAATTCGGTTGTTCGTTTTGTAACGTTTCTAAATAGGTTACAAATCGTTTCAAGTGACCGTTTGATTTAATCGCTTCGTCAGATGGATTTTCTTCTTTTTTAAGTGCTCCGTTGTAAAAATTATAAGGAATTGAAAGCCCTTTTGAGTCACGAATAATTCCGTATTCTCCAAAGAGTAATATTTTTGAGTAAAACAAAGGTCCTTTCATATGATATTTTAAATTAACAATTTGGGGTTGATAATTAGGTATTTGTATAGTAATTTTTATAAATCAACTTGGTCTCCGCGATTTGCTTCTAAGATTCCTAAATCAATTTCTTCTTGTTGTTCGGGAGATAAATCTTTCCAAACGTCTTTTTTTTGTGATTTGAAAATGTTTTTTACAGCCTCGATTATAGCGTTGTCGTTCGTTTCTAACAATAGCTTAATCAATTCTAATTTTTCTGATTGAATATCCATAATTTCAGCTCTTTAAAAAATAAAGATAGGGAAAAATAAATAAATTAAATCAACACAGCGCCATTTCCAATTTCGTCACAAATGTACTGACCATTTTGACAATAGCCAACTAATTCGTTCTTAATAAATTGTAAAACTTTTTCGGCAACATTTTGGGGATATAAAACATGTACATTTGCACCGGCATCCAGCGTGAAACAAACCGGAATTTTAGTCTCATTTCTGAATTTCCAAATCGCATTTATAATCTCCAAAGTGTTCGGTTTCATTAATATAAAATACGGCATTGAGGTCATCATCATGGCATGCAAAGTCAAGGCTTCGCTCTCTACAATTTTGATGAATTCGTCCAAATTCCCACTTTCGAAAATTGAAATCAGTTGGTCTAAATTTTCATGCGCTTGTGCAAATCGCCTTTCGGCAAAAGGATGGTTGTGCATTAAATCATGTCCAATGGTACTTGAAACTTGTTTCTCCCCTTTGTCAACCAGTAAAATGGTATCTTGAAAATTCTTGAAATTGGCATGAATTGCATTTGGAAATTCCACTCCAAATAAATCTGAACTTCCAGTAATATTGGCATGATTTCCCCAAACCACCACTTGTCCTTTTACACTTCTACAAGCACTTCCAGAACCCAAACGCGCTAATAAAGATGCTTTTTGATAGAAATATTCCTCAGTCATTTCAGGGTTTAACGCTTTTTCTAAACTCATCAAGTTCATCGCCAAAGCGGCCATTCCAGATGCCGATGAAGCAATTCCGGAACTGTGTGGAAAGGTATTTTCCGTGTCAATTGTAAAATGATAGTCTTTTAAAAACGGCAAATAGATTTCTATTCGCTCCAAGAATTTCTGGATTTTCGGTTTGAAATCTTCTTTTGGTTGTCCTTCAAAAAGTAAATCAAATGAGAAATTATTACCCGTTACATTGAGCGATCCCGAAACTTCGGGAGAAATGTCTTTTTTGGCGAAAGCCAATTTGGTAATCGTTTTGCAATTATTCAACGTAAAACTCACAGAAGGATTAGCAGGAATCTGATTGTCCTTTTTTCCCCAATATTTTACAAGGGCAATGTTGCTGGGAGCGCTCCATTGAAAATTTCCCTTTTCAACTGAATGCGTATATTTTGATGGAATAAAATCTTTTGCTGAAATCATGAATGTATAAATTTACGCAAAGATACTTTTTTTGATTTACAAGCAGATTTGTTTATTTGTCGAATTATACTAAACTTTTTGATTAAATTTGGCTCATATTAGAAAATATAAAAATGAATAAAATCACCAGAATATTAGCTGTTGTTGTTACGTGTCTTGCGATTGGATATTTCTCTGGAACAGTTACTCGTTCTGCTATTACTACTTGGTATCCAACCTTAATAAAACCAAGTTTTAATCCGCCCAATTGGATTTTTGCGCCAGTCTGGAGTATGTTGTACGTAATGATGGGTGTTGCTGCAGGTTTAGTTTGGGATCGAATTGAAGTTGAGAAAGAAGCCGTGAAAAAAGCGTTGATTTTCTTTGCAATACAATTGGCACTAAATGCTTTGTGGTCGTATTTATTCTTTGGATTACACAACCCGATGTTAGCCGGATTAGAAATTATTGTATTGTGGTTGATGATTTTTGAAACGTACATTCAGTTTTCCAAAATCAATAAAATTGCGGGCTATTTATTTATTCCGTATTTGGCTTGGGTCAGTTTTGCCGCGGTTTTGAATGGAAGTATTTGGTGGTTGAATAGATAGTTGTTAGTTTTGAGTCGAAGTAATCAGTTTATTTAGGGATTAAAAGCTAGTTTCTTTTAAAGTCTCATAACTTCTTAAATTCAATATTCTTTGACGATAAAAAATCCATCATTGATAAAACATTACTATTTTCCAGTAGTGTTTTTGATTTTGGGTCAGCATCACAAAATTCTAAGAACAGCTCTATTTGGTCTGGTTTTAATTTTAAAGTTTCAATATAAAACTTTTGATCACAGCTGCTTTTTGCCAATTGTTTGAATTCAATTTGAGGAGTTCCTTTAACGACTTCTTTTTCTTTGATGAACAACTTTAAAATCATTCCGCCAATCCGCATTAAATCCATTCCGTTTTCAATACTACCATTGTAAACGCCCGTTTTTAAGCTTCTTGCAGACTTTTCTACAGCTAATTGGTCAAGTTTTCCCTGTTCGTAGGCTTTGTCAGTGCCTAGTTTTATTGATGGTGTTTTTGTAATTATTACTTCTTTTAATTCTTCCGGTTTAAGTATTAATGAAATAAGAAGGTTATTTTTATCAATGGTTTTTTGATCTAGTACAATTTTTTTGATGTCATGGTCTTTTGAAATAAAAATGAGTTCGTCACCCGCTTTTGCCATAATAGAAAATTCTCCAGCAGCGTTTGTAACTGCGACTTTTTTAGAACTAAAATTAGCAACCTCAACTTTTTCGATAGGAAATTGTTCGTGTAAAACTTTTCCGTTGATTAATTTTTCGGTTTGCGAGAAACCAAACTGATATACAAATAATAATATAATAGAAGAGTAGATTTTTATCATTCGTAGTGATTTGATTACAAACATATTCAAATCGTTTCATGAAAATGAAAACAGAATGGTAAAGTCTTGTTAAGCTAAATCTAAAGTTGTCTTAATTAAAGTATTGAACTGTAATGACTTTGGTTTTATATAGCGCTTGCCACAATAAATCCACTGGTCCACGCATTCTGAAAATTGAATCCGCCTGTAATGGCATCAATATTTACGATTTCTCCAGCAAAATAGAGGTTTTCGTGTAATTTGCTTTCCATGGTTTTGAAGTTGATTTCTTTTAAATCGATTCCGCCTGCTGTCACAAATTCTTCCTTAAAAGTACTTTTTCCGTTGACTTGAAAAGTTCCGTTCGTCAGTTGATTGGTAAGATTTTGCAATTGTGTTTTAGATAAATCGGCCCATTTGGTTTCTGATACAATTCCAGAGGCAATTACTAAACTTTCCCATAATCTATTCGTTAATTCAAATGGGGATTTCTTAGAAACTGATTTTTTTGCGTGTTCTTGTTTTAATTCTTTTAGTTTTTTCTCGACATCGGCAATATCTTCATCATTCAACCAATTCACGTAAATCGTAAACTGATAATTTTTGTCATGTAAGATTCGTGCGCCCCAAGCGGAGAGTTTCAAAATGGCTGGGCCGCTCATTCCCCAATGGGTAATTAACAACGGTCCTGTCGAGGTAAGTTTGGTATCTTTTACTTTTACGGTTACTTGAGCCGCAACTCCAGGCAATTCTTTTATTCTGGAATCTTTGATGTTGAAAGTGAATAGGGAAGGGACCGGACTGACAACTGCGTGACCAAAATTCTGTAACATTTCCCAGACTTTCGGATTGCTTCCTGTGGCCAGAATCAATTTTTCAGCAAGATAATTTTCCGTTTGGGTTTCGATTTTCCATTCATTTTCTTTCTTGAAAATAGATTGTACGCTTTGTCCTGTCAGTACTGCAATTCCCAGTTTTTGTGTGGCTTTTAGGAAACAATCAATAATCGTTTGAGACGAATTCGAAACGGGGAACATGCGTCCGTCCGCTTCAATTTTGAGTTCTACGCCATGTTTCTCGAACCATTCAATCGTATCGCCAGAACAAAACTGATGAAAAGGACCGCATAATTCTTTTTCGCCACGTGGATAAAATTTTACTAATTCATTCGGTTCAAAACAAGCATGCGTCACGTTGCACCTTCCGCCACCGGAAATTCGAACTTTTTGCAATACTTCTGCACCACGTTCCAAAATTGCAACTTTTAGTTTTGGATTTTTCTCTACGATATTAATCGCTGTAAAAAAACCTGCCGCGCCACCGCCTACTATTATTATATCGAAATTCTGGTTCATATTCTATTTGGGAAATCAGTGATGATTCCGTTTACGTTGAATGTTTTTATTTTTTGAATGTCTTCTAATTCATTGATAGTCCAAGGAAAAACCTGCAATCCTTTTTCCTGCATTTGTGCCGTGTTTTCCTTTGTCAATAAATGAAAATGTGGATGAATGGATTTTGCCTGAATGAATTTGGCGAAAGCCAAAGCCAGGTCTAAATCGGTTTCCGTTAAAACGCCAATTGGAATTTTGTCATTTAAAAATGCCACTTGTTGCAATGCATTCCAATCAAAACTGGAAACTAAAAATCGGTCGTATTTCCAGTCTTTTTTAGAAACATACTTTTCAATAAGTGAAACCACTTTATCTGTTGCCTCATAACTTTTGAGTTCAATATTGATAAAACAGTCTTGGTTTACCAAATCAAAAACCTCCTTCAGAGTTGGGATTTGCTGCTCTCCATTTATTCTAAAGGCTTTCAATTCGCGCAAAGATAATGCATTTACAAAACCTTTTCCGTTGGTCGTTCGGTCAATAGATTCGTCGTGAATAACGATTATTTCGCTATCAGCACTCAAATGCACGTCAAGTTCAATGCCGTCCACTTGCATGTCTAATGCTTTTTGGAACGAAACAAAGGTGTTCTCTGGTTCATATCCTTTTGCACCACGATGTCCAATTTTGAGCATTGTCTTTTATTTTTTGGTAAAGGTAAACATAAAAAAAACGCCTTAATTTCTAAAGGCGTTTGGATTAAATTATTTTAAAAATTATTTTTTCAATTCCAATAAAACAATGTCAAATTCAGTATCGACTGTCACTTTTCCATTTACAACACGTACTTCTTTACCAGAATAGGCATCTTTTAATAAGGTGCCGTTTGCGAAAATAGAACCTACTGAAAGTTCTTTAGCACCAATTGCCAAATCCAATCCAGTAACTACTGCATCCGAATAATCTCCTTTAGAAAAAGTTCTCGAAAAAGTATACGGTTTAGCCGAAATTTGCTTGTGAATTCCTGCTCCAATCGAAGGATGATTTCTTCTAAATTGACCTAATTTTTGCCAATGCAACATCGTTTTTTGTGTTTCAGGATTTGATTTGATAGCTTCCCAATTCATAAACGAACGCAAGGTAGCATCGCCTTTTGTTCCTTCGATAACTAACGAACGAGCGCTTTCGTCACCATAATATACTTGAGAAAGTCCTGGACTCAGTAGCAATTTTGTTCCGCTTTCTATAGTTTTGGTACGATTTGCATCAAATGGTCCGCCGTCATCGTGTGAAGATAAATAGTTCAAAACACTATATCCTTTCAAGTCATTGTTCAGCTTATTTGAATATTTGGAGAATATAAATTCATAATCTTTTTGCGCGTCCCATTTGAACTCGAAATTAATCATGTTGTTGAAACCATTTTTGAAATAGTTTATTTTTTTGTCTCCAAAATCAAAATCTTGTCCGCCACTGATGCCATAATTGTATACTTCGGCAATCGTGTAAAAAGGATTATTGTCTAAAACTTTTGTTGGATTGTTTTTCTTCCAAGTTGCAAAAGCATAATCACATTGTGTTTTAAAATCTGCCCAAACAGTTTCGTCAGTATGTTTCACGGTGTCGCCACGGTATCCGTCAATTCCATAATCATCAATATAATCCGTCAACCATTTGATGATATAATATTTTGGCGCTCTTGGATATCCCGTGCGAGCAAAAAACGCATCTAGCTCTTTCATTTCTTGTTCGTAACGTCCTTCTTTTTTCCATTTTTCGATTAAAAAAGGAGGTAAAGCCACAGCTTGATTGCTCTCTGTTTTTATATCCGGAAGATTAGCTACGAGTGTGCACGCCGTTGTGTTTTCGAACGATTTATAATCGCAAGTTGGTCCTGTTCGCACCCAGTCATTTGGCCAAACCGTATCTTCATCAGTTACAGGTCCTGTATGATTGATTACGCCATCGAGAATGATTCGGATTCCGTGTGCATGTGCTTTTTGAACTAAAGCAGCCAAATCGTCTTTTGTTCCAAAGTTAGGATCTAAGTTCGTCCAGTCTCTCGCCCAATAGCCATGAAAACCATAACTCAAACCAGTTCCCTCGTCAACGCCATCATGAATTTGTTCTACTATTGGTGTAAACCAAATTGCATTGATTCCTAATTTATCAAAATAACCTTCATCAATTTTTTGAGAAATCCCTTTGATATCGCCACCTTCAAAACCGCGAAGTTTCCCTGTTTTTTTGGTTCTGTTGAAATTCAGGTCATTTGAAGCGTCTCCATTATTGAAACGGTCCGTCATCAGGAAATAAACATTGGCTCCTTCCCAAACGAAAGGTGTTTTGTTACTCTCAGCAAAAGTTTTTGTACTGGAGCAACTACTTAAAATTGTCATGGTTAATAGTAAAAGTGGGATTGAATATTTTTTCATTTTTTCAGTGTTAAATGATTGTTTTTCTTGATACATATAAGTCATATAAGTTGAAATAATAGCGATACATTTTCTGTCAAGCGCTTTTGTTTTATGCTTTTTCTGATAGAATTTTAATTACTTCAACTCTAAAATCAAAACCGACTTAGGTTCTATTATTATTTCGTTTGTAACGTCAAATGTAAGTTCAGAAATTACATCTTTTCCGGTTTTAAAGTTTTTGATGTTTTCTTTGAAACGATCGGTTTTTACCGTTTTTGTTTCGCTGCTGTTGTTCATTAAAACCATTACCGTTTCATCGTTGTTGTATCTAAAATATACGTAAATATTGTTCTCCGGAATATAATGTGTCATCTGTCCAAAATGAACTGCCGCTTTTGTTTTTCTCCAATTGAATAATTTGGAAGTAAAGTCAAAATATTCACTTTGTCCCGGAGTTCTTCCTTCTTTGACAAAAGCATTATTCTCATCACCTTCCCATCCGCCTGGAAAATCATGCCTAATGTCAGCATCTCCTTTATTTTTATCACCGGCCATTCCTATTTCACTTCCGTAATACAATTGTGGAATCCCGCGAACGGTAGCCATCAAAGTCATTGCCATTTTGTATTTTCGGATGTCATTTCCGTAAGTTTGATTGATGCGATTGGTGTCGTGATTTTCGACAAAAATCAACATATTATTGATATTTGGATACAGAAAATCATTGGTAAAATTGTCATACATTTTCACCATTCCTTTGTCCCAAGTTCCTTCATCTTCGTTGAAAGCTTTGGTAGTTGCTTCATACAAAGTGAAATCCATTACACTTGGCAGATAGGAGTTGTAATTTTGAATTTCAGCAATTTTACTGTCTTTCTGCCAATAGGCCATTTGTGCTTGACTTTGCATCCAAACTTCCCCTACAATATTAAAATTTGGGTATTCATCCGTAATGGATTTTGTCCATTTTGCGATGCCTTTTGGGTCGGAATAATTATAGGTATCTACTCTAAATCCATCCAAATCCGCGTATTCAATCCACCAAATGGCATTTTGAATCAGGTATTTTAAAGTCAAAGGATTTTTTAAATTCAAATCAGGCATCGACGGAACAAACCAACCGTCTATTGCGATTTTTTTATCAATTTCAGCTGCGTTGGTGTCATGGATAACTGTTCTTTTATGATTGGTTTGGGTGTAGGTATCAAAATGATTAATCCACTCTTTGGTAGGTAAATCTTTCATCATCCAATGCTCAATTCCCCAGTGATTCGTCACATAATCCATCACCAGTTTCATGTCTCGTTTGTGCATTTCAGCAGCCAGTCGAACATAATCAGCATTGGTTCCAAAACGAGGATCAATTTTATAAACGTCAGATTGTCCGTAAGTGTGATAGGAATGTTTAGCATCGTTATCTTCACATAGCGGTGTGCTCCAAATGGTTGTTGCACCCAGTTCTGCTATATAATCCAGATTTTTTATAATTCCTTCGATGTCGCCACCGTGTCTTCCGCCCGGTAATTCTCTGTTATATTTTTCTTGGGTCGAATTTTCGCTGTCGTTATTCCTGTTTCCATTGGCAAAACGATCCGGCATCAGTAAATACATCATATCCGAAGAATCGAAACTTTTGCGTTGCGCAGAATTTTCTCTTCTTTTATTTAAAGAATATTTTTGAGTGGACGTTTCTTTGTTTTTGCTTTTAAAGGTAAAAACGAAATCAGATGCCGCAACTTTTTTAGTGTCGATTGTAACAAAAATGTAGTTGGGATTCTCGGTTCTTTTTACGTTGATTATTTTTATCCCATTAGAAACGGTGACTTGGTTTTGAGAAATGTCTTTACCGTAAAAAAGTATCTGCAGTTCTGGATTTTGCATTCCTGCATACCAAAAAGGCGGTTCTACTTTGTCGATTTGAGCATGTAATGTTACAGACATAAAAAAAAGGAATAATGTTATTTTTTTTAGAAAGCTCCTATTTGGGAAAGGTAAAGAAATAATTTTATTCATGGTGAAATAGATTGTTTACATTAAATTTTAATGAGGATTGAAAAAAAGATTGCTGTTTCAGTGGATTATGGATTGGATAATTCAAAAGAGAATCAGACTTATATAAACAATCCCAATGTGTATTGGGATTGTTATTGTGCTTGTTAAGGCTTAAATCAAATAATAGAATAAACTACAAGTTCTAACAATTGCTTATACGGTAACTAAATTCTCAGGCGTAACTACAACGGATTTTCCATTTACAACGATAGCTAATTCTTTATCGCCAACAATTGAGAAAGTAGTTTCATTGTGATTGATTGCTACTTTCAAAATTTGATTTCTGAAATTAATTTTAAACGAGTATCCTTCCCATTCTTTTGGAATTTTTGGAGAGAAATGAAGCGTGTCTTCTTTAACTCTCATTCCGCCAAAACCTTCTACAATACTCATCCAAGTTCCTGCCATAGATGTAATATGACAGCCTTCTTCCACTTCTTTATTGTAATCATCAAGATCCAGACGTGACGTTCTTAAATAGAACGTGTATGCCATATCCATTTTGTCTAATAAAGCGGCTTGAATCGAGTGAACACATGGCGAAAGTGAACTTTCATGAACCGTAAAAGATTCGTAAAATTCAAAGTTGTTTTTTAATTCTTCTTTCGAAAAATGATCTTCAAAGAAATAGAAACATTGTAAAACATCGGCTTGTTTGATGTAAGGCGAACGCAAAATTCTATCCCAAGACCATTTTTGATTGATTGGTCTTTGGCTTTTGTCCAAATCAGCTACGCGAACCAATTCTTTGTCCAAGAAACCGTCTTGTTGCAAATACACGTTATGTTCTTCCGAAAAAGGGAAGTACATATTGTCCGAAACTTTTTTCCAAGATTGTAATTCGGAATCCGATATTTTTACTTTTTCCGTAATTCTTTTGTGGTCTACAGGATATTCCAGAGACACTTTCTGAATTTGTTCGTAGGTATATTCCAAACACCATTTTGCAATATAATTGGTATAGAAATTATTGTTTACGTTGTTCTCGTATTCATTTGGACCCGTAACGCCAAGAATTACGTATTGGTTTAAATTAGTCGAAAAATTAGCTCTTTGATGCCAAAAACGAGCAATTCCTATTAATACTTCCAATCCTTTTTCAGGAATGTAGCTGTAATCTCCAGTGTATCTGTAAAAGTTGTAAATGGCAAATGCAATGGCTCCGTTTCTATGAATTTCTTCAAAAGTAATTTCCCACTCGTTATGACATTCTTCACCGTTCATGGTAACCATTGGATATAAAGCGGCACCGTTAGTAAATCCTAATTTAGCAGCGTTTTCAATGGCTTTGTCCAATTGATTGTAGCGGTACGTCAATAAGTTTCGAGCCACTTCCTGATCTTTCGTCGCCATATAAAACGGAATGCAATAGGCTTCGGTGTCCCAATACGTAGAACCTCCGTACTTTTCGCCAGTGAAACCTTTTGGCCCAATATTTAAACGGGAATCTTTTCCTAAATACGTTTGGTTCAACTGAAAAATATTGAAACGAATTCCTTGTTGTGCTTTTACATCGCCATCAATGGTAATGTCTGACATTTCCCAAATTTTTGCCCAAGCAGCAATTTGGTCCTGTAACATTTGATCATAACCTAATGCTAAAGCGGATTGAATCACTTTTTCGGCAGCAGTAATCGTATTTTCATGGTTTAAAGAAACCGTGTACCCACCAATTTTTTGTATCGATGATTTTTGGCCTTGAGCCACAATTACATCATAGCTAAACTGAATTTTGTCAGCAGTTGCATCAATATTAGAAGGAGAAATTCCTGTTTTTTCACCATTAGTCAAAATGGTGTTTTGCATGAAAGTGGTTGCTTTGAAATGAGTTTTGAACGTTTGAGCAGTTACAAAAGCCTCGTTTCCGGATTTTTTTACGTCAAGCGGTTCCCAAAATTTTTCTTCCCAGTTCGCATCTTCATTGGTTACACCAGCATCAATGTAGGGTTTGTAAATTATTTTGGCATCCTTGTTCAAAGGAGTGATCTCATAATTGATTAGACCAACTTCATCCAAGTTTAACGAAAGGAAGCGACGCACATTTACGGAAATTTCAGTACCGTTTTTTAAAGTCGCTTCAAAAGAACGATGGTACCATCCTTCTTTCATATTTAGTTCACGACGAAAGTTTTTGACATCGGAACAGGTATTCAAATCCAGTTTTTCATCATTGATTTCAATGTCGATTCCAATCCAGTTAGGTGCATTCAAAACTTTGGCAAAATATTCCGGATATCCGTTTTTCCACCAGCCCACTTTGGTTTTATCAGGATAATAAATTCCGGCAATGTAGCTTCCCTGGAATGTTTCACCAGTATAATTTTCTTCAAAATTAGCACGTTGTCCCATGGCACCGTTGCCAATACTGAACAAACTTTCGGATGATTTTACGCTCTCTGCATCAAATCCTTCTTCTATGATGGACCAATTATCCGGTTTTATATAATCTTGATTCATTCTTTACTTTTGTTTAAAGTTTAAAAAGTTTAAGGTTTAGAAGTTTAAAGTTGTTGAAATTTATCACAGTTTTTCTAACCTCTTACTTCTTGTTTCTTTTTATTCTATCTTTTTATTTTCTAATTATTTCTTCTATGAAGTTTGTATCGATGGCTGTAAAATCCTTAAAGATATATTTAGCCTCATGCAAAGTATTTGCTTCACCTATTCCTATGCTGGTCATGTTTCCAATATTTGCCGCTTGAACTCCCGCCACTGAATCTTCAAAAACGATTGAATCCTCCGGTTTTATGTTCAATAACTTTGCAGCCATTAAGAAAACTTCCGGATCCGGTTTGGCATTCGTTACATCATTTCCGTCTACGACAGCATCAAAATAAGATAGCAATCCTGTTTTTTCCAAAATAGGTCTTGCGTTTTTACTGGCTGAACCCAAAGCGATTGGTTGGTTGTTTTCTTTTAAAAACTTTAAAATTTCAAAAACTCCCGGAAGAATCTCGCTTGCATCCATGTCAACTAAATAGGATAAATAGTCCTCATTTTTTTGAACTAACCATCTGTCTTTGTCTTCTTGTGATGCGGTTACTTTTCCTAATTCTAATATGATATCCAAAGAGCGCACGCGGCTGACTCCTTTTAATAATTCATTATGTTCGTGTGTAAATTCGATATTTAATTCAGCAGCGATTTTTTGCCACGCTAAATAATGGTATTTTGCGGTGTCAACAATTACTCCGTCGAGGTCGAATATAAATGCTTTTGTGTTCATTATTATTGTTTTATTACGTCATCAACATCTTTCACTTTAACAACTAAAATTGCAGCAATCAAGAAGCTGACGCCACTGGTCACTAATGCAAATATGGCATTGTCATTGTATACATATTTAACTAATGGTCCGCCAATTAAGGCATTGATAATTTGGGGAATAACGACAAAGAAGTTGAAAATACCCATGTAAACTCCCATTTTCATTGGAGAGATTGATCCGGCTAATATGGCATACGGCATAGATAAAATACTTGCCCAAGCGATTCCAACACCAACCATGGAAAGAATTAACCAGTCTTCATTAGGAACAAAATAGATAGATATTAACCCGATTCCTCCAATAATTAAGGATATAGAGTGTGTTAGTTTTCGACCTATTTTTTTTGCGATATAAGGCAAAGCAAAGGCATAGAATGCCGAAACTAAATTGTAAATTCCAAAAAGGACTCCAACCCAGTCACCAGCGTTTTGGTAAGCTTCACTTTTGCTGTCCGAAATAGGTAAACCATAAATATGATGGGCTATGGCAGGAGTGGTGAAAACCCACATTCCAAAAAGACCAAACCAAGAGAAAAATTGTACCCAGCTTAATTGTCGCATCGTAGTAGGCATTTTTCTGAAATCATCAAAAATGTCCAATAAACTAGATTCTTTTGGATCAGCATCAGTCACTTTAGTTTCCTGATGTGCCATTTCGTCTTCAAATTGTGCTAACTCTTCCGGAGAATATTCTTTGGCAGAAAAAATAGAAACCAGAATAGAAACTACCAGAATAGCCGCTCCTATGACGAAAGATAAAATCAAGTGCATTGGAACCCCGCCATCCTCATCTCTATTTGAAACGCCAAACCAATTCGTTAAAACATAAGGAAGCCAAGACCCGATAACAGCACCAAAACCAATTAATGCGGTTTGTACACTAAATCCAAGAGTTCTTTGGTCGGTTCTTAAGTTGTCTCCCACTAAAGCTCTGAAAGGTTCCATGGCAATGTTGAAAGATGCATCCATAATCATCAGCATTCCGGCACCAACCCATAAGGCAGGTAGAAAAGCGATGAAAATTTCGGCTTGAGGCATTAATATTAATCCAATTGAGGCTAATAAAGCACCTACTAAAAAGAAAGGTTTTCGTCTTCCGAATTTCCCCCACGTTTTGTCGCTGTAATGTCCTATAATGGGCTGAACGATAAGTCCCATAAGAGGGGCAATAATCCAAAACCAGGATAGTTCATGTACATCTGCGCCAAAAATCTGGAGAATTCTGCTGGCATTAGCATTTTGAAGGGCAAAACCCATCTGGATTCCCAAGAAACCGAAACTCATGTTCCAAATTTCCCAGAAACTTAATCTACGCTTTTCCATTATCGTAATTTAAATATTAATACGATAAGCGCTATGCTTATCAAAACTTATCTTATTTTTCGAAGTAAAAGTTAAAGTTTTGAGAGGTAAATATAAAAATATATTTCAAACTTTTGTTTTACGGAAAGAAATTTTGGAGAACTTTTTCTACTACAAGGTTGTAGTAATGAATAATTTAACAAATAATAATTTAATTGGTTGATTCTCTTTCTATCAAATGGGTTTCTATAACTTCGGTTTTGTAGTTTTCATCCTCTTCATCTTCCTCGGATTCGAGTCGGTCAATAAGCATTTTTGCAGCTTTATTTCCCATTTTTATTCCACTCTGACTTACGGTTGTAATAGTAGGAGTAGAATATTTAGAAATTATTCCATCCGTAAAAGCAATAACGGCCAAGTCATTAGGTACATTGAGCCCAATTTTATTAGCGGTTTTGATTATTGTTACTGCAAAAAGTTCATTCACAGCAAAAACAGCATCTATAGCTTTGTCTTCCAATAGTTTTCCAATAGTGATTTCGCAGGTATCTACATCTTCTATTTTGATGATTAGATTCTCATTGAAGGGAATATCGTTGTCCAGCAGTGCTTTGATATAACCATCGGTACGCAATTTTCCTACGCTCACGTAATCAACGGTGGTGACTAATGCGATCTTTTTTCGTCCTTTATCAATCAGGCTTTGTACTGCTTCATAAGCAGCGTATTTATCATCAATAATGACTTTGTCGCAAAGGATATCATTTGTAACTCGGTCAAACATAACAACAGGCATTCCTTGATTGATGACTTCTGTAATATGATGAAAATCGCCTCTGAATTGGGTTTCTTTGGAGAGCGACATGATAAAACCATCGATACTACCGTTGGCCAGCATTTCCATATTTAAGACTTCTTTGTCAAATGAATCGTCTGACAGACAGATGATAACACTATATCCATTTTCATTTGCAACCTGTTCGATTCCATTTATAACTGTCGAGAAAAAATGATGAACAATTTCAGGGATAATAATTCCAATTGTTTTAGTTTTTCTATTTTTTAAACTAAGTGCAATATTGTTTGGTTTATAGTGGTAAAATTTAGCAAATGCCTGCACTTTAAGTCTGGTTTCTTCGCCGATTTCGAGACTGTTTCGTAAGGACTTAGAAACGGTGGAAATGGAAACGTCTAATTCTTTGGCAATTTGTTTAAGCGTTATTTTCCTTTTCATAGTAGTTTTTGGTAAAAATTTATTTCGTAATAAAGGTAAAATTTAATTTTACAAATGGTAATTAAAGTCGTAAAAATTTCAATAAATCAGAAAGTTTTCAACACTATTACGTTTTCGTAACTCAATAAAAAATTGCCTTTGTCGAGCGTGACAAAATTTACATAAATTTAACATTCGAAGTATAAGTTAATGTTAAAAACTCAAAAAAAAATTAAATTAAATTAAACAAAAAGTATGAAAACAATTTATAAAAAGTTGTTAATTTTAGTACTGCTAATCCCTTTTAGTGTTCTGGCTCAGAATACTGTTGGCGGAACGGTTCTTGATAAAGCATCAGGGCAACCAATTCCGGGGGTGAACGTAAATGTACAAGGTGCCGCTAATGGTGTTTCTACTGATTTTGATGGTAAATATCAGTTATCAAATGTAAAAAGAGGAGATAAAATCGTTTTCTCTTACATAGGATATAAGAATACTGTAGTGGATTATGTTGCTCAAAATTCATTAAACGTATCTTTGGAAGAAGATGCTAATCAATTAAAAGAAGTCGTAATTCAAGTGGGTTACGGTACAGTTAAGAAGAAAGATGCTACAGGAGCTGTAACAGTTTTGACTACAAAAGATTTTAATAAAGGGCCTGTAACATCTGCAGATCAAATGATTCAAGGTAAAGTTGCTGGTTTGCAAATCATCAACGGTGGAGGTTCTCCAGGTGAAGGTGCAAGCATAAGAATCAGAAGTGGATCTTCATTATCAGCAAACAATGATCCTTTATATGTAATTGATGGTGTGCCAGTTGCTGCTGGTGGAGTAGAAGGAAGTAGAAATCCATTATCTACGATTAACCAAAATAACATTGAATCTATTTCGGTTTTGAAAGATGCTTCAGCAACTGCAATTTACGGATCTCGTGCATCTAATGGTGTAATTATCATTACTACGAAAAAAGGAAAAGCAGGTGACTTACAAATAAACTACAACGGAAATTTTCAAGTATCTGAAATTACAAACAAAGTAGATGCTTTGTCAAGTACTCAATTTAGAGATTTTGTAACGGCTAACGGAAATGCTGCACAAATAGCTTTAATGGGTGCTGCTGATACAGATTGGCAAAATGAAATCTACAGAACCGCTATTGGTACAGATCATAACATTTCATTAAGTGGTGGTTCTGATAATATAGTATACAGAGCATCTGTAGGATATGCGAATTTAAATGGTATCTTGAAAAGAGATAACATGGAACGTACTACATTATCTGCCGGGGTTACTGGTAACTTCTTAGATAATCATTTAAAAATTGAATTGAATAATAACACGTCTCTTATAAATAGTAATTACAGTAATCGTGGTGCTATTGGTTCAGCGATTCGATTTGACCCAACACAGCCAGTAAGAAATGCTGATGGAACTTTTTTCCAATGGTATACTTCACCAACTGAAATAAACCAATTGTCAGGAAGAAATCCATTGTCTCAAATTGAACAACAAAATAGCTTTGGAACTGCATATAGAAGTATTGGAAACATCCAAACAGAATATAAAATGCATTTTTTACCGGAATTGAAAGCGGTTGCTAATCTTGGTTACGATCAATTAACAGGTAGATCTTTTGGTAATACTGAAGCAAATTTTTTAAATGGGCTTTCAGGTTCTGGATTTAACAATACATACGAAAGAACACAATCTCGTTTCAATAAATTGATGGATTTATTTTTGAATTATAACAAAAAAGTAGAATCAATTAATACCGTTTTTGATGTAACAGGAGGATATTCATACCAAGATTTTAGAGAGTCATTTAATTCTTCGAATTTTAATTTTCAAAGTAAAAATACTACTATTGATCCTAATTTCCCGTCTCGTATCAACTTGCAATCTTTTTTTGCAAGAACAAACATCAGTATTGCTGACAAGTATTTATTGACTTTGTCTTACAGACGTGATGGTACTTCAAGATTTACAGAAGAAAATCGTTGGGCAAATTTCCCTGCTGTTGCTTTAGCTTGGAAATTGAATGAGGAAAACTTCTTGAAAGACGTAACAAGTATATCTACATTGAAACTTCGTGGAGGTTGGGGTATTACTGGACAACAGGATATTGGAATCAGTTATCCTTCAATTCCTTTATATCTTGCTTCTAATAGTGCTGCTCAATACCAGTTTGGAAGTGATTTTTATACTACTTACAGACCACAACCGTATAACAGTAATTTGAAATGGGAACAAACGACTACTGTAAATGCAGGTTTAGATTTTGGATTTGTAAACAATAGAATTACTGGTAGTGTTGATTTATACAAAAGAACTACTGAAGATTTATTATTGTACACGCAAAATCCTTCTTTCTTCGGGTTTTCAAATTTTGACAACTATAACGTAGGAACAATTGAAAATAAGGGTATTGAGATTGCTGGAGAAGTAATTCCAGTTCGTACAGATGATTTTGAATGGAGAGTTGGCGGTAACGTAACATTCCAAGATTCTAAAATTACAAAGTTGACTACTACACAACCAAATACTCCAGGAATTAATGTTGGAGGTTATGAGGGTGCTACTGGAAATTTTATTCAGAATCACCAAGTAGGATATGCGCCAAGTTCATTTTATGTTTATGAGCAAGCGTATGGTGTAAACGGGCAACCTTTAGATGGAGTATTTATCGACAGAAATCAAGATGGAATTGTATCAGAGTTGGATAAATACCGTTTTCACAAACCAGCAGCGGACGTTTTCTACGGATTTAATACTAGCGTAACCTACAAAAACTTTGATATGGGAATGAACTGGAGAGGATCTTGGGGTAACTACAATTACAACAACGTAGATTCAAGTAAAGGTTCTTTCAATAACATTTTAATTAGAAATACAGATTTATCTAATGGTGTTGAAAATCTTTTGGAAACTGGTTTCAGATCAAATGATACCAAACGTTTCGAATCAGATTACTACATTCAAGATGCCTCTTTTATTAGATTGGACAACGTAAGTGTTGGATATACTTTTAATCAAAAAGAGAATGCTTCTTCATTAGTTAAATTGACATTATCAGCGCAAAATGTATTGTTACTAACTAAATATGAAGGATTAGATCCAGAAATTTCTGGAGGTATAGATAGTAATTTATACCCACGACCAATAACTTTCACGTTAGGTTTAAACGTTAATTTCTAATACAAATAAAGAGAAAAATGAAAAAGACAAAAATAAAAGTATTGGGTATTTCTTTGTTACTGTTGGTGATGTTATTCCCATCGTGTACAGATGATTTAAGCCAATCTCCGGAAAGCAATGTTGCTGTTCCTGGAGAAGAATTTTTTAGCACGCCAGAATCGTATAAACAAAATTTAGCGAAACTTTATGCAGGATTTGCTACTTCAGGTCAAACGGCAGCAGGTTCACCTGATATCTCCGGAATTGATGAGGGAGAAAGCCAGTATATTAGAGGTTTCTGGTTAATGCAGGAATTGACAACAGACGAAGCAGTTATTGCATGGAATGACGGAACAATAAAAGACCTACATTCACAAACATGGACTTCTTTAGACCGTTTTATCACAGCAACATTTGCACGTTTTTCGTTCCAAATTGTAAACTGTAATGAGTTTCTAAGACAAACTACTGATGAAAAATTAGCTGCAAGAGGTCTTGATGCTGCTTTGATAGCAGAGATTAAAACCTACAGAGCTGAAGCACGTTTCATTAGAGCATTCACTTATTGGCATTTAATTGACATGTATGGTGGAGGTTCTTTGGTAACTGAAAATTCTCCAACGAGTTTTTACTATCCTGAATATGCTACAAGAGCAGAATTATACAAGTTTGTTGATGAAGAATTAACGGCTATTACTCCAGAATTGAAAGCGCCTAAATCAAATGAGGCGTATCGCGTGGACCAAGCAGCAGCCTGGATGTTACAAGCTAAATTGTACATGAATGCTAAAGTATACATTGGTACTGATAACTATGCAGGAGCATTGCCATTAATCAATAAAGTAATTGGATCAGGTTATGCTTTGCATAATAACTACAACCAATTGTTTTTTGCTGATAATGATAGAAACGGAGCTCAAAACGAATTCATTTTCACAATTGCTTTTGATGGTCTTAGAACGCAAACGTATGGTGGAACTACTTTCTTAACGCATGCACCAGTTGGTGGTTCTATGAAAGCTTCTGAATTTGGAATCAATGGTGGTTGGGCTGGTATCAGAACTACATCAGCATTTGTTGACAAGTTTAGTGCAAATACTACGGATGCAAGGGGTCAATTTTATACCGATGGACAAACTAAGGAAATAGTTGATATTAGTAATTTTACTGATGGTTACGCCATTCAAAAATTTAGAAATATAGATGTAAACGGTGTTCAAGGTTCTGACAAATCAGGAGATTTCTCAGATTCTGATTTTCCAATGTTCCGTTTGGCAGATGCTTATTTAATGTATGCTGAATGTGCGGTAGTTGGTAAAGTAGGAGATCTTGGAACTGCCAGAGGATATGTAAATGCTTTGAGAACCAGAGCAAATGCTTCAACAATATCTTCTCTTACTGCTGATGCTGCAGGTGCAAACTTAATTCTTGACGAAAGAGCAAAAGAACTTCACTGGGAAGGACATAGAAGAACGGATTTAATTCGTTTTGGTAAATTTTCAGGTGGTAGTTATTTATGGCCTTGGAAAGGAAATGTAGCTGGTGGAGCACCAACTCAAGCGTTTAGAAATTTATTTCCTATTCCTGCTACAGCATTGTCATCAAACAGTAAATTACAACAAAACCCTGGATATTAATAACTATAAAAAATAATTAAAAAATGAAAAATATAACGAAATCAGTAATTGCTTTATTTGCGGTACTTGCCTTGTCTTGTAGCGTCGAGGATGTAGAAGATAGACCAGTAATTCAGGGAATTGATACTCCTGAATTAGTTGCGCCAGAAAATGATAAATCATACGTATTATTAGAAGAAAATGCTGATGATGTTGCAGAACGTTTTGTATGGACCAAAGCAACTTATGATGGCGATGTTGAGATAGGATACAAACTTTTAATCGATGTTAAAGGGGGCGATTTTGCTAATGCAATTGAATTAGGAGGAACTTCTGGTGCAACTCAAGTCGAAGTATCTGTAAAAACGTTGAATCAAGCGGTAATTGAATTAGGTGGTACTCCTGATGAGTTAGGCTCTTATGATATCAAAGTAATGTCAAGTTTGGCAGGAATAGAAAAAATGATGTCTGAAACGCCATTAACTATTTTAGTTAATGCTTATACAGGATTAATTCCTTACGAATTCACAGATTGGTATTTTGTAGGTGATGCAACTGCTTCAGGATGGAATAATAACAACAACAACCAACCATTATTTAGAAGTGGAACAAATCCTAATTTATATCAATTCACAGGATTCTTTAAAGCTGGCGCTTTCAAATTGATTTCTACACCTGGACAATGGGCTCCAATGTATGGTAAAGGTGATAATGGAGCTATCGTGGCTAGACCTACAGAAGCTGATCCAGATCCAGCATCTTTTGAGATCGCAACGGAGGGATACTATACTTTCACAATGAATACTGAAACGTTAAAATATACATTAGTAGCTTATAATGCAGCTTCAGCGACAACTTTCACCACGGTAGGTATTATTGGAGATAGCACACCTCTAGGATGGGATGCTTCGACAGCATTAACGCAATCTACATTTAATTCTCATGTTTGGTCATTAAACGTATTGCCGTTGAATGATGGTAAAGCTAAATTTAGAGCAAATAATGCATGGGACGTAAGTTGGGGTGGAAACACTGCTTTTTCTGCATTCCCAAACAACGGAACAAGCTCAGGAGATTTACCAGTTGCTAAATCAAAATATAAAATCTATTTCAATGATTTAGATGGTAGTTATTTGATGATTCCTAATCAAGAATAATTTATTTCAAAAAATTTAAGGGCTATCTGTGGGTAGCCCTTTTTTTTAGTTTTTAATTTAATTAACGCTAAACCATGAAAAAAACTATACTTTATATATTATTTTTTCTCTCTATTGTAGCCACTGCGCAGCAACAGTCGATTCCTTACACAGTGAGTCCGACAACGTTTGAAGAAACAACATCTATTACCATTACGGTCAATGGTGCTTCAGTAAATGAAGGTGCTTGGGGAGTTACCGGAAATGCATTATATATGTGGACCTGGTCTTTTGATATTAATGATGCGAACAGTATTGACTGCCCTACTAATGGCACATGGACCTCATCTAACGAGGCGAATCGTTTTGTCTATAATTCGGCCACAGATACTTATACTAAAACATTCACACCAAATGTTTTCTATAACAGAAACGGAATAGGCAGAATTGGATTTCTTGTAAAAGCTAAGGATGGAACAGGTGATAAAAAATCCCAAGATAATTTTATTGAAGTTGGTGCCTACCAAGTGACACTAAATTTACCAGCAGAAAATGGTTCAACAATTATTGCCTCAGGCGGGAGTTTGAACATTGCAGCTACTAATACAGGTGGAAATGCCAGTTATGTTTTAAAGGCAAATGGGACAACTATAAACACAAATACAGCTACTTCTAGCTACGCTTTTAATCACACAAATATAACAGGGAATCAAAACTACGAATTGCAAGTTACTCAAGGGACAACCGTAATCACTAAAAAGTTTAGTGCTATAGTGAATCCAAATGTGGTTAGTGAAGCTATGCCAGCAGGTTTATTAGACGGAATCAATTATAATTCTGCCGATGCTACAAAAGCAACTTTGGTTTTGGATGCTCCGTTCAAAGATTTTATTTACGTAGCGGGAAGTTTCAACAATTGGCAACCAACAGGTTCTTTTGCCATGAAAAAAGATCCGGCTTCGGGGAAATTTTGGTTAGAATTAACCGGATTGGTTTCAGGAACAAATTATACGTACCAATATTGGGTAGTTGATGCAACACCTATTGCTGGAACGCCTTCTTTAGTAAAAACTGCCGATCCATATTCGACTTTAGTATTGTCTCCTGATGACGATCCTTATATTCCTGCTTCGAGTTATCCAAATCTTCCGGCGTACCCTGCAGGTCAGCAGCGTGAAGTAACGGTTTTGCAAACAGGAAAAACACCTTACGCTTGGAGTAGTGCCACTACAAATTTTGTTAAGCCTGCAAAAGAAAAGCTGGTGGTTTACGAATTGTTAGTACGTGATTTTGATGCTAATAGAAGCTATCAGGACCTAATTGATAAAATCGATTATTTCAAAAACTTGAAAATAAATGCGATTGAGTTAATGCCTGTAATGGAATACGAAGGAAACGAAAGTTGGGGTTACAATACCTCTTTTCACATGGCTTTGGATAAATTCTACGGAACTTCTGATAAGTTAAAAGAATTTGTGGATTTATGCCATCAAAACGGAATTGCTGTAATTCTAGATGTTGCTTTAAATCATGCTTTTGGAAGAAATCCAATGCTTCGTATGTGGATGAATGATCCTGATGGCGACGGCTGGGGTTCTCCATCAACTGAAAATCCTTATTTTAATACAACAGCGATGCACAGTTATAGTGTAGGAGAAGATTTTAATCATCAACAACCAAGAACACAAAACTATGTGCAACGTGTCATTAAACAATGGGTTGAAGAATATAAAATTGATGGTTTCCGTTGGGATTTAACCAAAGGTTTTACACAAAATTGTCCAGCGAACGTAGCAGGCGGTCAAGAAAACTGTACGGGTATCAAACAACAAGATAGAGTAGATGTATTACGAAAGTATGCGGATTATTCTTGGAATTTAGATCCAAATCACTACGTTATTTTCGAACATTTAGGAGTTAATGATGAAGAACAACTATGGGCAAATTACAGATTGAATGAAACGCCAAGTAAAGGGGTGATGATGTGGGGAATAATGACGTTTGATTATAACAACCTTACAAAAGGATATGCGGGTAATATTTCAAGAATGAGTTCATCAAGCCGAGGATTTACTGCGCACCGATTGATGGGGTATGCAGAAAGTCATGATGAGGAGCGCTTAATGTATAATAATTTACAATCTGGAAATAATTCAACTGCAGACCATAATGTAAGAACACTAAATATAGCTTTGTCAAGAATGTCAGCTTTGGGTGCTGTTTCTTTGTTGGTTCCAGGACCAAAAATGATTTGGCAGTTCGGAGAACTAGGATGGGAAAAATCTATTTTTTCTTGTAACAATGGCACCGTGAATTCTCCTTCGGATGCAACATCAGGAGATTGTAAATTAGATACTAAGCCACAACCGCAATGGGCGACTAATTGGCTTGGTGACACCAACAGAAGTAAAATTTATGATGATTGGGCTAAAATGATTACTATGAAGACAATGGAACCTGTGTTTTCAGGAACTGTGACAATAAATAATTCCAGCTCGTTATTTCCAAATATTAAAATTACCAACAGTGCATTAGCATCAACCCAACTGAAAGATGTGTTGATTGTAGCTAATTTTAATGTTATTCCTCAAAACGTTCCTTCAGGATTTCCATACACTGGAACTTGGTACAATTTGATGGATAATACCTCTATCAATGTTATTAGTACATCGGCTGCAATTACGTTACAGCCAGGAGAATTTAAAATCTATGGTAACAAGACAGCATCATTAGCAATAGCGGATTACGAAAAATCACCAACGATTGTGTTGTATCCAAATCCAGCGTCTGATTATTTCACATTGAATGAAACAACTTCTAAAGTGCAGATTTTTTCTATCACTGGACAATTGGTAAAAAGTTTTGATGCTAATAAAACGGCAGGAACTCAATTCTCGATTAGTGATTTGAATCAAGGACTTTACATCGTAAAAGCATTTGATGAAAATAATGAAATGAAAGTATTGAAACTGTTGAAAAATTAAGAATACGTTGAATTAGTGAAAAACGGCTGTCCCTAAAAAGGCAGCCGTTTTTGTATAAAAAAAACTGCTCCAGAAATGAAGCAGTTTTTCAACAACAAATTAAAACTAAAAATTAAATTTTACCGTCTTTGATTTCGTCCACAATTTCAGGATTCAACAACGTTGAGGTATCCCCAAAATTAGAATAATCACCTTCGGCAATCTTACGCAGAATCCTACGCATGATTTTTCCGGAACGAGTTTTTGGTAAACCGGAAACGAACTGGATTTTATCCAATTTTGCAATTGGTCCAATATGATCGGATATGTGTTGGTTAATCTCTTTGCTAAGGTTTTCTCTGTCACGATATTCTCCGGTTTCTTTTAGAATTACAAAACCATACAAAGCATTTCCTTTGATATAATGTGGGAAACCTACAATAGCTGATTCTGCAACTGCAGGATGTTCATTGATGGCATCTTCTATCGGTGCAGTTCCCAAATTGTGTCCGGAAACAATAACCACATCGTCAACACGGCCAGTGATTCTGTAATACCCAACTTCGTCACGCAAAGCACCGTCGCCAGTGAAATATTTACCTGGAAAGGTAGAAAAATAGGTTTCCTTATATCTTTGATGATCGCCCCAAATGGTTCTGGCAATTCCTGGCCAAGGAAATTTAATACATAAACTTCCTGTAACCTGATTGCCTTCGATTTCATTGCGTTTTTCATCCATCAAAACAGGTTGGATTCCCGGTAACGGTAACGAAGCATAAGTAGGTTTTGTTGGAGTTACAAACGCAATTGGCGAAATCATAATTCCTCCGGTTTCGGTTTGCCACCAAGTATCCACAACAGGACATTTCTTGTCTCCTACGTGGTTGTTGTACCAGTGCCAAGCTTCCTCATTGATGGGCTCCCCAACTGATCCAATCACTTTTAAAGAGGTCAATTGGTACCTTTGCACGTATTCGATGCTTTCTTTTGCCAAAGCTCTAATAGCTGTCGGTGCCGTGTAGAACTGGGTAACTTTATGCTTTTCTATGGTTTGCCAAAAACGACTGAAATCCGGATAAGACGGAACGCCTTCGAAAATTACCGTCGTAGCTCCGTTCAATAACGGTCCGTAAAGAATATAAGAATGTCCGGTAATCCAGCCAATATCAGCGGTACACCAGAAAATATCATTGTCTTCATAATTAAAAACGTTCTTAAATGTATAGGCTGAATACACCATATAACCCGCAGTAGTGTGTACCATTCCTTTTGGTTTTCCTGTTGAACCGGAAGTATAAAGGATGAACAAAGGATCTTCGGCATCCATGATTTCTGCCACATTATTATCCGAAGCTTGGTCTAAAAGAGGCTGCAACCATTGGTCACGACCTTCTTTCATGTTAATGTTTGAGTTGATTCTTTTAGCAACTAAAACGTTCTCTACGCAAGGACAATTCAATAAGGCTTCATCAACGATACTTTTCAAATCGATGGTTTTGTTCCCACGATATCCACCATCAGAGGTGATGACCATTTTGCATTCGCTGTCATTGATTCTTGCTGCAACTGCCGAGGCAGAAAATCCTGCAAAAACAACCGAGTGAATGGCTCCAATTCTGGCGCAGGCCAAAGTGGTAATCGCTAATTCAGGAATCATTGGTAAGTAAATACAAACGCGATCTCCTTTTTGTATGCCTTGTTCCTTTAAGACATTCGCCATTTTGCAAACACGTTCGTACAACTCATTGTACGAAATATGCAATGCCTCTTCATTTGGATCATTTGGTTCAAAAATGATAGCTGTTTTATCTCCTTTTTTAGCAAGATGCCTGTCGATACAGTTCTTTACAATGTTTACTTTCGCATTGGTAAACCATTTTATATCGGCTTCAGCCATATTAAAGTCTACAACTTTATCCCATTCTTGGTACCAAGTAAAATTTTCAGACGCCACTTTGTCCCAGAATTTTTTGGGCTCACGAACTGATTTTTTGTAATGTTTAAAGTACTCTTCTAAATTATTAATTTTATAGTAACTCATGATTTTGGTAAATTTTAAATATTATAAACACCTATTTTATACTTTTTTAATGTGGTAACGATTTCCTCCACAATGGTTTCGTCATCAATGGTGGAGGGAATCTGGAATTCCTCGCCATCGGTAATGCTGCGCATCAGTTTTCGGAGGATTTTTCCCGAGCGTGTTTTGGGTAAACGTTGTACAATAACCACATTTCTCAACGAAGCAACTGCGCCAATTTGCTGGCGAACCAGTTTAATGATTTCTTGTTCCAATTGATAATGTTCGATTGCATCTCCTGATTTGGTTACCACCAAAGCCAAAGGGATTTGGCCTTTCAACTCATCTTGAATTCCAATAACGGCGCATTCAGCCACGGAATGGTGGGAAGCAACAACTTCCTCCATTTCTGCCGTTGACAATCGATGTCCCGCTACATTTATCACATCATCCGTTCTTCCGGTGATGAAAATATATCCGTCTTCATCTTTATAGCCTCCATCGCCAGACAAATAATACCCGTCAAATTTGCTGAAATATCCAGCTTTGAAACGGGCTTCGTTTTCCCAAATACCCAACATATTTCCAGGAGGTAAAGGTAATTTTACAACAACCAAACCTTCTTCATTGGCGCTTAATTCGTCGCCGTTTTCATTAAAAATTCGAATATCATATCCGCAAACTGCTTTTGTGGCAGAACCAGATTTTACCGGCAGTTTTTCAATGCCAAGAGAATTGGCAATCATTGGCCAGCCTGATTCTGTTTGCCACCAATGGTCAATTACGGGAATTGGAATGTGTTGTTGGTACCATTCCAATGTGGCATTATCGCAGCGTTCTCCCGCCAAAAATTGGTTTTTAAGAGCGCTCAAATCATATTGTTTGATGAATTCTCCGTCAGGATCTTCTTTTTTGATGGCTCTAATGGCGGTTGGAGCGGTAAACATGGTGCCTACTTTATGTTCTGAAATTATTCTCCAAAACGTACTTGCATCTGGAGTTTTTATCGGTTTGCCTTCAAAAATTATGGTGGTATTTCGGTTTAATAATGGTCCGTAAAGAATGTAGCTGTGCCCAACTGCCCAACCCATATCCGATGCTGCCCAAAAAGTCTCATCTTCCTTTACATTGTAAATGTATTTCATCGAAAATTTCAATGCCACGGCATATCCACCAGTATCTCTAACAATTCCTTTTGGTTTTCCAGTAGTTCCAGATGTGTACAAAATATACAGCGGATGATTAGAATTTACAGGGACACAAGGCGTTTCTTCGGAGCCGTAAACCAACGCATCGTAATCTACATCATATTTCTTAAACGGAATTCTGGCTCCTAATTTTCTATTGAAAACGATTACTTTTTTTGGTCGGTGACTCGCCAATGCAATTGCTTCATCCACCAAAGGTTTGTATGCAATTAGACGGTCGACTTCAATTCCTGACGATGCTGTTATAATCGCTCGGGGTTTGCAATCGTCAATTCTGATGGCCAATTCATGTGGTGCAAAACCTCCAAAAACAACCGAATGAATCACTCCAATTCTCGCGCAAGCCAACATCGCAAAAGCAGTTTGAGGAATCATGGGCATATAAATTATGGCGGTATCGCCTTTCTTTAATCCCAATGATTGCATGCCTCCCGCGAGTTTTGCGACTTCGGTTTTTACTTCCGAAAAAGTATATTTTTTTACGGTTTGTGTCACCGGAGAATCATAAATAAAAGCGACCTGATCTCCATAACCATCTTGAATGTGCTTATCTAACGCCAGATAACAAATGTTCAATTCTCCATCTTTGTACCAAAGCGGATATCCATTTTCATCTTTCGATAAAATTGTCTCCGGTTTATTGTACCACTCAATTGCATCAGCTTGTTCTGCCCAGAATTTTTCTGGATGCGCAATGCTGTCCTCATAAATTTCCTTGTATTCCATTGTGTTGAATTTGTTTCTTATTGAATTAATTCATGAACTTGATCGACTAATTTTTTAACTGAAAAAGGCTTCACAACATATAAATTAGCGCCTAATGAAAGTCCTTTTTCAATATCTTTTTCCTTATTTTTTGCCGAAAGGAAAATGACCTTGCAATGCCGCAGTCGTTCGTCTTTTTTTATTTGTTCCAATGTGGCAAAACCATCCACCATGGGCATCATGACATCCAGAATTATGACATCCGGAAGTTGTTTTTGTAAAATATCCAGTGCTTCCTGGCCGTCACGTGCTATGAAAACTTCAAAATTGTTCTTTTTGAATGTATATTCCAGTGACATTACAATGTTTGGTTCGTCATCTACAATTAAAATCTTTTTCATTTTTTAACTATTTTCTGCTGTATTATAATTGGGTAATGTGAAGATGAGAGTGGCTCCTTCAACCACATTATCTTCAGCCCAAATTTTACCTTTATGATGTTCAATAATTTGTTTACAAATGGCTAAACCCAGTCCGCTTCCTATGGGTTTTTTTACGTTTTGGTTTCGAGATTGATAGAATTTATCAAAAATGGCTTCGAAATCTTCCTTCTTAATTCCCTTCCCGTTGTTGTGTATTTTGACTTCGATATTGTCTTTATTTTCATCAATTGAAATCACTATTTTTCCGTTTGTTTCCGAACAGAATTTTATAGCATTTGAAACTAAATTATGGATGACCTGAACGATTCGCTCTTCGTCATAAAAAGCTTTTATTTCTTTGGATGCATCCTTAAATTCAATGCTGATATTTTTGTTTTTTATTAATTGTTGGAGAGAACCTAATGTGTTTTTAATCGTTTTTGTGATGTTATTTTTAGACAAATAAATCTTCTGTTTTCCAGTTTCAAATTTTTCTAAATCTAAAATTTTATCAATCAAACGGTTCAAACGGTCCGACTCGGAAATGATGTTTTGCAAAAACTGTTTTCTCAGCTCTTCGGGAATGTCGTCATCATCGTGAAGGATTTCGCTTGCGGCACGAATAGCGGTTATTGGCGTTCTTAATTCATGGGTAACGGTATCTAGAAATTCATCTTTTTGAATGTCTTTGTTGACTAATTCCTGATTCGCATTTTTGAGTTGTTCCGATATTTTTTTTAATTCATTCGAAGTGTCCGTCAACTTTTTGTTTATGATGATGTTTTCTTTGGATTCCTCCAAAATGCGCAAGACTTCCGGCAAACTGATTTTGTCTTCTTTGACCACACTCGATATTAATATTTTGGCGGAAGCCGTACCAATGTGTCCCGTCAATAAATTCTCGGCAAACTTTATAAATCGGGCATCGGCAGTGGTAATGTCTTTGTCTATATTATATTTTAAATTAAAAATAGTCAAAGCGCGCTTGGTTCTTTCTTCACCAAGAAATCGCTGCAACACTTTTTGAATATCAGAAATATACGCAGTTCCTTTCCATACAAAAGCGTTTTCGTGATTAGTGATGTATTTGTCAATATCCACAAACATTTCTGCATAATTGCGTTCTCTGTAATTGCCTTTGAAACTCACTGAAACCGCAGCATAACTAAGAATATTTATTAATAAGCTCCAAAAAACAGCGTGCGGGATTGGTTCTAAATAATCCAATCCAAATAGTTGAAAAGGCTTTAGCAATTCAATTCCCCAAGGCCCTTCCTGAATAAACAGGCTGGTTGATTTTGTGATTCCAATAGCGTACGGAATTAACAACGTGTAAAAACAGGTTAAAAACCCAAGAATGATTCCGGTAACCGCACCATATTTAGAACCTCTTTTCCAGAATAATGCACCAAAAAAGGAAGGAGCCAGTTGTGCTATAACGACAAAGGAAACCAGTCCGATGGAAACCAACGAATAATCCAAAATGAATATTCGATAGATGGCATACGCCAAAATGATTAGAGAAAATATTCCAATTTTTCGGCTATTTACAATCCGTTTACTGTTCTTTTTCTGAGAAGAATTTTCAAGTGAACCAATGAAGCCATACGGAATCAGTAAGTTGTTACTCAACATGGTAGCGAGTGCAATTGAAGATACTATAATCATCGAAATGGCTGCCGAAAATCCACCCAGAAAAACCATTACTGTCAATACATTATTGTCAAAAAACTGTGGAATTAATAAGGAATACGTATCTGAATTATGGCCTTTTCCTTCAAAAAGAATATTGCCACCCCAAGCAATTGGAAAAACAAAAAGGTTGAAAAGTAGCAGGTACAACGGAAAAAGCCAAATCGCTGTTCGGATGTGGGTTTCTTTGTTGTTCTCGACAATAGCAGTGTGAAATTGTCTCGGCAAAAGGAAAATAGCAAACATCGATAGAATACAAAGAAAGAACCAGTTGATCCCGTTTGTGATGCCGCCAATTGTATTTTTTTTATCGAAATCTTTAAGGACAGCCGCTTTTTGATAAATGTCATCAAAACCGTCAAAAACAAAATAGGTAACATAAATCCCCACAATCAAAAAGAAAACTAACTTCAAGATAGATTCCATGGCCACGGCGGTTACTATTCCGCGTCTTTTCTCGGAAGCATCCACATATTTGGTACCATAATAAGAAGCAAATAAAGCCAGTGCTATGCAAACATAGGTTGTGGTGTCAGTGAAAATATTAGAACTAGCCTGTGTTTTGGTAACAATATGAAAAGTATCAGAAATTGATTTTAACTGTAAGGAAATGTATGGTAAGATTCCAAAAATACAAATCATAGTTACCACTGCTCCTAAAAATCTACTGTTCCCATATCGTAAAGAAATAAAATCTGCAATGCTGGAAATTTTATTTACTCTCGAAATTCGGATGATTTTTTTGAGAATAATCATCCACGTTGGGATAATTAATATGGGTCCTAAATAAATGGGTAAATAACTCAAACCGGATTCTGCAGCAACACCAATACTTCCGTAATAGGTCCAAGCTGTGCAATATACGGCTAATGAAAAGGAATAGATGTAGGGATTATTTGTCCATTTAGAATGGCTTCTTTTTTCGGACCAATAGGCAATGTAAAAAAGAATTGACAAATAAAGCACCAATATTAATAAGAGTCCAATGCTATTCATAATATCTTTTTATGATTAGGTACGATATGGCGATCGAAAACAGCCATGCCGAGAAGATATAAATGTAGATAATTGGGAATCCAAAAAGTGGTTGCGAACTGTCAAATAACAGCAAGAGTGGCACGTTCAAAGCTAATAACATTAGCATTGAAAGAATAACCAACTTTTGTTCATGTCTCTTTTTCATAAGAAGATGCAGTTTGCTTTGCAGCGGAATGTGCTTTTATTTTTAAAGATTCTGTATATGAATCTCTCTTTTAAAGTAAAAAATAAACAATCTCTGCAAATTCATGCAGAGACTGTCTATTGGAAATTTAATTATTTTTTTTCGTCATAATCTCCCATTAAGGCATAGTAACCAAAGGTTCCTAATCCTAAAACGATTAATGGTGTAAGTATGAACAGGATGATAATCCCGAATACTAGATCCTCTTGTTTTCCTGACATAAATTTTGGTAATCCAAAAGTGAAGATGCAGAAATACGCTGCAGCAGCAGCACAAGCAATCCAAACTAATCCTAAAACTCTTTTTATCTGATTCATATGTTGCTATTTATTGTTTTTTTATCGGTCATATGTAATTCGCATATCATCATTGGTATCTGCGACCCAATTGCCGTCATGCTCATTTCATAGCTGTGTTTTTATACGTGAGCGTTTTTATCTTTATTTTTAATGTAAACCATTCCAACTACAAAACTGACTGCAGCAATAACAATTGGATACCAAAGACCTTCAAGGTAAAACTCCGGATGACCTAAGTCTTTTGCATTGGTTACAAAATAGGTTGAAATAGCTGGAAGTAGTCCTCCAAAAATTCCATTTCCTACGTGGTATGGCAATGACATCGAGGTATATCTAATTTTTACCGGGAACATTTCAACCAAGAATGCTGCAATAGGTCCGTAAACCATCGTCACAAATATTACTTGTACAAATACTAGAAATATCAATGCCCAATTGTCGCTGGAGTTAATTTTAATAGTTGTTTTGGTGTCCACTTTTGGTTTACCATCCACGACTATTACTGCTCCGTTTTCTAAATGTACGGTTTTTATTTCTTGAAAAGTAGTTCCATCCACATACTCTTTGTTGGTCGTATAGATAGAATCCATGGTTTGCTTTTTATTTTCTTTCAATTCAGCAAGTACCGTAGTTTTTTCGACCATTTCGGTTTTGTTTTTTACCGATGTGGTTTCGTACATTTGTTTGTAGATTGGTCTGTATAATAAAATAGCTAATAACATACCGCCCATCATTATGTACTTTCTTCCTACTTTATCACTCAACCAACCAAAGAAGATGAAGAATGGTGTTCCAAGAATTAATGCAATTCCTAGTAGTGTGTCTACTTGAGAAGAGTCTATCGACATTACCGTTTTCAAGAAACTCATCGCGTAAAATTGACCGGTATACCATACAACTCCTTGTCCCATGGTTGCCCCAAATAAAGCCAACAATACAAATTTCAAGTTGTAACGGTTTCCAAAACTTTCCTTTAAAGGATTGGTACTTGTTTTTCCTTCACTTTTCGCTTTAGCAAAAACGGGAGATTCATCCATGTTTTTACGAATCAAATACGAAACCCCTACCATTACGATAGAAACCCAAAACGGAACTCTCCATCCCCATTCGTCAAATTGTTCTGGTGTAAGAATATTTCTTGTGGCTAAAATAACCATCAAAGAGATAAATAAACCCACTGTTGCAGTCGTCTGAATCCAAGAAGTCCAATATCCTCTTTGTCCGACGGGAGCGTGCTCGGCCACATAGGTTGCTGCTCCACCATATTCACCACCCAAAGCAAGACCTTGAAGCAAACGAAGAATTAATACTAATAAAGGCGCCATGAATCCTATGGTTTCATAACTCGGGATACATCCAATCAGGAAGGTTGCACCACCCATTAATAACAACGTAACCATGAAAGTATATTTTCTTCCAATTAAATCTCCTAATCTTCCGAAGAAAAGAGCTCCGAAAGGACGAACTACGAATCCGGCTGCGAATGTTGCCAAAGTCGATAAGAAGGCTGCTGTAGGATTATCCGAAGGAAAAAATTTTGTTGAAATTACAACGGCTAAACTTCCAAAGATGTAGAAATCATACCATTCGATCATTGTACCCATTGAGGATGCGGAAATGACTTTCCAAATTCCTTTTGTTGATTTAGTACTCATAAATTATATTTTTTTAAAATTAGATTATAGATAGATTTGAAGTTGTACTACGAATTCCCCTTTTGATCCTGAGATGTTAGATGGAGTCGTGTAAACGGGTCTTGTTGAATATTGTGCGGTGATTTTAGCATGTTGTCCATCTAAGAAAAAGTTGGTTCCAAGGTCAAATTGAGTGCTGGACTTATCTAAGGCGTCAAAGTTTTTATAGGTAAAAGCTCCAAAAGGTTGTACTCGCACTTTAGGTTTGTCTACTTTGCTAGGTAGTAATATTCCGGCTTGTGTGTACCAGATATTTCCTGATCCAATAGTAGCTTGAGCATTTCCAGGTCCGGCTAATGCTCTGCTTCCTGTAAAGTTTGGGTCAACGGACCCAATATTCATAATGGCTACGTTACGCAAATAGTTTGGACCGAAATCATAATCGTAGAAAACGCTATATCCGGTTACAGCCATTTTGTTTTCTTTTTTTCCAATAGGTAAATCAAGGAAAACATCTGCAGCAAAAAGATTGATGTTGTGCTTGTCAATAGCGTTATTAACAGAAGTTCTGGTAGCCTCTGGCGCAGTATAAAAACCAGCACCAATATTGAATACTTTTTTAGTTCCAAGATAACTTCCTACTTTATAAGGCAATAAATTAGCTTCCTGATCTAAGAATTGGTATTCGAAATAACCGGCTTTTGACCATTTTGTATTTCCGCTGTTATCTACTGCTACAGCATTATCTGCAGATGTTACATTAGCAGGAGCTAAGTTGGTGGCAAAAGGTTTGTTGTAACTCAAACGGTATTCTAATTTACCATATTTTCCTTTTGCAAATAAACCCATTTGTCTGGCAAACTGATCTGAATTTTCAATTAAAGGCCAGTTGAAGATGGGAGCGTCAATTGTCAAAAAGTTTAATGTTGATGCCATTGTAGCTCTTGATAATCCCATGTAATAATGCAATCCTCCACCAAGAGACAAACTGAATTTTTTATCTTTTTCAGGTAATACTAATGCGTATTCATTCCAGGCATCGTGAAAAAATAAACCTGGTTTTTTCCCGGCTCCGTATCCGCCAGTTCCAGAAGTTCCTGCTGCTCCGCCATTTGTAAAAGTTTGGTTATTGATTCCAAAATGAGTTACAATCATGTATCTTTTAGATAATTGAGAGTAGGCAAGAAAACGCAAACGTCGATTCCCAATGTCGGTTCCTGTGGTTGCCGCTTCATTCCCAATCATTGTTCCGGGATTCATTTGGCTGGAACGAAACCATATTTGATTCCATGCAATAAAACGCATGTATTTTGAACCATCTTCGTTCAAATTAAATTTCATTCCGCTACCGTAATCTGTGGAGCCTTGTGAAAATCCTTCTAGAGACAATAAGACTATTGCCGCTGTAAAAAATATTTTTTTCATAAATAGGATTTGGTTATTAAATGGTTAGTTAATAAAGTGCCAAATTCAGATATTTAATTCTAGAAAAAAATTTTGATATATTTTTGTGTAAACTAATATAGCTAATCTTTGAATCGTTCCCATTTTATTAACATAAACTTATCTCCCAGCTCGGTGATAATCATGCCTGCTCCTGAGAGTAATTCTTTGTTTTTTAAATACTCAACTAATTCTAAGTGGCTAAAAATCTTGTAGGTAGGGTGGTAATTAGCGTGAGAAGGTTTTTTTATATTGTAACTCTTTACCCAGTTGCTCACTGTGACATGTGAAACCCCGATAATTCGCTCGATTTCACGAAAACTCAAGCCTTCGAGATACAGTTGCAATGCTTTGGTTACATAGTAATCATCTATCTTTTTGCCGATTTTATTAACTGTAAAAAAATAATTACACTTTTTGCATAGGTACCTTTGTTTACTGTTGATTATACCGCTTTTTATGATGTGATTGCTTTGGCATTTCGGGCAGGTTAAAATCTCCATATATATAAATTTTGCATAAATATAGTAATTTTGCAACTATTGCTATTTTAATTTCGCAAAAAAAGTAGAAAAAAAATGCGAACACTTTATTTTTATTGGATTATCGATGCGTTTTTGGTAAATTAAATTGCTTTGTGAAAAGGCTTAGATTTTTAAATCCATTCGTTATCTGACGAAATAATGCTTTAACAAATTAAGAAGTAAGGTTGTAATCGATCTAAAAGAAAAAGGTTTGGGACTGTCGCATTTGTTCGAAAACTGAAAATAATGTGGGTTTAAAGCTTTCAATACAATTTCAAAATCTGTAATAAATTATTACCAAGCCATATTGAACTATTTTGATAACAGGAGAACAAGTGTATCAGCAGAAATAAAATTCAAGAACTCATTTAAAAGAAAATTAATAAGTTGTGAGTGATCTTTTAATACTGAAATAAAAGCTTTTAGAGCACAATTCAGAGGGGTAAAAAAATAGAATTGTTCCTTTTTAGGCTAACTAATATTTATGCCTAATTTTTACTACTCTACAGGTTTTAGGATTGATCTAGGATTATAATGTTTTAACAAAAGGTATAAAAACAAAAAACCCGAATCCCGAAGCTTCGGGACTATTCGGGTTTTGCGGTACCTCCAGTCCCGACGCTTCGGGAGAACTAGGGACACGTTTTATTTTCTTTTAGATAGAATATCAGTCAGAATAGAGGGGTTACTGATAATTTTTTCGATGAAAACTCTGCTTTTCATTTTTTTTATAAATTTTTCAAGAAAAGTGGCTTCTTCTTTGTTCGAGCAATTAAAGAAAAGAATTAATTCCCAATCATTAGCAATTTTTGTAAATGAGTCTGAGTAGGAATGCTTATTGTGTTTTATAATTCGTTCATCAATGTTGTGTGTTTCTCCGATGTAGAATTTATTAACTAATTTCGAATAAAGAATATAAAGGTAATGCATTTTCAAAAATAGATTAAAAACAAAAAACCCGAATATTTCTATTCGGGTTTTGTGGTACCTCCAGGGATCGAACCAGGGACACATGGATTTTCAGTCCATTGCTCTACCATCTGAGCTAAGGTACCTCGCTATTGCGGGTGCAAATATAGAATGATTTTTAGTTTATCCAAAACATTTTTTAAAAAAAATCAATTCGTACCTTCGCCACATCAAAAAATAAATTATGATTTTAGTTGTAGATGTTGGGAATACCAGAATTAAAGCAGCTGTATTTGAGGGTGCTACCCTTTTTGAAATTTTTGTTTTTTCGAAAATGGAACTTCAAAAAAATATTGAAAATATTTTAGAAAAATTTCAAAATGTAACTGATTTGGTCATTTCCTCTGTTGGTGATGTCGAAAAACAGTCTTTTCTTGATTTTAATAAAGTGTTAAAAGTATATTTCATTTCACATGAAGATTCTTTTCCGTTCCACAATTGCTATGCGACTCCTAAAACGTTGGGAATTGACAGAATGGTTCTTGCTGCAGGAGCGACACTACAGTTTCCGAATCAGAATCGGTTGGTGATAGATGCTGGGACTTGTATTACTTATGATTTTATTGATGAGAAAGATAATTATCTGGGTGGAGCCATTGCGCCAGGATTGCGATTGCGCTACGAAGCCTTAAATAATTACACGGCGAAACTTCCTTTGTTGTCATTGCAAACTCCGGAGGATTTTATTGGCAACTCCACTTCTGAATCAATTCATTCTGGCGTCGTTAACGGTTTCGTGTATGAGATTGACGGTTTTATCGATGAATATAAAGCTAGATTTCCAAATTTTATAATAATTTTAACGGGTGGCGACACAGATTTTTTGGCTAAACGATTAAAAAATACCATATTTGCCAATTCAAATTTTCTTCTGGAAAGTTTGAATCAAACATTTCAATATAAAATCAAAAATGATTAAAAAAATTGTAGTAAGCGCTTGTTTGCTTTTGTCATTAGTATCTTTTGCTCAAGAAGGAACATCTTCGCCTTATTCTTTCTACGGTATAGGTGATGTGAGGTTTAGAGGAACATTGGAAAACCGCTCTATGGGAGAAATCGCTATCGAACAAGATAGCATTCACATGAACTTACAGAATCCGGCGAGTTATGCAAATTTGAAGTTGACAACCTTTACTTTGGGCGGGACTCATGCTACTACAAAATTGAAAACGGACACTGAAACTGCAAATGCTCGTAGAACAACTTTAGATTATCTAGCCGTAGGTTTGCCTTTGGGGAAATGGGGAGTTGGTTTCGGTTTGATTCCATATTCTTCTGTTGGATATAAAATTTCATCCGTTTCAGATGATCCGGCAGTGAATAACAGACGATTTAATGGTTCTGGTGGTATGAATAAAGCTTTTCTTGGTGTAGGATATAAGATTACTCCTAATTTTAATATTGGTGCTGATGTAAGTTATAATTTTGGTAAAATTGAAACCAATAATTTTGAATACATCACTGATATTTCTATTGGTACAAGAGAATTAAATACGGTGGATTTATCTGGGGTAAATTTTAACCTTGGGATGATGTACAAAACTAAAATCAACAAAAAGACCTCTTTTTTTAGTAGCGTAAATTATTCATTAGAAAGCACTTTGAAAACTGAAAATACCAGAAACATTTCAACGGCACTTTATAATTCAAATTTTGATTTATCAATTGTTGATGTTTTAGATGATGTAAAAACCGAGAAAAATTTCAAAATCCCAAGTAAGTACACTGCGCAAGCGGGTATTGGTGAAGCCAGAAAATGGTTAGTTGGAGTAGGGTATACGTTTCAAGGAGCTGGTTTTTTAGATAATAGTTACAATTCACTTGATAATGTAACTTACGAGAAACATTCGAAATACAGCATTGGTGGATATTATATTCCAAATTATAATTCATTTTCAAGTTATGCTAAAAGACTTGTTTACAGAGCTGGTTTCAGATTTGAAAATACCGGTTTAGTAATTAATTCAGAGCCTATTGAGGACATGGCGTTAACAGTAGGATTAGGAATGCCATTGACGGGAACGTTTTCAAATGTAAATATTGGTCTTGAATTTGGTAAAAGAGGAACTACCGCGGCAAACTTAGTGGAAGAAAATTATGCTAACGTTAGTGTAAGTTTCTCACTAAATGAAAGATGGTTTGAAAAACGAAAATTCAACTAGTATATAGATTGTTTGCTACAACTTCTTTGTAAGTTCATTGTATGACTTTATTCAAAAAATATTATTTTAAATGGTTTGTCACGGCTTTTGCTGTGACACTGTTTTTTGGGTGCGAAAGTAATTTTAAAGAAGTACAAAAAATCAATTTTTCTGAATTTGTGCCAAGTAGTGATGCAGACATGGTGAATCTAAAATACACGGATTCAGGACGTATTACGGCTGTTTTGGTAAGTACAAAAATGCTGGATTACGCCAGTGTTGAATTTCCTTTTACAGAATTTCCCAAAGGAATTGATGTGACTTTGTACGATAAAAAAGCAAAAAAAACTTTTATCAAATCAAATTATGCAATCTCTTATAAAGGAACGAATATTATTGATTTGCAAGGTAAAGTGAGAATTTTTACGGAACAAGGACAGACTCTGGAAACAGAACAGTTGTATTTTGATCAAAAAAACGAGTGGTTTTTTACCGAAAGAAGGTTTAAATTGACTGATCCAAAAGGAGTTTCTAATGGACAGGGAATTGATTTCAGTGGGGATTTTAAAGTGATTAACTCTCAAAAAATAACAGGCGAAATAGAATCTGCCGATTAATATAAATACAAAATGAATTACTTAAAATATACACAATACGTTTATCTTATTTTTGGTGCGTATTTCATTTATGATGGTTTTACTAAAGTGAATGAGCCAGCATTAGGAAACCCTTGGTTGAGTTTTATGATTGCAGGATTGGCAGTTTTTATGTTTTTCTTCAGGAGAAAATTTGCTAAAAAATTCGAAGATCGCAACAAAAATTCCTAGTTGATGGAAGTTAGTATTATCATACTATGTCTAATACTAAGTGCTTTTTTTTCAGGAATGGAGATAGCCTTTGTCTCTTCGAATAAAATATATCTTGAAATTGAAAAAAAACAAGATAATTTTCTATCAAAAATACTGACCAAGCTTACTGAGAAACCAACAAATTTCATTGTCACCATGCTTATTGGGAATACCATAGCAATGGTGGTTTACGGTTTTTTTATGGGCGATGTAGTATTACAATGGTGCATTGCTCTGGGATTTCATTTTCCCGATTGGTTAAATCTGCTGTTGCAAATCTTTATTTCGGCACTGATTATTTTGGTTACCGCTGAGTTTTTTCCAAAAGTTTTTTTTCAGATTTATGCCAATTCCCTAATAAAGTTTTTTGCAGTTCCCGCGTACATTTTTTATAAAATTTTCTACTATATCTCTACTTTTTTTATTGTGATTTCCGATTTCATTTTGAGGAAGTTCTTCAAAACCGAGGGAGATACTATTCAGTTGTATTTTAGTAAAATTGAACTTGGAAATTACATTACGGAACAAATGAGCAGTGTGGAGGATAATGAAACCGTAGATTCTGAAATCTTGATGTTTCAAAATGCATTGGAGTTTTCGGGTGTAAAAGCCAGAGATGTAATGAGTCCTCGCACAGAGATAATTGCAGTTGAGGTTTTTGATTCCATTGAAGAACTGAAGCAATTATTTATAGAAACGGGCTATTCTAAAATTGTGGTATATCAGAATTCCCTTGATGATATTGTGGGATATGTACATTCTTTTGATTTGTTTAAAAAACCAAAAAATATCAAAGAAATTGTGATTGCTGTTGAATTTGTGCCTGAAACAATATTCATCAAAGATGCCATGAATTTGCTTACCAAAAAGCGGAAAAGTGTCGCTGTTGTTTTAGATGAATATGGCGGAACTTCAGGAATTATTACGATTGAAGATATTGTAGAAGAACTTTTTGGTGAAATTGAAGACGAACATGATTCAGATGAGGAATTGATAGAAAAAGAGTTGGGCGAAGGTGTTTTTATATTCTCGGCTCGTTTAGATGTGGAATATTTAAATCAAACCTACAAACTTCAAATTCCAGAAGGAGATTCTTACGGAACACTGGGCGGTTTTATCGTCGATTTTACGAAAGAAATTCCACAAAAAGGAGCTGAAATTACCATAGGTAGCTATCATTTTATAATTGAAGAAGCCACAAATAAGAAAATTGAATTGGTGAAAATGACCGTGCAAGAGTGATTTTTATTATGAAAATAAAATTTCTTGCAAAATAAAACGCTACTAGTATAATTATTAATTAGATAATTGTATTTTCGCAAACTGAATATAAAAATTAACAACAATAAAATGGCAGTTTTACAAAAAATTAGACAACGTTCACTTCTTCTGATACTCGTTATCGGGTTTTGTTTATTAGCATTTATCATAGGTGATATATTCAATAGCGGTGGTTTCAACAGTACATCAAAAGATGTAGGAAGCATCGATGGAAAAGATATTGCATTCGAAGATTTTAGAGTTAAAGTTAGTAATGTTGAAAAAAGTGGTCAAGGGATAACTTCAACTGAAGCCGCAAACAGAGTTTGGGAGCAAGAGGTTTCTGTGGCTTTGTTAACTTCTGAATTTGAAAAATTAGGACTTAGAGTAGGTGAAAAACACTTATTGGAAGTTTTGAAATCAGATCAAAATATTGGTGGGAATCCATTGTTTTTGAATGCTGCCGGAGTATTTGATGTTGCTAAATTCAAAGAATATTTCAAAGCGAATCCTGCACAAGCTCAATTCTTAAAAGACAGAGAGAAAGATGCAGATCTTAACGCAAAATACCAAATCTACAATACATTGATCAAAGCTTCAGTTTTTACAACGGAAAGTGAAGGGAAAATGAAATATGAAATGGAAGCAAACAAAGTGAATTTTGCGTACGTTGCTGGTTTATATTCAACAATTAAAGACAGTGAAGTGAAAATTTCTGATGCTGAAATTGTTGATTTCATGAAGAAAAATGAAAAAAAATACAAAGCTGACGAATCTCGTGAAGTAGAATATGTTTTGATAGAAGACAAAGCATCTCCATCGGATGAAGCTGAAGTAAAATCGAAAATTACTGCGTTGTTATCAGGAAGTGTGGTGTACAACCAAGCTACAGGTAAAAACGATACGGTAGCAGGATTTAGATCAACAACTAATACAATTGACTTTGTAAATTCAAATTCAGATGTTCCTTATGATTCTACTTATATCGCTAAGAAAGATTTGCCTGCAGTAGATGCTGATAAATTGTTCAACTTAGCTCCAGGTGAAGTTTATGGTCCATATATGTTTGGAAAATACTACTGTATTTCTAAATCTATGGGAATGAAACCAGGAGTAAATGCTAAAGCAAGTCATATTTTAATTGGTTACGAAGGTACTCAGGTTCCAAATCAAAAAGAGAAAAGAACTAAAGAACAAGCTAAAGCTAAAGCTGAAAGTATTTTGGCACAAGTAACCGCAAATCCTGATAGTTTCATGATGTTGGCTTTCACAGCTTCTGATGATTCATCTGCTCAACAAGGTGGTGATTTAGGTTATTTTGGTCCAAACCAAATGGTAAAACCTTTCAATGATTTTGTTTTTAGTAATGGAATTGGTAAAATAGGTTTAGTTGAAACAGATTTTGGTTTTCACGTTATTAAGATTACTGACAAACAAGACGGAATCCGTTTAGCTACTGTAGCTCAAAAAGTAGAAGCTTCAGAAGCAACTTCTGATAAAATATTTACACAAGCAACCAAATTAGAAATGGATGCAGCTGATAAAGATTTTAATAAAGTAGCAAAAGAATTGGGTCTTACAGTTGCTCCGGCTGTTTCTGTAAAAGGAATGGATGAGAACTTTGGAACATTAGGAAATCAAAGAACTATCGTAAGATGGGCTTTTGAAGATGGAGTTAAAGAAGGATCTGTAAAAAGATTTGAAGTAGCTAATGTAGGTCACGTTATTGCAAAATTGAAAAGTATTGATAAATCTGGTTTAGTTGCCGTTTCTGTAGCGAGACCTTATGTAGAACAAATACTAAAAAACAAGAAAAAAGCAGAACTGATCAAAGCTAAAATGACGGGTTCTTCACTTGAAGCAATCGCGAAATCAGTAGGAGGAACGGTACAACAAGCAACTGGTCTTACTATGGAAAATACAATGTTACCAAATGTTGGTCCAGAGCCAAAAGTAGTTGGAAATGCATTTGCTTTAGCAGCAAATAAAATGTCTGCTCCAATCGAAGGAAATACTGGAGTTTATGTGGTAAAAAACACAAGTACAGTAAAAGCGCCAGCATTGAAAAGTCATGCGCCATACGTTGCTAAGTTGAAAGCACAAAGTGCTTCAGATGCAAATAGAGTAATTCCTGCCTTGAAAGGAAATGCTAAAATTGAAGATAACAGACAAGATTTTAATTACTAGTCAAAAAGTAATTAATCACAATAAAAAATCCCGATACATGTTGAATGTATCGGGATTTACTTTTATTAAATGGATGTAATTATAAAAACTAAGATAAAATCATTTCGTCATAAGGGATTATAGTTTGATATCCTTTTGAAATAAAATAATCGCTCGGATTTTCAGTTGCAATTGCCATAACAAAATCACCTCCCCAAGCACCAAGGCTTTTTATCACGCCATTAAAATCAGGAAACAAGGATTCTTTTATCGTTTGTGTTTCCAGTATATTACTCATTTGCACCTCGTGTTTTTGTATTGCTGCAGTAAAAGATTGAATTGTAGTAGCATTTAAAACTTCAGAAGTAATCAGGTCATTTATAGCGATTGTTCTCGGCAGATTATTCTTTTTATTCATGTTGTAAGCAGCTATTGCGCTTTTACTGCTTTGCTTTTTGTTGAGATATACAAAGTATAGGTCTTGTATGAATTCAGGGTTAAAAGTTACTTTTTCAATGACTGGATTTCCTTGTTCCAATTTATATACAATTGGACTGTCGTTTTGCGCGCACGCAATATCATAACCACTACCTCCAAAACTGTTTTTAAGCAATGTAAAAGCATCAATGTTCAGCCATTGTGCAATGTTGTTTATCAAAGTCGATGACGTTCCCAAACCCCAGCTTTTCGGAAAACCAAGTTCAGTAGTGATTGTGTATCCGTCTGAATTTAAAATAAAGTCAGGATTTAGTTTAAAAGCTTCGTGCAAAATGGTCGTAAGTGTAGCTTTGACCGATTCGTTTTCAGGATTAACTTCTTTAGAAATATCAGAGAATAAAAGAGGGTCTTCAAACCAAATGCTTCCATCAAAATCAAAACTTTTCCAGTTGATTTCATTGTTGCTTCCTTCTTTTATAATGAGATTTTGTCCCATTTTTGTGGGTAAAGCAAAGGCTTTGGCACCATCAAGAACCAGATATTCTCCTGTGATTAAAAGTTTTCCGTTACTGTAGAATGTTTTTTTCATTAGTCTTATTTTAATCACTATCAGGGTTCTAAGCCCTGATAGTGATATCGATAATCAATATTATTTTCTTAAACTTTCAATATAAGTTACCACAGCGCTATGCGATACGGTATTTTTTTTGAAATATTTCTGAATTAAAATGCGTTCGTCATCGGTGGCTTCAAACTGGTTGATGATGTTATTCAAATGCATTTTCATGTGTCCTTCTTGAATTCCGGTTGTAGTCAAGGAACGTAAAGCGGCAAAGTTTTGTGCTAAACCCGCTACGGCTACAAACTGCATTAATTCCTTGGCTGATGGTTTTTCTAACATTTCCAAGGACAATTTTACTAACGGATGTAGGGAAGTCAAACCTCCAACAGTTCCTAATGCTAAAGGAATTTCCAGCCAAAAAGTAAAAATATCGTTTTCGATTTTGGCATGGGAAAGACTGGAATATTTTCCGTTTCGGGAAGCATAGGCGTGAATTCCGGCTTCGACGGCACGGAAATCATTTCCTGTTGCCAGAACTACGGCATCCACTCCGTTCATGATTCCTTTATTGTGCGTTACAGCACGATATGGCTCGACTTCGGCGATTTGAACGGCTTGCACAAATTTCTCGGCAAATTCTTTAGGGTTTAGAATGTGTTTTTCTTCTAAATCAGCAATCGGGCAAGAAACTTCAGCTCTTACGATGCAATTTGGAACATAATTCGAAAGAATACTCATCACAACTTCAAGGTCTTTTTCAGTTTCCGTGAACAATTCATAATTATGTGCTTCTTCTTTTAATGTTTTGGAAAATTGTTCCAGACATGAATTGATGAAATTGGCTCCCATGCTGTCTTTGGTTTCAAAAGTAGCATGTAGCTGAAAATAATTAGGCAACAAATCGGTTTTGTCTTTTAGAACAATGTCTAAAATTCCGCCACCGCGTTTTTGCATATTTGTGGTAATCGATTCGGTTTCTGAGAAAAATTTGCTTTTGTTTTGGGCAAAAAACAAGTTCAATTTTGAAACATCACCTTTATAGATAAAATGAACCTGACCAATTTTTTCGGTATTGATTACGGTTGCTTTAAATCCGCCACGCGTGGACCAAAATTTAGCGGCTTTTGCAGCAGCAGCAACGACCGAACTTTCCTCGATAGCCATGGGAATCGTGCTGTATTTTCCATTAATCAGGAAATTAGGAGCAACTCCTAGTGGAATGTAGAAATTGGTTATCGTGTTTTCGATGAATTCATCGTGTAATTTCTGTATTTTTTCATCAGAATTCCAATAGTTTTTCAGCAAGGCGACGGCTTCTGTAGGTGTTGAAAAATATTGATTGGCAATCCATGTAATTTTTTCTTCTTTGGATAATTTAGAAAATCCGCTAATAGCCTTGTTCATTCTCAATTGATTATGGTGTAATTAGTTGCAAATATACGGTTTTAGCCGTTTTATTTACAATCAAATTATATTCAGTGAAAGGTTATTTTTCATATTGCTTTTTACATTTAACATATAAAATGACCGATAATTGTAATTTTTTCACTAAAATTGACGGTTTTTATCTTTAAATAAATAGTATGTATTCGAAAAAAATTATAGCATTATTTTTATTCTTGTGTTTTACGGTTGTTGGGCAACAAAAAATCACAATTGATGAACTTTATAACGGTACATTTCGTGCTCAGGGAATGGATGAATTGCAATCGTTGAAAAACACAAATCAGTACACTGTTTTGAATGCTGACAGGCAGTCCAGAAGCATGCAAATCGATTTATATGATTTTGCAACACTAAAAAAAGTATCTACATTAATAGATACAAAATCCCATAGAGAATTATCAGACGGGATTGACAGTTATACTTTTGACGCTTCAGAAAAAATGATTCTATTGGCTTGCAATACAAATCAAATCTTCCGTCACTCGTTTACTGCTGATTATTATTTATATGACATCGCCAATAAAAAATTAAAAAAACTATTTGATTTTCAGGTTCAGGAGCCTACTTTTTCACCTGATGGAAAAAAGATTGCTTACGCCAAAGAAAATAATCTGTATGTATATGATTTAGCTTCGAATAAATCGACTCCAATTACTACAGACGGACAAAAAAACAGCATTATTAACGGTATTACGGATTGGGTTTACGAAGAGGAATTCGCTTTCGTGAAAGCTTTTGACTGGAGCGCTGATAGCAAAAAAGTAGCCTACATTCGTTTTGACGAAAGTCAAGTGCCGGAATTTTCGATGTCCATGTTCGGAAAAGAGTTGTATCCAATGATGCAAACATTTAAGTATCCAAAAGCAGGGGAGAAGAACGCCGTTGTATCGTTGCACGTTTATGATGTAAATGCAAATGCGGTGAAAAATGTAAATCTTGGTAATTATAATGATTTTTATATTGCCAGAATGAAATGGACAAATGACGCGAATACATTGTCTGCGCAAGTATTGAATCGTCACCAAAACAATTTGGATTTGTTATTTATCGATGGAAATTCAGGAGTTGCAAAAGTTGTTTTGAACGAAAAAGATAAAGCCTATGTTGATGTGACAGATAATTTGACTTTCTTGAAAGACAACAGTTTTATTTGGACCAGCGAAAAAGACGGTTTCAATCATATTTATTTATATGACAGAAACGGAAAATTAAAAAATCAAGTGACCAAAGGAAAATGGGAAGTAACGAATTACTATGGTTTAGACGAAAAGACAAATATAGTTTTCTATCAGTCTGTAGAAAATGGATCTATTAACAGAGATGTTTACAGAATAGGACTTGATGGAAAAAACAAAGTGCGTTTGTCACAATTTACAGGAACTAATGCGGCGACATTCAGTCCTAATTTTCAATACTACATTAATACGTTTTCTAGCGCAGCTCAACCTACGACTTACACGTTGAACGATGCTAAATTTGGCAAACAAGTTCAGGTTATAGAAAATAATGAATCTTTGGCTGCAAAGCTAAAAAGCTACAATTTACCTTCAAAAGAGTTTTTTGTTTTGAAAACAGCAAAAGGGAATGAACTAAATGCCTGGATGATTAAACCGAAAGATTTTGATCCGGCAAAAAAATATCCTGTTTTCATGTACCAATATTCTGGTCCGGGTTCCCAGCAAGTAAACAATGAATGGAATAGCACGGATGATTATTGGTTTATGATGTTGTCACAACAAGGATATATTGTAGCTTGTGTTGACGGGCGCGGAACTGGTTTTAAAGGAGCTGATTTCAAAAAAGTGACTCAATTGCAATTAGGGAAATACGAAGTAGAAGACCAAATAGATGCTGCTAAAGTATTAGGAAATTACGCATTTGTGGATAAAGCTAGAATTGGTATATTTGGCTGGTCGTACGGTGGTTTTATGGCATCTAATTGCATCATGAAAGGGAATGATGTTTTCAAAATGGCAATTGCTGTGGCTCCGGTAACGAACTGGCGTTTTTATGACAGTGTGTATACGGAGCGTTACATGACGACACCGCAAGAAAATGCGAGCGGTTACGATGATAATTCACCAATAAATCATGTTGATAAATTGAAAGGGAAATTCCTTTTGATTCACGGTTCAGGAGATGATAATGTGCATGTTCAAAACTCCATGCAAATGATGGAAGCTTTGATTCAGGCTAACAAACAATTTGATTCCCAAATTTACCCAGACAATAATCACGGGATTTACGGCGGAAAAACCAGAATTCAATTGTACACAAAAATGACTAATTTTATCAAAGAAAATTTATAACAGCGCTTTATGACAAACGACGCATTGAATAAGGAAGAATTTTTTGGACATCCAAAGGCGCTTTTTATATTGTTTTTTACCGAAATGTGGGAACGATTTTCGTTTTACGGGATGAAAGCTTTGTTGATTTTTTATTTAACAAAGTACCATTTGTTTTCCGATTCTTCAGGTAATTTATTGATCGGAAGTTACGCTGCTTTAGTCTATGCCGTTCCAGTATTAGGTGGTTTTATAGCCGATAAATATTTAGGATTTAGGAAAGCTATCGTTTTCGGAGGTATTATGTTGGTATTGGGTCATATAGGAATGGCTTATGAAGGAAATGCCGCAACTCAATCCATTACAGGTGAAATTACGCGGGATGAAACCGCATTGCAAATATTTTACTTTTCATTATCCTTAATTATTGTTGGGGTTGGTTTTCTAAAAGCCAATATCTCGTCATTAGTGGGGGAATTATATGATAAAGGCGATAAGAGAAGGGATTCCGGATTCACGTTGTTTTACATGGGAATCAATTTAGGTTCTTTTATGGCTACACTAATTTGTGTTTGGCTAGGCGAAAAATACGGTTGGAGCTATGGTTTTGGTGCGGCTGGAGTCGGAATGTTTTTTGGATTATTGACTTTTATTTCCGGAAGGAAATTATTGATGGGAAAAGGAGAGTCAAACAACCCATCTTTCCTGGAAAACAAATCATTTGGACTTAAAAATGAATGGTTGATTTATATTGGAAGTGTTTTGTCAACGTTATTGTTTTGGCAAATGGTTCAAAATCACGATGCAGTTTCATGGGCTTTGAAAATTGCAGGTGGAATTTCTTTTATCTATATCGTTTATTACGCAGCTACGCAACTCGATGGTAAAGCACGTCATCAATTGATTGCTTTAACCATTCTTATTGTATTTACGATTGTCTTCTGGGCATTGTTTGAGCAAGCGTATACCTCCATGAATTTATTTGCCGACAGAATTTTAGACCGAACTATATTTGGTTACGAAGTATCTGCTGGACAATTCTTAAGTTTTAATGCCTTATTTATAATATTGCTTGCGCCAGTTTTTGCTTGGATATGGCCAAATTTAGGAAAATACAATCCGAATACAGCCGTAAAATTTGCTTTCGCATTAGCTTTCGTTGGTTTAGGATTTGGAGCATTAGTGATGGGGATAAATCTTTCCGGAGCAGGAAAAGTTGCTGCGATTTGGTTGATATTAGCTTACTTTTTACACACTTGTGGCGAATTAAGTTTGTCGCCGGTAGGACTTTCTGCGGTGACTAAATTATCACCGGCAAAAATAGTTGGTTTCATGATGGGCGTTTGGTTTTTGGCAACAGCCAGCTCCGAATTTATTGCTTCCATTTTAGCGAATATAGCTTCTGTCGATACTTCAAATGGTACAGCACCTAATTTGAATTTAGCAAAACAGAGTTATTTAGTGCTTTTTGAATATTTATTTTACACAGGACTTGGTTTCGGACTGCTACTATTAGTACTTTCGCCAGTAATAAAAAAATTAATGCACGGAGTAGATAAAGAATTAAACAATTAATAATATGAGTCAAAATACTACAGATCAATTTTTTAAAAGTACCGTTTTAGGGCACCCTGCGGGATTATTCGTTTTGTTTTTCACAGAGATGTGGGAACGTTTCTCATTCTACGGAATGCGTTCTTTATTGATATTATTTTTAACAGCTTCATTTACAGATGGTGGTTGGGAATGGACTCGTGAAAATGCTTCTGCATTATTTGGATCCTATGTAGGTTTGGTTTATTTATCGACCATGTTGGGTGGTTATTTCGCCGATAAAGTAATTGGTTTTAGATGGGCTGTTGTTGTTGGAGCCACTTTAATGACTTTAGGACACGCTTCTATGGCTGTCGAAACTGAATTTTCTATTTATTTAGGATTAGTATTATTGGTTTTTGGAAATGGTTTCTTTAAACCAAACATGACTTCAATCGTATCTGAAATGTATAAAGACCGTCCTGAAAAGAAAGATGGTGCGTATACTTTGTTTTACATGGGTGTAAATGCCGGCGCATTCTTTGGGATTTTGCTTTGTGGTTATTTAGGTGAAAAAGTAGGTTGGACATACGGATTTGGTTTAGCCGGAATCTTCATGTTCTTTGGAATGTTACAGTTTTGGTTGTCTCAAAATATCTTTGGAGATATTGGTTTGAAACCAAATAAAGAAAGCAAAGCAAAAGCAGAAGCTTTGGATACCGATAAAAGAAATCCTTTTTCTCCAATACAATTAGCAGCAATAGGTTTTTCTTCTATTTTAGCATTATTGTGGTTATTGAACGATCCTGCTTCCAAAATATCTGGAGGTAAAGTGAATATTTTTTCATTCTTAGGACCTAATGGAAACTCTATTGCTATTGTTTCAGCATTAGTTGTATTCATTATCTTATTGGTTTACAGATTTACTCAATATTCTAAAATCACTAAGGAGAAATTAATTGCGGTTACATTTTTCGCATTTTTGACTATTTTCTTCTGGGCAATTTTTGAACAATCACCAAACAGTTTAACGATTTTTGCCAGTGATTATACGGATCGTGTTTTAACAGGTAATTGGAGCGTAGTGTTTTTAGTGATGAATTCGTTGATTACTATTTTACCTTTAGTAATTATCACTTGGGTTTTAATTTTATTATTCAAACAAACTTTTAAGCTGTATGCTGTTGCAAATGTTATTCTGAGCATCAGTTTTATTATTATTTGGGCAATAGCAATCTGGATGTTAACTAAAGATTACTATACAGCGGGATATTTATCATTGTCAGATTCAACTTTGCAAGCTTTGAAAATTGACAAAGTTACTACGGCGTTAACGGAAGTTCCTGCAACTTGGTTTTCGACCTTAAACTCTTTGTTTATTATTTCATTAGCGCCGTTATTTTCTAAATGGTGGGAAAGTAAATACAATCCTTCTGCAAACTTGAAATACGGAATTGGAATGGGATTATTAGCGCTTGGAATGGCTTGCGTAGCTTTTGGCGCAAGCGGAATCGAAGCAGGTGCAAAAACCGCTTCAGTAAGTATGATTTGGTTGATTCTAGTGTATCTTTTCCATACTATGGCTGAATTGTGTATCTCTCCGGTTGGATTGTCTTACGTGAGTAAATTAGTTCCGGCTCGTATGATTGCGTTCATGTTTGGTGTTTGGTACTTAGCGGTAGCAATCGGGATGAAAGGTGCAGGTATGTTTGGAGAAAATATTGATAAAATTGCCAATGAACACGGATTGAGTTACTTCTTTTGGATGTTAACAATTATTTCCATTGTTGTTGCTTTATTCTCTGTTGCGATGACTCCGGTTATTAAAAAATTGATGCACGGTGTGCGATAAATTTTAGGCATCATTTTTGATTTTGAATCAATAAAATTATAAATATGAAGAAAATCATAGTTGCTTTGTTATTGTTTGTTGGCTCATTTGCCGCCGAAGCACAAGAATTAGTTTGGGAAACGAATGTCACAAAGGCAATGGCAATTTCTACTGAAACCAAGAAACCGTTATTGCTATTTTTCACAGGTAGCGATTGGTGTGGATGGTGTATCCGTTTGCAAAAAGAAGTTTTGAGAACACCTGAATTTGCGGCTTGGGCCAAGGAGAATGTGGTTTTAGTAGAATTGGATTATCCAAGGAAAGCGCCACAGACGGAGGAAATTAAAAAACAAAATAATGAATTGCAAATGGCTTTTGGAATTCAAGGGTTTCCAACCATTATCTTGGCAAATGCTACCACAAAAGAGGGCAAAGTCAATTTTGAAGGCATTGGAAGTACCGGTTATGTTGCCGGTGGACCTTCAGCTTGGTTAGCTGTAGCAAATGGTTTTCTAAAAAAATAAAAATTCTTAATTCAATTTATAAAATCCCTTTTCACCAGTTGCGTGAAAAGGGATTTTCTGTTTTTTACAACTGGATTTCCATAGTTTTTGTATGTTTTTAAAGTTGGATGCATCAGCGATAACTAATTTGGGTTTCATTATTTGGAACAAACGGTCTGCATTTATTTTAGCGGATTGTGTCAATACGATTATATCAGGTTGTATATTTTTTGGATAAATTCCGGAGCTGTCTAATACAAAAATCTTTTTCCCATTAAAGAAGATGAAATTTTGTAGCCGTTTTTTCTGTTCCAAAGTGCTAAATTTTCCAATGCGATAGGATTTTAAAATACTGTTTTTTTGAGCGGTTTTCAAAATGCTGTCATTAGCATAAATTAAAATGTTTTCTCCTTTTCTTTCCGCAATCAAGGTGTTTTTTCTGCTGTTGAAAACTACTAATTCTTGTTCAGTTTGAATTTTCCACTGTATTTTAAAATAAGAGAATTGTAAAATGAGAATGGAAATTAAAACCAAAGTCAATTTATTGAAACTCGGTTTTTTGAACCAAAAAATTACCGTAAACAGTAGTAAATAGCCGCCGATCAACAAATAAAAATGAAGCGGAATGTCCTGAATAATGAACTGTTCCAAAGAGGCAATTGCATTGATAATTTTGTTTAAATAGTAAATACTCCATTCCAATAGTTGTGACAACAATACGGGAATCATATTTAACGCCGCCAAAAGCATCACCAAAACGCCTAAAATCATTATGATGCTCAGTAACGGAATAATTATCAGATTGGTAACAAAAAACAAACCTGGAAACTGATGGAAATAGTAAATGCTGAGCGGTAAAGTACCTATTTGAGCTGCAAAAGAAACGGTTAGAATATCCCAAATATATTTTGAAATTTTGTGTTTTGGTTTCCAAATGGAGGATAAAAGTGGCTGCAGCCAAATGATAAAAAACAACGCAATGTAGCTTAATTGAAAACCAACATCAAATAGGAAAGAAGGTTCAAAAAGTAAAATCAACAACACAGAAACTAACAGCGTGTGGTATATATTGACACTTCTGCGAAGGTGATTTCCTATGGCAACAAAGGAAAACATCGTTACGGAACGAACCACTGAAGGTGCTAAACCCGCAATAATCCCGAACATTGATAATGAGATAAGGATTGTGATTAGTTTGATAAAAGATCCTCGTTTTGTGTTGGGAATTGGTTTTAGAATAAAGGTGACAAAAAGCAATATAAATCCAATGTGTAATCCTGAAACGGATAAAATATGAACCGCTCCGGCAAATTGATAATCTCGAATAATATCAGGTGAAATATCTTGTTGTTGTCCCATTATTAAGGCAATGGCAACGTTTAATTCTGTTTTGTTGAAGTTATTTTTTTCTAAATTCCGAATAATCCTTGTCCGTAATTTGGATGAATAATACCAAATGTCTTTCTCTATTTCAGTTCCAATTTTTATGTCTATAACATCAGCATATAGTTGTGCATAGATTTGTTTGTTTTCCAAGTATTTGCTGTAGTCAAATTGATTGGGATTATTGGGCGGTTTGTTTTTTGTTAATGTGCCTTTTATCAGCAGCGAATTTCCAACTTGTAGATTATGATGCAAACTGTCATTTTGTATGTTCAAAATGATTCTGCCGCTTTGTTCTTTCTGATCGATATGATTCACAATGGCGAGGTAACGATCGCTAAACGGAGAACTTTTCATTTTTTCTCGAATCGTTAAAGAAATGAAATGAGGTTGTTCAAAAATAGCGGTATTGTGAATGTAATTGCTTTTTTGGAAATAATCGGTATGTGCTATTTGGGTTGAAATACCGATTATAAAAGACAAGAGATAAGTTCCGACACCAAAATAAAGGGAGAGTTTTGTTCTTTTTTTCGACAAAAAATAGAACAAAACAAAAATACTGACGGATGTGATAAGTGCAATAAAAACAGCTGATATAGAAGGTCGCAGGTAAAAAGCAAAAAGTAAACCAAATATAAACCCTATTGTTATTCTTGCCAGTGGGAAATGTAGTACTTTCATAGTTCTAAAGTACACATTTTTAGTAAGAAACGGATTTGTTTTTTTAATTTAAAAACAAATAAATTTTAGCTAAAAGACTGTTATTTAAAGTACACGATTAATCTGGACAAAGGTTTTTTGGTAATAAGGTTCTTTGGTCGAGGAAATAATTACTCCTTTTGATGTCGAAGAATGAATGAATTTTATTTCGTCATCAGTTGCTTCAATCACAATTCCAACGTGATTTATTTCTCTGTTTTTATTGGTTTTAAAAAATATCAAATCGCCTTTTTGAGCTTGATCTTTTTTTGGATTTAAAACAACCCCTATTTTTGATTGTTGTAATGAGTTGCGCGGAAGAGTAATGTTTTCTGCATTAAAGATGGTGTAGATTAATCCTGAACAATCATAACCCGCTCTTGTTGTTCCTGCATATTTATATTTTACACCCAAATTATCAGCAGCTGCGTCAATTAATTGTTCTGCTAATTGGTTTGTTTTTCTCTTTTCAGATCGCGATAATTTCTCTTTTGGTGCTCCTTTTTTCGAAGTAACAATGGGTGATGTGGATTTACAAGCCGTAAAAAAGATGACAATTAATAAAAGGAATGCAAAACGTTTCAAAAGAGTTTTTTTAAGTTGATATTAAAGTCGGAAATAAACCGTAGATTATTTTAAATCATTTACAATCAATGTAGCCGTTTTTTCACTGGCTCCAATTCCGCCCAATTGCTCTTCTAATAACGCATATTTTTCTAAAAGCGTATTGCGATGGTCCGTTTTTAATATTTTTTCGAGTTCTTCCCGAATGCGTTTTGTATTGCATTCTTCTTGAATTAACTCGGTTACCACTTCTTCATCCATGATCAAATTCACTAATGAAATGTATTTGAGTGTAATGATTCGTTTTGCGATTTGGTAGGAAGCCCAACTTCCTTTATAACAAACAACTTCAGGAACTTTGAATAATGCGGTTTCCAGTGTTGCAGTTCCGGATGTGACTAGCGCTGCAGTCGCATTTCGTAATAAATCATAGGTTTTATTAGAAATAAATTTTATGTTTTCCTGAGTGATAAAATTTTGATAGAAAGAAAATTCCTGACTTGGAGCACCCGCAATTACAAATTGATAGTCAGGGAAATCTTTGACAACGCTTAGCATTACGGCTAACATTTTTGTAATTTCCTGTTTTCTGCTACCCGGTAAAATAGCGATAATTGGTTTGTCATTCAGTTGATTTTCTTTTCTGAAAAGAACTGGATCAACTGGTGGTTGGTTATGAATAGCATCAATTAAAGGATGACCAACAAATTCCACTTGAAATTTATGTTTCTCTTCGTAAAACTTTTTTTCGAAAGGCAAAATCACATACATTTTATCAATATCACGCTTGATATCTGTTATTCTGCTTTCTTTCCAAGCCCAGATTTGCGGCGAAATGTAGTAATGGGTTTTCATTCCCAATGATTTTGCCCATTTTGCAATACGCAAATTAAAACCAGGATAATCGATGAAGATAAGTACATCAGGCTGAAATTCAAGAATGTCTTTTTTGCAGATTTTGATGTTGTTCAGAATCGTTTTTAGATTAAAAATCACTTCGATAAATCCCATGAATGCTAGTTCACGATAGTGTTTTACTAAAGTTCCGCCAACATTTTTCATTAAATCACCACCCCAAAATCGGATGTCAGCAGTTGGATCTTTTTTGTACAGCTCTTTCATTAAATTAGAACCGTGTAAATCACCTGAAGCTTCTCCCGCAATTATATAATATTTCATGTTTTTTCGATTTGGAATTTTTAAAATCAAACGGATAAAATCATTTTCGCTGCAATCATTTTATTCTTCTACAAAGATAAACTTAAATAAATAAAGTGAGTATTGCCAAAGCAATGACTGCCAAAACAACACCACGAGCCATCATTTCTTTATTCATTTTGAGTAAAATTCCAAATGCTATCAATGTCAGAATGGATCCCAATGTGATTATTTTGCCTAAATTACCTTGTGATTTCATTATTTGAATTCCGGCGATAAATTTAAACTCCGTAAAAAAGGTTATAAATAGATACGATCCAAGTAGGGTAGTTGCAATCCCTATTAAAAATCCGAGCAATACATCTTTTTTATTCATTCCATTTCCAGGTATTAAGTTGTTGAATAGCGTGATGCGCAGTTAAGTCAAATTGTACCGGAACCACGGATACAAAACCGTTTTCTAAGGCCCATTCATCTGTATCTTCTCCTTTATCTTGGTTTACAAATTCCCCGGCAAGCCAGTAATAGTCTCTTCCTTGCGGTGTTTTTCTTTTGTCAAATTTCTCTACCCAGATTGCTTTCGCTTGACGGCTAATTCGAATCCCTTTGATATCTTCTTCTTTTAATTTTGGAAAATTAACATTCAGAACTACGCCTTCTGGCAATCCGTTTTCTAAAACTTCAATCGAAATTTTGCGGATAAAAGATTTTATAGTATCAAAATTGGCGTTCCAATCGTAATCCAATAATGAGAAACCAATGGCGGGAATTCCCTCTATTCCTGCTTCAACGGCGGCGCTCATTGTCCCTGAATAAATCACATTTATGGAAGAATTTGAACCATGATTCACACCGGAAACACACAAGTCAGGTTTCCTTTTTAAAATTTCGTTAACGGCCAGTTTTACACAATCTACCGGTGTTCCGGAACAACTGTATTCTAAATAAGGATCATTATCTTTTGACAATTTATTCAAATATAAAGTATTGTTGATGGTGATGGCGTGGCCCATGGCGCTTTGCGGCGTGTCTGGAGCAACCACAACAATTTCTCCCAATTCAGACATTACTGATATTAATGCTCTTAGTCCTGGCGCCGAAACACCGTCATCATTCGTTATTAAAATTAAAGGTCTAGTTTTTTTCATTATTATTTTGGCAAAAAAAGATTGATTTTATGATATTGATGGCAAATGTAAACACACAGAATGGGATTAAGTAAACAAAAGATAAAAATATGTTATCTTGATTCATTTAAGATAATAAAAAAAAACATTTTTATATCTTTAACAAAAATTTAGGGGAGCTCTGCTACTGTTGGCATAGTTTTTACCGTACATTAGAATAAAAATTCATGAATACTATTCTTAACTTTATGAAAAGAAATTATAAAATTATCCTTGTTGTCGTGTGTATTTCGGTGACATTATTTGCCTTCAAAATGAATGCCTCGAAAGCAAATGATCCAGAAAAAGACAAACTGCTTTTGGAGTTATTAACTTTTGTTATTGAAAAAGGTCATTACAGTCCAGCAACAATCGATGATACTTTTTCGAAAGGTATCTACAAAGATTACATAGAAGCTTTGGATCCATCGAAGCGATTTTTTTTACAATCGGATATTGATGAATTTTCAAAATTTGAGTTGCAATTAGACGATCAGTTATTGAATAAAGATTTGTCTTTCTTCAATTTGACTTATGAGCGATTGATGAAAAGAATGGATGAAAGCACTAAAATTTATAAGGATGTTTTAAGTAAACCTTTTGATTTTACTACGGATGAAAGTTTTAATATTGATTATGATAAAGCTCCTTATCCAAAAAATGTTGCAGAACTAAATGACAAATGGCGTAAACAAATCAAATTGTCTGCTTTATCATCACTAATTGATAAACAAAAATTAGAAGAAGATAAGAAGAAAAATGATGCCAGTTATGTTGTCAAATCTTTTGATGTCATAGAAAAGGAAACTAGAGAAAGCTCTCAAAAATCTTTGGATGAGTATTTTGGATTTATTAAGGATTTAGATAGAAACGATTGGTTTTCTGTGTACATAAATTCTATAACAGCACGTTTTGACCCGCATACAAACTATTTTGCAGCTGAAGAAAAAGAACGTTTCGATGTAAGTATAAGCGGTAAATTAGAGGGAATCGGTGCGCGTTTGCAAAAGAAAAATGACTTGACTGAAATTTCAGAACTTATATCTGGTGGTCCAGCATGGAGAGGTAAACAGCTTGAAGCTGGGGATTTAATTATGAAAGTTGCCCAAGGAAATGGCGAAGCTGTTGATGTTGTTGGGATGCGTCTTGATGATGTGGTGAAAAAAATCAAAGGACCAAAAGGTTCAGAAGTTCGTCTTACCGTTAAAAAAGTAGATGGAACCATCAAAATCATTTCAATTATCAGAGATATTGTTGAAATCGAAGAAACGTACGCGAAATCCAGTATTGTAAACAAAAACGGATTGAAGTACGGAGTAATTTATTTACCTAAATTTTATATTGATTTCGAAAATGCTGATGGTAGAGATGCTGGAAAAGATATCGCCTTAGAAGTGGATCGATTGAAAAAAGCAGGAGTTAACGGAATCGTGTTAGATGTACGTGATGATGGTGGTGGATCTTTGTCGACTGTTGTTGATATTGCAGGATTGTTTATTGAACAAGGACCAATTGTTCAGATTAAATCTGCCGGTAGAAAAAAAGAAGTTTTGTACGACAGAGATAAAAAAATCGAGTGGGACGGACCATTAGTTATTATGGTTAATAGTTTTTCAGCTTCAGCATCAGAGATTTTGGCAGCAGCCATACAAGATTATAAAAGAGGAATTATCATTGGAAGTAAACAAACTTATGGTAAAGGAACGGTTCAAAATGTGATTGATTTGAACCAATTTGTCCGCAGTAGTTCTGTGGGGGATTTAGGAGCGATTAAAACAACAACACAGAAATTTTACAGAATTAATGGTGGTTCTACTCAATTAGAGGGTGTACGAAGCGATATCGTAATGCCGGATAGATATGCTTACCTAAAAATGGGCGAGCGCGATGTTGATAATGCAATGCCATGGGACAAAATTGATCAAGCTGATTATCAAGTTTGGAATAACAACACTAATTTTAATCAAGCAATTACTAACAGTAAAAATAGAATTAGTAAAAACCCACAATTTCAATTGATCGAGGAAAATGCGAAGTGGATTGATAGTAGAAGTGAAGAGAATGTTTATAGTTTGAATATTGATAAGTTTAAAATTGCTCAATCTGAAATTGAAGAGAAAGCAAAAAAATACAAGCCAATTGTAGATTATAAAAATTCATTGACATTTACATCATTGCCTTATGAAACTGATGCAATGAATAAAGATGTTACTTTGAAAGAAAAAAGAGAAAGATGGCATGAAGCTTTGTCAAAAGATATTTATGTTGAAGAGGCTCTTAATGTTTTAGATGATTTACAATCGAAAGCAGTTTCTAAAAAGAACATGCCAGTTAAGATTAAAAAAGATAAGTTGGCTAAATCTTAAGTATTTTTATAAAAGGTTTAGGTTATAGTAATGAAAATGCCCTATGAATTCGAAAGAATGTATAGGGCATTTTATTTGTGTAAAACTATCGTTTTAATTTTATGTATCTCTTTGGAGGAAAATTAAATAAGAAGATTAATACTGTTTAGCTGTCAATTAATTTTGTTGAAATTATCTGACTATAAACCTTGTTTATTGCAAATCACTATCTGAATTACGGTAAAGAATCAACAACTTTAGGATTCAGTTGAAATTAGTAATAAGATAAATTAATTTCTTGTTTAGATCTTTTATTCAAAAACAAATAATAATATTCAATAGTGAGTTACTGTGGAATTTAGTTTAGATTAAAGCTGCCAAATTACCATTCGTTTACTTTGTTCGCATCCATTTTTATGAATATGAACAACAATATAGTAAAGCCCCAAAGTCCGGAACCTCCGTATGAAAAGAAGGGCAGCGGAACACCAATTGTTGGAAAAATACCAACAACCATAGCAATATTTACAAAGAAGTGCGTGAATAAAATTCCGGCAACACAATAGCCGTAGACTCTGCTGAACTTTGTTTTTTGTCTCTCGGCTAAGTATATTATTCTAAGAAACAAACCTGTAAAAAGTCCTATTACAACTAAAGAACCCGCAAATCCCCATTCCTCGCCCACAGTAGTAAAAATGTAATCCGTATGTTGTTCTGGTACAAAGCCACCTTTAGTTTGTGTGCCTTCCAGAAATCCCTTTCCTAACCAACCTCCAGAGCCAATTGCAATTTCGGACTGATTCGTATTGTATCCAATACCTTTCATGTCAACAGTTTTTCCTAAAAGAATATTAAAACGGTCTCGGTGATGTTGTTTAAATACATTGTCAAAAACATAGTCTACTGATAATACAAATCCTGAAAGAAGCACAAAAAGAATACTGCTCAAAACGATATTCCTATCGGCTAATCTAGATTTGAAGTGAATTATTAAAAGAACCAAAAAGCCGATAAGGATTACATATTGTGGTTCTAATACCAGTGTTAATACAAACAGAAGAATGGTTACGAAACCGGTCCATACATACCAAGCCGGCAGTCCTTCACGATATAGAACGATGATAAATATGCTGTAAATTAAAGCACTTCCCGGATCGGGCTGTGGTAAAATTAGCAATACGGGTAATATGATTATCGCAAGTGCCTGCCATTGACGGGTTACATCTTTGAGATTAATTTGCGTGTCACTTAAATATTTAGCTAATGCCAATGCTGTTGCTGCTTTTGCAAACTCAGAAGGCTGAATGGTAAAACTTCCAATGGCATACCAACAACGCTGACCTGCTATTGTCTTTCCAAACAAAAATAATCCTGCTAATGACAATAAAGAAATCCCAAAAATAATACTTGCGTATTTTTCGTAAAATTTCCCATCTACTGAGAGGACTATGAAAATTAAAGGAATGGTTAGCACGATGAATATCAACTGCTTCTCGTAAGTGTCTTCCATAGAAGATAACGACGAGGAATAGATGTTAAGCCAGCCCAAAATAACCAGTAGCGCATAAATGATTATGCTTATCCAGTCAATATTATTTGATACACTTTGGTTTTTCATCGGAATTAAATAGCTTGTTTTTTCTCTTTGGTGGAATCAATTTTCACTTTCAAAACTGGAATTACGGTTTTCTTTTTTAGAAGAGAATCACTAATTCTTAATTGTAATTTCACTGCTTCCGAAAGTCCACCTAATTTAGCATATCTACCTTGTAAACTTGTGGCAAGTATTCTTTTTTCTAAATCTAGTCTAGTTATTTTCTGTCTGAGGTACTTTTCAATCATTAAACTGGCAATTGGCCCTGCTATCGTTGCTCCGTAACCTCCATTTTCTACCATAACAGCTATCGCAATTTTTGGATTGTCTTTTGGTGCAAAAGCTACAAATATAGAGTGATCTTCCATTTTTACTCGTACTCCGCCAATTTTAGCGAAATTCTCAGCAGTTCCTGTCTTACCACAAATATCAATTCCTTCTACTTTTAGCGATCTCGCAGTTCCTAAATTATAAACGTCAAACAAACCACTGATCATTGGCTTAAAGTGCCTTTTGTCAATTGTGGTTTCATGTTTGGTAGTAAATTTTTTGTCTATCGTGTGGCCTTCAATTCTTTTGATGATGTGAGGTGTATAATAATAGCCTTCATTCGCAACTGTTGCCATCATGTTGGCCAGCTGAATCGGAGTCATCAAAACTTCTCCTTGTCCTATAGAGTTTGAAACAATTGTGGTGCTTCTCCATCCACCGTTAGGATAAATTCTCTTGTATGTTTTTGAGTCGGGTATGTTTCCTCTTTTACCAGTTGGCAAATCATATCCCATAAATTGTCCAAGACCAAAACTTTTAACATGTTTACTCCACACATCAACTGCTTGAGCTGGTTTAGCATATTTATTAATGGTTTGCATGTAAGCCGTGGCAAAATAGGAATTGCAAGACTCAAATATTCCTCTGTGCAATTGAAGTGCACCACCGTGACAGTGACATCCCATAAAACGTCCTCTGGCGTAACTGAAGCCACGATTACAAAATACAGTTGTGTTTTCATCAATTACCCCTTCTTGAAGCGCAACAAGTCCTGTTAGAATTTTGAAAGGTGAACCTGGAGGATATTCGGCTAAAAGTCCTCTGTCGTAAAGTGGTTTTGCGATTGAGTCATGGTAAAGTTTAGTGTAATTTTTAGATCGTTGTCTCCCAACCAATATAGAAGGGTCATAGGATGGTGCTGTTACTAAAGCTAAAATTTCTCCTGTGCTAGGTTCAATTGCAACAATTCCACCTCTTTTATTAATCATTAACTCTTCACCGTATTTTTGAATTTCGGCATCTATGGTAAGATTTATATCTTCTCCTTGAACGGCAATAGTGTCGTATTTTCCGTCTTTATACGAACCAATTTCACGGTTGTATTTGTCTTTCTGAAAATATTTCACTCCTTTTACACCTCTTAAAATATCTTCATAGCTTTCTTCAACACCTTGTCTACCAATTAAATCACCGCTATTATAATACGGATTTTTAGCGACTAGTTTTTCATTTACCTGAGTTATACCCCCAAAAACATTGGCTCCGAAATCTACTTCATAATCACGAAGAGAACGTTTTTGAAAATAAAAACCTTCGTATTTTCGTATTTTTTCCTGAAAAGCAGCAAATTCACTTTTGTTTAACTGCGATAAGAAAACAGAGGGTAATCTAGGGCTATAAACTTTAGCCTTTTCAATTTTTTTTATAAAATCTTCTTTGGTGATATTCAATAATTGGCAAAACTCTAAAGTATCTGTCCCTTTAACTTCTCTCGGTACTACCATAATGTCATAAGAGGCTTGATTAGCTACTAATAACTTTCCTTTTCGGTCATAGATGTAGCCTCTTTCAGGATATTCGTATTTTTTTTTAATGGCATTATTTTCAGATTTTAACTTTAAAGTATCGTCAACAACCTGCAAATAAAATATTCGCATTACAAGTAAAGTAGTAGCAAGAATGATTAAGGAAGGCAACAAGACTTTTCTCATCGTTTGTTTGGCTTAATAAGATATATTATGATAATGCAAATAATGATCGTAAATACTGTACTCAATAATGTTGTAATCAGTGTGTCTAATATAAAACTCAGTTGGAATGCCTCCAATAAAAATAACGTGAAGTGATGAATTACAACCGACAATAATATAAAAGAAAATCGCTGTGGTGTTAGTACGTCATTCAGTTTTATGGTTTGATATTCATAGCTTAAACCAAATGCAAATTTAAAAATTGAAGGTCTGAAATAAGCTAAAACTAAACAAGCCGTAGCGTGCGTTCCTCCAGAATTACTAAATAAATCCATGATGATTCCAAGTAAAAAACTGGCAGCCACTAATCCTGATTTGTTACCATTTACCGGGTAAAGGATAATGAATAAGATATATGGAAATGGGCTGATGTAACCCAAAAAATTCATATTGTTGAATATGATGATCTGAATTGCCAATAGCAGAATAAATCGGAAAATATTGACTAACAAGGTGCTATTCATCCTTTTCTCTTTTTTCTAGATTAATGATCTCTTCACGATCTTTCCTTTTTATGATATACACATGGCCTAAATTGGTCATGTCGTTAAACAATCTAACATCTAAAGTGTAAAAATTGGTTTGTTTGTCTCTGTAGATTTTTGCGATTGTTCCAATGTTGATGTTTTCTGGAAAAATAACCGACTGTCCTCCGGTGACAATAGTATCTCCAATCTTTATTAATGCTAATCGTGGTAAATCTGTCAATTGAACATATCCAGTACTTTTACCGTTCCAGTTCAGTGAGCCAAAATGATTTGACTTTTTAATCTTAGCATTAATTTGTGTTCTTTTGTTCAAAATACTAATTACTGTCGAATATTTTGGAGAAGTGTTTTCAATAATTCCTACAATACCTAAATCGTTTATTACTCCCATATCAGGTTTTACACCGTCTATTTCACCTGAATTTAATGTCAGATAATTTTCATACACGTTATAGGAGTTGTGGATTACTTTAGAAACAACTATATCCTCAGGTTTAACACCTTTCAGACTGTCTAATTTTTTAACAGCTGTTGTGTCTTTTCGATTGAATAAGAGACTTTTTAGTTTTGCATTTTCCAGTGCAAGCGCTTCGTTTTGAGTTTTTAAATTCAAATATTCATGTAGGTTGTTTACTCTTTCATAAACACCGCCGCTTAAAAAGTTTGCAGAACTTATAATTTTGCTTCTGTGGAAGGAATGGGACTGAATCGTAAGTGCTAACGATATACCCAAAAGCAGCAAAAACAGTATTCTGTTACTGTTTTTAAAAATAAAATTAAATATTTGCTGCATTGTTTAAAGTTAAATATTTAAATAAATCAAAAATCAAATTCTAAATTCCATTGTACTGACAAATTGCAGTAAAGTTGGAATTTAGAATCTATTTTTTGTTATTTTATGAGGATACTTTTAAATTTCACGATGTTTTTTAGTGCCATACCGGTTCCTCTGACAACAGCTCTTAATGGATCTTCGGCAATGTAAACAGGTAAATCTGTTTTTTGCGAAATTCTTTTATCAAGACCTCTTAACATTGATCCTCCACCAGCAAGATAAATACCTGTATTGTAAATATCAGCAGCTAATTCTGGAGGTGTTTGAGATAAAGTTTCCATTACTGCATCTTCAATACGTTGTATCGATTTGTCTAATGCTTTTGCAATTTCTCGGTACGAAACTTCAACTTGTTTTGGTTTACCAGTCAATAAATCTCTACCTTGAACAGACATGTCTTCAGGAGGAGTTTCTAAATCTTCGATAGCGGCACCAATTTGAATTTTTATTTTTTCAGCGGTAGTTTCTCCAACAAAAAGATTGTGTTGGGTGCGCATGTAATAAACGATGTCATTTGTAAATACATCACCAGCAATTTTTACTGACTTGTCACATACAATCCCACCTAATGCAATTACTGCGATTTCAGTTGTTCCACCACCAATATCAACAATCATATTTCCTTTAGGCTGCATGATGTCAATTCCAATACCTATTGCCGCAGCCATAGGTTCGTGTATCAAATAAACTTCTTTACCATTAACTCTTTCGCATGATTCTTTTACCGCTCTCATTTCCACTTCGGTAATTCCAGAAGGAATACAAACCACCATTCTTAGCGCGGGAGTAAACATTCTTTTCTTTAATGCTGGAATGCTTTTTATGAATAAGCTTATCATTTTTTCAGAAGCATCAAAATCAGCAATTACACCATCCTTCAAAGGTCTAATCGTCTTAATGTTTTCATGTGTCTTACCCTGCATCATGCTGGCTTCTTTACCTACAGCAATGATTTTGCCCGATATTCTATCGCGGGCAACTATTGAAGGGCTGTCAATTACTACTTTATCATTATGTATGATTAAAGTATTAGCGGTACCAAGGTCTATCGCAATATCCTCGGTCATGAAATCAAAAAATCCCATAAGTTTTTTAAGGGTTAAAATGTTATAAATTTGAAACGAGCAAAGTTAAACAAATTAATGTTTAAAATGACGCGTTCCCGTAAATACCATTGCAACTTTATTTTCATTGCAATAGTTGATGCTTAATTCGTCTTTAATAGATCCACCAGGCTGAATTACTGCTGTTATTCCTGCGTTTTTAGCTATTTCCACACAATCCGGAAAAGGAAAAAAAGCGTCACTTGCCATTGAGGCTCCGTGCAAATCAAATCCGAAATTTTTAGCTTTTTCAATAGCTTGAAGCAAGGCGTCAACTCTTGATGTTTGTCCAGTACCTGAAGCAATAAGTGTACCGTTTTTTGCAAAAACAATCGTGTTAGATTTTGTGTTTTTACAAATTTTTGAAGCAAATATTAAATCTTGAATCTCTTGTTCTGTAGGCGTAGTTATAGTAACGGTTCTTAACGCCTCTTTATTGTCAGTGATGTTGTTTCTTTCCTGAACTAAGATTCCGTTTAAGCACGTTCTTACTTGTTTTTGTGGCAAAGCAACCTCATTTTGCACTAATATGATTCGGTTTTTCTTTTCTTGTAAAATCGCGGTAGCTTCAGCATCATATTCTGGAGCAATTACAACTTCGCAAAACAATTTGTTTATTTCAGTAGCAGTTGCTACATCAATTTTAGTATTGGAAATCAAAACACCTCCAAAAGCTGAAGTTGGATCACACGCTAATGCTGCTAAGTATGCTTCATTAATTGTAGTTCTTGTAGCTAAACCACAGGCATTGTTGTGTTTTAATATGGCAAATGTAGGGCCATCATTCTTAAATTCATTAATCAAATTTACGGCAGCATCTACATCTAATAAATTGTTATATGATAATTCTTTTCCGTGAACTTTGTTGAACATGGCGTCAAAATCCCCAAAGAAAAATCCTTTTTGATGTGGGTTTTCGCCGTATCTCAAAACTTGTCCATTTGCAATACTTTCTTTGTAAATCGTTTCGTCTGTGTTGAAATAATTAAAAATTGCAGTGTCATAATGAGACGAAACATGAAATGCTTTGGTAGCTAGTAATTTTCGGTCTTCTAATGTAGTCGCGCCGTTTTGTTCTGTAATTAAATCCAAAAGTAAACTGTATTGATCAACCGAAGCTACAATTACAGTGTCCTTGAAGTTTTTTGCAGCAGCACGAATTAATGAAATACCACCAATATCTATTTTTTCAATGATATCTGCTTCACTTGCTCCTGAAGCTACCGTTTTTTCAAAAGGATATAAGTCAACAATTACCAAATCAATTTGGGGTATGTTGAATTCGATCATTTGCTGCACATCACTTTCATTATCTTGACGATTTAGGATTCCGCCAAAAACTTTTGGGTGTAATGTTTTTACTCTTCCACCCAAAATAGATGGGTAAGAGGTCACATCTTCAACGGGTATAACAGGGATTCCTAAGTTTTTTATGAAATCCTCTGTTCCACCTGTAGAATAAAGTGTAACATTTTGACTGTTTAGTTGTCTTACTATAGGTTCCAATCCTTCTTTAGAAAAGACGGAGATTAATGCAGATTGAATTGTTTTAGTTGTGCTCATTATGTAGTTATAGTTATAAAGTGCAAAAATAGTTTTTTAATGTTAAAATTAAGCCATTTGAAATTTAGATAATTGTAATTTTTAATGCTATTTCCACGACAGGCATAAAATAATGGCGCATCGCAGGAACGAAATGATTTTTCATTAGGTTTTTGAATAATATTTATAGAATTTTACTTAAACAAATAGATTATATGTTAGTTTATCTTCGATTATTAAAAGAGAGTTTTGGGTTTGCAATGAATGCGTTACGAAATAATAAATTAAGAACCTTGCTTTCTTTGTTAGGAGTGACGATAGGTATTTTTTCGATTATTGCGGTTCTGGCTGCAGTAGATTCTTTGGACAAAAAAATTAAAAAAGATTTGAGTAGTCTGGATAAAAATACTATTTATTTGATGCGCTTTTCTTTTGGTCCTTCCGAAATTCCGCAATGGAAAAGAGAGCAATTTCCGGATGTTAAATACGATGAATACGAATATCTGAAAAGTTCTATGAACGATTTAGACCAAATGGCATATCAGTTTTTTGTGGGTAGAGAATCCTTAAAATTCGAATCGGAATCTGTGAGTGATGTGAATATTGTTCCGGTATCGCATGAATTTATAGAAATCCAAGGTCTTGAGTTTGATAAAGGAAGGTTTTATAATGAAGCGGAATCTAATTCTGGTGCTCCGGTAATTGTTCTGGGCTTTGATATTGCTAAAAGTCTTTTTGGCGAAAGCGAACCAATCGGAAAAAATATTCGTCTTTATGGGCAGCGTTTCACAGTTATTGGAATGTTGAAAAAGCAAGGAGAAGGAATGTTTGGGGATAGTAATGATACGTCAGCTTTCATTCCGGTGAATTTTTTAAGAAGGTTGTATGGAGATAATAATGATGCATTAACGCCGGTAATCCTTGTAAAACCTGAAAAAGGAGTTGACATGGATGCTTTTAAAGCGGAACTTGCTCAGAAATTAAGAAATTATCGCGGGATGAAAATAGATGAAATTGATAATTTTTTCATTAATGTACTTTCAGGATTTACAGATTTATTAGATGGAATTATTAGTGCCATGCGTGGAGGTGGAATTTTAATCAGTGTCTTCTCGTTCTTAGTTGGAGGATTTGGAGTAGCTAATATCATGTTTGTTTCAGTAAAAGAACGTACTAATTTGATTGGGATTCAAAAATCGCTAGGAGCCAAAAATAGATTTATCCTTTTTCAATTTCTATTTGAAGCTATTATTTTATGTGTTATTGGTGGGGCAATTGGTTTGTTAATCGTTTGGTTGTTATCTCTGCTTTTAACTAGCGTATTAGATTTTGAATTCGTTTTGAGCTTTTGGAATATTTTAATTGGCTCCGGATTGTCAATTGTTGTAGGTGTGATTTCAGGAATTCTTCCGGCCATTTCAGCGTCTAAATTAGATCCTGTTGAAGCAATTAGAACAGGAATGTAATGAAGTAGGATTCTAATTTTAATTGGAATTTAAATTGCTTCCAGTGTTAATAATTTTAGATATACGATATATAAAAAAGCAGCTTCCAAAATTTTTTGGAAGCTGCTTTTAGTTTGTATTTAATCTATAAAAAAATATCCCGATTGCTCGGGATATTCATTTATCTAATAGTGTTATTTTGGATCAAATCGATATACAAGTTAATCTTGTCTTTCAATTCTTTTCTTGGTGTAATAAAGTCTAAGAAACCATGTTCAAGAAGAAACTCTGCAGTTTGAAAACCTTCTGGTAAATCTTTACCTGTCGTGTCTCTTACAACTCTTGGTCCTGCAAATCCTATTAATGCTCCTGGTTCAGAAATGTTGATGTCACCCAGCATTGCGTAAGAAGCAGTTGTTCCTCCGGTTGTTGGATCTGTACACAACGAAATGTACGGAAGTTTTGCTTCGGCAAGTTGAGCGAGTTTTACAGATGTTTTTGCTAATTGCATTAAAGAATAAGCCGCTTCCATCATTCGTGCTCCACCTGATTTAGAAATCATTATGAAAGGCATTCTGTTTTTGATAGCGTGATCAATTCCTCTTGCAATTTTTTCGCCTACAACTGCACCCATAGAACCACCAATGAAGGCGAAATCCATACAACAAATAACCACGTCTTTTCCTTTGGACTTTCCAACTCCAGTGCGCACGGCATCCTTAAGTTTGGTTTTATCCATAACGTCTTTCAAACGGTCTGCATACTTTTTTGTGTCCACAAAATGCAAAGGATCTTTAGAAGTCATATTCTTGTCTAATTCAACAAACTCATTGTTGTCAAATAAGATTTGAAAATATTCAGCACTTCCTATTCTAACATGAAAACCATCCTCGGGACTTACAAATAAGTTACGAGCTAGTTCATCGGCATCAATAATTTTTCCAGTTGGAGATTTGTACCAAAGCCCTTTTGGAATATCCATTTTGTCTTCGGTAGCAGTAGTAATCCCTTTTTCTTTTCTTTTAAACCAAGCCATATTTATTGTTTTTGTTGCATCAGGTTTAAAGCTTAAAGTTTTGAAACCTTAAACCTGAAACTTTAAACTTTTTATTATAATGTATTCACGTTGTTCAAGTCAGCAAATGCTTGTTCCAGTCTTGTGTTGAATGTAATTTCACTTTCACGTAACCATTTTCTTGGGTCGTAATATTTTTTGTTTGGAGCATCAGCACCTTCTGGGTTTCCAATTTGAGTTTTCAAATAGTCGATGTTTTTTACCATGTAATCACGAATACCTTCTGTAAAAGCAAATTGTAAATCAGTATCGATATTCATTTTTATAACACCGTAGCTGATACCTTCTCTGATTTCTTCTAATGTAGAACCTGATCCACCGTGGAAAACGAAATCAACCGGATTGTGTCCTGTATTGAATTTATTTTGAACGAAATCTTGAGAATTTTTTAAGATTTTTGGAGTCAATTTTACATTTCCTGGTTTGTAAACACCATGAACGTTTCCAAAAGCAGCTGCAATTGTAAATCTTGGGCTTACTTTAGAAAGTTCTTCGTATGCGTAAGCAACCTCTTCTGGTTGTGTGTATAATTTTGAACTGTCAACATCAGAGTTGTCAACACCATCTTCTTCACCACCTGTAATTCCAAGTTCGATTTCAAGTGTCATTCCCATTTTGCTCATTCTTTCTAAATAGCCTTTGCAAATTTCGATGTTTTCTTCGATTGGCTCTTCAGATAAATCAATCATGTGAGAAGAAAACAAAGGTTTTCCGGTTTTAGCAAAATGCGCTTCTGAAGCATCTAACAAACCATCAATCCAAGGCAATAATTTTTTTGCGCAATGGTCAGTATGTAAAATTACAGTTGCTCCGTAAGCTTCCGCCAAGGTATGAATGTGTAATGCACCAGCTATTCCACCAGCGATTGCTGCTTTTTCACCTGCATTCGAAAGTCCTTTTCCAGCGTTAAATTGTGCTCCTCCATTTGAAAATTGAATGATTACTGGAGCATTCAGTTTTGCTGCTGTTTCAAGAACGCCATTGATAGTATTTGATCCCGTAACATTTACTGCAGGAAGTGCAAATCCTTTTTCTTTAGCATAATTAAAAATTTCCTGAACCTGATCTCCTGTAGCTACGCCTGGTTTTATGTTGTGTGCCATTGTACTTTTTTTAGTTATTTTTTTTAGTTTTTAGTTTTGCAAAAATAAGAATTAATTAGCATTAGAACGGATAATTTATTCCAAAATTTAAAACCGAGTTCGCAAAGTTGTATTCTCTAAACCATCTTTTGTTGGTTTCATTGGCTGGATTGTAGGTTTTAAATCCTAAATCAAAACGAATTACGAAAAAACTTAAGTCATATCTAATTCCAAATCCCGTACCCAGAGCCATGTCTTTTAAATCGCTCAAACTTGTAAATGTTGATTTCTCATCCACAACATTATCCAATGTATTCCAAATGTTTCCGGCATCAGCAAAAACAGCCCCTTTAAGATTTCCTAAAAGTTTGAATCGAAATTCTGCACTGATGGCAATTTTCATGTTAGCTTCATTAAAATCATCTAATGCACCGCTGCTTCCCGGACCTAAACCATAAGGTTGCCATGCTCTGTTGTCATTGGATCCACCAGAAAAATAACTTCTTGAAAAAGGAATGTAATTTGAGTTTCCAAACGGAATGGCAATTCCAAAAAAGGATCGGAATGCAACGATTTTTTCCTTGGATAAATCCCAATGCTTGATGTAATCGAATTCTGTTTTTATATACTCAGAATATTCCAAATTGAATATTTCATAATTTCCATTGCTGTTTTTCTTCTGATTTGAAGTTTTTGCAAAAGCAGACAAAATAGTTCCTGCTGATTCTATTTTTGTTCTGAAAAGATAGAAATTATTATCTGCTAAATCCTTTTTTGTTGTTTTTGAAAAAGTAAAACTGGTTGCTAAAATGAAATCGTTTTCCGTAAGTCTCAGTCTTCGCTCTTCAATACTTTTTACTGATTCGATATCAGCAGCTTCTAATGGTTTCAAAAAATTAGCATTACCGCTAAGTACATCGTTTGTAAAACCTGCAGTTCCTTGTTCAATAAGCAAGTCTTTGTCAATGTCATTGTTGTAATAGGAGGGATTTGTATTGTACTCTTTGCTTATTTCATTTAAAGCATTGTAAGAAGATCCGTAAACATTAAAATAATTTTTAGGATTTAAATTCCGTACAAACTGAGTGTTGAAAAGATCAAATTTTGCCGTGTGATTTATTTTTGGAGTCCAATTATAGGAAAATCCTCCTGTGAAGTTCTCTTTGTCTAGTCCTATGTTTCTTTGTTTTGCAAAACCTACAGTAATCAGCGTGGATGGAATCATGCTTTTTGCTATAATTCTGTCCGTGTTAAACGGCATCAGAATTCGCGGAATGTTTAGTTTTAAATCCAATCCATATTCTGAAACGTTGAAAAAATTATTTTTGGGATTTGCTAAATCCTTTGACGATCCAATATTACCACGCGCAGCTAATTCCAGTGTTTCAGCTCCATTGAAAACATTTCTAATTGTTTCGGAAACGCTCAATCCAATACCAAAATCCTGAATATTTGAATGTGTCAAGTCTAATGTGGTTCCAAAACTATATTTTTTTCTTGGGGTTAAATATACTTTGGCAATCAATGACTGCGCGGTTGTATCTCTTTTGTCAACCTCATATTGTATAGACGGATAATTGAAAATCTTTAAATTATTCAAATAACGGGTCGTCAAAACGGTTTTGTTGTCTGCGTATAAGCCTCCTTTTGTAATAAAAATAGCGTTTGTAATGGCTTTTGGTTTGTATTTTAATTTTTCCTGACTGTAAAGATTAAAGTTTTTATACGTCGTACTGTCCGTGATATTTAAGGTGTTATTACTCGGAGAATAATCGGTGTAAATATTTACGTCACTAATTTTATATATCTTGAAAGGTTCAGTTCGGGTTGAATCACCATCTTGATAGGAATAATTATTAATCATCAAGTTGATATTTGCCTGATTCACTTTTTTAATGGTGTCAATATCAAAAGTTACATAATTGGACTGGAAGTAATAAACTCCATTGTTTCTGAAGTGTGTAGTAATCCGATTTTTTTCATTTTCAAAATCATCAGTTTTGTATTGATTTCCGGATTTAATGTACGTATTAGTTTTGTTGGTTTCATATAACGAATCCAACGCTGGTGTTAATATTGTCGTTCTCAAAGTATCTAGAAAATATGCGTTTCCTGGAGTTATGGCATATTTTATCTTTGCTTTTTTTATAGCCAAAGTGTCTATGTTGTAAGCAGCATTTACATTAAAAAAACCATTGTTGAAGTAATAATATTTCAGTCGCAACAATGATTTATCAGCTCTGTCTTTATCAATAATTACGGGAGGTTCGCCGGTTCTTTTCAAGAAATCGTGAATTCCGTGGTACCAAAAAGATTTTCCAAGACGGTTGACTTGCTTTTCTGACAACCATTTTGATTTGCGTTTAAATTTTTCAGGATTATTAGCAAACTTGGCTTGGTAGGTTGAATCAGGATTTAGGTTTGCTAAATTATAGAGATTTAATCGCAAACGGTATCCCAGCAAGGTACTGTTAGGTTTTTGATACAGTTGATTAAACACATTTTCATCCTTGATTGCTTTATCATTTACTGTAATTTCATTTTTTGTAAGCAGTAGTTTTCCGTCTGGAACTCTTTTTACAGCGTTACATGCGCAAATTAGTATTGCAATTACAATAAATGCAGTTATTTTTGTGGAAATTTTTTTCAAGTGTTCTAAAATATTTAATTCAAAAGTACATTATTTTATGGTTAGTAAAAACCAAATAAAGCTTATAACGAGTTTGCAGCAAAAAAAATATAGAATTGCCAATAAATTATTTTTTGCCGAAGGTGTAAAAGGGATTCAGGAACTCTTGGATTCTGATTTTGAATTAGATCATTTGTATACCACGCAAAATGATTTTGATGAAGTTTCTAAAGAAAAGAAAACCATTATATCGGAGAATGATTTGAAGAAAATCACGGCATTGGCAACGCCTAATTCTTGTTTAGCGGTTTTTAAAATGCCAACAGAAAAACCCGTATTGGAAACTGGTCTAATTGTAGCGCTAGATTCCATTCGAGATCCGGGAAATTTAGGAACTATATTGCGCTTGTGTGACTGGTTTGGCATACAACAAGTGCTGTGTTCTAAGGAAACAGTTGATGTCTACAATCCAAAAGTGGTGCAGGCTACAATGGGTTCTATAGCCAGAGTCAATATTAATTATATTGATTTGAACGCTTTTTTGGTAACTACAAAACTACCGATTTTTGGTACTTTTATGGATGGATCTAATATTTATAAATCGGAGTTACCAAAACAAGGAATCATAATTATGGGGAACGAAGCTAACGGAATTTCAACAGAACTCGAAAAGTTAGTCACCAGCCGACTCACAATTCCTCGTTTTGGAAATCTTCAAAAAACAGAAAGCTTGAATGTAGCTACGGCAACTGCCATTGTTTTAAGCGAGTTTCGCCGAGCTTAATATTTTAATTTTTAGTCTTTGGTAACTGTAAAATAAATCTGCGACTGAAAACTATTCTTTAGTGGAAAGAAAAATTGATGAATATAGCTCTTGTTTTCATTGAAGCGATATTTCCTGTCCAAGGACTGTTAGGATCGTTGTCTCTGATTAGTTCGTCGTTTATTCCAAAAACACCTCGTATTGACGGTGAAAATATAAAATAATCCGAAAAAAGATCAATTCCAAAACCCAACTCGTAATTTGTAGTCCACGATTTTACGCGAAAACGTTGCTGAAAATTATCATCCATCAATTTAGAATTACTCGACAAGTTCAATGTAGATGATATTCCGCCTAGAGCATAAGGGCGAATATTTCCTGTTCTTAGCGAAGAAAACTTCAGCAATAAGGGAAAGTGAATGTAGGTGCTGTTTACTTCTCTTAAAGCATCGCCGCTGTTAGCAAAATTTGGATAATATAAATCCCTTTTTGTGTAATAAAGTCCGGGTTCAAATCGCAAGTTTATGTATTCCTGTAGTTTTAAATCGCCAATAATCCCCACATTGAAACCGGTAGTTTTTTTGATAAGAATATCAGGAGTTTCCGTTTTATAATCAATCTTGAAATCGTATGAATTGAATCCTAAATAAAAGCCATAGTAAACTCTTTTCTGCTGAAAATTTTCCAAATTAATAATAGGATCTCTACTAAATATATTTTTAGATTTTTGAGCATATCCATTTAGAATAAAAGCAAAAAACAGAAAGACAATTAATTTTTTCATGTTATTTTTTAGAAGCTGAATAAATAGTAGCAACCCCAAAAGTTTGCGGTAACGCTACAACATCTATAAACCCAGTTTTTCTCAAAATATTGTTTAGTGCTTCACCATACGGAAATGCTGCTGCTGATTCTGATAAATATCCGTAAGCAACATTGTCCTTAGAGAACAGTTTTCCTATAAGTGGCAATATGTTTTTGCTGTAAAAATTGTATCCTTGTTTGTAAGGTGTTTTGTCTGGAACGGAAGTTTCTAAAATTACAAAAACGCCATTTGGTTTTAAAACTCTTAATATTTCAGCTAAGCCTTTTTCTAATGTTTCAAAATTACGAACACCAAAAGCAACGGTGATTGCGTCAAAGTAGTTGTCTTCGAAAGGCATATTTTCGGAGTCGCCTAAAATCATTTCAATGGTACTGGAAAGATTTTTAGCTGCAATTTTTTGAACGCCCACTTCCAGCATTCCGGCAGAAATATCTAAACCAATTATTTTTTCAGCATTGGTTTCAGCCATTAAAATGGCTAAATCTCCAGTTCCTGTTGCAATGTCCAAAATAATTTTCGGATTTGATTTGGCGACCATTTGCAGCACTTTTTTACGCCATTTTATATCAATTCCGAAAGAAATGATACGATTTAAATTGTCGTAATTTCCAGAAATAGTATCAAACATCTGTGCAACTTGTTCTTTTTTGCCTAAGGCAGAATCTTTATAGGGAGTTATCTTTTCTGACATTTTTTTAATTTGTACAAATATAACACAAACTTGATGAACTTAAAATGAGTTTTGAGAAATTGAGTCAAGTTTTATTTTACTTTAAAAATGGATTTTGAATTTGATTTACTGAGTTTTAGAAAATAATATATTTTTTGAAATATCACTAAAAGTGGGTATTGTATGTGCAGTTTTTATTGTACAAATTTGTTGTTCAAGAAATAACCATATTAAATGATTAAAAGAGAGTCTGTGAACCAAATCAAATGGATATTTTTTGCGTTAATTATCTCATTTGTTCTTGTTAGCTGTTTTGAAAGCGCTGTTTTACATAGTAGTACAGTAGCTAAAACGCAACATACGTTCTTAGGATTAAATTTGTTTTTGGAAATTTTAATTTTTTTCGTCTTTAGTACCTTCGTGGTATTTGGTATTAAAGGCTTTTTTGAGATGTATTCTCAAAAAACATCAAATATTATAATCTCCATTTCTGGAGTATTATTAGTGTTTGTAATTTTTATTTTATGTTATCAAATACTCTTTCAAGAGTAGTTCATTTCTCTTAATCAATGGTTAAAAAAAAACATCCCGTAAAAAGGATGTTTTTTTGTTTTATTTTCTAATCAACGTTTGGAAAGTATAATCATAAAGATGTTTTTCATCTTTACGATTAAATTCGGATAGAATTATTTCCCATTCCTTAGGATCTATTTCAGGAAAATATGCGTCCGCTTCAAATTCATGGTGAACACGTGTAATATCTATTTTATCCGCATGAATAAGTCCCAGATTGTAAATTTCTCCACCGCCTATTATGTAAGAATCCTCATTTTTTGGGCAAATTTCAAGGGCTTTTTCAATGCTGTCCACAATTATGCAACCTTCAGCTTCGTATTCTTTTTGTCTGGTGATTATAATGTGAGTTCTGTTTGGCAATGGCTTTGGAAAACTTTCAAATGTTTTTCTGCCCATGATAATGTGATGCCCAGAGGTCAGTGATTTAAATCTTTTGAAATCATTTGGCAAATGCCAGACTAATTCATTGTCTTTTCCCAGTGCATTATTCTCGGCAACAGCCGCAATCATTATGATCATAATGGTATACTATTGTTTAATTTCGTCGTTAGCTATTTGAGTTTGCAACTGCTCTACTTTCTTTTTTTGCAAAGTGACAAGTCTGTCAATTTGTTCTCTTTCCCAATCTTTATTCATAAATCGATCGGTAATGAAAATTTTTATAAAATGTAGAATAAAGAGAAACAACCATATCGTAATAATCCAAAGATACCAATCGGTAACTACAGTACTATCAAGGAAATTGTGGGCTACAAACAGTAGTAAACTTCCTAAAACGAAGAGGACAAAATGATAATACAATCGTTTTTTTTGTTTTATTCTTCTTCTCGCATACTCATATTGTTCGTGTAATTCTTTTTCCATCGATCTAATTTTAGATTATAAAGGTAAAATTTATTTCGCAATGTCACTGTTTTGCGTATGGATTATTTTGGGAGAAAACGTTTTCTGATTTTTGAATAGTAAATTTACAATGGTTTAAAATATTGAATTTGTCAAAAATTAACATTGTTTAGCGTATTCCATTAAATCTTTATAATGCTTATTGAAACTTCAATATGTTTCGTTTACTTTGTTTCATAAATCTATAAATGAATGTGTTATGGCAATTAAAAAACAGTTTGTAAAAACAAAACCAGTTTGTAAAGTTACTTTTTCCATTGCTGCAAAAGAAGCAAGTCAAGCTTCAGTAGTTGGTGATTTCAATAATTGGAGTCTTGAAGATGGCGCTTTGAATAAATTAAAAAATGGTACTTTCAAAGGAGTCTTCGATGTCAATAAAGATGCTGCTTACGAATTCAAATACGTTATCGACGGAGTATTTGTCAATGAACCAGAAGCAGATTCTTTCAAATGGAATGAGTTTGCAGGAAATGAAAACGGTGTTTTAGTAGTTTAGCTAAAACACCGTTTTTTTATTGCTTTATACCGCAACACTGCCTTTTATCAAGGCATGTGGTTCGTAGCCTTCGAGCGTAAAATCGTCAAAATCGAATGCGAAGATGTCTTTTATATTAGGATTCAAAATCATTTTTGGCAATGGTTTTGGTTCACGGGACAATTGCAATTCAAGTTGTTCAAAATGATTGTTGTAAATGTGTGCGTCACCAAAAGTGTGAATGAATTCTCCTGGTTGTAAATCGCAAACTTGTGCAATCATCATTGTAAGTAATGCGTACGAAGCGATATTAAAAGGAACACCTAAGAAAATATCAGCGCTTCGCTGGTATAACTGACAAGATAATTTACCATCAGAAACATAAAACTGAAAGAAAGCGTGACAAGGAGGCAAAGCGGCTTTATTGTTAGCTACATTCTCGTCAAATGATTTTGAAGTGTCTGGGAGTACCGATGGATTCCATGCCGAAACCAGCATTCTGCGGCTGTTAGGATTGGTTTTTAATTCTTTAATCAATTCAGAGATTTGGTCAATTTCTTCGCTATTCCAGTTGCGCCATTGGTGCCCGTAAACAGGTCCTAAATCGCCATTCGCATCAGCCCAAGCATCCCAGATTTTAACGCCGTTTTCCTGAAGGTATTTTATATTGGTATCGCCTTTTAAAAACCAAAGCAATTCATAAATAATAGATTTTAAGTGCAGTTTTTTGGTGGTAACCATTGGGAAACCTTCATTCAAGTCGAAACGCATTTGGTATCCAAACACACTTTTTGTTCCTGTTCCTGTACGATCTCCTTTTTGACAACCGTTTTCCATAACGTGTTGCACTAAATCTAAATATTGCTTCATTTTTGGTGGGTTCGGTGATTTTTTAGTTGGTTATTTGCAATCAAATTATCAAATAACTGAAATATCAATTTAAGATTCTCTTTTTGAAATTTCGTCTCTAATCTTTGCGGCTTTCTCGTAATCTTCATGAGAAACGGCTTGATCTAGTAATTCATTCAATTCTTGTAAACTGTGTTTCGAATAGGTCTCTCCAGATTGATTGCTCTCTTCTTCTCGTCCAAAAGTGTCAGGATTAGAAAGTACATCGTCAATTTCCTGTGACTCTTTATTTGGATCTAAAGGATTTGACTTCAAATAAATTCCGGCTTTGTCTAAGATATTTTTGTAAGTAAAAATGGGAGCATTAAAACGCAATGCTAACGCAATGGCATCGGAAGTTCTGGCATCAATAATCTCTTCAATTTTATCCCTTTCGCAAATGATACTTGAATAAAAAACACCATCAACTAATTTATGAATAATGACTTGTTTGACTACGATATCAAAACGTTCTGCGAAGTTTTTGAACAAATCATGGGTCAAAGGGCGTGGTGGTTTTATTTCTTTTTCCAAGGCAATGGCGATGGATTGGGCTTCAAAAGCACCAATGACAATGGGTAATTTTCTTTCGCCGTCAACCTCATTCAAGATCAAAGCGTAGGCTCCGTTTTGAGTTTGACTGTATGAAATTCCTTTTATGGATAATTTAACTAAGCTCATAATTGTTGTTATGGGAAAGTACGAGGTACTTTTTTTTATAAAAAATTAAGTAGCAACTACAAAAAAGAAATGCTACTTAAAAGCAAAGATACAAATATCTTGTTTTTAAGTAGCATTTAAATTAATGGGATGCTATAATTTATGAATTCTGAGCTTTGAAAGCTTTAAATTTTTCAATTAATTGAGGAACAATTTCAAACGCATCGCCTACAATTCCGTAGTCAGCTACTTTGAAAAATGGTGCTTCGGGATCGCTGTTGATTACAACTTTCACTTTAGAAGAGTTGATTCCCGCAATGTGTTGAATAGCTCCAGAAATTCCAATTGCAATATAAAGGTTTGTAGCCACCGGTTTTCCAGTTTGTCCCACATGTTCTCCGTGAGGTCTCCATCCTAAATCAGAAACTGGTTTTGAGCAAGCGGTTGCAGCTCCAAGAACTGTAGCTAATTCCTCTATCATTCCCCAGTTTTCCGGACCTTTCAATCCACGTCCAGCTGAAACAACAATATCAGCATCAGCAATGGAAACTTTTCCAGAAACTTTTTCAACTGATTCTACTTTTACACCAAAATCATTGTCTCCAATAGTCGGGTTAAAATCTTCTTCTGTTAAAGTTGAAGGCGTTTCAAAAATCCCATATGAGTTTTTTGCAAGTCCAAGCACTTTTACCTCTGTTGCGATTTCAGTAATATTGAACGCTTTGTTTGAAAAAGCATTTCTTTTTACTTGAAATGGTGAAGTTGAAACCGGTAATCCAACTACATTTGATGCATAACCAGCCTTTAAAGCTACTGCAACAAGGGATGAAAGATAAATACTATCCGTTGTAGATGAAAGCAAAACTAATTTTACGTTTTCTTTTTCTGCAGCTTGTTTGATGACATCAGCGTAAGCTTTTGCTGTAAATCCTGATAATTTATCATTGTTTACTTTTAAAACTTTGTCTACTCCATATTTTGATAATTCTGAAACATCTCCAGCATTTACGGTTACTGCTGTAACTGTAGTTCCTAAACTTTCAGCTACTTTTTTTGCATATGAGGCCAGTTCGAATGCTACTTTCTTGAATTTTCCTTCTGCGTATTCCGCGTATATTAATATTGACATGTTTTTTTTGTTTAAAGTTTAAAGTTTCAGGTTTAAAGTTTTGCAACTGAAAACTGAGATTGAAAACTGATTACTAGATTACTTTCGCTTCGTTGTGTAATAAATTGATTAATTCATCTAAATTGTCAGCAGCAATTAATTTCACGGCTGATTTAGGAGCTGGTTTTTCAAATTTTACTGCTTTTGTATTCACAGTAGCGTCAACTGGCTCCAGAATTGTCAATGCTTTAGTTCTTGCAGTCATAATTCCTCTCATGTTTGGAATACGCAAGTCTTTTTCTTCCACCAATCCTTTTTGTCCACCAATGATTAATGGTAAAGTAGTAGCAACAGTTTCTTTTCCACCATCAATTTCGCGAACCGCTTTTACGCTTGTTCCATCAACAGTAAGACTTGTACAAGAATTAAGGAAGTTATATCCTAAAATTCCGGCTATCATTCCAGGAACCATTCCACCATTGTAGTCTAAAGATTCTTTTCCAGCGATAATTACATCGTACGCTCCATTTTTGATTACTTCAGCAAGTTGTTTGGCTACAAAAAATCCGTCAGTAGGAGTAGCGTTTACACGAATGGCTTCGTTAGCGCCTATTGCTAATGCTTTTCTTAAAGTAGGTTCTGTTTCTGGTCCTCCAACATTTACAACAGTTACTGTTGCGCCTTGTTGTTCTTGGAACCAAATGGCACGGGTTAAACCAAATTCATCATTAGGATTGATTACATATTGTACTCCATTGGTGTCAAATTCAGAATCTCCGTTGACAAAGTTAATTTTTGAAGTAGTATCAGGAACGTGACTGATGCAAACTAATATTTTCATACTTATATATTTTATTATTCGTAATTTCTTTTACAAATTTAAAATATTAATTTGAATAATATACTATGCATGCATAATATTTTTCGTTACTATTTCGATTTCGTAGCCCGGATAGCAGCGGCATCCTTCTTGTGGCTCCTTTAGCCACAGGAAGATACAGCGGAGAGCCGGAAATAGCTCCTGAAAATTATCGTAGTAAATCCTGAATTAATTTAGGGTAATTTATGCTTTTAAGTGATATAAAATATTTATTTTTGCTTTTCGAAAATTAGACACATACAACATATAATATGAGAACGATACAATTTAGAGAGGCCATTTGCGAAGCGATGAGCGAAGAAATGCGTCACGATGAGTCCATATACTTAATGGGTGAAGAAGTTGCAGAATATAATGGTGCCTACAAAGCATCTAAAGGAATGCTTGCTGAATTTGGCGAGAAAAGAGTTATTGATACTCCTATCGCAGAGCTTGGTTTTACTGGTATTGCAGTAGGATCAGCTATGAACGGATGCAGACCGATTGTGGAATACATGACTTTCAATTTTTGTTTAGTTGGGATTGACCAAATTATAAATAACGCTGCTAAAATGCGTCAGATGACTGGTGGACAATTTAATGTGCCAATCGTTTTTCGTGGTCCAACAGCTTCGGCAGGACAATTAGGAGCGACTCACTCACAAGCATTAGAAAACTGGTTTGCGAACACTCCAGGTCTTAAGGTGGTAGTTCCATCTACGGTTTATGATGCTAAAGGTTTGTTGAAAGCGGCCATCCGTGACAACGATCCTGTGATTTTCATGGAATCAGAACAAATGTATGGTGATAAAGGTGAAGTTCCAGATGGTGAATATGTAATTCCGTTGGGAGTTGCGGATATCAAGCGTGAAGGTACGGATGTAACAATCGTTTCTTTCGGAAAAATTATCAAAGAAGCGCATATTGCCGCGGATGAATTAGCAAAAGAAGGTATTTCTTGTGAGATTATCGATTTGAGAACCGTACGTCCTATGGATTATGAGACGATTTTAACATCGGTTAAAAAAACAAACAGATTAGTAGTTCTTGAAGAAGCTTGGCCTTTTGCAAGTGTTGCTTCTGAAATCACCTATATTGTTCAAGAACGCGCTTTTGATTTCTTGGATGCACCTATTCAACGTATCACAACGGCAGATACGCCAGCGCCTTATTCTCCAGTTTTATTGAAAGAATGGTTGCCAAATGCTGGTGACGTGGTAAAAGCGGTTAAAAAAGTAATGTATAAAAAATAGATCAATTAGATTGTTAGGCTTCTTGGATTGTAAGATTTCAATCCGAGAAAGCTCACAATCTAAGAAGTCTAAACCTAATAACTTCATCAATTATTTAATTTGATGAAGTTTTTTTTTTGAATGATTATGAAAAAGATTTCTTTGTTTTTCTTGTTTTTTTTGTTTGTCTCGGCGAATGCTGTTTTTGCTCAAACAAAGGTTAGTGGTATTGTTGTAGACAAATTGAATCAGCCGATTCCCTTTGCTAATGTCGTTTTCAAGAATTCAAGTGAAGGAATTGTTGCTAATGAAGACGGTAAGTTTTATCTGGAATCCGCTAAAACGTATTCGGTATTGTTGATCTCATCTGTTGGGTTTTCTGAAAAAGAAATTACGTTAGAAAAATTAGTCAATTACAATTTAAAAATCCAGCTAAACGAAGCAGAGAGTTTAAACGAAGTTGTAATTTTTACCGGAAAAACGTCTAAAAAAAATAATCCAGCGTTAGATATTCTTCGAAAAATCTGGGAAAGAAAACGTCAAAACGGGTTGTATTTGTTTGACCAATACCAAATGGAGAAGTATGAGAAAATAGAATTTGATATGAATTCTATAGATAGTGCTTTCATGAAAAGTAAACTTTTCAAAGGGATGGAGTTTATCTTTAACCAAATGGATACTTCAAAAATCACGGGTAAAACCTATCTGCCCATTTTTGTAAACGAAACACTGAATGATGTTTACGGAGACAATAAATTGAAGAAATTAAAAGAGAAAATTAAAGCCAGTAAAACTTCTGGATTTAATGGAAATCAACAGATTTTGACTTTTGTGAAAGATTTGTATTCCAATTACGACATCTACAATAATTACTTAACCTTTTTTGATAAAAGTTTCACCAGTCCGTTATCTAAAACTGGGATTGATGTTTACAATTATGTATTGAAAGACAGTGCTTATATTGATGATAAATGGTGCTTTAATATTGTTTTCTATCCAAGGCGTAAAAACGAATTGACTTTTAAAGGAGATTTTTGGGTCAATGATTCGACTTTCGCCATTAAGAAAATTAATATGGCTGTGACCAAAAGTGCTAATATCAACTGGGTAAAAGACATTTATTTAGAGCAGGAATTTGAGGTGGTCAGCGATTCAGTTTTCTTATTGACAAAGGATTATTTGATGTCGGACTTTGCTTTAAACAAAAAAGAAAAATCAAAAGGCGTTTACGGAAAACGAACTACTTATTACAGAAACCATAAATTTAATATTGAAAAACCGGTCGCTTTTTACAAGGATGAAGTCAATTATATGGATGCCGATGTCTATAATAAATCAGATGAATACTGGGATGAAAATAGGTTTGAGAATTTAACCAAAGACGAATTAGGGGTTTATAAAATGCTGGATACATTGCAAACGGTCAAGAAATTTAAACAAATTTATAGTACGGTTCAAGTTCTGGCAAGCGGTTTTTTACAGTTTGGAAATTTTGATTACGGCCCTATTTTTTCCACATTTGGTTATAACGAAGTAGAAGGTGTTCGATTGCGAGCTGGTGGAAGAACTTATTTTGGAACCAATGACAGTTGGCGTATACAAGGTTACACGGCGTATGGATTTAAGGATGACAAATTCAAATATGGCTTTTCCGGAAAATGGATGGTCGATAAGAAAAAAAGAATTATTTTGTCCGGAGGAAACAGACGTGATATTGAGCAAATTGGCGCGAGTCTGACTACAACTTACGATATTTTGGGTCGAAGTTTTGCTTCGTCTTCTGTATTTTCATCGGGGAATAATGGGAAATTGACTAACATTAATCTAAGCAATGTTGCGGTTGAAATAGAACCTGTTAAAAATTTGATTTTCCAAACCGGAATTTCCTATCGCACACTCGAATCCGCATCGCCAACTTTCAGTTTGGATTATTACACAGATATTGCAAATGGTGTTACAAAAAGTGATGTGAAACAATCAGAAGTCAATTTCCAGGTTGAATACACTCCTAAAAGAAAAACAATTGGATTTGCAGTTGAAAGAGAAAATGTAGACAGTCCGTACAGTCGCTTTTTTGTAAATTACAGCCATGGTTTCAAAGGATTATTGGATAGTGATTTCAAATATGACAAATTACAATTGTACTACAAACAACCCATTATCATAGGACCTTTAGGGAGAACTAATATTATTATGGAAGTGGGGAAAACTTTTGGAACCGTTCCTTTGGGATTGATGAGTGTCATCCCGGGAAATCAAACTTTTTTCATACTTGAAAATACCTTTAGCAACCTTAATTTTTATGAATTTGTTGCAGACCAATATGCTACTTTGCAGTGGAATCACAATTTCAACGGCCGTCTTTTTTCCAGAATACCGTTTATGCGCAAGCTCAATTGGAGAGAAATTGTATCCGTAAAAGGGGTTTATGGTAGTATTTCTGATGAAAACAGAGCGATTAATGCCTCAGGTTTGGTGTACAATGCACCGGAAAAAGGCTATTGGGAATACAGCGCTGGAATTGGAAATATCTTCAAAGTATTCCGTATCGATTTTGCTTGGCGAGGGAACTATCTCAATGTGCCGGAAACGAATCGTTTCACAGTAAAAGGATCGTTCGGGTTTAATTTTTAGGAGCTATTCCGGCTGTGCACTATATCTTTTTACAAGGCGAATAAAAATCGCCTTATAAAAAGGATGCCGTTTCCATCCGGGCTAAAAAAACATCAGATTATGCAAGAAGCCATCGACTATCTTTCAGAAAAAGACACTATTTTTAAAGTAATTATTGAACAATACGGAATGCCAACTATTCCCAAAAGGCCACAAGGTTTTGAGACTTTGGTATTGTTGATTTTGGAACAACAAGTTTCTATTGATTCGGCGAAAGCCACTTTTTTGAAAATAAAAACTAGTTTAAAAACGGTAGCACCAGAGATTCTTCTTGATGTATCAGATACTGAATTTAGGAATCTTGGCGTAAGCCGTCAAAAAACGTCTTATATAAAAGCTTTGGCGAAAGCCATATTGGATAAAGAACTTGATTTAGAAACTTTGCCAAACAAAACGGCTCAGCAAGTACGCGAAGAACTGATCAAAATCAAAGGAATAGGCAACTGGACTATCGATATTTACTTGATGTTTTGTCTACAATCCCCGGATTTATTGCCATTAGGAGATATTGCGGTCGTAAATACCATCAAGGAATTACTGGATATTCATGATAAAGACGCAATGGAAATTCATGCTAAACAATGGAGTCCGTATCGGTCTTATGCGACCTATCTTTTGTGGCACCATTATTTAAAGAAACGAAATAGGACAGTGGTTTACTAAAGTACTCACTGTTAAAATTTAATCATCATATAACACAAATTTTTTATTGTAAAAAGGGATACTTTCCCTACTTTTGCATCCATAATTATAGAAAAGAAAAACTAAAATGACTGCAGACAAATTATCAACTTTCGATGTCTTAATCGAAATACCAAGAGGAAGTAGAAATAAATACGAATATGATTTCGAAATAAAAAGAATGCGTTTTGACAGAATGTTATTTTCGTCAATGATGTATCCTGCTGATTACGGATTTATTCCGGAAACATTAGCCTTAGATGGAGATCCATTAGATGTATTGGTTTTGGTAAACGAACCAACTTTTCCTGGATGTGTAATGGAAGTAAAACCAATCGGTGTTTTCCACATGGCGGATGATAAAGGTCCAGATGAAAAAGTAATTTGTGTGCCGGTTTCAGATCCAATCTGGAACTCTCTAAATGATTTGTCAGACATGAATCCACACTTACTAAAAGAAATTGAACACTTTTTCCAAGTGTATAAAGATCTTGAAAATAAGAAAGTTGATGTAGGCGGTTGGGGAGATGTAAACGAAGCATATGAGATAATTAGAAAATGTACGGAGCGTTTTAATCAAATCGAAAATAAACCAGAGGGATTATTTAGTATTAAATAATTTTACATCATAATTTTTACAAAAAAAGCAATATTCTGTTAAGAGTATTGCTTTTTTGTTTAAATTCGTTTCGTTACACTATTAATATTAACCAAAAACCAAACCAAAATTATGAATACAATAATGATTTATTTGCCAATAGCCATGGCATTTATTGGACTGGCATTTATGTTTACGAAGCGAGCATGGGTTTTAAAACAAGATCCCGGTGACGGTAAGATGAAAGAGATTTCGGATTACATTTACGAAGGTGCTTTAGCTTTCCTAAAAGCAGAATATAGGTTATTGACTTTCTTTGTCATTGGAGCAAGTGTTGTTTTAGCGGGAATTTCATTTATTGTTCCTACGACACACATATTAATAGTGGTTGCATTTATTTTTGGTGCTTTTTTCTCGGCTTTAGCGGGGAACATGGGGATGAAAATAGCAACAAAAACAAATGTTAGAACTACGCAGGCTGCACGTACGAGTTTGCCGCAAGCCTTAAAAGTTTCTTTTGGTGGTGGAACCGTAATGGGATTAGGAGTTGCAGGTTTAGCAGTTCTAGGATTGACCACTTTCTTTATATTTTTCTTTCACTTTTTTATGAATGGAGTTTGGACTTCAACAGAAGATATGACTATTGTATTAGAAACATTAGCCGGATTTTCTCTTGGAGCAGAATCTATCGCTTTGTTTGCCAGAGTTGGTGGTGGAATTTACACGAAAGCTGCCGATGTAGGTGCTGATTTAGTTGGGAAAATAGAAGCTGGAATTCCTGAGGATGATCCTCGAAATCCAGCTACAATTGCGGATAATGTTGGCGATAATGTGGGAGATGTTGCCGGAATGGGAGCCGATTTATTTGGTTCTTATGTTGCAACCGTTTTAGCGGCTATGGTTCTTGGTAATTATGTCATCAAAGATATGGGCGGAAATCTTCAAGATGCTTTTGGCGGAATAGGACCTATTTTATTGCCAATGGCAATCGCCGGTTTTGGAATTTTATTTTCGATTATCGGGACGATGGTCGTTAAAATTACAGATGATAATGCAAAAGAAGCGCAAGTGCAAAGCGCGTTAAATAGGGGAAACTGGCTTTCAATTGGATTAACTCTGATTGCCTGTTATTTTTTAGTACAATATATGCTGCCGGAGACCATGAAAATGGATTTCTTTGGCGAAGGGACTAAAGAAATTTCATCGATGCGTGTTTTTTATGCTACAATTGTAGGTTTGGCAGTAGGTGGACTCATTTCGTCAGTAACGGAATATTATACAGGATTGGGGACAAAACCCGTTATGGCAATTGTACAAAAATCCTCAACCGGAGCAGGAACAAATGTAATTGCAGGATTAGCAACTGGAATGATTTCTACGTTTCCAACTGTACTTTTATTTGCAGCAGCAATCTGGGCTTCTTATGCTTTAGCAGGATTTTATGGTGTGGCTTTGGCTGCATCAGCGATGATGGCAACAACGGCGATGCAGTTGGCAATCGATGCTTTCGGACCAATATCTGACAACGCAGGTGGAATTGCAGAAATGAGCGAATTACCAAAAGAAGTACGTACCAGAACCGATATTTTGGATTCAGTAGGAAATACAACTGCAGCAACCGGGAAAGGATTTGCAATCGCTTCGGCGGCATTAACGTCACTGGCTTTATTCGCTGCTTATGTCACGTTTACGGGAATTGACGGAATTAATATTTTCAAAGCACCAGTTTTAGCAATGCTATTTGTGGGCGGAATGATACCGGTAGTTTTCTCGGCTTTGGCAATGAATTCTGTTGGAAAAGCTGCTATGGATATGGTGTACGAAGTGCGCCGCCAGTTCAGGGAAATTCCAGGAATTATGGAAGGAACCGGAAAGCCGGAATATGCAAAATGTGTCGATATTTCTACAAAAGCTGCTTTACGCGAAATGATGTTGCCGGGAATTTTGACTATTGGTTTTCCAATTGCGATTGTTTTACTTGGCAAATTAGTTTATTCGGACAACAACCAATTAATAGCAGAAATGCTCGGAGGGTATATGGCCGGAGTTACCGTTTCGGGTGTACTTTGGGCTGTTTTCCAAAACAATGCCGGCGGTGCTTGGGACAACGCCAAAAAATCTTTTGAAGCAGGAGTTTTAATCAATGGTGAAATGACATACAAAGGTTCTGATGCGCATAAAGCGGCGGTTACCGGAGATACTGTTGGAGATCCGTTCAAAGATACTTCTGGGCCATCCATGAATATTTTAATTAAATTGACGTGTTTGATAGGTCTTGTAATTGCCCCAATTTTAGGAAACGGAAGTCATACAATTTCTGATACAGCTTCGTGTTGTGTTGCTTCAGGAAAATGCACCTCAATGTCAGCGGAAGAATGTAAAGCAAAAGGTTGTACAAATAAAACTTGTGAACATATGAATGCAGCAGTAATGCCAAATCATATGATGTCTAAAGAAGTTTCTATCGAAAAAACAAATGTGGATGGAAAAGTAAAAGCAACCATCAAAACAGTAATAAACGGTAAAGTTACTATTCAAAATTTTGAAGGAACTGATGCCGAAGTTCAGGCAAAAATTGATTCTTTGAAATAATCAGCTAATTATCATAAATAAAAAATGCCTCGCAATTGTGAGGCATTTTTGATTCTGAGAATCTGTGATAATTTATGCAATCTGTGTTTTAAAACAACCCGTTCAATTCCGCGTCGATACGGTTAAAAATGTTTCCTAAATCTTCTGGATTGTCCACAAAATTTATGTTGTCAACGTCAATGATTAATAGTTTCCCTTTATCGTAGGTTTGAATCCAGCCTTCATACCTTTCGTTCAAACGACTCAAATATTCAATAGAAATGGAGTTTTCGTATTCACGACCTCGTTTATGTATTTGCCCTACTAAATTAGGGATTGAACTTCTTAAATAGATTAATAAATCAGGTGCTTTAACTGTAGATTCCATCAATTCAAAAAGGGAAGAATAATTCTGGAAATCCCGATTGGTCATTAAGCCCATTGCATATAAATTAGGAGCAAAAATATGTGCATCCTCATAAATGGTTCTGTCCTGAATAATTTTTTTACCGCTTTCGCGAATTTGCATCACTTGACGAAAACGACTATTCAAGAAATAAATTTGTAAATTAAAAGACCAACGTTCCATTTGATGGTAAAAATCATCTAGGTACGGATTGTCGACAACGTCTTCATAATGCGGTTCCCACTTGAAATGTTTCGCTAACAAGCGTGTTAAAGTTGTCTTTCCAGAGCCTATGTTTCCTGCTATTGCTATGTGCATTACGGTATTATGATTTTATAATTTGTAATTCCTTCGGATGTAAAAATAGATAAAATTTGGTCTTTGTAATAGAATTTTTTAAAGCTTTTTTCGGCAATTTTAATCTCCGTTTTTTGGTCTTTTTCCAAATCCTGAAAAATTAAAATTCCATTTGCAGAATAGATAAACTGGTTTTTATTTATAATTTCAATCGATTCAAAATCAGGTGCTTTTCCGTTGTTTGTAATTCTTCCAAAAATATCACAGGCATACCAATTGTTTTTATTGTCAATCCAATGAAATGTATTAAAATCTGAAAAATAATTTTTAATACTTTCCGTAAAAGGGACTGAAATAGTTTTGTAGATAGTGTTCAAATAATCATATAATCCCAGTTGCTGATTCATACTGTTATAAATCCAAAGCTGATTTTGAGAAGCTATTCCAACTGCTGAAGCTACGATAGGAATCACATTTTCTGAAAAATTGATTTTTTGGGTTTCATTCAATTGATTATCAAGGATGACAACTGTATTGAAATTTTCGTAAAACAAAACGATTTTAAGTGGGTTTTGCAGGTCTACTTTGGTGATTTTACCCAAAGAAATATTCTTATATTCTATTGTATCTAGGTTTCCAACTTTAGAAAATACATTATTTTTTATGGTGTAATAAAAACCAAAAGGGTCATATCCCAGAAATTGATCGCCATCAAAACGGATGGAATCCATTAAAACAGCATTTTGCTTTAGGTTTTGAGAAATCATTATTGAAAATGAACCGATAAATAGCAATAGCATTACTTTTTTCATGAAAGCGAAATTACAATTAAACCTTATACAATTTTGATTGTCTTATTATTATTTTAACAGAATACTTGTAACAAAAATAGTATTTTTCACTCTTATTTATCAAAATCCAATAGTATGTACAAAGTAATTTTCACATTAGTATTAGCAGTCTTATCATTTATGGGACTTCAAGCTCAGGAATTTCAAGGAATGGCGGTGTATGAATCAAGAACCAGCACTTCAGATTTTAAATCTAGAATGGAGGGAAACAAAAATATGACTCCGGATATGCAGAAGAGGATTGAGGAAAATATGAAGAAAATGTTCGAAAAAACATTTATCCTCAACTTCAATAAAACAGCCTCTATCTATAAGGAAGAAGAAAAGTTAGAAGCGTCAACACAAGGTGGCGGTGGATTCCGAATGATGTCAAGCTTTGCTGGCGGCGGCGGAACCTTTTATAAAAACGTAAAAGATAAACAGTACAGTAACGACAAAGAGTTTATGGGGAAAGAATTCTTGGTCAAAGATTCGCTTACGAGTCTAGCCTGGAAAATGGAAGCTGAAACAAGAGTAATTGGAGGATATACTTGTTATAAAGCCACGGCCGTAAAAAAACCTAGCGCAACTGATTTTAGAAACATGAGACCGAGAAAAGAGGATGCGGATAAAAAAGAAGCAGCAAAACCAGCGGATGATAAAAAAACAAATTTTTTAGATTCGGTTGAAGTGCCTAAAGAAATAGTAATTACGGCATGGTATACCTCAGAAATACCAGTGAGTCAAGGTCCAGAAGGATATTGGGGTTTACCCGGATTAATTTTGGAGGTTAATGATGGCAGAACAACCATTTTATGCTCTAAAATTGTACTGAATCCAAAGGATAAAGTAGAAATTAAAGCAGTAACCAAAGGAAAAGTAGTTTCTCAAAAAGAGTATGATGAAGCCGTAATGAAAAAAATGGAAGAATTTAGAGAAATGAATCAAGGACGTGGCGGTAGAGAAGGCGGCATGCAAATTCGTTTTGGAAATTAATATCTGTAGTTATACACCCAATTAAAATGAGAAAAATTCTAGTACTGATCGCCCTTGTGGTGGTTTCTATTTCCTATGCTCAAAACATCCGTTTGGAAGGAGTGGTTCAAGATAAGGCGAAACTGCCTTTAGAAATGGCCAATGTCATGGCGGTGAACCAAACTACTAAAGCTATGGATGCCTATGCCATAACAACTGATAAAGGAAAGTTTATGTTGAACCTTAAACCTAATACGGCGTATGTAATTAAACTGAGTTATTTGGGTATGCAAAATAAAGAAGTTACCGTTACTACGCTAGCCGAAAATATGGTGGAAAACATCACTATGGAATCTGGCGGCATCGAGCTTGATGGCGTAGAAATTGTACGCGAAATGCCAGTTTCTATAAAAGGAGATACAATTGTTTATAATACGGATTCGTTCAAAACAGGCGAAGAGCGTAAGCTTGAAGATGTGTTTAAAAAACTGCCTGGTTTTGAGGTAATGGCTGACGGTCAGGTGCAAGTAGAGGGTAAAAAAGTAGCAAAATTATTTGTAAATGGAAAGCCCTTTATGGAGGGAGATACTAAATTGGGGTCAAAAAACATTCCTTCTGATGCTGTTGATAAAGTACAAGTTCTACGAAATTTTAACGAAGTGTCGCAAATGAAAGGCCTTGAAAATAACAACGATGACATTGCAATTAATATCAAACTAAAAAAAGGAAAAGATAAATTTTGGTTTGGTGATGTAAGTGCTGGTTTAGCAAATGACAAGGGCTATATTTTCAATCCAAAAATATTTTATTACTCTCCAAAAACTAGTATCAACTCTATCGTTAATTTGAATAATATTGGTGAGGTATCTTTGACTTCTGCAGATTTTTTCAGAATAACAGGTGGAGCAAGAAATACCATTGGTCGCAGCGGGACAACACTTACGCTTAATCGAAACTTTTTTGGTTTGTCTGGCGGTGATAATGTGGCCAAAGCAAGTGACAAATTTGGGACACTCAATATAAATCATTCGGTTTCAAAAAAATGGACATTATCCGGTTTTGCGGCTTATTCGTCAACCTTCAATCAGTCTATAACTAATTCAGAAAGAGGGATTTTTGAACCTAACACCACTAATATAGCGACTTTAGAAAACAGAAAAAACAAAACCGATTCTAAAAACAATGCCTTTATTGCAAAATTTGGTTCTAAGTACAAAGCCAATGATAATTTTCAATTGGATTATGACGCGTTTTTTAGAAAAAATGATCAACAAGACGTAGACAACAGCCAAACTAATTTTAGTACAATGAACAATGGTTCAATGGTCTCTAATTCAAATACGGTTATTGCTTTTCAAAAACAAGCACCAGCCTCATTCAACCAGAGTTTGAATTTGTTTTATACACAGAATCCAAAATCTACTTGGGTGCTCGAAATGCAACATCAATACGAAGACGAAGATCCATTTTATAATCCGCAACTTTCTGTCAATCCGTATCAAAATGCTACTTCACAAAATCCAAATGATCCAAGTGCGGTTTTTGTCAATGAAAACACATTGAATATCGAACAATCTAGATTTGTGAAAACCAATAAGCTGGATGCAAAAATCGATTACTTTTATCAAATTTCTAATAAAAGCATATTGAATGTAACTGCCGGAAATACGAACGCTTTTCAGTCGTATAATTCGAGTATTTTACAAATTTTACAAGACCAAACTGTTAATTCTGTTGAGCAAGCTGCATATAATAATGATGTGAGATATCGCTTTAATGATGCGTTTTTGGGTTTGCATTATAAATTTATTGCAGGCAAGTTTACATTTAACCCTGGTTTCTCTGTTCATCAATACAATACCACCAATGAGCAATTTGGTAATCCTTTCAAACTTAATTTTACACGATTCTTACCGGATATGTTTGCGCGATGGGATTTGAAAAAATCGGAAAATTTGACGTATAACTTCAACGTGAGAAACGGTTTTAATGATGTAAATGCACTTGTCGAAGGATATGTTTTTACGAATTTTAATAGCATTGCACGTGGAAATTCACAATTGGAAAACTCACTTGTAACCAGTCATAGACTGAATTACTCAAAGTATAATTTGTATAATTTTACTACTATTTTTGGAGGTATAGGTTACACCACTACAAAAAACCCTGTGGTAAATGGAATTCTGTTCCAAAGTATTTACTCTACATCTGATCGTTTGAATTTAGATGCTGAAAATGAAAATCTTAATGGGAATGTATTTTATTCGAAAAGCTTTCAGAAGTATTATAAATTAACAGCGGGAATCAATGCAAGTTGGAACAGGAATTTTGTGCTAAACAGACGTCTGGTGAATGGAAATACTCAGGAATTTATTCAAGGTATTGAAAATGTCAATCACGGGTACAACTTAGTTTTTGCAACTCAGTTCAAAAAATATCCCAATGTAGATTTAGGATATCGCATCAATTTTTCGGAACAAGCAGCCAATCGATTTACTACTCAAACACCTACTGTAAAACTGAATTACTATTTCCTAAATGGTTTGAATATCAATTGGGATTATGCCTTTAACCGTTTTAAAAATGAATCGACTGGTCTTGCCAATGATTTTAAAATCATGACGGCTAGTTTGAATTACATTAAAAAAGACGCCAAATTTGAATACAGGATTCAGGCCAATAATTTATTAAATACAAGATCTAGATTGAATAACTCATTTAGTGTAAATGGTTTTAATGCCAATGAGAATATTATCCTACCTAGATTTGTAACCTTTATTGTAAAGTATAATTTATAAGAGTAAGTTAGGATACAAAAAAAGGGGATTTTGCATCTGCAAAATCCCCTTTTTTATATTATAAATGTTGTATTACAATCCAAATGCAGTTTTAACTTGGTCAACAAAATCTAATTTTTCCCAAGTAAACAATTCAACAGTAACTGTTTTTTCGTTTCCACCCGGAGCAGAAAAAGTTTTAGTAACTGTTTCTGGAGTACGTCCCATGTGCCCGTAAGCAGCAGTTTCGCTGTAGATTGGATTTCTTAATTTCAAACGTTGCTCGATAAAGTAAGGACGCATATCAAAAATAGCTTCTACTTTTTTGGCAATTTCACCATTGGTCAAATTCACTTTTGAAGTTCCGTAGGTGTCAATAAAAATACCCATTGGTTTTGCCACACCAATCGCATAAGAAACCTGTACTAAAATCTCGTCAGCAACACCAGCTGCAACTAAGTTTTTAGCGATATGACGTGTAGCATAAGCCGCACTTCTATCTACTTTACTTGGATCTTTTCCAGAGAATGCACCACCACCGTGAGCACCTTTTCCACCGTAAGTATCCACAATGATTTTTCTTCCTGTCAATCCAGTATCTCCGTGCGGTCCTCCAATTACGAATTTTCCGGTTGGGTTAATATGGTATTGGATAGCATCATTGAACAAATGTGCATGCGTTGGATTTTTTGCAATAATCCTTGGAATCAAAATTTCAACGATGTCTTTTTTGATTTTTGCAAGCATTGTAGCTTCTTCGTCAAAATCATCATGTTGTGTCGAGATTACAATAGCATCAATACGAGTTGGCTTATTGTCATCGCTATATTCTAAAGTTACTTGAGATTTAGCATCAGGACGCAAATACGTAATTTCGTTATTTTCACGTCTTAAAATAGCTAATTCCTGCAATAATTTATGAGATAAATCAAGTGCCAATGGCATATAATTTTCTGTTTCATTAGTAGCATAACCAAACATCATTCCTTGGTCACCAGCGCCTTGCTCTTCAGGATTTTTTCTGTCAACACCCTGATTGATGTCAGCAGATTGTTCGTGAATAGCAGATAGGATTCCACAAGAATTGGCTTCAAACATGTATTCGCTTTTCGTGTAACCAATTTTTCTGATTACGTCACGAGCGATTTGTTGTACATCTAAATAAGTATTTGATTTTACTTCACCAGCCAAAATTACCTGGCCAGTAGTTACTAAAGTTTCGCAAGCTACTTTTGAATCAGCATCAAATGCCAAAAAATTATCAATTAATGCGTCTGAAATTTGATCTGCAATTTTGTCTGGATGTCCTTCGCTTACAGATTCTGACGTAAATAAATAGGCCATAATAATTATTATTTTTAAATTAAGCGAGAAAAAATAATTGCTGAAAAGGACTAAAGGAGGGTTCCTGCTTTAGCATTTTTTCTACTGAAAATTCTTCAGCATCCATAATGAATTTGTTTCATTATGAAGAGGTTGCAATCAGTTCAAATTTTTCCTCTTGTATTCGGGTGCAAATGTATGAAACCATTTTGAATTGCAAATTAATCTTAACTTTTTTTTGCTGATAAATCTTTTTTCAGGTTCTGTTGATTGCCAAAAATAATACTAATAGGATTTTGATAAATATTTTTGAAACTTATTTGGATATTTAAAAAATAATTTGCAAATTTGATTTTCTAAAAAAGTAAAAAATGAAATTTAATATTTGTAATATGTTTAAGGTCGCACAGGATAACTCCTGAGGGTCGTTTATTGCATAATTTTTAAATTAAAATTATATAGTAAAAGCTTCCCAGATAACGGGAAGCTTTTTTTTTGAATACAACAGAAATAATAGTACAGAAATAAAAAATATAAATGAATAACCTAAAATTCCAGTTTACAAATAATTCAACTGTCAATAAGATGATCGCTGCCAAGGCCATTATGTGTATTTACGTCTGTTGATTCCAAAAGTATAAGTTTACAAATAACTTAAAACCCTTTTGGATACGTATCTAAAAGGGTTTTTTGTTTTAAGACTATCTTTTATTTTTAAAAAACATAATGCGAATGAAACCAACAATGAATTAAAAACCTAACACCTAAAAATTATGAGCACAACTAAGTATTTCCCAAAAACATTCCAATTATTAGAGAGGATTAATAACAGGAATAAAAAACAAAAGGAGAATGATTCAAAAAACGAATTGATTCATCCAAGATTTGAAATTTCAAAAAACGATGCTTTGGCACAAAAAATAGTACCAAATTCATTACTTTTTTTAATGTATTCACAAGAGAATGAAGCGCTTTTTATTTAATAAATCCGAATTTATTTTCGGTTTTGAGATTCTCAAAAGGATATTTAAAGTTGTTGTTTTGACGAGGTAAAAACTGTAATTGGTTTATAATACTTCGTCAAAATAACAATCGTATGTTTATTGTTTTCAGGTTTTTATTTGAAGCAAACAAAAAATCGATTGCGCATAAAAATTTGGTTGTTACAAAAAATAGTGGTTAATTTGCACATTAAGTTCACAAACGTATTGAAATGTTATAAAGAAAGGCAGAGGGATTAGACCCGATGAAGCCTTAGCAACCCTTCGATTTATCGAAGAAGGTGCTGCATTCTACCACGCTCATCGTGGAAAGATAACACTGAGAATTTGTCTAGATAACTCCTAGCTTTCTTTCTAATATTTCCAAACACAAGTCAAAAATCATAAAAGATTTGAAATTGGAAAATAAACCAACATCTATCACATTACAAAATTTCACCACCGAAAGTGGCGCTTTTTATGCTGTCTTAAACTTAAGTTTTCAAGTTTTTGGACCTGAATTGCATACTGCTCCAATCGTTTTGGTCAATCATGCTTTAACCGGAAATTCTCAAGTTGTGGGCGAAAATGGTTGGTGGAATGATTTAATTGGTACTAACAAAACTATTGATACTACAAAATATACGATACTTGCTTTTAATGTTCCCGGAAATGGATTTGATGGTTTTACTATCGAAAATTATTCGGACTTTAATGCCAGAGATATTGCTAGAATTTTTATTGAAGGGATTCGATTTCTTGAAATTAAAAAACTATACGCCATTATTGGCGGTTCTGTTGGCGGAGGAATTGCTTGGGAAATGGTCGCTTTAGAACCAAAGATTACACAACATTTAATTCCTATTGCAACCGATTGGAAATCGACAGACTGGCTGATTGCCAATTGCTTTTTGCAGGAACAAATTCTGAAAAATTCTTCAAAACCTATTGAAGATGCTCGCACTCATGCGATGTTGTGTTATAGAACTCCGGAATCTTTTGCGGCAAAATTTCAGCGAACCACTAATGAAGAATTAGCCATTTTTAATGTAGAAAGTTGGTTGCTGCATCATGGTGAAAAATTACAGAAACGTTTTCAAATCTCCTCTTATAAAATGATGAATCAACTGTTGAAGACGATAGATATTACCAGAAACAGTGATTCATTCGAAGAAATAACATCAAAAATTGAAGCTGACATTCATATTATCGGAATCAATTCAGACTTGTTTTTTACTGCAAATGAAAATAAAGCAACCTACGAGGAATTAAAAAGATATAAAAATAAGGTTAGCTATCAGGAAATTGTTTCCATTCATGGACACGATGCTTTTTTGATAGAATACAAACAATTACATAATTTGCTTCAGGATATATTCTAAGCCAAAAAACACAACACAATGAAAATATTAAAATTTGGAGGTAAATCTTTATCGAATGGCGACGGAATAAATAAGGTTGTTGCGATTATAACCGATAAAGTAAATCAAGGAGAGGAAATTGCCATTGTAGTTTCAGCAAGAGGGAATGCCACAGATGAACTAGAAGAAATTTTAAAGGTTGCGGCTACTAATAAGGATTATAAACTGCTTTTTGAAGATTTTAAAAAATACCAGCAAGATGAATATGAGAACGTAGATTTGTCTGAGGAGTTCAATGTTTTGGAAAAATTATTTGAAGGCGTTAGTTTAATTGGTGATTACAGCAACAAAATTAAAGACCAGGTTTTATCTAAAGGAGAATTACTTTCGGCAAAATTACTGACAGCTATTCTCGTTGAAAATGGAATAAATGCCCGTTTTGCCGATACTCGAGAATTGATAAAAACAGATTCAAAATTTGGTGATGCGCAACCTTTGGAACAAATTTCGAAGAAAAATGTCATCAATTATTTCAAACAAAACAACGGAACAACCGTAAATATTGTTACAGGTTTCATCGGTTCTAATAATAATAATGACACGACCACTTTAGGGAGAAACGGCAGTAATTACACCGCTTCGTTGATAGCGAATTACTTAAATGCAGACGAATTACAAAATTACACACACGTAGACGGAATTTATACCGCTAATCCAGACTTGGTGCTTGACGCTAAAAAGATTGACCATTTGTCATTTAATGAAGCGAATGAAATAGCCAATTTTGGTGCGACGATTCTTCATGCCAAAACGATCATTCCTTTATTGGAAAAAAACATTCCGCTTCGTATTTTGAATACTTTCAACCACGAAAATAAAGGAACATTAATTACTTCTAATTCTAACAAGGAAGGCATTAAAACGCTTTCGGTACTTGAAAATGTTTCTTTAGTGAATCTGGAAGGAAGAGGATTGCTTGGTAAAACTGGTGTTGATGCCCGTATTTTCAGAGTGATGGGCGACAATGATATTAGTGTGAGTATTATTTCTCAAGGTTCTTCAGAACGAGGAATTGGTTTGGTAGTTGCCGCTGATAAAGCCACTAAAGCCATGATTGAACTAGAGAAAGAATTCGAAAATGATTTCTATTCGAAAGATGTGAATAAAATCACGGTGACCGATGCTGTTTCGGTGATTTCTATCATTGGGCAGGATTTGAGTACGTTTCACAAGCCTTATACGGCGTTGATAAAAAATAAAATTGTCCCGATTCTTTTCAATAATACGGTTACAGGTAAAAACGTGAGTTTGGTGGTGAAAAAATCGCAACTGAACAAAGCCTTAAACGTGATTCACGGAGAGATTTTTGGAGTTTCAAAGAAAATTAATATTGCTATTTTTGGACATGGTTTAGTAGGCGGAACGTTGATTAATCAAATATTGGAATCAGCAGCAACCATTGAAAAAAGAAAAGACATTAAGTTGAATGTTTTTGCGATTGCCAATTCAAGTAATGTACTTTTAAATAAAAATGGTGTTACTCCAAATTGGAAAAATGAAATTCAAAACAATGGATTCTCTTATAGTATTAATGACGTAATTGCATACGCAACCGAGCATCATCTTGAGAATTTAATTGCGATTGATAACACGGCAAGTGCCACATTTGTTGAAAATTATATTCCTCTAGCAGAAAGTAGCTTTGATTTGATTTCATCTAATAAAGTAGCGAATACATTAAGTTATAGTTTTTATAAAAAATTACGAAAAGTGCTAGCAGATAATCAAAAAAGTTATCTTTATGAAACGAATGTTGGAGCGGGATTGCCATTGATTGATACGATTAAATTATTGCATCTTTCTGGTGAAAATATCACGAAAATTAAAGGTGTTTTCTCAGGAACATTGAGTTATTTATTCAATAATTTTTCTGCAAAAGACGCTCCGTTCAGCGAAATATTGAAAGAAGCAATTGAAAACGGATATACTGAGCCGGATCCAAGAGAGGACTTGTGCGGGAATGATGTAGGTAGAAAATTATTGATTTTGGCCAGAGAATTAGACTTGCAAAATGAGTTTGAAGAAATTGATATTCAAAATTTAATTCCAGAACATTTACGTGAAGGAGATGTTTCTGATTTTCTAAATAAATTGACAGAGTTCGATCCAATTTATGCGAAAATAAAAGCCGATCAAAAACCTAATCACGTGTTGCGATACATAGGCGAATTGTCAGGCGACTTGCAAAATGACAAAGGAAATCTGGAAGTTAAATTAGTTTCGGTTCCTTCAGATACTGCCTTAGGCGGGCTGAAAGGTTCGGATTCTTTCTTCGAAATTTACACAGAATCGTATGGAGACCGACCAATCGTGATTCAAGGCGCAGGCGCAGGATCAGCAGTAACGGCGAGAGGTGTTTTTGGCGATATTTTGAGATTATCGGATAAAGGGTAATTAAAGTGAACAGTGTTCAGTTTTGAGTGTTCAGTAAGAAAGCATATAGTATGGATGTCGTTTTTATTATTGTTGGAATGAATGTTTCAATTCTGTTTTTGTTTGACAAAAGTAAATTAGATAATAAACAATGGTTTTTTAAACTATTAATTTTAAATGTAATATTATTTTTAGTTGCTTTGATAAGTTTTTCTGCTGGTTTTGGAAAGAACACAGCCATTAATTCATTATTTGTGCCATTGATGGCGCAGTTTGCATATTATGTTTTAAGCAAATCATTTTACTTAAAATATAAAAGAAACAGTGTTGATACTTACTGGACAATGGATAGAGCACTATTTTTAGACGGTTGGTTCAATAGTATGTTCTGGCTTATTTCAATATTACTTTTTCTATTCGTGTTGTAATAAAATATAAATTTAAAAAAAAGGGACTGCCTCCAGTCTTGGCTCCTTTCCCTTCGGGGAGGGTTGGGGAGGGGAATAATATGAAAATAACATTAAACAGAGTAAACGACAATTTCCATTTCGAATTAAAAAATGAAAGAGGACATATAGTTAACGTTGATAGCCGACCAGAATTTGGAGGAAATGATATGGGTGCAAGTCCAATGGAATTGGTATTGATGGGTGTTGCTGGTTGCAGCGCCATTGATATGATTTCAATTTTGAAAAAACAACGTCAGGAAATCACCTCTTTCAAAGCTGAGGTAGAAGGAGAACGTGTACAAGTTGGAGAAGCGAAACCATTCAAGGATATTAACATTGTGTTTTATTTGGAAGGGCCAATAAACGAAGAAAAAGCAGCGAGAGCCGCACAACTTTCTTTTGAAAAGTACTGTTCGGTTTCTAAAACATTAGAGCCAACAGCAACTATACATTACAAAGTAGTTTTGAATAATAAACCACTGTAGTTTAAGCAAAGTATTTGGATTTAATGTTCCAAAAACTTTAAGCCTTAAACCTTAAACGATAAAAAAATGAACAATCAAGAATTTGGTTTTGAAACCCAAGCCATACGCAACCAACTAGAAAGAACGCAATTTTTAGAGCATTCAGTGCCTTTGTATTTAACTTCCAGTTTTGTATTTGAAGATGCCGAAGACATGCGTGCTTCTTTTGCCGAAGAAAAAGATAGAAATATTTACAGCCGTTATAGCAACCCAAACACTAACGAATTTGTTGATAAAGTTTGTGCTATGGAAGGTGCTGCAGCTGGTTTTGCCTTTGCATCCGGAATGGCTGCGGTTTATTCAACCTTGGCAGCTTTATTGAAATCTGGAGATCATATTGTTTCTTCCAGTAGTATTTTTGGAGCCACACATTCGTTGTTCATTAATTATTTTCCAAAATGGAATATTGAAACTTCCTATTTTGATATTAACAAGCCAGAAACCATTGAAGGTTTGATTACGCCTAATACCAAGATTCTTTTTGCCGAATCACCTACCAATCCGGCGGTTGATATTATCGATTTGGAATTGCTTGGGAATATTGCCAAAAAACATAATTTGATTTTGATTATTGATAACTGTTTTGCAACGCCTTATTTACAGCAACCGATAAAATGGGGTGCACATTTAGTAGTGCATTCAGCTACAAAATTAATGGACGGTCAAGGGAGAGTTTTAGGCGGAATAACAGTTGGTGATGCTGAATTGATTCAGAAAATCTATTTGTTTTCCCGACTTACAGGACCTTCTTTATCGCCTTTTAATGCGTGGGTATTGTCTAAAAGTTTAGAGACATTAGCGATTCGTTTAGATAGACATTGTGAAAACGCCTTGAAAGTAGCGGAGTTTTTAGAGCAGCATCCTAATGTGAATAAGGTGAAATATCCATTCTTGAAATCGCATCCGCAATATGAAATTGCTCAAAAGCAAATGAACTTGGGCGGAAACATTGTAGCTTTTGAAATAAAAGGTGGTCTTGAGGCAGGAAGAGCTTTTTTAGACAAAATAAAATTATGCTCTTTATCACCAAATTTGGGCGACACCAGAACAATCGTAACGCATCCAGCATCAACAACACACAGTAAGCTATCTGTTGAAGAACGTTTGGCAGTCAGTATTACCGATGGTTTAGTGCGTGTTTCAGTAGGACTGGAAACCGTTAAAGATGTTATTGCCGATTTAGAGCAGGCATTGTCTTGATGATTTTTGATTTGGGATTAACGGTTTTCTCCCGAAGTTTCGGGAGCAGATTTCCAATCTAACAACAATCGTTAATCTCCTTTCACCATTTTTCATTCAAAAAGTATATTTTTGTTGTTACAATAAAAGACAAATAGATTTCTGATTATGTAAAATCTGAAATCAAAAATCGTTAATCTTCAATCTTATATCTTTTTTAAATGCTTTCGAAAAAAACAAAATACGGAATAAAAGCTCTTACTTTTTTGGCGCGCCAAAAAGACAATTCTCCTGTTCAAATAGCAGAGATAGCCAAGAGCGAGACTATTTCGATCAAGTTTTTAGAAAGTATTTTATTATTACTGCGCCATTCGGGTTTTTTGGGTGCCAAAAAAGGAAAAGGTGGAGGATATTATTTGATAAAAGATCCCAAAGACATCAATATGGCTCATGTGTATCGCATTCTTGAAGGGCCAATTGCATTACTTCCTTGTGCCAGCCATAATTTTTATGAGCCTTGTGTAGACTGTTCAGATGAAGCCACTTGCGCGGTTCGGAAACTGATGATTGAGGTGCGCGATAATACACTTAAAATCTTAGAAAGTAACACCTTGGCTGACATTGCCTTTTAAAGAATATATCACAAAATAAATTTTGTAGTTAACTTAAATTATTTACTTTTGCATAATAATCTACTATTCCGATAGGGCAATAGATTTAAGCTTAAGAAAATTGAATTAAAAAAAGTATGAGTAAAGAATTGAAAACCATTACGATAAATGAAAAATCGGAAACTACTTTTAAAGAACGCTTGTGGGTTATTATTCCCGTTGTTTTACTAGTAGGATTAATTTCTACATTGGTTTACAATCATCATGCTGAATTTTCTTGGAGTGGCCTAATAGCAGGCTTTAATCAGGAATTTTTAATCTTTTTCTGTATTGGTGTTTTTGCACAGTTAGTAGATGGAACTTTAGGAATGGGGTATGGAGCAACTTCTACTTCTTTTTTATTGGCGTATGGAATTCCACCGGCGATAAGCAGTACAGGAGTTCATGTTGCTGAAATGTTTACAACAGGAGCTTCGGCTATTTCTCATCATCGCTTTGGGAACATCAATAAAAAACTAGTGAGACATCTATTGATTCCGGGTGTTTTAGGTTCTATTGCGGGTGCTTATTTATTGTCGGATGTAATTGATGGGGATGCGATAAAGCCTTTTATTGCGGTATACATGATAGGGCTGGCAATTATAATCATCAGAAAAGCAATGCAGAAAAACATCATTAAAAAGAAAACCAAGCGACTGAATATTTTAGCTTCTTTTGGAGGCTTTATGGATGCTGTTGGTGGTGGTGGATGGGGCCCAATTGTGACTTCGACCTTATTAGGGCGCGGTAGAAATCCACGATATACTATTGGTTCTGTCAATGCAGCGGAGTTTGCGGTAGCTTTTGCAAGTGGTGTAACTTTCATGCTTTTTGGAGGAATACAAGGATGGCAAGTGATTATAGGGTTGATTTTGGGTGGTGTGATTGCTGCTCCAATTGCCGCAATTTTAGTCAATAAAATAAAGAGAAAGCCTATGATGATTTTGGTAGGGATTTTAATTATTGTTTTGAGTTTAAAAACACTGTCTAAATTATTATAAAGAGAAATGAAATTATGAGCATAGCGATAACAAATACTTTATTAGAAAAAACAAGAAGCTTATCTATCGAGGAAACGCTTACTTTTTTGGCTGATGAATTTAAAGGCAAAGTAGTTTTTTCTACTTCTTTTGGACAGGAAGACCAAGTGATTACGGCTTTAATTGGAAAAAATAATTTACCTATTACCATTTTTACTTTAGATACCGGAAGATTATTTCAAGAGACTTATGATGTTTTTCATAAGACCTTGAAAAAGTATCAAATAGATATTAAAACTTATTTTCCGGAAACAAGTGCGGTTGAAGAGTTATTAAATCAAAAAGGCCCAAATAGCTTTTATGAATCAGTAGAGAATAGAAAAGAATGTTGTTTCATTCGAAAAGTAGCGCCTTTGACTAAAGCTTTAAAAGGAAATTCGATTTGGATTACCGGTTTAAGAGCCGAGCAATCCGAAAATAGAAATGATTTAGACCTTTTTGAATACGATGAAAAATTCGATATTATAAAATTCAATCCGTTATTAAAATGGACTTTAGAAGAGGTTCAAAAATATATAGATGATAATAATGTGCCGCAAAACGTACTACATAAACAAGGTTTTGTGAGTATAGGTTGTGCGCCTTGTACAAGAGCCATTACACCTGGTGAAGATATAAGAGCTGGAAGATGGTGGTGGGAATCCAGTCATAAAGAATGTGGTTTACACCAGAAATAGAAAACAGAGATTAGAATAAAGAGAAAAGAAAAAATAATAATAGTTAAGAGATTTTAGATGAGGTTTAAACAACCTTAAACTTTAAACTTTCAACTTTTAAACTAATAATAATGAGTACCATATTAAAAACAAACGCATTAGAAAGCGAAGCGATATACATATTTAGAGAAGTAATTTCTCAGTTTGACAAGCCGGTTTTACTTTTCTCTGGTGGAAAAGATTCGATTACATTGGTGCGTTTAGCGCAAAAAGCATTTTTTCCTGCAAAAATTCCTTTTCCATTGTTGCATGTAGACACGGGACATAACTTTCCGGAAACTATTTCTTTCAGAGATAAATTGGTTGCTGAATTAGGATTAGAATTAATCGTTCGTAATGTTCAGGATGCTATTGACGAAGGTAAAGTGGTGGAAGAATCAGGTAAATACTCCAGCAGAAACAGTTTGCAAACAACTACACTTTTGGATGCAATCGAAGAATTCAAATTTGATGCTTGTATTGGTGGAGCGCGTCGTGATGAAGAAAAAGCAAGAGCTAAAGAACGTATTTTTTCTGTTCGGGATGATTTTGGTCAATGGGATGAGAAAAACCAACGTCCGGAATTATTTGATATTTTGAACGGGAAAATTGAAAATGGTCAAAACGTTCGTGTTTTTCCAATTTCGAACTGGACAGAGCTTGATGTTTGGAGTTATATTGAGCAAGAGCAAATCGAAATTCCATCGATTTACTTTTCACACAAACGTAAAGTATTCTTGAGAGACGGTATGATTTGGTCTCATTCTCCATTTGTGTACCAAGAAGAAGATGAGGAAATTGAAGAAAGAATTGTTCGTTTTAGAACCGTTGGAGATATGAGTTGTACTGCAGCTGTTGATTCTTACGCAGCAACAATTCAAGAAGTAGTAGGCGAAATCAGAACTTCAACTATTTCAGAAAGAGGAGCCAGAATTGATGACAAACGTTCTGAAGCTGCAATGGAGAAAAGAAAACAACAAGGGTACTTTTAGAATACCAATTGAAAGATTTAAGGATTTAAAAATTAAAAGATTTAAGGTAAGGAGTTTTTAAAACTTGAAACTTTAAACCTGAAACAAAGATATATAATGGAAGTTTTAAAAATAGCAACAGCAGGAAGTGTAGATGACGGAAAGAGTACCTTAATCGGAAGATTATTATACGATACAAAATCATTGACTACAGATAAGATTGAAGCAATAGAAAAAAGCAGCAAACAAAAAGGATATGATTATTTAGATTTCTCATTGGCTACCGATGGTTTAGTTGCTGAGAGAGAACAAGGAATCACGATTGATGTGGCGCATATTTATTTTTCGACAGCCAAGAAAAGTTACATTATTGCCGATACTCCGGGTCACGTAGAATATACACGTAACATGGTTACGGGAGCTTCGACTTCGCAGGTTTCTATCATTTTGATTGATGCTCGTAAAGGAGTTATTGAGCAAACGTACCGTCACTTTTTTATCAATAATTTATTGAGAGTAAAAGAAGTGATTGTTGCGGTAAACAAAATGGATTTAGTTGATTATTCGGAAGAAGTTTACAATAAAATCAAAGCTGATTTTCAGGCATTGAACAGCAAAAGTTCATTCAAAGAGCAAAACGTAAGTTACATTCCGTTGAGTGCTATCAATGGAGGAAACGTTGCAGACAAATCAGAAAACATGCCGTGGTACACTGGACAAACGGTTTTGGAACATTTAGAAGCTTTAGAGCCGGAAGATGTTTTTGAAACAGGAAAAGCTCGTTTCCCTGTTCAAACAGTTATTCGACCAAAAACGGAAGAGTATCACGACTTCAGAGGATATGCCGGAAAATTATACGGAAACAATATCAAAGTGGGTGATGCGGTAACAGTTCTTCCTTCTTTGACAGAATCTAAAGTGACCAATATTCACTTTTTCGATCAGCAATTTGATGAAGCGACTGCAGGTTCTTCGATTACTTTGGAATTGGAAAATGATATCAATGTAACAAGAGGCGACATGATTGTAAAATCGGATGAGTTGCCTAAAATCGAAAAAGATATCAATACAACGATTTGCTGGATGGACAGCAAAAAGTTAGTTCCAGGTGCTAAATATTTGGTACAACACAATACAAACAGAGTTTTGGCAAAAATTGAAAGCGTGAAAAACGTAATCGCTACAGATTATTCTGGTGTTACACCAGCGACTCAATTGGCTATAAATGAAATAGGCGAAGTAAATATTAAATTAAGCAAAGCTTTGTATTTTGATGCCTATAATGACAACAAATCAAACGGCGCTTTTATATTAATTGATGCTGCAACCAACACAACTGCTGGAGTTGGATTTATAAACTAAATCTAACTTTTGCCAAAAACAACACACAGATGGAAAGTTTTAGAACCGAAATAGAAAACCCGATTGTCCAAAAAGACATTATCGATTTAGAAAGAAAAATTGCTTTATTCCGTGACGGAAAAATTGATGATGAACGTTTCCGCAGCCTTCGTTTGGCGAGAGGAGTGTACGGTCAACGTCAGGAAGGCGTACAAATGATTCGTATCAAATTGCCTTTTGGTAAGGTGACCAGCGAACAACTGACTCGTATTACCAAAGTTTCAGATGAATATTCTACCGGACGTTTGCACATTACAACGCGTCAGGATATCCAGATTCACTATGTAAGTTTGGACAGAACGCCACAACTTTGGGCTGAACTGGAAAAAGATGATGTTACACTTCGTGAAGCTTGTGGAAACACCGTAAGAAATATTACGGCTAGTGAAACAGCAGGAATTGATTTAGAAGAACCTTTTGATGTGTCGCCTTATGCGCACGCTATGTTTCAGTTTTTCTTGAGAAATCCGGTTTGTCAGGAAATGGGACGTAAATTCAAAATTTCATTTTCTTCTTCGGATAAAGATACGGCGTTGAGTTATTTACACGATTTAGGATTTATTCCAAGAATTGTAAATGGCGAAAGAGGATTTAAAGTAATGTTAGGCGGAGGATTAGGTTCTCAGCCACATCACGCGGAATTATTGTCAGAGTTTATTCCTGTAAACCAAATTATTCCAACAACCGAAGGTGTTTTGAGAATTTTTGACCGCTATGGCGAAAGAGCGAAACGTTTGAAAGCGCGTATGAAATTCTTAATCAAAGATATTGGTAGAGATGAATTTTTAAAACTGGTTGATGAAGAGAAAAAAGCATTGTCTCATCAAACAGTTGAAATAGATACGACAGCTTTTGATGGTGAAATTCCAGCTCCTTTATTGGAAGTTCCAAAAGTAGTAATCGAAGACACGGCAGCTTTCGACGCTTGGAAAAAATCAAATGTAATTGCGCAAAAACAAGCGGGTTATGTAGCTATTGGAATAAAAGTTTTGTTAGGGGATTTTTATACCGATAAAGCAAGATTATTAGCGGATTTGATTAAAAATTATGCGGCGAATGAATTGCGTTTTACATTGAGACAGGATATTTTAATTCGTCACGTAAAAGAAGAAAATTTACCGTTTTTCTACCAAGAATTAGCCAAGTTAGATTTTGTGGCTCAGGGTTACAATACCATTTCAGATATTACGGCTTGTCCGGGAACAGATACCTGTAATTTAGGAATTGCCAGCAGTACCGGAATCGCAGTAGAATTAGAAAGAGTTTTAAAAACTGAATATCCACAATACAGCAACAATCAGGAAATCACGATTAAAATTAGTGGTTGTATGAATGCTTGTGGACAACACAATATGGCCGAAATTGGTTTCCAAGGAATGTCAATTAATTCAGGGAAATTAGTGGCGCCAGCATTACAAGTTTTATTAGGCGGAGGAAATTTAGGAAACGGAAACGGAAGATTTTCGGATAAAGTAATCAAAATTCCAAGCCGAAGAGGACCTGATGCATTGCGTTTCATCTTAAATGATTTTGAAGCGAATGGGAACGGACAATCATTCTTGAATTATTATGATGCCAAAGGTGAGAAATACTTCTACGAATTTTTGAAACCATTAGCCGATTTGACTAATCTTACCGAAGCTGATTTTGTAGATTGGGGAAATGCAGACAACTACGTAAAAGCAGTTGGAGTTGGAGAATGCGCTGGTGTTGTTATTGATTTAGTGGCTACCTTATTATTGGAAGCGAAAGATAAATTAACTTTCGCACAAGAAGCTTTTGATGATGCAAAATGGGCAGATGCAATTTACTTGGCATACGCAGGATTTGTAAATGGTGCCAAAGCATTATTATTGGCTGAAAACCAAAAAACAAATCACCAAGCTGGAATTATCGATTTGTTTGATACAGTTTTCGTAGCAACAAATATCATTCAATTGAAGACAACATTAAGAGATTTAGTATACCAAATCAATCAGAATGAACCTTCTGCTGAATTTGCACAAAATTACATTCAAGATGCAATTGTCTTTTTTGAAGCAATTGAATCGTACAGAGAAAAAGACTTAGCCGATGCTTAAAAAGATACAACCAATAGTAACCCTAGTGGGTGCGGGTCCAGGTGATCCGGACTTATTGACAATCAAAGGTGCAAAGGCACTGGCTGAGGCAAATGTGATTTTGTATGACGCTTTGGCAAACGAAGAAATTTTAAGTTATGCTCCTAAAAAAGCAATTAAAATATTCGTTGGAAAAAGAAAAGGCTGTCATGAATACACGCAAGACCAAATCAACCAATTAATTGTAGATAACGCGCTTACCTACGGGCATGTGGTTCGGTTAAAAGGTGGTGATCCATTTATTTTTGGTCGTGGGGGTGAGGAAATAGACTTTGTAGAAAGTTTTGGGATACCTACATTTGTAGTGCCTGGAATCTCATCTTCGATTGCTGTTCCTGCTTATCAAGGAATTTCATTGACTAAAAGAGGTGTTTCGGAAAGTTTTTGGGTAATTACGGGTACAACGTCTGATAGAAAATTGTCAAATGATGTGGCTTTAGCAGCGCAATCATCGGCAACTGTTGTGATTTTGATGGGGATGAGCAAACTGTCTCAGATTATCGATTTGTTCCAAAAAGAATCTAAAGGAGAAACTCCAGTTGCAATTATTCAAAATGGAACTACTGCTCAAGAGAAAATTGGTGTTGGAACAATCAATACAATTCAACAAGTTGTGACGGAGAATAAATTAAGTTCGCCTGCCATAATTGTCATTGGAGAAGTAGTAAAAGAAAGTAATAAATTGAAAGGATTTTACGAAGAATTCATATCAAAAGAAATAAAGTAGCATTGGAACGGAACGAATTATATCCTATTTTTTTAAAATTACACAACCTCAACGTACTTATTGTGGGTGGCGGAAATGTGGGTTTAGAAAAATTATCTTTCATGTTGAAATCAAGTCCAAACGCCAATGTTGAGGTGGTGGCGCCAAAGTTTTTACCAGAACTGGAAAGCCTCGCTGCAAAACATCCTTCGGTACATTTGACGTATAGAAAATTCAATCGATGGATGCTTCGTAAACGCAACATGGTTATTGCTTGTACGGATGATTTGAAAGTGAATAAAAGGATTTATGATTTATCCAGAAAAAGATATTTGATTTGCAATATTGCTGATACACCGCCATTATGTGATTATTATTTGGGCGGAATTGTGACCAAAGGAAATGTAAAAATCGCAATTTCAACCAATGGAAAATCACCAACAACTGCCAAAAGATTACGGGAGTTTTTTGAAGAAATCATTCCGGACGATATTAATAAAATGGTTGAAAATCTAAATGAATATCGCAAAACGTTAAAAGGGAATTTCGAAGAAAAAGTTCAAAAAATGAACGAAATCACCGAGTCGTTGAAGAATAAAGAACCAAGAGAATAGCATAAAGAACAAAGAATCCGACTGATATTTATCATTTAAAGTAATATAAATCAATCGTTCATTTGCAATTAAATAGTTTAGCACAATTACATTACATAAAGAATAAAAAAATGATTAAAACAGACATACTTATAATAGGAGCCGGACCTACGGGTTTATTTGCAGTTTTTGAAGCAGGATTGTTAAAATTAAAATGTCATATTCTGGATGCTTTGCCACAAGCGGGCGGACAATTATCTGAATTATATCCTAAAAAACCTATTTATGATATTCCAGGATTTCCTGAAGTATTAGCGGGAGATTTAGTAGATAATCTAATGGAGCAAATCAAGCAATTCGAACCTGGATTTACTCTTGGTGAACGTGCTGAAACAATTGAAAAACAAGAAGACGGAACTTTTATTGTGACTTCAAATAAAGGAAAAAAATTCCATGCTCCTGTAGTAGCAATAGCAGGTGGATTGGGAAGCTTTGAGCCAAGAAAACCATTGATTGAAGACATCGAATTTTACGAAGATAAAGGAATTAAATACTTTATCAAAAATCCAGAGAAATTCAGAGACAAAAAAGTAGTAATCGCTGGAGGAGGAGATTCAGCTTTAGACTGGAGTATTTTCTTGTCGAATGTAGCTTCTGAAGTGACTTTGATTCACCGTAGAAACGAATTCAGGGGTGCTTTAGATTCTGTAGAAAAAGTACAGGAATTGAAAAACTCGGGTAAAATAAAAATGATTACCCCTGGAGAAGTTGTTGGCTTGAAAGGTGCTGAACATTTAGAAGGAGTTGTAGTCGAGGAAAATGGAGCACACCGAACTATTGAAACGGATTATTTTATTCCACTTTTTGGATTAACACCTAAATTAGGTCCTATTGGAGACTGGGGATTAGACATTGAAAAAAATGCTATCAAAGTAAATAATGCTTTGGATTATCAAACGAACATACCGGGGATTTTTGCAATTGGTGACGTAAATACCTATCCGGGGAAACTGAAATTGATTCTTTGTGGATTCCACGAAGCGACATTAATGTGTCAGGCAGCCTACCAAATCATTAATCCGGGCAAGAAATACGTATTGAAATACACTACAGTTTCTGGTGTTGACGGATTTGATGGAACTCGTAAAGAAGCTCCAAAAGCCGTGGTGAAAGCCATAGTTTAACAACTTAATTCAAACTAGTTAAAAAATATAGCGCTAATACTTGCAAGTATTAGCGCTATGTCTTTACTTTGCACTGTTCATATATTTATTGAAAGTTATCACGAAAGGCGGAGGGAAAGACCCAATGAAACCTTAGCAACCCTTTATCTTTAAAGAAGGTGCTACATTCTACTTTATACAGAACCAGTTTCAGTATTTAAGATAGATAACACACGAATACTCACTTAGTATTTCTCAAACCTTTTCTTGACAACATATCGATATTTAGCCTACTGGATTAATTTCAGTATCAGGAGCGAACAATTGGCACTTTTCTGCCAATACCGTTCCCGCTTTTCGTTGCAATCTTTTACTTTTTTAAAGAAAAAAGTAAAAGGATTTTCACTGTAATCGGGGCTAAAGGGCTACTATATTGAACTTTTGAAATTATTAATAAAAGCATAACACTTTGGTGTTTAGCAAGAATAAAACAAAAAATGTCAAGTATTCAAGAAGCCATTAAAAAAAACATACTCATACTCGATGGAGCTATGGGAACCATGTTGCAACGCTACAATTTTTCCGAAGAAGATTTCCGTGGAGAACGTTTCAAAGATTTTCCACATTCCTTAAAAGGAAATAACGATTTGTTGTCACTCACGCAGCCACAAGCGATTCGTGCCGTTCACGCAGCGTATTTTGAAGCTGGAGCAGACATTGTAGAAACCAATACTTTTTCTGGAACCACCATCGGAATGGCTGATTACCATCTGGAAGATTTGGTATACGAACTCAACTATGAATCGGCACGAATTGCCCGTGAAGTAGCCGATGAATTCACAGCCAAAAATCCGGACAAACCTCGCTTTGTAGCAGGTTCAATAGGACCAACAAACAGAACAGCAAGTATGTCACCAGATGTAAACGACCCAGGTTACAGAGCAGTAACTTTTGATGATTTGCGTATTGCTTACAAACAACAAGTAGAAGCCTTGATTGACGGAGGAAGTGATTTACTTTTAGTAGAAACTATTTTCGACACGTTAAACGCAAAAGCAGCACTTTTCGCAATCGAAGAAGTTAAAGACGAACGTAATATCGACATTCCAATCATGGTTTCCGGAACGATTACCGATGCTTCTGGAAGAACACTTTCAGGACAAACCGTGGAAGCTTTTTTGGTTTCGGTTTCGCACATTCCATTGTTGAGCGTAGGTTTCAATTGTGCTTTGGGAGCTGATTTGCTGAAACCCTATTTGCAAACTTTGTCACAAAATACTTCATTCAATGTATCGGCGCATCCTAATGCAGGATTGCCAAACGCTTTTGGAGAGTACGATGAAACGCCAGAGCAAATGCAAGCTTTCATCAAAGAATATTTAGACGATAATTTAGTCAATATCATAGGCGGTTGTTGCGGAACAACGCCAGAACACATCAAGTTAATTGCTGATATAGCAAAGGATTATAAGCCGAGGGTTTCTACAGCAACAATGTAACCAAGAATGCCCGCGTGAGGGATAGCAGCGAAAAGCCCACAGTCTCGTCTTTTCGGACGAGACGAGGACTTGCAGCGAATAGCCCGACCCTTTTTGGGTCACGCCCAAAATATTAATAAGATATACGAAACCTACACGTTTGCTGAAATCGTGCAGGATTAAATAAAATAAAAAATGGCACAAGAAACTAGAAAAAACCTTGTATTATCGGGATTAGAGCCTTTGATCATTACGCCGGACAGCGTTTTTGTGAATATTGGTGAACGAACGAATGTAACAGGTTCTAGAAAATTCCTAAGATTAATTAAGGAAGAAAAATACGAAGAAGCACTCAGCATTGCTAAAGAGCAAGTAGAAGGTGGTGCACAAATCATTGATATTAATATGGATGAAGGAATGCTTGATGGTGAATACGCCATGACCAAATTCCTGAATTTAATCGCAGCCGAACCGGATATTTCAAGAGTGCCAATCATGATTGATAGCTCAAAATGGGATATTATTGAAGCGGGATTAAAAGTAGTTCAAGGAAAGAGTGTTGTAAATTCGATTTCTTTAAAAGAAGGGGAAGAGCAATTTATCCATCACGCTAAATTGATTAAGCGTTACGGTGCTGCAGCAATTATTATGGCTTTTGATGAAACTGGACAAGCTGATAATTACGAGCGCAGAATTGAAATTTGCCAACGTTCGTATGATATTTTGGTAAACAAAGTTGGTTTCCCTCCGCAGGATATTATTTTCGATTTAAATATATTTCCTGTGGCAACAGGTATGGAAGAACACAGATTGAATGCTTTGGATTTCTTTAGAGGGACCAAATGGGTTCGCGAAAATCTTCCTCATGCACATATCAGTGGTGGTGTAAGTAATGTTTCGTTTTCATTTAGAGGAAATGATACGGTGCGGGAAGCAATGCATTCGGTGTTTTTATATCATGCTATTAAGCATGGTATGACGATGGGAATTGTGAATCCGGAAATGCTTTCTATTTATGACGAAATTCCAAAAGACTTATTAGAGCACGTTGAAGATGTAATCCTAAACCGTCGCAATGATGCAACGGAAAGATTATTGGACTTTGCCGAGAATGTAAAAGGAGATGTCAAAAACAATGAAAAAGCAGTTCAAGAATGGCGCTCAGGAACAGTTCAGGAAAGAATTACACACTCACTTGTAAAAGGTGTGGATGCATTTATAGAAATCGATGTTGAAGAAGCGCGATTAACTGCAACAAAACCTATTGAAGTTATTGAGATCAACTTAATGGCCGGAATGAATGTCGTAGGAGATTTATTTGGTTCGGGAAAAATGTTTTTGCCACAAGTGGTAAAATCAGCTCGTGTAATGAAGAAAGCGGTTGCGTATCTTCTGCCTTACATCGAAGCATCGAAGCAAGCTGGTGACAAGCAAGGGAACGGAAAAATCCTGATGGCCACCGTAAAAGGAGACGTACACGATATTGGTAAAAATATTGTTTCAGTGGTTTTGGCATGCAATAATTATGAGATTGTGGATCTTGGTGTAATGGTCGCTCCCGAGAAAATTATCGCTGCAGCTATAGAGCACAACGTTGATATTATTGGACTAAGCGGATTAATTACGCCTTCATTAGATGAAATGGTTTATCTCGCTAAAGAATTAGACAAAAGAAATATTAATATTCCTGTAATGATTGGTGGAGCAACAACTTCAAGGGCACATACTGCCGTGAAAATTGCACCGCAATATAAATCGACAGTGATTCACGTAAATGATGCTTCAAGAGCAGTTACGGTTGCAGGAAATTTATTGGATCACAACAGAAAAATTTACGCTAGTGACATCCGTGCTGAATACGATGCATTTAGAGAAACATTCTTGAATCGTTCTCGCGACAAGAATTTCTTGACAATCGAACAAGCACGTAAAAATAAATTACAATTGGATTGGGATAATTTTACACCTGTAAAACCAAATGTAATTGGAGAACAAACTATCGAAGTTGATTTGGATGTTTTGGTTCCGTACATTGATTGGACGCCATTTTTCAGAACATGGGAATTGTTCGGGAAATATCCGGCGATATTGACTGATGAAGTGGTTGGAGAGCAAGCAACATCTGTTTTTGCAGATGCGCAGGAAATGTTAGACGTTATTTTGAAAGAAAAGAAACTGACCGCCAAAGGAATTTACGGAATTTTCCCTGCTAATCAAGTCAATGATGATGATATTGAATTAACCGACGAAAACGGAAAACTATTACAAACGTTCTTGACACTTCGCCAACAAGCACAAAAAACAAAAGGTGCTCCAAATATCGCATTGTCGGATTTTATTGCTCCGAAAGACAGCGGTAAAACGGATTATATGGGAGCGTTTTGTGTAACGACTGGTTTTGGGGTTGACGAATGGGCAGCTGAATTCGAAAAAGATTTAGACGATTACAATTCGATTATGGTGAAAGCATTGGCAGATCGTTTTGCTGAAGCTTTTGCGGAGTATTTACATGAAAAAATCCGTAAAGAAATTTGGGGTTACGCTTCGGATGAAAATTTAACAACCGAGGCTATGATTGAAGAGGTTTATAATGGAATTCGCCCAGCACCAGGTTATCCGGCTTGTCCCGACCATTTAGAAAAACCTACGATTTGGAAATTACTGAATGTAGAACAAGAAATAGGAGTGACTTTAACCGAAAGTATGGCGATGTGGCCCGCTTCATCGGTTTCTGGATATTATTTTGGGAATCCGGAAAGTAAGTATTTTGGACTTGGAAAAATAAAAGAAGACCAAGTTATCGATTACGCCAAAAGAAGAAGCGTTTCGACCGAAGTGGCAACGAAATGGTTGAACCCAAATATTGCGGATTAGAAATAGTTTAAAGTTGAAATTTTGTTTAAAGTTTAAAGTTTAAAGTCGTTCGAGAGAACCTTAAACCTTAAACCTTAAACTTCAAACTAAAGAAAATGAAAGTAACACAACATATAGAAGATGCTAAAGGAGAAACTTTATTCTCTTTTGAAATTATTCCGCCTCAAAAAGGGAAAAGCATTCAGGAATTATACGACAATATTGATCCGTTGATGGAGTTCAAGCCGCCATTTATAGACGTAACTACTTCTCGCGAAGAATTTATTTACGTAGATAAAGGAAATAATTTACTGGAAAAAAAACTAACCAGAATGCGTCCTGGAACACTTGGAATTTGTGCTTCAATCAAGCATAAGTACAACGTAGATACAGTTCCTCATGTGCTTTGCGGTGGTTTTACTAAAGAAGAGACGGAGTATTTATTAGTCGATTGTCATTATCTAGGAATTGATAATGTGATGGCTTTGCGTGGCGATGCCATGAAGGACGAACAGTCTTTTGTTCCTAAATTAGGAGGAAATGATTTTGCGGTTGATTTGGTTAAACAAATTAACCAATTGAATTGCGGAAAATACCTGCACGATGTAATGGATGTTGATAATAAAGCCAATTTTTGTATTGGAGTTGCCGGATATCCTGAGAAACATTTAGAATCTCCGTCTTTAATTTCAGATTTAAAAAGACTGAAAGAGAAGGTAGATGCCGGAGCTGATTATGTGGTGACACAGATGTTTTTTGAGAATGCTAAATACTTTGAGTTTGTTGCCAAAGCCAGAGAAATGGGAATTACCGTTCCTATTATCCCGGGAATTAAACCAATCGCCGTGCAAAGGCATTTGCAAGTTTTGCCACAAATATTCCGAATAGATTTACCCGAAGATTTGATAAATGCTGTTGATCAATGTAAAAATAATGCGGAAATCAGACAGGTAGGAATAGAATGGGCGATTCAGCAATCATTAGAGTTGAAAGCGGCTGGCGTTCCCGTTTTACACTATTATTCTATGGGAAAATCAGAAAATATTCGACAAATTGCGAGTAAGGTTTTTTAAAGTTCAATCGTATTTCATAAAAAAAGCTCGTTTAAAATTGATTTAAACGAGCTTTTTTAGTTGTAACTATTTTGTTATCTCTCTAAATACAGCTTCTAGATTTTTATTTTTCTGATTGAGTTGTAAGGTTTTCAAACCATTGGTATTGGCAAAATCAAAAACAGCAGGTCGCATATCTTTATCCGCTTTAAACGTCAATTCCCAAATCATATCGTGCGTATTCTTAAAAGAGACAAGATTTTCGATTTTGGAAATAGCTTGTTCCTCTATTTTATAATCAAATTCTACTTCGATAACTTGCTCCTTGTCTTCGGAAATTAAGTTGTCCAATTTTTTATCGGTAACAATTTTACCGTTATTGATAATAATAACGCGGTCACAAATGGCTTCAACTTCCTGCATAATGTGCGTGGACAGGAAAACGGTTTTGTCTTTTCCTACATTTTTAATCACATTACGAATTTCCATTAATTGATTCGGGTCTAAACCTGTTGTTGGTTCATCAAGAATCAAAACATCTGGATTGTGCAATAAAGCATTGGCTAGACCTACCCGCTGGCGATATCCTTTGGATAATTGCCCTATTTTTTTATGACTTTCGGTACTTAAACCGGTCAATTGAATCACTTCTTCGATTCTGGATTTGGCTACTTTATACACATCAGCATTGAAAGCCAAATATTCCCTCACATACAAATCCAAATACAACGGATTGTGTTCTGGAAGATAACCAATAGAAAGTTGAACGGCTTTTTGTTGAGTGTTTACATCGTTTCCATTTACGATTGCTGAGCCTTCATCGGCATTAATGTAGGTTGTCAATATTTTCATTAATGTTGATTTTCCGGCTCCATTTGGACCTAAAAAACCAACGATTTCTCCTTTTTTTATAGAAAATGAAATGTTATCCAATGCTTTTTGGGCACCGTAATTTTTTGATATATTATTTACTTCTATTGACATGGAATTTTATTTATTGCAAAAGTAAACAGAAAAAGGATTGATTTATTGTTTTTTTAGTACAATACATGAAAAGTCCTTGTGAAAATGTACTAAGCAGGAGTGGATTCTGTTTTAGATTTATATATTTACTGTAAACAATAAAGATATGGATTTGAAAACTACACAATCCGGCAGTTTCTTGAAAAACTACAAAAGTATTTTATTACTACTTGGCGGGATTTTGGCGGGAAGTATATTGGGTTTAGTTTTTGGAAAAGGAGTAGAAGTGATTAAACCTTTGGGCGATATATTTCTGAATTTGTTGTTTACAGCAATTATCCCGTTGGTGTTTTTTACGATTGCATCTTCGATTGCCAATTTAGAAAAAACAGAGAAACTGGGAAAATTATTTGTAATTGTTATAGGAGTGTTTTTAAGCACCGTGTTAATTTCGGCCATTTTGATGCTAGTTGCTGTTTTGTTATTTCCCATTCAGCAAGATATCATCTTCTCAAAACTTCCATTGGAAACTATTCAGGAAAGTTCAGCTGGTTCTCAAATTACTCAATTGCTTACGGCAGGGGACTTTTTTGAGTTGTTATCTCGTAAAAATATGCTAGCACTAATCATATTTTCTTTTTTAATAGGATTTGCCAGTTTGCAATCGGGCGAAAAAGGGAAAGATTTTAGTAGATTCTTGAATTCAGGCAATGAAGTGATGAAACAATTGCTACATATTATCATGAAAACGGCTCCAATAGGATTGGGTGCTTATTTTGCGTATCAAGTTGGAATATTTGGGCCGCAATTATTTGGTGCTTATGCAAAGCCACTAGGACTTTATTATGCGGTTTGTGCGTTTTACTTTATCGTGTTTTTTAGTTTGTACGCATTTATCGCCGGAGGGAAATTTGGATTTAAAGTATTTTGGAAAAACAATATTACGCCTTCCTTAACAGCATTGGGAACGTGCAGCAGCATTGCGACAATTCCTGCCAATCTTGAGGGTGCGGAAAAAATGAATATCCCGGCTCATATCAGGAATGTTGTCATTCCGCTAGGAGCACCGTTGCATAAAGACGGATCGAGTATGTCGTCAATTATAAAAATAGCAGTAATTTTTGCCATGTTTGGAAAAGATTTAACGGATACTAATACTATATTAATGGCTTTGGGAATTACAGTAATTGTTTCAGTAGTCGAGGGCGGAATTCCAAATGGAGGTTACATAGGAGAAATATTAGCGATTACCGTTTATGGTTTTCCAATGGAACAAGCGCTTCCAGCAGCTATGATTGTTGGGACTTTAGTAGATCCTATGGCGACATTACTGAATGCAAATGGTGATTTAGTGTCGGCAATGATGGTAACTCGAATTTCGGAAGGAAAAAAATGGCTTACTGAAAAATTAGTGGCGTAATTTTAGTGAGATTATAAAGTTATAATTATGAAAAACAATATTTCAATTTTCTAAAACTGTAAGTCACGCTGATTAAAAAATATTTTAAAAGCCTTTTTTTAAGTATTACACAATTAATAACCAGTTTTTTAGCGAATCTCCTTTTTGTTCAATAAAATCAGCTTTTTTTTTGGGTTAGCTGGAAATAATTAATACATTCGCAGAGTAATGAATACAAAAAAACAACAACAACATGTTGAGTAACCGATTTTATTTTAGCAACTCTTATTATTTCTTCTGGAAAGTTGAAAGGGATTGTCGTATGGTTATTTGATTATAAAATTAAATTGATACTATAAATATACAATCCCGATGAAAATCGGGATTTTTTTTTGCTTAAAAATGTGTAAAATGAATGAAATAATTGGAATACAAGGGATAACGGGTTCTTTTCATCATCAGGTGGCGCAGGAATACTTCAATCAGGCAGTTATTGTTGACGAATGTTTGTCCTTTGAAGAATTAGTAGATAACCTGCTTTCTGGGAAATCAGATCAGGCAGTTATGGCGATAGAAAATTCTATTGCAGGCCCAATTATTCCGAATTACGCATTGATTGACAAAAATAATATGCACATTATAGGAGAACATTATTTAAGAATTCATCAAAATTTAATGGCGTTAAAAGGTCAGAAAATGGAAGATATTCAGGAAGTGCATTCGCATCCCATGGCTATTTTGCAATGTATGGAATTCCTGAAAAAATATCCAAACATAAAATTAGTCGAAGACAAAGATACTGCTGAAACGGCACGTAGAATTCAGGAAAAACAGTTGAAAGGAATTGCTGCAATTGCCAGTAAAACCGCTTCTGAAATGTATGATTTAGAGATTTTGGCTCCGGAAATTCAAACGATTAAAAACAATATGACTCGTTTTGTTATTATCAAAAAGGATAATTCTTTTGTCCCGGAAAACGAAATAAACAGAGCGTCCATCAAATTCGAATTGGACCACAAACGCGGTAGTTTGGCTGCAGTACTAAATGTAATGAGCGATTGTAAATTGAATTTAACCAAAATACAGTCGTTGCCAAAAATAGAAACACCTTGGAAATATTCGTTTTTTGTGGATGTTACTTTCGAAAAATACGAAGATTATGCTAAAGCAAAGTCATTATTGATCATCATGGCGGAGTATTTCAAAGTATTAGGCGAATATAAAAACACAAAATTATAATTAGTCGAAAGTTATAAAGTCAAAAGTCAAAAGAATTTTAAAATTTACACATGATTACTACAGCGAAACGTCTCGATATAATTGAAGAATACTATTTCTCCTCAAAATTGAGAGAAGTAAGACAACTGGCTTCTGAAGGGAAGCCCATTATCAATATGGGAATTGGAAGCCCGGATTTACAACCGTCACAAGCAGTAATTGACGCAGTAGTTCTGGCAATGCAAGATGAAAATGCGCATCAATATCAAAGTTATCAAGGATTACCGGAATTGCGTCAAGGCATGGCTGATTTTTACAAAAATAATTACGGAGTTTCGTTGAATCCAACTAACGAAATTTTGCCTTTGATGGGTTCCAAAGAGGGAATTATGCATATTTCGTTGGCTTTTTTGAATGAAGGCGATCAGGTACTGATTCCAAATCCAGGATATCCAACGTATACTTCGGTGACGAATTTAGTGGGAGCAGTTCCAGTTTATTATGACTTAAAAGAAAATAATAACTGGGAACCGGATTTTGAAGCTTTGGAAAAACTGGATTTATCGAAAGTGAAAATGCTGTGGATTGGTTATCCGCACATGCCAACAGGAGCGAGAGGAAGTCTACAGTTGTTTGAAAAGTTGGTGGCTTTCGCCAAAAAACATCAGATATTACTAGTCAATGACAATCCATACAGTTTTGTTTTGAATGACAATCCGATGAGTTTGTTGCAGGTGGAAGGCGCGAAAGATGTTGCTTTAGAGTTAAATTCATTGAGTAAGACTTTTAATATGGCTGGCTGGAGAGTTGGAATGCTTCTAGGAAATGCAGCTTGTATTGATGCTGTTCTAAAAGTAAAAAGCAACATGGACAGCGGAATGTTTTATGGGATTCAAAAAGGAGCAATTGAAGCTTTGAAAAGTGATAAGAATTGGTTTGAATCGATGAATGCGATTTATAGAAAACGCAGAATTCTTACCGAGCAACTGGCTGAGAAATTAGGTTGTAAAGTATATAAAGAAGGTGTTGGATTATTTGTTTGGGCAAAATTGCCTGACGGAATTACATCAGCAGAGAAATTCATCGATGAAATTTTATATGACAAATCAATTTTTATTACGCCGGGAACCATTTTTGGAAGTAACGGCGAAGGATACATTCGATTTGCATTATGCGTAAAAGAAGAAAAAGTACAGGAAGCAATTGATAGATTTTAGCAAATGAAAATATACGTAATAGGAATAGGATTAATAGGCGGTTCGATGGCATTGGACATTAAAACGCTGCATCCGGAAGCCAAAATTTATGGAATTGATACCAACGAAAGTCATTTGGCGAAAGCCATAGCTTTAGGAGTTGTGGATTCTGGTGCTGCATTTGAAGATTTAGTGGATGCCGACTTTGTAATTGTTTCGGTTCCTGTTGATGTAGCGCTGGTTGTTTTGCCAAAAGTATTAAATGTTATTGGAGATAATAGTATCGTTTTTGAAGTGGGTTCTACCAAAGTTCCTATTTGTGAAGTGGTTGCCCATCATCCTAAAAGGAGAAATTTTATAGCAACACATCCCATTGCAGGAACAGAGTTTTCTGGACCTTCGGCAGCGATAAAAGGTTTGTTTCAAGGAAAAACGAATATTATTTGTGAGGTAGAAAAAACTACTTTCAAATTACAGGAGAAAGCGTTGGATTTGTTTAAAGCAATGGGAATGAGAATCCGTTACATGGATCCAAAATCACACGATAAACATATTGCTTACGTGTCGCATTTATCGCATATAAGTGCCTTTATGCTTGGAAAAACGGTAATAAATAAAGAGAAAGATGAACAGGATATATTTGATATGGCAGGTTCCGGTTTTGAAAGTACAGTTCGTTTAGCCAAAAGTTCCCCAGCAATGTGGACACCGATTTTTAAACAAAACAGAAAACAGGTTGTAAAAACATTGGACGAATACATTTCGAATTTATCAAAGTTTAAAGAATTATTAGAAAAGGAAGATTACGATGCGATTTACAATGAAATGCAAAGTGTCAATAAAATAAAGGAAATATTAAACGGAATGAACGTGAAAAAGTGATAAGTCACATTTTTACTGTAAAAATGAACAACACAAAAAACTAAAAAAATAAAATTAGAAAAGATGGAAAACAAGAAAGAAATGAGAAATTGGTTGAATGAATTTAATTTAACTCATCCATTAGTGATAGCAGGACCTTGTAGTGCTGAAACAGAAGAACAAGTATTGAAAATTGCGCATGAATTGAAAGATTCAGATGTGAGCATCTTTAGAGCAGGAATCTGGAAACCAAGAACGCGTCCGGGAGGATTTGAAGGTGTTGGTGAAATTGGATTAAAATGGTTGAAAAAAGCTAAAGAACAAACCGGATTGCTAATGGGAACGGAAGTGGCAAATGCGGCTCACGTAAAATTAGCTTTGGAATATGATATTGATGTATTGTGGATAGGAGCCAGAACGACCGTAAATCCTTTTGCGGTGCAGGAAATTGCAGATGCTTTAGCAGGAACTAAGAAAATTGTATTGGTTAAAAACCCGGTAAATCCAGATTTGTCATTGTGGTTAGGCGGTGTAGAGCGTTTGTACAATGCTGGAATTGAAAAATTGGGTGTTATTCACAGAGGTTTTTCTACTTACGAAAAAACAAAATATAGAAACATTCCAGAATGGCAAATTGCTATTGAATTGCAAAATAAATTTCCTGATTTGCCTTTAATCATTGACCCGTCTCATATTACTGGAGACCGCAAAATGATTCTTGAAGTAACTCAGGAAGCCTTAGATTTGAATTATGATGGTATGATTATCGAAACACATACTGATCCTGATAATGCATGGAGTGATGCTGCACAACAAGTAACTCCTGATGCTTTGAAACAAATTTTTATTGATTTAAAAGTTAGAAAGTTAGATGATGTTTCGGATGAGTTTACTCATAAAATGAAAAAATTAAGAGCAAATATTGATGTTTTGGACGCCACTTTGTTAGAGCTTTTGGGTAAAAGAATGAAAGTTGCGGATGAAATAGGACAGGTGAAAAAAGAAGCGAATGTTGCTGTATTGCAGAACAATCGTTGGAACGAAATTTTAGGAAAAATGATTTTGGATGGTGAGAAGAAAGGTCTTTCCGAAGAGTTTGTACTAAGAATGTTCAAAGCAATTCACCAAGAAAGTATCAGTCATCAAGACAAAGTATTGAATGCTTAATAATTAAAGTAAATAATTCTTTATTAAAACCTACAAATCTTTGTAGGTTTTTTTGTAGTATTGCGGTAACCTAAAACCAATTAATGATCATGAAAAAAATTACTTTACTTCTTACCTGTTTGTTTACAACAACTTTGATGCTGGCACAATTTGAAGGCTCAAAACAAATTTTTGAATCCCCTAAATTAGGTCAATTAACTGCCGTGCACAAGACGGTGGCTATATTACCTTTTAAAGCATCGATTTCGTACAAAAGATTGCCAAAGAATTTTGATGCGCAAACAAATAGAGACGAAGAAAGAAAATTAGGTTCTAACTTACAATCAGGTATGTATACCTATCTTTTGAGAAAATCTGATGATTATACAGTAACGGTTCAAGATGTGGAAAGAACAAATGTTTTATTGAAACAAAGTGAAGTTTACGATAAAATTGACGAAATGACTCCGGATGCGCTTGCTAAAATTCTAGGTGTTGACGCAGTAATCAAATGTGCTTATGCTTATGAAAAAACCAGTAGTGAAGGTTTAGCGATTGCTAAAACGCTTCTTATCGGTTTTGGAACTGGAAAAGTTGCTAGTGGAGAAATGACGATGAATGTCTACAATGGTGCAGATGGAGATTTGCTTTGGAGATTTTACAAAGAAATGAACGAAGACGTAATGAGTTCTGCAAATGCTGTCATGGAAAGAATGATGCGAAAAGTAGGTCGCAATTTTCCTTATGAAATTAAAAAATAAGTATTTTATTTTTAAAGGTATATTTTGAAACTAATCCCCACTGCTTTATAATCAAAGTTGTGGGGATTTTTTGATTTTTATAAATAGGGAAAAATTTTAAACTTTATTTCGAAGCTTCGGGATAAACCTAAAACAAAGAATTATCTTTGCAAAGTCTTAGATTTTAAATTAGAAATCTAAAATCGTTAATATTCAATCAAATAATCCTAAATGACAGGACTCGTATACAAATCTACAGGAAGTTGGTACACCGTAAAATCCGAACAAGGTGATTTTATTGAATGCCGTATGAAAGGGAAATTCCGAATTAAAGGAATCAAAAGTACCAATCCTATTGCTGTAGGCGATGTAGTGGATTATGAACTAGAAGAATCATCCGATACTGTTACGGGAACCATTCATAAAATTCACGACAGGAAAAATTATATCGTACGTAAATCAGTGAATTTATCGCATCAGATGCATATTATTGCGTCTAATATTGATCGGGTTTTCTTGTTAGTAACCATTAATAATCCACCAACTACTTTTAATTTTATTGACCGTTTTCTGGTTACAGCCGAAGCATACGGAATTGAAACGATACTTGTTTTTAATAAAATAGATACTTTAGACGATGCAACATTGGACGAGCAATTATACATGCAGCATGTATATCAGGAAATAGGATACAAATGTTTACGCGTTTCTTCGACTGAAATGAAAGGAATCGAGGAATTGAAAGCAATGATGATTGGTAAAGTAAGTATGTTTTCAGGACATTCTGGTGTTGGAAAATCCACTTTGGTAAATGCTATGGAACCTTCTTTGCATTTAAAAACAAAAACAATTTCTGAAGCAAGCAAGCAAGGACAACACACGACGACATTTGCTGAGATGTATGATTTGTCTTTTGATGCTAAAATTATTGATACGCCAGGAATTAAAGGTTTTGGGATTGTCGATATGGAAAAAGAAGAAATTAGTGGCTATTTCCCTGAGTTCTTCAAATTGAAAGACAAATGTAAATTCAATAATTGTTTGCATAAAGACGAGCCGCATTGTGCCATCAAAGCAGCTTTAGAAAAAGATGAAATCGCTTGGTCCCGTTATAGAAGTTACCTTAAAATTCTGGAAGGAGACGATGAAAATTACCGTACAGATATTCATAATGAGGATAGAATAATCAGTGATAAAATGAGGGAGTAATAATATTAATTTCAAAAATGAAAATCGTCCTTCAAAGAGTTTCCTCAGCCTCCGTAACAGTAGACACTAAAATCGTAGCCGATATCCAAAAAGGATTATTGATTTTAGTTGGTATTGAAGATTTAGATAATCAAGAAGATATCAATTGGTTAGCTACAAAAATAGCCAACATCCGTATTTTTGGGGATGAAAATGACGTAATGAATTTATCCGTCAAAGATATAGATGGCGATATCATTGTGGTAAGCCAATTTACATTGCATGCCGCTACCAAAAAAGGCAATCGTCCTTCGTATATAAAAGCTTCCAAGCCAGAAATCGCCATTCCTTTATATGAAAGTTTCCTACTTCAGCTCGAAAAAGAATTGGGGAAAAAAGTACAAACTGGCATATTTGGTGCTGATATGAAAGTACTTTTGTTAAATGATGGGCCAGTAACAATACTAATTGATAGTAAAAATAGAGATTAAGTTTTCTTTAATCGAAAAATTCTTATATTTTTGATAAAAAGAATTTTTATGAACTCCAAATATGTTTCTTTCCTGTTTTTGTTTTTTACCTCACTTATTTTTGCTCAAAAGACAGAATATAATTTTTTGAGTATCGCTGATAGCTTAAAGGATAATGCGAATGCTGTTATTCGTTTGAATCAAATAGATATTATTATTTCTTCTCAAAGAAATATGAATGTAATTACTAAAAGAGTAGTTACAGTTTTAAACGAAAAAGGCTTAGATGCTATAGATGCAGTAGAGAGCTACGATAAAAGAACTACTATTAAAAACATAGAAGCAGCAGTTTATGATGCTTTCGGTAAAGAAATTAAAAAAATTAAGCGTAAAGATTTCAAAGATCAAAGTGCAGTTGGTGGCGGTACACTTTTTTCTGACAATAGATATCTTTATTTAGATTACACTCCCATTCAATATCCATTTACTATAGTATTTGATAGTGAAATAGAAACTTCAACTACCGCTTTTATTCCAGAGTGGTATCCATTAAACAGCTATTTTGTTAGCGTTGAAAAAAGTATTTTGAATGTAAAGTACCCTGATAAATTAGGTTTTAAAAAAATGGAATTCAACTTTTCTAATTTTAAAATTGAAAAAATCTTAGACACGTCAACAAATTTATCTTACACCGCAACTAATATTCTGGCTCAAAAGCAAGAGGATTATAGTCCTGTTGTTAACACTATTTTCCCAAAATTGATGATGGGATTAGAGTTGTTTCATCTAGAAGGAGTAGACGGAAATGCAAAGACTTGGAAGGAATTTGGACAATGGTATTCTGATAAAATTTTATTGGGGACAACTGACTTGCCAGATGAAACCAAAATGAAAGTAAAGGCTCTCGTTGGAGATGAAAAAGACCCAATTAAAAAAGCAAAATTAATTTACACTTTCGTGCAACAAAAGGTACGATATATAAGTATTCAAGTTGGAATTGGCGGGTGGAAACCTATGCTTGCCAGTGATGTGGATCGCTTGGGATATGGGGATTGCAAAGCCTTGACTAACTATACTAAAGCCTTATTGGATGTGGTAAATGTGCCATCTTATTACACTATTTTGTATGGAGATAGGAAGAAGTTGAATATTCAGTCTGAATTTGTATCCATGCAAGGAAATCATGTTATTTTATCGATTCCAAATGGGGATAATTATACTTGGCTAGAATGTACGAGCCAAGACGATCCTTTTGGTTACCAAGGGATTTTTACGGATGACAGAAAAGTATTGGTAATAAAACCAGAGGGAGGAGAGATTGTGAGAACAAAAGTCTATGAAGATAACGGAAATACTCAAATTAGTAAAGGTTCTTATACTTTAACAGCAAAGGGGGATTTTTCTGGAAAAATAACACTCGTTTCCGAAGGGTCGCAATACAGTCAAAAAGCGTCTATTGAAAATTTACAGCCAACGGAAAAAGAAGTACATTATAAGGATTATTGGGGACATATCAATAATTTAAAAATCAACAAAATATCATTTTATAATGATAAAGATAAAATTAGTTTAACTGAAAACATAGCTGTGGAAGCAGTAAATTATGGAAGTCTTACCTCAAATAAATTGATATTTGTTGTCAATGCTTTCAATAAAACTAACGCTTACGTGAAAAGAATAAGAAACCGTAAAAATCCTTTGGAAATACAGAGAGGTTATCTAGATCAAGATGAGGTCAGCGTTATACTTCCTGGTGGTTTTTCAGTAGAATATATCCCTGAAAATTATGAGCTGAGTAGTAAATTCGGGACTTATAAAACGGAGATTATAAAAATTGATAGTTCAAATGTAGTTTACAAACGAACGTTATTTATAAAGAAAGGATTGTATTCAAATAAAGAGTATGACGAATACCGTCTTTTCATAGAACAAATTTCAAAAAATGATAATGCCAAAATTATACTAACCCCAAACTTATAAATCATGAAATGTAACAAATTCGTCATTATTCTATTTTTCACTTTGTTTATTTTTAAAGCCAATGCGCAAGATTTTAAATTAGGAAATGTTTCAGTTGTGGAACTTCAAGAGAAAAATCACCCGATGGATTCAACTGCCGTAGCTGCTATTCTTTTCGAAAAAGGAGCAGTTCGTTTTGAATACACTCAAGATGATGGTTTCAAAATGATTACAGAAGTTACAACTCGTATTAAAATTTATAAAAAGGAAGGGTATGAATGGGCAAATAAAGCGGTTAGTTACTATATAGGTTCAAATGCGAAAGAAACTTTGTCTTTTTCAGATGTTGTTACGTATAATTTGATAAATGGCAAGATTGAGAAAACAAAACTAAAAAGTGATGGTGAGTTTGATGAAAAAATTAACAAATATTGGGGGCAAAAAAAGATCACTCTTCCTAATGTAAAAGTTGGCTCTGTTGTTGAATTCAAGTATGTAGTGCGTTCATCACGTTTTAGCGAGTTAACAGAGTGGAGTTTTCAGTCGAGTATTCCGGTAAATTATTCGGAGTTTAAAACTTTCATTCCAGAATACTTTGTTTACAATCCTAATATGAAAGGCTTTATCTCTCCTAGCATCAATAAGGAACAAGTTAGAAAATCGTTAAGTTATTTTTATCGGCCAGAAGCAAAACTGGGTGAGAGTTCCGGCAGCGCTTCCCAAGAAAAATTGGAGTTTACTGAGACTAAAACTACCTACGTAGCAGAGAGACTACCTGCGATGAAAGAGGAAGCTTATGTGAATAACATTGCTAATTACACTACAAGTATTTCTCACGAACTTTCTGTTGTAAAATTTCCAAATCAACCATACCAGACATTATCTACCGATTGGCCATCCGTCACTAAAACAATTTATAACTATGACGATTTTGGACCTGAATTAAATAAAACTGGGTATTTTGAGGAAGATTTAAAAGTTGTTATTGCTGGGCTTTCTTCTCCTGAAGAAAAGATTTTGGCAATTTTTAATCATGTGAAAGAATCAGTAAAATGGAATGATTATTATGGATATTCCTGTAATGATGGTGTGAAAAAAGCGTACAAGGATAAAACAGGTAATGTTGCCGAAATTAATTTGATGCTTACCGCTATGCTGCGTCATGTAGGCTTGACTGCGAATCCTGTTCTTGTAAGTACCCGTTCTAACGGGATTGCATTTTTTCCAAACAGAACGGCATTCAATTATGTTATTGCTGCCGTAGAAACTCCTAATGGTCAGGTTTTATTAGATGCTACGGATTCATTTTCTACTCCAAATGTATTGCCGTTGAGGGCTTTAAACTGGGTAGGAAGATTGATTCGTAAAGACGGCACTTCAATAGAAGTTGATTTAATGCCTAAAGCTCCCTCTAACGACGTAGTGATGATGAACTACGAAATTAACGCTAACGGAGAGGTTTCAGGAAAGCTGAAGCGTCAAAGAACAGATTACAATGCCATTATTTTTAGAGGAAATACTAAGAATATCAAAGAAGATACTTATCTCGAGAAATTAGAAAATGAAAATGATAAAATTGAAATAAGTGACTATTCGAGAACAAACGAAAAAGACTTAAAATTGCCAATCTTGGAAAATTTTTCGTTTTCAGGTTCGAATTTTAGCGAGATTATTGGAGGATCAATTTATGTAAATCCAATGTTGTTTTTTACCGTAACACAAAATCCTTTTAAACAAGAAAACAGAGAGTATCCTGTAGATTATGGATTCCCTTTTGTAGATAAATACAACATATCAATTAAAATTCCGGAGGGATATAAAGTGGAGTCTTTACCAACTTCCATACTTTTAAATATGGAAGATAATTTAGGAGGTTTTAAATTTATGATTAGTACAACGGGCAATGTAATTCAGTTAGTAATGACGCATCAAATAAGTAGTCCGATAATTGTAGCAGATTATTATCCCATGTTAAAAGAGTTTTATCAAAAAATGATTGAAAAGCAAAACGAGAAAATAGTGCTTAAAAAAGTATAGTTAAATGAAAATTATCAAAGTTACAGTATTGTTACTTCTTGTTCTATTTGTCACGGAAACAAATTCACAAAATTTTGAATTAGGAAAAGTTTCAAACAATGAGCTTTTAGAAAAACTTCATCCAGAGGATACAACAGCCGTTGCTGCCGTTTTGTATAAAAAAGCTAAAACCATTTTTAAATATAATTTAAGTAGAGGTTTTACAGTTAATCATGAATATACATATAGAATCAAAATATACAAAAAAGAAGGTTTGAGTTGGGCAAATTTTGAAGTTCCATATTATGTAGGTTACGAAGATATGAATGATGAATCTGTAAAGTTTTCAAATGTAGTAACGTATAATATTGAAGATGGTACAGTAGTGAAAACAAAGCTAAACAGCGAAGGAAGTTTCAAGAAAAATGTAAATGAATATTGGAATCTAGCAACGATATCAATGCCTAATGTCAAAGTAGGTTCAGTTATAGAGTTTAAATATATATTGAAATCTGAAAATATTGTAAAGTTTCCTGTTTATGATAATCAATATGATATTCCGATAAACTATTCAGAATACATAACTGAAATACCAGAAATTTTTATTTATAAGCCAGTTTTGAAAGGATATGTAAAAGTTAAATCGGATGCAAAATTCGTCAATGGCTCTCAAAATTATGAAGATGAGTACAAAAGAACGGCTAGTTTAAAATATAGACAGATTAATAGCAGTTATGTAGCGGAAAACATACCGGCAATCAAAGAAGAAGATTATGTTGATAATATAAGAAATTATAAATCTTCTATTCAGAATGAGTTGGAAAGAACTCGTTATCCTGAACAACCCGTCAAGGATTATTCAATAACTTGGGAAGGGGTCGCAAAAACTATTTTTGAAAATAAAAATTTCGGAAAGGAACTTAATGAACAGCCTTATTTAATTCAAGATGTTAAAATGATACTTAAAAATGCTGTTTCTGATGAAGAAAAATTAGATATCATTTTTAAATTTGTTCAAAGTAAAATGAATTGGAACAAAGAAGACGGTTATTTTACTGAAAAAGGAGTAAAACGGGCTTATTTGGACAAAACTGGAAATGTCGCTGAAATAAATTTTATTTTAATAGCAATGTTGAAGTTAGCGGGTATAAATGCAAATCCTGTTTTGATAAGTACTGTAGAACATGGCGTCCCTTCTTTTCCCAGTAGAACAGTTTTTAATTATGTAATTGCTGCAGCTGATCTTGATGGAAAACAAATTTTGTTAGATGCAACACATAAATATACGACACAGAATATTTTGCCTTTAAATGTATTGAATTGGACTGGAAGACTCATTAAGCAAGATGGAACTTCTCAAGAGATTAATCTTGTGCCAACTATACCATCTAAAGTTAATTATACTTTGATGACAAAAATTAATAATCTTGGGCACATCACAGGTAAATTTAGGGTTCAAAAAACAGCCTATGAAGCATATAGTTTTAGAGAAAAATATGCCAACCAAAATGAAGAAAATTATCTTGAAAAATTAGAAAATAATTTAGACGGAATACTGATTAATGACTACAGTGTAGAAAGTAGAGATACTGATATGTCAAAACCTGTAATAGAAACTTTTACTTTTACCTCAGAGAATCATTGTGAAATTATAGGAGGTAAAATGTTTATTGATCCTCTATTGTTTTTTACGTTAAAGAAAAACCCATTTGTTCAGGAGAAAAGGCAAATGCCTATCTATTTTGGCTATCCAAAGCAGGAAAAATACAACATAAATTTAGAAATTCCAGAAGGTTATTTAGTTGAATCTATCCCGAAATCAATGAAGATAGCTTCCGAAGACAATGTAATTTTATTTGTTATGAATTCTCAAGTAGAAGGCAATAAAATTCAAATCATTATCACTAAAGAAATAAATGCTGCTATTATGGAAGCAGAATATTATAGTAATTTAAAAGATTTCTTTCAAAAAATTATTGATAAACAAAACGAGAAAATTGTACTTAAAAAAATAGAACCATGAACCTGAAAAATTCCCAACTCGACGTTGATACTTGGATCAAAGAACACGGTGTTCGTTATTTTAACGAATTGACTAATATGGCGCAACTTACTGAAGAAGTAGGGGAAGTAGCCCGAATCATTGCCCGCCGCTATGGAGAGCAATCCGAAAAAGAAAGCGATAAAAATAAAGACCTTGGCGAAGAATTAGCCGATGTAGTTTTTGTGGTATTGTGTCTAGCAAACCAAACCGGAATCGATTTACAAGCCGCTTTCGATAAAAAGATGGATTTGAAATCCGTTAGAGACAAAGACCGTCACAAAAACAACGAAAAACTGAAATAATTTGTGAAGTATAAATTATGAATTATAAATGTGGAGTGGTAAATTGCGAACTTGAATTATACCACTCATAATTCATAATTCACAACTCATAATTAGCTACATGAATTTAAAATTAAGTACGAATTCACAATTCACAATTGATAATTCACAATTAAATATTACTGGTTCAAAAAGCGAAACCAACCGACTACTATTATTACAAGCCTTATTTCCAAATATTACTTTGGCCAATACTTCCAATTCTGATGACAGCGAAGTCATGGAAAAAGCGTTGAAAGGAACCGAAGAAATAGTTGATATTCATCATGCGGGAACGGCAATGCGGTTCTTAACGGCTTATTTTTCTGTAAACGAAGGTCGCGAAGTAGTGTTGACCGGCTCTCAACGAATGACGGAGCGTCCCATAAAAGTTTTGGTGGAAGCCTTGGAACAATTGGGTGCGAAAATATCCTACGAGAAAGAAGTTGGTTATCCGCCTATTCGAATCAAAGGACAAAAAATCACAGCTTCTAAAGTGAATATTCCTGCTAATGTAAGCAGTCAATACATATCGGCGTTATTATTAGTGGCGCCAAAACTGAAAAACGGAATCGAAATCACTTTGGTAGGTGAAATCACTTCCGTTCCTTATATCAAAATGACATTGGCTTTGTTGAATGATTTGGATATCAAAACCAGTTTCGAGGGAAATGTGATTACGGTATATCCAAAACAAGAAGTAGCGTCGAAAGTAATGACCGTAGAATCCGATTGGAGTTCTGCTTCATACTTTTTTAGTTTAGCTGCCTTGGCCGAAAATGCTACCATTTCATTGAATAGTTATAAAAAAACCAGTTTGCAAGGTGATTCAGCTTTGGTTGAAATCTACAAACAAATGGGAGTTGAAACGCATTTTGAAGGAAATACAATGACTCTGGTAAAACAGTCTGATTTTAAACCGGAAAATTTAAACTTAGAATTGAATAATACACCAGATATCGCCCAAACTATAGTTGTTACTTGTCTTGGATTAGGAATTGGTTGCCATCTAACAGGTTTGCATACCTTGAAAATTAAAGAAACGGACCGACTCGAAGCACTTAGAATTGAGTTAACAAAATTGGGAGCGAATATATCGGTGACCAATGATAGTTTGACGCTTCTGGCCTCAAACCAAATCAATCCTAATATAAAAATCGCTACTTATAACGATCACCGTATGGCGATGGCATTTGCACCATTAGCTATAAAAGTGCCAATTATCATCGAAAACGCGGAAGTCGTTTCAAAATCATACCCTGATTTTTGGGAAGACATGAAGAAGTTAGGATTTAATGTGTCTGAAATTTTGTAAATTAAATTTTTCGTAGTGTCCTCGCGCCTTTGTGGCAGTGGACTTTTGAAAATAAACAGCAAAACACTTGACAACGCCTATCTCACAATCGTATATTTGCAAACTATTATAATTTATTGAGGCTTAACTCGTAACTTATAATTCATAACTCATAAATTTATCAAATGAAATTATCACATTTTCAATTCGATTTGCCAAAAGAACTTCTTGCAGAATATCCAGCTGAAAACAGAGACGAATCTCGTCTAATGGTTATTGATCGCAAGAAAGGAACTATAGAGCACAAAATGTTCAAAGATGTTATCGATTATTTTGACGAAGGTGATGTTTTGATTCTGAATAACACGAAAGTTTTTCCAGCTCGTTTGTACGGAAATAAAGAAAAAACGGGAGCTAGAATCGAAGTTTTCTTACTTAGAGAATTAAATTCTGAGCAAAGACTTTGGGATGTTTTAGTTGATCCGGCACGTAAAATCAGAATTGGTAACAAACTATATTTTGGAGATGACGATTCATTAGTGGCTGAGGTTATCGACAATACAACTTCTCGAGGAAGAACATTGCGTTTCCTTTACGATGGTTCGTATGAAGAATTCAGAAATAAATTGACAGAACTTGGAGAAACTCCAATCCCAAAATATATTTCTAGAGACGTAACTCCGGAAGATGCGGAACGTTATCAAACCATTTATGCTAAAGAAGAAGGAGCTGTTGCGGCGCCAACTGCAGGATTGCACTTCTCGAAACATTTATTGAAAAAACTGGAAATCAAAGGAATTAAATTTGCCGAAGTTACACTTCACGTAGGTTTGGGGACTTTCAATCCTGTTGAGGTTGAAGATTTATCAAAACATAAAATGGATTCTGAGGAATTAAAAATTACTCAGGAAGCATGTGATATTGTGAATGAAGCCAAAGCTAAAAAGAAACGTATTTGTACCGTAGGAACTACTTCTATGCGTGCCGTTGAAAGCTCAGTTTCGTCACAAAACACCTTGAATCCGTTTGACGGATGGACAAACAAATTCGTTTTTCCTCCTCATGATTTCACGATTCCAACGTGTATGATTACTAATTTTCATACGCCAAAATCAACTCTATTAATGATGGTATCTGCATTTTGTGGTCATGATTTAATGAAAAAAGCATACGCAGAAGCAATCGAAAAAGAATACAAATTCTATTCTTACGGTGATGCAATGATGATTATCTAATCTTTATTTAGATTCTAAATAAAAAAATCTCGTCAGTACTGGCGAGATTTTTTGTTTTATAATAGTGTGTGTCCCGCTGAAAAAGCGGGTCGGGCTCTACGCTGTATCTTTATTTTCTTAAAGAAAGAAAATAAAGGATGCCGCTTCCATCCCTCACACGACGTTCTGTGTATAAAAGAGGTTTGTGCTCCTAATTCACTTGATAGACCAATCGCACCGTGATATTAGCCGTTTTATTTTTCGATTGCGTATTAAAGGAACCGCCATAAGAAAAATCTTCCGATGAGTTTTGACCTGTAATTTGAAAAACGCCCATGTCTGATTTTTTTAAATTCCCTAAACTCGCATCAGCATTTTCAGCAATACTTTTCGCTCTGATACTTGCGTCTTTTGTGGCTTCGGCAATCATTTTTATTTTTAATTCGGCCAGTTTTGTATAATAATATTCCGGTGGAGACGAATAAAATTCCACACCTGAGTTGATCAATTCACTGGATTGTCTCGATATTTCTTCAATTTTATTTACTTCCTTAGATTGGATACTTACACTTTGGGTTAAAGTAAATCCAGTGAAAATTTGCTGTCTTGTAGTTCCGTTTTCATTGAAGGTAGTTTCAAAATCCTTATTGAAATTCACCGCTGAAAAAACCATTTCATTCGGCGCAATTCCTTTGCCTGATAGATAACTTTTTATTTTCTCTCTGTCAGCATCTAATGCGGCATAAGCATCCTTCAAAGTCATGCTTTTTTTAGAAAAAGAGCCGCTCCAAACAATCAAATCCGATACGAAATCCTTCTTTCCCGAGCCGGTCACACTAATGGTATCGTTACTTTTATTTCGATTCTGAAAAGCATTCGAGAATAAATACGAGGAAATTACCACAGCGATGGCAATAATAATAACGTTCAAACTGTTTTTAAGCATAGCTAAGAATTTTAAATTCAATCAAATATAAGTAAATAACGAGTAGTTTCTTAATTCAGTATCGGAATTGGGAACTATTTTTTCCCATTCAAAAATTTAACTATTGTATAGCTTGCCAATCAATGTTAACTATATTATCATTCGTCCATTTTTACTACTTTTACAAATCAAAATACAAATCATGACTTTCGAAAATACCCTTGAATTTGCAAAAAAACTCGATTTACAAGATCAATTACATAAATACCAAGACGAATTTATTTTTCCGCAGGTAAATGGAAAAAAGGTGATTTATTTCACTGGAAATTCATTGGGATTACAACCTAAACGTACTAAAGCATATGTGGATGAGGTTATGAGTGATTGGGCAAACCTCGCCGTTGAAGGACATTTTTACAGTGAAAAACCTTGGTGGGATTACCACGAACGATTTGCAAATCCGTTGAGTAAAATTGTGGGTGCACTTCCAAGTGAAGTTACCGTGATGAACACCTTGACAGTGAATCTTCATTTGTTGATGGTTTCTTTTTACCGACCAACAAAGACCAGATATAAAATCATTTGTGAGGAAAAAGCATTTCCATCTGATCAATATATGTTTCAAAGTCAGGTTAATTTTCATGGATACAAACCTGAAGATGCTATTGTCGAAATCAAACGTCGCGAAGGCGAACACAACATTCGCTTAGAAGATGTTTTGGCAAAAATTGAAGAAGTTGGTGAAGAGTTGGCTTTAGTTTTAATTGGTGGAGTCAATTATTACACCGGACAAGTTTTTGATATGAAAACCATAACAGCTGCAGGCCATAAAGCTGGAGCTTATGTAGGTTGGGATTTGGCTCACGCTGCAGGAAATGTGAAACTGGAATTACACGAATGGGATATTGATTTCGCAGCTTGGTGTAGTTATAAATACATGAATTCAGGACCGGGAAATGCTTCAGGATGTTTTATTCATGAAAAACACCATAACAATTCGGAGTTACCGAGATTCGCGGGTTGGTGGGGACATAATAAAGAACGTCGTTTCAAGATGGAACCAACTTTTGATCCTGTTCATGGAGCCGATGGTTGGCAAATCAGCAATTTACCGGTACTTTCTTTGGCGCCTTATTTAGCATCTGTAGATATGTTTGACGAAATAGGGATGGACGCTTTAATCCAGAAAAGAGATTTAATAACTTCTTATTTAGAATTTATTTTGCATGAAATTGACAAAGAAGTTGATAGTAGTTTCGAGATTATTACGCCTTCTAATCCATCCGAAAGAGCATCACAATTATCAGTCTTACTTCATGGAGAAGGACGCAGTTTGTTTGATTATTTGATGAAAAATGGGGTGATCACAGATTGGCGTGAACCCAATGTTATCCGCTTAGCACCGGTGCCTTTATATACTTCTTTTACAGATATGTATGAGTTTGGCCAAATTCTGAAAGCAGGTATTTTGGATAAAGCGAATCTTTAAATTATATAAATAATAACCTGAATTGCATAAGTGTAATTTACAGGTTTAAACGTTTCTTTGTAGTATTACAAATTGAAAAAATTCAAATTATGAAAGCATTATATTTTATATTAGTAGCTATACTTATTGTTTCTTGTCAGAACCAAGGAAAAATGGAAATTGAAAAGGCTAAAGTAGCAACGGTAGATTCCATGAAAGTTGAAATGGAAAAGCAAAGAGTAATTGACTCTATGAAACAAGAAATGGTCAAAATTGAAGCTGCTAGAATTGAAACGCAAAAAGAAGTTGTTGTTGTAAACAAGCAATCACCTTCGACTACAACGACTACAACAAATACTACCACGCAAAGAAAAGGCTGGAGTAGTACTGCAAAAGGTGCTGTCATTGGAGCTGGTGTAGGTGCTGCAACAGGAGCAATTATCAGTAAGAAAAAAGTACAAGGAGCTATTATTGGTGGTGTTGCAGGTGCAGGAATTGGAGCCGGGACCGGAGCAATTATAGACGGAAGCAAAAAGAATTAGATTTATCCGTAAATAAACAAGAGTGTTTAAGTTCATAATAGAATTTAAACACTCTTTTTTTATGGGAAAATTTGGGTTTAATACGAATCCATATTGGCAATTATTTCATTCGCCTTTACTTTGATTTTATATAATTCTTCGGGATTTATTTTCTTTAATAAATTCAGCATCATTCCCATGCGTTGGTTTCCTTTGAAATATTCTTTTTTCTCATCCAGGAAATTCCAGTATAAAGTATTAAAAGGACAGGCGTTATCACCAAATTTTTCTTTCACTTTATAATGGCATTTGGCACAATTATTACTCATTTTATTGATGTAACTTCCGGAGGAAACATACGGTTTGGTGGCAATTATTCCGCCATCTGCATATTGTGACATTCCGCGGGTGTTGGGCATTTCGACCCATTCAATGGCATCTATGTAAACGCCAAGATACCAAGCGTCTACTTCATCAGGATGAATTTGCGTAAGTAATGTAAAATTTCCAATTACCATCAGCCGCTGAATATGATGTGCGTACGCTTCGTCTAAACTTTGATTGATAGCGTGGCTCATACAATTCATTTTGGTTTTACCGGTCCAGAAAAAATCCGGTAATTTATTTGTATTTTCCAAGACATTCATTTGGGCATAATTGGGCATTTCTTTCCAATAAATTCCTCGGATGTATTCGCGCCAACCTAAAATTTGTCTTACGAATCCTTCGACTTGTGAGATAGTTATATCCATTTCATTGGCATGATAAAAAGAGATAACGGTCTCGATTACTTCTTTTGGTGAAAGCATTTTGCTGTTCATGGCAAAAGACAAACGGGAGTGAAAAAGGAATTTTTCATCGGTGTGCATCGCATCTTCGTAATCACCAAAATGCTTCAACAGATTTTTACAGAAATAATCTAAAACCTCCAACGATTGCTCACGCGAAGTAGGCCAACTGAAATTATCTGGATTGATGTTTCCAAAAGTCACAATTCCTGCTTCTTTGATTTGGTCGACAACTTCAGAAACATTCGTATGAAAATTCTTTTCTGAAGGAACCGGAACTTCACCTTTGTATTTTTTGCGATTATCAGCATCAAAATTCCATTGGTTGCCAAGAGGAGTGCTTCCATCCATTAAAACATGGTATTTTTTTCTCATGTTCCGATAAAAGTTTTCCATCAGCAACAACTTCTTTCCCTCAAAAAAATCAGAAAGTTCGTGACGCTTGGTATAGAAATGTTCGGAGTCAAAAGCTTCAGATTCGATTTTTAGATTGGAACAAATCGTTTTTAATTGTTGGTCCAGTCGGTATTCATCAGGTAATTGGTATTCGAATTTTTGAATTTTATATTTTTCGATACAAATGGCAATGATTTTTTCTAAGTCCTGTGGATTCTCAGCATCGGTAATTTGAAAATAGACTGCTTGATGTCCATTTGCTTTTATCGATGTGTAAAAATTCCTCATCGACACGAAAAAGGCTACTACTTTTTGGATGTGATGTTTGACATAATCCGTTTCCTGACGCATTTCGGCCAAGACATACATTGTGTTTTTATCAGTTTCCTCAAACCAAGAATGTTCTGAATTCAATTGGTCGCCAAGGATTAAGCGCAGTTTTTTCATTTATTATTTTTTAAAAAAGGAAGTGGTTGGAATTTCCTTTCGGGCATATTGAAAACGATCCACTAATTTGGGTAAACAATACCCATCAAGACCATTTAATGCCACAACATTGCCTCGGTCAATTTGTAACCAGCCATCTTTATGTTCTAATTCTTCCTCAAAAAATAAATTTTCGATTGACGCAATTACATGAATCGTATCATTTTCCTTGATGTAATATTCGTTTACGTATTTGCAATACAACTGTACCGGACTTCCTTTTACAAATGGAATTTCTATGTCATTTTTATATTCTTCTTCCAGATTGGTTTTATCAAATTCGGAAATCCCTAGTTCATAATTTGCAGAGGTATGGTGCGCATCTTCAATCATGTCAATGGTAATGTGATTTACTGTAAAATATCCAGTGTCTTTGATGTTTTTATACGTATCTCTTGGAACAGTTGTGGGACGCATTATGAATCCAATCATAGCAGGGTTGCTTCCCAGATGCGTTACGCTGCTAAAAATGGCAACATTAGACTTTCCGTCGAGGGATTTTGTAGCAAGCAAATTAGCTGATTTATAACCAGTGCAGGAATTGATTAAATTTAATCTTTCGATTTTTTCCATTTGAGAAATATCGTCTCTTGAAATGTGTTTCATATTTAGTCATATTTGAAACAAATATACTTTTGTTTAATTAAATATAAAATTAATTAAACAAAATATTTTAAATTCATCAATCATTTCTTAGATTGGATTTCAAATAAACACATTGGAACAAATAGTTTTAAATAACTTACAAATCCTATATATTTGTTTTTCAATTTATCCAATCATGAAAATACTTAGAAAAGTCCTTCTCGTTTTACTTTCGTTAGTAATTGTTTTAGCGGTAACGATGCTTGTTTATGCTTGTTACTTAAAACCAAAATATGAAGGAAAATTGCGCTTGCAAAACATTCAAAAAGAAACTACAGTTTATTTTGATGAATTTGGAGTTCCTCATATTTATGCGACTACTTCAAAAGATGCCATGGTAGCCTTGGGTTATGTGCATGCGCAAGATAGATTGTGGCAAATGGAATTGATGCGTCGTATTGCTCCGGGAAGATTATCGGAAATTTTTGGTTCAGTGGCATTGAAAAATGATAAATTCTTTGCTGGATTGGGAATCGAAGAAGCTTCAGCTAAAGCGATCGCAGGTTTGGACAAAAACAGTCCAAGTTATCAATTGACCATGGCTTACTTGGATGGAATCAATCAATACATTGAAGAAGGAACTACACCAATAGAATTCAGTTTGGTGGGCGTCAAAAAAGAGATATTTACCATTAAAGACGTTTATAATATTTTTGGATACATGTCTTTTAGTTTTGCTATGGCTCAAAAATCAGATCCGTTGTTGACCGATATTCGAAACAAATATGGAATGGAATATTTGAAGGATTTTGGAATTGACGGTTCCTTCAATACTACAAAAATTAAAAATGCGAAAGACAGGCCACAAGAATACGCTGCTATTTCAAAATCAGTAGCGTCGCTTTTAGATCAGTCGCCAGTTTCGCCTTTTATAGGAAGTAACAGTTGGGTTATTGCTCCAAAGAAAACTAAAAACGGAAAAGTTATTTTTGCTAATGATCCACATATTGGGTTTTCACAACCGGGAACTTGGTATGAAGCGCATATTGTTACTCCGGATTTCGAATTGTACGGCTGTTATTTAGCAGGAACTCCGTATCCGTTATTGGGACACAACAGAGAATATGCGTATGGTTTGACCATGTTTGAAAATGATGATATTGATTTGTACCAAGAGCAGAATAATTCGGCTAATGCCAATGAATATAAGACTCCAACTGGTTACAGTGCATATGAAATTCGGGAGAAAATAATCAAAGTAAAAGATTCATCTAACGTGGTTTTGAAAGTGAAAACTACTCGACATGGACCTGTAATGAACGATTTGGTAGATGGTTTAAAGCAAGACAAACCTGTTGCGATGTCTTGGATTTATACACAACAACCCATTCAAATTCTTGATGCGGTATATGCGCTTTCACACGCTAAGAATAAATTAGATTTTCAGAAAGGAGTTTCACTAATTGCAGCGCCAGGATTGAATGTGATGTATGGCGATGCCAAGGGAAATGTCGCTTGGTGGGCAACTGGAAAATTATACAAGCATAAGGAAGGAGTGAATCCGAATTTTATTCTCGATGGTTCCAGTGGGAAGGATGATATTGACCAATATCTGGATTTCTCCAAAAATCCTTCGGCGGTGAACCCTAGATGGAATTATGTGTATTCTGCTAATAATCAACCAGAAGCAATTGACGGATTTTCGTATCCCGGTTATTATCTTCCAGAGGATCGAGCGAAAAGAATCACGCAATTATTGAATCCAAAATCAGATTGGGATATGGTTTCGGTTGGGAAGATGATTTTTGATAATACTTCTTGCGTAGCTCCAAAAGTCGTGAAGGATTTAATTTCAAATGTAGATCAAGCTTCTCTTTCTGAAAACGAAAAACAAGCTCTTAGTGTTTTAAAAAATTGGAAAGGAACTAATAATCTGAGTGATGTGGCTCCTACAATCTATAATAAATGGATTTTTAATTACTTAAAAAATACTTTTGAAGATGAACTTGGTGCTGAAAATTTCAAGATGTTTTTAGGAACGCACATCATGAAGCAAATTATTGCAAGACAAATCACGAATGAAAAATCACTTTGGTGGGATAATGTTAACACCAAAAAGGAAAAAGAAACAAGAAGTCAGATTGTCTCAAAATCATTCAAAGAATCCGTTGTAGCTTTAGAAAAACAATTAGGAAATACCGTTTCAGATTGGACTTGGAATAAAGTACACACGGTAGAACACCAGCATCCGTTGGGGAAAGTAGCGGCTTTAAGGAGTATTTTTAATGTTGGTCCTTTTGAAGTTTCAGGTTCTACGGAGGTAATTAATAATCTCTTTTTTGATTTTACTGATGATGGTAATTATATCGTAAAAGGAGGTCCTTCCACAAGAAGAATTATTGATTTTTCGGATATAGAAAATAGCTGGAGTATATTGCCAACGGGACAATCCGGAAATCCATTGAGTGAACATTACAGCGATCAGGCAGAGTTATACAATGCCGGTAAATTCAGGCGAATGATGCTCAATAAAGAGGAAATTGTTAGAACTTCAACAAAATTGGTTTTTATTCCCCGTAAAAAATGATTCTTTTTAAAGAGCCTAAAATAATAAATCAGTAATTTTGCTTAACTTTTTATAAAAAAATAATGCAAACTCCCATAAAAATAGCGGTTGTAGGTTCAGGATTAGTTGGATCTTTATTGGCTATTTATCTTCGTAAAGCGGGTCATACGGTTCATGTTTACGATAGAAGTCCTGATATTCGAAAAATACAATTTTCTGGTCGTTCCATTAATTTAGCGATGTCTAATCGCGGATGGAAAGCTTTGGATGGAGTAGGAATAGGAAACGAGGTTCGTAAAATTGCCATTCCTATGGAAAAACGTGCGATCCATTTGGTTGATAAACTCAATTTTCAAAATTACGGTCAAGAAGGAGAGTCGATTTATTCCATTTCGAGAGGACTTTTGAATAGGAAAATGATTGATTTGGCGGAAGCCGCAGGAGCAGAATTCTTTTTTGAACAAAAAATATGGGATGTTTCGCTTGATGATGCAACCCTTCATATTGGTGAAACAGAACGTGGCGCTTGGGAAGATAAAAAATACGATATGGTTTTTGGTGCTGACGGTGCTTTTTCGAGAATCCGTCACCGCATGCAACGCCAAAGTATGTTTGACTATTCGCAAGAATTCTTGCCCATTGGTTACAAGGAGTTGAATATTCCTGCAAATGCTGATGGAACACATAAATTAGATAAAAATTCATTTCATATCTGGCCTCGTGGTGAGTATATGTTGATTGCGCTGCCCAATCTAGACGGAAGTTTCACCTGTACTTTGTTTATGCCTTTTGAGGGAGAAAATTCTTTTGCATCCCTAAATGATATAAAATTAGTGGAAGCTTTTTTCGAAAAAAACTTACCGGACACTATTGATGTAATTCCAAAATTAGCAGAGGATTTTTTCAAGAATCCTACAAGTACGCTAGTGACGATGAAATGTTATCCATGGACTTATCAAGATAAAATTGCCCTTATTGGTGATGCCAGTCATGCAATTGTTCCATTTTATGGTCAGGGAATGAACGCTGGTTTTGAAGATATTTCGGTGCTTTATGAAATGATGGAAAAATACGGTGACAACTGGAAATCGATTTTCTCGGAATATCAAAAATCACGCAAACCAAATGCGGATGCGATTGCGGAACTTTCGTATCGTAATTTTTTAGAAATGAGTTCCAAGACAGCTGATGAAAATTTCCTTTTGCAAAAGAAGATTGAAAAGTCATTCTCAGACAAACATCCTGAAAAATGGATTCCTTTATACAGTCGCGTTACTTTTAGTGATCGTCCATATGCAGAAGCTTTAGCGATAGGAGATTATCAAAATGCAATCATGGAAGAAGTTTTAAAAATGGAAAACATTACTGAAATATGGGATTCAGAAGCTGTTGAAAATAAAATCCTAGAGCTTTTGGGATAAATATTAAGAAGTTACTAGTTTTATATATCAATAACGTTTTCCTTTTAATGTTGCTGCTATTCCTCTCGATGTACTTTAGTAAAATCGAAAGCTGGTTTACAAATCGCAATGTATTCACAAGCTTCGTCAAAAGGGTTAGAATATTGCACGCGTGTATTCTTCTCGATTTTTATCGATTGTCCAGCTTCCAGTACGATAACTTCGTCTTCAATGATGAATTGCTTTTTACCTTTAATAATATAGGTATATTCCTCAAATTCAGGAGTTTGAAATGGTTCACTCCATTTAGGAGGCGCTATCATGTGCGCTATGGAAATTTCCGCATTATTTGTAGACGCCTTTCCGTGATGTTCTTCGATTAATTTTCCATCGGTAGTTGGAACAACGAAGGGACTACTTTGAATAAAATATTTTTTCATGACTGGTTTATTTTTTAAACATTTTCGTTAATACACCAAAAGCACCTCTTATAAACGTGGCGCTTGTTAGTACTTTCAAGACGGATTTTCCTACCACACTCGCAGTACTAGGAACGTTACTTTGCTTTTTTTCTGGTGTGTTTTGCTCTACTTTTTCTGCAGCTTCTGCTTCAATATTAGTAATTTTTTTATTTAACATCTCATATGCACTTTCGCGATCAATCAGTTCACTGTATTTTTTTACCAGTTTTGATTTGTTGTTGATTTCCTGAATTTCGCTTTCTGTTAGAATATCCATTCGACTCATCGGGGCACGCATCATTGTTGCTGCAAGTGGCGTAGGAATTCCTTTTTCGTTTAATGCAGTAACGAGAGCTTCTCCAATTCCAAGGCTGGTCAGGATTTCATCGGTTTTGTAATAATCAGATGTTGGATAATTATCTGCAGTTTGCTTAATGGCTTTTCGGTCATTGGCTGTAAAAGCGCGTAAAGCATGCTGTATTTTTAAACCTAACTGAGCCAATACGCCGCTTGGAATATCCATCGGGTTTTGTGTGATGAAATAAATCCCGATTCCTTTGGAACGAATTAATTTTACAATGGTTTCAATTTGTTCTAGTAATGTTTTACTGGCTTCGTTGAATATTAAATGAGCTTCATCAATAAAAATGACTAATTCTGGTTGGTCAGAATCTCCTTTTTCAGGCATTTGCTGGTAAATTTCGGCTAATAAACTCAACATAAAAGTCGAGAATAACTTTGGTTTATCCTGAATATCTGTCAATCGTAGGATATTAATGTATCCTTTTCCATTTTCATCGATGCGCATTAAATCTTCCACATCAAAAGACATTTCGCCAAAAAATAAATCAGCTCCTTGTTGTTCGAGTTCAATTATTTTTCTAAGAATAGTTCCAGTAGTAGATGTAGAAATTTTGCCATAATGTTCTTCAATTTCGTCTTTTCCTTCTTCTGTAATGTAATTGATTACTTTTTTGATGTCCTTTAAATCCAATAAAGGCATTTTATTGTCGTCACAATATTTAAAAATAACAGAAACTACGCCTGCTTGAGTGTCGTTTAAATTTAGAATTCTGGAGAATAATACAGGTCCAAATTCCGAGACTGTTGCACGGAGACGGACTCCGTTTTGTTCAGACAAAGTCAAGATTTCAACGGGGAAGCTAGCTGTGTAGTAAGGGATATTGATTTTAGCGTGGCGTTCCGTTATAAATGGTTTTTCCTCACCTTCTTTTGCAATACCACTAAAATCACCTTTAATATCCATCATTAAGACAGGAATTCCAAAACTTGATAATTGTTCAGAAAGGACTTGAATAGTTTTTGTTTTTCCAGTTCCGGTAGCTCCGGCGATCAAACCATGACGGTTTAAAGTTTTCAAAGGCACTTTTATGAATGCATCTGGCAAAGCCTCTCCGTCTAAAATTGCGCCACCCAGAATAATGCTTTCTCCTTTAGAACTGTATCCTTCAGAGATATGCTTAGTGAAATCTTCTTTTTTGCTCATAATAAGTTTACATTTAAATCACATGCAAGATATTATATTTTTCTAAAATCAACAATTTTAGTGCATACCGCAGTTTTCCTGCTTTTTTATTGTTAATATCACAAAATAATAGTTTTCCTGCTAAATAGCCTGTTTTTGAAATATTGTGTTAATTTTTCTTAAAAAAATATGGTATTTTGTATAATATAACCTATTTGTTTGCGTTTATTGATATAAATGGAAACTAACAAACGGTAAATATGTTTTTGAAATAAATTTAATTATAATAAAATAAAAAAAAGTTTTTTTATTTGAACTAAAAATATAAATTTGCTCCACTACAAGTTTAATATAACTAAGATAATTTATTTAAAACTATTAAAATTAAAAAAAAATGGCAAACGTTAAAAAAGAAAAAGCGGCAAACGGAGGAGGAATGATTTCAGGAATCATTATTGTAGCATGTATTTTTGTTGGATGGTTAATTTGGAATTTCATAATGGGTAATGGCGCTAATTTTGAAGGCGGAGTAAACACAGGTCACCCACTGCCAGGAAATATGTTGGCAATGGTTTACAAAGGAGGTCCAATTGTACCGGTATTATTAGGATTATTATTAATGGTTGTTGTGTTCTCATTTGAGCGTTATGCTGTAATTTCAAAAGCGGCAGGTACAGGAAATCTTGATCAGTTCATGACAAGTGTTCAAAAAGATATCAAAAGTGGTAATATTGAAGGAGCTATTGCTTCATGTGACAAACAAAAAGGTTCTGTTGCAAATCCAATAAAATCAGCTTTATTGAAATATCAAGAAGTTAAAAGAGAAGGTTTAGATAGTGAAGCTGCTGCTGAAACTATTCACAAAGAAATTGAAGAGGTTACTTCATTAGAAATGCCAATGTTAGAGAAACACATGACTATTCTTTCAACAATGGTGTCTTTAGGTACACTTGCAGGTTTGTTAGGAACTGTAACAGGTATGATTAAAGCATTTAGTGCTTTATCTGCTGCTGGTACTCCAGATCAAGCTGCTCTTGCAAATGGTATTTCTGAGGCTTTGATCAACACTGCTACAGGTATCTCGACTTCTGCTTTAGCAATTATTGCTTACAACTTCTTTACGTCTAAAATTGATACTTTGACTTACTCAATTGATGAGGCAGGTAATACAATTGTAAATACTTACAGACACTTTAGAAGTACACAAAAATAATTAATAATTTAATTTGCAAGAAAATAGTTTCTTTATAATAGATTCTATTTTCTTGTAAATATTAAAAAATATATTAATGGCTATAAAAATGAAGAAAAAAGCAGGATCTACGGATATGACTGCTATGTGTGACGTTGCTTTTCTTTTGTTGTCCTTCTTCGTAATGACAGCAACTGCTAAAATACCGGAAGCATTGCCAGTAGATACCCCTGCGTCAACGGTTCAATCTAAGTTGCCAGAAGATAATTTAGCTACCATAACTATAGGAAAAGGAAAAATTTTCTATGACTTGAAAGGAAGAGAAGTTAGAAAAAAGGCACTTGAATTGATGGGTGAAAAGTATGGTGTACAGTTTACAGAAACTGAATCTGAAACTTTTGCTTTGATGGAAGGAATTGGTGTTCCAATTACTAGCCTAAAACAATTGATTGCAATGAAGACAGCTGACAGAAACAAACCGGGCGTACAGCCAGGCGTGCCTAAAGATTCTTTAGACAATCAGTTGAAAGATTGGATATACACTTCACGTCAGGCAAATATTGACGTAAATGACAAAGAATTGCAAGTCGCAATAAAAGGTGATTCAAAAGAAGAATATCCTGCAATTAAACAGGTAATGGATATCTTACAAGAGCAAAAAATCAATAGCTTCAATCTAGTTACTGGTTTAAGAGCAACAGAAAAATAACTAAATAAAATACACTAAAATGGCTGAATTAAATACTGGCGACGGTGATGGCAAAAAAGGTGGTAAAGTAAGAAGTAAAAAATCAAACTCAAAAGTAGATTTAACTGCTATGGTTGATTTAGCTTTCTTGTTGATTACTTTCTTTATGCTTACTACTACGTTGTCTAAACCACAATCCATGCCTTTGGGTTTACCAGATAAGGATGAAGATCCTTCTAAAAATAAAGATATTAAGGTTGATGAAAATCGTACTTTAACAGTTTTATTAGGGGATAATGATAAGATGGTATACTACATGGGATTGTTAGCAACTCCTATTGCAGGTCCAAAAGATATATCTTATGGTAAAGAAGGCATTCGTAAAGAGTTGCTGAAAAGAAAAAAGTCAGTAGTTGAGTATACAGGTAATAAAGATAAAGGTTTAATAGTTATTATCAAACCAAGTAAAAAATCAAATTACCGTAACTTAGTTGATATACTTGATGAAATGGCAATAGTAGGAGTGCCTACGAATGCTATTGTAAATGATTTTTCACCAGAAGAACTAAAATTGTTAGAAGGTAAATAAGGATTTCTTATTACTCAATAACCTAATAATTAAGAAAAATGAAATTAGATATATTCACAAACCAATGGCTTGATATTGTATTCGAGGGTCGTAATAAAGCTTATGGAGCTTATGAACTAAGAAAAGAAAATAACAAGACCGGAGTTAGAGCGCTTATCTTTGGTGCGATCGTTTTTGCATTAGCAGTTAGTATGCCACTTATATTAAGTTTACTTCCTGAAAATTCAGATGTTGATGATACTTTAGATACTAAAATCGTTAGTATCAAGTTACCGCCAAAGAAAGAAGAAATAAAGAAAAATATACCACCTCCGCCACCACCACCACCAAAAGTGGATCAGGTAAAATTTGTTAAACCTGTTGTTGCAAAAGCTGAGGAAGTAACGGAAGAACCACCTAAAACTGTTGAAATTAAAGACAAAAAATTAGGTGCTGAAACTATTAAGGGTGATCCTGATGCTATTTTGACTGTTGAACCAGTTGGAACTGGAACAGCGGCAGTAGTTGAAGAAGCTCCTGATAACCAAATTTATAATACTGCTGGTATTGAGGTTAAGCCAGATTTTCCTGGTGGAATCAATAAATTTTACAAATTTGTTGGAGATAACTATCAAACTCCAGAAGAAGATGGATTGAAAGGTAAAGTTTACGTTACTTTTGTTGTTGAAAAAGATGGTTCATTAACTGATATCAAAGTAATTAGAGATATTGGTTACGGAACAGGAAAAGAAGCGATTCGTGTTTTGAAAAAATCACCAAAGTGGTCTCCTGGTATCCAAAATGGTAAGCCAGTAAGGGTTCTTTATTCTCTTCCTATTACTATTCAATCTGCAGAGTAATGTTGAATAACATACTTAATAATATTAAGAAGAAATCGCTTAGAGAGCGATTTCTTCTTGTTTTAGGAATTTTGTTTTTTCTATTATATCTTGTTTTAGGTTTATTCATTATCTTTATGAAGAACTTTCCTTTAGCTATGCAACCTATCTACAGAATTGCTTTTGGAGTCTTGCTAATTGCTTATGCTTCGTTTAGATTCTTTCGGATAATTAATGATAATAACGACTAGATTATGAAAAATTCATCCAAAATTCCGTATTTTGCTTTCTTCTTACTACTTATTTTTGTTTACGCTTGTAACCAAGGAAATACTCCAAAGAAAGAAGAGACAATTTTGAAAGGTTCAACATCTATATTTGTTGATGAAACTTTAACTCCAATTATGGAGGAACAAGTAGCAGTATTCGAAAATAATTATGAGGCTAAAATAAAGCTTATCTCAAAATCGGAATCCGAAACGGTTAACTCGCTATTTAATGAGAAAGGTGCTATAGCAGTTTTGTCCAGGAATTTGACCACTGAAGAACTTAAAACATTCAAACAAAGAAAAATCAATCCTAAAGTAACTCCTTTTGCTATAGATGCAGTCGCTTTTATCACTAATAAAAGTAGTAAGGATTCCCTAATAGCACTTAAGGATGTAATTAGTTTCATGCAAGGAAAATCAATTCCTAGTATTAAAGGATTAGTTTTTGATAACCTAAATTCAAGTACTGCACGATATTTGAACAGTCTTGCCGGTATTAAAACTATTCCAGAAAAGGGAGTTTTTTCATTTAAAACCAATGAAGAAGTTATAAAGCATGTTTCTGAGAATGACGGGATGATTGGAGTAGTTGGCGTTAATTGGCTATCTCAACCACAACCAGATATGCAGAAATATGTTGATAATGTAAGCGCACTAAGTGTAAAAGGTCTTACTGGTAATGGTTATTTTTTGCCTTCCCAAAATAATATTGCAGAAAAAAAATACCCTTTGGCACGTGATTTGTATATAATAAATTGTCAAGGATACTCTGGTTTAGGAATGGGATTTGCGTCATTCGTAGGCGGAGATGTTGGACAAAGAATAATTTTAAAATCTGGATTGTTACCGGTTCGTATTCCTACTAGGAAGTTTACAATAGTAAAAAGCCAAAATGATAAAAAATAAATTAACTACAATGAAAATGAATAAATTTACAACTTTTAGTGTAGCCTTATTGGCTTCAGCTTTTACAGCCCAAGCACAAGACATTAATCAAGCAAAAAAAGCCATTGATGCAGAACAATTTGAAAGTGCAAAAACAATTTTAAAATCAATTATAAAAGCAAAACCTTCAAATGGTACAGCTTATTTTACTCTAGGAAATGTTTATCTTACTCAAAGTGTAGAAGATTCTGCAAAGATTTATTTCCAACAAGGATTAAGCGCTTCTGATGGAGCAAAACTTAATTACATTGGTTTAGGCCAAATGGACTTAGATAAAAATGATATTACTGGCGCACAAGCTAAGTTTGCATTGGCATCAAAAGACATGAAAAAGAAAGATGTACAAGAATTTGTTTACATCGCTAGAGCATATATGAATGCAAATAAGCCGGATTATAAAAGCGCTATTGCAATACTAACTCGAGCAGCAATTAATAATTCTCAGGATGCACAATTACAACTTGCATTGGGAGACGCTTATTATGGTGATGGAAAACAAAATGAGGCGTATATCGCTTACAGAAGTGCTTTTCAATTAGATAGTACTTTACTTAGAGCAAAAATGCAATTAGGTGTTTTGTTGAAAGGTGCTAAATCGTATGATGAAGCTTCAAAAGCTTACAATGAAGTAATTGCTATCAATCCTAATTATGGTCCAGTTTATAGAGAATTAGCGGAGACGTATTATAAAATAGCACGTAATAAGCCATCTCAAGCTGCAGCTAATTATAAAATTGCATTAGGTCACTATGATAAATACATGTCATTGACGGATTATTCTATAAATTCAAGAATGCGTCGTGCTGATTTTCTTATTTTGATAGAGGATTATGTTGCTCTAGAAGCAGAAGCTAATAAAATGATTGAATTGGATAAAGTTAATCCTCGAATCTACCGTTATTTAGGTTACGCTGCTTACAAAAATGGTAATGTAGATGTTGCTATTAAGTCATTAGAAACTTTTATTACTTCTCCAGGAAACAAAGCAATAGCATTAGATTATTTATATCTTGGTCTAACGAAAATTAAAAAAGGAACAAGTGCTGATGGTTTGTCGATTGATCCAACAGCTTTCAGTTCAGGTCTTGTTGATATAAAAAAGGCAATCGAGATGGAGCCTTTGGCAGTTCAGGAATTAAGTGAAGTTGGTAAACAATTGTTCACTCAAAAATTATACAACGAATCCGCTGCTATATTTGAATTCGGTGCAAATACACCAGATTCTTCAAGTTTTCTTGATGATAATGTATATTATGGTTTAGCAAATTATTATGCTAATATTAATAAAGAAAAAGGAGCAAAGGTTGACGCTGTAGCTTTACAAAAAGCTGATGCTGCGTTTGACAAAGTATTAGTTGCATCTCCTACTTATTTAGAGGCATACTTATACAAAGCAAGAACTAATAGATTACTTGAAAAAGATGATGTAATGGTTAAGAACTATGAAGATTATGTTTCAAAAACTACTGCATTAGGAGCTGAAGAATTAGCTAAACCTGCAGTTAAGACTAAATTCATTGAATCGTATAACAATATGGCGGCAAGTTTTGCAAATACAGATAAAGCAAAAGCTATTGAGTATTTCAAAAAAACATTAGCACTTGATCCAGCTAATAGTTATGCTAATGAGTCGTTAAAAATTTTAAAATAATTTAATTTTAAGTTTCTTAGTATTTAAAACCGATAGTCTAAAGGCTATCGGTTTTTTTTTATATTTCATAAGAGATAAATTTATTTTTGAATTTGTTTATTAGATTAAGAGACTTTATGCCAATTTTAAAGTTTATCACATTAGTAACTGTTTTAAATTTATCTCCTTTTCAAATTAACTATCTTTGCACTTTAAAATTAAAGAATGTTATCAAAAGAAATACAGTTAGAAGTTAATAAAGGCGCTATGCTTCCATTGATGGAGGAATTCTATACCATCCAAGGGGAAGGTTTTCATACGGGAACGGCGGCATATTTTATAAGAATTGGCGGATGTGATGTAGGCTGTCATTGGTGCGATGTTAAAGAAAGTTGGAATGCTGAATTGCACCCACCAACCAGTGTTGAACAAATTGTTGCTAATGCTAGTAAATATTCTGAAACGGTTGTTGTTACTGGTGGTGAGCCATTGATGTGGGATATGACTTTGCTGACGCAAAAGTTAAAAGAGAATAATAGAAAAGTTCATATTGAAACTTCTGGAGCGTATCCGTTGACGGGAATTTGGGATTGGATTTGTCTGTCTCCAAAGAAAAATAAACTTCCAACGGAAACAGTTTATGATAATGCGCATGAGTTAAAAGTAATCATTTATAATAAGCATGATTTTATTTTTGCCGAAGAACAAGCTGAAAAAGTAAATCCTAATGCTATTTTATTTCTTCAGCCAGAATGGAGTAAAAAAGAAGAAATGACGCCGCTAATTGTAGATTATGTCATGAACAATCCAAAATGGCGTGTTTCTTTACAAACCCATAAATATTTGAATATTCCTTAAAAAAAATGCCAACTACGATCTGTATTTGGCATTTTCTACATTTAGAAAGATTGTTTAAGCGATCAATCACCAACCTTTTAGTTTTTTCAATTCTGTGATATGTGCTAAGTGATGGTTTCCATGCCAAGCATAAGTTCCTATTACCTCTTTTATTTTATATTCTTTGTTGTTTTCAGGATGAATAAAGGTTTTTTCCAAGTCAGCTTCAGATAAACTATTCATTAAATATGCTAAGCGAAAGTGTAAACCTTCCAGAAATGAGAGAGTAGGTTGAATAGGCATTGTTAAATTATCATGTAATTCTGACCAACGATCTTCATGATAGAATTTTATTGTTGGTTTATCTTCAGTCAGTGCCCATTTGATTCTGATGAAACAATTCATGTGACTATCTGCGCAATGATGAATAACTTGGCGAACAGTCCAGCCGTTTTCTCGGTATGGCGTGTTGAGTTGTTCTTCGTTTAGCGAAACCACTTCCTTTTTTAATCGTTCTGGGAAACTGGCGATTTCTGTTATTTTAGTATTGAGATAATCATTTGAATAGATTTCTGGGGCGATAAATTTTCCAATAGGATAACGTAATTTTTCTGATGCTGTATTTTCCATGCTAAAATGTATTCTTTTAAATTGAAAGCTTCGCCAAATAATCATAATGTTCTCCTTCAAGAATTAACTCGCTTTGTAATCCATTAGCGAAAGCCGCATTTTGTAAGGTGTTATAATCTAAATACAGCCAAGGGAATTCGTCTTCTTTTTCATTTTTATAACGTATTGTAAAAGTCAATTCACCGTAATATCCGTTACTTGGAATCCATTTTCCACCATCTTCATCATTATCAAACATATAAATGATATCAGAAGAATCAATAAGAATTTGTCCTTTTGGATTTAGCAAGCTTCTTAGTTTCTGTAAAAACTTAGTGGTGTCTTTTAAAGTTCCAAAAATACCTGTTCCATTCATTAATAATAAAATAGTATCAAATCTATTTTCAGGATTGTCAGAGTCCATTTCAAGAATGTTTTTAACTTGAGCATTTTTTAACCCTCGGAGATGACAGGTTTCAATTGCATTTTGAGAAATATCAATCGAATGAACATCAAGATTTCTTTCGTTTTGTAAATACAAACTATGGCTTCCTGCGCCACATCCTACATCCAGAACTTTTCCATTTGCAAGTTGTAAAGCTTTTTGCTCTAGTTTTGGCATTTCGGCATACGAACGAAATAAATATTCAACGCTCATTTCATCTTCTTCAGTAATCGAGGTTTCCGTGATTAAATCTTCCGGAGAATTATTAGTTTGAAAATCAAGTATGGCTTTGCCAAAAAGGTCTTTCATCTTTTTTGTTTAAAGTTTAAGGTTTCAGGATTCAAGTTTGCTACTTTTGTCGTTCCAACTTTAAATTTTAAACTTGAAACATATTTTAAACAATCTTCCCAAAGAAGCCAAAGATAAGCATATCGAAAATAAAAAGTATTTCGATAAGCTGAAAAAGAAGACGCCAAAGAATCTAGATTACGTGATGCAAGATTTACATGATGCTGAATTTAAGAAAACAGATTGTTTAAAATGTGCCAATTGTTGTAAAACAACAGGTCCTTTATTTACAGATGCTGATATTGAACGTGTTTCAAAATATCTTAGACAAAAACCACAACAGTTTATTGAACAATATCTTCGCATTGATGAAGACAGAGATTATGTTTTGCAAAGTGTACCGTGTACTTTTCTGGATAATGAAAATGCGTGTATGATTTATGATGTTCGTCCAAAAGCATGCAGAGAATTTCCACATACGGATAGAAAAAAGTTTCAACAAATTACGGACTTAACGCTAAAAAATGTTGCTATTTGTCCTGCAGCTTTTAATATTGTTGAGGAAATGAAGAAGAAGTTACCTTTATAAATAATTTATGGTAAGCTTTGCTTCTTGTTTCTTTATTCTTTTTTAGTATATCAAATACTTCTTTCTCATTTCCTGGAACTCAATTAATCCTTTCTTCCAGCTTTCTCTGATTTTATCTTCCGAAGTTCCAGCTTCTATTTGTTGTTGTAGTTTTTTGGTTCCTGCAAGTTTGGTAAAAAAAAGATTGAAGAATTTTGATTTGTCAGTTGTGGTTTGATACGCTTTAATCAACCATTTTAATTCGAGTTGATTCAGTCTTGGATATGTTGACAAATCTTCGCCATAACAAAGTACTCCATTGTAAACAGGATTTTGTGCGCCAAAATTTGGTTTTGGAATAAAGCTAAAATCACTTTTGGGTAAATAAGGAGAGCCATAAATCTGAAATTGTTTTTCAGTTCCTCGCCCCACACTTACATTAGTACCTTCAAAAAGGCATAAACTCGCATAAAGATTCACTGATTGATCATTCGGAAGATTCGGCGAAGGCTTTACAGGTAAACTATAATTCATTGTTCGATTGTAATTACTGCAGGGAATAACAGTCAATTTACATTGCATACCATTTTTCATCCATTTCTCGCCATTTATCATTTGTGCATATTCGCCAATTGTCATTCCGTGAAGCAAAGGAATTGGATGCATGCCTACAAAACTGTTAAACTCTCGCTCAAGAATTGGACCGTCTACAATACGTCCGTTCGGATTTGGTCGGTCAAGAATTAAAAGCGGAATCTTATTTTCGGCACAGGCTTCCATTATATAATGTAGCGAAGAAATATAAGTGTAAAATCTCGCACCCACATCTTGCAAATCAAATACCATGATGTCAATTCCAGCTAATTGTTCCGGTTTCGGTTTTTTGTTGTCACCATAAAGTGAAATGATGGGCAGTCCAGTTTTAAAATCTTTCCCATCAACAATATGTTCGCCCGCATCAGCAGTTCCGCGAAAACCATGTTCGGGAGCAAATATTTTTTGGATAGCAATATTTTTTTCTATTAGAAAATCTACTAAATGTGTTTTATTGGAGAGAATTCCAGTCTGATTTGTTACAATTCCAATTTTCTGATTCTTTAATAAATGTAAATAATTGGCGTAATTATCTGCTCCTGTTATGATTTCTGTTTTTGGATTTTTAGTAATTTGTTCCAAATCGTTTGTTGTATTTCTTTCTATATCTGTTTTTCTGGCAGAGCAGGATGTCGAAATGATTGTTAGAAAAATAAACCGAAGCGTTATTTTGAAAATTGGATTCATATATAGGTTCAAATAAAATTAAGGCCAATTAGTGTAATTCGTGTTTTAGCTGTATTTTTGGCTTTAGCAACGCAAACTGGCGAAGCAAATCCAAATTAGAAACACAATCAAATTGAATTTAGAATATTTCATTGCCAAACGACTTATAACTGCTAGAGACTATAAAAGTAGCATATCTGCACCAATTATAAAAATTGCAATCTCGGCAATTGCCATTGGTATGATTATGATGATTGTTTCAGTGGCGACAGGAATTGGTCTGCAGCAAAAAATTCGAGAAAAAGTTTCCGCTTTCAACGGACACATTATTATTTCCAATTACGACAACAATCAATCCGAGGTTACGTTAGTTCCAATTTCTAAGAAACAGGATTTTTATCCAAAGTTTACATCGGTTCCGGGAGTGGAACATATACAAGCAATCGCCAGTAAAGCTGGAATTATTAGAACCGAAACCGCTTTTGAAGGAATTATTTTCAAAGGTGTGGGGACTGACTATAAGTGGGACAATATAAAAGAGTACATCGTTCAAGGAAGAATTCCAAATGGCAAAGGAGATTTGAATGAAGAAGTGGTGATTTCTCAGTTTATTGCAAATAGGTTAAATCTAAAAGTGGGGGATTCTTTCAATACGTTCTTCATGAAAGAGAAAGGATATAACTTGAGGAATTTTGATGTTGTTGGGATTTTTAATTCTGGTTTTCAAGAATTCGATGCGACATATATTATTGGAGACATTCGTCACATGCAACGCATCAATAAATGGACTCCAGATCAAATCGGAGCTTTCGAAGTTTTTGTAAGCGATTTTAATGCAATTGAGTCTACCGGAGAACAGGTCTATGCGCAAACAGCATCAACATTAGATACTAAAACTATAATCGAGAAATATAGTTATATATTCGAGTGGCTTCAACTATTTGATTTCAATATCATCGTTATATTAGTAGTCATGATTCTAGTTGCTACTATTAATATGGTAGTAGCGCTATTGGTACTTATCCTGGAGCGAACACAAATGATTGGAATTCTAAAAGCGTTGGGAGCTAATAATTGGTCAGTGCGAAAAATATTTCTTTACAACGCCTTTTATCTTATAGTTAGAGGGCTATTTTGGGGGAATTTAATCGGTATCTCATTACTACTAATCCAGCAACAATTCGGGATAATCCAACTTCCTCCTGAAAACTATTATGTCAATCAAGCACCCGTTTATCTAAATTGGGGATTCATTCTATTGCTAAACGTGCTCACCGTAACCGTTTGTTTCTTGGTATTACTAATTCCTTCCTATATAATAACCAAAATTTCCCCAGTCAAAGCAATTCGTTTCGATTAGAATGTTAATTTGGGCGTTCCTCATTATATAAAGAAAGGCATTTATCAAAAAAAGATAACCGCCTTTTTTATATAAGGAGTCGGGCTATCCGCTATAAGTCCTCGTCCCACCAAAAAAAGGCGGGGCTGCGGGCTTTCCGCTGCTATCCCTAACGTGATCCATGAATAATTAGGACATCCATTTTAATCAAGAGGATCAGAACTCACGTGAACACAAAATCCGGTCACCTTATATATAGTAGTGATTAAAAAATTTATTTCCTATATAAGGTATAGTATAAAGTCCTTTTATTGATTCGCCTTTTTTTTAATATAAAATAGGCAAGACAAGCTTTCAATAGGAGTAAGTATGACGTGAAGAACACTAAAACAGGTAATAAATAATGAATTGAACAAGATTGAATGGGTAAAGCAAACCGTTGTTAAACTGGCTAAGGCTAGAGAAACGCCTAGTTTTGTAGGATAAAGTCATTCTTTACTTCTGATCGGGTTGTACAGAGGAAAAAACTTTTACTTTCAAAATTCACTGTTTCAGCGATTTAAAGTTTAAGTTAAGAAAACATCAAAAAAAAGCGTTTAAAAAGCTTGAATAACTCAATAAACGGTGTACTTTTGCACCCGCAACAACGCATACGTTCATTCAAATACTGACAAGCAAAAGGAATCAAAGCAGAAAAAATATTTTCTAAAAAAGATTTCAAAAAGCTTGTGAGATTAGAAAACGGATGTTACCTTTGCACCCCGCAAAACGCGCAAAGTTCCTTTGACAAATTGATAAGAAAAGAGAAGTAAACGAGATAAAATTTATCTTAAAAAAAACTTCAAATTTTTCTTGCCATTTAAAAAGAAAGTTGTACTTTTGCAC